>WLOP01000001.1 GCA_009699205.1 Actinomycetota bacterium
AAGCCTTGGAGCTGACCGGTACTAATAGGCCGAGGATTTAACTACAAAGCTGCTACGCGTCCACTGTGTGGTTCTCGAGATACGGTCGAGAACCAAATGATTGATATCTCAATAGAGTTTCGGCGACCATAGCGTGAGGGAAACACCCGGCTCCATTCCGAACCCGGAAGTTAAGCCTCACAGCGTCGATGGTACTGCAC
The DNA here is from genome assembly GCA_009699205.1 of Actinomycetota bacterium. Lineage (GTDB taxonomy): Bacteria > Actinomycetota > Actinomycetes > Nanopelagicales > Nanopelagicaceae > QYPT01. Next base: position 201 of record WLOP01000001.1, read on the forward strand.
GGGTGACCTTGTGGGAGAGTAGAACGTTGCCGAACATCCTTTATAGATCAGGGGCACTTTTTATTAAGTGCCCCTGATCTTTTTTCATCTACGATTGCTTAAGAAGTTTCACATATTTCGAAGAATCTAAAAGTTGAATTTAAAAGTTGAGTTTAAGAATCGTAGAAAGGGAAGGATTAGCTATGGAGCGTTCATCGAATAACTCGCGTCCACCTAAAGGCCGTCCTTCCGGAAAGCCTAGTAGCTCGCGTCCATCATCTTCCAGTAGCTCGCGTCCATCATCTTCCAGTAGCTCGCGTCCATCATCTTCCAGTAGCTCGCGTCCATCATCTTCCAGACCAACTTCCTCACGTCCTTCTTCGGAGAGATCATCCGGAGGCCGCAGTGTCACTCCACGAACCCCGATGGGGCGTTCAGGAGATCCCACGCGTTTTCGTCCAAGAATTGTTGAACCGCTTATCCCTGAAGAGGTAACAGGTGAAGAGTTAGAAAAGAGCGCGAGAGCGGAACTTCTATCTCTCTCTGCTGATAATGCAAAGGTTGTGGCTCGACATTTAGTGTGTGTAAATATATTTATTGATTCTGATCCAGAGCGCGCACATCTGCACGGAATGGCCGCAGCTCATCATGCAGGTCGCTTAGCGATTGCGCGGGAAAGTGCCGGATATGCTGCGTATCGCGCAGGTAAATATGAAATTGCACTTCGTGAATTACGAGCCGCTCACAGAATCTCTGGTGATGTTTCTATCTGGCCGGTCATGGCTGATTGTGAACGTGGTTTAGGACGCCCAGAGCGGGCGCTGGAAATGGCTGGATCACCTGAAGTGAAGAAGCTGGATAAAGCTCAAGAGATTGAGATGCGAATAGTTGCCTCTGGCGCTCGTCGTGATTTACGCGAGATGGAAGCGGCTGTCATCACATTGACCTGCCGTGAATTAAAGACTGAAGGAACAGAATGGGCGGTCAGACTCCGCTACGCCTATGCAGATGCTCTTGAAGCTGCGGGTCGACATGGTGAAGCTCGCGAATGGTTTCAAAAATGTGCAGATATTGATGGCGAAGGCGAAACTGATGCTTTGGAGCGTTCACTCAACTATTGAATATCCACAGATGGATTTCAACAACCTGGTTGATTACGAATTTTGTCAGGAAACACTTCCAAGATTGCCATCTCGCACCCTCGTGAAGTAATGAGGTTCTGCGCTATTGATGGGAGAAGAAGATGGGTAAAGAGATTGCTAAAGATTATTCGCGTAACGAAGTTTTGATTCACGGACGCGTCAGTACGGTGGCAAGTGAGAAAGAACTTCCTAGCGGGGATGTCGTCGTCGAATTTAGAGTTGTAGTAGGTCGTAACGGTTCGAGCGGGGTTGACACTCTAGATATTGCAGCATGGAGTGCGAAATCGCGTCGTACTGCTTTACGTTTAGTCGAAGATGAGTGGGTGGAGATTACTGGGGCAATTCATCGTCGTTTTTGGCGCTCAGCGAGCGGGCTTGCAAGTCGTTGGCAAGTAGAAGCAAGCACAATTACTAGAATTTAGGTAACGTTGCGCTCAGATCTCGGCTGATTTAGTCGAGTGAGTCACGTGTAGCTGTAGGAAGGGGAGTGAATTATGGCCAATGATTTCTTGAGCACCATGAAGGTCTACCTTAATAAATTGAACGATGGCGAAAAAACTCCTGCTGAAGTTGCTTCAGCTCTTAACTCTTGGGTGCGCGAAAGCAGTGAGAGCATCAAAGCAAGAGTTGAAGAAGAAGTGCAATCGACCGTGGCAAAGATGGGTTTTATCAAACGCGAAGAATTTGAGGCGTTGGCAAAAGAGGTCAACGATTTGAAGAGGGTCCATTCCGCTTCCGGGAAGGTTGGAGCGAGCAGTTCGCGCAAAACCACTGCCAAGAAGGCTGCCAAGAAGGCTGTTAAGAAAGTAGCCAAGAAAGCTGTTAAGAAAGTTTCGAAGAGTTCGACGAAGAAATCGACCGTTGCAAAGAAAGGTATTAAACGATGAACGAAGAGGTCACCCAAGAGGATTTAGTAGCAGAGATTAAAGAGCAACTTTCTCAGATTGACTCTCTACCCATCGACGAACATGCATCTGCGTTCGAAGGTATTCATCAGAAACTTGGTGAGGCCCTGTCTACTATTGATGGCCTGTAGAAAATTCGAGGTAGCAAGTAAATGAAAACTAGGTTAGATGCAGAACTTGTTCGACGTGGCTTGGCTCGGTCACGCGATCACGCAGCTGACCTCATAGAATCGCGTTCAGTTTTGGTGACAGGAATTCCCGCCTCCAAGCCGGCAACTCAAGTTGATGCAGAGACCTCAATCACCATACAAGGCGATCGCGATGATTTTGTTTCGCGTGGAGGACACAAACTTGCTGGGGCGTTAGATTCGTTCACCCAGATATCTGTGGCTGGCAAACGCTGTTTGGATGCAGGAGCATCCACCGGCGGATTCACTGATGTGTTGTTGCGCCGCGGCGCCGCACAAGTTGTTGCTGTGGATGTTGGATACGGCCAATTAGCGTGGGAGCTTAGACAGAACCCAGCGGTAATTGTTCTCGACCGGACCAATATTCGTCATCTCACGGGTGAAATGGTCGGAGAACCGATTGATTTAGTTGTTGCGGATTTATCTTTTATTTCGCTCACATTGGTCTTGCCCGCACTGGCCGCAGTGTCAAAGTCCGATGCAGATTTTGTTCTGATGGTAAAACCGCAATTCGAGGTGGGCAGAGAGAAACTTGGCGCGGGAGGAGTGGTTCGTGATTCTGCTTTACGTCGATCGGCGGTCATGGAAGTTGCTGATTCTGCTTACGATGTCGGCCTAGGTACTCTCGGTATTGCTGCAAGCCCACTTCCAGGGCCAGCGGGAAATGTTGAGTACTTCCTCTGGTTACGTCGAGGCGCTCCTGAAATCAACGGAGCCGATCTCGATGATGCGATTGCTCGTGGCCCACAATGAGCGATATGAAGAATCCACGGAAGGTTCTGCTAGTTGTTAATGCATCACGGGTTGATGCTAAATCCGCGGCTGCGCAACTATCAGATTTACTTGTAGCTCAAGGTTTTGAAATATTGGTGAGCGGTGATAGTCAGATTCCCGGAACTTCCCGTTTTGATAGCGCCACCTTAGATAAGTGCGAGATTGCAATCGTCTTAGGTGGCGATGGCACGATGTTGCGTGGAGCTGAAGCTGTGCGTGGAACCAATATTCCACTGCTTGGAGTCAATTTAGGGCATGTGGGATTTCTAGCCGAGGTTGAGAAACCTACGATTGAAGAAATATCCGCAGCCGTTATTTCTAAGAGTTACATTTGTGATCCACGGATGGTGCTCGGATATGCGGTTCACCGCGGCGAGGTTGAAGTTGCCAGGGGATGGGCTCTCAATGAAGTGACAATAGAACGTGAAAGCACCTCCATGCTCCAACTGTTTGTGCAAATAGATCGTCGTCCACTTTCTCGCTGGGGATGCGATGGATTGATCTGCTCCACCCCCACAGGCTCTACCGCATATGCATTTTCAGCGGGAGGACCAGTGGTGTGGCCCGAAGTAGAGGCATTTGTTCTTCTGCCTATTTCAGCGCATGCACTATTTTCCAAACCCATGGTGGTTTCCCCTAATTCAGAGATTGTTATTGATATTGAATCCACGGGAGCTCTTCTCTTGGGCGATTCACTGCGACAATTCCGACTTGAGTCTGGAGATCGCGTCACGATCACTAAGGATTCCGGAAATGTTCAATTAGCGCATCTGAGTGAGAGCATCTTCAGCGATCGTTTAGTAGCGAAGTTCAAATTACCAGTTGAAGGCTGGCGCGGTGAGTGAACGTTCTTATATAGAGGAAATCTCTATCCGTAACCTCGGTGTTATCGATACGGCTACTGTCGAATTGTCTCCAGGTTTCACCGTTTTGACAGGAGAAACCGGTGCTGGCAAAACCATGATTCTTACTGCTCTTTCACTTGTTCTTGGAGGAAAGAGCGACTCATCGCTAGTGAGACAAGGTGAAGAAAGGCTCTTGGCCTCCGCTACTTTTGCCCTACCTTCTACTTTTGTTAAAGAACTATCAACGCACGATAGCGAAGAGGTTGCAGATTACATTGAGGATGGTCAACTAATTCTCGCCCGAACTGTTACTAGCGCCGGAAAGAGTAAAGCCACAGCAGGCGGAGTTAGCGTGCCATTGAGTACATTGTCCGAACTCGGTGAACTCTTTGTAGAGATCCACTCGCAGGCTGCAAGTATGAGTATCACTAAGGTTGCTCGTCAACGTGAGTTATTGGATCGATTCGCTGGTGCGCCGCTCCACAGCGCTTTGCGCGATTTCCAAATGGTGTATGCAGAACACCGCCAACTACAGGACCGTCTGATCCAGGCTAAAAAGAGTCGAGAGAGCCGGGATAAGGAAGTTGCAGATTTACTCATCTTCATTTCTGATTGTAAAAAAGTGCAACCAGAATCCAATGAGTTCACATCTCTGAGCGTCGAATTTTCGAGGTTAAGTTCAGTTGAACAGTTACGCGTTGCTGTGGATCAGAGCGTCAATCTGCTTAACGATGATGAGAACGGAATCTTGACACTCTTAAACCAAGCACGTAAATCCCTTGAAAGTGCGACAGCTATGGATTCGACTCTTGAACCATTTTCGGTCAATCTTGCTGAGAGTTTTTTCCTCGCCAGCGATTCCGCTCAATCTTTGAATTCATACTTATCAGCTTTAGAAGCCGACCCTGCTCGACTCGAATACATCCTCAGTAGACGAGCTGAAATCTCGGCATTTGTGAAGAAACATGGCGCGGGAGGAGAGATCGAAGAGGAAGTTGCGCGCGCTCTGCAACGTTTTTCCGATTCGGAAGTTCTTGTGGCCGATTTATCGGGTGGCGAAGAAAGAATTCTTCAGATGCAAAGCGAGTTAGATGCGGTTTTTGCGCGCCTCCTAAAAGCAGGAGCGAAATTGTCATCGTTACGAAGTAAATTCGCAGAAGAACTCTCTGAGAAAGTTAGCACTGAAATTAAGGCCCTATCAATGCCACACACGAATATGGTCTGTCTTGTTGAATCATTGGATTATCAAAGTCAACTCCGATTCGTTGATTTCGGCCCATCTGGAGGCGATGAAATTTCTATGCTCTTGCAAAGCCATAAAGATGCTCCACTCGTTCCGATTGCAAAAGGAGCAAGTGGTGGCGAACTTTCACGAGTAATGCTTGCATTAGAAGTGGTGCTTGCTCAAAGTGCACCTGTAGGAACATATATTTTTGATGAAATTGACGCGGGGGTGGGAGGAAAAGCAGCCGTGGAGGTCGGTAGACGTTTATTGCAACTTTCTCGCCACGCACAAGTAATTGTTGTCACGCATTTACCTCAAGTTGCAGCTTGGGCAGATGCGCATTTTGTTCTACGAAAGAGCAATGATGGTCGAGTCGTTCAAAGCGGAATCGAAAAGGTGGATAAGCAATCGCGCGTGGAAGAGATCGCGCGAATGCTTGCTGGACAGGAAGATTCTCGCAGCGCCCGAGAACACGCCGCCGAACTCCTTAACTTGCCTAAATGAAGTTACTTGCCAGATTTGATGATAGGTTGGTCTCCCATGGGCCAACCTCATGTGACTAAACATTTATTCGTTACCGGCGGAGTCGCCTCAAGTTTAGGTAAAGGGCTTACAGCCTCAAGTTTAGGTCGACTTTTACGCTCCCGCGGTTTACGGGTGACCATGCAGAAGCTGGATCCATATCTCAATGTTGATCCAGGAACGATGAATCCTTTTCAGCACGGTGAAGTTTTTGTTACTGACGATGGAGCTGAGACTGATTTAGATATCGGTCACTACGAACGATTTTTGGATACGAACTTACATGGCTCTGCGAATGTAACTACCGGGCAAGTGTATTCACGCGTTATTGCACGCGAGCGCCGTGGGGAGTATTTAGGGGAGACTGTTCAAGTAATTCCTCATATTACAAATGAGATTAAAGAGCGTATCCGAGCGATGGCTGCTCCCGATATCGACATTGTTATTACTGAAGTGGGTGGCACGGTGGGAGATATTGAATCCCAACCTTTCTTGGAAGCCGCACGTCAGATCCGCCAAGAAGTGGGGCGGGAAAATGTTTTCTATTTGCATGTTTCGTTAGTGCCTTACATCGGCCCATCGGGCGAGCTCAAAACAAAGCCAACCCAACATAGCGTTCAGGCCTTGCGCAGCATAGGTATCGCTCCAGATGCAATTGTTATTCGTTCTGATCGAGAAATACCTGCATCTGTAAAGAAGAAGATCTCTCTGATGTGCGATGTTGATTTAGAGGCGGTAGTTGCCGCTGTCGACGCTCCATCTATTTACGATATTCCGAAGGTTCTTTTTTCAGAGGGGCTCGATTCATATGTCGTGCGGCGTTTAGGTTTACCTTTCAAGGATGTTGATTGGACTGAGTGGGATGCCCTGCTTAAGAAAGTGCACCACCCTGCGCATGTGGTACGCGTTGCTTTAGTTGGTAAGTATGTTGATCTTCCGGATGCATACCTCTCCGTAACCGAAGCCTTGCGCGCAGGTGGGTTCGCCAATAATGCAAAGGTAGAAATCAAGTGGGTAGTCAGCGATGATTGTGAAACAGCCGAAGGGGCAGAGAAACTCTTAAGCGATGTCGATGCGATCTGCGTGCCAGGAGGTTTTGGTATTCGCGGTATCGAAGGCAAAGTTGGGGCTTTGCGATATGCGCGCGAAAAGAGGATTCCAACGTTAGGACTATGTCTTGGCTTGCAGTGCATGGTAATTGAGGCGGCACGAAATCTTGCTGGAATTTCGGATGCAAATTCTGCTGAATTTTCGCCAGAAACACGTTCTCCTGTAATTTCGACAATGGTAGATCAACGTGAAATTGTTTCCGGGCAAGGCGATATGGGCGCAACGATGCGTTTAGGTTTGTATAAAGCTTCACTTGTAAAAGGATCAGTGGTTGCGGGTGCGTATGGCGCACTCGAAGTTTCCGAAAGACATCGCCACCGTTACGAAGTTAATAACGATTATCGCGAAGTTCTAGCAGAAGCAGGATTGGTTTTTTCTGGATTGTTCGCAGAGCGCAACCTTGTAGAGTTTGTCGAACTCCCGCATTCGGTTCACCCGTATTACGTTGGAACTCAAGCACACCCTGAGTTCCGCTCGCGCCCCACTCGGCCTCATCCGCTTTTTGCTGGATTGATCCAAGCTGCGATTGAAGCGAAAAGGTAAAATTCACTCAAAAAGTGAGAGTAGGCTCTTCTTATTCAGCGACGAATGTATGAGGAGTAAAAAATGATTGTTGGCGTACCCAAGGAAATCAAATCTCAAGAATCCCGCGTAGCTATTACGCCTGAAGGAGTTCATGAATTTGTCAGCTCCGGACATACGGTACTCATCGAAAAAGGTGCGGGATTAGGTTCGGCGATCAATGATGAAGCTTTTGTTACTCAAGGAGCAAAGATTATTGAAACTGCCGACGAAGTGTGGAGCAGCGCTGATCTAATTTTGAAAGTAAAGGAACCGATCGCTGTTGAGTATCCAAAAATGCGCAAAGGTCAGGTTCTATTTACCTATTTACATTTAGCTGCATCGAAAGAATGCACCGATGCTCTCATCGCAAGTGGTACAACTGCGATTGCATACGAAACAGTTGAAGTTAATGGTTCACTTCCTCTTCTCGCTCCCATGAGCGAGGTTGCTGGTCGTATGGCTACTCAAGTGGGAGCTTCTGCGCTGCAAAAACCCAATGGAGGTCGCGGAGTTCTCTTGGGTGGAGTCCCTGGAGTTGCCGGAGGCAAAGTTGTTGTTATCGGCGGGGGAGTAGCCGGTTTGAATGCTGCTGTAATCGCGATTGGGATGGGCGCTGACGTCACAGTGATCGATCGCAGTATCTCCCGATTGCAGTTTATTGACGCTGTTTATGCTGGCAGAATTAAAACTCTTGCGGCTTCTCAACATGCAATAAACCAACAAGTTTCCCAAGCCGACCTCGTAGTCGGTGCAGTTCTTGTACATGGAGCAAAAGCTCCTAAATTGGTTTCTAACGCTCAAGTAAAATTGATGAAACCTGGTTCAGTGCTGGTAGATATCGCCATTGATCAAGGTGGTTGTTTCGAAGATTCTCGCGCCACTACGCATGCCGAACCTACATTTAAGATTCACGACAGTATTTTTTACTGTGTTGCAAATATGCCTGGAGCAGTTCCAGTAACCTCCACCTACGCTCTTACCAACGCAACGCTTCCATATGCGATCGCAATCGCAAATAAGGGTTGGGTTGCAGCGTTAGCTGCAGATAAGGCGCTGGCTTTGGGGCTCAATGTTCATGAAGGCCATGTCTACTACGAAGCGGTATCTACGGCTCACGGATACGAATTCCATACATTAGCTTCATAGGGGCCTAAACTCCTCAAGTATGGATGTCGACGTTGCGAGTGAAAGTTTTCTCGCACAATTGAGAGTTGAACGTGGATTAGCGGCTAATACGATTGCAGCTTATTCGCGTGATTTGGCTACCTTAAGCGGATTTCTGCACACACGTTCTATAACTTTGAAAACTATATCCCCAGAGAATATTCTCGCTTTTCAGGGTTACTTGAAGAGCCAAGGGTTAGCTTCCAGCTCTATACAAAGAAATATATCGACTTTACGAAGCTTCTTTAAATATTGCCAGAGAGAATATTCAATCGATGATCCAACATTGGAGATTGCAAAATCAAAACAATTGCGGAAATTGCCGAAAGCCCTCACCGTGGTAGAGATTATTTCTTTGATCGATGGGGCGTATGAAGAATCTAAACCGATTACCTTGCGAGATCGCGCTCTATTGGAATTGCTGTACGGCACCGGTGCTCGCGTCAGCGAAATCGTTGCACTAGATGTGGGTGATCTTCGATTCTTTGAACAAGATGGTATCGAGGTTGAGACAATCAAACTCAAAGGTAAAGGTTCCAAAGAACGCATCGTTCCTTTGGGGAGTTTTGCCAAAGGGGCAATTCGTGAATATCTAGTGCGTGTGCGCCCCGAGTTAGCAGCACATGCAAAGAGCAGGTCTTCCGCACTTTTTCTCAATACGCGAGGGGCAAGGCTAAGCCGTCAATCAGCATGGCAGTTTGTTACAAACTCTGCTGTCAAAGTTGGATTACAAGGCAAAGTCTCTCCGCATGTTTTTCGACATTCTTATGCGACCCATCTTCTGGACGGTGGCGCCGATGTAAGAGTGGTTCAGGAGTTATTAGGACATGTCTCAGTAACAACTACGCAGATTTACACGCTAATAACTATCGATAAAGTTCGCGAAAGTTATAGTGCAGCTCATCCTCGCGCGAGAGGCTAGTTCTTAAAGTCCCCGTAATCTTCTAGCAAGGATGCTTGCATCACCTTTTGCTTCTAAATCAGCGATGATTACTGCGATAGATTCGCGAACAATGCGACCGCGGTCGGCAGCTAATCCAAGGTCTCCACGAAGTAGCAAACGTGCTTGATCAAGATCGAAGAGTTCTTCGGGGGAGAGATAGACAGTAATTTTCTCCTCATGACGTTCGCGTCCCGAAGGAGAGCGATCGACAGTACTCACTCGCCTGCGCGAAGTGGTTCTGACTGATTTTTTGGGAGAACGAGCTATTGGTGCAGCGGTTGTCGCCCCAACTATTTCCGTTCTTTCCGAATCAGGGAGCGCATCTCGGACAGCGCTAAGTGCTGGTGTTGTAGAACGAAATAGTTCGTCGGCTCCTGGCAAACTGGCTCTGCGGCTCATCGTGTTCCTCCAATTGATATTAATTCACGGGCCAAACGCCTGTATGAGGCAGCCCCTCCTGAACTTCCGGCATAAGTCGTTATTGGCTCTCCCGCGACCGTAGTTTCGGGGAAGCGAACAGTTTGAGCGATTACGGTTTCGAAAACATTGTCAGGAAAAGCTTCGAGGATTCGTTCCAAAACTTCACGACTATGAAGCGTCTTCTTGTCGTACATGGTTGCCAAGATCCCAATTAATTTGAGGGAAGGATTGAGGTTAACTCGAACTTTCTCGAGGTTCTCTTGAAGCTGGGCAAAACCTCTTAAAGCAAAGAATTCACATTGCAGCGGCACGATTACGCCATCTGCTGCAGTAAGGGCGTTAAGTGTGAGGAGCCCTAAAGTAGGCTGGCAATCGATGAGGATGACATCGTAATAATCTTTGACGGATTCTAAAGTTCTCTTGAGAAAGTTTTCACGACCCATTTCATTTACCAAGGTGACTTCGGCAGTGGCTAACTCTTTGTTGGCAGGCAATAGATCCATGCCAGGTATTGAAGTTTTGAGAATCACTTTCTCTATATCTGAATGGGGATCCATCAGCACTTGGTAAACCGTTTCTTCAAGGCGAAGTTCGTGAGCATTCACGCCAAGGCCTACGGAGAGCGCTCCTTGAGGATCAAAATCTACGAGTAATACGCGTCGTCCAAGTTCGGCCAAACTCGCACCTAGATTGATTGTGGTCGTGGTTTTACCCACGCCACCTTTCTGGTTGACGATGGGAATAATCGTTGCCGGGCCGTGGGTGGTTAAAGGTGCAGGAGCGGGCCAATTCTTAGGTTGGCGCTTGAGAAGAGTTGATGTTGTTGCTACATCCTCTTCAATTGTCGATTTAGCCATCTAACGAGAAACCTCTCTGCCGCTTTATGGACGTAACTCTAGGGCGGGGTGGCACGGGAGGCAAGTGCGCACAAAACGCTCCATTGTGAAGTACCGTTCGCAGGTGGAAACAGCGGCGCAAGAGATCAACTCTGAAGTTTCGGGTGGATTTGATGTCCATCTAGATAACTTTGATGGGCCTTTCGACCTGCTGCTTCAACTTATTTCACGCCATCGGATGGACATTACCGAGGTTGCCCTCAGCGCAGTTACTGATGAATTTATCTCCTTTATACGCGCACTCGAAGCTTCAGGAGAGGGCTGGAAACTCGACCAAGCGACAGAATTTCTAGTGGTGGCCGCAACTCTCCTTGACCTCAAAGCCGCCCGCCTCTTGCCTAGCGGAGAGGTGGAGGATGAGACCGATCTTGCCCTTCTTGAGGCTCGAGATCTTCTCTTTGCTCGTCTCTTGCAGTATCGCGCTTTCAAAGAGATCGCTGCCACCTTTAACGAACGAATTGCGCTCTCCGACCGTCGATTCCCAAGGTTTGTGGCTCTGGATGCGGCGCTGGCTTCTCTCCTTCCAGAGGTCCTTATTGGGGTCGGAGCACCACGTTTTGCTGCGATAGCTGAAAGAGTGCTCACACCGAAAATCACCCCTGCAGTAGCCCTTGAGCATCTCCATATGCCACTTGTGAGCGTAGCTGAGGAGTCCCGATGGGTGGTGGATGCTCTTCGTAAGAGTAAGAGTATGAATTTTCGTTCCCTCGTCGCTGATGCCCACAGCACCCTGGTGGTAGTTGCCCGATTCTTAGCCCTTTTAGACCTCTACCGCCAAGGCGCGCTTCGTTTCGATCAGGTGGTTGCCTTAGGCGAGCTTCAAATCAGCTGGACCGGTTCCGAATCTGGCGAGATTTTAGCTGGGGAAGAGTTCGATATCCCAGTCATTGCAGAAGATGATGAGACAAAGGAAGGTACAAATGTCTAATTCTGAACTGGACGCTTCAATTGAAGCTATCTTGATGGTCGTGGATGAGCCCGTCACCGAGCTTACTTTGGCCCAAATTTTGGAACGTCCCATTGGCGAGATCGTTGACGCTATCTCCCGCCTAGAAGGCAGCTACAGCGAGCGTGGTTTTGAACTACGTCAAATCAACGGGGGATGGCGTTTCTATAGCAAGGCTGAATATTCTCCGATCGTCGAGAAGTTTGTTCTCGATGGCCAGCAATCTCGACTCACACAAGCCGCTCTAGAGACCCTGGCCGTCATTGCCTACCGTCAACCTGTTTCCAGAGCAAGGGTTTCAGCTATACGTGGAGTAAATGTGGAAGCGGTGATGAAGACCCTCGTTACCCGTGGACTAGTGGAGGAAGCGGGTGTGGAGCATGAAACTGGGGCGATTCTGTATGCGACAACAAGCTATTTCCTAGAACGACTTGGATTGAATTCCCTCACGGATCTTCCGGCCTTAGCGCCCTATCTACCCGACCTCGAACGCCTGGATGAGATTCTCGATTCCCTTACTGATTAACGTCTAACCTTCAGATAGAGATAGAGTCTGCCCCATGCCCAGTATCCGCCTCAATAAGATCATTGCCGACGCTGGAATCACCAGTCGCCGCGGAGCTGACGAACTTATCAACGAGGGCCGCGTGAGCGTGAATGGCGAGATAGTCCGTGAGATGGGCGCTAAGTTCGACCCTGAAATCTCTACAGTCATGGTTGATGGTGAGACAATTAAAGGTAGTTTGACTAAGACTTATCTAGCACTTCATAAACCTAGAGGTGTTGTGTCTACCATGTATGACCCAGAGGGAAGGCCCTCTCTATCTGATTTCATCTCCTTAAGGACTGAACGCCTTTTTCACGTGGGGCGGTTGGATAAGGAGAGCGAAGGGCTGATCCTTCTCACAAACGATGGGGATATGACTTTCAGAGCAACCCACCCTTCATATGGGTTAGAGAAGACTTACCTCATTGAATATGCCGGCAAGCTTCCGGTGGGCGCAGCTAAGAGTTTGCTCAAAGGAATTGAATTGGAAGATGGGTTAGGTCGAGTTCTAGATTTCAAAGAGCTCTCACCTACCTGGCTGGAAGTGACAATCCATGAAGGGCGCTACCACATCATCCGTCGACTTATGGAAGCTGTCGGGGTTGATGTACTGCGGTTGATCCGAACCCGTTTTGGTCCGATTCTTTTGGGCGATGTGCTTGAGGGGCGTTGGCGAGACCTCAACGAGGTGGAGTTAATAAACCTACGTGAGGCTTTAGCGCTTTAACTCTTTATCGTTAAAAACAGCACCATGCGCAAAACGTATAAATCTATAAATCTCTATTTCTGCTCGGATTGAATAAAGATTTATCGACATTACAGCCTAATGATGACGCTTGATTCTGGCGAAAAGTATCTATAAGTCGATTTCTGCTGAATGAAGTAAATCGTTTCCGGATCTCGAAAATGGCAGTAAGGTTCTCTAGCGTTTAATGTATTTGTCGATTTATATAGATAGTGTTTAATACGCATACCCTCTGGATGGTGGAGTACGATTATCCAATGAGAGTTCGGGCGATTAGAGGAGCGATTCAGGTTTCTGCTAATACCGTTGCTGAAATAGCCGCGGGAGTGAAAGAGCTGATGCCTGCGATTTTGCAAGCTAACGAGATAGAGATCGACGATCTGATCTCTGTAATCTTTACCGCTACCCCTGATCTGACTGCCGATTTTCCTGCTGCCTCTGCGCGAGAGATCGGATTTGGGGCCGTTCCACTTATTTGCGCCTCTGAGATTGCCGTGCCTGGCGCGTTGGAAAGAGTAATTCGCGTGATGGTTCATGCCAATTTTGCTTCAGAAGATGGCGAAATTACCCACATTTACCTTAAAGGTGCGACCGCGTTGAGGCGCGATCTCGCTCAATGAAGCATCTGCGGGTGGTGGGTTCCGGGCTCATCGGCACCTCTATTGCCTTGGGGTTGAAGAATTCGAGCTATGTGATGACGATGATTGATTCGGACCCAGCGCGTCAGAAATTAGCTCAAGCTTTGGTGGGGGAGAGTTCAGATCAACCGGTCGATCTCGTGCTCATCGCTTGCCCCCTCGAAAAGTTCAAAGAGGTCATCGCCGCCGAGTTTGCACTCAATCCGAAGGCTCTCTTTATAGATATAGGTAGCGTTAAGAGTAAACCTCAACGTGAAGTTGATTCAATCCCGGGCCTGTCATCTAAGTTCTGTGGCAGCCATCCCATGGCAGGTCGTGAGGTTTCCGGACCTCAAGGAGCACGTGCAGATTTATTCCAAGGTCGAAGTTGGGTCTATTCACCTTCCCCTGACTCTTCTAATGAAGTGGTTACCGCCCTTGTCGAGATTATTGCTGCCTTAGGAGCGGTACCTATCCGCTTGGATCCTGCCACCCACGATGAGGCTGTTGCACTCGTTTCTCACTTGCCGCAAATTATTTCCTCACTGTTGGCTAGAACTTTGCGCGGCGCCCAGGAGAGTACTTTGGCCTTATCTGGTTCAGGTTTAACCGATACCACCCGGATAGCCGGTTCGGATCCGGGGTTGTGGCAAGAAATTATCAGCGCCAATAACGCCCAGATTCGCCCTCTTCTGGAATCGGTGGTGGCGGATTTGCAGGTGTTAATCGATGGATTGGGCGATGAGAGCGTGGTCCATGGATTCATTGAAAGCGGCAGATCCGCTCGCCAATTGATACCCGGCAAACATGGTGGCAGGCACCGTGATTATCACTATCTGCCGATTGTTATTGAAGATAAAGCTGGGCAACTTGCGCAATTGTTCGCTGAATGCGCGCAAGCACAAGTTAACGTTGAAGATTTGGCAATTGAACATTCGCCCGGTCAATTCACGGGGTTAATTACATTAGCGCTTTCGCAAAGCGATGCTTTGAAACTGAGCGAACATTTGAAGGCCAATGGTTGGAGCGTTCATCCGTCCCGCTAGGCAAGTTCAACAGACTAGGATTAACGCATGGGTATCGTTGTAGCAATTGATGGCCCAAGCGGAGCTGGCAAATCAAGCACTGCAAAATCTATTGCAATCCGTGCAGGGTGGAATTACCTAGACACTGGCGCGCTCTATCGGGCGTTAGCCTGGCTCGCAATCGAAAATAAAATTGCAGACCCTAAGGATTTGTTACGTGCGATGAAGGCACAGCCGCTCTCGTTCAATAGTGACCCGTCCGATCCCAAAATTTTTGCCGGCGGAGTGGATATCACTCGCGAAATACGAAGTGCAGAAGTTACCGAACGCGTGAGTGAAGTGAGTGCGCATCCAGAAGTGCGCACCGCATTGTTAGATGTACAAAGCAAGATTATTGCGACCGCTCGGAAAGGAATTATCGTTGAAGGTCGGGATATCGGAACTGTAGTGGTCCCGGATGCTCCTTTGAAAATCTTTCTCACGGCAGATCTTGGAGCACGCGCACGTCGTCGTGATCAAGAACTTAATAATGATTCCTTGGATGTATCGTTATTGCAGCAGGTAGAGAAATCTTTGGAACAAAGGGATTCGGCTGATTCGACACGCGCAACATCACCGCTAGCGATGGCCGCAGATGCAATCGTAATCGATTCGACGCAATTAGATTTGGAAGAGACAAGCGATCGAATTTGGGAATTGCTCAAGGAACGCAAATTACTAGGGTTGCCCATCGTGGCTTTATTAGGACGTCCCAACGTTGGAAAATCAACGCTAATCAATCGTTTTCTTGGTAGACGAGAAGCGATTGTTGAAGACACACCTGGGGTAACTCGCGATCGCGTGAAATACGAATGCACGTGGAACGGTCAAGACTTTATGGTCATGGACACTGGGGGATGGGAAGCCAAGCCAGATGGAATTTCGATTGGCGTAAGTTTAAATGCCGAGCTTGCAATGCAGGAGGCAGATGTTCTGCTTTTTGTTATTGATGCGCAAGTGGGAGCCCTTGATGAAGACGATGTATTGGTCCGCGATTTACGTAAAATGAAAAAGCCCATCATCTTGGTTGCGAATAAAGTTGACGGCGAACGTGAGGAAACGCAAGCTCACACTCTCTGGAATTTAGGTCTAGGAGAACCATATTTCGTATCTGCTCTTCATGGACGAGGCAGTGGTGATCTTTTGGATCACATCACTTCGGTTTTGCCTGAAGTGGGTGGAGCGCAAGTGCAAGATGGATATCGACGTGTTGCGTTGATTGGTAGACCTAACGTCGGAAAGTCCAGTCTCCTGAATATTCTGGCCGGGCAAAACCGTGCACTTGTTGACGATGTTGCTGGTACTACCCGCGATCCAATTGATGAACTCATCGATCTTGGTGGGTCGACCTGGAGATTTATCGACACTGCCGGTATTCGTCGACGCGCAAATCAACAAAGTGGTACCGACTATTACGCAACGCTACGTACGCAAGCGGCACTTGAACGCGCTGAAGTTGCAGTTGTTGTTTTGGATGCTGCGGAACCAATTTCTGAACAAGATTTGCGAATCATCACGATGGTTGAAGAAGCAGGTAAAGCGCTGATTATTGTGATGAATAAATGGGACCTTGTAGATGAAGATCGCCAAATTACTTTAGATCGCGAAGTTGATCGCCACTTAGATCAGGTCGAATGGGCACAACGCGTCAACCTCGCTGCCAAAACAGGTTGGCACCGCGATCGTTTGGCGCCGGCTCTACGAACCGCCTTAGCAAGTTGGGAACGCAGAGTCCCGACAAGCAAGCTCAACTCCTTCCTGGGAACTCTTATCGCTGCCACTCCGCCACCTGTTCGTGGGGGCAAGCAACCCAAGATTCTCTACGCCACTCAAGCTGGAATTTCACCACCTCGTTTCGTCATTTTTACAACTGGTTTTCTGGAGAGCTCTTATCGACGATTTATCGAGCGTCGCCTCCGCGAGGAATTTGGTTTTCCGGGAACGCCAGTTCAAGTTGCTGTACGTGTTCGTGAGCGTGAGTAGTATTTTCACCCTTGGGCGAGTTTTCGCCACCGGGGCGTAGCGCAGCTTGGTAGCGCACCAGGCTGGGGGTCTGGTTGTCGCAGGTTCAAATCCTGTCGCTCCGACATGAAGAATCAATTTTTCACGATACCCAATGCCCTGACGCTTTTACGTGGGCTCGGGATTCCACTCTTCATCTATTTGGCTCTCTCCAAGCACGCTGATTCGCTAGCCGTAGCGGTATTAGCTCTTGCTGGAGCCACGGATTATTTTGATGGGAAATTGGCTAGAGCGTGGAATCAAACGTCACGGTTAGGGGAGATTTTAGACCCTGCAATTGATCGTCTCTATATCGCCGCCGTGCTGATCACTCTATATCTGCGTCACGCAATTCCTTTCTGGGTTATTGCTCTGTTAGTTCTCCGTGATCTATTCCTTGGCGTTTTAACAATATTTCTAGTCCGAGCAGGAGGCTCGCCTCTCACAGTGACATACGCTGGCAAGGCTGCGACCTTCAATTTACTTTACGCTTTCCCGTTTTTGCTCTTGGCCTTGGGTAGCGGGTGGTTGGCTTCTCTATCCTTTGTTTTAGGTTGGAGTTTTGCGATCTGGGGGATTGCTCTTTATATTGGCACCGGAGTTCATTACTGGATTACAGGGTGGCGAAATATTGCCGCGGCACATAAGGTTTCATCTTCAGGGTCACAAGGCCATAAAGGGGATTTACATGTCTAGCGTTCCAACGAATTTGCAATATACCAAGGAACACGAATGGGTTTCGCAAGAAGCTGCTTCAGGTGTAGTTCGTATCGGCATCACTGATTTTGCTCAGAGCGCTTTAGGGGACATCGTGTATGTGCAACTACCTTCCATCGGGGATGCACTTGTTGCTGGCAAAGTATGTGGCGAAGTTGAATCAACAAAAAGTGTTTCCGAAATCTATTCACCGGTTTCTGGAACAGTCCAAGCAATCAATGAGAATCTAATTTCGTCACCAGAAGATTTGAACAGTGATCCTTATGGAAAAGGCTGGATGGTTGAAATCTCGCTATCTGGCATGCCTGCCGACCTCTTGAGCGCTGCGGAATACGCTGAACTCACGGCTTGATTTTCCCCTTCTAGAACCATAAGGTCAGCCTCAGGTTGATAGTCAGAGCTAGGGGGTGGGTATGAATGCAGATCGGTCCGATCGCGAACTAACCACCACATTGCACCTAGCGGTCCGAGGGGTCGTTTCAGATTCCCCTTCTCAAAAGTCACTCGAATCACTTGAATTATTGACCTCGGAAGAGCGCGAAGTAATTGCCAATCTCAATCGCGATGACGCGATGCTTTTGGTTCATCGCGGCGCACGCAAAGGATCGAGATTCCTTCTTAATCTCACAGATTCAACAATCGGTAGAGCGCCAGAGAGTGACATATTTCTTGATGATGTAACTGTTTCGCGGGTGCATGCGAAGATATCTCAGAGTAGTTCTAAGGAATTCACATTGGTGGATTCGGGCAGTTTGAACGGCACGTATGTAAATAATGTATCGATTACAAATTTGGTTCTTAGTAATGGTGATGAAGTTCAGATTGGTAAATTTCATATGCTTTTTCTTAGGGGAGAAAAATGAGCGTTCCAGCCCGTGCGTATTTAAGTATCGGAGAAGTTCTCAATAAGTTGCGTGGAGATTTCAGCGACATCACGATTTCCAAGATTCGATTTCTTGAGTCCGAAGGCTTGATCGAACCTCAGCGAACTCCGTCGGGTTATCGCAAATTCACCAATAGCGATCTTGAACGTCTTCGCTATGTACTTCTTGCTCAGCGAGATCAATATTTGCCGCTAAGAGTTATTAAAGAGAATTTAGAAGCTTTGGATCGCGGATTGCAACCGGCTCAAGTTGCTGGGGGAGCACCGATGCCGCGCTTGGCAACTGTTGATGGAGAGATTGCTCCTTCGAGTTTTGGTCAATCAAGTGATTTGCGTTTATCTCGCGAAGAGCTTCTCTCTTCAAGCGGAATTAATGAAGAACAACTTGTAGAGCTTGAAGCTTATGGGCTGATAGCTTTGCGCGGTCGTCATTACGACTCGGATGCATTGTCGATAGCTCGTGCAGTTTCGGAGATGGCTGGTTTCGGAATTGAACCGCGCCATTTGCGATCATTTAAATCAGCGGCAGATCGCGAAATCGGTTTGATCGAACAGGTAATCACTCCTCTCGTGCGTCAGAAGAGCACTGAAGCCAAAGCTCGTGCCGAAGAAGTTCAACGCGAGATTGCTTCACTCTCTATTCGTTTGCATGCCGCTTTAGTTCGCGGTGGGTTACATCGACTTCGATAAGGAGATGATTCCTTTAGAAGTTGTCGGTGTTCGCATCGAGATGCCTTCGAATCAACCGATTGTGTTATTGAAAGAACGAGAAGGTTCGAGATATTTAGCTATCTGGGTTGGCTCATCCGAAGCAACTGCGATTGCTTTTGCGCAACAAGGAATATCACCGGCCAGGCCATTGACACATGATTTGATAGGGGAAGTGGTTGCTTCGTTGGAAGCTACCGTGAGTTCAGTGCAAATTGTCGAGATACGAGATGGAATTTTCTATTCTGATGTGGTCTTGACGAAGAAATCCGGAGTTACGGTTTCTATCTCAGCGAGGCCATCTGATGCTATTGCACTCGCACTGCGCACCAAGGCAGAGATATCTGCTTCCCCAGAATTACTGGATGAGGTCGGTATTTCTATCCCTGAGCAAGAAGGTGAATCGGCAGAAACCGAAGTAGAGCGTTTTAGAGAGTTTCTCGACCAGATTAACCCTGAGGATTTCCAAGGGTAGATTCTTTACCCAACCCATAGACGCTTGACTCGTGGATAGGTAGCGTTTACCCATGTTGGTCCAACGAGTTGCGCTCATCCTTCGTATTGCAGCTTTAACATTTTTTCTCGTTGGGGTACTTCTTATAGTCCGGGTCGATGTGATTACTACCGCCTTCGGTTTCAGTTCCAAATCGCTGACCTCGGAATTACGGTGGACGCTCCATTTACTCGGAGCAATTCTTCTCATTCCGGCGCTTTTAGCTCCTTTGGTCGCCGCTTTTGCAGGAGAGAGGGGATTGCGCCAAGCGGCCGCAGGTATGGCTTTTCTTTCATTGGCTCTGGGCGCTTTTCTCCTCCTCGCTCCAGGTGGATATGGAGTGGGAAAATTTGCTGTGGCAGGGATCGCCTTTGCATTCTCTGGCGCCTACTTCTTTGCGCTCAAAGGCAGGCGCCGTAACCGTTAACCTCTACTTGAGGTTTCAATCGTGTCGGTCATTGATAAACAGATAGGTGGCTCGTACCCTTACTCTACCTTCCCCCCAGAATCGAGCCCCCGTCATGGATACAGAGAACTCTGAAATTGGTTACCGCGGAGCCACCGCGTGCTCTGCTGCTGGAATTACCTATCGTCAATTGGATTACTGGGCACGTACTGGTTTGGTTGAACCAAGTATCCGCAATGCGATGGGATCGGGTTCTGCTCGACTTTACGGTTTTCGCGACATTCTCGTTTTGAAGGTTGTAAAGCGGTTGCTCGATGCTGGGGTTTCGCTACAAAATATCCGCATCGCAGTGACGCATTTACGCGATCGGGGAGTGGTCGAACTGGAACGCATGACTCTCATGAGCGACGGAGCCTCAATTTATGAATGTTCTAGTCCAGATGAAATCATCGATTTACTTGCCGGAGGGCAAGGGGTATTTGGTATCGCCATTGGCAAAGTGTGGAGTGAAGTTGAAGGCTCATTAGCGACTTTGCAAGGTGAGTTCAATGGTGAAGTTCAAAGTGGCGAAGGTAACGATGAACTCTCTGAACGTCGTAAGCGTAAAGGCGCTTAAATAGCTTTATCCTCATTCTTGCCTGGGTAGATGTAGGTTATAGCTCAAGGTGTCCGCACGATGGGAATGGGGAGTAATGACTGCTTCAAAGAAGCCTTTCGATTCTTTTGAGAAGCGGCATATCGGTCCAACCAACTCTGATGAAGATGCGATGCTCTCTGCACTTGGGTATTCATCGATGCAAGAGTTTATCTCGAAAGTGCTACCTGCAAATATCGCCTTAGCTAAGAAGATTGATCAAATTCTTCCAGGAGCACTGTCAGAGCCTGAAGTGATAGAACAACTGCATCTCTTGGCGGATAAAAATTCAATCTATAGATCTTTTATTGGTACTGGTTACTACGGCACTTTTACGCCTCCAGTTATATTACGCAATGTTTTAGAAAATCCAGCTTGGTATACCGCTTACACCCCGTATCAGCCAGAAATTTCCCAGGGTCGTTTAGAAGCTCTTTTTGCTTTTCAAAGTGCTGTTTGTGACTTAACAGGTTTACCTATAGCGAATGCTTCTATGTTGGATGAGGCCACCGCTGCTGCCGAAGCTATGACATTGGCCCGTCGCATATATAAAGGCAACGACGAAGCTATTTTTGCTCTTGATTCGAATCTGCATCCACAGACTATTGCTGTGGTGGCAACGCGAGCAAAGCCGCTTGGTATCGCAATCAAGATATTCGATGCTTCTGATATCTCGAAACTGCCAACTGAAGAACTCTTTGGAGTTCTCGTTCAATATCCAAACACATATGGCGAGATTATTGATTATCGGCCTTTAGCTTCGGCAGTTCATAATCGCGGTGCGCTTCTCATCGCAGCAACAGATTTGTTAGCACTCACTTTAATAACTCCACCTGGAGAGTGGGGAGCTGACGTTGCGGTGGGAAGTGCGCAACGTTTTGGAGTACCGATGGGCTTTGGCGGTCCTCACGCAGGGTTTATGTCTGTACGTTCTGGATTGGAGCGCGCAATGCCCGGGCGATTAATTGGACAGAGTATTGATAGTGACGGCAACCCCGGATTTAGATTAGCGCTGCAAACGCGTGAACAACATATTCGTCGTGATAAGGCGACAAGTAATATTTGCACCGCCCAAGTTCTTCTAGCAGTAATGAGCGCTTTCTACGCAATGTGGCATGGACCCCAAGGTTTGCGAAATATCGCAAATGCGATCAACCAGCACACAAATGATTTAGTTGCAGCACTTCGCAGTGCTGGTTATCTTATCGATAATGAATTCTTTTTCGATACATTTGTTGTCAACGTTAAGGATGCCAAAGAGATACATCGCAAGGCAAATGCAATCGGGATTAACCTTCGTTTTATCGATCAAATAAAAGTTGGCGTTTCACTAGATGAAACAACGAATGCGCAAACTTTGCGCGATCTTTGCGGAGTATTTGATGTTACTTCTACGGAGGAAGTTACTAGTAATCTCAATCAATTCTTGCGTACAACAGATTATTTGACGCACCCAATTTTCAACACTAATCATTCGGAAACTGCAATGATGCGTTATTTGCGCAATCTCTCTGATAGAGATCTCGCGCTCGATCGATCCATGATTCCTTTAGGTTCGTGCACGATGAAACTCAACGCAGTCACTGAAATGGAAGCTGTCACTTGGCCTGAATTCTCTTCGTTGCATCCTTTCGCTCCAAAGGAACAGAGCCAGGGGAGTCGCCAATTAGTCGCAGAACTTTCCGAATGGTTGATAGCGATTACTGGTTATGACGCGGTTTCCTTGCAACCTAATGCAGGCAGCCAAGGCGAGTTTGCAGGGTTGCTGGCTATCCGGAATTACCATGATTCACGAGGAGATGTGGCGCGCAATGTCTGTTTGATTCCTTCAAGTGCCCACGGGACTAACGCGGCAAGCGCTGTAATGGCCGGTATGAAAGTGGTCGTCGTTGAATGTGACGACCGTGGCAATGTGAGTCTTTCTGACCTCAAAGAGAAAATTGTTAAGTACTCACAAAACCTCGCGGCTCTTATGGTCACATATCCATCGACCCATGGGGTATTTGAATCAGCAATTAGCGATATTTGCGCCATGATTCATGATGCTGGTGGTCAGGTATACGTTGATGGCGCAAACCTCAATGCATTGGTGGGATTGGCGGCTCCCGGAAAGTTTGGAGCCGATGTTTCTCACTTAAATTTACATAAAACTTTCTGTATTCCTCATGGTGGCGGGGGACCAGGTGTTGGTCCAGTGGTTTGCAAATCACATTTAGCGCCTTTTTTACCGAACCATCCATTAGATGAAAGCGCTGGTCCTGCTTCAGGACCTGGTCCGATTAGCGCTGCGCCTTTTGGATCGGCAAGCATCCTGCCTATTTCATGGGCATACATTCGATTAATGGGTGGCGCAGGTTTAACTCATGCAACGGAAGTAGCAATTTTATCTGCGAATTTCATCGCTCACCGCTTAAACCAATATTTCCCGGTTCTCTATACGGGGGAGACGGGTTTAGTAGCTCATGAATGCATTCTCGATTTGCGCGAAATCACCAAAGAAACGGGCGTTACTGTCGATGATGTCGCTAAACGTTTAATGGATTACGGTTTCCATGCGCCCACAATGAGTTTTCCAGTACCGGGTACCTTGATGGTGGAGCCAACCGAGAGTGAAGATCGTCTGGAAATTGAACGATTTATCAACGCGATGATTGCGATCTACGATGAAATCCAGGAGATAGCCCAGGGTAAATATCCTCTTGAAAATTCTCCTTTACGCCGAGCCCCACATACCGCCGAACAGATAGTTTCAGACGGCTGGGAGCGTCCATACACACGCTCAATCGCCGCTTTCCCTATGGGAACTAACTCGGGTCAATTAATGGGGCGTAAAGGCAAATACTGGCCAACGGTGGGGCGGATAGATGGAGCCCACGGGGATAGGAACCTCATCTGCGCTTGTCCTTCTATTTCAGAGTACGAAACTACTTAACATAATGTAACTTATCGGCGTTATATCCTGCACGGCCACGTAGGGCCCACCGGGTAATTACCACGATCGCTTCGATAACGATGCTTCTATTCATTTTCGAAACGCCGGTTTCTCGTTCAATAAAGGTGATGGGAACTTGCACAATGGATGTTGTTAACGTTGAAATTGCTCGGACCATTTCTACTTGGAAAACATAACCTTCTGATGTGATGGCGTTGAAATTCAATTTTCGCAACATCTCTAATGAATAAACTCTAAAACCACCAGTAAGGTCATCAAAAGGTAATCTCAGAGCCAGCTGCGCATACTTGGTTCCGGCACGTGAAAGTAGCTGACGATAGATTGGCCAATTAACGGTTGAACCGCCTTCCATCCATCGTGTTCCAAGAACCAAATCTCCAGGGGAATTCAACATTCGGGCGAGATCGACGCTTCGATGTGAGCCATCACCATCCATGCTCACTATATGGGTGAAATTCAGCCCGGAATCTAATGCCCATTGAAATCCTGCCCTGTAGGCACTTCCTAATCCAGATTTTGATTCTCGCAAGAGTAAATGGATACGCGGCGAATTAAGAGATAGGACTCTCATAGCTGTTGAGTCCGGGGAATTATCATCAACAACGAGCACATCTGCGCAAATATTCTGCTCTATCAAGGAGGTAATAATATCGACAATTGAATCTGCTTCATTATATGTGGGAATGATTACTAATGTTTTCATATCAACTGATCAACAATCTTTTACGGATGCGAAGAAACAAAGGTAAAAGAATGAGAAATATTTCGATATATGCGCCGTAGTTATCAGAAAAAGATTTGCCTGCATGTAGCGCTAAAGTTGATTCTATAGTTGCAACACTATTAAGGTTCGTTTCTTGAGAAACCATCCCTTGTTTATTGATAAAGGCGCTCATTCCAGAAGTCGAAACACTGGCAATGTTACGTTGATGTTCGATAGCCCTTATCTGCGTGATTTGCATCTGTTGGGCCGATTCAGCGGAAAGTCCGAAAGTAGCGCTATTAGTCTGCACAAAGAGAAGGTTACTGCCGCTAGTGATTTCTCGTCCCAAGGTGTCATCCAGCAATTCAAAGCAGATGATGGAGCCTATTTTGGCCCTTCCGACGCGATGAAGTAGGGGGTCCTCCCCCGGGATGAAATCAATTACATCGGTGGCGTAAGGTGAAATTCTTTGCGCTAAAGATCGCCAGGGCATGTATTCGCCAAACGGAGTTAAATGTCGCTTCACATAGCGTGTATCCGCGCCATGATGAGGAAGCCAGAGAATTGATTCGTTGCGTAAGCCCAAAGACCCTTGAGTAACCGCACCGATGATGATCGGGATGTTGAATTCATCAACTAGATCTGTTAAATCTTGATTCACTTTACTGAAAAGAAATGGGTCAACGTCAACGCTGTTTTCAGGCCAGAGAATCAAATCTGGTTTGCCTTCATGGGTGTGAAGATATTTCTTAGTAGCGTTTAAGTGATTGTAGAAAACTGATGTCGCACGAGCGTTGAAATCCATTCCTAGCTCCGGGACTCCCCCCTGTACCGCAAGTATTCGCACAGATTCTCCGGAAATGCTCGTTAAGGTAAATGAACTAGCGACTGTGGCAAGAGTTATTGTTATACCTACGGTAAATGCTTTCAAGAATTGCTTCCTCCCAAGCAAAACCAAGCAGACCCCTACAAGGCAAGAAGTGAATGTTAGAAGGGGCGCTCCTCCCATCGCAGCTAAAGGCGCATAAGGGGCTTGCGCTTGGCTAAATGCCACTCTCCCCCAGCCAAAACCACCAAAGGGAAATCGCGTGCGCAACGCTTCTATCAAAACCCACATTGATAGAAAAGTGAGAAGCGAATTCTTCTTTTGAGTGTTAACAAAAGCAATGGGTAGCAAGAGGAGGCATTGCAGCAAAACAAGCAATATCCAAGGGGCCGAGCCAACGTAGCTACTCGTCCAATGTAATAATGGTGCGAAGAACGAAATGGCGAAGGCGATTGTGCGGGCCATCCGAATACGAAGTGAATCAGATTCTAAAGTTTTGATGAAGAGAGCTATAGCAACTGGAGCGAGATACCAGAGTGTGAATGGAGCAAAGGATGAAAAAAGCAAAAATCCACTGATAGGGGCGAGAAGATTTACCACTTCAGGGCCGCAACAAGTCGATCAATACTTGCGCCTAACCCAAAATCTTTCTGCATTTGATAGATAGAAGAAATATCTACTGGTTTTTGTGGAATTGCGAGCGAAACTTGAGGCAGTGCTACATCTCGTGCACACCGAACCAGAGTTGGCGCAATCGCTAGATACTCTTTTCCTTCGATAATCTTCTTTGCTAGGTTCGCAGAAAGAACGGGATGAGAGTTTTCTGCGGCTGCAATAATATCGGCGACATTAGCAAAATTGTTGGCAATGAGCGCAGCTCCCTTTTCGCCAATTCCACGAACTCCGGGTAAACCGTCAGATGGATCTCCCCTGAACATTGCAAATAGGTCATAACGATCTCCTGGAATTTGATACCGATTAGCCACCCATGATTCATCAACTAAATCATGTTGAGATAATCCCTTAGCCAGATAAACCACTTTAATATCCCGTTTATCATCAACCATCTGGAATAGATCGCGATCTCCAGTAACAATTCGGACCGAGCCTCGCTCTTGCACGGCAAAAGAAGCCATGACATCGTCGGCTTCGTAATCATCGACACCGATCACCGTGATACCAAATGCATCTAATACGTCGAGCAAAATCGGAATCTGGGGCGCCAATGTATCTGGCTCATCCTCTTCTCCCTCTTCATCTACTCGGTTCGCTTTATATTCAGGGAAAAGTTCAACTCTCCAAGTTGGGCGCCAGTCACCTTCTATGCATGCCACCAATCGGTTGGGGCGATATTGATTTATAAGCTTGGCAGTCATATCTAAATACCCACGTATCGCATTCACGGGCGTACCATCAGGGGCAAGCATGGTGTCTGGCATGCCGTAGTAAGCGCGATACCAGAGTGATGCGCTATCCAGCAACATCAGAGTCATAATGAACTTCCCATATAAGCAACGACTCCTCGATCTAACTTCTTGATGGCATCTCGCGCATTCGGGCGGAGTGTGTGGCTCGCAGTTGCAATTTGATTGAGTAGGTCGATCAATTGACGGATTGAACGTACAAAATCCCCCACAGATAAATCGCTACCTTTAAGAACGCTATCCAAAGAATGACCATTGGCCCAACGGAAGCTGATCCAACAGAACCCGAAATCTGGTTCGCGTTGCGTTTTGACTTGGTGATTGGATTCTAAAGATTCTAATCGCGCCCAAATCTTTACTACATCCGACAACGTCTCCTGAACTTTCCCACTAGGAATTCGGGGAGCCTGAGTTTCCTGTGTGCGAGCTTCAAAAATCATGCAAGAGAGAACGGAGAGAAGTTCGGGAGCAGATAAATCATTAAGAATGCCACTTCGGATACTTTCAGTAAGTAAGAGATCTGATTCCGCATAAATCTTTGCGAGAATCGCGCCTTGTGCAAGCGTTCGCTCCCCTTCTATGTAACCTAACTCTTCCAAAATGTCACAAACGCGGTCAAAGGTTCGTGCGATAACGTGAGTGCGGTTTTCCACTCTCCCTTGCAAACCTGCGTTTTCGCGCTCGAGTCGCGCAACTTTTTCGGCAACTCGAGCATGAGATTCTCGGTCGTTACAACTGTGACAAGGATGGTTGCGATGATTCTTGCGTAATTGCGCAAGATCGCCTTCTAAATGGGCTCGCTGTTTCTGGTCGAAACCCTTTTTGCTCTGTCTTTTGGAGAGCAAAGTTTCAGTTTCGCGAATCTCACTGCGTATCGACGCGTACTCGGCAAAGTTACCTAAATGGCAGAGCCCTTCCCCCTGGAGTTCATGGAGCGCTGTTGCATTTTTCGCAATTTGTCGATTCAGTCCTACTACCGCTCGATCCGCTTGAAATTGTGCGAAAGATGATTCGAGGGAACCGCGTGCACGTTCTCTTCCAAATCGTCCGATCAAATTTATCGACATGTTGTAGGTAGGGGTAAATGATGAACGTAAAGGATATGTTCGTGTCGAAGCCAATCCTGCGGCGGTTGCAGAATCTATTGCAGGCGACCATTGGATGAGAGCGTTACCTTCTATATCTATCCCTCGCCTACCTGCTCGACCCGTTAACTGCGTATATTCACCTGGCGTGATGGCTACATGGGCTTCGCCATTCCATTTAATCAATTTTTCAAGCACTACGGTTTTAGCAGGCATATTGATACCCAACGCTAGTGTTTCGGTAGCGAAAACCGCCTTAACTAATCCTTTTTGGAAAAGATCCTCGATAGCTGATTTGAAACTAGGTAATAATCCTGCGTGATGTGCAGCCACTCCTCTTTCTAGCCCTGCGATCCATTCAGCGAAACCGAGTACTTCCAAATCTTCTTCAGCTAAATCTTTGGTGTATGAAAGCGCAGTGGCACGAATGATCTCTCTTTCTGCCGGTGTTGTTAAGCGAATCCCTGCAGCCAAACAAGATTTAACCGCGGCATCGCAACCAACCCTTGAAAAAATAAAAGTAATCGCTGGCAGAAGCCCTTCTCTGGCAAGAAGCTCAATGATTTCTGGGCGCGAAAGACGGGAACGTTCAGGGTTCCATGACTTCTCTCTATGTCGTGGCGTCCTCACGCGTTTAAGGATCTCTCGTTCTCGGCGGAGAATCTCTGGGTTAACTACGCCAGTATTTACAAATAGATCTAACATTGCATCATCTATGAGAATGTGTTGGTATAACGGAACTGGTCTATTTTCAGTGACGATAACGTCGGTATCCCCACGTACTTCTTGCAGCCATTCTCCAAATTCTTCGGCGTTGGAAACGGTGGCCGAAAGGGAGATCACTTGAACACTCTCCATAAGGTGGATGAGAACTTCCTCCCAAACGGCTCCCCTGAATTTATCCGCTAAATAATGAACTTCATCCATCACTACAAACCCGAGCTTGTGCAATGTAGTGGAACCGGCATAAAGCATATTTCGCAGAACTTCGGTGGTCATTACCAATATATTCGCTTCAGAGTTAATACTTGTATCTCCGGTAAGTAAGCCAACGTTCCCTTCCCCAAATTGATCGACGAACTCTTGGTATTTCTGATTCGAAAGAGCTTTGATGGGGGTTGTGTAGAAACACTTCGTACCAGATCGGAGAGCCAGAAAAGCAGCAAACTCTCCTACAACTGTTTTGCCAGAACCCGTAGGTGCGGCCACGAGGACACCTTTGCCTGATTCCACGCTATTACAAGCTTGAACTTGGAAGTCATCAAAATCAAAGGAGAAGTTTTGAGCAAACTCGGTAGTGAAGGGAAATTTATTTCGTCGATTCGCGGCGGCAAACTTCTCCGCAGGAGTGCTCATCGTCTCCACGTGAGAAGTGCCTGAGGAACACTTTCGGCATGTATAGGAAGGGAACCGATTCTCTCTCCATCAGCATAAGCAACTGCTGCGGCTTCGATAATTACTTTTGCGCTCCGGTAAACTTTAACCGCGGGGTGTGAGATGTGCGTGCCTTTGTAGACTCGTGGAAACACACGTATGAATTCAAATTTTGAGATGGGCGTTAAGAGCACTACATCTAAAAGGTTGTCAGACACATCAGCGTCAGGGCAGACCAACATTCCACCACCATATGATTTGCCATTGCCAATACCAACAAGCATTGCCTGGGTTTCAATAACTTCATTATCCAGAGTTAATCGATAGTGACGTGGATTGAAAAGAGGTAACTCCATTGCTAGGGCAAGGTTATATTTCGACGGGCCTTTGGGCCATTTGAGTCTGTTAGCGCGTTCGTTAACAATCGAATCAAACCCGGTCGACAAAATCGCTGCAAACCACTCTCCGTCTGCCAAGCCTAGATCCATAGAAGTGGGTTTTTGAGTAATGACGATATCGAGCAATTCCCGCAATTGCGCTTTATGCCAACCAAGTGTTCTCACCAGATCATTGCCGGTGCCCGCAGGAATAAACGCTACGGGGATGGTTGTTGTGGCGCACTGTTGGATTACAAGGTGAGCTAGACCATCACCACCAACTGAAATTATCCCTGTAATTGGGTCACTTCTCTGTAAGAATTTTCGCAAATTCTCTGCAGTAGTGATGGCGTTAATACCCGTAATAACTTCATAGTTTAATTTATGGAGCGTGAGGTGTTCAATTACTTTTGATGCGTAGATGGCGCCTTTACCTCTACCTGAAATCGGATTTACAACCACTCCCCACATTGAGATTAAGCTTCTGCGTTTTCTAGACGTTTAGCTCGCCGTTTATCAACCAAAAGGGCAATTCCTCCGGCAATAAAATACAGAGTGCACAACGGCACCGCGAGCATGGCCATCGTTAATGGATCGGCAGTCGGAGTAAATGCCGCAGTAAACAAGGTGATACCAAATACCCAAAGTCTCCAAGGTTTCAAAATGGCCCGACCGGAGAGGAAACCGATCAGATTGAAAGAAACTAAGAATATGGGCAGCTCAAAAGCGATACCGAAGAGCAGGATGATTCTTAAAACGAAGTCTAAATAATCATCAAAGCGAATCAAATTCGACAAGGAGTTGGGAGTGAAGCCAAAGAGAACGCGAATCGCAATCGGAAGGATGATGAATCCGAGAGTTGCGCCAACAGCGAAAAATGGGGTGGCCGCGATAATGAAGAGAATTGAATTTCTCTTCTCTTTACGATGTAAACCTGGAGCGATAAAAGACCACAATTGGTAAAGCCAAAGTGGGGCGCTAATGATTAACCCAGCAAGAAAAGCTACTTTGATTTGCAGATTTAACGGTCCCAGAACGCCATTGATATAAAGTGAACCGCAGTGTGTTGCGTTTGTGGATTGCGCTAGCGAAAGATCGCAGACCGGCTTGGCCAGAGCTACGATAATTGGATTGTAATAAACCCAACCGATTACCGAAGCTAATAGGATAATTATCGACGAGCGAACGATTCTCTTTCGTAGCTCACGTAAATGATCAAGAAGCGGCATCCGACCGCCAGAGGTGGTCGCCATCGCTGTTATTTCTCCGCGCCGCCTTCAGCTTCGGTTCCCTTGTCATCCTTTTCGGGAGTTTTCATCTCAGTTTTGAAAACACGTAGGGATTTCGCAACTGAACGAGCAGAATCTGGGAGTCTCTTAGCTCCGAAAAGAACGACAAAGATCAAAGCAACAATCAACCAGTGGCTTGGTTCTCTCAGTCCGAACATTTGGTATATCTCCCTTGTGACAATATGGAATCAATTAACAAGGCAACGCTACCTTAGAGAAGTGGTATTCCGGCACCCTTGGTGTCAGAGTATTGAGCCAAGGCTCGCGCCGCTCGTTCTTTAGCGAGCCGCCGGCCTTCTATCGGGCTTAAAAGGCGGATTTCACCTGAAAAGCTGAGCACTTCGCGTACTAGCCACTCCACATTAAAGGTGTCTAGGTCCATAATCCGATTGCCCGTAGGGGTCGCCAAAGGGAAACGCTCCACGACGTTACGACTGAAATCAAGGAGTTCAATCTGGGCAGATATACGGGCTGGATCTACTGTCACAGCACTGTGACTCGAGGATTGGCGTGCACTCGAGCTGATCTCTGAAATGCGAGCCAATTTGAAATTCCGGTAATCATTAGCGGTATGGCAGAAAGCGATTAGGTATTCGGAACCGTTTTCAACATATAGCTCTACCGGGCTCACTTCACGATTATCGAGAGAATCCTTACTCTTTGAATGATAATTGAAAATTAAAGAAGTTCGATTTGCAATCGCTTCCTCAATCAAAGCTCGAATGCTCGGCGATATCACTGAAACAACATCCATTTGTTGAGGGGAAACTGTTGCTAGTGAAGTTCTCACCTTTAGAATCAATGAAGTTATTTCATTAGCCAACTCTGCAGATTCAGCGCTCAATTGCTCGTGTAGATAAGACAACCCAAGGAGTAGCGCCAAGGATTCATTCTTATCTAGAGATCGGGGATCTTGTAAAGTTTCCGCATTTCTTATCGTTACATACCCAGAATCAAATGAAATATCAATCAATTCCAGAGGCGTATATCCGGGTAAACCACACATCCATAGCGTGTTGAGATCTGCAAGAATTTGCTTTTCTGGCACTGCAAATTCACGAGCCAGTTCCGAGATTTCAATACCTTGATGCGTGAGCAGATAAGGGGCAAGATCAAGCAAGCGCGAAGCGCCCTCGAGACCGGATGTAGGGAGTTTCTTACTCATGGATAAGCACCAATTTTCGTAAAGTTGCGATGATACTTTCCTTGAGATGGGCAGGCGATTCCACAATCACGTCATCTCCATGCCAGAGCAAAAGGTTTAGAAATGTTTGCAGATATGGATAGGGAATAACGCACGTATCGAAATCATCGCCTTCTGTAATCGATTCCGCTCTCACGCGTAAATCGTGCCCCTTCCCCTTTCTAATCAGAATTACTGCCATATCTGTAGGACGCTCAAGGGAGATATCTAGATATCCTGAAGCGCTGAAATCTGCAGGAATCTCGAAAACGAATGATTTCTTGCCCACAGTCAACTCTGTACCAATTCGATCCAAACGGAAGGTTCGTAGCGAATCTCTTTCAATATCGAAACCAACGAGGTACCA
Source organism: Actinomycetota bacterium (assembly GCA_009699205.1). Lineage (GTDB taxonomy): Bacteria > Actinomycetota > Actinomycetes > Nanopelagicales > Nanopelagicaceae > QYPT01. Next base: position 32,220 of record WLOP01000001.1, read on the forward strand.
ATGGCCAAAGCGGTTACCGATTCCCATGGGATTAACTTTGCGTACTTCATATTGAGCCGATTGAGTCAGATACTGGAAAGAAATTGAATTTCTCTCTGAAATGGCGTCTAGCAAAGGTAAAAAATGCGGCGAATCAACAAAGATTTTGGGAGAAAGTGACGGTATAGATTGATAATCCGAATTTATACCAAGTGAGTTGAGTTTGATCAGGGCTGACTGCGCCGCTGATCCCAGTGATGCTTCCTGCCAAGCTTTGGCTGCTAAAGATAATAAAGCAATATCTTGACCATTGAGATCCTTGAGATTCAATGAATAATTTTCATGACGAATGCGATAGCCCGGCTCATCTTCAAAGAGTGGATCGACACTAGCTACTTCTATCGATATTCCGAGCGAACGTAAATCATCTTTATCTCGCTCAAACATGCGGTCTTTCGCTTCCGATGATCCTTCGTATCCTTCTACTGTGCGCAGGATTTCAGATTTAGTAAGGAATCTTTTTGTTGCTAAGAGAGCGATAGTTAAATTAATTAACCTTTCACTCTTGCGAGATGACATCGTAACCCCCCTTTGCAGGTCGACGACGTCGCGCCAAAACCTCTACACCAGGCGCCATTCTTCGCGTTTGAATCAGAAATCCAGTGTGGCCAATCATTCGATGTTGTGGACGTACCGCTAGTCCTTCGTGGTGCCAACCGCGAATGATTGATTCGGAACTTTCCGGTTCAGTAAAACGCCCGTCATCCTTGATTGCTTGTGCAGTTTCCGAAAGTTGAGTCGTAGTTGCAACATAGGCGAGAAAAACCCCACCTGGTCGTAATACTTTGGCCGCCAATTCCACGCATTCCCACGGAGCTAACATGTCCAAAATTACGCGATCGAAAGTTCCTACAATTTCTTGATCTTGTAGCGAGCCAATATCAAGCCTCCAATTAGAAGGCAATTGCGCAAAATAATCAGTAACGTTACTTGTCGCATTCTCGGCGAAATCCGCCCGTCGCTCAACGGAGTGAACGAATCCCTCTGGTCCAACGGCGCGAAGCAATGAAATTGTTAAGGCGCCGCTACCTACTCCAGCTTCGAGAACACGAGCGCCAGGGTAAATATCAGCGAATCCGACAATCAGCGCGGCATCCTTGGGGTAGATAATCGTGGCTCCTCGCTTCATGGAAAGAACGTAATCCGCGAGCAAAGGTTTGAATGCAGTGAATTTAAGGCCGCCACTTGTTTCTACTACTGAACCTTCGGGGGTTCCGATTAGATCATCGTGAACAATCCAACCCTTATGGGTGTGCCATTGTTGCCCTGGAAAAATCGTAAAACTGTACAACTTACCTTTGGAATCGGTTAGTTGCACGCGATCTCCGGCGGAGAATATTCCTGGTGTCGACACGGGAGTATCTTACGGTTCATCGTGCCCATTTGTGCGAGTATCGGAAGTGATGACGAATCTACGCCTCTCCCCTAGTCGGGTAAATGATTATCGGAACTGCCCACAACTCTATAAATACCGCGCAATCGACCAACTGCCAGAAGCTATCAGTCTGGATGCTGAGCGCGGGACTTTAGTGCATTCAATTCTTCAAGAGCTATTTGACGTCCCGCAAGGAGTTCGAACAGAGGAATTTGCTAATTCTCTTATTGAACGATTATGGGACGAACAGACAGCCGCAAAACCTGAATTAGCCGATCTGGTGAGCAGTCAAAAAGAATGGTTCGATCGCGTTGCCTCACTTTTATCAAACTATTTCACCATAGAGGAACCAAATTCTTTTGAACCAACCGAACGCGAATTACATGTTGAAATGAATCTTACGGAAGATATTTACCTCCACGGATATGTGGACAGGTTAGATATCGCCCCCAGTGGCGAAGTGCGAATCGTCGATTATAAAACAGGTAAAGCGCCAAAACCCAACTGGGAAGCGAAATCTCTTTTTCAGTTGCAGATCTACGCGCTTGTATATTGGCGCACTAGCGGACGTATTCCATCACTCCTGCAATTGCTTTATCTAGGAGATGGCAAGATTGTACGAAGCGTTCCGACCGAAGAGCAGCTAGAACGTACTGAACAAATACTTCTGGATATCGCGAAAGAAATATTGGAAGCTGCAAATCTTAACTCTTGGAAACCGAAACCTTCTAAGTTATGCGATTGGTGTTCTTTCAAGAATATTTGCCCAGCTTTCAATTCTTAAATTACCAAGTTTGGTATAGCTCTTCCAGATAGCTACGAGAACAAACTTCCAAGGAATCGACAATATGAGTACGGGAATTTGGTTGAATGGGTACCAAATGAGGAATAGCCAGAACGAATGCGCCACTATTTTGCGCGGCGCTCACTCCCGTTGCTGAATCTTCCAATATTAAACAATTGGAAATATCAACGTTGAGGGCTTTGGCTGCTTTGATATAGCCTTCTGGGTCAGGTTTTGTCTTGGTTACTTCGCTACTTGAAATTGAAATCTCAAAAGGATGATCGAGGAAATTGGATAAAACTGCGTCAACTAGAACTCGTGGGCTGGCCGAAACTAAAGCCATGGGGACCGATAGTTGGCGTAACTCGTTAATCAATTCTTGCGCACCAGGCATTATTGGAGCTCCGGTACTTAATCTCTGTGCCATTAAGGCAATAATTTCTTGAGTGAAATAAGGTCCTGACTCGGCTCCTTTGGCTAAGTCACTCATATATCGCCCCACACGATCCAATGGTCCACCAAGGCAATATGACTGATCTTCTTGCGTCCATTGAACGCCATATCTACCCATCAATTCCTTTTCGGATATCAACCACATTGGTTCGGAATCAACCAAAGTTCCGTCCATATCGAACAAAACTGCAGAAAAAAAGTCCTGAAGGTTACTTGTACCGTTAGTTGGCATTGAAATACTTAGCCTCTGGGTGATGGACGATAATGGCTGAAGTGGATTGTTCTGGGTGGAGTTGGAATTCTTCAGATAGTTCCACGCCGATACGGTCAGGCTCAAGCAACTGGCATAACTGAACCTGTTGTTCCAGATCAGGACAAGCAGGATAACCAAAGGAATATCTTGAACCTCTATAACCTTGATCCAATATTCCTTGCAACTCTAAAGAATCCTCTGCTCGTATCTGTAATTCTTCTCGGATACGTGCGTGCCAATGCTCAGCCAACGCTTCAGTGAGAGCAACGGACAATCCGTGTAGCTCGAGATATTCACGATAAGCGTTAGCTTCAAAAAGCTTCTTTGTGGCTAGGCTCACTGAATTACCCATGGTTACTACATGGAAGGCAACCACGTCCGTCTTGCCACTGTCTTTCGCAGCGAAAAAATCGGCAATACATAAACGTCGATCACGTCGTTGGCGAGGGAATGTGAAACGCACTCTCTCTTTACCTTCTTCGGGGCCCTCGTGATGGAGTATGACCAAATCATTTCCTTCGCTATAGCAAGGGAAATATCCATAGACAACTGCAGCGTTGAGCCAACCTTGGGCTAAAGATTCATTGAGAAGCGCACGTAACCTTGGACGACCTTCTTCTTCAACCATTTTTGCATATTCGCCACGCTCAGATTTCATACCCCATTGACCAACGAAAAGTGCTCGTTCATCCAGCATCCCAGAATAATCGGAAAGCGGAATGCCTTTAACGATACGGCTTCCCCAGAAAGGTGGGCGCGGGATGGGAATATCTACCGAAACACTACTTTTCGTTGTGTCTGCAGTTGAAATCTCTGTACCTTGTGGAACTTGCTTCACTCTGCGTTCACGCAGCGGCGGTAGCGAAATTTCTGTATCGCCTTTCTTGATCGCCATCATGGTGTCCATGAGCGACAGACCTTCGAACGCATCTTTTGCGTAACGCACCGAACCAGGAAAAACTGATGCTAGATCTTGTTCCACGTAAGTACGTGTAAGTGCCGCACCTCCAAGGATTATTGGCCAACGCTGATCCAAATTTCGATTCGTTAGCTCCTCAAGATTTTCTTTCATAATTACTGTAGATTTAACAAGGAGTCCGGACATTCCAATTACATCCGCATTTGATTCCTGAGCAGCGTCGATAATCTGGTTGATGGTTTGCTTGATCCCGATATTAACGACGTGATATCCGTTATTGGAAAGAATGATGTCAACGAGATTTTTACCTATATCGTGAACATCTCCTCGAACTGTCGCCAAAACCATTGTTCCCCGACCACCGGAATCAGCTTTCTCCATGAAAGGTTCCAAGTAGGCGACTGCGGATTTCATTACCTCAGCACTTTGCAGAACAAAGGGAAGTTGCATTTCGCCCTTGCCGAAGAGTTCTCCGACCGTCTTCATACCTTCAAGTAGATAATCATTGATAATAGTGAGCGCTGGAATACCGGAGTTAAGTGCTACATCTAAATCTTCAGGCAATCCAACTTTTTCGCCATCAATTATGCGGCGAGGTAGGCGTTTATCGATAGGGAGCGCAGCCAATTCCGCCGCTCTAGAAAGTTTAGTTGAAGTGATTTCAACTCCATCAAATAGAGCGAGAAATTCGGTCAAAGGATCATAAGTACATTCATCTCCGTCAAAAACCCGACGGTCGTAAACTAAATCCAGAGCTACTTCCCTTTGACGTTCGTCAATACGCGCCATCGGTGTGATTTTCGAGGGGTGGACAATGGCCGAGTCAAGCCCGGCAGCGACCGCTTCATGTAAGAAAACTGAGTTTAGAACCACCCGCGCAGCAGGATTTAAACCAAAGGAAATATTACTCACTCCCAAAGTTGTTTGGACTTGCGGGAATTCATTCTTCAATTGTCGTATGGCATTGATTGTTTCTATGCCATCTTTTCTAGTTTCTTCCTGTCCAGTAGCAATTGGAAATGTAAGGGTGTCTATGAGAATATCGCCGATATTCATTCCCCAAGTTTCGGTAAGTTCCGATATCAATCTTCGTGAAACACGCAATTTCCATTCGGCATCGCGAGCTTGACCCACTTCATCAATCGTTAATGCAATAACGCTAGCTCCGTGTTCTTTAACCAAAGGCATGATTCGAGAAAATCTAGACTCTGGCCCATCACCATCTTCAAAATTAACAGAGTTGATAACGCTTCGTCCGCCAAGGTGTTCCAAGCCAGCCTTAATCACCGCCGGTTCCGTGGAATCAAGAACTATCGGCAAAGTAGAAGCGGTTGCAAACCTGCTTGCAAGTTCGGCCATATCAGCCACTCCATCTCGGCCTACATAATCCACCGAGAGGTCCAACATGTGAGCGCCGTCGCGAATCTGATCACGGGCAATCTCGACACATGTTTGCCAATCCCCCGCCAAAAGCGCATCCCGAAAAGCTCGCGAACCATTAGCGTTAGTTCGCTCGCCTATAGCTAGGTATGTAAGGTCTTGGCGAAAAGGTACGTATTGATAAATAGAGGAAGCTCCGCGTTCCAATTCAGTGCTGCGGTGAACGCCTTTTAGTTCACCAATCGCTTTCACGACAGCTTCAAGATGCTCTGGAGTTGTACCGCAGCAACCACCTACGAGATTAACTCCGTAATCGCGAACAAACCCAGCTAAAGCTTTTCCTAAATCTTCTGGCGACAAAGGATATTGCGCCCCGTTGGCTCCAAGAATTGGTAAACCGGCATTGGGCATGACCGAAATCCCTGCATGTGCGGATTTACTCAGATAACGTAAATGTTCGGACATCTCTGTTGGACCTGTGGCGCAATTGAGTCCAATTAAATCAATGCCTAGAGGCTCGAGTGCGTTGAGAGCGGCACCAATTTCAGAACCAAGCAACATCGTTCCTGTGGTTTCAACAGTAACTTGCGCGATTATCACTACATCTCTGCCAGATTGCTCTACCGCCAATCGTGCGCCGTTGATGGCAGCTTTGGCCTGCAGCAGATCTTGAGTTGTTTCGATAAGTAAAGCGTCAACGCCGCCGTCGACCAAACCTTTGCTGCATTGTGCGTAAGCATCGCGCAGTTTTGTATAGGTGGTGTGTCCCAGACTAGGGAGTTTGGTCCCCGGTCCGATTGAACCTAATACATAGCGCGGTTTTTCATCTGTCGAATATTTATCCGCACTTATACGCGCAAGTTGGGCACCAGCGAACGCTAATTCGTAAATACGATCTTCAATTCCGTATTCGGCAAGGTTCGCCCAATTCGCGCCAAAAGTATTTGTTTCGATTGCATCGACGCCAACAGCTAGATAACGCTCATGAACGGATGCAACCAATTCTGGTCGGGTGACATTGAGAATCTCGTTACAGCCTTCGTGCCCTTGAAAATCCTCAAGCGTTGGGTTTGCGGCCTGTAGCATGGTCCCCATTGCGCCATCAGCAATTACGGTCCGTGCAGAGAGCGCTTGGCGTAGGGTCAATTTGGGGCTCGTCACTTGGGCGAGGTTACCGTAAGGTGGAGCGATGGAGATCATTGAAATCCCCGCGTTGAGAAATCCAGTCATGATTGCCGCTTTTGGCGGATGGAATGACGCGGGTGAAGCGGCGACTCAGGCTCTGGAGCATCTCATCTCTTTATGGCCAACGATACTTATAGGCCAAATCGATCCAGAAGATTATTACGATTTTCAAGTTAATCGCCCCTTAGTATCGATGGATCAAAATAACGTGCGAACAATCACATGGCCTTCAACGGACGTTTTGGCGCTGCAAACTCCACAATTCCCTTTCGATTTAGTTATCGTGCGCGGCCTTGAACCTTCGATGAGATGGAAAGATTTCGCAACATCCATCATGGATTTAGCGGACGATCTTGATATCACGATGCTCATCACCATTGGCTCTTTGCTTGCCGATACTCCACATTCACGACCAATTTCAATCTCTAGGAATGCAGGTACTCCCGAAATATCTCGGAGGCTTAACCTTGAAATGAGCAGTTATGAAGGTTCAACCGGAATCTTAGGGATTTTGCAGGATCTCGCTATTCGTAGAGGTATCGATGCAATCTCACTATGGGCATCTATTCCACATTACGCATCTGCCTCGCCATCGCCTAAAGCAATCTTGGCAATGATCAACACATTGGAAGATATTTTGGAAATTCCGCTCCCAATTGGCGATCTGCTCAATCAGTCACGAGATTGGGAAGAAAGCGTCAATGAACTCGCAGAAGAAGATAGTGAAGTGGGAGATTACGTTCGCCAACTAGAAGCCTCAAAGGATGCTGAAGGCCTTCCCGAAGCTACAGGTGATTCGATCGCTAAAGAATTTGAGAGATATTTTCGACGCGGAACGACAGAGTAATTCGTAGATATTTAAAAAGAAATCCCGAGCAAAGTATCCAAAGCTCGTGAAAGCTCTCCGGGTGACCCGCCAATTCCGCCGGTTTCGCTCTGATCACACCATCTTTTAAGGGCTGCAAAAACAGCAGGCGTATCTAAATCGTTAGACAGATGTGCGATTATTTCTTCAATAATCAAATCAGTTGGTGGCACTTCAGGGCGGGACAAGAGCAAACGTAAACGACCAATCAGGTCTTGTGCTTGTGCCAGTGCGTCGTCATTCCACATGTAATCTTGTGAATATCGTCGATTGATGAGTGCCACTTTGATAGCCATCGGGTCTATACCCTCGAGAATCATTGTGGAGAGAAAAAGAAGGTTTCCTAAACTTTTGCTCATTTTTTCGCCATGCAAACCAATCATCCCGGCATGCATGTAATTTCTCGAATATGGTTTCTTCCCAAGTGCAAACGCTTGTGATGCGCCAATATCATGATGAGGGAAGATCAAATCGTTTCCGCCTCCTTGAATATCGATCAGAAAACTTTCCTTAGGATCGGGATGTAGATATTCAAGCGCTATCGCGCAACATTCAATATGCCATCCGGGCCTTCCCTCGCCAAAAGGTGATGACCACGATGGTTCCCCGGGACGTTTAGCCATCCACACCAACGCATCAAGTGGGTCTTGTTTACCTGGCCGAAGTGGATCTCCCCCGCGTTGGGCAGAAATTGTGAGCATATCTTCGCGCGATAAGTGAGATCGTGATCCGAAGGCTGGATCACTTTCTGTGGCGAAATACTTATCCCCTTCTAGATCGTAAACAACCCCTGATTTCATCATCGATTCAACTGCAGAAATCACAAGCGGAATGGATTCAACAGCACCTATATAACTATCGGGAGGTATCACACGCAAAGCTGTCATGTCGCCACGGAAAAGTTCTATCTGCGAATGCGCAAGATCTTCCCAATCAACGCCATCTCTTTTTGCTCGTTCCAATAATGGATCATCAATATCTGTAACGTTCTCTACAAAAATTACGGATTTTCCCATTGCTCGCAGATAGCGATTAACGAGATCGAAAGTCAAATAAGTTGCAGCATGACCTAAATGGGTCGCATCATAAGGTGTGATACCGCATACATAGATCCGGTAAGTATCTTTAACCGGCAATTCAGAAAGCTTCTTCGTCGCAGAATCAAAAATCGAGAGCGGAGGAAAAAAGAACTTTTGATCGATAGGCGGAATTGCAATATCAGGCCACGAGTTCATTTGCTTATCCTAAAGCCAAAGAGATTAAAACGCTGGCCAAGGCACTGAAGGCCAATCCTGAGAAGGTAGCGGAAAAGATTTATCGGACAATAAACGTTCCACTCGCTTATGTAAGGCAGATATCTCCTCTTGAGTGAGCAAATTTGCTAAATCCTCCCCTAATGGCCCTTTTAAGGATGTGTGGAGGTTTTGTAGTGTGTGGATTTCTTCGGGCGATAGATCTTCACCGGCCCACTGCCATAGCACCGTACGCAATTTATCTTCTCTATGAAAAGTTACTCCATGATCACAACCAAAAAGATGACCATCTTCAGTTGGGAGCAGATGCCCAATCTTGCGATCAGTGTTATTGATTATTGCGTCAAAGAGCGCCATTTTACGCAATTGCGGATCATCGGTTTCAAAAAATGCAACTAAATCTATAGTTTCATCAATATCAATCCACGACTGCACCATTCCATCCCCAAATGGACCATCCCGGAGAATTGTGAGGGGAACCAGATGAAACCCCGCGCTTTCACTCACTAAGTATGAAGCGTATTCGCGGTTGGCTAATGTCCCTTCGGCAAAATCCCATAATGGCCGTTCACCGGCAATCGGTTTATAAATAACTGCAAGGCTTTCCCCGCCATACTCGATAGTCCCAAAGAGAGTGGCATTTGATGCATCCACAAGTCTGCCGGAAACTTTTAGTACACCATTTTCTAAAAGCGTTTTCTTTGACAATTTATCGCCTGTATCCATTTTCCCTCGGACATAGATGTCCATTGGGATCTAAAGGTAGTGAACAGAAAGGACAGGGGGGTCTACCGGCTGAAATAAGAAGTTCTGAACGAGTAGCAAACGCAGCTGCCATCTGTACCGACATATTGACCCGCAGAATATCCGGAGCATCTTCGTCTTCCTCGTCGGAAATCTCTTCACCCATCTCTCCATCGGAGGTGAGGGCTTGTAAAGTCAACGAAATTATTCCTCGATCTTCAAGCCACGTCAGTGCGATGAGCCCTACTCGAAACTCTTCCAATATTGGCAGTGACAAAGTTGTATCGTGCGATTCATCCCCCACGCGCTCCCCAGAAATATGGTTCTTCTTGAGAGCTCGAAGAAGATATGCGAGCCTTTCGGTGATCGCTGAAAGTTGTGATTTTTCAAGTATGACCGAAACAATTCTCGGCCCTTGAACAGCTTGTAAAAAGAAGGTCCTACTACCAGGTTCACCTAATGTACCTGCGCTAAATCGATCTGGAGGATCAAATAGGTGGATCGTGCGCGACATTTAGCGAACCTTCTTCTTCGCCAAACCTGCGCCACCACCAAGGAGAGTGGCTTTATTCTGTTTGGTTGCGAGTAAATCTCTTACTAAACCACGAGAATCATTAGCCAATAATAAACGTGCCTTGCTTTCGCCGAAGTCGATAACGGAAATCGAAGCAGGATCAACCACGAAACGTTGAAACTCATCGCCGTGCATACCTAAAGCGCTAGTGATGATCGCTTTAATTACATCTCCGTGCGAAACAAGAAGGACAGGACCTTTTCCTGGAAGATCAATAGCTCGATGAACTACTGACATAGCTCGTTGCGTCATGCCTGCAATAGCTTCGCCTTCAGGAAAAACCACACGAGAAGGATTATTTTGAACATCTTTCCAGAGCCGCTCTTTGTAGAGAGCTGTAAGTTTGCGTCCGCTCCATGATCCGTAATCAACTTCAGATAAATTCTTATCCAGGGTCGGGGCTATTCCTCCCCCATATTTAGAAACCCATGGTGCAATACTTTCTTGGCAACGTTCTAAGGGGCTGGTGAGAATTGCTCTCACCTTTATATCTCCTAGGCGTTCGGCTAAATTCTTGCTCTGCTCTATGCCTATCTCACTTAAATGAACTCCTGGGAGGCGTCCAGAAAGCACTCCAGCGTTATTGGCAGTGGAATGGGCATGTCGGATCAGAACTACAACCGTCATCTCGCGCCCTCCATATTTCGCAGTAAGGCACTTAGGTTATCGCAGGTATTGAGGAACGACTCTTGCTAGGGTCTGGTTATGGAATTAAGACGAGCTGGCTCGAGTGGGCTTACTCTCTCACGCCTTGGATTAGGCACTCTTACTTGGGGTCGCGATACAGACGAGCATGAAGCCGCCGACCAATGTCGGGCTTTTCTTGATGCAGGTGGAAATTTTATCGATACCGCGGCGATGTATGGAGATGGCGACAGTGAACGAACTATCGGTGGATTGATCGGAACGCTATTCAAACGCGAAGATGTGGTGATAGCAACAAAAGCGGGACTCTTAACTACTACTGGTGCGCGAGTTATTGATACATCCAGAAGATCAATCATCGCTGAATTGGATCGCTCTTTGGCTCGATTAGGAACCGATTACGTTGACCTCTGGCAAATTCACACTTGGGATGTAAACAATCCTCTAGATGACACCCTTTCGGCGTTGGACTACGCCTACCAATCTGGGAAAGCTCGCTATGTAGGTGTATCGAATTTTTCGGGCTGGCAAAGCGCTAGGGCAATTACTCGTCAAGAATCACATCCTGGAAAAGCACCAATTGCCACTCTTCAAAATGAATATTCGCTGCTCAATCGGAAAATTGAAAACGAAGTGATCCCATGTGCAGATTCGCTCAACGTTGGTCTGCTCGCATGGTCGCCTTTAGGCCGCGGGATATTAACTGGCAAGTATCGCAACGGAACTCCCAGTGATTCGCGCGCTGCGAGTCCGCATTTCGCGGGATTTGTAGAAAAATATCTCAACCCAAGAAGTGCGCGCATTGTTGAGGCAGTAGCAGTTGCTGCGGAAGGTTTGGGGTATTCACCCCTTGAAGTTGCTTTAGCTTGGGTTCGAGATGCGCCTTTCGTTACTAGCGCAATCGTTGGTGCGCGTACGGGAGCGCAACTTCGGGGAATCTTGGCCTCAGAGGAAATATCACTTCCGCCAATTGTGCGAGATGTTTTGGATGAAATATCTGCTTAGCAGGTACGCAAGAATTTCTCTAAAACATTCACGCCGAATTTCAAACCATCGACAGGGACGCGTTCATCAACCCCATGAAACAAAGACATGAAATCTAACTCAGGCGGAAGTCGCAAAGGCGAAAATCCATAGCCCTTAATACCCAATTCAGATAAAGCCTTGTTGTCGGTTCCGCCACTCATCAAATATGGAACAGGTATTCCTTGAGGATCCTGTGAAATTAACGCAGCACACATCGCTTCCACTAAATCCCCTTCGAAACCCACTTCAAGAGCAATATCCCGAGTTAAGGTTTCAATTTCAATATCTTCGCCAACTATTTGACGAATGGTTGCATTAAGTTCATCCTCATAACCAGGAAGGAAACGGCCATCAATGACCGCAGATGCGCTCTGCGGAATAACGTTCGCTTTATACCCAGCTTCGAGCATCGTGGGATTTGCTGAGTTGGCCAATGTGGCACCGATCATTCGCGCAGTATTTCCAATTTCGGGAAGTAACGGACGTAGATCGTTGGGATCGTAAGGTTTACCTGTAGTGAGTGCTACCTGTGTGAAAAATGCTTTCACTGTTTCTGTATATCTTTGTGGCCAGATATGATTTCCAATTTTCGCCACAGCAGCAGACAAGGCAGTCAGAGCATTTTCATTATTTACCATCGATCCATGTCCTGCACGGCCGCGGGCAGTTAATTTCATCCAATGAATTCCTTTTTGTGCGGTTTCAATCAGATATAGACGTTTGCCTTCACCCACCGTTACTGAAAATCCTCCCACTTCAGAGATTGCTTCAGTGCAGCCGGCAAATACTTCTGGGTGCTCACGAACCATCCATCGTGATCCGAAGAGAGAACCAGCCTCTTCATCGGCAAAAAATACGATCACAAGGTTTCGAGGAGGTTTGTATCCCTCTTTTGCCCACTTGCGTAACACTGCCAAAATCATGGCATCCATATTTTTCATATCAAGAGCGCCGCGTCCCCAAATCATTCCGTCAGCGATGAGACCACTAAACGGATCAACGCTCCAATCGGCTGCGTTTGCTGGAACAACATCAAGGTGACCATGAACTACCAAACCTGCTCTAGCGCTATCACTGCCTTCAATATTGGCAACAACATTGCATCTACCGGGTGCTGATTCATAAATTCGCGATGAAATACCCACTTCTGACAATTTAGCTACGACATAATCGGCGATAGCCTTTTCATCTCCTTTGCCCTCCCCAAAATTAACGCTGGGGATGCGTATCATTTCTTGAGTTAATACGATGGCATCTTCTTCGAGTGAGGTGGTTTCCATAGAGCCATTCTCTCTGATTTCTGGCATGGGATTGGTATAGACGCCCTCGCTTTGTCCCATGAGTGCAAACCTTGCTATCGTTACCCCGCACTCGTCCGGGTGGCGGAATTGGCAGACGCGCTAGCTTGAGGTGCTAGTGCCCGCAAGGGCTTCGGGGTTCAAGTCCCCGTTCGGACACAAAATATAGGGAATTGAGGGCATGAAATGGAGCTAGCGCAATCTTTAGCTCTCATACGTGAAGTTCGCGATTTCCCCAAACCAGGAATCAATTTCTTTGATATCACTCCCCTATTAGCCAGTCCTGAAGGGTTTGCGACAATCGTTGATACATTTAAAGATCTAGACCCCGGAGCGGAAATTTTTGTAGGGATAGAAGCACGAGGATTCATTTTGGCTTCGGCTCTAGCGGGCGCTGTTAAAAAAGGATTCGTACCTATCCGCAAAGCAGGCAAACTACCTTTTGCAACTATCAGCCAAAGATACAGTTTGGAATATGGCGAAGATTGCCTAGAAATTCATACCGACGCCCTGAAAGCCGGGGATAAAACCTTGATCATTGACGATGTCCTTGCAACTGGCGGAACTATTGCTGCAGCAATTGCCTTGGTTCGCGCGACAGGGGCAGATGTGGAAAATGTCGCAGTTCTCATTGAATTGACCGCATTGGGTGGCCGGGAATATTTGCAAAAGATCTATCCAGAAATCAATCTCTTCGCGGTGTTACAAGTATGAAGTGCGTAAATATGATTAGATTTCACAATGGCTGAATTGATTTACTACTGCGGCACGATGGATAGCGGCAAATCCACATTGGCCCTGCAGACGGCCCACAACCATCACAGCCGTGGGCGTACTGGTTTGATCTTCACGAGCAAAGATCGCGCAGGCAGCGGTGTTATCTCTTCGCGCTTGGGCCTGCAACGTAAAGCAATTGAGGTCGAACCAACTATGGACCTCCATCGATTTGTCGTAGATCAACTTTCAATGGGCGAACGAATTGATTACGTAATTTGCGATGAGGCTCAGTTCTATGAACCTGCACAAATAGAACAGTTGGCAAAGATTGTTGATGGCTTGAGTATCGATGTTTTCGCCTTTGGAATTCTTACCGATTTTCGCACCTCTTTATTCCCTGGATCTGCTCGATTGATTGAATTATCTGACCGAGTCAATACCCTGCAAGTTGAAGCTCTGTGTTGGTGCGGAGCACGCGCCACCCATAATGCACGAACTGTGGGCGGAGTTATGGTGACTACAGGGGAACAGGTTGTTGTAGGAGATGTCTCTTCTGCTCAGGAAGTAGCCTACGAAGTTCTATGTCGCCGCCATCACATGCGCGAGGTAACTGCAAGAGCTTCCAAAGCTGGGCACACCTCGGTTGAAACGCTACCTTTCAAGCCAGAAAGAATCTAAATACTTCTCATTGCTTGAATATGTGGGTTTACATTGATAGCGAATGCACAGCTAAGGCCAGCACCGGAGCTATCAACAAGGCAGGTAGCAAATTGCCCACAGCAACGCTCTTTATCTTAAGAAGTTTCAAACCGATAGCTACCAACATCAATCCCCCAGTAACAGTCATGGCATCTACTTGGTAGCCAAGTAAAATTGAACCCAATCCAAGACCGATGATCGTCCATATCCCCTGATATATCGCAACAGGGAATGCAGAAAGCGCTACACCCCAACCCAACGTGGCGGCAAAAGCCATGGCGGCGAAAAAATCCAACGAACTTTTCAACAGAAGTTGATCGATACCGGTAGACATGCCATCGCTAATGCTGCCCAAAATGGCTAGCGGTCCAATCGCAAAGAGCAACGAAGCGGAGACAAAACCCTCAACGAAATGACTTTCAGCGCTCGCCCCAAAGCGAATTCGCAATCTCTGGCCCAATCCATCTAAACGATCTTCTAGGCGTGCCGCTGAACCGATGAACCCGCCAATGAGTAAGGACAGTAGAACGACAAGAAGAGTCCAACCCGTGGGCAACGATTCAATGTAACGAGAAGACCACATAACTTTAAGGGCGCTTGCTGCCCCAAGCAAAGTGGTGAGCCCAAGAACATCTGTAAGCAAATCTCTGGTTTTTAAAGAAAGTTTGGAACCCACAAGTACGCCGATACCCGCTCCAAAGATTATTGTGGCGAAATTGATAACCGTTCCAACGCCTGGAAACATTTAAGCAAATCGAATCAGTGAGGCGACGCCTAGCACTAGGCAATAGATAGCGAATGGATATAGCGAACGTGATTTGAACCATTTCACCAAGAAAACAACGGATGCATACGTGCAGATAAATGAAACTACAGAGCCGGCCAGAATTGGTCCAATCAGATGCGAATATTCGGGCGCAAGAAGTTCGGGTAATTTCTTTACGGAGGCACCGAGAATCACTGGCAGGGCCAATAAGAAAGCAAAATCCGAAGCGGTAGCGTGGGATAAACCACGTAGCAAGCCAGAACTCATAGTGATACCAAATCTGCTGATACCAGCAAAAAGCGCCAACGACTGCCCTAGGCCAATAGTGAGAGCAATGCGTGGAGTTACTTTCTCGGTGATTTGGAGATCTTCAGCGAGATCTGTGCTTGATCCAAAGTTACGATGTGAAAATTTCTCTGCACAAATAAGGATTACTCCATTGATGGTGAGAAAAGCTGCTGCTGCAAATGGGTTTGCGAATAAACTCTTGATTTTATGTTCAAAGGCGAAAGCTAATAAAATGACCGGTAGAGTTGCCCATACAATCAACCAGAACACGCGCCCTTGGGTAGAAGGACGTTTGCGCAACGTGTTCACCCCACCGCCTATGAGACCGAGCCATCTTTTGCGGAAAACCCAAAAGAGAGCAAGAGCGCTAGCGAAATGCAATGCAATCGTCACCGTGAGGTAAGGAGAATTAGGATCGGTCGTGAATTTGCTCCACGAACCACCAAACCAGGCAGGAACGAGGACTGCGTGCCCCAAACTTGAAACAGGAAAAAGTTCAGTAATCCCTTGCACAAAACCGGTAAAAACAGCTTGAAAGTATGAAATCTCCATAAGGTAAATCATCGTATACGAACGTCTTGCACTTGTTCGGCTTAAACCTCCGATAACCTGTTCCAATGTCTCAAGGGCCACGTGTGATTAAACGGATAAATAACTGGCTGAAACCACACCGGACGATTCCGATTACACCTTGGCGAGCCACGAACACATGGAACCTAGCTCCGTTGCGAGTTCTCATCTTGGCAATTGGTTTATTTATCTTTGGGCTAGGCGAAGCGCTCCTTGTGCAATCGAATTTGGGTAACTCCCCTTGGGTGGTATTTGCTCAAGGGCTCTCGACAAAATTGCCTCTCTCAATTGGTTGGTCAACTTTCGCAATTAGCTGCGCGGTGCTCTTGCTCTGGATTCCATTGGCACAAAAACCAGGATTCGGAACAATCTCTAATATCGTTCTTATCGCTTTCGCTCTACAACTAGGCGTTGATCACATTCCGGAGCAGAAGAACTTCTGGGCAGGCTTGGTCTATGCGCTCACAGGAATTGCATTGGTCGGAATAGCTTCGAGTCTTTACATCACCACGGGCCTTGGAGCTGGGCCTCGAGATGGCCTCATGACTGGTATCCACTACAAAACGCAGGTTCGTGTTGGCCGTGTACGACTTGGTATCGAAGCCCTGGTTCTGATGGTAGGGGCCGCACTTGGAGGTCAGGTAGGGGTCGGAACGGCGCTTTTCGCGCTCCTGGTGGGGCAGGCAGTGGCAATTTCCTTTGGCGTCATGGCTCGCCTTACCCACAAGTAACATAAATCCCCCGCTACCGTAAAGCCCTTCCTTCGGTCTGTGAGCCGTAATTTCACACGGGGTCGCAAACACCCCCGATAACAAAATCAGGAAGGTTCGACATGCTCGATAGTTATTTTAAAATCTCAGAACGTGGTTCTACTCTCGGCCGTGAAGTGCGCGGAGGTCTCGTCACCTTCTTCACCATGGCATATATCGTGGCTCTTAACCCCATCATCTTGGCTTATTCGCAAGATGCTAACCATCAATTCCTCTTCGGCGGAGATCATCCAGAACCAGGAATGGTTGCTGCTACCACTGCTTTAGTAGCGGGAATTCTTACCCTGCTCATGGGCGCCGTAGCAAATTACCCATTGGCACTAGCCACCGGACTTGGTCTAAATACTTTTGTTGCTGTCGGTATCGCCTCCAAGATGACGTGGGCCGCAGCGATGGGCTTGGTAGTTCTCGAAGGTTTGATCATCCTCGTGCTTGTACTGACTGGATTCCGTGTTGCAGTATTTAGAGCCGTTCCTGCGCAATTGAAAATTGCGATCTCTGTCGGTATCGGACTTTTCATTACCTTAATCGGCCTAGTCGACGCGGGCTTCGTGCGTCGCACAGCTAGCGGACCAGTCCCTGTAGGCCTCGGAGTGAACGGAAATCTCGTGGGGTGGCCAACTGTCGTCTTTATTTTCGGCCTCATCCTCATCATTGCTCTGATGGTGAAGAATGTTAAAGGTGCGATTCTCATTGGTATCACTGTGGCTACGGTTGTTGCAGTCATCATCCAAAAGGCCTACAACATTGCACCAGGTTTTACAGATAACGGACCTGGAAATGCACCAACAATCGTGGATGGCGGCTGGGGATTAAATATTCCAGCGATTCCTACATCAATTGTTTCTACGCCAAAATTCAAATTCACTGGCCAATTCGACCTCTTTGGTGCATTTGGATTGAGCAACGTCACAATCATCGCTGCAGTTCTTCTGCTCTTCACTCTTCTGCTATCTGATTTCTTCGACACCGTTGGCACAGTTACTGCAATCGGTCACGAAGCTGGACTGGCAGATGAAAACGGAAACGTTCCAAATATCAACAAGATTCTTATCGTCGATTCTGTTGCTGCTGCAGCTGGTGGAGCTGCTGGTATTTCATCAAATACTAGCTACATCGAATCAGCAGCTGGCGTTGGAGAAGGTGCCCGCACAGGGTTGGCATCAGTCGTTACAGGTATTTGCTTCTTGCTAACAACTTTCCTCTCACCGCTAGTTAAGGTGATTCCTTATGAGGCTGCCACCCCAGCACTAGTCATTGTTGGTTTCTTGATGATGACACAAATCAAATCCATCAACTGGGATGATCTCGGAATCGCTATCCCCGCTTTCCTAACAATCATTCTGATGCCTTTCACCTACAATATTTCTGTAGGTATCGGTGCTGGATTTATTTCACACGTAGTTATTCGTTTAGTTCAGGGCCGTCGCAAAGAACTGCATCCTTTGCTTCTGTTGGTCTCAGCACTATTCGTCGTTTACTTCATGTCCTCACCAATTACTTCTTGGTTGAGCTAGCCCTATAGAAACACGAATCGGGAGGAGCTACGGCTCCTCCCGATTTTCTATGTCAACCGCCAATCAACTCCCTCTATGCCATGAGATATCAAGATTTCATTAGCACGAGTGAATGGGCGCGATTGGAAAAACCCACGATATGCCGAGAGTGGACTTGGGTGCGCTGATTCAACTTTCCACCCTTCATCAAAATGGTGCGAAACTTCTTGGGCTTGTTTACCCCACATAATTGCTACAACCCGTCGTGTTCCGAGAATTCTTGCTACTGCATCTGTAAATCCAACCCAACCAATCTCTTTATGACCATTGGATTGGCCATTAGGCACTGTAAGCACACGATTAATGAGAGCAACTCCTTGTCTTTCCCAGAGCCCTAAATCTCCATTGTTGGGCATCGGTAATGAACAGTCTTGGCTCCACTCTTTCAAGATATTTCGCAAAGTGGGAGGAAGTATCACAATGTTATTAGGCACCGAGAAAGCCAAACCCATGGCATGACCTGGGGTGGGATAAGGATCCTGACCGAAGATCGCAACTTTGATCGCTGATAATGGGGACCGGAATACACGCATAACTTCTGAACTCGTAGGTTGATACTCACTGTTGGCGAGAGATTTCTCGATCTTGGCTACATCGATCATTCTTTCTTGTAACGCAACTTGCCATTCTGGGTGCATGTGGTCGAACCAATTCATATCGCAGTAGCCCAAAACCGATCATTGCTCTTGTTCACTGAAATCGCGACGTTGAAAACCGAGCTGATATGTTCGGATGTAATCACATCATCGATGGGACCAGAAACCGCGATTTTTCCATCCTTCAGTAAAAGTGCATGCGTTGTTCCGCGTGGGATCTCTTCAATGTGATGGGTGATGAGAATCGTAACTGGCGCCGCGGGGTCTTGAGAAAATTCCGCGAATCTCTGTAACACATCTTCACGACCACCTACATCAAGGCCTGCTGCAGGTTCATCAAGGAGAAGAACTTCTGGATCAGCCATTAACGAGCGACAAATCTGAACACGCTTACGTTCGCCTTCGCTGAGGGTGCCGTACAAACGTTCTCCTAGATCACGTACTCCAAACGTAGTTAATAGAGCAACAGCTCTTGATTCGTCCCAAAGATCGTAATCTTCATTCCATCTGCCCACTATTGCGTAAGCAGCGGTTAAGACAACATCACGAACTCTCTCATCAAATGGAATGTTTTCGGCTAATACAGAACTACAAAATCCTATTCGCGGACGCAGTTCGAATACATCAGTGCGCCCCATCACCTTCCCTAAAATTTCCACAGTTCCTGCGGTAGGCATGCTCATCGCTGCCATCAATTTCATTAACGTTGATTTACCCGCTCCATTAGGGCCCAAAATTACCCATCTCTCGCCTTCGCGTACGCGCATGGTTACGGGGCCAAGAATTGTTGTAGCTCCCCGCCTCACGAGAGCGTTTTCGAGCGACAGAACATTAGCGGTATCCATATGGGGGTAAAGATACTCGTTTGAGCCCAAGAGCACCTTCATTCGCGGTAACCTGAGCAAGTGTCCGAGAATAAAAGCGTGGAATCCCCCTACACGGGATTGATACTACTTTCTGGTATCGATACACCCGGAATCACGCAAGCTCTTTTCTCCACTTTAGCGCCTTTTGCTGTTGCCATCATTGACGTTGAGCAAGTGGTTATTCGTGAACGCGTAATACTTACCGTGCTTATCTCCCTTAACGAATCACATGCCAAAGCCATAGATGCTGATTTGCAGGCATGCGCAGAGAAACTTGGGGTTGATATTGCAACATCGTTCTCACGCATCGCACCTGACTCAATCGCTGCAAAAACTGGCCTATTACATGTAGTTGCAATGGGCAGTCCGATGGTGCCAGCTGCAATAGCGGCGATTGCTGGATCTCTCGCCGACGAAGGCGCAAATATTGAGCGCATTTTCAGAACAGCTTCGTATCCACTTACTGCAGTCGAATTCGTTGTTTCCGGTGCAACCCAACAAGTTGCCAAAAGTGCGTTAGCTTCTGTTTCAGCGCTTCATAAAATTGATATTGCTGTACAGCCAGGTGGGTTAATGCGCTGGGCTAAGAAGTTGGTCCTTATGGATATGGACTCCACGCTGATTCAGCAAGAAGTGATAGAGCTACTCGCTGCCAAAGCTGGAGTGGAAAACCAAGTGAAAGAAATTACGGCAGCGGCTATGCGTGGAGAATTAGATTTTGAAGCTTCTCTGCGTTCCCGTGTGGCACTTCTCAGAGGGTTGAACGAATCGGTTATCGCAGAAGTTCGTGAAGAAATAGTGCTAACCCCTGGAGCTAGAACGCTCGTACGAACGCTCTCCAGACTGGGACATAGCGTTGCAGTGGTTTCAGGTGGCTTCATTGAAGTTATTGAGCCAATTTTGAAAGAATTGAATATTGATTACTATCGCGCGAATCAGTTGGAGATTGTTGACGGTGTGCTTACGGGCGGCCTCAAAGGCGCGATTATTGACCGAGCTGCCAAAGCCCAAGCTCTACGCGATTTTGCAGCTGAAATTGGAGTAGATATTGAACAAACTATTGCAATCGGTGACGGAGCTAACGACTTAGATATGATCGCGATTGCCGGATTAGGAATCGCATTCAACGCTAAACCAGCAGTAAAAGCGGCGGCCGATAGCGCCGTTACCCATCCGTACTTAGATTCGGTGCTCTATCTCATGGGTATCGCCCGTGAAGATATTGAGGAAGCCGATGGTCAAAGTCGACAAGCGTGAATATCTGTAACCAAAATCCCTCGCGCCCCTGCTTCCCAAAGTTCATCCATTAAACGATTGGTATCTTTTCGCAGAACCATCACGCGGACAGCGACCCACCCCGCCTTCTGTAAAGGTGAAATAGTTGGTGACTCCAATCCAGGCGTAATCGAACAAACCTTTTCGATCACTGCACTAGGAGCGTCATAATCTAAAAGAACATATTGACGCGCGATGACAACGCCTTGCAATCTGCGTATCAAGGTACTTAACCCCACAGGTAGATTACTTCCGGGACGCGCTATTACTATGGCTTCACTTGCAAGAATCGGATCTCCGAAGATTGAAAGCCCTGCCTGTCGCAGAGTATTTCCTGTGCTAACCACATCAGCAATTACATCGGCGACACCGAGTCGTACACTGCTTTCGACCGCTCCATCTAGGCGAACAACGCTCGCTTGGATAGAGTTGCGATTGAGAAAATCAGTAACGATTCCAGGATAGGCAGTTGCAATCCGTTTGCCCGCAATCCTTTCAACGCCAGCACTATCGCCTTCACGCGAGGCAAAGTAGAAAGATGAATGACCGAAATCCAGTGAGAGCACTTCAACCGCATTTGCAGCGGAATCAATCAAGAGATCGCGTCCAGTAATTCCAGCCTCTAACTCCCCCGAACCTACATAGAGCGCGATATCGCGAGGACGCAAATAATAGAATTCAATCTGATTATTTTCATCAACTAAAACAAGGTCTCTCGTATCCGTCCTTTGAATGTAACCAGCTTCACGCAGAATCTGCGCTGAACCCTCGGCCAAGGAACCCTTATTGGGTAACGCAATTTTCAACATAAAAAGCCTTCCTAAAGGTGACGATAGATATCGGTGGGTGAAATTCCTCGCGCAATCATGAGCACTTGTAGGTGGTACAAAAGTTGACTGATTTCGAGAGCTAACGCTTGATCATTCTCATGCTCAGCCGCAATCCATACTTCCCCGGCTTCTTCGAGAATCTTCTTACCGATGGTATGGATACCCGTTTCCAACTCTCGTGCGGTTCCTGAACCCGCCTCTCGCGTTTGAAGTTGCGTCCAAAGTTCATCAAAGCTCTTCATGGGGGAAGTTTACCTATATTCCAACTCACCAAGAGAGGTAATTGTTGGCCCCAATCACAGTACAGATTCAGCCAACTTTCGAAGAGCCGTCACCATTGAGGCCGGATCTTCTGCGGAAAAGACTGCACTGCCGGCAACAAATGTGTCCGCCCCAGCTTGCGCTGCCTGTTCAATGGTTTTCAGTGAAATACCCCCATCTACTTGCAACCAAATAGGGCGATTTCCGATAATTGAACGGGTCCGAGATATCTTCTGAAGCATTGGTTCCATGAAAGATTGTCCACCGAAACCTGGTTCCACCGTCATTATGAGAAACATATCTACCTCGTCGGCAAAGCTGGCGTAATCATCAATATCTGTCCCGGGTTTGATAGCCAACCCTGCCCTTGAACCCAGAGAACGTATCGTACGTAACGTCGAGGAGATATTAGTTGTTGCTTCCGAATGGATAGTGACACTCGAACATCCAATTTCTGCGAATTGCGGTCCGATTTGATCGCAATTCATCACCATTAAATGCGCATCCACTGGCAATACAGAATCGGAGACAATCTTGGAGGCAGCTTCAAAACTAAAAGTGAAATTTGGAACGAAAATATTATCCATCACATCCAAATGAACAAGATCTGAAACCTCACTGATGCGCCGAATTTCGCTTCCTAGATCCGTGAAATCAGCATTTAAGATGCTGGGAGTAATTCGAATCTCGCGCGTCATGGATTCAGTCTAACTAACTCCTTAGGAAACTCTTCTTAACAACGCCATAAACATTGCATCTGTTCCATGTACATGTGTCCACAATTGCATCGCGCCGTCGATAACCGCTCCGCTCAAAGCTTCGGGCAGGAACGGCAGAACGCTCACTTGTTCAATTCGACTATCTCGACGGAGAGCAGATGCTATTTGAACCTTCGTTTCGGCTAGATGCGGAGAACAGGTAACGTA
The DNA here is from genome assembly GCA_009699205.1 of Actinomycetota bacterium. Classification (GTDB taxonomy): domain Bacteria; phylum Actinomycetota; class Actinomycetes; order Nanopelagicales; family Nanopelagicaceae; genus QYPT01. Next base: position 55,133 of record WLOP01000001.1, read on the forward strand.
AGCGATCAATCCGCCGATCTCACAAATATCGACCGCGGCATGCAACAATTCGCCTTGTAAATTTGAAAGTTCAGCGAGATCTTTAGGGGTGCGTCGCCAACGAACTTCTGGGCGCCGTCGAAGAGCCCCAATTCCAGTGCAGGGCACATCAACCAAAATCGCGCCGAACTTCTTTCCATGCGCCGCGAAATCGCGCCCATCCCCTACCCACAATTCTGTATCGACCACTACCTGCGCAACTAAATCTGCCCGTGATTGGGATATCTCATTGGCACTAAAAGATTTGCCAGAAAGTTGAGCCAAACTAGATAAAAGAGCTGACTTGCCGCCGGGGCCAGCACATAAATCCAGCCAAGAGCGTTGATCGGCAGCGGCATTTGCAAAAACCTGAACTACCAACTGCGAACCTTCATCCTGAACTCCAGCAAGTCGCTTTCGTATGAGTTCTACGTTAGTCGGGATATCAACTGATGTTGTCCCGTACAGCGAATATTGCAAAGGCGTTCCACCAATATCTATCAAATCCTGTTGTGTTGATCTACCGGGCCACGCCACAAATGTTGGTGAAGCCGGAACATTATTGGCAATGAGCGCTGCTTCAACCAGCTCTTCATTCTTTAGCAAATCGAAATATGCAGAAACAATCCATTCCGGATGCGAGTGCAAAATCGCTAGCCGCTCTACCGGATCTTTCAACAAAGTAACCGGATGCATCCATGTTTCAAGAGTTTGTGCACTCAATTTGCGTAATAACGCGTTGATATAGGAAGCTCGAGAATCGCCCGAAACCTTGCGCGCTAACTCAACGGTTGCCGAAACCGCTGCGTGTGTAGGAACTCTCATGTTGAAAAGTTGATGTAATCCCAAGCGACAAACGTCGATGATTGATTCATCCACCTCCTCGAAAGGTCGATCAATCACTTGCGAAATCATCCAGTCATACGTGCCTTGCATACGCAAGGTTCCATAAACTAATTCAGTAACAAACCCTTTATCTCTAGTTTCCAAATCTGAATCGGCCAATGCTTTTGGTAAAGTTAGGTTGGCGAACGCTCCTTCGCGATTGACTTGCGAAAAAACGGAATATGCTAATAAACGCGGCGCATCCGGTCTGGGAGATCGAAAACTCTTTGCGCCAGATTTCGGACGTTCAGACAAAACAATCACCATCAATCAAACGTGCCCCATTAACCCAGTCAGCCGAAGATAAATTACGTTTACCCGCTGGAAGGAGCGAAAGAATCTGCAACGCGCCAGAGCCCGTACCTACATACAATTTACGATCAACTACCTCGAGCCTTCCCTGCGCCAAGCTGCCATCGAAAGAAACCTCTTGCGCTCGGGTGATAACAATCGGCCACTGTCGCCACATACTCCACGCGCCGGGATTGGGCGTGAAAGCTCTCACTAATCGATCAATCTCCTGTGCAGATTTACTCCAATCAATCCGTGCTTCATTTTTGCGAACTTTAGGTGCTAACGAAACTCCAGAAGTACTTTGTGCAATCGGTTCCACACCGGCGGAAACCATATCAATCGTTTCAAGCAACGCACTCGGAGCCAGCAGGGAAAGTTCAGCAAGCACTTCTTCGGCATTCATCTTTGAATCTAATGCATATTCTCTACGTAGATATACAGGGCCTGTATCCATTCCCGGATCAAGTTTGAAGATCGAAATCCCTGAAACTTTATCTCCATTCAATATCGCTCGTTGAACTGGAGCTGCACCACGCCAGGCCGGCAAGAGAGAGAAATGGATATTGAGGAAGCCAAATTTTGGGATTGTTAGAATTTCTAGCGGAATAAGAACTCCGTAAGCCAGAGTAACTACCAAATCAATCTCTTTAAAGGGTTCAACCAATTCTGAAACGGATAGAGGTTCGATACATACAATTCCCTTCTCTTGCGCCCATAGGGCTACTGGCGATTTCCTAGCAGAAAGTCCTCTCCCGGCAGGTTTGCCTGGCTGGGTGACAACTATTGCTATGTGATGGCCGCTTGTGAGCAGTGCTTCTAGCGTAGGTATCGCTATCGCTGGAGTTGCGGCAACCGCAATCCGCATCAAAGACCGGAACCTAAAATGCTATGTGGAGAAACTTTGATTGTAGGTTCTGAACCAATTTCCTTGGCTAATCCAAACCATTCAGATTCACGAATCTCTTTCATCGCCAACTTACGATCTTCAGCACTTAAACGATCGATAAATAGTATGCCATCAAGATGATCAGTCTCATGCTGTAACGCACGGGCTAGAAGCTCAGTGCCTTCCACCGTGATCGGTTCTCCATGCATGTTCCAACCTTTTGCAATTGCTCGAAATGAACGAGGTGTTTCATACGATAGGGCGGGAAACGACAAGCATCCCTCTTCGCCCTCTTGCATTTCATCACTCAAATCCAAAGAAGGATTAATTAAATGACCCAATGTTTCGTCAATATCCCATACGAAAACTCGCAAACCAACGCCTATCTGCGGGGCCGCAAGTCCTGCGCCCGGAGCATCATGCATAGTGTCGATCAAATCCGCAACCAATGTTCGCAATTCTTTATCAAAATCAACAACTGCTGCAGCAGGAGTCAGGAGGACTGGATCGCCGAAGAGTCTAATAGGTTGAATAGGCATTGGCGGAGTCTACCAACTAGAGCAAAGAATAGGGATCAATCTTGATAATAAGCTTCTCTTTACGCGAAAGAACCCGCCGCTTCTGTATCTCATGAAGGAAATCAATCAATTCCTCTGCTTCAAGAACTGGAGCTGAAAGAACAATTCTAGATTTTGTTACATTGACCTTAAATGGTTCCAAGATGCGAGTACTTGGAGGGATTCGTTCTTCGGCCAAAGCCTGAACTAAACCACGCTGCATCTGCGCAATCTCACTATGTATTCCTTCAATCAGAACAAATCGAAAATACGGAGGCAATCCGATTTCCTGTCGAGATTGAAGTTCTCGACGCAATTGTGGAGCAGGATTCCATCGGGTCAGAGAATTAACGATCGGATGTGAATTTTCGAGAGAAACAAAAATCATGCCAGAGACTGAAACCAGAGATGCCGATGAGAAAAATTGGTTAGTCACTCGTTCAACCGCGCGCACATCACCTTGGCCGAAAAACCTCAACCCCTCAAGCAAGAAAACCGCCGCGTATCCCCCTTCAATGTAAGGTTCGCCACCTGGTGTCGCAATTACAAGCGCATTCGGACCTGCGTACTCTCTCTTAATGTTTTCACCTGATGAGTTAACAATCGGATAGCCGGGAAAAGATCGCCCAATCTCCTCGGCGAAGCGATCACTACCTTTTGCAAGTACGTATATTGCGCCACCATTGCACTCCTGGCATACCCATTGCGGGAATCTTTTCTGGCATATAGAGCATGCGGGTGGTGAGTTCGATCCAACCTGTAATAAAGCTCCGCCACATGAACATAAACCAACGTTCCGACATTTCGCGCAACGTAAGGCATTGGCATACCCTTTGGCGGGCACCAAAAAGAGCACACTTCCGCTTTTCAATGATTTGCGAACAAGAGAGAAGGCGTTAGAGGAGAGGAGTTCGCCGCGGTCTTGTACATCAGCAACTACATTCATTTTCCGGGATGAGAGTAGAAGGTTGAGCCAACCAATATCTATGAGTCTAGAAACTTCCAAAGATGGCGCAAATCCAACGAAAATAAGATTTACTTCCTCGTTTTGGGCTCGCAATATTGACACATCTCGAGCGTTCCACCCTGGGGATCTTGCCTCGTAATAATCTGGAGAACTTTCATCCGCGAGGATAACTGTCGAACCTTTCGCAAGTGGCGTGAAAACAGCGCCTCGCAACCCCACACCAATCTGCGCTGCACCCGAAACCATTGTGAGAAAATTTCGATATCGATCTGCGCGGGGCAGTGACCCATCAAGCCGTACACAAACTCCGTTAGGAAGAATCTCTGTAAGAAATCGCAAGACCGATATCAGCTCTGCTTCATCATTAACTATAAGCAACACCTGCCCGAGCAAGGATCGAGAAGCCGCTAAATTTGCAAGAAGAAGACTCTTGTTTTGGTGCGGAGGAATTGACCAATATCCACGAACGCTCGTTGCGCGCAATTCTTTAGGCAGAGCGCTTTCATCAATTGTGTACTCTGCGCTGGTAGGAGCATGAAGCGCTTCTTTGTCCACCGACACTAATGAGGGGGGAATCGCACCCCTGACTACATCGTAAGGCGAGCATCCCCAACGTTGCGCGACAGAGGTAAAGAGATCCAAGCTCGCCTGCGTTGCAATCGGATGCTTTGAAAGGACTCTTCCTATCTCTTTCAATTTACCTTGATTTTCGGAGGTTGCTACGCGTTCTACAACGATTCCTTCGTGCATTGTTGAACCGAATTCAACTTCTACCCGAATCCCAATCTGCACTTCATCTGAGAATATTTCCGGAACTAGGTAGTCGAAGGGCTCGTCAAGATGGTAAACCCCTGTATCCACCAATACGCGTGCGACAGGAAGAGATTTAGCTACTTCTAGCGCCGCTCTTTTTCCAACTTGGGAACGGAGCTTGAGCGGGCGTGGGATAGCCACGCGCACCTACCTAAGAGATCGCGGCGCGCAGTTCATCCACGCGATTAACTGCTTCCCACGTGAACTCAGGCAACTCGCGACCAAAGTGACCATAGGCGCTAGTGAGAGAATAAATCGGTCTCAATAAATCCAAATCACGAATAATTGCAGCCGGACGTAAATCAAATGTTGCGAGAACTGCGTCTTGAATCTTGGCTATTGGAGCTGTTTCTGTACCGAAAGTTTCAACGAAGAGTCCGACAGGTTGAGCTTTACCAATCGCATAGGCAACTTGAACTTCGCAGCGATTAGCTAATCCTGCCGCGACCACATTTTTGGCCACCCAGCGCATTGCATATGCTGCCGAACGATCAACTTTTGAAGGATCCTTACCACTGAATGCACCTCCACCATGGCGGGCCATTCCGCCATAAGTGTCAACAATGATTTTGCGGCCAGTTAAACCTGCATCTCCCATAGGTCCGCCGATTACAAAGCGCCCCGTGGGGTTAATAAGAATCTTTAGATCTCTACGTGGCAAATCTACTTGCGCGAGAATTGGGTCGATTACCTGAGCAATGATTTCGGAAGTAAGTTGACCAATTACATCAACTTCTTCAGAATGCTGGCTCGAAATTACGACTGTGTTGAGCGCTATTGCTCGATCACCGTCGTATTCGATTGTTACTTGCGTTTTCCCATCTGGGCGTAGATATGGGAGTTGGCCATTCTTGCGCACTAACGAAAGTTGTTGAGCAAGTTTGTGGGCTAACCAAATAGGTAGCGGCATCAATTCTTTTGTGTCGTTACATGCATAACCAAACATCAACCCTTGATCGCCGGCTCCTTGCAAATCTAGAGGATCGCCTGACGATGAGACACGATTCTCATAAGCATCATCAACGCCTTGAGCGATATCCTGGGATTGCTGTCCTACCGAAATTGATACTCCGCATGTATTACCGTCAAATCCTTTTTCGGAGGAATCGTAACCAATCCCCAAAACCGTGTCTCTCACGATACCCATTACATCGGCATATCCCTCGGTGGTAACTTCACCCGCTACATGCACTTGACCCGTCGTGATGAGCGTTTCAACAGCTACACGGCTCGTAGGGTCTTGTGACAGAAGTGAATCCAAAATCGCATCCGAAATTTGGTCAGCAATCTTGTCTGGATGACCTTCAGTAACGGATTCAGATGTAAATAGGCGTTTAGACATTGGGTAAACCTAACCGATGAGAGACCATATCGAGTAATTCATTAGCAAGCGTGTCTTTGGTGGTTTCGGCAATTTCCTTGGAATAGCCATCCTTGTCGATGATCCAACCATGAGTTAACTCTGAATTGAAGATGGCGCCCCCGGATACATCATTGACGTAAATCAAATCTATACCCTTAGTTTCAATCTTTCTTTGCGCGTTGGCAAACCCATCCTCTGTTTCGGCTGCAAATCCAACCAATATTTGACCACTTCGTCTTTGATGGGCCACCGATGCCAATAAATCTTCATTAGGCGTAAGTTCAATCTTCTCAAAACTTTTGCTCTTAATCTTATGAGCACTACTTTGCAATGGCCTTGCATCCGCAACCGCTGCGCACATAATCAACGCATCGCATTCTGCGAACGCTGCTTCTAGCGCGGTATGCATCTGCGCGGTACTCCCCACTTTAATAATTTCCGCACCTGCAACATCTGGCAAATGGGTATTTGCAGCAATAAGTTGAACGCGCGCTCCCCTAGATATAGCAGCGGCTGCCAAGGCATAACCTTGCTTGCCCGAAGAACGATTTCCAATGTAGCGGACGGGATCAATCTCTTCTCTAGTTCCTCCAGCTGTGATCAAGATACGTTTCCCTAAGAGATCTTGAGAAGGTCCGATAGATGCTTTAAACGCGATAATTATGGATTCTGTATCCGGGAACCTACCGATGCCGCTATCTGACCCGGTCAATCTACCTACGTGAGGTTCCATCACGGTTATACCCCGTGCACGTAAAAGTTCTACATTCGCAATCGTTGCCGCGTTAAGCCACATTTGTGGATGCATCGCAGGGACAATGAAAATCGGCGCTTGAGTAGCCAGAACTACATTTGTCAATAGATCATCTGCTCGACCGTGAGCTATTCGTGCAATGAGATCTGCAGTCGCCGGCGCTACCAAAAGATAATCAGATCTATCAGCTAATGCAATATGTGCGACGTTGGGAACGTCTTCCCACACTTGGGTATTCACTTGGCGGCCAGAGAGCGCTTCCCATGTTGTTTTGCCAACGAAATTAAGAGAAGAAGGGGTAGGGACAACGGTGACACCGAAACCAAAGTCTTGTAAACGACGCAGGAGATCACATGCTTTATATGCCGCAATCCCAGCACCAACGCCTAGAACTAATTCTTTTTTGGGCTCAGACATAGAGGTTCTCTTTTACGAAATGCGTGGGTGCAGAACGGTAACTACGCAGTAGGTTCGAGGTTTTCAATCGTAAGAAGGCCTTCGTTGATTTCACGAAGTGCAATCGACAAAGGTTTCTCATGTACATGCGTTTCAACCAGCGGTCCTACATATTCCAAAAGACCTTCACCCAATTGCGAGTAGTAAGCGTTGATCTGACGAGCTCGCTTTGCTGCGTACAAGACAAGGCTGTACTTGGAACCGCTCTTATCGAGAAGTTCGTCTATCGGTGGATTGGTAATGCCGTCCATTAAGCCTCCTAGTGAGTGGCCAAGGATACCAGCCGCGCGACAACGTTCTCGACCTCATCATTTACGAACACCAGATCGAACTCCTTGGCAGCAGCCATCTCATTTTGAGCCAATTCCAGGCGATGTGCTCGCCTTTCAGGAGTATCTGAGCCCCTGGCCTCTAAACGAGCAACCAGATGTTCCCAACTTGGCGGTTGAAGGAAGACCAAAATTGCTTCTTTACTGTGAGCTTTCACTTGGAAAGCTCCTTCGACCTCAATCTCCAAAAGTACATTTCTGCCTTGAACAAGAGCTTCTTCAACCCCCTTGCGAGGGGTGCCGTAACGGGCTCCAGCAAAAGATGCCCATTCTAAGAATTCATCAGTTGAAATCCCTTGGTCGAAACGTTCATCAGAAAAAAAATAATAATCAACGCCCTCTATCTCACCGACTCGTGGCGAGCGAGTAGTGGCTGAAACGGATACCCAGAAATCTGACACTTCACGAAGGCGGATAGCAACGGTGCTTTTACCCACACCACCCGGTCCTGATAAAACTATAAGTTTGCCGCGAGAAAGAGGTTCTGACTTTCCCGCAAATTCTGTAACTAAATCTGCGGTTTGCTTAACTCCTAAGCCTTGAATTCTACGTGTTGCAGAAATTCCGAATCTTTCCATCATGCCTGCAGCACGGATTTTGCCCACCCCTGGTATTGATTCGAGCAGTTCGCTCACTTTCATTTTTGCAATGAAAGGATCGCTTTTAGCCAGAGCGAGAACATCGTCAATTGTGATCTCATTGTTTTTTACTCGAGCTTTAACTGCAGCCCGACTCTTGCGAGATAACGCAGCTTTGCGCAAGGCCACTGCCCTTTGCTCCGGGGTCAAAATCGGAGGATTCGCCATTTCTCTAATCTATCGTTAACTAGAGATTCTTATTAATCTGCTCGGATATCTCAGATGCCTTCTTGGCCATTGCCGAAGCGCCTTGCTTCCATAAACCTGTAATGGGGCGTCCGATAACTACATAAGAGGCTCCAAGAGCCACAGCGGCTTCCGGTGTCATTGTGCGCGCTTGGTCATCAGAAACGCCATGGTCGGCAGGTCGGACTCCAGGAGTAATAATCGAGATACCAGGACCAACGGCTTCTCGTATCGCGACCACTTCTAACGGGGAACAAACTATTGCTGCCGCACCTGCTTTAACAGCCAATTTCGCCATATTTGTTGCAGTATCTAGCGCGCGACCTGCAAATCCTATTTCCCCAATTTCGCTATCACTAAGAGAGGTTAAAACCGTCACCGCAGTTATCTCTACAAGAGGGGCGTTTTCAACGGCTGCAGAAATCATCGCACTTCCTCCCGAAGCATGAACAGTGAGAAATCTAGGCGCGAGATCGGTCACCTGAGCAACCGCAGATGCAACAGTATTCGGTATGTCATGCAATTTTAGATCCAGAAATAGATCAGCACCGGAAATCTCGCGTATCTTCCTGACTCCTTCAGGTCCAAATTTCAAAAAGAACTCTAAACCCAATTTGTATGCGGCAATATATTCACTTGTCGTTTCAATCCAATTACGCGCCATGTCTAGATCAGGTGTATCCACGGCCAAAATAATTCTTGGATTATTCACCGTTCACCTCATCATCTCTGTGAGCGAAACCAATCGCCTGACGCAAAGAGGTAAATCCCTTTTCAACGAGAAGTTGAGCCAACTCCCTCTGAATCCGTACTGTAGCCAAGGGATCGGAAAATGATGCAGTGCCGACAGAAATCCCGCTTGCTCCTGCAAGAACCATTTCAAAAGCATCAGAGCCGTTTCGGACTCCCCCCATTCCTAGAATCGGGATATGCGGTAAGGCTTCATGTACTTGATAGATAGCGCGAACAGCAACTGGTCGTATTGCAGGACCTGAGAGTCCTCCAGTTTTCCCGCCGAGATGCGGTCTCATCGTTGATGTGTTGATCACCATTCCCAAAAGGGTGTTGATTAAAGCCAAACCATCTGCTCCGGCGTCAACAACTTCGCGTGCGATGGCAGCAATATCTGTTACATCGGGCGAAAGTTTCGCGATGATAGGTAAATCTCCACCTAGAGTTCGACGCACACCTTCAATAACGGCGCGGGCAGATTCAGGGTGACAAGCAAAAACTTGGCCGCGATTTTCAACATTGGGACATGAGATATTTACTTCAACTGCCGATAAACCAGTCACGGAACGAAGCTTTCTTGCCAAGACCGCATACTCCTCAACAGTTTCACCTGCGATGGAAACGATAACTCGAGCCCCAGTGGATACAAGCCAAGGAATATCGTTGGCAAGGAAGGCATCAATACCGGGTCCTTGCAAACCTATTGAATTCAGCATTCCGCTAGGAGTTTCAGCCATCCGCGGCGTTGGACGCCCTAAACGAGGTTTGATCATGATGGATTTTGTTACCACGCCGCCAATTTCATTGAGCGGAAAGAATTGAGAAAGCTCTCGTCCAGAACTCGCGCAACCGCTCGCCGTGAAAACGGGAAGCGGGAACCATGCATTTCCAAAACTCGTGGAGAAATCCAATTCAACGCTCATTGCGGCTGCCCTACCTGGTCCCAAAGAACTAGTTCACCGTCCATCACGGGGCCGTCAATGCATGACCGCACCATTGTGATATTTCCATCGCCGCCTTTGATGGGCAACACGCAGGTCATACATATGCCGATACCGCAAGCCATAGATTCTTCAACCGCGCATTGATGAACTATCTCGTTTCTCTTTGCAATGGTGGAGATAGCGGCCAACATCCCCATCGGGCCACATGAGTAAATAACATCTACTTCGCCATCTGCGATCAGCTGTTCCAAGGGATCGGTAACCCGTCCCATAATTCCAGTGCTTCCATCTTCGGTGTAAATTTTGAGCGAACTTACAGAGCGCTTGCCTTCTAGCGGAGCATAAATCTTCGCAGCGGCGCTTGCTCCTAAAATCATATCTACCCTGCATCCTCTTGATTTAAGAAGTTCAGCTAAACCAAAAAGGGGCGCAGAACCATATCCTCCGCCAATAAGTAACGCGCGAACTGGATTTGTGGGAATACCAAAAGGTGTCCCTAACGGCGCCACCAGATCTATATGTGCGCCCTCTGGTTGAGAAATCAACCATTTACTACCAGAACCATGTGGCGCAACAATCAGTTCCATTGTTCCGCCATATTCGCCTCTGTCTGAAATACGAGAGATTGCGAATGCTCGCCGAAGTACCATAGCCGACGACGGACCTCCAACATTTATGGCAACAAAATTACCTGGCTTGCAATGCTTAACGACTTCTCCCACATTGAGAAGTATTTGATGGTATTGGCCAACCCTTTTATTACTTAATACAGTGGCCGTTACCTGCTCTGCGTGACGGTTAATTTGACCCATGATTAACGCAACCATTCTTGCAATGGTTTAACTGTGAGTTCCCCTTGTTGTAGGGCGCGAATACCCGCAACAGCGGCGTTAAACCCAGCTGTTGTTGTAATACACGGAACAGATTTCTGGACCGCTGCTGTTCGTATCAGCCATCCATCTTGTCTAGTACCACGACCCACAGGAGTGTTAATCACGAGGTCAATACTTCCAGAATTAATGAAATCAACGATGGTTTTTTCACCGAAAGGACCCACCCCTTCGGAGTTCTTGCGTACTAAAGAGCACGGAACATCGTGTTCTTGCAGAAATTTCGCCGTACCAACAGTGGCTACAAGTGCAAAGCCCAATTCGATCAGCGCACGAGCCCCAGCCACACCATTCTCTTTATCTTTATCCGCAAGTGAAATAAAGGTGCGACCAGCCGCAGGTAGTGGGCCAAAAGCACTGATTTGACTCTTTGCATAACTTTCACCGAAGGTGTCAGCTATCCCCATCACTTCACCAGTAGAACGCATTTCCGGCCCCAACACTGCATCTACACCACGCCCATCACTTCTGCGGAAACGATTCCAGGGCAGGACCGCTTCCTTCACGGAAACACCACGCGCGACCCCGTCACCGGAAGCTGGCAGCGTTGCATCCACACGAAGCTCTGCGATAGATACCCCCAGTGAAATTCGAGCTGCTGCTTTGGCAAGTGAGACGCCGGTAGCTTTACTCACAAATGGAACCGTTCGTGAAGCACGTGGATTAGCTTCTAAGACATAAAGAATTTGCTCCGCCATGGCAAATTGAATATTAATCAATCCCCTTACGCCAACACTTTGAGCGATCTTATGAGTCGCTTTCCGAATCTCTGATAACTGAACGGTCGATAAAGTCATCGAAGGCAGAACGCATGCACTATCGCCGGAATGAATTCCTGCCTCTTCAATATGCTCCATAACTCCACCCATGTAGAGCTCGTGCCCGTCATAGAGCGCATCAACATCTATTTCGATCGCCGAATCTAAGAAGCGGTCTACAAGAACTGGATGATCGGGAGTGATATCGGTAGCACGACTAATGAATCCACCTAATGAAGCATCATCGTAAACAATCTCCATGCCACGTCCACCAAGAACAAAGGATGGACGAACGAGGACCGGATAACCAATTCTTTGTGCAATCAAAAGAGCCTCTTGCTGAGAAGAAGCCATACCAAATTCGGGTGCAGTTAAACCTTGTTCCAACAAAATGTTACCGAATGCTCCACGTTCTTCAGCAAGATTTATCGCTTCAGGGCTTGTTCCTAGAATCGTTACTCCTGCTTCTTTGAGCGCCGCCGCCAAACCTAACGGTGTTTGTCCGCCCAGTTGAGTGATTACTCCTAATACAGGACCAGCCAAGGTTTCAGCATGTATCACTTCTAGAACATCTTCCAACGACAGCGGTTCAAAATATAAACGATCGCTAGTGTCGTAATCTGTCGACACTGTCTCGGGATTGCAATTGATCATTACCGTTTCAAAACCATGTTTGCGCAGTTCGAAAGAGGCATGAACGCACGAATAATCAAATTCTATTCCTTGACCAATTCTGTTCGGCCCACTACCAAGGATGATCACGGCTGGTTTTGTCCGTGCAACTACTTCGGTCTCATCCTCATAACTCGAGTAGTAATAAGGTGTAAAAGCCGCAAATTCCGCTGCACATGTATCTACTGTTTTGAATACAGGTCGAATATCTGCAAGATGTCGTTGTTTGCGGATTTCAACTTCAGAGCTTCCCCGTAAAGAGGCGATTTGTGCGTCCGAGAAACCATGAGTCTTGGCCTTGCGAAGAACTAGATCGGTAACTTCACCACAGTTAGAAAGTTCACGTGCATAATCATTGATACTTTCGATCTGCTCAAGGAACCATCTATCAATCTTTGTTGCTTCATACACCTCTTCAATTGATGCGCCCAACCAAAGGGCTTGTTGCACCTCCTTCAGTCGATACTCTGTAGGAATTTGCATTGAAGATAGAAGCGCCATTTTGATTGATTCGGAACGCTCCTGAGGGAATGCGAAGGGAGCATTAGCTCTTTCTAATGAACGTAAAGCTTTCTGCAACGCCTCAGGGAACGAACGGCCGATAGCCATGGCCTCTCCGACACTCTTCATCGTCGTCGTTAACCTAGGATCAGCGTCTGGAAATTTCTCAAAAGCGAAACGTGGAACCTTGACAACAACATAATCCAATGTAGGTTCGAAAGAAGCTGGCGTGAGTTTAGTAATATCGTTCTGAATTTCATCTAGCGTATAGCCAATTGCCAATTTGGTTGCAATTTTCGCGATTGGAAAACCTGTCGCTTTTGAAGCCAAGGCACTTGAGCGCGACACTCTAGGATTCATTTCAATGACAATAATTCGCCCGTTGAGTGGATTTATTGCAAATTGAATATTGCACCCGCCGGTATCAACACCCACTTCTCGAATGATATCCAAAGAAAGATTGCGCAGCTTCTGAAATTCAACATCAGTCAAAGTCATCGCAGGTGCAACAGTGATGGAATCGCCCGTATGCACGCCCATTGGATCGATGTTTTCGATACTACAAACTATTACCACGTTATCTTTGTGGTCTCGCATTACTTCGAGTTCAAATTCCTTCCAACCAATAATTGATTCTTCGAGCAAAATTTCAGAAGTAGGGCTGTAACTCAATCCAGCGCCAGCAATCTGGCGAAGTTCGGATTCGTTGTAAGCAATCCCGGAACCAAGGCCTCCCATCGTGAAGGAGGGTCGAACCACGACGGGATATTGGAGAGATTGTGCACCAGTGACGCACTCTTCCAGAGTATGACAAATAATAGATTGCGCGGACTCACCGCCAACTTTTGCAACGATTGCACGGAAGAGTTCGCGGTTTTCGCCACGTTTGATAGCTTCAACATCGGCACCGATAAGACGTACGTTAAAACGCGCCAAGGTGCCTTTTTCGAATAATCCTATTGCCGCATTTAAAGCCGTCTGTCCACCCAAAGTTGCCAGCACAGCATCTGGTCGCTCTCGTTCTATCACGCGCTCCAAGAACTCAGGAGTGATGGGTTCTATATAAGTAGCATCGGCAAATTCTGGATCGGTCATTATTGTTGCTGGATTCGAATTAACAAGAATTACCCTAATGCCCTCTTCACGAAGAACACGGCACGCCTGGGTACCGGAATAATCAAATTCACAAGCTTGGCCAATGACAATTGGCCCGCTTCCAATCACTAAAACACTATTGATACTCAGGTCTCTAGGCATCAGAGAATCACCCACTGACCGGCCATCAAATCAATGAAACGATCAAATAGATAGGACGCATCGTGAGGGCCAGCTGCAGCTTCAGGGTGATATTGAACGCTGAACGCTGGCCTTTCTAATAGCGCCAAACCTTCAACAACTCCATCATTGAGAGAAAGGTGAGTGACTTCCCCAGGCCCATATACCGTCGTGAAAGTACCTTCGGTTGGCGCTTGCAATGCAAAGCCATGATTATGCGCGGTAATTTCAACTTTGCCCGTCGAACGGTCAATCACGGGTTGGTTGATTCCACGATGGCCAAATTGCAACTTATATGTTGAAAAACCTAAAGCTCTACCTAGGATTTGGTGCCCGAAACAAATGCCAAATATAGGAATCTCTGCTCCCAGAATTTCTCGAACGATTTCTACAGTTTTATCCATCGAAGCCGGATCACCTGGACCGTTGGAGAGAAAAACACCATCTGGTGAATATGATTTGATCTCTTCAAAGCTCGAATTGTAAGGAAGAACGTGAACTTCAACTCCTCGTTCGCTCAATGCACGAGGAGTTGCTGCTTTGATTCCTAGATCTAACGCGACAACAGTAAAACGCTTTTCACCGATTGCCGGAACCACATAAGGCGATTTAGTCGATACATCAGCCACTAAATTTGCGCCCACCATCGTGGGGCTCTTACGTACAGCGATTACCATCTCTTCGCGGGTCATTTCTAGACCAGAAAATATACCAACACGCATCGAACCGCGGTCCCTTAGGTGGCGCGTAATGGCTCGTGTATCTACTCCCTGAATACATACGATTCCTTCTTCAATTAACCATTCTTCGAGGGAACCTGTACTACGCCAATTACTAGTAACCGGGGATGGGTTACGGACTACGAAACCAGATACCCAGATCTTCTCAGATTCATGATCGTGTGGATTCACGCCAGTATTTCCGATATGTGGCGCCGTCATCACCACAACCTGTTTATGATACGAAGGATCCGTCAAAGTTTCCTGATAACCAGTCATTCCTGTCGCGAAAACCGCCTCACCGAAAGTCTCTCCGGAAGCGCCCCAACTTTCCCCTTCGAATATTCGACCATCATCCAAAACCAAATATGCACTAGCCATGTGTCACGTTTCCATTGAACATTGTTGCAATAACAACCCCGGGTAGTTCGAGCCCATGAAAAGGGGTATTGCGACTGCGAGACTTAACCAAATCACGATCTACCCGCCATGACAGCGAAGGGTTAACGATGGTGAGATTGGCTGGACTTCCCACCATTAAATCCAAACCTTGCTTCTCATATTTACCAATTTTTGCTGGGGCTATTGACATACGGTTAACTAAATCAGTCCACGTCATAAGCCCACTATCAATCATCGTTGCTTGGACAATTGAGAATGCAGTTTCTAATCCGATCATGCCAAACGCCGCCTCTTGCCATTCGCACTCTTTTGATTCAGTGGGATGTGGCGCATGATCGGTGGAAACTATATCGATCGTGCCATCGGCTAAGCCTTCGCGTAACGCCATTACATCTGCTTGCGTACGCAAAGGTGGATTTACTTTGTACACCGGATTATAAGAAATCGCTTCATCATCAGTGAGAAGCAAATGGTGTGGCGTAACCTCTGCAGTCACTTGAATTCCGCGAGCTTTTGCCCAGCGAACAATCTCTACTCCACCAGCGGTAGTGAGATGACAAATATGAATCCGAGATTGAACGTGATCGGCAAGAAGTACATCGCGCGCGATTATCGCTTCTTCTGCCACTGCCGGCCATCCTCGCAAACCTAAACGCGAAGAAACTATTCCTTCATTCATCTGGGCGCCTTGCGTAAGATCGGGATCTTGCGCATGCTGAGCGATCACTCCATCAAATTGTTTGATGTACTCCAATGCGCGTCTCATGACCATGGGGTCAGCGACGCAATTTCCGTCATCGCTAAAAACTCTTACGCGCGCTGCTGATTGAGCCATAGCTCCGATCTCGGACAAACTTTTCCCTAGCAAACCTTGAGTAACTGCACCTATGGGAAATACATCGCACAGTCCAGCTTCTTGGCCTAATCTGAATACTTGTTCGACCACTCCTGCCGTATCGGCTACAGGGGATGTGTTTGCCATCGCCGATAGCGCTGTAAAACCTCCTGCAGCGCCACTGCGGGAACCCGAAAGAACTGTTTCAGTATCTTCACGACCGGGTTCGCGCAAATGAGTATGTAGATCCACGAAACCCGGTAAAACCAGAGAATTAGATGCATCTATAACAATTGCCGAAGCGATTGCAGGATGGGTTATGGCGCTCCCCTTTTCTACGATCAGACCATCGGCGATATATAGATCGCGCTTAGATCCATCGGCAAGGGCTCCACCTTTGATTAAATAATTGCTCATGAATTCACCGATGGTTCTTCCTCTTGTAGACCAGCCAATAACAGGTAAAGAACAGCCATTCGCACGCTTACGCCATTAGTTACCTGTTCAACGATTACTGACCGAGCGCTGTCGGCACAATCAGCTGTGATTTCAAGTCCGCGATTCATTGGACCCGGGTGCATGATAATCGCGCCACTTTTAAGTGTTCGTAAGCGGTCTCGATTAAGACCAAAGAAGTGCGAATACTCACGTGGGTTCGGAAAGAAGAAATCATTCATTCGCTCTAACTGAACTCGCAACATCATCACAGCATCTACGATTGGCAAAACCGCATCCAAATCATAAGAAATCTGGACCGGCCAACTTTCTACTCCCACTGGAAGTAAGGTTGGCGGTGCGACCAAAATTACTTGCGCCCCTAAGAGCGTTAAAAGCTGAACATTAGAGCGAGCGACACGGGAATGAAGAATGTCTCCGACAATTGCAACTTGGAGCCCACGCAAATCTCCGGTACCTCCACCTAAATGTTTTCGAATCGTGAAAGCATCTAACAGCGCTTGCGTAGGATGTTCATGCGTTCCATCTCCAGCATTAATAACTGAGCCTGACATCCATTCGGAATCGGCTAACCACTGAGCAGCCCCAGATGCGCTGTGGCGGATAATTACCGCATCAGCGCCCATGGCTTGCAAGGTTTGAGCTGTGTCCTTGAGTGATTCACCTTTACTCACACTCGAACCTTTAGCAGAAAAATTGATAACGTCGGCAGAAAGTCGCTTCGCTGCAGCTTCAAAAGAGATTCGTGTACGTGTGGAATCTTCCAGGAAAAGATTGACGATAGTACGACCACGCAAAGTGGGTAGTTTCTTGACGGAGCTGGCAGAAACACGCGACATCTCTTGTGCTGTATCCAAGATACTCATCGCTGACGTGGGAGTTAGATCGGCGATGGAAAGTAGGTGCTTCATGAGGCGCCACCTTGAGATTCGAGCAGAACTTCATCGCAACCATCCATCTCCATGAGATGAACCTTTATGGATTGTGTGAGCGATGTGGGAAGGTTCTTACCAACGAAATCAGGACGTATGGGAAGTTGTCGATGTCCACGATCAACTAGTACTGCTAATTGAACACTTTTAGGACGGCCAATTTCTCCCAGTGCATCCAATGCGGCACGGATAGTTCGTCCAGAAAAGAGAACATCGTCAATCAAAACTACATCCCGTCCATCAATGCCCACAGAAGGGATATTGGTCGGCATCAACGCTCGTGGAGGTTGCATTCGCAGGTCATCGCGATGCAAAGTAATATCTAGAGTCCCTAGGGGAACAGTCGCTGATTCAATGGTGGCAATATTGCTGGCAATCCTCTGGGCTAGATGGACGCCTCGAGTGGGGATTCCAAGGAGAACTAGGGACTGTGAACCACTATTGCGTTCTAGAATCTCATGGGAAATGCGCATGAGGGCTCGCGTGATATCCGCGGCAGGCAGGGCTACGCTCATTAAAGCTCCTTCCCCGCCTCGCAGGACGGGTCTTAAAGGATTTTCAGTGGCGATACTAGCAGGGATCCTTGTGGAGAACTCTCTCAGGTGGATGGCGTTTCTCTCTATCCTGCGAAAATGTCAGAAACCACGAAATTCTTCAACCAACCAGATAGCGCATATGTAGCCCAAAGATTGCGGTCGATACGTCGGGCACGAAAATGGACCTTGCAGGATGTCGAACGCGAAAGTAAAGGTGCAATCAAAGCTATCGTCCTAGGCTCTTATGAACGAGGCGACCGATCTGTGAGCGTTAAGAAAGCCATCGAACTAGCTACCTTTTACGACCTCCCCGTGACGCAACTTTTCCAGGATGTTCCTAGCGCTAACGAAGAAAGTCTCACAGAGGTACTCCTGGTAATTGATTTGCGCAGCGCGGCTAGATTAGCGCCAACAGTGGCCGCAAATTACGCACTCATCTCCTATCTGAAAGCCATCACTCAGCGGCGCATGGATTGGAATGGAGAAATTCTCTCCCTCAGAAAGAGCGATCTCTCCAACATTGCACTCATTGTGGGCATGAGCGATGAAGAAACGCTCCGCTGGTTGCAGAACAACCGATTACTCATTACCAGCGATTAAAGGGCTAAATCGCCTTTGATAGAAGAAATGCGCCCTAGAACGCCGTGAATGTACCCAGCCGATTCATCGGTGGAAAGCTCTTTCGCCAAATTCAAAGCTTCATCAATCGCAACAGCATCTGGAACTGCTTCATTCCAAAGAATTTCAAATATTGCTAAACGCAGTATGTTTCGATCAACGGTCGGGAGTCGATCCATATCCCAACCTTTTGCATAAGTGGCAATCAACTCGTCAATCTTTCTCCGGTGTTCAGAAACTCCTGAAATCAACTCCGCAGCGAAGGAACGAATGGCAGGAAAATCAGGATCTGTTTCATTTGACACTCGAGTATCGAGAATTGTCATCGGAGAGGTTCCACGGATATCTGTTTCGAAGAGGATATCGAGAGCCTGCTTGCGAGCTTTACCTCTAGCGGACACTAGTTTGCGCGGCCGAGATAAGAACCGTCACGAGTATCAACAAGCACCTTTTCATCTTGTTTGATGAATAGTGGAACTTGAATTTCGATTCCCGTTTCGAGCGTCGCTGGTTTGGTGCCACCCGATGAGCGATCGCCTTGCAGGCCTGGCTCGGTGTAAGTAATAGTTAATGGGACTGATGCAGCTAATTCGATATACAAAGGGTTACCTTCATGCACAGCAACAATTGCATCGGTGTTCTCTAACATGTAGTTCGCAGCATCGCCTACTGTGGCGGTAGAAATCATCATTTGGTCATATGTCTTAGAATCCATAAAAACAAAATCTTCGCCATCACGGTAGAGATACTGCATCTCTCTTTTTTCCAAGATAGCTACTTCGATTTTCACGCCTGCGTTAAGGGTGCGATCAATCACTTTGCCGGACATAACAGATTTAAGTTTTGTTCGCACGAAAGCCGGTCCTTTACCTGGCTTTACATGCTGAAACTCCACCACATTCCATAGCTGGCCTTCGATATCTAAAGTCATACCGTTCTTTAAATCGTTTGTAGTTGCCACGAGAAATCCATTCCTATGTTGAATCGGCAGAAGTACTTAGCAGGAGGTAAGGATACCCTCCCTTTTCACTCTATATTTTCATCAGCTTCTTCATGGCCTCCAGCGCCAGAATGTAAGATTGCGGTCCAAAACCCGAAATACTCCCTGTCGCAACGCTCGAAATAACGGAAAGATGCCTGAATTCCTCACGCGCTTTTGGGTTAGATAAGTGAACTTCAATGAGTGGTGCTTTTAACATGGCAGCAGCGTCACCAATAGCATACGAATAATGCGTGAAGGCAGCAGGATTGAAAATGACAGGCGTTTTGCTGTCAGCAGCTTCATGAAGCCAACCAATTATCTGCGCTTCGTCGTCGCTCTGACGTATATCTAGGTCAAGGCCAGACCCTGCTACGTGTGCTTGCAAAAGTTCAACAAGTTGACTGTAAGAAAGATCCCCATAGAGTGATGAATCTCGGATATCGAGGCGACCCAGATTCGGTCCATTAAGAATAAGAATCTTCATTTGCATAGCCTCTCATAACTTAGAAATAAATCTTCGTCGCTAGGATTTTCGATGCGGAGTGTCTCGCCAATTTTGCTTAATCCTACAAATCTGACCGCGTTGCCTCGGGCTTTCTTATCCAATGAAAGAGCGGGAAGTAAATCGGTCCATGCCCCCCTATCGTAAGAAATTGGCAAGGCTAATTTCTGCAAGATGGCGCGGTGGCGATCAACTGCCTCCTTGGAAAGCAAGCCCTTCACATTCGCTAATTCAGCAGCAAAGATCATTCCGATGGCAACCGCTTCCCCATGCCGAAGGTTATATTTACTATGTGTTTCCACTGCATGCCCGAGCGTATGGCCATAATTCAAAATCTCTCGAGCGAACCCTTCTTTAAAATCTGCGCTTACAACCTCTGCTTTAACCGCTACTGCTAGAGAAATAAGTTGCGAAGTTAATAGTCGACTGCTTCGAATCTCTGCCAAATTGTGCGTTTCAATAATCTCCAGAATGGAGGAATCAGAGATGAAACCGCACTTAACTACTTCAGCCAATCCTGCCGAAAAATCGCGATCGCTCAATGTTTCTAACCAGAGCTGATCTACGAGGACGCCTGACGGCGAGTGAAACGAACCAATCAAATTCTTTCCAAAAGGTGAATTGATCCCTGTCTTTCCACCTACAGAAGCGTCAACCATGCCCGCTAAAGTTGTGGGAACTGCGATCCAATCAATTCCGCGTAACCAAGTAGCAGAAGCGAAACCAACCACATCCGTTACTGCTCCGCCCCCGACAGCAACTACTAAATCACTACGCGTTAATCCCGCTTGAGCAAATGAATCCCATAATTGGATAAGCGTCCGTGCTTGTTTAGCTTCTTCGCCCTCAGGGATATCTATTCGAACTAACCCAGGTATCTCTGATATTGCGTTGTCTACCCTGCTCGCTAAATCGGAGGTGGTGAGAACCGCTACCCGAGTTCGGCCTTGACTTAAAAGTTGTAGCTCTTTTACCCATTCGCAATCTACAAATACATCGTAGGACCTCTCGGCGTTCACTCTAATTACTTCACTCATGAATTTACCTTCGCCAGAAGAGTTTGCACAACTTTCGCGACGGAATCATCTCCGACATTCACAATTGATGTGGCCAATGTTTCATAAATTGGTCGACGAATCTCCATGAGCGCACTCCATTGCTGGCGCGGATTACCCAATAGCAAAGGTCGATCTCGATTGAAACCTATCCGCGGGGCTGCAACAGCTAGCGGTACATCTAAAAAGAAGACCATCGCTCCACTACCGGCAATACTTTTCTGGACGTTCGCTGATAGAACAGCTCCGCCACCTAATGATAGGACGCCAGAGAATGTAGTTATCGAATCCAAGCAGATACGCTCTTCGATTTTCCGGAATACTTCTTCGCCATCATCTACGAAAATTTCTGAAATACTTTTGCCCTGATCCCTAACAATCAAATGATCTGTATCAGCGAAGTCCACTTCCAATTTCTTAGCTAATGAGCGCCCCACGCTACTTTTCCCAGCTCCAGGCGGTCCAATCAGAATAATACGATGCGTCATGATTTCTACTTAAGGGTGATATTTGCCATGTAGGCTTCAAAATTGCGTCGCGTTTCTTGCACGCTATCTCCGCCAAATTTGTCTAATACCGCTTGAGCCAGAACAAGGGCCACCATTGCTTCAGCCACAACGCCAGCAGCAGGAACAGCGCACACATCTGATCTTTGATTGATCGCCTTAGCTGGTTGGTTTGTCGCAAAATCAATAGTGTCTAATGCGCGAGGTACAGTCGAAATTGGCTTCATGGCTGCACGGACACGAAGGATTTCCCCGTTAGACATTCCGCCTTCGGTTCCACCGGCACGATCGGTACGACGGCGAACTTCTCCATCTACACCTCGTTCGATTTCATCATGGGCTACCGAACCGCGTCGCGTAGCTGTAAGAAAACCATCACCAATTTCTACGCCTTTGATAGCTTGAATCCCCATCACTGCAGCCGCTAACTGTGAATCTAACCTACGATCGGCATGTACATGAGAGCCCAATCCTGGCGGGACATCAAAAACTAAAACTTCAATTACTCCACCGAGAGTGTCCCCCTCGGAATGAGCCAGTTCAATCTCAGCGATCATCGCTGCGCTAGTTTTAGGGTCTGCACAGCGAACCGGATCAGAATCAATACGATTCATGGAATCTCGCGCAGGTAACGCTGTTCCCTCAGGAACTCGCGCTGCGCCTATAGATAAAACATGGCTGAGAATAGTGATTCCCACACTCTGTTCCAGAAACGCTCTAGCAACAGCTCCCAACGCAACTCGCGCAGCGGTTTCACGCGCACTTGCTCTTTCAAGGACTGGACGCGCATCGTTAAAATCATATTTCTGCATTCCGACAAGATCAGCATGTCCAGGGCGAGGTCGAGTCAACGGGGCATTGCGCGCCAGACCTGAAATTTCCTCTGACGGAACCGGGTCTGCAGACATAATCTTTTCCCATTTTGGCCACTCGGAGTTAGCAATAGAGATTGAAATCGGTCCACCTTGTGTAAGGCCTAAACGAATTCCACCGACGATCGAAATCTTATCGGCTTCAAAACTTTGACGAGCACCGCGACCAACACCTAATCGGCGGCGTGCTAAATGAAAATCGATATCTTTGCTCTCCACTTTTACCGAAGCTGGAATGCCTTCTAGAATTGCAGAGAGAGTTTCTCCGTGGGATTCACCTGCTGTCAGCCAACGCATTGGCTTATTGTGTCAGATGCGACCATACTCCCGCGGCGAAATAGCTGATGCTGCCCAAGAATATTGCAGGAGCGAAGGCGATTCGTTGCGAAAAAGTGCGATCTCTACAGAAACCCAGCAACCCTTGAAGCCCGCCACATAGCAATATCCAGATGATGGCTTGCCAAGGATTGCTTTCGGTCAGGTAGGACAGATCGAAACCTACGATAGGCAGTAATTTTATGTCACCGGCTCCGATGCTGCTTTCAAAGCAGCAATAAACAACGAAAGAGAGTACGAAGAGCAAGGCTCCGAAAATCAGTGATTTCTGACATTGAAAATATCGCTTGTGCAGAACCGAATCAATCCCAATTAATGTGACCGAAAGAGAAGCGAATACCAGCAAATCAGTATTGCGAATCCGATGAAAACGCAAGTCATAAAATGATATCCGCAAGGCAAAGAACACAATGGTTATACCAAGTGCAATCCGGACTAAATTCATCCTTACAACTTAACAACGATTAACACATCAAATATGAAGCTAGCACTGAATGTGTATCAATTACCTAACGAGGCAAGAGCGGCCTGCCTCATCAATGGCCAAAGCGCCTGCGCATCGCATGGCTCACGAGTAAATAGTTCTATCTGACTTATGGCTTGTCCGATAAGAAGCTCCAGCCCATCTATCCTTGCCCCTGCATCTGTGCTCCAATGCTTGAACAACTCGGTAGGCCAAGGATTATAAAGCGCTTCAAATAAAACTCCGTTGGTAGGCAAATTTCCAGAATCAGTAAGCGAATCGGCAGCATGTGCGGGAGTTGTATTAATTAAAAGATCGCAATCGGGAAGGACGCTTCCCCACTCTAAGAATCTGATTTCAGAATGAAGTACCGACGATCTCATAGCTAATTCGCGATGAAAAGAACGATGAGCCACGAAAATCTCACATTCAGAACTATCAACGGCGGCCGCTGCAGCGCGCGCTGTTGCCCCAGAACCAAGAATCACCACCCGTTTAGGATTAGTAATACCCGCGCGAACCAGCGCTGAATGAAACCCTGCAACATCGGTGGAAGTTGCATGCCAACCAGAAACAATTTTCACCAGAGTGTTAGCTGAATTAATGCGAAGCGCCAAAGGATCCACAGTTGCAGCGACCTCTATCGTTTCTTCTTTTAACGGCATCGTTAAGGAAAATCCCACCCATGAATCGTCAATCTTGGAGAGGAAATCCGGTAAAGATCCTGATGGCACTTCAATAGCGGAGTAATCAATCTCAACACCCAAAAACTTGTAGGCAGCCATATGAATTGTTGGCGAAAGCGAATGATGTATTGGTGATCCGAGTACCGCGGCTTTCAATGGAGAATTCATTTGAAGACTCCATTGCGCAGATTTCTCTCGTACTCTGATTTCCAGCGGCTAAATTCAGAGTACTTAGATGTAAAACGGGTATCCCCAGGAGCCACCGTTATGAAGAAGATCCAATCCCCTGATTCGGGTGTAATCGCTGCATCCATCGCCTTACGCCCTGGGTTTCCAATGGCCCCTGGTGGGAGACCCGTATGCAAGTAAGTGTTGTAAAGGGAAGGAATCTTTGTAGATGCTGTGCTTAAGAAAATCTGCCCTCGTACCTTCTTTATAAAATGTATTGAGGTATCAAATTCTAAAGGCATTCCCAGTTTCAAACGGTTACGGATTACTTGTGAAATCTTTCCAAAATCTTTTTCGTCGCCCTCTGCTTGCACTAACGAAGCAATAGTTAAAAGAGATTGAAAGGAAAAATCACTTGTACCGGAATAAATACCTGAAGCCTTCGCTTCTTCTGTGAAACGATCGACCATCTTCTGCAAGGCCAAGATAGCAGTGGTGCCTTTTGCGAAACTGTACTGCGCTGGGAAAAAAGTACCTTCTAGCGAAGTGATACCCGAAGGCAACTTCACCTGCAGAACAGATTTATGAATATCTTTAGTCGAGATCCCATTCTTCTCTAGTTCGGCAAAAACTTCTGAGCTCCAAGAACCTTCTGCAATCTTCACAAGATTGGCAATCCTCTTGGAATCCAAAAGTTGATCTAGCGCAATTCTTGCTGGGATAGTTGCTGACAAACGGTGAGTGCCAGGTGCAATTGATGATGATCTGGGATCTGTAACAGCGAGGCCGAAGAAGGCGGCAGTGGATTTAATCACGCCCGCTTTCAATAAGATAGAAGCTATATCGCCACCTGAAGCACCTGCAGGGATCTCTACCAGAAGCTCATCTCCCTGATTGCTTACTAAGTAATCGGCAGGACCCTGAGGATGGGAGCGCACAAAGAAAATCGAAAAGGTGAGAAGAGCGATACACGTGAAAGCTAATGCTAGGCGAACCTGCGGAGCTTTACTCATTTTTGCCGCGCTTATTCAAACCTGCCTCAATTTCTAAGGCGAATTCAAGAATCCCCACTGCTGCCACCTGATCTATGACAGCTTTCGATTTCTTAGCGTTAATACCCACTTCCTGCAGTTTTCTTGCACCCGAAACGGTAGATAGGCGTTCGTCAATTAGCGTTACAGGTATTGCAAATTTCTCACCAAGAGTTTGTGCAAATTGCACCGCAGCATCGGTTGAATCGCTAGATTGTCCACCTAGATGTATCGGTTTGCCTACATAAATCTCAATTGGCTCTAAATCCGTAATCAAAGTATCTATTTGAAGCCAGAGATCGGTTGCGCCGGCTTGCAAGGTTGTCACAGGGGATGCAAAAATTCCATCTGGATCGCAGGCGGCGACCCCTATCCGCACTGAACCGAAATCAAAAGCTATACGTCTGCCTCTGCGCACTGTCACTCACCAGCAAGTGCCGAAACAATGGCGGATAAACAATCGGATACCTTGGCCACGTCGACTCCACCACCTTGCGCAAAATCATCTTTACCGCCGCCACCCCCACCAAGAATTGTTGACCCGATCTTTACAAGTGCACCTGCTTTGACTCCTGAAGTACGAGCGCTTTCGCTGGTAGCAACGACCAGAATGGGTTTTTCTTGATTGATGCTGACAAGGGCTACTACAGAATTGCTGCTACGTGCACGCAAATCCAGTGCAATCTTACGTAGATCCTCACCAGAAATGCCATCAGATAAATGCTCGGCAATTACGGAAATGGATCCCACTTGACGTGTCTTGGCTGCTATCTCATCAACCTGGGCAAAGGCTTGAGCGGAACGAAGCGCCGCCAAATCTTTCTCGGCATCGCGTAATTTAGAGAGAAGATCAGAAATTCTTTCAGGAAGATCTTCAGGTTGCGCACCCTTGATCATCTGAGTTAAAGAGTCCAGAAGGAAATGTTCACGCGCTAAGAACTTATAGGCGTCTGTACCTACAAGTGCTTCTACGCGGCGCACACCCGCACCAATTGAAGATTCGCCCAATAATTTAACAATCCCCAATTGCCCAGCTCGTGAAACGTGAGTGCCACCGCAAAGTTCGCGAGCCCAGTCGCCAACGCTTACAACACGTACTCTCTCGCCATATTTTTCGCCGAATAGAGCCATGGCCCCGATCTTCTTGGCCTCCGCTTGGGACATTACTTCGGCGGAAACTTCCCAATCTTGAAGAAGCAGAGAATTAACTCGCGATTCAACTTCATTAAGAGTCGCGAGAGAAACGGCTCCGGTTGCAGGGAAATCAAAACGGAACCTGCCAGGTGAGTTCTCGGAACCCGCTTGTGTAGCGGTTTCCCCCAAGATTTCGCGGAAAGCTTTATGAACCATATGGGTGGCTGTATGTGCACGTGATATTGCATCACGTCGCTCTCCATCAATTTGCGCCAAAACTTCAACGGCTGTTTCCACATTTCCGGCGACCACGCGTCCACGATGCACGAAGAGTCCAGGCACTGGAGTTTGAACATCATCAATCTCGATCTTCGAACCATCGCTCAATGTGATGAAACCACCATCAGCTAATTGGCCTCCTCCTTCTGCGTAGAAAGGAGTCCTATTCAAAACAATTTCCACTGCGTCACCATTAGTTGCCGAAGAAACTACTACGCCATCTACCAAAATCGCATTAATCTTCGATTCGCTAGAAAGATTCTGGTAACCAATGAATTCAGTAGCCCCGGTTGCGTCGGCAATTTTGCGGTATTGGGTGAGATCGGTGTGACCGCTTTTCTTAGCTTTTGAATCCGCCTTTGCTCGATCTCGTTGTTCTTTCATTAATCGACGGAATGCTTCTTCGTCAACTTGCAAACCTTGTTCTTGCGCCATTTCTAAAGTTAAATCAAATGGAAAACCGTAGGTATCATGCAATTTGAAAACTGAATCGCCAGGCAAAACCTTGCCACCAGTCTTCTTAACCTCGCTACTTGCGACGTCAAAAATCAATGTTCCGCTCTTGAGAGTCTGTAAAAATGTCTCTTCTTCTGATGTGGCCACACTCAAAATCCTTGTAGAATCCTGGCGTAGTTCAGGATACTGATCCCCCATCGCTGCGATCGATGCATTTACTAACTCTGACATCACCACATCGTGGGAACCGAGCAAGCGCATATTTCTGATAGTCCTACGCATCATGCGCCGTAAAACATATCCTCGACCTTCATTGCCCGGTGTGACTCCATCACCAATCAACATAGCTGCCGTGCGCGCATGGTCGGCGATTACTCTAAGGAATACATCAGATTGCTGGGACTTTCCATACACTGCCCCAGAGAGCGCGCTGGCTCGATCTAGAATCTGGCGCGTGGTATCGATTTCGTAAATATTTTCTACACCTTGCAATAAAGCTGCAGTTCGTTCGAGTCCTAAGCCGGTATCAATACTTTTAGCTGGTAATTCACCCACGATCGGGAAATCATCTTTTGTGCCGCCCTGGCCACGTTCATTCTGCATGAATACAAGATTCCAAATTTCCAAGTATCGATCTTCATCGGCAATCGGCCCACCCTCTTTGCCATAAGCGGGCCCACGATCGTAATAAATCTCTGAACAAGGTCCACATGGTCCAGGAACCCCCATCGACCAGTAATTATCTGCCATCCCTCGGCGCTGAATACGATCTTTAGGAATGCCAATCTTTTTATGCCAAATATCAGCTGCTTCATCATCATCTAAGTAAACGGTCACCCAGAGTCGCTCAGGTGGAAAACCATAACCACCATCACTTGTAGCCCTTGTCAACAATTCCCAAGCTAGAGCTATAGCCCCTTCCTTAAAATAGTCACCAAAGGAAAAATTTCCGCACATCTGAAAAAAAGATGCGTGGCGAGTTGTCTTGCCTACTTCATCTATATCTAACGTTCGGACACATTTCTGAACAGATGTAGCCCTCTTGTACGGCGGTTTTACTTCGCCCAGAAAAAAGGGCTTAAAAGGAACCATGCCAGCATTAACGAGAAGAAGATTTGGATCGTCGGCAATTAAGGAAGCCGAAGGGACGACAGTATGTTCAAGTCCCTGCCGATTGCCTGATTCAAAAAATTTTAGCCAACGAGAACGTACTTCCGCTGATTCCACAGTGCCAGGCTATTCTGATTTGTTCTTGCGGCTGCGAGATTTACCCATTTGCGCTGCGCTCAAAAGAATTCCTACCGCCTTCACTGCGGGGCCGCCTTTGTCAAGGAAGCTTGATGCAACATCTGAAACTTTTGCGCTCACCTCTTCAGCGTTCTTGGTGATGCGATTGAGGCTTTGCAGAGGACCATTAACCAAACTTACTGTGGTGGTTACTTCCTCCAATAAAGGAGTGGTCTCTTCTGTCATAGTTTTCAAAGAGGCTTTCGCTTCATCGATGAGTCTGCCAAATCTAATCACTGCATAACTAATTGCCACGGCAATGACAAGCAAAGAGCACGCTGCGATAATCGTTGCAACTCCACCTGGACCCATGATCTAGCCTTTCGCTCAATGTTTATACCTCTGCTACTAGCCTACCTGAACTAGCTCAGAGATATCGTTGGAATTACCACGTCCGGAGTGCGATGTTCCCGATGAGCCACCAAGGAAGCGCTGTGGTAACTCTCTATTTTGGCTAGGAAAAGTGGATCTTTATAAGGGCGACCGTCAACTATCGAACCTTGCAACCCATCAATCACTGCAGCCACATCTTCGCCAGAGAGCGTTTTATGTGTTTCCAAAGCGTGCGCCAAAGCAAGAACTTCATTGCGATTTTCTTTGAGAATTTCTTGCGCCCGATTTAACAACCCAGCCAAATTATCTTCGATTCGATCCGCTAGTGCCCGTCGCATTTCCTTCGCAGAATCATCTTTACCTTTACCGCCACCGGGGGCTCCCACTTCAAAACGACGATTGGATGCGTGGGAGGAAATTGTTGACCCCATTCCCCAGTGCCCTTCCATCAAACTCGCTATGGTAGTTGCGCTCTCAAGATCACCTGAAACGCCAGATGAATTATCTCCATCGAAGAACATACGTTCACCTGCAAGGGATGCAAGCGAGACAAGGATGTCGGATTGGTATTCACTACGCCAACGGGTGAACTGATCATCAGGTGGGATGCTTGCAACCATTCCCAGATAGTCAGAACCTTTCTCGATTGTTGCCAAATCGATAGCCATATGTTGGCGCATTCTGTGGGCCATCACGGCATGGCAAGCTTCATGAACAGCGACGGCATGACGCTCTCTCTCGATATATTCGACATCTTCGGAGGGTCCAAGTTCCTTGAGCTGTTTCGCTTTTATAACATCAGGCCATGTAATCGAAGTTCTTCCACCACGGATTGCTGTAATCAGAGCTTCATTAATCGTGTCCTTGATTGTTGCTCCCGTTGCGTACGGGGTAATCGTCGCCAATTTATCAATCTCTACTTCTGACAAAGAATGCGAGACTTTCGCTAAATAACCTTCATAAGTTCGTACCCGACCAGCTTTACTTGGATAACCAACTCGGTACATGCGATCAATTCGACCAGGACGCAAAAGAGCTTCATCAAGCGCTTCTGGCATATTGGTAGCCATCACAACCAAAATTCGATATTTCGGTGGATTCTTCGGTCTCATCCCTAAAGTGCGGCGAACAATTCTGTTGAAGAACCCTCGAGGTTTCTTCAAACCAGATAACTCTGTAAGTAAAGCTTGAAGGGTTCCCATTCCGCCACCATTGCCGCCTCCGGCAGCTCCTCCAACGACGAAACTTTCGCGAACAAGTAGAGATGCAGCCGCCTCCGACAAATAGGTACCACCGTGGCATTGATCCCCAAAAATATTCAAACCTTGGCGTTGTTGTCCACCTGATGAAATTGACCCTCTATTACCCAAAGAATCAGCTTCGTCAAAGAAAACAACTACGCCGCCATAACGAAGGGCTAACTTACGCAATTTGCGGAAAAGAGATTTAACTTTCAATACGCCAACACCGAAGAACATATTGGTAAAAGCGCCCGGATCAACGAAAACGAATGGTTTGCCCGTTTCGCCAGCAATTGATTCGGCCATTAAAGTCTTTCCTGTACCTGGAGGCCCCCAGAGCAAAATACCGCCAGGAACGTATCCCCCGTGTTTTTCAATCTCTTCAGGCTTCTCCAAAAACATAAGGTTTTCGCGGATTCTGTTAAGAACGTGATCTTGTCCCCATACATCCGTAAATCTTGTCCGGATATCATCAGGGAAATATGTGTCAACGCCGCCTCGACTTAAGAACCAGAACATGGCACCGAACTGAATGATGATGAAAAAGACAGCAAATAATAGTTGCCCGAGCATTGGCATGGCGCTCCATAGCGCCTTCGGGGCCAAGAAGAGTGCCTTTACTGGGGTTTCTTTATAGATAGCTCCAAGAACAATGGCAAGGAGAAAAACTAAAAGAACTCCCTTGATCACTCTAGACAAACGGTAACGAGTCCAATCGCTTAAACGATGTAAAGCGGAATCAACGAAGGAGAAATATTTCTGCCAAATACCGTGATACGGAGCCGCCACTTCGGCCGCTATAAAATGGATCTGTCGAATCAATTCGACAATCGCAATCAAAAGTAACCACGCATGGCTTCTCTCAATCTCAATACATGCATCTTGAAAATTCAATAGCGGATTGTCGGCCATCGAGGCCCATACGAGGACGAGGAAGACAATTGCGAAAAGAAGCAGGAATTTTGTTCGATCGTAAAGAGAGAGGTGGATACGTGTAGTTCGATCAGTGTCGCGAGTACGACTTGTTTGAGAATCTATCGGATTCATTATGCTCCCCTAACAGTAAATGAATCTGAGATCGCGGTGATCTCCTTTTTGTTCTTGTTATAACAAGCGCTCGAACATCGAATGATAAATACGTAGATGGTGGAACGATCGTTCGAAACCATGGCGGTTTGATCAACAGTCTGAGAAACACCTGATTTCACAAAACTGTAAATCGTCCTGATACCACTGGCAGCTTTCTCAACGACCTCATAATCATCAATCAGTGTAAATTTCGGGGTTTGAGCCGTTGGATTGAGATACCAATCCGTAATAGGGACTACTAAATCACGCAGGTTGTTATAGGAAATTGAATTAATCTCCTCCGGGAAAAGTCTACGAACGCGAGCAAATGCCAAAGGTGCATCAGTGGCCTGGAATCCAAAAATCTCTTTAGCTCCCACTTTTGCCTTGGGAGAAAATCCCACCTGCCAATTAACCATGGCCAATTTTTCAGCAGCACCGTCTTGGGTAGATTTTGCTTCATACGCATTCAGTGAAGAAGTGGCGATTTCATTCCAGGAATATGGAACAGTGAAATAGACCCCATCTGCCTTTGATGAACCGTATTTTTGTGTCGGTTGACCGCATCCTGCAAGAAGGGCAAGAACTGCGACACAAAGAGTTGCTCTCCTTTTGCGAAGCATTAACTATTTTTCTGCCTTGGCAGTTGCGTCAATTCCTGACTCGCGACGTTGCGCCACAGTAATTGGCGTAGGCGCGCCCGTAAGAGGATCGCCTCCGCTTGCAGTTTTCGGGAATGCGATCACTTCGCGAATCGAATCTGACCCACTAAGTAATGCGCAGACACGATCGAGCCCTAAGGCAATTCCTCCATGAGGAGGAGGGCCGTAATTAAAGGCTTCCAGTAAGAATCCAAACTTACTCACTGCCTCTTCATCACTAAGGCCAATGACATCGAAAACCTTCTTCTGAACGAGGCGATCGTGAATACGAATCGACCCGCCACCCAATTCAGTGCCATTGAGCACGATGTCGTACGCGTAAGCAAGGGCATGTGCGGGATCGGATGCAAAGGTGTCAAGGAACTCAGGTTTGGGTCCAGTAAATGGATGATGTACTGCAGTCCAGCCGCCATTGTCAGTTGGTTCAAACATAGGTGCATCAACAACCCAGAGAAATTCCCATGCAGTTGGATCTATCAGCTCACAGCGTCGGCCAATTTCATTTCTGACCGCACCAAGAAGATTTTGAGAAGCACTGGTATCGCCCGCTGCGAAAAAGATTGCATCCCCTGGTTTAGCGCCTACCTCTTTTGCCACACCGGCGATTTCTGATTCTGAAAGATTCTTAGCGACAGGGCCGCCGAGTGTTCCATCTTCATTAACAAGAATGTAAGCAAGACCTTTTGCGCCACGAGCTTTAGCCCATTCTTGCCAAGCGTCGAGTTCGCGACGAGGCGAGGAAGCGCCCCCAGGCATAACTACGGCACCCACATAATCCGCTTGGAAAACTCGGAAAGAGGTGCGGGCGAAGAAATTAGTCATCTCTGTTAGCTCGAGACCAAACCTCATATCAGGTTTATCCGAACCAAAGCGAGCCATTGCATCTGCATAAGTCATTCTCTTGATCGGCAATGGAATTTCGAAGTGTGCCACTTCCTTCCATACTTGATGGAGAATTCTTTCTGCAACTAACAAAATATCCTCTTGGTCGATAAAGGACATTTCGATATCAAGTTGAGTGAATTCTGGCTGCCTATCAGCGCGGAAATCTTCATCACGGAAACAGCGTGCAATCTGATAGTACTTCTCCATTCCGGCAACCATCAATAATTGTTTGAAAAGTTGCGGAGACTGAGGAAGCGCATACCAATTACCCGGTTGCAAACGAACAGGTACCAGAAAATCACGGGCACCTTCTGGAGTAGAACGCGTGAGATAAGGAGTTTCGATATCTAAGAATTCTTGTGAATCTAAAACTTTACGAATAACAGAGGTTACTTTAGAGCGCAATCGCAAATTCGCTGCTGGTTTTTCGCGCCGTAAGTCAAGATAGCGATAGCGCAAGCGCACTTCTTCGCTAATTCCTGCGTCATTGCCGCTATCAACCGGGAATGGTAGAGCAGCGGCTTCACTCAGAACAATAACCTCGTCGGCCATAATCTCGATATCACCAGTGGGTAGATCAGGGTTTTCGTTGCCTTCTGGACGCACTACAACTGCTCCCACAATCTTTAAGCACCACTCTGCTCGCAGGGCGCTAGCGATTGCTTCGTCTCGGATAACTACCTGCACAAATCCTGAGGCATCACGAAGATCGATAAAGGCAACTCCTCCATGATCACGGCGACGCGAAACCCACCCTGCCAAATGCACAGTTGTTCCGGCATCACTCTTACGAAGTGCGCCTGCTTGGTGGGTACGTAACATCTAATACTCCAAAAATTCTGGTTGCATATGAATCAACCTAACGTCCGTCAAGAGCTTGGCGTAGCGCCTGCGGTAAAGAGGACAGCGTAACGGAGAAGGTTGTTCCAGTCTTCATCTCCTTTAATTCCACGCTACCGGTAGATAATTCGGAATCCCCCAAAATAACGACAAACGGCGCTCCGTTCTTATCCGCTCGTTTCATGGCATTCTTTAAAACTTTCTCTCCAAATGCAATTTCTACGCTAATGCCTTCGCTCTTCACGTTCTGGGCAGTAATCAAAGCTTGGACTTTGGCCATCTCACCCAAGGCAATCAGATACAGATCGCTATGAGTGGGAGTTGATGGTTGAAGGCCCTCAGCTTCTACGGCCAGAAGAGCACGGTCGATTCCTAGTCCAAAACCAATTCCGGTGAGTGGTTGACCACCGATTTCTTCCATCAAACCGTCATACCTGCCACCGCCGCCAATTCCTGACTGTGCGCCGAGAAGATCGTGAACAAATTCGAAGGTGGTACCGGTGTAGTAATCCAATCCTCGAACCATCCGCGGATTGATTTCGAATTCGATATGTAGAGCCTGTAAGTATTTTTGCACTGTTTCAAAATGTACACGCGATTCATCCGAAAGATAATCGAGAAGTTTAGGCGCCTCCTGCATTTGCAAGCGCACTTGCGGACGCTTGTCATCAAATATACGCAAAGGATTTAACTTAACTCTCTCCTTGGTAGATTCATCTAGGTCAAGCGTGGAGATGTATTTCAACAGATCAATTCGATGCGCCGCTCGTGATTGACGATCGCCCAGTGAAGTTATTTCCAATCTAAATTTCTTTAAACCAAGGTTTTTGAATCCTTCATATGCGATAGAAATAACTTCGGCATCTAGCGCTGGGTCATCGGACCCCACTGCTTCGATTCCCACTGAATAGAATTGACGGTATCGTCCAGCTTGCGGCCGCTCAGCCCTAAAAAACGCTCCGGCATACCAAATCTTCACTGGCAAAGATGCACGATCTAAATTATGTTCGATAATCGCACGTAACGCCCCTACGGTTCCCTCTGGACGTAAAGTGATGGATCTCCCGCCACGATCTTCAAATGTATACATCTCTTTGCTCACTACATCAGTAGAAGCGCCAACTCCACGAGTAAAAAGTTCAGTATCTTCAAAAATTGGCAATTCAAGCAAGTTGTATCCCGCAAGTTTGGCAGGGGCTACCAACGTTTCTCTCACCCATTCAAAAGCCAATGAACGCGGAGGGAAATATTCGCTTACGCCCTTTGGCGCTTGGTACTGAGTCAAAACTTCCCCGATCTCTTCTGCCCCGGCTTGATATATTTCTGCAGATACGGGTTGGTCATCCGCTCTTGCCCAATTGTACTTTCTCGCCCGTGTCCAGGGAGCACTCGCATGGCATCTGGCAAAGGTAAAATTCTCTTTTCTAAGGTCTTCTCCATATCCTCGGCAGAACCCGAAGGCAGATCGGTTCTTCCAATAGATCCGGCAAAAAGAACATCACCGCTCACAAGGATTTCCTCTCCAAAAAGGAAAATCATGGAACCACGTGTATGTCCCGGGGCGTGGATTGCACGGAAGTCCAACCCTGCAATAGATAAATTTTCTCCACTTTTGATAATTCGAAGATCGGTGGGTTCAAAGAACTCCATATCTTTTACGCTCTCTGAAAACTGCGGGCTGAGCGCTTTTGAAGGATGAGTGAGAAGTTCACGGTCTTCGTAATGAATATATGCAGGTATTCCGTAACCCTCGCATAAAGGAAAAATAGAAAATGTGTGATCAAGGTGTCCATGAGTGATGAGCGCAGCGATTGGCTTAAGGCCAAAACGAGCAGTTACTTGCTCAATTTGAGGGGTGACATCTGGCATCCCTGGATCGATAACGATGCATTCCTCTCCGGCGCCAGTAGCCAAAATCCAGCAATTGGTCCCAAAAGCTGGCGCAGCGAAAGAGGTTACAAGCACCTTTCCCCTCCTTACCTATTTTGGCTAACTTTGAGCGTGAGTTCACCTTTGGATACGGGTTTCATCCAATGAGGTAGACAGGGTACCTTTACCTACGCAACACAACCCCATCCCTCACGGTGAAGGCTCAGAAAGCTTTCACCAACGCACTTCGTTAGCGACGGTCTGCAGAAGACCTAACGCACCGAAAGGAAAATCATGACCGAAACACTTCCATCATCACCAGTGGCATCACCAGTGGCATCACCAACGGCAACACCAGTGGCATCACCAGCATCAGCCCTTATCGGAGATCCAGCACAATTTGGGCGAGTTGGCGAAGATGGAACGGTATATGTGCGAACTCCTGAGGGCGAAAAAGCGGTTGGTTCCTACCCAGGCAAAACAGCTGAAGAGGCTCTAGCGTATTTCGTCAGAAAATTTGAAGCACTTGCATCCGAAGTTGCTCTGCTCGCAGCCCGCATCACAAGTGGCGCGATGGTTCCATCTGATGCAGCAGTAGCCGTTAACAAATTGCGTCACCATGTGAAAGAACTCAATGGAGTGGGCGATCTCGCCGCGCTAGCAGCAGCGGTCGAACAAATTCCTCTCTTAGTGGAGGATCATCGCGGAGTATATGAAGCTAAAAAGGCTGCCGAGAACGCCGCCAAGGAAGCTCACCGCGTTCAAGTTTTGATTGAAAAAGAGAAACTCGTCTCTGAAGCAGAATCTCTCGCAGATTCTGAAAGCTGGAAAGTCACCGGCGACAGATTGAAAACTTTGCTCGATGAATGGAAGGTCGCACCACGCCTGGACAAGAAAACAGATGCCGATCTTTGGAAGCGTTTCTCCTCTTCTCGTAATAAATTTGATAAAAAACGTCGTACGCACTTTGCCAGTTTGGATGCTGAACAGAGCAAGGTAGCTTCAGCGAAATCTGAGCTCGTTCTCGAGGCCGAGAAATTAGCAACATCCACGGACTGGGTTGCTACAGCGCGCCGATTTAAAACTTTGATGGATTCATGGAAGGCCACAGGGCGTGGCAAAAAGGGTGACGACGCGAAATTATGGGGAAGATTCAAAGCTGCTCAAGATCAATTCTTCACAGCCAAGAATGCGGACTTACTCAAAAGAGATGAGCTTATGGGCAAGAACCTCGCCAAGCGCGAAACGCTCATCCTTGAAATTGAAAACCTTTTACCTATCGCTGATTTAGAAGAAGCTAAAAAGAGCTTCCGCGAATTAGCTAGGCAGTGGGAGAAAATCGGTATGACCCAGCGCGATAAGCGTGCAACTTTTGACGCACGCTTCGCAGCTGTGGAGAAAGAAATTAAAACTGCTGAAGCTGATCGTTGGCGCAAAACCGATCCTGCCGCTAAGAATCGCGCCATGGAGGTTGTTAAACAATTAAGCGATGCCGTGGACAATTACGATAAACAAGCTCTCAAGGCAGAAGCTGCTGGCAGCTCAAAGAAGGCAACTGAAGCACGTGAATCAGCTTCGGCACGCCGAGTCTGGCTCGCTGAAGCTGAGAAAAATCTGGCGGAATTTACTAACTAATTGTTGTTTGTTCTGTACACGTCGTAAACACCTTCAATGCTCCGCACTGCATTCAAGACTGCATCGAGATGAATCGCATCTGCCATTTCAAAGGTGAAGCGCGAAATCGCAATCCGATCTTTTGTAGTGCTCACCGCTGCACTCAGAATATTTACATGTTGATCAGATAGCGTTCTCGTCACGTCCGATAACAACCGCGAACGATCCAACGCTTCGACTTGGATATTCACCAAGAAAACACTTGCAGCTCCGGCTAGCCAAGAAACGCCGACAATACGATCCGCCTGGTGGAGTTGTAAATCTTCTGCATTAACGCAATCCTCGCGATGAACCGACACTCCGCTGCCCTTTGTAATAAATCCCGTGATCGCATCTCCTGGGACCGGAGTGCAACAACGCGCGAGCTTAACCAATACGTCATCTATTCCTGACACTTCGATGGCGCTGCTGGATCGACGTGTAGTCGGTATTCCCGCTCCGATTCTTACAACATCCATGGTTACTTCAGGGTGCGAATCTTCAACTCCCATAGTTGCAATTAACTTATCGATTACTGAAACCGCTGAGATATGCCCATCGCCTACAGCCGAATAGAGGGCGGAAATATCCGTATAGCGAAGTTCGTGCGCTAACTCCAAGAGTGATTGACCAGCAAAAATCTTCTGAAGCGGTAAACCAGCTTTTCGCATCTGTCGCGCTATCGATTCTTTACCCGCATCAACTGCTTCTTCTCTTCGCTCTTTGCTAAACCATGCCTTGATCTTTGACCTAGCTCGAGGACTTTTTACGAAATTCAACCAATCGCGACTCGGATTCGCGCTGTCGTTTTTGTTCGTAAGGATTTCAACGACATCGCCATTAATTAACGCCGACTCTAAAGGAATCAGGCGACCATTAACTTTTGCCCCGACACATCGATCGCCAACTTGCGTATGTACCGCATAAGCAAAATCCACTGGAGTGGATCCACCAGGCAGAGCAATTACGTTGCCTTTCGGAGTAAAAACGAAAACTTCCGGCGTTCCAAGGTCGAATCGAAGCGCTTCCAAAAATTCACTAGGGTCGGAAGTCTCTTGCTGCCATTCGTGTAGTTGGCGCAACCAGAGCATTTCAGGTGAATTCTTGCTATCTGCGCCTTCCTTGTATTTCCAATGCGCGGCAATACCGTATTCAGCACGTGTGTGCATGTCATAGGTACGTATTTGAATTTCAATCGCTTTGCCGGTGGGGCCGATCACTGTTGTGTGTAACGATTGATAGAGGTTGAATTTTGGCATTGCAATGTAATCTTTGAAACGGCCTGGAACTGGCGACCATCGTGAGTGGATAGCTCCCAAAACCGCATAACAATCTCTCACATCTTCAACCAGCACACGGATTCCAACCAGATCATAAATATCATTGAAATCGCGTCCACGCACGACCATCTTTTGATACACGCTAAAGAAGTGCTTCTGCCGACCAGTAACCGTTGCTTCAATCTTATCTTTAAGCAGATCTTCTCGAATCTGAGATATAGCATCCACACTCAACGCTTCACGCGAAGGATCTCGTTCTGCTACTAAACGAGCGATTTCTTGAAACTTTTTCGGTTCTAGTACTTCAAAAGAGAGATCCTCTAATTCCCATTTAATCGCATTCATTCCTAGGCGGTGTGCGAGAGGCGCATAGATATCTAAAGTTTCGCGAGCTTTCCTTTCCGCTGAATCTGGATCGACAAATTTCCATGTACGGGCATTATGCAATCGGTCAGCTAACTTGATTACCAATACTCGGATATCACGTGACATCGCCACGACCATTTTGCGAACCGTTTCAGCTTCGGCAGTCGGTCCGTACGTCAATTTATCCAACTTCGTGACGCCGTCGACTAAATTGCTCACTTCCGCACCGAAATCTTGCTTCATTTGAGTGAGCGAATATTGCGTATCTTCCACGGTGTCATGTAATAGCGCCGCGATTATCGTTTCTGAATTTAGACCAAGTTCTGCAAGAATCTCAGCAACGGCGACTGGATGGGTGATGTACTCATCCCCCGACTTACGCATTTGGCCAGCGTGCGCCGTTTCGGCCACAGTAAATGCCCTTTCAACATCTGCGACTTTCGCCAAGGGATGATGCTCTACCAAAGTTGCAAGCAGAGGGGCAATCAACGTGTTCATGCAAGCAAGCCTACTTGAGGCTCCTAATTAACGTCTGCGATTGCGTTTTGGTTGGTTGCGTGGACCACGCTTGGTGGCAATTGCAGCCCCACCATCTACAGATGCGTTGTTCGCCACCGCTGCTTGGACCAAAGTTTTGCCAGCAATACGTTTGGCAAGAGCCTGCATCGCTGGTTCGCGTTCACGCAATACAGCCAAAAGCGGCGTTGCAATGAAAATCGAAGAATACGTTCCAGTGGCCAAACCGATAAAGAGGGCAAGAGATAAATCTTTGAGAGTTCCAGCACCTAAGAAACCAGCTCCCACAAAGAGGATCGATCCCACGGGCAAAAGTGCAATGAGTGAAGTATTAAAAGATCTCACCAATGTCTGATTGACAGCTAAGTTAGCTGCCTGAGAGTAAGTCATCTTGGAAGTGCTCGTGATGGTGCGTGTGTTTTCGCGAACTTTGTCGAAAACTACGACTGTGTCGTAAAGCGAGTAACCCAAGATCGTTAAGAATCCGATCACCGTCGCCGGCGTTACATCGAATCCAACCAAAGCGTAAATTCCTACGGTGATAAACACGTCATGAATAACAGCAACGATTGCTGCAATGGCCATTTTTGGTTCAAATGCCATTGCCAAATAAAGCAGAACAACAATCAAGAAACCGAATAACCCATAGAGCGCCTTGCGAGTAATTTCCTTACCCCAAGAAGGACCAACAATTTGTGTGTCAATGGCATCAGTGAGGATCCCGAATTTTGCAGCAAGAGCATCTTGAACTTGATTGGATTGCGCAGTCGTTAAAGCTCCTGTTTGAACACGAACCTTATCGCCACCAATCTTTTGAATGATGGTCTCCCCTGGTATACCAGTTGCATCAACAGCAGCACGAGCTTGCTCAACAGTAATCCCCGCTTTATTGACTGTGTACGAAGAGCCACCCTTGAATTCGATCCCGAGGTGTAAACCTTGGAAAGAAAGCGCAAAAATAGAAGCGATAATAAAGATGCCTGAGATGGCATACCAACGACGACGCTTCCCGATGAAATCTACAGAAGTTTCTCCGCGATAAAGACGACCGCCAATGCCTGAAAGTTTCGACATGGTTATGCCTCCTTAGTTACGGTGGTTGGTACGAGAACGCCGAGACTTTTCGCCGAGAATCCAGAGAGCGGATGACCCGAACTATAAAAACGCATCTTTGCAATCAAAGTAACGATTGGCTTGGTGAATACAAAGACCACGAAGAGGTCGATGAGGGTCGTGAGGCCCAAAGTGAATGCAAATCCACGCACGCCGCCGACAGCAAATAGATAGAGAAGCGCAGCAGCAATAATCGAAACGAAGTCAGCCACGATGATTGTGCGTCGCGCCCTCAACCACCCTGATTCAACTGCCGAACGTAAAGATCGACCCTCGCGAACTTCATCACGGATGCGCTCAAAGTAAACAATAAAGGAGTCGGCGGTAATTCCAATGGCCACAATCGCTCCGGCAATGCCTGCCAAAGTCAGAGTGAAACCTAACCATTTACCCAGCAACAAGAAAAGTAGATAAGTGAGGGAACCAGCTATGAGGAGTGAGCCCACAGAAACAATTCCAAGTCCGCGATAGTAGAGAAGTGAGTAGAGAACTACGAGTCCTAAACCTAGGAAACCTGCCAATAACCCAGCACGTAATTGATCAGAACCTAGCGTTGGTGAAATCTGCTGAACCTCTCCACGGTCGAATGCAAGTGGGAGCGCACCATATTTGAGAACGTTGGCAAGATCTTCGGCTTCCAATTGCGTGAAGCTTCCGGTGATTTGAGCACTACCTGAAGTTATCGCTTCATTGATACGTGGGGCTGAAACAACTAATCCATCGAGAACAATTGCTACTTCATTCTCGGGAGCGGTGAGCGTGACAACTCGTGAAGTCATGGTGCCAAATGCTTTAGTTCCGTCATTATCAAAAGTGAGAAGTACGTACCAACCACTGCCACTGCTCTGGTTAATCGAAGCAGACGCTTTGGAAACCTGGCGACCTAAAACTTCTGCAGGTCCCAGAATGAATTTAGAAGTACCTGCGCGATCGCAAGCAACAATTTGCGCGGTTGCCACATCGCTACCTGTACCTTGACGGTTGGCAGCAAGAGTGCAATCAAGGGCTGCATACTTTGCATTTGTATCAGCGCTCACTCCTGCAGGAGGCGTTGCAACACTCCCCGTCGTTGGCGTCGCGGCTGGAGCTCCTGAAACTAATACTTGACGAAATCTCAATTCTGCAGTCTGTCCAACGAGATCAACAACACGGCGGCCCGTGTCTCCCGGAACTGAAATTACAATCTGGCGATTGACGCCACTTCCTTGGGCAGTCACTTCACTTTCAGCAACTCCTAATGAGTTCACGCGTTGGCGAATAATCGACACTGCTTGATCTATCGCAGCGTTAGTAACTTTTCCACTTTCGCCTTCTGCCAAACGTGGTTGAAGGGTCACGCTTGTACCGCCTCGCAGATCTAAGCCGAGTTTGACGGCAGTTGCTCCTTGGATGAAAACCAAGGCTAGGAGCGCTAAAAGAACGAGCGCGGTTATGGCCAGGGATCTACCTGGGCGCGAAGCCGCTTTAGGTGTGCGAGAAGTGGAGGACATGAGAGATGAGTCTAGGCATCTTCTTCGGATGTGTCGAAAATGAAAGCGGTTTGCTGGCTCACATGCGCGGGAGGTTCGTGGCCAACATGGCGCCAGCCCAGAGCCGTAGCAATACGTCCTCGGGGGGTGCGGGCCATAAATCCGTTTCGGACCAAGAAAGGCTCAGCAACAGCCTCTACCGTCTCTGTTTCCTCGCCAACGGCGATGGCAAGAGTGGAAAGACCCACGGGACCACCATTAAATCGCTCGACCAACGCCAACAGAACCGAACGGTCTAAGCGGTCAAGCCCCATTTCATCAACTTCGTACATTTCTAACGCTGCCAGCGCATGGAGATTGGTTAAACGTTGGTCACCTTGCACTTGCGCAAAATCTCGAACGCGACGAAGCAGACGATTTGCGATACGTGGGGTACCGCGAGAGCGACCGGCAATCTGTTCAATAGCGGCATCATCAATCTCGACCTTAAGCAACGCCGAACTTCGCTTAAGCACTCGAGCGATTTCGCCTTCATCGTAGAAATCTAAATGGGCAGTAAATCCGAAACGATCGCGCAGAGGACTCGGTAATAAACCCGCCCTCGTTGTCGCCCCCACTA
The DNA here is from genome assembly GCA_009699205.1 of Actinomycetota bacterium. Lineage (GTDB taxonomy): Bacteria > Actinomycetota > Actinomycetes > Nanopelagicales > Nanopelagicaceae > QYPT01. The sequence goes on from WLOP01000001.1 coordinate 97,220, forward strand.
AAGTGAAGTGCGGAAGTTGCAAAGGAATCGCAGTTGCCCCCGGGCCCTTACCTACTACTACATCGACTCGGAAATCTTCCATCGCCAGATAGAGCAACTCCTCCGCGGGTCGCGGTAACCGATGAATTTCATCGAGAAAGAAAATCTCACCTTCCACTAACGAAGATAAAATTGCGGCAAGGTCTCCTGCGTGAGTTATTGCAGGACCGCTAGAGATTCGAATCGGTGCTTGCATCTCACTTGCCAGGATGAGCGCAAGAGTAGTTTTACCGAGGCCCGGCGGACCAGATAATAAAATATGGTCAGAAGGCGAACCTCTGTGTCGGGCAGCAGTTAAAAGAACATCAATTTGATCACGTACACGTTGTTGGCCAATAAATTCATCTAAAGACTTTGGACGCAAAGCATTCTCTGCCGCACTTTCTGTATTCGCCATCGCTGGGGCAACTAAACGTTCTTCTCCATCTAATGGAACGGTCATCCCCTACGACCTCCAGCAAGTGCGCGCTTGAGAAGATCTCCCAAAGGAACAGATTCTGGATCTTCATCACTTTCGCGCATCTCGGTAACCATCTGAGAAATCGCGTTATCTGCTTCTTTGCTGCTGAAACCTAAACCGATAAGCGCACTCGATAATTGTTCTCTCCATAAAGGTAGATGGCTGATCAATTTTCCAGACGTTGCCAACGAAGGTAACTTTCCTTTAAGTTCCAAAATTAAACGTTGTGCGCCTTTGCGTCCGATTCCGGGCACGCGCTCAATTGCTGCCACATCCTCTTGGGTAATAGCGCGAGCCAAATCATCGGGTGAAAGTACGGCAACCATCGACATCGCCACTTTAGGGCCAATACCCGAAACTGTTTGCACTAATTCAAACACTGTACGAGATTGCTCATCTAAAAATCCAAAAAGGGTTAAGGAGTCTTCGCGAACAACTAAAGCTGTGAACACTTGAGCTTCGGAACCCACAGTAAGCGTTGCCGCGGTAATGGGTGTAACTAGAATAGAAAACCCGACTCCGCCGACCTCTAAAACAATACGATCAACGTTAGCTGAACGAACTCGACCGAAAAGTAATGAAATCATTGTGCACGCAATTTCATTAGCCTAGATTTCTCAGCCACTACCGCATTTTTCAAACGCGAACTCGAACTGCCTCGCCATAGATGGCAAATCGCAAGTGCCAGAGCATCAGTACTATCAACGGGTTTAGGAATTGTTTCGAGTGCGAGAAGCCTTCGTACCATTTCTGCTACTTGTGCTTTATTCGCTCGGCCAGACCCCGTCACTGCAGCTTTAACTTCACTTGGCGTATGCATGACCACAGGGATCTCACTCTTAGCTGCAACTAATAACGCGATACCCGCTGCCTGCGCAGTACCCATAACAGTTCGCACGTTGTGCTGAGAGAAAACTCGTTCCACCGCTATAACATCTGGTTTGTAGGTAGCAACCCATTGTTGCAGTTCGGATTCCAGTTGTAGCAAACGTTCTGCAAGGGCCAGTTCGGAAGAAGTTTGAATAACGCCCACCCCAACCAGGCGCATGGATGAACCCACTTCACCTTCAATAACTCCTACGCCGCAACGGGTTAAACCAGGATCAACTCCTAGAACTCGCACGTGATCAACCTAAGCTCGCCATAACTTCATCGGAAACATCAAAATTCCCATACACATTTTGAACGTCATCCAACTCTTCGATGGCTTCAATCAGAGCAAAAACTTTCTGAGCGCCTTCAACATCAAGAGGGATTGACATCGATGGCAAAAATGAGGTTTCTGCCGATTCGTAATCTATTCCAGCGCTCTGAAGTGCTGAACGCACAGCGACCAAATCATTGGTTTCGCTCACAATTTCAAATGAATCACCGATGTCGTTTACTTCTTCGGCTCCAGCTTCAAGGACTGCTTCCAAAATCTTCTCTTCATTTACTGTCGCACTCTTATTTGTGATAACTACACCTTTGCGGCTAAATAGATAAGCCACGGATCCTGGATCTCCCATGGAGCCACCATTGCGCGTTACTGCAAGGCGCACTTCCCCTGCAGCTCGATTTCGATTATCAGATAAGCATTCAATCAATATTGCGACACCGTGTGGTCCATACCCTTCGTACATAATGGTTTGCCAGTCAGCAGCGCCAGATTCAAGGCCGGCACCCCGTTTAATCGCACGTTCGATATTGTCAGCGGGCATGGAATTCTTTTTGGCTTTAGCTACAGCATCAAAGAGCGTGGGATTGCCTGCTAAATCGGCCCCACCATTGCGCGCCGCAACTTCAATTGCTTTGATGAACTTTGCGAATGACTTAGCACGACGCGAATCAATAATCGCCTTCTTATGCTTGGTCGTCGCCCATTTGGAATGGCCAGACATATTCACCCCACCCGAGATCCTTGAAGAAGCTAAATCTTCCTGACTCCAACTTTACTTGAAAGCGGGGCTCCCAGCACAAACCTGCTCAATGAAATAACGGTGTATTCGATTATCGCCCGTCAGTTCTGGATGAAATGAGGTAGCCAATATCCCATTTTGCCGCACAGCCACTGGATGGGAAGTTCCATCGCTACCTTTCACTGAAGCCAAAACCTGCACACCAGCACCAACCTCTTCAACCCACGGTGCTCTAATGAAAACTGCTCGCATAGGCGCAGGTGTAATTCCTGCAACAACCAGATCGGATTCAAATGAATCAACCTGACGCCCAAATGCATTACGTCGGACAGTAATATCTAAACCGCCAAAAGTTTTTTGCTCTTTAGCGGCATCGATAATGCGATCGGCCAACAAAATCATTCCAGCGCACGAACCGTAGACGGGCATTCCTGCGCTAATACGTTCGGCGATAAGGTCGAAAACATCAAAAACTTGCGCTAAATGTGCGATGGTTGTTGATTCCCCGCCAGGGAGAATGAGCGCATCAATCGACTCTATCTCGGTTGTTCTACGTACAGAGATTGGATCAACTCCGCATTCTTCAAGAGCGCGCAGATGCTCTCGGATATCACCTTGTAGAGCGAGTACTCCGACTTTCATCTGGTCTTACCAACCGCGGTCGGCAAGGCGATGAGGAACAGGGATATCAGCAACGTTGATTCCAACCATCGCATCCCCCAACCCTCGTGAAGCATCCGCGATAACTTTAGGATCATCGAAGAATGTTGTTGCCTTAACACACGCTGCAGCGCGACGGGCAGGATCTCCCGATTTGAAAATACCGGATCCGATGAAAACTCCGTCGGCGCCCATATGCATCATCATCGCTGCATCGGCTGGAGTGGCAATTCCACCGGCAGTGAAAAGGACTACTGGGAGCTTGCCGCTGGCAGCAACTTCTTTCACCAATTCAAATGGAGCTTGCATTTCCTTAGCTGCAACATAAAGTTCATCTTCACGCATCGAAGTAAGGCGTCGGATTTCTCCACCGATTTCACGCATGTGCGTCACGGCATTGGAAACATCGCCAGTGCCCGCTTCACCCTTGGATCGGATCATTGCAGCGCCTTCGTTGATACGGCGGAGCGCTTCACCTAAATTTGTTGCGCCACAAACAAAGGGCACAGTGAAATTCCATTTATCAATATGATTCTTATAGTCGGCCGGCGTCAAAACTTCCGACTCGTCGATGTAATCAACACCTAGGCTCTGCAAAATTTGAGCTTCTACAAAATGTCCGATGCGTGCCTTCGCCATGACGGGGATGGAAACAGCTGCTTTGATTTTCTCAATCATGTCCGGATCGGACATGCGAGCTACTCCACCTTGGGCTCGAATATCAGCTGGAACTCGTTCCAGAGCCATCACAGCAACCGCACCCGCGTCTTCTGCAATTTTCGCTTGTTCGGCGTTAACTACATCCATGATGACGCCGCCCTTAAGCATTTCTGCCATGCCGCGTTTTACTCGGGCGCTTCCAGTGGTCTGGGACATTGTTGCTCCTTCTAGATCAAACTCATTGAAGTTCTGATATTTCCTGGGTACATACTACTTTGTCGGCGAGGGACTCGCGCTCGCAGATGGAGTGACAGCCGGGTAGGTGAATATGGGCGGAGTATCGAGCAATGCCACCCATATTTGACCAGCGGCGAAGCTTATTGGTGAGCCATCAGCAAGGGTCCACGTTGTTCCCGATGCAGCGTCCAAGCGTTGCCAATTGGCGGCAAATGACTTTCCATCGCGAAGGATGAAACCCGTTCCTTGGCCAATTGTTTTCGAAAGCGGAGTAATTCCTCCAACTTTGTCATGATAAATCGAATCGGTGATCGACACTAATTGAATCACCAGAGTTGATGCGCCCAAGCGAACCCCATCACTATCAACATCGGGCTTGCCTTGATAATCCAGGAGCCAGCGCTTTTCTCTCTTTGACCAATGCGCTTTATAAGTTACCGCTGGCCACTGGAATTTGGCCATCGTAATTGTCGTGCCTCCTGCAGGTTTCTTACCGAAAGTCCAGCCCATGGGCTTTGAAATAGCGATCGGGCTCTTATCTTTAGCAACTTTCGCCAAGAGCAAATCCGCACGTAGCACCATGTTGTAAGGCGCATAACGAGAAGAATCCCGTGTATAAATCGTGGGAGATTCATGTTGAGCTCCAAAATTTTCCAAATCCGCAGCATCGATCACTGGATACATTTTGGATTGTGCTCCCGAAAATGCAAATGCCACGTGACCGTATTGAGAAAGTAAATCAATATCGCTGATTCGCGCGCTACGAACTGGACCCACGTGCGTCGGAATCTTGGAAGCGAAAATTGCAGCTAAACGAGTTTCGCCCCCTTCAACTTGCTCAATATAAACAACATCTGCACCCTGTAAACCAATCTGTGGGTGAGCAGGATTGGAATCATCGATTTTTACCGCCAGCACAGGACCATCTGTGCCTTCCATACCTGTAAGAGAGTTTTTGATTATTGGCGTGGGAGATGGTGTGGGAGATGTCGTATTACCACTCCCGCCACATCCAGTTAAGAGAAGTGTGGGAATCGTAAAAGCTAGAACCCATTTACTTCTATAAATCATCGTCTTCGAATTCGTGAGTGATCGGTAGTGGAGCCGTTCCAGCCAGCCTGAATAATTTGAAAACAATCTTCTTGCGGACCGATATCGTCCGAGCAACTGCATCAAGATGGATTGCAACACCTACCTTTATCTTCTCGGTGAGTAGTGACAATTCTTCAAGGAGCGCTTTTTCAGCAGATGGGGATTGCCCTTCCAGATCTCCATGTAATAACTTTAGTGCGCTTGATAAACCAGATTCAGCGAAAGATCGTCCCCGCATATCTGCTTCTCGAGCCTGGTAGGCCGCAGCCATTAAAATAAGTGAGGATGCCGGATCGGCTAATTCGCTATGAGCAAGCTCTAGAGCCACAGCAGCTCTGCGTTGTAAGAGACCATCTAAGTTTGCCCAACTTGTTTCAACACGATGGTGCAATCTATCCAAACGCGTCGCAGAGAAAGAGAGATACCAAAGAAAGAGTAGGAGAAGAAGGCCCAGAGTTAACCCGGTTTTCATTATTTCTCGGACTCCCTATTGAGCAATCGACTCCAGCTGCGTGTATCAGAGGCTAGCCGAACTTTCTCGCTTCCTACGATTGCCATCTCGTACACCGAGAAAATTTGTTCGGCGACGTTCTCCCAATCGAAAATTTCCGCATGCGCTTTACCCGCCCGAGCCAATGAATCTCTCTTCGAATCATCACGCATCAGATCAATGATGGTCTTTGCTAAATCTTGAGAATCTTCACTTTTGAAGAGCGCTCCAAATTCTCCATTTCCCAACATTGATTCAAAAGCTGGAATATCACTTGCGATGACGCAAGAACCAGAGGCCATCGCTTCTGCAAGGATGATTCCGAAAGATTCTCCGCCAGTATTAGGTGCGACATAAACCGATATCGAAGAGAAGAAATCCGCTTTCTCTTTCTCGGTTAATCGCCCTAAGAAAGTAACTCGACTACGCAATTGCGGATCTACCGTTTCCATCGCCTCATCTATATCCCCCGGACCGGCCACAAGAACGCGGACTCCTGGAACAAATCGTGCAATGACTGGAATTGCTTCAAGAAGAACTGATAAACCTTTACGTGGTTCTTCGAATCTGCCGATGAAACCTATTGTTTCGTTGCTCCATTTTTCAAGAATATCGCCATCGCGGAATTTATTGGCGTAGATCCCATTAGGTATGACGATTGCATCTGTCTCGAGATGCTCCGTCAAAGTTAAACGGGCAGCCTCGCTCACAGCAATACGCACAGATAGCTTTTCGATTACAGGTTCAAGAATTGGACCAATTGCAAAGATTGCTCTCTGCCGCTTAGCCGCTGCGTGGAAAGTCCCCACCATTGGCCCCTCTGCCGCCCAGCAGGCAAGAAGAGATAAGGATGGAATTGCAGGCTCATGCAAATGCAATAAATCAAAATCTCCTTGCGCGATCCACTGGCGCACTCGAGAAAACGCAATTGGCCCAAATAACACACGGGCCACCGCGCCGTTATAAGGAATAGCGATTGGTTTACCTGCAGAGACTACATATTCCGGCAAAGATTCTTCATCGGCACATGGCGCAAGAACCGAAACGCTATGCCCATGAGCAATCAAGTACTCGGCAAGATCGCGAATATGGTTCTGTACTCCCCCGGGCGCATCCCATCCGTAAGGACACACAATTCCAATTTTGAGAGGTTTGAGATTAGCCATCGGAACGCTCCGTGAAATCTCCATCAATCCAAATTCTTTGCAACATATGCCAATCCTGTGGGTATGCAGAAATACCTCGCGCGAATTCGTCGGCACAATTTTGGACTATTTTCTGCACCTTCTCCTCTTGTGTCCCAGTTGTTGGAATCTCTACTTGCGTGAACTCAATGTGGATCCCTTTCCTTCTATACGAAACAAAAGCGGTGATTAAAGGTGCACCAGTTTTGATCGCCAACACAGCTGGTCCCGCTGGCATTCTGGCCTTGCCAGCAAAGAAATCTACGGTGATCCCCGATTTAGAGAGATCGCGATCGGCTACAAGGGCGATCAAGTGCCCTTCGCGTAAACGTTGGGCTAAAACCGCGATGACCCGACCATCTACAGGTAGTACTTCCATACCCATCGCTTCTCGATAAGAAAGAAATCTTTGGAAGAGAGCATCTGGCTTAACTCGCTCGGCAACAGTTACTAGCTTGATGCCTTTATCGCAAAAATAGGCTCCGGCATGATCCCAGTTTCCAGCGTGCGGTAATGAAACAATCACTCCACGTTTAGCAGCTATAGCATCAAGCAGAAGATTCTCATTAACTACTTCAACGGTGTCAATCGTGCGACTTCGTGACCAATCGGGAAATCTAAAGGTGTCACACCAGTAACGCATCGCCGAACGCATGGAGATCCCCAAAAGCACCGCGATTTCAGAAGACTTGGCATCTGGCTTGACTCTCACCAAATTGCTACGTAAACGTTGAATCCCTTTGCCATTCCTCTTAACAGCAAAATCCGCCACGAAATCAAAGAATCGGTAGGCAGTATTTTCCGGAAGCCATCGAACTACCCTCCACGCAGAAAAATAAAGAGCGACAGATGCGCCTTCTTTTAAGTTTTCAAACATATTAAAGCGCCCGCTTAACAATAAATATTCTCTGCAGAACAGTGATTACGCCTAATACAAGAAGTACCCACATACATATAGCTAAAGCGAAATTGACACCCAAACCCTCGAGCCCAATACCTAATAAGGCGATCATCAAACGTTCGGTCCGTTCTGCAATGCCACCTGTGCACTGAATATCCATCGATTCAGCTTTTGCACGGATATACGGAATCAACGACCCGGTGGCCAGCGCAATGACGACCACTGGCACCAATGGATCTGCGCTTCTGTTGAGAGCGATGATTACTCCGATGAATATGGATGCATCGGCAATTCGATCGATGGTTGAATCCAAGAATCCGCCCCAAGGGCTTGCACCCTTCTGTGAAATTCTTGCCATCGTCCCGTCAAAAAGGTCACTTAATGAAAATAGACAGATCAGAACAGTGCCTAAGAAAAATTCCGAGCGAGGATAGAAATAGGAGGCAGTGAGCACAACCGCGGTGGCACCAAAAAATGTGACAGTATTTGGCGTAAGCCCCAATTTGAGCGCGCCCTTAGCCGCAGGCGTAATGGCTCGCGTCACCGCCGGCTTGAATATTGAACTAATCATCGCCTCCCATCGTAGGCTGAGCACGTGCCCACGCCAATTCTTTCCGAAGTTAAAATCGCGGTTTTCGGCCACTCAAGCGCGAATCCCGCAGGCATTGCCCATCTATTTGGCGCGTTAGTTGTCTCGTCAACCGAAACTGAATGTGACCTTGCAATATTCACTGTCAATCCTGCTGATGGAATCGATCAAAAAACCATCGATGATTGGGAAGCGCTCAACGATCGATTGGTTCCGCGGCTTGTTCTTGTTACTGAACTGGATGAGAGCGAAAGCGATTTTGATGACGCTGTCATGCTGGCTAATAGAGTTTTTGACAAAACCGTTACTCCTTTTCTGGTTTTGCACAATAACGATGGGACCGCTTGCGCGTTAATTTCAATGCAAGATCTTTCGATCATTGATTACTCTGTTACGCCGCCTCAGGTTATTGAAAGCGACCCTGATCATAAGATTTTGGTTTCCGAATTTCAGAAAGAATATCTCGAAGAAATTGAGATGATGGGCGAGAACGCATTTGAAGCTGGGTTACTCTTTCCCGCTATTCCTATTTGGCCTGACCGCGAAATCGGTGTGGATATAGTTCGAAAATATATTTCGCGTTTAGCGCACTAATTACCAAGCAGCGGCAAGATCATCTCTAGTTTGACCTAAAAGTTGAGGCAAAGTTTTTGTTTTGCCGATAATTGGCATGAAATTGGAATCTCCCGCCCAACGCGGAACCACATGTTGATGGATATGTTCGGCAACTCCAGCTCCTGATACTGCTCCCTGGTTCATTCCTAGATTGAATCCTTCTGGCCGAGCAACTTTACGAAGTGTTTCCATCGCATGCACGGTCATATCTGACATCTCGATACGCTCTGACGGAGTTAAATCGGTTATATCTGCCACATGTCTAAATGCGCACACAAGTAAATGCCCGACGTTATATGGATACAAATTCATCACCACGAACATTTCTTTTCCGCGTGCGACAATAAGTCCTTCCTCATCGCCCATCGTTGGAATTCTGCAGAACGGGCAAGCGCTCTCGTTACCTGGTAGTGGGCGATTTTCGCCTTTGAGATAGTCCATGCGGTGTGGAGTCCATAAGCGCTCCCATGAATCTGGCATTCCTGCCCCGCCGGTAATTTCGGTCATAGTTAAATCTGTTGCCGCGAGAGAACAGTTTGCTTTATTTGTGCAATTGCATCTGCAATTAGAATCCCGTTGCTTTGATCCCCATTGCGATATCTAAAAGAAACCGCACCCGCATTTTGATCTTCTTCACCGGCAATAATCATGTACGGAATCTTCTGCATCTGAGCGTTGCGAACCTTCTTCTGCATACGATCGTCCGAAGCATCTAGTTCTGCACGAATACCGTTGCGTTTGAGCTCTGCGACAACACCCTGAAGGTACGGCGTGAAGGCATCAGCTACAGGAATAGCGACCGCCTGAACTGGCGCTAACCAAGGTGGGAACGCGCCCGCGTAATGCTCTGTTAACACTCCAAAAAATCTTTCAATAGAACCAAAAAGCGCGCGGTGAATCATGACGGGCCGTTGACGAGATCCATCACTTGCCACGTATTCCAAATCAAAACGTTGCGGTAATTGGAAATCCACTTGAATTGTAGACATCTGCCAGGTCCGTCCAATGGCATCTTTTGCTTGTACCGAAATCTTCGGGCCATAAAATGCTGCACCGCCAGCATCCAGAACAAGTTCAAGGTTCTGGCGACCAGCAGCATCACGAAGCGCTTGCGTCGCGTTTTCCCAGTCACCATCTTCGCCTACGAATTTTTGCTCATTTTTTGTGGAGAGTTCTAGGTAGAAATCGGTAAGACCGTAATCACGGAGAAGATTCAAAACGAATGTGAGAAGTGAATCGAGTTCGCCCACCATCTGTTCGGCGGTGCAATAAATATGTGCGTCGTCCTGAGTAAAACCTCTGGCTCGAGTAATCCCATGCAGCACACCTGATTTTTCATAGCGATATACCGTGCCAAATTCAAAGAGACGCAACGGCAATTCGCGGTATGAACGTCCGCGAGAACTGTAAATAAGATTATGGAATGGGCAGTTCATGGGTTTCATGTAGTACTGCTGACCCGCGCGTTTGATAGTGCCGTCAGAATGCAATTCTTCATCCAAAATCATTGGAGGGTACATACCCTCTGAATACCAATCTAGATGCCCAGATTTTTCAAAGAGTGCAGCTTTTGTAATATGTGGTGAGTAAACGAACTCGTAACCCTCTTCTTCGTGGCGGATACGCGAGTAATCTTCCATCGCTCTACGAATGATCCCGCCTTTAGGATGAAAAACAGCTAACCCTGACCCAATTTCTTCTGGAAATGAGAATAGATCTAGCTCTGCACCAAGACGACGGTGATCACGCTTCTCTGCTTCAATCAAGAATGCAAGATAGGTTTCTAGATCTTCCGGCGAAGCCCAAGCCGTTCCATAAATTCGTTGCAACATCGGGTTCTTCTCTGACCCGCGCCAGTACGCACCAGCGCTGCGCATCAATTTAAAGGCAGGGATAACTTTCGTCGAAGGAAGATGCGGGCCTCGGCATAAGTCGCCCCAGACAGGCTGTCCATCCCTACCCAAATTGTCGTAAATAGTAAGTTCTGCTCCGCCAACCTCAACGCTGGATTCGTCACCTGCATCAGATTTTATTCCTACTAATTCACACTTGTAAGGTTCGGAAGCTAATTCGGTCAGAGCTTGCGCTTCAGTGACAACACGTCTGCGGAAACGCTGTCCATCTTTAATAATCTTCTTCATCGCACTTTCCAGCTTGAGAAGATCTTCTGGAGTGAATGGCTTCTCCGGATCGAAGTCGTAATAGAAACCGTCGGTAATCGGAGGTCCAATACCTAACTTAGTGCCAGGGAAAACTTGTTGAACTGCTTGTGCTAAAACGTGAGCAGTGGAGTGGCGAAGAACCGAGAGACCTTCAGCGGATGTAATGGAAACTGATTCAATGGCGTCACCTTCGGAAAGCTCACTCCACAAATCCTTGAGAATCCCATTGATCTTGCAGACCACCACGTTCTTGTCTTCTTGGAATAAATGGGTAGGCCGCTGATCCTCCTCAACTTTCTGAGGGTCACCGTTCACGGTAATCGATATCTGCGCCATGAGATTTAGTCTATCGAAAGAGCGAGAATGGTTTCGCGCAATTTCTCGGTTAAATCCTCCGAAATTTCTAGCGGTCGTTCATCCAGATAGGCCACGGGCTGGGCACCTTTGAGGCTTGAGAGTAAATAGATAGCTTCAATAGATTCGAGATCAGAACCCATGTGCTGGGCTTCCAGTAATTGAGAGTTAGCGACCAAAGCTCCACGGATAATTCCGGGTAGCGCGCCAGATTCCAAGCGAGGAGTAGTCCATTTGCCATTGATTTTCAAAGCAAGATTTGCAACCGCAGTTTCGCAAATCTCCCCTTGCGAATTCAATCTGATCGCATCATCAAACCCTGCTGCGTGAGCAGAATCAAGAAGGGAAATATTTGCAGAGTACGGTAGCGATTTGGTACCAACTAAGCTATTAGTTTCATCAAGTTGGCTGCCTCCCGACATCAACCGTGCAGGCACAAGCCATTCTTGATATTTCTCATGAACCATACGAATTTCTCCATCACAGAAAAGAGTTAAGCGAAGGCGCCCTGCTGATGATGAAACTAGATTTCCAGCTAAGTAGTTGCGAACCTCTACCTGCAATTCATCTATTGACGGCGTTGAAATAGCAGAGTTCGCTGCCGAATTGGTTAAACGCAGTAAATGGGATCGCAGAAACTGAGGATGGCCAGATATAGTTTTGATCGTTTCAAAGAATCCTTCACCATAAGGGAATTCTAGATTTCTCATATCGCCCCACCAGAAATCGATAGTAATCTCGATGCCTTTAAAACTGTTTCTTCCCATTCACCAGTGCTATCACTGCCCCAAGTGATACCGGCTCCTGTTCCGAATCGTAAGAATTCATCGCCTTGATTCCAGAAAATTCGAATCGCAACTGAGAGCAACGATTGGTCACCGTGAACCCACCCCAACGCGCCACAATAGGGACCGCGAGGAAGAACCTCTAGCTCGCTGATTATTCTGACTGCCGAAGATTTAGGAGCGCCACTTACAGACCCAGGTGGCAAAATTGCGTTTGCAATATCTGCCCATGATGTCCCAACCAAAATCTCGCCTTGGACATCGGAGACCAAATGTGTGAGCCCCGGATGATCTTCGCTCACCAACAGGCGAGGAACAGTAACGCTACCTATTTGTGAAATTCTTCCCACATCATTTCTAATCAGATCAACAATCATGATGTTTTCAGCTTTATCTTTCTCCCCAAAGTATTCCGACCCAAGTGGATGTGTTCCCTTTATAGGTCCGGATGTAATCCGACTTCCGTTGCGGCGAGCCAGAAGTTCCGGGGAGGCCGAAGCAATTTCCAACTCAGCTGTTCTTAAATAGCACCCGAATGGCGCTGGATTTTGTTCTTGAATTAAGTGCATCAAAGGTAAAAGCGAGGCTCCTTCAGCTAACGCAACCTTTAATTGCCTACATGCGTTAACTTGATAAACATCGCCCACAGAAATTCTTGAACGAATTTCTTCAACATAATTTTCATAGGAAGATTTATCAAGTGACGAGAGCCAGGTTCCGTTGATTTTTGCCCACGATTGCCGCGCCGTCGGCAGTGGAGCGTGCACAACTCTTTCAAATCGAGCACATATCCATTCACCTTCAAAAGTCGTACTCACCGCCCAAAAGTTGCCATCATCGAGGCAGGCGGGGTCTTTGCTGATTTCTTGTAAGCCGTAGGCCAAGAGCCCATCCATCCAAAAAAATGGTTCCTTTGCTCCTATTTCCACCGTGTAACCGTAGAGCCGTTTGCTCGTTTTCACCTCACTTTGGCGCAAGAGCCTTACGTAAGATAGATTTCGCCCACCACGAAACGAGCAATCGCCAGTGTGTGCGGACGTAGCGCAGTTGGTAGCGCACCACCTTGCCAAGGTGGATGTCGCGGGTTCGAGTCCCGTCGTCCGCTCTGATGCGTAATTTCCATGGTCGGGTGGCCGAGAGGCGAGGCTCAGGACTGCAAATCCTGCTACACGGGTTCAAATCCCGTCCCGACCTCCACGCTTACATAACTTTTCTATGAACTATGAAAGGCTTATGAAATGGCATCAACGGAATTAGAAAAATCCGATCGTCCTTGGGGCCGATATGAAGTCTTGCAAGAAAGCCACACGCATAAAGTTAAATGCATCTGGGTTTCTCCAGGAAAACGTCTCTCTTACCAACGCCATAAACATCGTGCAGAACATTGGTACATCGTGCAAGGCAGCGCTGAAGTAATGCTCGACGGAATCACATCTCATCCCCTACCCGGTGCCACCGTAGATGTAGCAATGGGACAACTACATCGCATCACAAACATAGGGTCCGACGAAGTTATTTTTGTTGAAGTGCAAACTGGAAGCTATTTTGGTGAAGACGATATTGAGCGTGTTGAGGATGATTTCGGGCGCTAACGGAAAGGAATACGTTCATATTTATTGGTGAGGTATGCTTCGCCACAGCAAGGATCGTTGGCTCAGCGGTAGAGCACCACATTGACATTGTGGGGGTCACTGGTTCGATCCCAGTACGGTCCACTTTCACGCCTTGCTAATGAGAAGGTCAGGCTAAGATTTCTACATGATTATCCGCGAAGCGCGCCTAGGTGATGCTTCAAAGATCCTGCAATTGATTCACGGCCTTGCAGATTATGAGAAGGCGCCCGAACAAGTGGTCGCCACCGTAGAGAAGATCGAAGAATCACTTTTTTGCGACGCGCCAGTAGCTTTCTGTTTACTTGCTGAAATCGAAGATGAGATTGTCGGCTTCGCCATTTGGTTTAAGAATTATTCAACGTGGTTAGGTGAACCAGGGATTTATCTGGAAGATCTCTATGTCGATTCCGCTTATCGCGCGCAAGGAATCGGAACCGCTCTGATGAAACACTTAGCCCAGATGTGCGTGCATCTCGGTTATCGCAGATTCCAATGGTGGGTTCTGGATTGGAACAAACCGGCTATCGATTTCTATCAATCGATCGGCGCCGAGCCCATGGATGAATGGACAGTCTTTCGATTATCCGGAAATGCACTCGCAGAATTCGCAAAATCTTAGATGCACAACCTCCTTAGAGAAATCCCAGGCTTCTTCGCAGCCACTTTTCTACTGGCAATGGTCCCCGGACAGGGCGTGGCAATGGTTTTACGGCAATCAATTCTTGGAGGTTCTCGTTTAGCTCTCTTTGCGGTGCTCGGAAATAGCACTGGTCTATTCATTTGGGGAACTTTTAGCGCAATCGGCCTTTCAGCAATATTTATCTCCTCTCCCCTGGCTTTTTCAATCTTAAAATGGACAGGTGTATGCGTTCTAGTTCTCTTATCTCTGAAAACTTTCATACAACTGCGCAACGAATCTGGAAAATTTGATTTAACGCAAAAAGGGGACAGCTCTAAATTTGGTTCTTTTCGACTGGGATTAATCACAAATCTGACAAACGTGAAAGCCGCTGTTTTCGCCGTAGCTTTCCTTCCTCAGTTTGTTCCTGCTAACTTCTCGCTAGCGTGGGGAATTTTCATCTTCGGCTGTTTATGGCCTGTCGTATCAACTTCCTGGTATTTAATCCTTATTTGGACAGTTGATAAATCCGCCAATGTGATTCAGAAGCCCATTGTTCGTAGAGTGCTCACAGGAGTATCGGCTATCGGGATTATGGTGCTTGCAATCGGTCTGGCTTTTAGCTCTTCCCGCTAACGCTGACCGGAAGTGATGGTTTTTCTATCCAGAATGCCGTTATCCAGTAACACGTAAAGGCAACAAAGATTCCGCCATAAATATCGATCACAAAATGCTGATGAAGAAAAACTGTTGCTGGCAGAATGAGAAAGAACCAAAAACCAAGCATGTACGAAGTACGAGGCGCTAAATGACGTAATCGCCATAGAGCAATCATTGAGACAACCGACCATGTGACGTGATTTGAGGGAAATCCGTTGAGTGGTTGATCGTTGCCGTAAACCACATGCACCAAAATCCAATCAAAAACAGAATTACCAAGAACTGGCGTGCGGGGAACCTGCGTCTGGAAAAATGCATACGCAATATCCAAAGAAAGTTGACCCAAAATTATCGCTAAACCGTTAACAAGAAATGCCCTGAAACCTGCGATTCGCAAAGAGAGAATTGGGACAACGAATGCGGCCAGTAAATGGAAACTCAAGTATGGGATAACGAAAATCGATACCACTGGGATCTTCGCATCTAGCCAGCCACGCATTACTAACGGTTCGTAAGAATAAGTTGCCTTATTAAATAACTCGTAACTTACGAATGCAAGAATGATTCCAAAAAAAATTCCGTATACAGAATACTTTTCATTTCTGGACAGATCTTTCATGGACGAATTCTAAGGCAAGCAACGCTTGTTATCAGGAATTAGCGCCCATCTACAAAGGGAGTTTTTGCAATTCAATCGAATATCGTTGACATTAGGGGCTCTAACAAGAAAACTTCCGTCATGGGAAAACGAGTGCTCAACGGTCTACTTCTTATCGTGGCTCTCATGCTTATGCTCCCAACCGGCCCTGCTCAAGCAGCAACCTCGATTTCCGAATCATCGCTTCCGCAAATTTTCGGGCTCTCCTTATATCCTGGAGAACCAGCTGTTTATGAAATCCAAGCCACGACGCATGAGAAAATAACTATCAAGTTTAGCGATGCAACTAGCAACATCTCCTTGCGCATTACTGAATGCATGTGCCAAGAAGGTAATAATATAGTGTCCCTGTCGAATAACGTACAAAACTCCTCACGAACTTATGAACTAGGTAAAGGCTTGTTTCGTTTTGAAATCGCTACTATTTCTTCAGCGGGGGCACCTGCTCCTGTCACTAGCGTTAAATTTGCGGTTTCGCGCGAAGTGATAGTGACCGCTGATCCTTCTCCCAAAACAAGCACCTCCCCGAAAGCTTCCAACTCTGCTAACCCAGTGTCCTCACCGAATACCACGCAACAGAATATTACGCGGATATCTGAAACTGCTCTCCCTCAACAAGTAGGGATTTCTTTATCCGTGGGACACAATGTTGTATATGAAATCATGATCACGAAAAAGGAAAAGATAACACTAAGTTTTGGCGATTCAAGCAATAACGCATCTGTGCGAATGGCCTACGGAATGTGCGACACAACTAATTGTCCCGTAACAACTGTAGATAATGTCCAAACTCGAAATCTTACAATCGATGTGCAACCCGGAACCTTCAGCATGGAGTTCAATATAGTTCCAGTAACAGGGAAAGATTCTCAAACAACTACTATGCAAATGGCAGTTGCTCGTAACCAAACTGTATTGCCGAGTGCAACCCCCACCAATGAAATCACATCGACGCCCTCTTCAACACCCTCTTCAACAGCGACCAAATCGCCCACGCAATCCAGCACTCAAAAACCAGAATCCCAAGTGACCCCAACTCCAGATGTATCTGCCCCGATAGCAGTTGCTACGCAATCGCCATCCGTCAGCAATTCTCCGATTCCGGAAAGTACATCAGTCCCTACACCGCAAACGATTTCACATGTACAGCAAGACGTGAGCGGAGTGGAAAACGGGGGCATCGCGCTACTCGGAGTACCTCTACAACCTCAAGTTATCGGCGAAGATGGAATCATCACTCCAGCAGCTCCGCTCCCTGACTCTGGCGAACCTTTGCCTCCTGATGCCATCACCGTGACAGAAACTTTCAAGGGTCAACCAGGAGGAACCCTCTTCAATTCACCAGATATCGCTACTCCGGTTGAATTGATTGCTGTAGCGCTTCCATCCATAGTTCAAAAATTGCCTGGTTTATCAACTGGAATCCAAGCTGCAAATCGAGCTTTTGTTTCGTTAGAAAATATCGGAAATGACATGTCCCCAATAACACGTAAAAAAGCCAAAAAGATTCTGGTCACTACGATCATCGCTGGCCAGATGACAACAATAAGGAGAAAAACGTTATGAAATTCTTTAAAGACGCTCTCGTTGATCTTGCGAATCAAATTTGGCACCTACTAGGTTTCTTCGCAGCCTGGCTAGTGCTCACAGGTTCAGCAAAACGCGTTGTAGGTTGGGCGATACTTATTGGCCTCATACTTTGGGTCGCCACGCTTCGCATCCGCACTCAAAAGCATTGAGGGCTGCAACTGCTGATGCAAAGCGTAAGGAAATCTTAGGACTGATCTACGCCCTTATCGGTATCTTCTTTTTCTCGCTCTCCTTGCCGCTCACTAAAATGGCTATCGATGGTTTCAATCCGATTTTCACTGCTTTTGTTCGACCTGTAATTGCGGCAACTTTAGCCGTTCCTCTTCTCATCGCCTTCAAAGCCCCAAAATTTCCGCAAGCACATTTACGGGCCTTCCTATTCACTATTTTTGGTGGGGTGTTTATTTGGCCGATATTTATAGCCTCGGCGCTCAATAGAACAACATCAGCACATGTAGCGATCATCGTTTCGATCATGCCCTTGAGCACAGCTATTTTCGCAGTCTTACGCACCAAGCAAACTGTTTCATGGCAATTTTGGGCAGCTTCTGTTTTAGGAACGGCGCTCCTGGTGCTTTTCGCAATTAGTAGAGGCGGCGCCGCTGATGCCGATCCAATAGCTGATCTCTTCACTTTGATCGCGGTAATTGCGTCTTCAATGTGTTATGTGGAAGGCGCACAATTAACTCAAGTAATGCCGGGTTGGCAAGTAATTTCATGGGTCGTAATTCTCGCTCTACCGATTTGCATTCCAGCTTCGTTCATTGCATGGGTACTCACGCATCACAATCACGTGATAACTACTAGGTCCGTCGTTGGGCTTTTGGGTATTGGATATTCTTCAATGTATATCGGGTTCATAGCTTGGTACCGAGGTTTAAAGGATGCCGGAACGGCGCATGGTTCTCAGGTACAGCAGGTTCAAGCGATTTTGACGCTAGGTTGGTCAGCGCTACTTCTGCACGAAAAAGTAACAACACCTATGGTTCTTATAGCTTGTGGTGTTATCGGAGCAGTTTTATGGGCACTTATTTCGCGTCAGCGAATTCCTGTAATTTCCTGAACGAAAAGTAAAGAATTTTCGAAAATCTGATCAGCGTCATAATCAATTGTTGCAACATGATAACTGTTGAGTAATTCAACTCGTTGTTTGCGGGCGCTCCCAATTTCTGCCATCACAATCTCAGTGTTAGAAACTGTAAGCACGTGATCATCTTTACTATGAAATAGCAGAAGTGGCTTCTTGATCGAACCAAGAGTGGATCTTGAACTTTTTAGCAATCTATTAAGTTGCACGACTCCTCGAGTTGGAAGGGCGTCATACCCATACTCAGAAATATTTGGTCGCTTAATATCGTCTCCGACTGAAGGTAAACTTGCTTTTAATCGAGCAATTACTGGGGCAAACTTAATAGCAAGCCCGGGGATATGAATCATCGGGTTAACGAGAACAATTCCGTCAATTTTCTCTCCATGGTGTGCCGAGACGTATAGCGAGGTACCGCCCCCCATAGAGAGTCCAAATATGAAAACCGAATCGCACGTTTTGTGAAGTTCATCTATCTCTTCAACAACTCTTGCGGGCCATTGCTCCCAGGTAACTTGATTCAAATCCTCCCAACGGGTTCCGTGACCAGGAAGCCTTGGTAGACGAACGGTGTAACCTCGCGCTGCGAAAAATTCGGCCCAAGAACGCATCGATGCAGGTGACCCAGTAAACCCGTGAACAAAAACGATTCCAATTTTTCCCGTTACACCGCTTCCACGACGTGCAAAATCATCGACTAAGCCTTCGGGTGCGTTCTCAACGCTCATAGAAATAGCGTAGACCTGAGTCCCTGTCGCATCAATGCCCTAGGGTTCAAACATGACTAGCACGCTATCGGAGACAACCTTTGTCGTGCTTGACTTAGAAACTTCTGGCGGTTCCCCCAAACACGGTGCTGCAATTACCGAAATTGGCGCCGTGAAAGTTCGTGGTGGCCATGTCATAGAGGAATTCCAGATGCTGGTAAATCCTGGGCATGCTCTTCCGGAGTTCATCACAGATCTGACCGGCATCACCGACTCTATGCTTGCAAATGCCCCGTCAGTAGCATTGGCGCTTCCAACTTTTTTAGAATTTATTGGTCACCCATCAGAATCGGTTCTTGTTGCCCACAATGCACCTTTCGATATTGGTTTTCTTAAATCCGCGGCCGCCAACCTTGAAATTGCGTGGCCTGATTATTCGATAATCGACACGGTTCGCATTTCCCGGCATGTACTCACTCTCGAGGATGTTCCCAATTGTTCGCTATCGACCTTATCTGAATTCTTCGGGACCGTTACTACTCCCAACCACAGAGCGCTCGAAGATGCTCGAGCGACTGTTGATGTGTTGCACGCAATCTTCGAACGTTTAGGCACTTTCAACGTTACTCATTTAGATCAATTAGAAAAACTTAATCGCCAGAGATCTCCGAGGTTAAAGTAACCCAGCGCTCGAGCAGTTCCTGCGCTGCTCCAGAATCTATAGCGGCAGTGGCTGCAGCTACGCCTTCACGTAGTCGAGTATCTAGGTCAAGATTGGTTTTACCTTCAAAGGCTGCGATTGCTGCGCCAGCGTTAAGGATTACCGCATCGCGTGGGGCCCCTCGCTCGCCAGCAAAAATTGCCGAAGTGATGCGCGCATTTTCCGCGGCATCTCCGCCAACGAGAGCTTCTATAGGAGATCTATCAATACCGAAATCTTGAGGATCAATTAAAGATGAATCAATGCGTCCATCTCCGATAGTCAAAACAGTAGTTGTCGTAGCTAAAGTGATTTCATCAAGGCCGTCATCCCCTCGGAAAACAAACCCATCAACTCCACGTGTTGCTAAAACCTCAGCCATTAAAAGATGCATGGCTGGATTTGCCACACCAACAGCCGCGGCCTTCGGTTGTGCGGGATTGGCTAAAGGTCCCAAAATATTGAAAATGGTTGGCACACCAAGTTCTTTCCGAGCTGGGGCGGCAAAGCGCATAGCGGGATGAAATACTGGAGCAAAACAGAATCCGATACCCAGTTCTGCAACGCAGCGTTCGACACCTTCCCCATCAAGAGTGATTACGACGCCTAAGGCTTCCAGCAAATCTGCGGATCCAGATTTAGACGAGGCAGCTCGATTCCCGTGTTTAACCACGCGCGCCCCTGCCGAGGCAGCAACAATCGCCGAAGTTGTTGAAATATTTATCGTATGAGCGCCATCACCACCTGTACCGACAGTGTCAACTGCGCGCTCTGAAATTTGTATAGGGGCGCAATGACGGTACATCTCTTCGACAAGAGCGCTAACTTCATCGGCTGATTCGCCCTTGGCCTTAAGAGCTAAAAGAAATCTCTTTATATTTGCAAGATCTGCTCGTCCATCAAGGATCTCTTTCATAGCCCATTGAATTTGGGCTGGCAAAAGATCGGAGAAACTTTCTAAGATTTCGACATTTTCGTCCCAGGAAAAAACGGTCATGGAATCAATGCCAGAACAATTTATAGATGAGGCGTTGAAGCAAGAGCGAGAAGTGCGCCCACGCGCTTTGCTAGAGTAAATGGATCAACGGGATGAACGAGGATTGCATCAGCGCGAGACCACGCACCTAGCCAAGCATCATCGGCGCGACCCACATACACAATTACCGGTGGTGCATTAAATACTTCATCCTTAATTTGTCGGCAGATCCCGAGTCCGCCTTCAGGAGCGGCTTCTCCATCGAGAATAATCGCATCTACACGATTGGCATCAAGGAAACTGTGCAAAGCAGGGCCTGTCGCAAATTCAATAATTTCATGTGGCGCCGATTCCGGGGAAATCCGAGAGCCCAAGGCAGCCCTTATTGAAGCTCGCACAGTGGCATCATCGGAATAGAGAACGATGGTGAGAGTTTTAGACGAATCTGACATGTACGTAGTCTAATCCGAGGCAACTTCTCTGTCTCTTATCTAGCTCTTGGCCAGGTCCAAGGTTAAGTGACCTCTCTCACCGAAAAATAGGGCCACCTCGGGGAGTTAGAGCGCGATTAAGGAGAATTTTCCGCGTGAATAGGAGAGGATATCCCCCATGTCCAGCGCAACTGCCACGGCCCCTCGGGTCAACCGCCCAAACCTCGTTGCAGTAGGAACGATCGTTTGGCTCTCCAGTGAATTAATGTTTTTCGCCGCACTCTTCGCGATGTATTTCACTACGCGCGCAGTGCAAGGTCCTTCAGTCTGGGCGCAATCAACAGAGATACTCAATATCCCTTTTGCCGCGATTAACACAACCGTGTTGGTTCTTTCATCTGTTACCTGTCAATTTGGCGTATTCGCTGCAGAACGTTTTCAATTCAAGCGCACTGAATCAATATTTAAATTTTCCAAATGGGGAATGCAAGAATGGTTTGTACTCACATTCTTGATGGGCGCATTTTTCGTTGGCGGGCAAATCTTCGAATATGTAAATCTTGTTGGCGAAGGATTGACTATGTCTTCGCGCGCCTATGGATCTGTTTTCTATATCGCTACAGGTTTCCACGGACTTCACGTAACAGGCGGCCTTGTAGCCTTCTTGCTCGTGCTCTTGCGGGTCAAGAAAGCTCGTCGATTTGGACATTCCCAGGCAACTACAGCCATTGTTGTTTCGTACTACTGGCACTTTGTTGACGTTGTATGGATCGCCCTTTTTTCCGCTATCTATCTAATTAAGTAATCGAAAGGAACTCCTTCGTGAAGTCTTTATCGCGATACCGCAAACATCGCTACGCAAGCCCTTTACTACTGGTTTTTGCGCTCTTCATGATTGGAACTACTTTTTCGGTTGCCAGTGCAAGCACAAAGGAATCAGTGAATTTTGCCAGGAGCGCTGCAATAGATGAAGGTAAACAAATCTTTCTCAAAGGCTGCTCCTCATGCCACGGCCTCAACGCCGAAGGCGGAAAAATAGCCCCCTCACTCATTGGAGTCGGCGCAGCCTCAGTTGATTTTCAAGTGGGCACAGGCCGTATGCCAATGGCCGATATGACCGTGCAAGCAATGCGCAAAAAACCCGCATACACCGCTGAAGAAGTAGCAGCACTTGCGGTATACGTAGCGTCTCTTGCTCCAGGACCTGCAATCCCTGGCGACGAGATTCTCACTTATGAACGTGATGGAAATACCGCGCAAGGCGGCGAACTATTTCGTACCAACTGCGCAATGTGCCATAACTTTGCCGGCCAAGGTGGTGCCCTCAGCCAAGGAAAATTTGCGCCAACGTTGATGGGTGTAGAACCAAAAGAAATTTATGAAGCGCTCATCACTGGACCGCAATCAATGCCAGTTTTCTCAGACAAGATTATTACCCCCGCCGAAAAACTCTCCATAATCAAGTGGATTAAAGCAGCAGAAGTAGAACCAAGTTTGGGCGGCGCAGCTCTTGGTCGCGTTGGCCCTGTAACAGAAGGATTATTGATTTGGACCCTCGGACTCGGACTGCTTATCGGTATTGCAGTCTGGCTAGCAACGAAAGCGAGATAGTTAATGTCACACGAAGTTGCGAACCTTTCTGATCCGGGATTGCCGGCCCACGTACATCGTGCAGCCGATTCCGACCCCAAAGCCGAAAAGAAAGCTGAGCGACAGGTAGCAACGCTCTTTGGTTTATCGGCAGTGGGAACAATTCTCTTCATCGTCTCCTACATCTATATCCCTCTTGATCTTTTTATCTTTGTCCCCATTCTCGGTTCAACTAATGCGCACCAACTTTCCCTAGGTTTAGGTCTAGCAATCTCCTTACTCTGTATCGGACTTGGGGCGGTGCATTGGGCTAAAACGTTAATGCCAGATAACGAAGTCATCGCACAACGTCATGAGTTCCGCTCACCAGAAAGTGAAAGAAAAGAATTTGTTGCAGCGGCTAAAGAGGGCGCCAATGCAGCAGGGCTTGGACGTCGCTCTCTCATCAAACGCTCACTAGGGCTTTCTCTCGGGCTTGTTGGCCTCTCTCCTCTTTTACTCCTCCGCGATTTGGGCCCACTTCCTGGCAAAGAATTAGAGAAGACAAGTTGGAAAACTGGTACTCGTCTGGTCACCGATCCGGGAAACCGACCAATCAAACCTTCGGATCTTGAAGTTGGCGCAGTTGCGCAAGTACTTCCACAACTCAATCCTGACGAAGAACGAACTCTCAATAACATCGGTAAAGATGCCGTGCTGCTCATCCGTTTGCGTGTTGAAGATTTCCAATTATCTCCCGAGCGTTTAGCTTGGACTCACGAAGGAATCATCGCCTTCTCCAAGATTTGTTCGCACATGGGATGTGCTGTTGCACTCTACGAACAGCAAACTAAACATTTGCTCTGCCCTTGCCATCAATCCACTTTCGATGTTCCGCGAGCAGCAAAAGTGATCTTCGGCCCAGCCGCCCGTCCACTGCCGCAACTAGCAATCACTGTGGATACTGAAGGTTATCTCGTAGCACAGAAACCATTCACTGAACCAGTCGGACCGAGTTTCTGGGAGCGTTCATCATGACATCACGCCAAAAAACTGCCGCTTCAGTTGCTAATTATGTCGATGAACGCACAGGCGCTGCAGCATGGATGAAGAAGAATCTCACTAAGGTATTTCCTGATCACTGGTCATTTATGCTCGGTGAAGTTGCCCTTTACTCATTCATTATTCTCTTGCTCTCAGGCACTTTTCTTAGCCTCTGGTTTGATCCATCTCAGAGAGAAGTGCTATATCAAGGTGATTACCAACCACTCAGCGGGATAAAGATGTCCGCGGCTTACGCATCGACGCTTCATATCTCCTTTGATATTCGTGGCGGTTTGTTAATGCGCCAAATTCACCATTGGGCAGCGCTGCTCTTTATGGCAGCCATCGTTGCTCACTTGCTCCGAGTTTTCTTTACAGGTGCCTTCCGCAAGCCTCGCGAATTCAACTGGATTATTGGCGTGGGGCTGCTCACCCTTGGAATTGTTGAAGGCTTTTTAGGCTATTCATTACCGGATGACCTTCTCTCAGGAACTGGAATCCGTATCGCTGAAGCAATTATTCAGGCTCTCCCAGTTGTTGGCTCCTATCTTTCATTCTTCGCTTTTGGTGGAGCCTTTCCGGGCGAAGCATTTATCCCCCGTATCTTCACGGTGCACGTTCTTTTATTGCCTGGAATCTTTCTTGCTCTTATCACCGTGCACCTGATGCTCGTTTGGTACCAGAAGCACACTCAGTACCCAGGACCTGGACGCACTGAAAAGAACGTTGTTGGGTATCCCTTGATGCCGATTTATATGGCAAAAGCTGGCGGATTCTTCTTCATTGTCTTCGGTATTACAGCATTTCTTTCCGCTGTTGCTTCGATTAACCCCATCTGGCTCTATGGTCCTTATACGCCAGGACAAATCTCAGCAGGATCACAACCCGACTGGTATATGGGTTGGCTCGATGGACTTGTACGTATGGCCCCACCTATCGAAACGCATGCATTCGGCCACACGATCTCTTGGAATATTTTGATACCAGGTTTGATCGTCCCTGGAATTCTCTTCACTGGAATGGCCTTGTACCCATTCATTGAGAGCTGGTTGACTGGCGATAAGCGCGAACATCATCTCCTTGATCGTCCCCGCAATGCGCCCAACCGCACAGCACTTGGTGCGATGTCCCTAACATTTATCTTGGTCACTCTACTTAACGGTGGCAATGACATTGTTGCGACGCATTTCTCACTGACGATTAATCAAATCATGTGGTTTAGCCGTTTCGGAATCCTGATTCTGCCTCCCATTGCATTCGTTATAACTAAACGACTATGCCTCTCACTTCAACGTGCAGATCGTGACGTTGTCCTGCATGGGGTCGAATCTGGCACTCTCCTTCGTTTGCCCACTGGTGAATTTGTAGAGGTTCACACTCCCCTCACTGCGGAACAATCTTGGACCTTAACGCAGCACGAACAACGGCCAGCCCTAGAGCTGCCAGAGGAAGATAACCACGGGGTAGCCCGCGGGAAAGTTCTGCGCAATAAGCTCAGGAGCCGTATGAGCCGCGCCGCGGTCGAAGAGGTTACTAAACCCAACAGCGATGACATGAAAGAAATTGAAGGACACTAACCCCTCCTATTGATTTTTCATTTTTATGGCGGTTAATCTGCGTCAATGAAAAGCTCCTCCCTGAAGGTTTTGTCTATAGCAACCGCACTCGCGCTCTTCTCCTATCCGATCGCCCAAGGGGCCGCCAATACACCTGGAAGCAAATGCACGAAAGTTGGGGCCCTCGCCAAATCAGGAGCTACCCCTGTTAAGTGTGTGAAGAGCGGTAAGAAATCTATCTGGCAGAAAATTGTCACACCGAAACCAAAAGCGAGCACACCTGCAACTACTGCAACAACTCAACCTTCGACCAACCCTTCGCCATCAGCGACACCGGAGAACTCCCAGAATCCTCAAGAATCCAATCAGCCACCAATGCCCGGTAACCCATGTTCGTTGGAGGGTGAAGTTCAAAAAGTTGGTACAGGATCGATTGCTTGTACCGGTGGAACGTGGCAACCAGTGAACAATGGCAACAATTCCGGTGGCCCAGGAAATACCACTGCAGAAACAAAGGAAATTACTCAATGGGGCTACCTGAGTTCTATCACGAGTGGAAATGGTTTAGGAAACGTTTCAGATGCAGCCCTGGTCGAAGTTTCCCCAGGAACAATCCGTGTCTACTTTAAGAATGGCAATGACACACAATCTCATCTTTCGGGGTTCGATAATTTCATTCACTCAGCTCTGTCTACCGATAGTGGTAAAACTTGGACCGTTGAAAGTGGAGTTCGAATGCAAGTCACCTCCCCTGTCGAAGTTTTACCTAAGACAGGCGGTGGTTTTCAAGCTTGGGGCTGGGCGCATTCGCCATCTGGGGATTCCATGTACTACGCCGAATCTGCCGATGGATTAACTTTTACTCCAATCACAATTGCGGGTCTTGATATCAGCAAATGTAAAACATCTTCAGGCGCTGCCATGGGACCACTTGGAGATCCTGCAATCGTAAAACTTGCAAATGGCACCTGGCTCCTGCATGCCCAAGGCTTCGGTGTCGGAAACACTGGCCCCACCTTTGCGCGTTGGGCATGTGTAGCTACTTCTACCGACGGTAAAAATTGGACACCGGTCCAATCCCTTTCTTATGGCGGAAACCCTGATGTTGAAACTAATCCCAACATCTATATGAATAAATCAGGGCAAGTGGAATGGATGTGGCCATCTCCCCTCGGAGTAATTACCAAATTGGGCGATGGAAGTACCTATGGGGATTCAATCACCTATATAAAAGCTGGTGACCCAGAGAGGCTCGATCTCTCCGATGGTACAGAATTATTCGCGATGGGCGGATTCGATGATCGCGCAGGTGGGGTCATTACCTTTGCCAAACGTTTAAGCAATAGTTACAACGTTTCATCTCTCATGGGAGGGCCATCCTCTGGAGGTTCCCCTAACTCTAAACTCACATGGAAGGTGAGCGGTACGAGCGAAGCTCAGATTACTGTCTGGAATTTCTGCCTTAATAAGAAAGTTTCAGATATTTCAGGTGCAACCGTAGCCATGACCACTGTGAGCGGATCGGTAACTGTAATCGCGACCGATCCGGCTAATACGCATTCATGTGTAGGAATACTCGTGGGACCCGAGAAGATAATTGGGTAATTCCAACACTATTGCTTAAGCTAAGGATTCATCCAATGTGGGATCGTATGTGTCACCTGAAGTGTCGGGGTAATACACAATAAAGAAGTTGTTTGATGAGGTCCCTTTTTGTCCGTTAGCGGCTACGACAAGGACGCGATACTTAAATTCGCCATCGCAATAGACTCCATCGCAATAGGGATTGAAATCCAAAATTGCAGTCCCTTTTGCGTTCGTCTTTGCGGTTGATTCGGTTTTCCATTTCTTGTCGAAAAACTGTAATCGAACTTCTCGGACCGGTTTGAAAGGTTTTATCGCAACGGAGATATAACAGCTCCAGTCGACCTCGGATTCGAAAAAGGCATACTCGCCTTCTTCATCATAATAATCAGAGCAATCACCGTTGATATAGTACGAAACTTTTTGAGCGGTAACCGCTGAAGCCAACGTTGGAGAGTTATAGGAGATCGCAAATAAGAGAGCCACTAATAGGGCAATCCTTTTCTTACGAGCTAAAATCATTTTTTCTCCCTTTTCGCAGCAGGTATTAGCCAATCCTAAACTGAGAATGAACTGAGAGCAAGCATTAATGAGATGGCGAAGGCTTTTCATATTCAGTAACAAATCCAATGATGCTGATCACTAGCGCACCGACGGCAATAAAGGTGAGCCACCATCCGATAATCAAACCTAACCCAGCAGCACAGGCAGATAAGGCCACTGGTAGGGGCCACCATGAGTGAGGGCTGTAGAACCCTAATTCGCCTGCTCCATCTGCAATTTCGCCTTGAAGATTATCTTCGGGCAATACCCCACCTAATCGGCGGTGCGAGAACCAAAGGTAGAAGGCAACAAGGCCTGCGAGGGCACCACTCAAACCCATGGCGGTGATGCCAACCGCTTCGCCACCTATCTGCCAATAGATGATGGTCATCATAAAATAGAAGAGCGTTAAACCAAGAAAGAGACGGTAACTAACTTTCATCGGATCAATGCCCTTCAGTCTTGATGTCGGGGTGATGGAGGTCAAAAGCCGGACGCTCGGTACGAATACGTGGCATCGAAGTGAAGTTATGGCGAGGCGGTGGGCAAGACGTGGCCCATTCAAGAGAAGCTCCATGGCCCCAAGGATCGTCAACGTTCACCATTGGTGATTGGCGTGTGATCCACACGTTCACCAAAAAGGGAATCATCGACGCAGCCAGCAAGAAAGCGCCAATGGTAGAAATACCATTCATAAAGGTGAAGCCGTCGGTAGGCAAATAATCTGCATAACGACGAGGGAAGCCCTTAATTCCAAGCCAATGTTGAATGAGGAATGTGAGATGGAAACCGAAGAAGGTCATCCAGAAATGAACTTTGCCTAAGCGCTCATTGAGCATCTTGCCTGTCATCTTTGGCCACCAGAAATAGAACCCTGCGAACATCGCGAAAACAACGGTTCCGAACAAGACGTAATGAAAATGAGCTACCACGAAATATGAAGCTGAAACAGCAAAATCCAACGGTGGTGAAGCCAGAATAATTCCTGTCAAACCACCCATAAGGAAGGTAATAAGGAAGCCGACAGTCCATAGCATCGGAGTTTCGAAAGTTACTGAACCTCGCCACATAGTGCCGATCCAGTTGAAGAACTTAACGCCTGTCGGAACACCAATTAAGAAAGTCATGAACGAGAAGAAGGGAAGAAGTACTTGCCCTGTTGCAAATAAATGGTGAGCCCAGACGGATACAGAGAGAGCTGCAATCGCAATCGTTGCTGCGATAAGCCCTTTGTAACCGAAGATAGGTTTGCGGCTGAAAACCGGAAGAATTTCAGTGGCAATGCCAAAGAAAGGTAAGGCCAAAATATAGACCTCAGGGTGACCGAAGAACCAGAAGAGGTGCTGCCAAAGCATCGCTCCCCCATTTGCCGGGTCAAAAATATGGGAACCAAATAAGCGATCTGATTCAAGCCCAAGGAAGGCCGCTGCCAAAGGTGGGAATGCGAGAAGGACAAGTATAGAAGTTAAGAGAATGTTCCAAGAAAAGATCGACATACGAAACATCGTCATTCCTGGTGCTCGCATTGTGAAAATTGTCGTAATGAAATTCACGCCACTGAGAATTGTTCCAAGCCCACCCATTGCCAAACCTATGACCCACAAATCCCCACCGATACCTGGTGAAAATTGCGAGTTAGCTAGGGGTGCGTATGCGGTCCAACCAAAAGATGCTGCTCCACCAGGTGCTAAGAAGCCACCGAAGGCCATTGTTCCACCGAAAAGATATAGCCAGTAAGAAAGCATATTCAGTCGAGGGAATGCAACATCCGCAGCACCAATTTGTAACGGCATGATGACGTTGGCAAAACCAACAAAAAGCGGCGTCGCAAACATCAGCAACATAATGGTTCCGTGCATGGTGAATATCTGGTTGTACTGCTCCAAACTCCAGAATTGCAGGCCGGGACGCGTTAATTCGATGCGCAAGAAGAGAGCCAAAATTCCGCCGATAAGAAACCAGGCAAAAGAGGTAATCAAATACATATAACCGATCGTTTTGTGATCGGTGGAGGTAATCCATTTAACGAACAAGCGCCCTTTGTTGGCCGGTGCAGCAGAACTGCGCACGGGAGCTAGAAGTGGAGGATGTGCCAGTGTTGTCATGATTGCGCCGCCTTAAGTTCGAGCAAATAACTTTGGTACTCAGCAGGTGTGACAACTTTTACACTGAAACGCATCTCGGAGTGATCGCGCCCGCAGAGGATATTGCAAAATCCTTTATAGGTTCCAATTTTATTCGCTGTAAATTCAAGGTGATTTGTTACACCAGGAAGATTTTGTAACTGAATCATGAAAGCCGGAATCCAGAACCCATGCACCACATCACTAGAGGTGAGGGTGAATCGAACTCGCTCTCCCACCGGTACGTACAACACTGGCGGCTGTGATGGAGTTCCAGTAACTGTCACATTAGAACCAGCTTCAGGGTATGTGAACTGCCATGACCATTGAATACCATTAACAGAAATGTCGTGCATCACGGTATTGCTGGCTGGGGTTGTTATTCGCGATTGATCGCGCGCGGTGTAAGCGAAGAGAACTGCAACGATAAGCAGTGGGACCAATGTATAAACAACTTCAATAGGAATGTTGTACTGCGTTTGCTTCGGAAATGCTGCACTCTTCTTCCGATGGAAAATAGCAACCCAAAGAATCAGCCCCAAAGTGAAAAGCCCGACAACTGCTGCTGTAATCCACGCTCCTTGCCAGAGCGGCAAAGTGGTCTCGTTAACGCTTGAGAGACCTTCTTCGTATCCAAACCCAGGGATCTTGGCGCAACTAGTAAGCAGGAATACGGGAGCAAGCAATGTGCTTGCACGCACAACTTTCATAAGTCGCGAGCGGGGCTGTTTTGGCATGGGCTCAAGGATAGGGGGTCACGTGCAACTTCACCGCTTAAAGCGCTAGCCTAGGTCGGGTGGTTCCACTCACAAAGAATTTCCAAGTCGCCTCCCCGCTGCACCCAAAAGCCCGGGAGATCTTGCTCGATGCCATGGATCAAGGTTGGGCTGACCCCAGAAAACTTTCACAGGCCAGTGCAAAGGCTCGAAACCTCCGCGCGCGCGCTCTGGAGTCTTTGGCAGAGAATTTGGGTCATCATCCAGATCGTTTGGCAATTGTCGGAGAGAGCGCTCTAGCTAACTATTTTGCCCTCGCAGGTATCGCCCGTGGAACCTCAACATTCATTCACTCCGCTATCGATCGTAAAGAAGTCTTCGCCTTTGCGAGTACATGTAAGGCCCCTGTAGAACAGCCTGTAGACCGCCTAGGCCATATCCAGTTCCCCACACCACCAATCGATACGCCAGAAACTCTTGTGGCCCTCCAAGGTGCAAATATTGAAACGGGAACAATTCAACCTTTAGAGAAGATTCTTACAGTATTGACCCGGGCAAAAATCGCACTTGATTTCACCTCTAGCCCGACGTTGCCACTGCCTTCCAGATGGAGCACTGTCGCTTACAACGCTCACTCGTGGCAGGGACCCGAAGGAATAGGACTCATTGCAATCGCGCAACCGCAATTATGGACAAACCCGCTTCCTCATCTTGGACCAGAAAGAGTTCCTGAATCTTTCTCGTTGCCCTTGTTATTGGCAGCTGCCGTAGCGCTAGAGCATTGGATTGTCGAAGAAAAGCAGGAACATGAACGTATCCGTCAACTCTCTAAACTTCTTCGTCAAAGTTTGAGCACCCGTATTAAGGATTGCGATATTGCGGGAGATCCGGATTCCTCGCTCCCTCACATTTCTTCGATTT
This sequence comes from Actinomycetota bacterium, assembly GCA_009699205.1. GTDB lineage: Bacteria > Actinomycetota > Actinomycetes > Nanopelagicales > Nanopelagicaceae > QYPT01. The sequence continues at coordinate 128,443 of WLOP01000001.1, forward strand.
CATTTCTCTATGTTCACGGCGAGGAAATCCTCCGTCAATTGGAATTACAGGGTTTCAGCGTTGATTCAGGATCGGCTTGTAGCGCCGATAATTTGCAACCAAGCCACGTGCTCGCCGCGATGGGCGTACTGACTCACGGGAATATCCGCGTCACTTTGCATCATGGAGTGCAGGAAAAAGATCTCCTTGGACTTGTAGAGGCGATCACAACCGCCGTATCAACTTTGCGATTGCAATGAAAGAAGTCAACTGCATCGGCAAGCGCTGTCCTCAGCCGATAATCGATATCGCCAAAGAAGTAGCGCAATTGGAGATGGGTGAAGATATTGTTCTGCTGGCCGATGACCCGGCAACCCTGCCGGACCTGCGCGCATGGGCGCGAATGACCGGTAATGCAGTTACTGTTGAATCTGCAACACGTTTTCTCGTTACGCGCCAAAACCAAAGCTAGGTAAACCTAAACCAATTTCATTAGAAGCTTCATCTCCGTAAGCGCCTGCTAAACGGGTTAGAAATTCTGCACGCGAAAAGCGATATTCCTGCGTACCTTTTGTTTCGATTACATATGTTGCGAGCATTGAACCAAGTTGGGCGCAGCGTTCATGGTTAAGCCCAGCAGCAAGACCTGCGATAAATCCCGAGCGAAATGAATCTCCGACTCCAGTGGGATCTACCTTCGCTTTCTCTTGTGGCACTCCGACGACGATAGTGGGAAGACCTTTTTCTTCCACTTTCGCACCGTTAGATCCCAAAGTGACAATTCGCACCTGCACGCGTTCAAGTATCTCTTCATCACTCCAGCCAGTTTTTTGAATTGCAAGAGCAAGTTCGTATTCATTTAAGAAAAGGTAAGCAGCGCCATCAATCAGGCGACGAATTTCGTCGCCATCCATTCGTGCCATCTGCTGGGAAGGGTCCGCTGCAATAGATATCCCACGTTCTTTAGCGATCTCAGAATGGCGCAACATCGCTTCAGGATCGTCAGGGGAAATGACTATCAAATCTAATCCCCCCACCTTTTCTAGAATGGGTTGCAATTCGATATCACGAGCCTCGCTCATGGCACCCGGAAAAAAGGATGCGATTTGATTGAGTTCGGTATCTGTTGTAACCATATATAGGGCTGTGAGATTTCGTTCTGAAATTAGGACGTGCGAGGTATCTACCCCATGGCGCGATAACCAGGCTTCATAATCTTCCCAATCGCGCCCTACTGCGGCAATGAGAATTGGGTTGAGTCCAAGGGCACCCATACCGAAAGCGATATTTGCCGCGCAACCGCCACGGCGAATATCTAAACCATCAACTAAAAAAGAGAGTGAAACCTTTTCTAGAGAACCAGCAACGAGTGAGTCAGTGAATTTTCCAGGAAAAGTCATAAGGTGATCGCGACCGACCGAACCTGCAACGCCGATCTTCATGAATCCCCAAATCCCTACTCGCTGGAGCTAACTTCGTAAGATTGAAACTTCAGTTGCGACTTAGTGGAAAGAATCCCCACATGCGCAAGATCCGCCTGCATTGGGATTGTCGATAGTGAATCCCTGCTTTTCAATCGTATCCACGAAATCAATTGATGCACCGGATAGATAAGGATCACTCATCTTGTCGACAACTACTTTGACGCCGTCGAAGTCGCGGGTGATATCTCCTTCTTGGATACGGTCATCAAAGAAAAGTTGGTAGCGAAGGCCTGAACATCCGCCGGGTTGAACCGCTACACGTAGAGCCAGGTCATCGCGTTCTTCTTGGGCCAGTAACGCGGCAACTTTAGTCGCGGCTACAGGTGTCAAGGTTATTCCAATAGTTGTTGTTTCAGTACTCATAGAGCCTCTCCTAAATTCACCAGCCGGTGTGCCACATCACGTGAACGTTTACTCCGTAAGCCTACTCGCAGGATTGCCCGGAAGCAGACACAATAGGCGCATGGCACTGAGTGATCTATTAATCCTCGGTCGAGATTCCGACCTAGGAAGCGAACGGGGCGTCTCATGTACCGGCGCTTTGCCAGAAGCGAGCGACCCTCAGCTAATCGAACGCGCTAAAAGTGCACGTGCGAAATTGGGCTCACGAGCCCTGATACTCGGGCATCACTATCAACGTGACGAAGTTATCGCCTTTGCAGATATCACTGGCGATTCTTTTAAACTCGCTCAAGCAGCTGCCAACAACCCAGACTCGGAATTCGTCATCTTTTGCGGTGTTCATTTCATGGCCGAAAGCGCCGACATTCTCACTGCTCCTCATCAAAAAGTTATCTTGCCAGATTTAGCAGCGGGTTGTTCTATGGCAGACATGGCAACAGCTAATCAAGTTGCCGAATGCTGGAATGCATTAGAGAAAATTGGAGTTGCCAGTAAAACAATCCCCGTTACTTACATGAATTCATCTGCCGCTATCAAAAGTTTTACAGGTGAAAATGGTGGAACGATTTGTACTTCGTCGAATGCGATGAAAGCGATGAGCTGGGCATTTGAACAGGGAGAGAAGATTCTCTTCCTTCCCGATCAACATCTCGGGCGAAATACTGCAGTCCTGAGCCTTGGATTGTCCTTAGAAGATTGCGTGCTGTGGAATCCATGGAAACCTATGGGAGGTTTAACCAAAGAAGAAATCCTCGCCGCCAAAGTATTTCTCTGGCGAGGTCATTGTTCGGTGCATGGGCGTTTTTCTCTCGATAACGTCAACACAGTTCGGAAAATGATTCCAGGGGTTAATGTGCTTGTGCATCCAGAGTGCCAGCACGAGGTAGTTTCCAACGCTGATGTAGTCGGTTCAACGGAGATGATCATCCGCACCATCGACGGAGCAAGTCCCGGTTCGGCATGGGCGATTGGTACCGAATTAAACCTAGTGCAGCGCTTAGCCAAAGCGCACCCAGATAAAACAATCGCTTTTCTCGATAAAACGGTCTGCTATTGCTCAACCATGAACCGAATCGACCTCCCCCATCTAGTCTGGGCAATGGAATCTTTAGTCGCAAGCCACATTGTTAACCAAATAACTGTCGAACCTGAAATAGCCCGTTACTCCAAAATGGCGCTCGAACGGATGCTGGCTCTATAGTTTCATTTATGAGCCCACAGAACCCAGAGAAGAACGACGATAAAACTCCTGAAACAAAAGGACGTGCAACCCCGTCGCGTAAAGAGGCACAAGCTAAGAGAATCACTCATTCATTGGCTCCTGCAACTAACCGCGAAGAACGCAAGAAAGAGAAGCTACGCGTTCGTCAGGCTCGTGGTGCCGTAAGGATCTCTTATATGAACGGCGATGAATATGCTCTGCCGGCTCGAGACAAAGGACCCGCACGACGTTTTGTAAGAAATTATGTTGACTCACGACGCTCTGTCGCCGAATACCTACTGCCTTTGCTATTTATCGTTTTGATTATTTCCAGAATCACATTTTTGCAAATCGCTTCCATACTCTTGATGTATGTAGTTTTCCTTGGAGCAATTGTTGAAGGATTTTTATTAAGCAGGAAGATAAAGAAGGAAGTCCTGCTTCGATTCCCGGAATCTTCGACAAAGGGTTTGGGCATGTACGGATGGTCTCGTTCAACGCAGATTCGTCGTCTGCGCGCACCTAAGCCCCAGGTAAAACCTGGTGACACACTTCCTTAAAGTGTTTTAAGCTTGATGGCCCTTAAAATTAAGGGCGTGGGTTTGGGCTTGCGCTCAAAGAAGCATCTGTCTCTGGCAACATACCCAAAGCTTTATCAATGGCACGCATAGTCTCAGAAGAGAGTTTCACTCCTGAAGCTTTTGCATTTTCCTTCACTTGGGCTGGTTTCGTTGCGCCGATAATTGCGCTTGATACATTTGGATTCTGCAGAACCCAGGCAACAGCCAATTGAGCCATGGTGAGCCCAACATCTGCAGCGACAGGGCGTAAATGCTCAACTGCCGTGAGAACTTCATCGCGCATCCAACGGGAAATCATGCCCGCGCCATTTTTCTTATCTGTCGCTCTAGAACCCACTGGCGGACGCTTGCCCACTTTATATTTACCCGAAAGAACTCCTTGGGCCACAGGAGACCAAACAATTTGTCCGATGCCTTCTCGCATAGAAAGGGGTACTACTTCAGCTTCGATAACGCGCCACAGCATTGAATATTGAGGTTGATTGGAAATGAAGCGGTCATAACCGCACGCATCTTGAATTTCTAGAGCACGTGATATTTCGCTAGCGCTCCATTCGGAGGTACCGATGTAGTTCACTTTTCCCGCACGAATTAGATCGTCGAAAGCGCGGAGAGTTTCTTCAAGTGGGGTTTCGTAATCAAAGCGATGGGCTTGATAAAGATCTATGTGATCTGTTTGCAATCTCCTAAGGGATGCATTGCATGATTCCATGATGTGCTTCCGTGAAAGCCCACGATCATTTTTGCCTTCACCTGTCGGCCAATATACCTTAGTAAATAATTCATAAGATTCGCGGCGCTCGGCTTTAAGCGCCTTTCCAAGGATTGTCTCTGCACGAGTTGCTGCGTAGACATCTGCCGTATCGAAAGTAGTAATTCCAACGCTGATTGCAGCTTTCACACACGCGATTGCGGCCGCTTGTTCGACTTGAGAACCATGGGTGATCCAGTTTCCATAAGATATTTCAGAAACGTACATTCCTGTACTACCTAAACGGCGGTATTCCACTATGTCCCCTTTTTGGTCATCGAACTGCTCCGTATGCGGATTACACCCTACGTCAGCGCGAGCCTGATTGCCATTCGGCTGGAACTATGGTTTGGTTCGCAAACAACTTCATAAGTGATCTTTCAGGGGAAGTTCGGTGAAATTCCGGCGCTGACCCGCAACCGTAAGGCACTCCCAGTGCTAAGTCGGATTACCTGCAAAGAGCGCTTCCAACGAAACCACCCGCCGAGGTTTGCGGGGCGTTCGCCCAAAAAAGAAAGATTTGTTGCCCCACAACAAATATTTTCATAAAGGTCGCACCCCTGTGAGGCTCCCAAACTAGGGACTCACTAGATGAAAAAGATTAACTTCTTCTCGATTTTCTTACTCTCTTGCGTATTGATTTCATTCCAATTAGTCACCCCATCTTTCGCTGGCGAAAAAGGTTATAGATATTGGGGATATTTCCAAGCCCCCACCGGGGTAAAACCTTGGGTTAGCGCCATGACTGGACCAACCACAGTAGTTCCTGATGGATCTGTCGAAGGTTGGGCATTCACTTTTAGTAGCGACAGCGTGCCGGATGCACTACCACCACGTAGATTGCCAAATTTCGGGAAACTATGCGCAACATTCAAATTCAATATCGCAAATCAAAAACGAGTTGGCATTGTTGTCGATTTTGGCCGAGCAGTTCTTCGTCCTAAAAACGAGAAAGAACCCAATCTAATCGCCACGTGTGTGGTTATCGATGCTCAAGCAACGGGATACGAAATCATGGCCAAGATAGTGAAAATCAAATCGGATGCTTCGGGATTGATCTGCTCACTGAATGCGTATCCCGCAAAAGAATGTGGAGCTGAAATCCTCACACCACGAAGTTTGATTCCGAAGAAATAGTTACAAATGAAAACTCTGCACCCCTTAACGTGGTGGATATGGACCTTCTCTCTCGTTATTGCCTTGGCTCGCGCCAACTCTTCAATTCTTGCGATTGTTCTGCTTGCAATTGTTAGTTTCGTCGTGTGGCAGAAGGCTGATGCAACGCCTTGGGGCAGGAGTTTTCATTGGGCCCTACGGATGGGCTTATTGGTATTTCTCATCAGATTATTCACTGGGGTTCTCATCAGCGTTGGAGCTCCTGGAAAAGTTCTGTTTACCTTACCTAAAATGCCCCTACCCAATTTTATGGTTGGTATTCGAATCGGAGGCGAAGTCACACTCGAAAGAATTTCTGCCACCGCACATCAAGGGTTGATTCTTGGAGTAATAATTGCGCTCCTAGGAGCGGCATCGTCTCTCACATCACCACATAGAATTTTACGATTAATCCCAATCATGGTTTATGAATTCGGGATAATTGTAGTAATTGCCACAACGGTGCTGCCCCAATTAGTTGCTGGGATCGCGCGAGTTCGCCAAGCACGGTTATTGCGTGGACACAATGTGAAAGGTTTATCGCAATGGCCCGCAATGGTCATTCCCGTCCTTGAGGATTCTTTATCGCGGTCATTAGATTTGGCCGCTGCTATGGATTCTCGTGGGTACGGTATTTCGCGCAAACGTTCTCGCTACCGTCCAGAAAAATGGGGAGCCGTCGACGCCCTGATGTCTTTGGCTGCACTGATCTGTATCTTCATTCCGAATCCATTGGTAATCGCCACAGCGCTGCTTCCTCTGGCGTTATCGCCAAATCCAATCGAGGTGAGAAATTGATTACCTTCTCCAATGTTTCGCTGATTTACCCACAATCGGTTAGTACGGTTTTAGAAAATCTTGATTTAGAGATACAAGAAGGCGAATTTGTTCTCGTCATTGGCCCCACGGGATCTGGTAAATCATCGCTTCTTCGCCTTATCAATGGATTGGTACCCCATCACACCGGAGGGATCCTTGCTGGGGCTATTACCGTTGATGGGATTTCTACGCAGAATATGAAACCTGGCGGATTTGCCCAATTAGTAGGAATCGTAGGACAAAACCCATTAAACGGATTCGTCGCAGATAAAGTTGAAGAAGAGTTGGCATTTGGGATGGAAGCCCACAATGTTCCGCCAGAAACTATGCGCAAGCGCATTGAAGAGGTTCTTGATCTCATGTCATTAACGCCATTACGAAATAGATCAATTGATACTTTAAGTGGCGGCGAACAACAGCGAGTCGCAATTGCAAGCGCCCTCGTTATGCACCCTAAAGTCCTTGTGCTGGATGAACCTACAAGTGCGTTAGATCCCATCGCGGCCGAAGAGGTCCTCTCGATTTTGCAACGTTTGGTGCACGACTTAGGGCTAACGGTCATAGTTGCCGAACATAAGCTTGAACGAGTAATTCAATTTGCTGACAGAGTTTTGCATATCGTAGGCGACGGGCAAACACGTATCGGGACACCCCGCGAGATTTTTGCCGATTCTGCAATCGCTCCCCCAATCGTGCACTTGGCACGTGCGCTAAAGCTCCCAGAAGTCGGTCTCACGGTAAGAGATATGCGGCGCATGACCGAGAATTTAAGAAATACTTTGCCGGAACCTAAAGCGAACCCTGCTGCAGAGAAATTGCCTCTCATCGTCGAAGCACAATCACTCTCATTCTCATACGGAGAAAATGAAGTCCTAAAGGATTTCACCATTCATATACAAGAGGGCGAAATCGTTGCCATTATGGGAAGGAACGGAGCGGGAAAAAGCACGGCTCTACGTGCAATTGTGGGAGCCGCCGAGATAAAAATTGGAAGCATAAAAGTTTTGAACCAAGATCCAAGCAAACTCCAGGGAATTGACCGTCGTAGGAATGTCGGGTACATCCCGCAAGAGCCAAGTGATTTACTCTACGGTCAAAGCGTTGAGCAAGAGTGCACCAACGCCGATAATGATAATCAGGTGACCAAAGGAAATACTTTCGCTTTGCTACAAACTCTTGTACCTGGAGTTTCTATCCACGCGCATCCTCGCGATCTTTCCGAAGGACAGCGTTTAGCGCTGGCTTTGAGCATTGTTTTATCAGCTAAACCAAAATTGCTCGTACTTGATGAACCCACAAGAGGTTTGGACTACAGCGCAAAGAGCGCCTTAATCAAATCTTTATCTGATTGCACCGTTCTTCTTGCTACCCACGACGTTGAACTCGTCGCCGAAGTCGCAACGCGAACTATATTCATTGCCGATGGTGAAATCGTTGCAGATGGGCCGACGATAGATGTACTTCTTTCTTCCCCAGCGTTCGCACCTCAGGTAGCAAAAGTTATGTCACCTGGCCCATGGTTAACGGTCAGTAGCGTTATCAAATCCTTAGAGGGCTCTGCATGATTCGCACTCCGAATATTTTCAAATTTCGCACTAGTACAGTTCTCGCCCTACTTCTATCTTCTTTGGTCGGTTGCATCGGCTTTCTCTCCCCTTTCCTTGGCATAGAAAACGCATGGTTTGCTTGGGTGACGGCGCCTATCGCATTAGCGTTATTGATCTCTGAAATAAGCAATCAACGTATCGATGGTAAATCGGTCGCTCTTTTAGGGGTGCTTACTGCTTTAACGGCTGCGTTACGATCCCTTGGAGCCGGTGCCGTCGGCGTAGAACCAATGTGGTTTCTGCTCATCCTTGCCGCGCGAGTTTTTGGGCCTTCTTTTGGATTTATCCTCGGAATCAGTTCGCTTTTCCTTTCGGCTTTTTTAACAGGCGGGTTCGGCCCTTGGCTGGCATTCCAAATGTTTGCAGCCGGCTGGATTGGAATGGGCGCCGGTTTATTGCCACAGCGCGTTGCAGGGTTTTTGATTCGAAAGAGAGGCGAGTTGGTATTGCTTGTTTTTTATGGAATTTTTTCTTCGTTCACTTTTGGATTTCTCATGGATCTTCAATTTTGGCCGTGGGCGCTAGGTTCCAATACACAGCTTTCGTACTTGCCTAATGGCAGCCTTGGTGAAAATTTCCATCGATTCATCACCTATCATTTTGCATCATCCATGGCTTGGGACATTCCGCGCGCATTTATCACCTCCGCCCTTGTACTCATGGCAGCTCCTGCAGTGCTCAATACGCTGCGCAGAACACTACGCCGAGCTTCTTTTTTCGCACCAATCGAGTTTGCCCAGAATAGGGATCTAGCTATCGCACATGCGAAGCAACAAATGGAAGTTTAACAATTTCCATTTCGCAATCACGACCACGCACATCGATAACAATTCTGTCTCCAGGGAATAACTTCTCAGCGCTGAAACCAAGTGCGATCCCGTTCTTCAACGTGGGTGAAAAAGTTCCGCTTGTAACTTCTCCTAATATTTTGCCATCCACCGATTTGATTGACATCCCTGCCCGCGGAATTCCTTTACCAACAACAAGCATTGCGTAGAGATTCTTTGGAGCGCCATTTTCACGTTCATCTCGCAATACATTCTCGGCAGTGAAACCGGATTTCTTCCATCCAACTGCCCAATTAGCACCTGCCTGGATGGGCGTAATTTCCAGAGAGAGTTCATGTCCGTGCAATGGATAACCCATCTCGGTGCGCAGAGTATCTCGAGCCCCAAGTCCGCAAACCATTCCGTCAAATGCTTTCATTGCGGTAACCAAAGAATCCCATACCTGCAACGCATCATCCCATCGAGGCAATAACTCAAATCCGTATTCTCCTGTGTAACCCGTTCTACAGAGAATAACTTCTGCGCCACCGATATTTGCGTGGGAGAAATTCATGTAATCCATCTGGGTCTCTACTCCAAGAGAGTGAAGAACTGCTAATGAGTCGGGACCTTGAATCGCGATGACACCATATTCTTCATGGAGATTGACGACTTCAATTCCAGATGGCGCATTTTTTTTGAGAGTTGCAACAACATCGGCAGTATTTGATGCATTAGGAACAAGAAAGAAATCCTGAGCGCTTTTCCGATAAACAATCAGATCGTCAATCACTCCACCGGCGTCATTACATAACATCGTGTATTGAGCTTGACCATCAACAATTCGATTCAAATCATTTGTTAAAGCACTATTGAGGAATTCCAGCGCGCCCTTGCCTTTGACCGATGCTTTGCCGAGGTGGGAAACATCAAATAGGCCCACTCGCTCACGAACCGCGGCATGTTCTGCCAGGGTCCCAGTATCTGGATAATCAATGGGCATCAGCCAGCCCCCAAAATCGGCCATTTTGGCCCTGGCTTGGCGGTGGCGGCTATCCAGCGGCGAGAGTTTCATACCTACCAATCTATCGCCTAGGCTCATACCTGCTGAACAACAGATTCAAGGGGGAAAATTCGTGGCGAAGGTCCAATTAACCGATGCAGCAGTAAGCGAAGAGATACTCGTAGTCGGACTGGCTTATAAAGAAGGTTCACCTGCGCACCTTAAAATTGAATCCGGAAATCTCTCCCTAGACGAGAAAGAGCTTCTCGTAGCGCTCTCTGACTTAGGGGCGACGGGCAAATCAGATGAAATAACCAAATTACCGGGGACATCTACCCGCTTGATCGTTTTTACTGGTTTAGGAAAAGCTCACAAGTCCTACCCCCACGAAACTTTGCGCAGAGCCAGTGGTGCGGCAACACGTGCGCTGGCCGGCAACACCTCACTTGCGATTGCGCTACCAACCAACGTTGCTGAAGATGTTGCAGCGATCGCCGAGGGTGCGTTATTAGGTGCCTATTCATTCGATGAATTTCGCGGCGCAACAAAAGCTGAACAGAAAAGCCCCATTCAAAACATCACAATTCATACAAAATTGGCTAAATCAACGGAAGCGAAGGCGCTCGCTAAGCGAGCACTGGTCATCGGCCAATACACCACTCTTGTTCGAGATCTCATCAACATGCCACCGAGTCACCTCACCCCCGATTCTTTTACAAAAATTATTTCTCAAGCAGTAACTCTCGCTGGTGGAGCAAGTGCAGGGTTGAAGGTTTCAATTCTTGATGAAAAACAATTGCGCACTCAAGGCTTTGGCGGGATCACCGGAGTAGGACAAGGGTCGGCCAATCCACCACGGCTTTTGCATGTTTCCTATACGCCTTCGAAATCCAAGAAAAGATTTGCTTTCGTTGGAAAAGGAATCACATTTGATTCAGGGGGCTTAGCACTTAAGCCTGCACTTGGCATGGAAGCAATGAAATCGGATATGAGCGGTGCTGCCGCAGTTTGCGCCGCTGTGATGGCAATTGCTACTTTGAAATTGCCCGTTGCCATTGATGCATGGGCGCCGCTTGCGGAAAATATGGTGAGCGATACCGCCACACGTCCGAGCGACATCATCACCATCTATGGTGGAAAGACTGTAGAAGTTCTCAATCCTGATGCAGAAGGACGGTTAGTTCTCGCTGATGCATTGATCAAAGCAATTGAGGTCGGGAATAAAGGAAAATCACATCTTGATGGAATCGTTGACGTTGCTACCTTGACCGGTGCACAAGTTGTAGCCCTCGGAACTCGTACAAGCGCAGTGATGACCAATAACGAAGAATTTAACTCGAAGTTCCTGAAAGCCGCCCAAACATCGGGCGAAGCATTTTGGCCAATGCCGCTACCAGAAGAACTGCGCGCATCACTTGACTCACCCGTTGCCGATCTTGCCAATATCGGTGAGCGCATGGGTGGCATGCTCGTCGCTGGCTTGTTCCTGAAAGATTTCATTCCCAATGAACTTCCATGGTTACATTTAGATATTGCTGGCCCAGCATTCAATGAAGGCGAAGCTTTTGGCTACACCCCCGTGGGTGGAACCGGAATTGCGATGAGAACCCTCATCGCTTTGGCAGAACGATTAGTTAAGTAGATTCCTTACCAATCCTTTGATCTATCCTTTGAAAGGTGACCCGTGGCTGAGTTTGATGTTGTGATTTTGGGTGGCGGCAGCGGTGGATACGCATGTGCGCTTCGCAGCGCCCAATTAGGCAAATCTGTTCTTCTCATTGAGTCTGGCAAATTGGGTGGAACTTGTCTTCACCGAGGTTGCATTCCTACAAAAGCTCTCCTCCACTCAGCTGAAATCGCAGACAATTCCCGCGATGCAAACCACTATGGAGTAAATGCACAATTTCTTTCAATGGATATGCCGGCAGTTAACGCATATAAAGATGGTGTTGTTTCAAAGCTACACAAGGGTTTGCAGGGGTTAGTTAAATCGCGCAATATCACCTACGTAGAAGGTCACGGCAAACTTGTTTCCCCAAACACAGTGGAAGCAAATGGCGAGAAATATGTTGGCAAGAACGTCGTGCTTGCCACAGGATCCTATGCTCGTACTTTGCCAGGTTTAGAAATCAACGGGAAAACCATCATCACAAGTGATCACGCGCTCAATCTCGATTTCGTTCCTAAAAGCGTCATTGTGCTCGGTGGTGGTGTTATCGGTTGCGAGTTTGCTTCCGTCTGGAAATCTTTCGGAGCTGATGTCACAATTATCGAAGCACTGCCACATCTGGTAGCCCTAGAGGATGAATCGTCAAGCAAGCAATTAGAGCGCGCATTCCGTAAGCGCGGAATCAAGTTTGAATTGGGCGATCGTTTCAAATCGGCCCTCGATAGCAATGATTCAGTGACAGTAACTTTGGAAAACGGGAAAGAATTCACGGCTGACTTACTCCTTGTAGCTGTAGGTCGCGGGCCCGTATCGGCAAATCTCGGATACGAAGAACAATCCATCACAATGGATCGCGGATATATTCTCGTAGATGACAAATGCCGCACAAATATCCCCGGCATTTGGGCAGTCGGAGATTTGATTCCTACATTGCAACTTGCGCACGTTGGTTTCGGAGAGGGAATTCTCGTTGCCGAAGAGATCGCAGGACTGAACCCACAACCGATAAATTATGATGGCGTTCCTAGAGTCACATATTCTGATCCAGAAGTAGCTTCCGTTGGCTTAACAACTGCGATCGCTAAATCCCGCGGGCATGATGTAGTTGAATTAACGTATGACTTGGCTGGAAACGGTAAAGCGCAGATTCTTGGCACTTCAGGCTCTATAAAATTAGTTGCCGAAAAGAATGGTCCAGTCCTGGGTATTCATATGGTGGGAGCGCGAGTTGGCGAACTTCTCGCCGAGGCCCAATTGATCTTTAACTGGGAAGCCACTGCCGCTGATGTTGCGCCACTTATTCACGCCCACCCCACTCTTTCTGAAGCTATGGGCGAAGCTCATATGGCCTTGGCAGGGAAACCTCTGCATGCGCATGGGTAAGAATTCACTTACAATCTGCACAGTGCCTTTTCGTGAAGTAATAAAGGGAGAAAAGCGATGACCTATTCAGTCACTATGCCTGCTCTAGGCGAGAGCGTCAGCGAAGGCACTGTTACTCGCTGGCTCAAAGCTGAAGGCGACCATGTTGCAATCGACGAGCCACTCCTTGAAGTCTCTACAGACAAAGTCGATACCGAAATCCCGTCGCCTGTTGCCGGAATTCTCCAAAAGATTGTTGTAGGAATTGATCAGACAGTTTTAGTTGGCGCGGAATTGGCAATAATCGCAGATAGCGCGGCAGCTCCATCTACTCCACCTCCTGTAGCAGCTCCTGTAGCTGCGCCAGTTCTTCCAACTCCGGCCGCGGTTGTGGCTGCTCCCCCAGTTGTACCTGTTGCCGCTCCCGCCACCCAGAATTCAACAAACGGAACTGTGATTTCAATGCCGGCACTCGGTGAATCAGTTTCTGAAGGAACTGTTACTCGCTGGCTAAAAAATGTTGGAGATTCGGTTGCAATCGACGAAGCATTGCTAGAGGTATCCACCGATAAAGTTGATACAGAAATTCCTTCGCCAGTTGCCGGAACTCTTCTCTCCATCGACGTTCAGGTTGATACAACAGTTCCTGTCGGTGCACGTTTAGCCCTCATCGGTACCTCTTCTGCTGTTGCTCCAGCGCCCGTAGTTGCAGCGCCCATAGTTGCAGCGCCCGTAGTTGCAGCTCCCGTAGTTGCAGCGCCCGTAGCACGTGTTACTTCGGAAAACGCTTACGTTACTCCACTAGTCAGAAAATTAGCTGCGCAACTAGGCGTCAATCTAGCCACACTCGTAGGAAGTGGAGTGGGCGGCAGAATTCGCAAAGAAGATGTGGAAGCAGCTGCAGTTAAGCCTGTTGCTGTGCAAGCACCTGTCGCAACTCCTTCGCGTCCGCAAGCAACGAGTACCCACATAGCTGGCTCCCCTTTGCGCGGCCAAACAATTACGATGTCTCGCCTTCGTAAAGTGATTGCCTCCCGAATGGTCGAATCACTACAAACCAGCGCGCAGCTCACCACTGTCGTTGAAGTTGATGTCACTAAAATTTCGCGCCTGCGCGATAACGCAAAAGGCAATTTTGAAATCCGTGAAGGCGTCAAACTCACCTTCCTACCATTCTTTGCAGTAGCTGTCTGCGAAGCGCTCAAGCAACATCCAGTGTTGAACTCATCTGTCGAAGGCGATCAAATTACATATCACGCCGCAGAACATCTAGGTATAGCAGTCGATACCGAACGTGGACTCCTCGTACCAGTTATCGCTAATGCAGGCGATCTCAACATGGGTGCAGTTGCCCGAAAGATTGCTGACCTTGCTCTACGCACTCGTGAAAATAAAGTGAGCCCCGACGAACTTGGCGGAGGAACATTTACTCTCACTAACACTGGTAGTCGAGGAGCGCTTTTTGATACACCCATCATTAATCAACCGCAGGTGGCAATCTTGGGCCTAGGTTCAATTGTTAAGCGCCCAATGGTTGTTAAAGGCGAAGATGGTGGCGAATCTATTGCAATTCGCTCAATGGTTTACCTCGCACTCTCATACGACCATCGCGTTGTGGATGGTGCCGACGCCGCACGATTCCTCACCACTTTGAAAGAGCGTTTAGAAATTGGGTCATTCGAGTCAGATCTAGGTCTTTAAATGCCAGCGCTCCAAAGAATTGTAGTCTCGGGATCTTCGGGACTTATCGGTGGGGCGTTAGTCGCTTATTTGAAATCCGAAGGACATACGGTTCAACGACTAGTGCGTCGGGCAACGGTTACACCTGATGAAATCACTTGGAATCCAAAGAATGGAACCGTTGACCTCGAAGCACTCGCGGGAGTAGATGCGGTAATTCATCTCGCTGGTGCAGGTGTTGGCGACAAACGCTGGACCAAAAGATACCGTAGCGAAATATTGAATTCACGTTTGCTTGGCACTACAACAATTGCTCAAGCAGTCGCAACAGTGAAACCAAAAGTTTTCATTTCTGCCAGCGCTATGGGTTGGTATGGAGAAACAGGCAATCGCGCTGTCACTGAATCAGATAGAGGCGGCGATGATTTCTTAGCCGCTGTATGCCACGAATGGGAGAATGCAGCAGATCTTGCTGGAGATGTCCGCACAGTAAAACTACGTACAGGTTTAGTTTTGGACCCTACTGGCGGAGCACTCGGAAAAATGATTCCACTTTTTCGCTTCGGAATTGGCGGTCGGTTAGGTTCAGGCAAGCAATGGTGGTCATGGATCACTCTTCACGATGTGGTCAGGGCAATTGCCTTCGCACTAGAAGCTCCGGTCGCCGGCCCAATAAATTTGACTGCACCTAACCCAGTGACCAATCAAGAATTCACCGCCGCCCTTGCGCGGGCAATGCACCGCCCCGCAATTTTTCCAGTGCCAAGTATCGCGCTAAGAATTGCATTCGGTGGCTTTGCCAGCGAGATGCTCGGTTCCAAGAAAGTTATGCCTGAAATTCTTACCAATGCAGGATTCACCTTTGATTACCCCCACATTGGAGCAGCCTTAGAAGTGTTGGTCGATAGCCAGGCTTAACTATCTTTAAGTTTTGAGGGCCACCAAACTTTGCCACCGATATCGTGAACGAGAGATGGCACCAAAATCGACCGAACAATAATCGTGTCGAGAAGTACCCCAAATCCGACTGCAAAGCCAAGTTCGGCAAGGAATACCAAAGGCAAAATCCCCAACACTGCAAAAGTTGCGGCTAGTACCACACCAGCAGAGGTAATTACCCCGCCAGTCACCGTTAGCCCCTTAATGACTCCGGCACGTGTACCGATCTTTGCGCTCTCTTCGCGTACGCGAGTCATCAAGAAAATGTTGTAATCGATTCCCAGCGCTACAAGGAATACGAATGCAAATAGAGGGAATGAAGTATCGGCTCCTGGGAAGTGGAAGATGTTGTGGAAGACAAGTTGGCACACCCCAAGAGTGGCAGCATAAGAAAGCACCACTGTCAGAAGTAATAAACCTGCTGCTACCAAACTACGTAGGAGAAGCGAAAGAATGATTCCAATCAAAACGAGAACTACCGGAATGATCAAACGATTATCGTGGCGTGAAGCTTGGTCAACGTCGTAGGAAACAGCGCTGCTTCCGCCTACCAAAATAGTTGGATCAATGGCGTGCACAACCTTGCGTAAAGTAGGAATCAATTCGCGAGCAGATACAGAATCAGGCGCAAAATCAAGAGTGGCGTTGAGGACTACATTGCCATCCATTACCTTCACTGCAGGAGTTGGCGCGCCAGAGACTAGTGCAGAAACACGGAGTGGTTCCACACTAGCGATTCCTGGAACTGCCACAAGAGCCGCAGTTACCTGACCTATTTGAGATTCCTTAACAATCACTTCAGTTGGTTGTCCTTCTCCACCTGGGAAGTGTGTAAGAAGAAGATCTTGGCCGACCACTGATTCAGGTCGAGTGGTAAATGATTGCGAAGTTGAAAGGCCATTCGCTTGAAGAGTTGTTGCAAAACCAGCCAAGATTAAAAGCCCTGTTGCTGTAGCAATCCAAAGTTTGCGGGGACGCTTTGCCACTTGAGCTCCAACTTTCGACCAGATGCCTTGCAAGTTAGCGTCAGCATCATCGAAGCGCGGAATTCGTGGCCAAAATATCCAACGACCAAAAACCACTAGTAGAGCGGGCAGGAGAGTCAGAATCGTGAGCATCGCAGAAACAATTCCAATCGCTCCAACTGGACCCAAACCTCTATTGCTCCCAAGATCGGACAGCAGCAGAACTAGCAAACTGATCGCAACAGTCGAACCCGAAGCTAAAATCGGTTCGAATACTCCCCTGTACGCCGCCTTCATCGCATCAAATCGTGAAGCATAGTGATGCAACTCCTCCCGATATCTAGCGATAAGCAAGAGCGCATAATCTGTTGCTGCACCCAGAACAAGAACTGAGAGAATCCCTTGGGATTGACCATTAAGTTTTATGAAATCGTTCTTAGTTAAAATATAGATAACTCCACCTGCGGTTGAAAGAGCAAAAACTGCAGATAACAGCGGCAGAATCCATAAAACAGGTGATCGATATACGAGTATCAAAATAAAAGAAACGACTCCCAGGGTTGCAAGCAAAAGACTGGAGTCAATTCCACCGAACGCACCGAAAAGGTCGCTAAAGAGTGCGCCTATTCCCGTCACGTGGCTAACAAAACCATTTGCCTTAGCCCAGGCATTCATATCGGTACGAATTGTTTTAATCATTGCAGTGAGTACTGGTTTATCGTTCTTCAAGAGCGCACCTGCAACATCAGAAGTTACTGGAAGATTGATCAAAATGGCTTTGCCATCAGTTGACGGGAAAGCGAAAAGTGAAGAACCTGGTACAAAATATTTCGAGAGTGGAACACCCGTATCTAATGTGCCTTTATAGGGGCTTAAATACTCAATGTTCTTGGATGGAAGGGTCTGCAGGTGGGCGTTGATACTTGCCAACTTGGCAACATCGACGCTTCCCTCTAATAAAACTAGAGTGGGAATTTGAGTATTTGCGTCTTTGGAGAACCCAGCGATAATGAGTGAGGCCCTAGTTGATTCTGCGCTGTCGGGTAGAAATGCAGAGTTATCGTTCTCTTGAACGGTCGAAAGCTTGCCAAAGAGTGGGCCGAATACACCGCTTGCTCCAAACCAGATGAAAATGACCAAAATCGCGCTCCAGAATCTGCGACGGTTGGGTTTGCGCGGTTGTGACGCAAGGCTTACTCCTGTGGAATTCGACACGATGGGTGACCTTTCTGAGGGTTTTCTCCGGGCTCAATCGTTAATCGAGCTCTCCTGGCAGGTAAGAAGGTAATCCTACCTTTAGGCTGTGGCAGTGCCAGTTAAGAATGCTCCCGCCGAGTCGCCCATCGCTTTTGCCAGAACTGGGGTACTCGACTACCAAAAGGCCTGGCAAATTCAGCGCACCATGCATAGCGAAATCGCCGATGGCCTGCGCCCTAATACTTTGATTCTCCTTGAACATCCATCCGTCTATACAGCCGGGCGCAGAACCCTGGATTCCGAACGTCCCGTGGATGGGACACCAGTCATTGACGTAGATCGTGGCGGAAAAATCACGTGGCACGGCCCCGGTCAAATTGTGGGTTACCCCATTGTCCGGTTAGCAAAACGCCACGATGTAGTTGGCTTTGTTCGCGAAATTGAAACTGCTCTCATCGATGCGTGCAAAGAATTCGGAATCAACGCAGAAAGATACTGTGAGCGATCGGGTGTCTGGATCCGCGATAGTAAAGGCGATCGCAAAATCGCCGCAATAGGAATCCGTTTTGCCAAGGGCGTGACGATGCATGGGTTTGCACTCAATGTGAATCCTGATTTGTCATCTTTTGATCGCATTATTCCTTGCGGTATTCCCGACGCAGATGTCACATCAATGTCTCAAGAATTGGATCGAGAAATCACCGTCGAAGAAGTTGTGCCAGTGGTAGAGCGTCATATTTACGAAGCGCTGCAGCGGGTGAGCACATGAGCATCGCACCTGAAGGACGTAAATTATTACGAATTGAAGCCCGTAACTCTCAGACCCCCATTGAGCGCAAACCTGAATGGATTAAAACCCGGGCAAAGATGGGGCCTGAATACACACGCCTACGCTCATTAGTTAAATCAGAGGGCCTGCATACTGTGTGTCAGGAAGCAGCATGTCCCAATATTTTCGAATGCTGGGAAGATAGAGAAGCCACATTCTTAATTGGAGGCGAAGCTTGCACTCGACGTTGCGATTTTTGCAATATCGACACTGGCCGCCCGCAGCCGTTAGACCGAGATGAACCACGCAGAGTTGCCGAATCAATTAGAACAATGGATCTTGCTTACGCAACTATCACTGGTGTAGCCCGCGATGATCTCGATGACGAAGGTGCTTGGCTATATGCCGAAACTATTCGTAAAGTCCACGAACTCAATCCCAACACCGGCGTTGAAATGCTCGCACCAGATTTCAGCGGAAATATTGATTTGCTCAACCTAGTATTTGAAACGAAACCTGAAGTTTTCGCACACAATGTTGAAACAGTCCCTCGAATCTTCAAGCAGATTAGGCCTGCATTTACTTACGAACGCTCTCTAGGTGTCATTACTGCCGCTCGAGATTTCGGGCTTATTACGAAATCAAATTTGATTCTAGGTCTCGGTGAAACTCGCGAAGAAGTGAGCCAAGCGCTAAAGGATCTCAATGCAGCTGGATGCGACTTGATCACCATTACTCAATACCTGCGGCCATCACCTAAACATCACCCTGTCGAACGATGGGTGAAGCCTGAAGAATTTGTTGAACTTGCAGATGAAGCAACGGCAATTGGTTTCTTAGGCGTTATGAGTGGACCATTAGTTCGTTCTAGTTTCCGCGCTGGACGTTTGTATAAGCAAGCAATGGCGGCAAAGGTCACTCATGGCTGACGTGGTATATCCCCCAATAATTTCAGCAGTTAAACTATTTTGGCGTTACTTGGGATTGAAAATTGATATCACGGGCGATGAAAATATCCCTCATGATGGCGGCGCAATACTCGCAATCAACCACATCAGTTATCTTGATTTCGCTCTAGCTGGAACCGCTGTATTACCAACCAAGCGTTACGTGCGATTTATGGCGAAGAAGGAAATCTTCGATAACAAAGTTGCAGGTCCTCTCATGCGCGGAATGCACCACATCAATGTCGACCGTGCTAACGGTTCTGCATCCTTTGTTGCCGCTCTTCGTGCGTTACGTTCTGGGGAGATCGTTGGCATCTTTCCAGAGGCCACGATCTCTAAGAGTTTCGAAATCAAAGAGATGAAAACTGGCGTTGTGCGCTTAGCTATGGGCGCTGGCGTCCCTGTAATTCCAGTCATTATTTGGGGAAGCCAACGAATTTGGACGAAAGGCGTCCCACGCAATCTCAAAAGAAATCGAACCCCCATCACAATCACCATCTGCGAACCCATGCTTTTCGAGAAGGATCAAGATGTCGCACTCGCTGAAAACGCTCTTAGGGCCAAGATGATCTCCACATTGCACGAAATCCAGCGCAATTACCCCGATAGCCACGAAGGTCAACGTTGGGCTCCCCTACGTCTTGGTGGTAGCGCACCTGCTCCCCTAAACTAAAACCATGGCAAATATTTTCAAGCGCAAGAACAAGGTCGCTGGCGAAACAAAAGAGCCTCGTTTCAAAACTATTCGCGAGGCCTATAGCGTTACCAAGAGCGTGAAACCTTGGATCGGTGCAGCCCTTGCCGCTATTTTTCTCGTTGTCTGGGTTATCGGAATTTCTCTTGGCGCCCTGTGGGGCCATCCGGTGTACGCGGCATTTGTATCGCTACCCATGGCTATTTTGGCAGCTCTCTTCTTCTTCACCCGTGTTGCCGGACGCGCTGCTTACTCTTCCATTGAAGGACAGATGGGCGCAGGTGCAAGTGTCTTGATGGCAATTCGCAAGGGATGGACAACAACTCCAGCGGTTGCAGTCAATCGAAATCAGGAAATGGTTCACCGCTCTATTGGTCGAGCCGGAATTGTTTTAGTAGGCGAAGGTGGATCAGGGGTTCGGGGATTGTTGCTCGATGAGAAAAAGAAAGTTGAACGTTTTGCTCCAGGTGTACCCGTGCACGAAGTAATTATGGGCGACGAGAATGGACAAGTTCCTCTCCGCAAACTTCAACGCCATCTTGCTAAATTGCCGAAGAAATTAAGCGCTGCGCAAATGCGCGAAGTGCGCAACCGCCTCAAAGCTGTTGGCGGGCTTTCTATGCCAATTCCTAAAGGACCAATGCCAAAGAACGTTAAAGTTCCGAAACGCTAATTTCCTTTGTAAGCCAGCACCGTTCCGCTTAATCGTTCGTGTGGCGCACGCCCATCTTCATCAAAGGTTATTGCTGTCACGACTAAACAGAGCAAGAAAGTTCGCACGAGGGCCTGATAAGCGGTGGGAGCTCCTCTATCGGTAAACCTTTGCACGCGGATTCCTAGAACTCGCTGACCAGCTGAAGCTCCTTGAAGGGCCACAAGCACCCATACTTCGAGGAAGAAAACTAAAAGCGGGCCAAACTGGCGAAATCCCCCGCTCTTTGGCAAGAGCGCCCACGCTACCGCCATCGACATAGCCCAATCCAAGGAGAGAGCACTCACTCTTGACCGCATTCCCACACGTCTCATAATCAGAAGCCTAAACCTAAAGCAGGTAAGAATCGCCCTCAATTTCTTAACATGGCTGTAACACCGCAGTTATCACCTTTTGACCTTACAGACCTATCCTTACACCAGATTTAGAGCTCAAAGGCGAGCATATCGAGAGCGCTCCGCATCTTGCGGACCTGGTCGGTCAATGGGAGACACATGTTTAAGAACTCAGCAGAAATATTTGCATACATCAAGAAAGAAGATGTCAAATTAATTGACGTCCGATTTATTGATCTTCCCGGTATCCAACATCACTTCAACGTGCCCGTTGAATCATTCGACGAAGCAGTTTTCACTGAAGGTCTGATGTTTGATGGTTCATCTATTCGCGGTTTTCAAGCGATTCATGAATCGGATATGAAACTCCTTCCCGTTCCGGAATCAGCATTTATTGATCCATTCCGTAAAGAGAAGACCCTCATCATAAACTTCTCTGTTCACAATCCCGTTGACAATTCCGCATATAGCCGTGACCCACGTGGAATCGTCGCAAAAGCAGTTGAATTCATGCGCGGAACAGGAATTGCAGATACTGCATTCTTCGCTCCAGAAGCAGAGTTCTATGTCTTTGATGCAGTTCGATTCTCCACAGGAATTAACGAAGCTTTCCACCACATCGATTCTTATGAAGGTGCCTGGAATACCGGCATCGAAAAAGATGCTGATGGAACTCCTAACCGTGGTTACCGCACTCGCGTCAAAGGTGGATATTTCCCAGTCTCCCCCACTGACCAATATGCGGACCTTCGCGACGAAATGGTCATGAACCTAGGCAAGGTGGGCCTACTTGTTGAACGCGCACACCACGAAGTTGGTACAGCTGGTCAGATGGAGATCAACTACCGTTTCAGCGACATCCTGCATGCCGGTGATGACCTTATGAAATTTAAGTACATCATCAAAAACACTGCTTGGCAGGGTGGCAAAACCGCAACATTTATGCCAAAGCCGCTCTTCGGAGATAACGGTTCAGGAATGCACGTTCACCAATCACTCTGGAAAGATGGCAAGCCACTCTTCTGGGGCGAAGGTTACGGAGATCTTTCTGACATGGCTCGTTGGTATGTCGGTGGATTGCTCAAGCACGCACCATCATTGCTTGCCTTCACTAACCCAACCGTTAACTCTTATCGCCGCTTAGTGCCTGGATACGAAGCACCTGTAAACCTTGTTTACTCGGCTCGTAATCGTTCGGCATGTATCCGCATTCCAATCACGGGTTCAAATCCAAAAGCCAAGCGCATTGAATTCCGTTGCCCTGATCCTTCTTCTAATCCATACCTAGCCTTTGCAGCAATGCTCATGGCTGGTCTTGATGGAATCATGAACAAGATCGAACCACCACTACCGGTCGATAAAGATCTCTACGAATTAAGTGCGGAAGAAGCAGAATCAATTCCACAGGTACCAGGTTCACTTGACGCAGTACTTGATAACTTGGAACGCGACAATGACTTCCTGACTCGTGGCGGCGTCTTCACAAAAGACCTCATCGATACATGGATTAAATTCAAGCGTGAATCAGAAGTTGATTATGTTCGCTTGCGTCCACATCCCGCAGAGTTCGAGCTCTACTTCGACCTCTAGAAGCTTAGTAAATAACCCCCGTCAGGAAACTGGCGGGGGTTTTTGCTTACTATTTTTATCAGCTCCCTATAACTTTTTCTCTGGCAGCCGCTGCGCTGGTAGCTGACAAAGCAATAAGAGCCAACTTTTGAGCATCGGCCAAAGAATGTTTGGACAATTCTGCTCTTACATCTACTAATGCCGCTGGAGCCATTGAGAGCGTAGTAGCTCCTAGCCCCACAAGGACAACTGCAAGCAAAGGATCTGAAGCTGCCTCACCGCAAACACCTACAGGTTTACCTACATGAGTTCCCGCATCGCCAATCAATTTGATAAGGCGTAGAACTGCAGGATGCCATGGGTTTTGATACGAGGCAGTTGTATTCAATTCGCGGTCGGCAGCCATGGTGTACTGCGTAAGGTCATTTGTTCCGATGCTAACGAAATCAGCTTCTGCAAGAATTTGTTCTGCGACTAAGGCTGATGAAGGAATTTCTGCCATAACACCAACAGTTTTGAGGCCATATTCCTTGGCAATTTTTGTGAAATACGCCGTTTCGGCGGCATCTGCAACCATAGGCGCCATGACCCAAAGATCAGCATCGGTCTCTTGATCTGCTTTTGCGAGTGCCTCCAATTGTTGGCGCATAATATTTTCTGCACGACGCATCGCGCGCAAACCACGTATACCAAGTGCAGGATTTCCTTCATTGTCTTGTTGCAAAAATGCAAGAGGTTTATCGGCTCCCGCATCGAGAGTTCTGACGACAACTTTCTTTCCTGGGAACGATGCCAATAGGCGACGATAATCTTCTGTTTGCGATTCTAAACTTGGTGCGCTCTGTTCATCGAGGAAGAGGAATTCAGTGCGGAACAACCCAACTCCTTCGGCGCCTAAAGTTACAGCAGCCTCTATCTCATCTAAGGAACCCAAATTGGCAAGGAGTGGGATACGAGTTCCATCCGAGAGCTCACCAGGCGTTAAAGGGGCTACAACATCTTTCTGAGTTAATTGTCGTTCGCGTGCATTGGCTAATTCAATATCTGTAGGTTCAAGATAAATGCAACTAGCAGCGGCATCGATAATTACTTGCGCACCCGTAGAGATCGATTCAGCGCCATGTGCGGCAACAATTGCTACTAACCCTTTGGATCTTGCCAAGATTGCTGTATGGGCCGTGGGTCCTCCGCCGCTTGTAACTAACGCCAGAATCTTTGAAAGATCCAACATGGCTGTATCTGCAGGAGCAAGATCATTTGCTACCAAAATAAAAGGATGGTCAGAATTTGGAATACCAGGTGCAGGGACACCTATGAGATGGGCAATCACGCGATGCGCTACATCATCTAGGTCTGCTGCACGTTCGGCCATATAGCCGCCCATCTGCAATAGAGCACTCTGGAAATTTCTGAATGCTTCAAAAACTGCCCGTTCAGCAGTCTTACCGGCTTCTATAAGGGAACGAACATCGTCAAGAACTGTGGGATCGCCGACGATGAGACTTTCGGCAACTAAAACATCTTGTGCTTCTCCACCTACGAGCGCACCTCGCCTTACCAACTCAGCTGCAGTAGCAGCAACAGATTCTTCTACGCGTTTGATCTCATCGGAAACCGAAGCAGTTCGACGTAAATCCTGAGGATCTTCAATGGGATCGGGCATGCGAATAACAGAGCCGATCGCAATCCCTCGACCAATACCTATTCCGCTGATTCGACTAGTGATGCTCTGTCCCTTCATCCAATTCTTTGGCAATCAAATCAGCCATCACTTTGACATCGTCCTGTGCGCTCTCACCTACGGCACGCAGAATTATTCGATCGCCTTGATGTATGCCGCCCGTAAGTAACGACATGATGCTTCGGGCATTTATCACTGGTCCGTCATCTTTTTGGATGGTGATAGCAGCTTGCAACTTGCTCGCTGTTTGGACGACTATTGCAGCAGGCCTTGCATGAAGACCTGCTGCTGAGCCAACAACTACTTCGCACATTGCACTGAGTGCTGCACTCGAATCGGGCATACGTATTTAACCTTTCGTAAACTAGATGCGAGTGGGATTAATGCGCGTGAAGATATTCTTAGTTTGGAGGTACTTTTCAATACCTACAGCGCCAAGTCCACTGTGTTTGTAACCTCCGGATGGAGCTTGCAAAACACCGGGAGCAAACCACTGATTGATATAAACCTGTCCCGCTTGCAGCGCATTAGCCACTACTGCCGCTCGATTGAGGTCTTGGGTGAAAACACCTGCTGATAAACCGAAATTTGAACCATTGGCAATTGCCAAAGCTTCATCGATCTCGTCAAAAGGGGTGAGGGTCACTACTGGACCAAATATCTCTTCGCAGGCAATCTCACAGGTGCTGGCTACATCAGCAAAGACTGTTGGTTTGATAAACCATCCCTTGCTTCTGAAATCATCGGTGTAAGGGGTTCCTCCGGTGAGCAGTTTTCCTTGCTTATTTGCAATTGCGCTATCGATGTATTCCCAAATCTTCTTGAAATGAGTTTCACCTACAACTGATCCCATGAAATTGGATTCATCTAGTGGATCGCCCACACTGAGTTTCTCAACATCAGCTACGAATCGTGAAACAAACTCTTCGTAGATTCCGCGCTGAATGAGAATTCTTGAACCGCTGACACAGATTTGACCCGAGTTAGCAAAAGCCCCCATCACGCTCCACATAAGGGTCGAATCCATATCGGCATCGTTGAGGATGATATTTGGGTTCTTTCCGCCAAGTTCGAGCGAAACAGTTTTGATTTGATGAGCAGTATCGCGCAACACTTGAGCACCAGTTTCAACGCTGCCCGTCAAAGAAACCATATCGATATCAGGGTGGGTCGTTAATTGTGCGCCAACTTTCGAGCCAGAGCCAGGAAGTACCGTCAGCACTCCAGCAGGCAAAAGATCGGCAATTAAACTAGCAAGATAAGTGAAAGATACTGATGCAATTTCAGCTGGTTTAATAACTGCGACATTTCCGGCAGCCAAGATTGCGGCCATACGTTGCACGCCAGTCCACAGTGGTCCATTCCACGGCAGAACTTCTAGCACCGTTCCAAAAGGTTCAAGGCGTGAGCGATGGAATACATCAGCGGTCCCCACCTCTTTACTGGTACCAGCTAGATCTTGAGCGCGACCAGCGAAGTAAGAGAGAGAATCCAAAGAGATCGGTAAATCGCTATAACGCACGCCTGTCACCGGCTTACCTACATCAATTGCTTCAAGGAATTCGAACTCTTTTTGATGGGATGAAATCGCATCTGCAATTTGCATCAGAATCTTCGCGCGGTCTTGTCCTGTCATCTTTGACCATGGACCACTTTCACCGGCCTTCTTTGCCGCCGCTACTGCACGATTGACATCATCTTTGGAAGCAACCGCAATTTTCCCGACAACTTTCTTATCCCGAGGAGAGACCACATCTGTGGTCTCTCCATCGTTAATAAGTTTGCCGTCGATAAGCATTGGGAAGGTTTTATCAAAGAGCTCCCAATAGCCACTCGTCTCCGGGGACATAACCTTTATCCCTTATGTGATTCTGCGATTTTGACAGCATCTGCTACTGATGCTTTTTCGTGCAAGATGGCAGTAAGCCCGCGAACAACTCCACCTGGGTTCTTTGACGTCCAGATATTTGTTCCAATAGCCACGCCCGCAACACCAGCATGGTTGATTGCATCAAATACTTCTTGATACAGCTCACCAAGATTTGCTTTTGCGTGTCCGCCAAGAATGATCACTGGCACAGATGCGTAATCAACCACTAGACGCATAGTCTTTGGATCGCCCGTGTAGAAAGTCTTAACGAAATCTGCCCCTGCTTCGGCTGCTACGCGAGCACCAGCTGCGATGATTTCAGGAGAGCGCATATCGACTCGTGAGAAACCGCCAGGAATTGGCTCGGATAAAAATGGCATTCCGACTGCAGCTGCTTGAGCAGCGATAGCTGCAGAACGATTAATGCTGTCATCATCACCGAATGGATAAACCATCGCCTTTACTGCATCCGCCCCAATTGCTCGGGCATGGGCTACTGCATCAGCACCAAATGGAAGCGCGGTATCGATACTGGTGATAATCGCGGCTCCACCAAATTCCTCTGCATATCGTTCGGAAGATCCAGTTGGTGACAAGAAAGCATCTGCGCCGGCTGCGACAGAGGCTTTTACCGTTTCTCCGTATGCAACAAGCCCATCCAGCGGCTTATCTAGGAAGGCGGTATGGTCCATTGCGACAATCAGGATACGTTGATCATCCCGGAATAGGCGTCGCATTTGTCTTTTCATCATTGTAGTTCTCCTTTGTTGTTGTAGGTAAAACTTTTTTAGTTGGGTTTATGGTTGAACGATGATGCGATAGCAACCTGGGGTTATTGACTGATCTAAAGCTGCTGATAATTTCTCTAACGGGTATCGTCCTTGAATCAAGGGCGATACATCAACCAATCCATATCGGATCAATCGAGCGGCAATATAGAAATCTTCTTTTTCAGAAGATAAGACTCCAAGAATCTTCTTCTCGTTGTTGTGCCACTTGTTTGGAGAGATTTCGATAGGTGTTTCCGGGTGCGCAGAAGCAAAAAGGACCAATGTTCCTCGTTGAGCCAACATTGCAAGACCTTGATCGTTTGCAACCTTGTGACCAATTGCAGTAACAACCGTGTCAGCGCCTCGTCCTTCAGTTAGTTCCTTCACGGCTTCGACAGGATCGACAGCAGAGGCATCAATGCAGATATCTGCGCCCATTAATTTCGCCATCGCAAGGCGCCCAGCATCAACTTCGGAAACAATTACTCGAGCGCCTCTTTGCTTAAGGGCGAGTACATTCATTAACCCCATGGTGCCAGCACCGATTACAACTACATCCGAACTCACTTTTACATCTGCGAGGCGGGCAGCATGCACTGCGCATGAAAGCGGTTCTGTTAACGAAGCAACATCAGCTGCGATATCTCCCACAAATGCCAATCCATCGGAAGGATGGATCTTGTATTCAGCGAATCCGCCAGGTCCCCAACCACAATCGTAGGAAACCGACCCTGAATAGTGCCTAGTACATACCCGATCTTGATTTGTAAGGCACCAATGACAGGCACCGCACGAAGCTCCTCCCACTGCGACGCGATCGCCTTCTTTGAGAGGCCCGCGATAATCTGGGCCAAGGGCAACAACTATTCCGGCCGATTCATGGCCGCCAACAAATGGAAATTTATTCTCTTGAGCGCCGCTGTAACTGCGCTGCTCCCACGTACAGATAGCGGTCGCTTCAATCCGCACGAGCGCTTCACCATATCCCGGTTTCGGCGTTGGTACCTGAACGATGTCGATACCGCCAGGTTTTGTCATTGACCCCACAGCAAATGTTGCTGGCAGTGGTTGAATAGATGACGTTGTCATAACTTCTCCCTATCTATATTTAGATTTTTGTTGAGATATTTCGGACCTAGTTGGCCCAGTAAAACACCGCCAAGGACAGCGGATGCACCCATGAGGAAAGTTGGTTGGATGCTCTCTCCGAAAACTAACCGCGCTGTAAACAATCCGAACACAAGAACTAAACTTAAAATCATTGAAACATTCGCCACGTTAGTGAATTTAACTGCCAAAGTAACCGAAGCGATTGCTAGTGCATTGACGCAACCTGCCCCAAGTAAAACGGTAACTTGATGAGATGTAATTCCAGGCCAAAGGTTGGCAAAATTTCCGTGAGCTCGGATAAGTACTGCGAGAGCTAATGCGCACACTCCACCAATATTGGTGATAGCAAGGGCCACGAGAAAAGTCCCGCCCTTCTTCTGTACCGAACGGCTCGCTGCATTACTTATAGTGAAGAAAACGCCAGCTGAAAAACTCACCACAAAACCCAAGATCGCCAAGGCGCCTTGATTAATCGAGGAGATAGCTGGAGCCGCGGTGAGCGCTATTCCGCACGCCACAACCGCGATTCCTACTCTCTGCCAACCCACAGGAGGCTCTTTCATAACGAAAGTTGATATCGCCGCTCCACCTAAAACTAGCCCTCCTTGGCTTGCTGCCACCGCCACTGCTAAGCCCACCCAATTTAAACCAGCAAAGAGAAGAATGTTGCCAATGCAAAAACTTCCCACTCCAGCTACGAAAAGTAAACGCAAAAGTGGAAGCCCCAAATATTTATCACTTCTAGGTCGAAGTGAAGTGGGCCGAACGGCCAGAATAAAAATAGTCGCCATGAGAAATAGTGGTATCTGACGAATCAGAGAGCCGACGTAGGGATCTATCCCTTTTGCAACTGATCGCTGTAAAGCGTTAACAGTTGCGTAAGAGAGAGCTCCGGTAAGGGCGAGTAATTCGCCCTTACCGATAAGACTCCTACGTGCGACTCTCTGATTGCGTGTCATTAACTTTGTTTCGTTATCGCCTCACTACTACTTTGCGACCGGATCGGCACAAGGACCATATGGCTGCAAAATTGAAGATCCGCACTGATCAGTAATCCACTGTGGAGCAGGTCCCATAAATGGAACTGCGCCCAAGATGCAGATAACTAAGTAGATGACAAGGAGCTTGATTGGATGAAGTCCGCGCTTCAAAATCCACCATGTAAAGAGCACGAAAGCCAATGGCAAAATTCCTGGCATTATCTTGTCAAGGAAATCTTGCTGAGCACGTACTTTTTGAGCACCGATTTGTACATCGAATGCTAAGTAGATTGTGATGAATTTTGCGGCTAAGCCACCAAGTACCAAGTTACCAAGAACACCAGCACCAACAATTACGCGATCTATCAACCCGCTCTTAAATACAGAGGTAACAAGCTTTCGTCCTTGGACGTAACCTTGCATAAAGGAGAAGTAGGTTAATGAGAGGGAGTAAATGGCGATCAAGACTAGGAAGAGAATAGGTCCTAGGACATTTCCCTTGATTCCCGTGAGATCACCAGTGGTGTTAGTTGTGCTCAAGCCTGTGATGCTGATACCCAGAGCAAGAAGCAATGGAAGCACGATGCCTTGAGTAAGGGTGTCGCCTACACCTGCAAGAGGACCCATAAGTCCGCTCTTAGTGGAGTTGATCGCCGTATCAGTAATAGGCGCTCCATTTGCTTTCTCTTCTTCCATGGCAATCGTAATTCCGTGGATAACAGCTCCAATTTCTGGTTCTGTATTGAAGAAAACAAGGTGGCGCTTAAGGGCAGCGCGAGTGGCTTCCTTATCGCCGCCGTAGAGGCGTTTGATAATTGGAACCATCGAATGCGCAAAGCCAGTGGCTTGTAGGCGTTCGTAGTTGTAGTTCGAGTGGGAGAACATCGTCCACAAGAACCAGGACTTCAATAGGTCGCTTCTTGTAATAGAGCGATCTCCTGCTGGTGTATTACTCATTCGGAACCACCTCCATTAGAAGCTCCTGAGGGTGCTTTCTGGACTGCGTGTTGTGAAACACGATCTCCTAACAATGTGACATGAAGGAAAGCCAGTGCAACTCCCACAATTGCGAGAACCATGATCGACATCTGAGCGCCACCTGCAACGATTCCAAGATAACCAAGGAAGAAATATGGGGCTGCAGAACCGCGGAAAATGAAACGCATATTCATTGCAATACCAATTGCAGGGAGTACGCCTCCGCAGATTGCCAAACCTGACAATAGCCAGATTGGGAAACCATTAATCAGGTCAGTAATGAATTTAGTTCCAAGGTAAACAAATGTTGTAACTGGAACTGCTGTAATACAAAAGAGGAAAATCTGGGGATACATAATATTGGCTCTAACAACTCCACCAATATCTGCTTCGTCAGCTGCTTTATCTGCCATGTGAACGAAGATTGAGTCAACCGTCATTCTTGCATTCCAGATAACTGTTCCGAGAAGACCTAGAGGAACAGCAAGTGCTAAAGCTGCTCCATAATTAAGTCCACCGGCCAGTGCGATGGTGGTACCAACCCAACCTGCTAAAGCTGGATCTCCTGGCAACGAACCGCCTGCGGAGATGAAGCCCAGATAGATAAGGTTGATTGCGGCACCAATCAAGGCGCCTTGACCTGGATCTCCCATGATCAAACCAACGATGAAACCAGCGACCAATGGTCGATAGAGTGTAAAGAATCCTAAGCCAACCAACCATGGTGACTGAGACAAGTAATAGCCCAAACCAATGAGGATAGCTTGGATAAGACTGACGCTTGTGATTTCAGCAGTGGCAACATCTCCACGGGAAAAAGCACTTGCGACACTCGGAAAACCGATTGCCACAATTAGCGTTGATGCAAAAAGAGTTAGCGCCGTTGCTGCGCGCGAACCCCTTCGCGTCAATGTCGGACGTTTCATAACACGCTCCTTGCTGCTTGGGCAAGATCGAGAGAGGCAAAGGCAACGGGAGAATCATCAGCAACGATGCGTATTTCTACTTTCGTTCCCAAATCTTCTAGAGTGTTCATAGCCGCGACCTCGGAGTCACTTGCGGATATATTTTTGTAGAGCTTTTTGCGGTCTGCTGCCGCCCCAATACCGCCGACGTTGAGAACCGGCAGACTGAGGCCATTCTTAACTAGTGCTAACGCAGTTAGGGGGCTGCGCATGAGGAGAAATATTTTCTTTGGCGATTGCGCTAACTCTTTCAAGCGCGGGACAGAATCAGCAGCCGAATAAACCTCGACCGATACTCCTGGGGGACCCGCAAATTGCAAGAGCTCAGATAAGAACTCATCTGCTGCTGTTTCATCATCGGCGATCACAATGATCTCCGGCGATAGCTTTCGTAGCCAGACAGCAATTACCTGTCCATGAATCAATCGATCATCTACTCTGGCCAAACTAAGCACCATTTAGATCTCCTCTTTGAGATTTAATTAAGGCTTACTGCGTACTCGTTTCTTCACAACGATGACGTAATACTCCTTTGGATATATCTAGCGCGCGTTCGATTATGGGGAGGTCGATTTCCTCTTCACACATCGCTAGTTCGATAAGAAGTGGCAGCGAAACTCCAGCCAGTACCCACTTTGATGGGAACTGTTTGGCAAGCACATTGATCACGTTGTCGGGCGTTCCGCCAACCAGATCAGTGATTACTAGATGGGGCGCTTGTGTTGCATAGGCCGCGAGAACTCGCTCACGGAAAGCGCTGGGTGATTCTTCGGGTTGCAGACCCAAAGTCGAGACATGAGAAAGGGAGCCACATATGAGACGAGCGCTAGCTAGAAGCGCTTCAGGGAAATCTCCGTGCCCCACGACCAAAATTTGGTGCGTAGCCATCTACCCTCTTTCTCCTACCGTCGCCTTGATAAAAAATCAATCTTGGTTTCGGTAAAGAAACAGTCGCACTCGATCAAGGTGATGTCAATATTACTCATCAGTATTTAATTTAGGAGAAGGGGCTATCCCTCATATATTGCAAAACACGTAAGCAATTTTGCGAAAACTCTTTATTTCTTACCCCGGTCGTGTAACTCTATGGCCCTCACATTGTGAGTGAAAAGAACAACACTTAAGCCCCGACTCCCCGTATGGGTTGGGGCTTAAGTGTGCTTAAAGGGCCCAAAAGCATTGAATACGGGCGCTTCTTATATCCTTCTCCTATGGTTCGAAAAGTCTCTGACGCTATTCGCGGTTTTCTCGCTACCGAAAGCGCTGGAGGAATTCTTCTCCTTATCGCAACTTCGATAGCGATCGTCAGCGCCAATACTTCACTATCTACAAATTATCTAAAATTCTGGAACCCGCTACAGAATTTTGCAAATACCTGGCTCATAAGTCTCTTCTTCTTTTTAGTCGGACTTGAGATCAAGAGAGAATTTCTTTCTGGGAATTTACGTTCGTTCAAATCCGCTTCCCTCCCAATCTTCGCGGCTATGGGTGGAATGATCACGCCTGCTCTTATTTTCTCTTATATGAACCGTGCAAATGAGGCGGGACGGGGATGGGCAATTGCGATGCCTACCGACGTTGCCCTCGCAATAGGCATGCTTGCTCTCTTAGGTTCACGTATAAATATCTCACTAAAGATATTTCTTCTCACTTTAGCCATAGCTGATGATCTAGGTTCGATCTTCATAATGGGAATCTTCTACTCGCAATCGATACATCTCTCTGAAATCGCTTCAACTTTTGGCGCGGTAGCCCTGGCATGGGTGCTTCCATCTCGAGGGAAAATCACCACTGATCGACTCATCGAATTAATACACCCTTGGAGCAGCTTCTTTGTTATTCCAGTTTTCGCTTTAGCGAATCTAGGAATCGCACTCTCTGGCCTCTCCCTCACCTCAGCTTGGGATTCACATGTAGTGCGAGGTTTGGTAGTAGCGCGGGTAATTGGCAAAATTGTTGGAATCACCTTTTTCGCTTGGTTTGTCGTGAAATTGGGCGTAGCTCGAAAACCAGATGACTTAACTTTCATGGACATTGCTGGAGTCGGAGCCCTAGCTGGAATGGGGCTCACCGTTGCGCTCATTATCGCAAACTTAAGTTACCAATCCCCCGAGATGATCTTGGATTCAAAAATTGGACTTCTTGTCACGGCGGTAATTTCGTCGGTTATTGGATTAGGAATTCTCTTGCTCTCTAATCAAACTCCTAGAAAGTAGAATGTGTCCAAAAAATCCGATTACCAACGCTGCGATAACTCCGACATTTGCGTTGGCCCAAGATCCTGATTTGCCTCCTATCAGGCCCAACAAGAATCCCTGCCAAGATAACCACGATGCAAATGTATTAGTCACAAGACCCCAACCAATAACAGAGCCAACTATGACCAAAGCAATAGAACGCCTATTCCAGGCTCCATAACGCCCATCAGCCTTAAACAAATCGGCCTCGCAATAATCTTCTCTACGCATGATGACATCCGCTACAAAAATCGCCGACCACACTGCGATTGGGACTCCAAGGGTTATTAAGAATCCCTGGAATGGGATTGCAAAATTAGGAGCAAACCAAACGATATAGATGGTTCCTAAACACATGATGACCGCATCGATAGACGCGGCAACATGCCTCTTCACCGGTACTCCGATAGAAACAAGTGCCAGACCTGATGAGTAAAGATCCAAAATCGCGCCACTTATTAAACCCAAAACCGCAACTGCAGCGAAGGGTAAGAGATACCACGCTGGAACCAAGGTTGTAAGTGCGCCAATCGGATCCATTCCGATCTTCTCGGCCAGCGAGGGATCGCTCCCTGACAGTGCTGAACCATAAATAACGAGGATCACCGGGACTATCGATGCTCCAAATACCGTCCAACCGATAACTCCCCTGCTGGATACGCTCCGTGGGAGATAGCGTGAATAATCCGCGGCAGAATTAACCCAACCTAAACCGATTCCGGTAATTCCAAATATTGTTGCTCCAACAACAGCTTGCACGGACCCGGGCTTGATTGCAGTGACTGCCTCCCAGTTCACGTAATGAAAAGTTAACCCGATATATCCGAGCGTCATAATTCCTGTTGCAACCGTCAATATCTTCTGCAGTTTCATGATCACATGGAAGCCAAGGACTCCCCCAAATACAGTTAAGCTCACCGCAATAAGGAATCCAATTATTCTCGAAAGATTTGCCTCGACATTTCCAATGCGATTGAAAACTGTCTCGGTAGCTAATGTCGCCAATGAAACTAAAACTGTCTCCCAACCCACAAATATCAAATACGACAGCACGGCGGGAAGAACGTTCCCTTTGACCCCGAATGCCGCGCGCGACAGAGTCATCGTTGGGGCATTTGATCTCTTACCTGCTAACGAACTCACTCCAACCAATAGAAAAGAGAGAACAACACCAATTAATGCCGCAAAGGAAGCTTGTTGGAATGAAATTCCAAATCCTAGGAAGAAAGCGCCATAGGAAAGAGCCAACAAAGAGATATTCGCGCCGCACCATGGCCAGAAAAGATTGCGTGGGGTGCCCGATCTTTCGTTTTCGGAAATTACATTTATCGCATTACGCTCTATGCGAAAATCTGAATTCGTCATCTCTCCCCTTACGACAATGGGACCATCCTACTTGCTCATCCTTTCCCGCGCGTATGCAGCAAACTTCCGTAGTAGTCTTGAGGACTTATGTCTGTGATGAATCGCCTCGGTAACCGGACTCGAAGGACGCCATTTGATCACGTCCCTTTCGAAAATCCCGGGGTTCCAGACATATCTTCAGTTCCATCATTCCTTTTCTGGCTGGGTCGTAAGCAGTGGTGGATCATTCTTTCTGGCACTTTTTTTGGAATTATAAGTTTCTGCGCCTTAGCGATCATGCCTCGATTCTTAGGAAATGCGATTCAATCAATCACAGAAAAAGATTCCGCTTCAGTGCAACGGTGGGCGCTCACAATTATTGCGCTAGGTACCGTTCAATCATTTTCTGGCTTGTTCCGTCATCGACGAGCACTGGGCGGCTGGATTGTGACCGCAACGCGTTTACAACAAATCATTGCACGCAAAGCGGCGCAACTTGGCGCGGATTTGCCGCGTCTAGTTTCAACAGGTGAAGTGGTGGCAGTAAACAGTAATGACGTAGAACGTGTTGCCCGTGGATACGACATGATCCCCCGGTTAATTGGAGCGATTGTTTCTTTCATAGTTGTTGCGACCATGTTGATCTCTGCTTCGCCAACAATCGGTTTGATGGTAACTATCGGTGTTCCAGTCATGGCAGTTGGAATCGCACCCATCATCAAACCTTTGCAAGCTCGTGAAACTGAGCAGAGGCGACGGTTGAGCATCGTTTCAAGTCTTGCGGCCGACACTGTTGCTGGCTTACGTGTTCTTCGAGGAATTGGCGGAGAAGATGCATTTGTCGCACGATTTGAGAAAGCCTCTCAAGATGTGAGAGCGGCGGCTGTCCGAACTGCGCGAATGCGTTCCTTCCTAGAAGGGCTACAAGTAATACTTCCTGGTGCCCTCATTCTGGGTGTCATCACCCTTGGTGGATCAATGGTTCAAAAAGGGTCTATGCAGGTTGGAGAATTGCTTTCTTTCTACGGTTACAGCGCATTTCTTGTTTTGCCGCTAAAGGTTATGACTGAGAGTGCACAACGCCTTACCTCGGCGGTTGTTTCAGCTCGTCGAGTGATACATCTTCTTACCATTGAGCCCATCAATTTATGGGGCTCAGAGAAAACTCTCTCAGCCGACGCCACGTTGCTTGATCAGCAAACCGGGGTCGAAATTCAACCTGGTGAATCTATTGGAGTCGTGAGCGATGATTCAATCATTGCCGATGATCTTTGCGACCGACTCGGCGGGTATGTCAATGCAAATCGCGTTCTTTTTGGTGGCAAACCTCTGAGTTCATATACCCGAGAATTCATTCGTCAATCTATCTACGCCCACGAAAAAGATCCCGCAATCCTTTCTGGAACGATTGGATCGATTTTCGCAGTTCCACATTCAGGACGATTAACGATTCAAGACGCCCTAGATGCTGCATCAGGGCAAGACATTATCGATTCGTTGGAGGGAGAAGGCCTCGGGGCAGAAGTAGTAGAGCGGGGGCGCACTTTGAGTGGCGGTCAACGACAACGCCTGGCTCTGGCTCGCACTCTCTTCGTAGACGCACAGATTGCAATTTTGGATGATCCCACTAGCGCCGTAGATGCTCACACTGAAGTACGAATAGCTAAACGTGCCCTTGAAATACGTCAAGGTCTGAGCACTTTGATTTTAACAACCTCACCATTAATTCTTGATCGGGTTACACGCGTCATTCTTCTAGTCAATGGTGAAGTTGTCGACCAAGGTACCCACCTCGAACTCTTGGAAAGATCTGCGAAATATCGTGAGTTGGTGATCCGCGGTTCATGAAAAGAAAATTTACTAATCAAGCTTATTTACCACCGAGTGCTTTCCCACCTCCACCACGAGGAACTGCAAGGGTCCCCAAGAATTTTGGATTTGATCGTTCGTCCTCACGTCTTCCTATCGCCGGTAATAAGACTGTGAATAAGGAGATGTGGAACTTACTTAAATCACATCGCAAAGGATTTTTTATTGTCGCACTCTTAGAGCTAGGCACTGCTGGTTGCGCGCTAATATCTCCGAAAGTTTTTGGAAATCTCCTGGGTAAACTCTCTACTGATCCAAAGAGCGCGCAGATAAGTCTTACTGTTGCGATTGCAGGCGTTGCGCTTCTGTGCCAAACATTTTTTGCATACTGGACGCGAGTACAAGCCTCGACGTTGGGTGAATTTGTGCTCTCTTCTTTACGCGAAAGATTCCTAGAGCGGGTGGTCGAACTTCCTCCCAATATTGTTGAGCGTGCTGGTAGCGGCGAACTATTAAGTCGCACAACCACAGATGTTGACCATGTGACCTGGGCAGTGAGGGATGCGATCCCAATCATCACCATATGCCTGGTATCAATAAGCACAATTGTTGTAGCCATTGGATTAAGTGCACCAATCTTTATGACTGCCGTGCTAGTTGGCTTACCATTTATCTTTGCAGCCTCGCGGCGTTATTTCAGGCGGTCCCCGCAGGCTTATCGTGTCGAATCCTCATCGTATGCCCTCATGAATTCAGTTCTTGTCGAATCGACCGAATCTGGTCGCACCGTTGAAGCTCTCCGATTGGGTGAAAATCGAATCGAACGAAGCGATGCCGCACTTGGACGCTGGATCGAATGGGAACGCTACACACTTCGTTTACGTTCTCAATGGTTTCCCTTTGTTGAAATCAGCTACATCCTCCCTTTATCGGTAGTCATCCTCATTGGTTCTCATTACTTCGCCCTGGGTACGATGACAATCGCTCAGATAACAACTGCACTCCTATATTCACAAATGATGATCGATCCACTTGAAGGGATTATGTGGTGGTTTGATGAATTGCAAAGCGGTCGTGCTTCTTTATCTCGAATTCTTGGTATTCACGAAGTTGATGAACGTGAAATTAGAGATTCCGATCCGGATGGATTTGATGTTCGTGGCAAAGATGTACGGTACGGATATAAACCTGGTATCGATGTACTCAAGGGACTCTCATTTCTGATTGAACCAGGAACCCGCGTAGCAATTGTTGGTCCCTCCGGTGCCGGTAAATCCACACTAGGGAAACTTCTGGCTGGTATTCAAACACCGCGCAGTGGTGAAGTGACTGTTGGTGGTTCGCAGATTGGCTACTTGCCCGTTGAGAAAGCGCGTACGCATGTAGCCCTGGTTACGCAAGAACATCACATCTTTGTGGGAACGCTACGTCAAAATATTACACTCGCACATCCAGACGCTTCCGATCAAGAAGTTTGGGATGCGCTCACAGCAGTCGATGCTTTCGATTGGGCAAAGGATCTACCCCACGGTCTTGAAACAATCGTTGGTACCGGCGGTGAAAGAGTCTTGGCGGCACAAGCGCAACAAATTGCACTTGCCCGCCTAGTTTTGGCCGATCCGCACACGCTTATTCTTGATGAAGCTACTTCCCTGTTGGATCAGCGCGCTGCTCGACACCTAGAGTCTTCGCTATCAGCAGTCCTCAAAGGACGCACAGTTATAGCAATTGCTCATCGCCTGCAAACGGCACATGATGCCGAGATCATTGCCGTCGTAGAAGATGGAAAGGTAACCGAGTGGGGTTCTCATGACCAATTAATGTTGGCGCAAGGTCCATACTCTCTTCTATGGCAATCATGGAGAGACGAAAGCTAGATCTTATGGGTTTTACGAAGTACTAAATAGAGAAATATACCTATACCAATTCCCCAAATAAGGTCGATAGCTACGGTAGCTACTGCAGTGATAATCAAAACTGCAGCTTCTCCCTTGGTAGTCTGTAAAGATTCGCGAAGGGCTGCTGGATTAAGAATTCGATAACTTGTTCCGATTAAAACACCTGCGATAGCAGCAGCTGGAATCTGACTGACCCAAGGCGCAGCAACTAGTGCGATGAAAAGAAGGATGCACGCATGAACGATTGAAGCCATACGCGTTTTGGCGCGTGAACGAACATTCACGCTAGTTCGCGCGATTGCTCCAGTGGCCGGCAAACCTCCAAATAAGGAAGAGATTGCAGTGGCTACACCTTGACCGAATAATTCGCGATCTGGAGAAAAACGTGAGTCACCTTGCGCATGAACCATCCCGTCAGCTACGCGAGCCGATAGCAAAGATTCAATGGCGCATAGGAATGCAACTATGAACGCTGGCCACAGCAAATGGCCCAATTCGCCCAATTCGATTACGTTTCCACGCCAACTTCCGACGCTACGAGGGATTTCGCCGATTGTTTGTAGGGAGAGTGATCCGATTTTAACGACTACAAGAGCAACGACAATTGCCACGAAACTAGCTGGAATATGCATGCGAAATTTAAAGTGATGGGCCAATTTTGGGAAGGTAAACTTAACAACAAGGGTCAGAACTACTATTCCGATGCTTTGCCAATGAATGCCCAAATCGAGGGCGTTCTTTAAAGTGCCAAAGGCAATCGGTATGGTGCGGTCGCCGCTAGCTTTAGGAACACCAAAAGTTAATGGGATTTGTTGCAGAGCTATCACGCAAGCGATTCCCACTGTAAATCCTTCAACGACCCCCCAGGGAATTCGATTTATAGTGGCACCAAATCGCAGGAAAGCCATAAAAATAACCATCACTCCAGCTAGAAGTCCTAATGGGACCAAGGCCGTGATGCCGTATTTATTGATTATCGGAACAAGAATGACCGTCATGGCACCTGTAGGGCCACTCACCTGGTAATGAGACCCACCAAATATTGCCGCCAAAAACCCTGCGATAACTGCTGTAGTTAAACCCGCAGCGGCTGAAGCGCCAGAAGTAATTCCAAATCCTAAAGCTAAGGGCAGGGCTACAACTGCAACGGTAACTCCGGCGATTAAATCAGATAAAAAAGTTCGTTTCTTGAGATCGTAATCTTGGCGGCGCGGAAAAAGCTCTCTTATCAACTACTCTCCGCCTTCCGTCTCCTTACGTTTCCTCGTTGCTCGATACCATATCAGTACTGAAATAGTTCCCAAACTCAAAAAAATTGCGATATTCCCATATGTACTCCAAAAATTTTTGGAATCGGACGGCATTTCCAACATCTCTTGAGGACTCATGGTCTCTGATGTAGTGACAGATGGAATTGCATCTGGAATAGCTGTAGTTGGATTTGTTACTTGAAAATAGTACTCCCCGGTGACGGGATGTCCGTCTTCTGAGACAATTCGAAAAGTTACATGAAATTTTCCCACGGGTGTCGTTTTTGAGAGCGTCACTTCTAATTTTCTACCGGCCACCTTTGAATCTTTATTATCAATTTGAACACCAGCTGAATCTTCTACAGTTATTGAATTTTCACCCTTACCCAAGTCAATTAAATCGCCATCGAACTCAAGGACGACTGAGGCAGGGAGGGCGACCACCGTGCTGTCAGATTGAGGTGAACTCGAAATTAGGTCACCGTGGGCAGATGCGGGGACAGTTTGGAGCGCCAATAGAAGGGTTGTAAGAGCAAGTAGACGAAGATGCCGCCCAAAGAAGTTTTCTCTTTTCGCGCTCACGATCAAATGCATATCGGGATGTTATGGCATGCCTATGGCACCTGCATAATTCTCGCATTGAGCAAGTGGTGGTTTCCAAAATTGTGCCCTTCGTTGATAAGGTTCCCGCAGGTCATGAGCGCCAGCGTTAAACCCCGGTTTGCTGGCCGACAACCCTCCATCGCGGTGGGGTGCTCCGGGTGAAGACCAGGTCATAGCGTTCGTTATGACAAGCGACGAAGAAAGGGAACTAATGAAGATCTCGAAGAAAATTACAGTGGCTCTTGCCATCACTCTCTTAGCCACTGGGCTTGCATCTTGCGCAAAAGCAGAGCCAGTAGCTTGCTCCCCTGAAACAAATTCACTTGCCACTCTCACCCCAGGCACGTTAACCATCGCTACCGGCGAACCAGCCTACGAGCCATGGGTTCTCAACGATGCTCCAGAGGCAGGCGAAGGCTTTGAAGCTGCAGTTGCTTACGCTGTGGCAAAACAACTTGGATTCGAAAACAAATGTGTGAAGTGGGTCCGCACTACATTTGATTCAGCAATCACACCTGGGGAAAAAACTTTTGACTTCAACATTCAGC
Organism: Actinomycetota bacterium; assembly: GCA_009699205.1. Classification (GTDB taxonomy): domain Bacteria; phylum Actinomycetota; class Actinomycetes; order Nanopelagicales; family Nanopelagicaceae; genus QYPT01. The sequence goes on from WLOP01000001.1 coordinate 169,073, forward strand.
AGTATTCGATTACTGATGAACGTGCGAAGGTTGTTGATTTCTCCAGCGCTTACTACTTCTCAAACCAAGCAATTGTTTCGGCCAAGGGAAGTAAAATTGAAGGCGTAACAACTATCGCTGGTCTCAAAGATGCCAAACTTGGCGCTGCCGTAGGTTCAACTTCACTGGACACCATTGAAGTTCAACTAGGGTTAAAAGCTCAAGTATTTAACGATAACGCTGCAGCGGTTGCGGCTCTCAAAAATGGCCAGATCGATGGTCTCGTTGTAGACCTTCCTACTGCTTTCTATCTAGCAGCAGCAGAAGTTGATAACGGAATCATCGTCGGTCAATTTGAAAATCGCGACGTTAATGACAAGGGCGCTGGATTGCTCCTTGCCAAAGACAGCCCTATCACTGCCTCTGTCACTGCAGCCCTCGATGCAATCCGCACAAGCGGTGAGCTTCAGGCAATTCAAGATAAATGGCTAACTACAGCAGCAGGAGCTCCGGTTCTTAAGTAGAGCTGAAAACTAGCAACTCGATGTCCAACATCAGCGAAGGCACGGCCCCCGACACTGGGGGTCGTGCTTTGGCTTGGACACCGAGTGGCCTTGAAATACAACGCCGCGCGATACGCAGAAAACAGAATCAGAGAAATACCCTCATAGCAATCATCTCAAGTGTTTTGGTCCTAGGCACACTTGCCATCGTTATGGTTTCCTCCCCTGGATGGAAAAGTCTGACCGACACATTTTTCGCTTGGGCCTACGGTTTCGAAATACTTCCTAAAGTAATTTTGGGATTTTCGACCAATATCGGGTTAACAATTATTGCCGCCACCTGTGTGTCTATATTCGGAATGATCCTGGCGTTGACGCGAACATCGCGATCGCCTGCACTCGCCCCCTTTAGAATTTTGGCGACTATCTATGTAGATGTTTTCAGGGGTGTACCAATGCTCCTTATTATTTTGCTTGTAGGGTTTGGTCTTCCTGCCTTGCGCCTACCTTGGTTGACTAAGAATGTTCTTGTATTGGGAACAGTGGCGGTAATAATTACCTACTCGGCCTATGTTGCCGAAGTATTACGAAGTGGAATTCTGACTGTTCACCCCAGCCAACGTGCCGCAGCAAGATCCCTTGGACTCACCAATGGCCAAACTTTGCGACGGGTAGTTCTTCCTCAAGCACTGCGACGGGTAACTCCTCCACTTCTCAATGACCTTGTTTCGCTCATCAAGGACACAGGGCTCGTTTCTATCCTGGGCGTAACAGATGCGGTACGAGCAGCTCAAATCTCGAGCAGTCGCAGTTTTAACTACACGCCTTACGTAATGGCGGCGATTCTCTTCCTTTTGATAACCGTTCCATTAACTCGTTTTACCGATAGAACTATGCGAAAAGCCATTGAGCGCCAGAATGCGCAGGGCCTTGCATGAGTACCACTGACGTAATGCCTGTACTGAAAATTGAAAATCTTAGGAAGTCCTTCGGCAATGATGTCGTACTGCAAGATATCTCCATTGATGTACCCGTCCATACAGCGACAGTCTTTATCGGTTCTTCCGGATCAGGTAAGTCGACTCTTCTGCGTTGTATCAATTTGCTTGATGCAATTGATGATGGAGTCATCAAGCTTGATGGACAAGATATTAGCGACCCTCGAGTCAATAGCGATGAGGTACGTCGCAAGCTTGGAATGGTTTTCCAATCATTCAATCTATTTCCTCACATGAGCGTTATCGAAAACATCACCCTCGCTCCAATCCACGTGCAAAAAATAGGTAAGGAAGAAGCTACCCAAAGCGCTCAACTCCTTCTTGAACGTTTTGGCTTGCTTGATAAGGCAAATACTTACCCAGATCGACTCAGCGGTGGGCAACAGCAACGGGTTGCAATCATTCGGTCATTAGCGCTAAAACCTAGGTTGCTCCTACTCGATGAGGTGACATCGGCTCTTGACCCAGTGCTTGTCAATGAAGTGCTCAGTACCGTTCGCGATCTCAAGCATGAAGGCATGACAATGGTCATTGCCACTCATGAGATGGGATTCGCCAAACAAGTAGCGGATGAAGTTTGTTTTTTGTATCAAGGGCGAATCGTTGAATTCGGTCCTCCCGAGAGAGTTCTTGAAAATCCTCTCGACCCACGAACTCAAGACTTCTTAAAGCGTGTGCATGAAGCTGGCCGCTTGTAGTTGTGACAGATATAAATTTTCACATAATCCCCGGCGATCCTCGCTCGTCAGTTATTTTGCATGTTCCCCACTCATCTCGCCTTATTCCATCTCACCTTCGAAGCCAGTTGCTTCTTGACGATCAAGCGCTCGACATTGAGCTCAATGAAATGACTGACACCCATACCGAGGAAATTGCCAGAGAAAGTGCCAGCGGCAGCGCTATGAAACCGTGGCTCTTCATTAATAATTATTCGCGGCTAGTTATCGATCCAGAGAGATTCCCTGACGCCCGCGAAAGCATGAATGCGGTGGGAATGGGAGCCGTGTATCTGAAAACCTCGGGTGGCCAAATTTTGCGCAACTCTAATTCTCAACGCGACCAAGCTCTCATCGCAGAATTCTTTACTCCCTACGCAGGCGCGATCCAAGCCCTTGTTGGCGAACGTTTAGATAGCTTGGGCAAAGTCACAATCATCGACACGCATTCCTACCGCCCAACCCCTCATCCAAGTTCGCTCAACCAAGAACAAAGGCGCCCAGAAATTTGTATCGGCACCGATGCTTTTCATACGGCTGAATCCCTTTTGGCAAAAGCTCGCGAAGCATTCTCGGGCTTTTCTTCAGTTGTTGAGAACGAACCTTATGCCGGCACATATGTCCCACTTGCATTCTACGAAATTGATAAACGCGTTCAGGCAATCATGATGGAGATCAGGGCAGATACCTTTTTAAATGAAGATTTATTGCCGCACCAAGGATTAACCAAAATCGTTAAATCTCTCACTGATTTGATTGACTCAGTTAGCTAATATCAATCAAGGAAGAAATCCATGAGAAAATCTTTCGTTCCTGGGACAACAGAATATTTCTCAAGGTCTGTGACTCCTTCAGAAGCGAGTACTTCATCATCTACAAAGAAATTGCCAGTGCAATCTGCAGATGATCGATTCAGGATGATGTAGGCCGAATCGGCCAAAATTTCAGGAGTCCGACAGGTAGCAGTATCGATGCCAGGAATCATCGCCAGAGCTGCAGTGTCGATAGCCGTGCGTGGCCAAAGCGCATTGACAGCAATCCCCTGTCGACGAAACTCCTCTGACATACCAAGTACGCACATGCTCATTCCGTACTTTGCCATTGTGTAAGCGACATGATTTTTGAACCATTTAGCTTTCATGGACAGCGGAGGCGAAAGGGTCAAAATATGAGGATTTCTGCCCTGTTCTGCCGAGAGTTGTAAATAGGGCAAAACCGCTTGAGAAGTCAAAAAGGTACCGCGGACATTTACATCGAACATCAAATCGAAACGTTTTGCTGGAGTTGCCTCGGTACGCGTTAAATTGATTGCACTTGCGTTGTTGATCAGAATATCTATTCCGCCAAACTGAGCCGCAGCTTTTTCTACGGCAGCGGTGATTTGTTCTTCGTCGCGAATGTCGCATTGAATGGGAAGAGCCTCACCACCAGCGGCAACGATTTCGGCTGCTGCCGTGAAAATTGTACCTGGGAGTTTGGGGTTAATCTCAGCGGACTTGGCGGCAATGGCAACTTTCGCGCCATCGCGGGCTGCACGTAAAGCAATGGCTAAGCCGATCCCCCGTGAACCACCAGTAATAAAAATCCGCTTTCCTGCAAGTGTCATTTCTTCTCGCCTCTCGTTGTGAATTTCATAAATGCTTCCATCGCTTCATCAGATTGCAAAGCCATCCGGAAGAGTTCTCCTTCAACTTCCATCACTTTTGAGACTGCTTCGTGAGAACGACTTTTAAGTAGAGCTTTAGTATTGATGACAGCAGTAGGTGGTTGTTCGGATATTTGCTTTGCCATCGCCATCGCTTGCTCTTGGGCATCATCGGCAACGATTGTTACTAATCCCATTTCACGCGCTTCCTCGGCGCCAAAACTTTCGCCAGTGAGGAATATTCGAGCGGCTCTTTGATGACCGACCAACATAGGGAAGAGATAACTCGATCCGGCTTCAGGTACAAGCCCTAAGGAAACAAACGGCATAGAGAATCTAGCGGTTTGAGTAGCAAAGACGACATCGCAATGAAGAAGCATCGTAGTTCCGATACCAACGGCATTTCCTTGGACTATTGCGATCAACGGCTTGGGGAAATTATGGAGTTCCTGGAGAAATTGAAAACCTTCGGATTCCGGGCCAGTAGGAGGTGCGTCCATGAAGTCATGAATGTCATTTCCGGCGGTGAAGTTTGCACCTTCGCTGCGGATAACTACCGTGCGAATTCCGAAATCCCCCGCAGCATCATGTAGGGAACGGAGAAGCTCGCCATACATGGCCCGAGTGATTGCGTTCATTTTGAGAGGACGGTTTAGGCTTAGGGTGAGGACTGCCCCATCCCTACTTGCAAAGATTTCATCCATTGGGCAATCTTATGGGTCTTGGGCAGTAAAATATGGAGCACAATGGTGTCCTAGGCGGAGAGGCCGGCGAAACTGATGGCGACTGATATAACGATTGCGACAAGAGATTTAACCCCATTTGAGCGACTTGTCATGGATTTACTCTGTGAAGGTAAATCTAACGCTGCAATTGCAAAAGAAACGGCGCATACAGAAAAGGTTGTAGAAAATACTGTCAGCCGTACCGCTAAAGCTTTCGGAATTAAAGCCGATGGCGAAACCAACTTGCGCGTCCTTTTGGCTCTGGCCTATCGCACGCATTACGGAGATAAGGCTTTCGATCGACTAGCCGTTGCCTGTTCACACTATGAAGTTGGCCCAGATGGTCAATCTCTCTGTGCGCGCCACATTTAATCCTTTTCACCCGTTCATCCTTGATATAAATCACAGAGAGCAAAGGGCTACCACTCTGGTTTCTTGAAGTTCCTGATTTGGGCAGTAATACCCTTTAATCGTTCTCAAGTGAGAACACTAAAGGAGAGAATTAAAAATGAAACGTCGTACATTTGATGGAATCGTCACCCTTGTAGGTATGGGACTCAGCATTTTTCTATTCATTGCCGCGGGTTTACTCAACTGGGGTTATAGCTTTGCAGATAGCGCAGTCTCTAGTCAGTTAGCTTCACAAACTATTACTCTTCCAGCATCCACAGGTAATGCTGATGAAGATGCAACAGTTACTCAGTTCTTTACCGACAATGGTGGAAAGCCAATGAGCACCGGTAAGCAAGCACAAATGTATGCCGATCACTATCTTGGCTATCACTTGTCAAAAATGCCGACCTACGCTGATGCATCAACAGCTAGTCGTTCAGCAGCAGGAGCACTAGCTTCTGACCCAAAGAATGCTGAACTGCAAGCTGCAGCAACTACAGCTAGCGCAACACTTGAAACAGTTTTCAAAGGAACCATGTTGCGCGGCACTCTCCTAACGGCTTATGCGTTCTGGGAGCTCGGACAAATTGCAAAGATTTCTGCAGGAGCAGTTCTTGTCGGCGGAATCTTATTACTCCTTCTATCGATTGCAGGGTGGTTGCACCTTCGTCGTACTCCACAAGAGGCGACGATCTAGCCCTCTACTCTCCGTGAGGGTGAAGAAAAACGCCCCCCGATTTCGATCGGGGGGCGTTTTCTTTGCAACAAAATAAAGGAAGGGCTTAACGTTCAACCGTTCCTGCAATGAACTCTTCAACGCGATTGTGCGCCTGCTCATCGGTGTACTGCACAGGTGGAGTCTTCATAAAGTAACTCGAAGGTGAAAGAAGTGGTCCACCGATTCCGCGGTCGAGACCAATCTTCGCGCAACGAAGTGCGTCGATGATTACTCCTGCTGAGTTTGGAGAATCCCATACCTCTAACTTGTATTCCAAGTTCAACGGAACATCTCCGAATGCACGGCCTTCAAGGCGGACATAAGCCCACTTGCGATCATCGAGCCAAGGAATGTAATCCGAAGGTCCGATATGAACATTCTTTTCGCCGAGATCGTGATCGAGTTGAGAAGTGACTGAATTAGTCTTTGAAATCTTCTTCGACTCAAGACGATCGCGCTCCAACATGTTCTTGAAGTCCATATTTCCACCCACATTGAGCTGATAGGTGCGATCTAAGTGAACGCCGCGATCCTGGAAAAGTTTGGCCATAATACGGTGGGTAATAGTTGCTCCCACCTGGCTCTTGATGTCATCTCCGACAATCGGTAATCCGGCTTTTGTGAATTTGTCGGCCCAGACTGGGTCGGATGCAATAAATACTGGAAGAGCGTTAACGAAAGCACATCCGGCATCGATCGCGCATTGCGCGTAGAACTTAGCTGCTTCCTCAGACCCCACAGGCAGGTAGCAGATGAGCACATCTACCGCTTCGTCTTTTAGAGTTTGGACTATATCGACAGATGGTGCAGTCGATTCAACAATTGTTTCGCGGTAATACTTTCCTAGTCCATCAAGGGTCACGCCGCGTTGAACTTCGACGCCTGTCTTGGCAACGTTGGCAAATTTGATTGTGTTATTTTCACTTGCCCAAATAGCTGCAGCGAGGTCAAGACCAACTTTCTTGGCATCCACATCGAAAGCAGCAACAAATTTAACGCTGCTGATGTGATATCCCCCGACGACTGCATGCATCAAGCCGGGAATCTCTTGATCGATGGCAGCATCTTGGTAGTAGGTAACGCCCTGGACGAGCGAATTGGCGCAGTTACCTACACCGATGATTGCAACACGAATGTCGCCTTTGCCTGTAGTGATCTTCACACTATTTTCCCTTCGGTTTTGATCATCTCTTCTAGCCAAGCGATTTCGCGCTCAGCCGATTCCAGAGAATGGCGTCGCCACTCTTCAAGATATTTGTCGATTCCTACCGGGGATTTTTCAAGTTCCCCCCGGAGGATTTCTGCCTTCTCTTGCAGGCGGCGATTGCGCCCTTCAAGAATTCTTACGCGATTAGTTCGCGATGTCGGGCTGAAAAAGGCGAAGCGAACTTCAAAGCCTTCGTCCTCCCATGTTTCTGGACTGACGGTTTCGGTAAGTTTGCTAAAACGGTCGCCGCCTTTTTTTGACAGGCAATAAACGATCCGCGAGCGGCGAGAGAGTCCGCCATCGCTAGCCACTGATTCTTCGATTAGACCTGCTTCGAGCATGCGACGCAGTTGTGGGTAGAGAACAGAGAATGAGAGGGCGCGGAATGGCCCATAAATAGCTGTGAGACGTTTGCGCAGTTCATATCCATGCAAAGGACCCTGTGAGAGCAGCCCCAGGAGGGCAAACTCTAAGGATTCACTTCGCGAGCGCATTGATACTCCCCTGCCGGTTATTCCCAATTATGTATCGAATCGATATATCGAATGCTTATCTAATCCTACTCGGGGGCTCTTTGCAACCCGAAAGGGGGGATCTCCGACGGCGTGGCGTACCCGAAGGTAAGCACCCTTCCCAAATTGAGCGTTCTACCCTTATCGAGCACATTCACCAGCGAGCGCCACCCTGGGCGTTGGCACTTAGGAAGGAATGATCAATGTCTCTACTCTCGTGGAAACTTCATGGCACCGGTAAAACCATCGGCGCAGGAGAAGTCGTTTCAACAGATGAGCGTTTAAGTTGGCCCCGCACCATCGGAGTTGGTATCCAACACATTGCCGCCATGTTTGGCGCCACATTCTTGGTCCCTCTGCTGACTGGCTTGCCAGCAACTACCACTTTATTTTTCTCAGGTATCGGCACCCTCCTCTTTTTGGCAATCACCAAAAACCGTGTTCCTAGCTACTTAGGTTCTTCTTTTGCATTCTTGGCCCCCATCGCAGCTGCAAAAGCTGGTGGAGGGATGTCTTATGCCCTTGGCGGCGTCGTGGCAACGGGTGTGATTTTGGCGCTTGTCGGTCTTATCGTGAAAGCTGCTGGCGTCGGTTGGATTAACTGGCTCTTGCCTCCACTAGTGACAGGCACAATTGTGATGGTCATCGGCTTGAACTTGGCTGGAGCTGCAAAAGATAACTTTGTCCAAGGTCCTTCCTGCGCAATCATTACTTTGGCATCCATTGGCTTAATTGCTGCATATTCCCGTGGCTTCATGGGACGCATCAGCATCTTCCTTGGACTAGTTGTCGGATACCTCGCTGCATACCTCATGGGCGATGTAAATACCGATGCAATCAAAAGTGCGAAAATCTTTGCTCTCCCAACTTTCACTGCACCAACTTTTGATGGGAAGGCAATCGCCCTCTTCTTGCCTGTTGTACTCGTGCTCATCGCCGAAAACGTTGGCCATGTTAAGGCGGTTGCGGCTATGACCGGCAAGAACCTTGATGATCAAATGGGAATGGCTCTCTTCGCTGATGGCGTAGCCACAACACTTGCAGGCGCTGGCGGAGGATCAGGAACCACAACATATGCTGAAAACATCGGCGTTATGGCTGCAACTCGTGTCTACTCAACGGCTGCTTATTGGGTCGCTGGCGCTGGCGCAATCTTGCTCTCGCTCTCGCCTAAATTTGGTGAAGTTCTCCACTCAACTCCTGCCGGTGTTCTTGGTGGCGTGGGAGTAGCTCTCTTCGGAATGATTGGTGTGCTTGGTGCACGAATCTGGATCGAAGGCAAAGTTGATTTCTCTAAATCAACAAACTTAATTATCGCTGCCTCAGCGCTCATCATTGGAATATCCAATATGGCTTGGACTAGCGGAGATTACAAATTCGAGGGAATCATCAATGCAACTTTGGTTACAGTCATTGGTTACCAAGTATTAAATTCAGTTGCAAAATCTCGCGGAAATTCATAATCGTCAGCTAATAACGACCTAATACAGCGTTAAGAAGTAAGAAGAACGAGCTCGGGAATGGATTCACATCTATCCCGGGCTCGTTCTTTCTTGTAATATTGGCAAATGATTCCGAGTCGCTTTGGTGAATATCTCGCGACATCAATCGTCATCATCTTAGCGCCCGGTCCAAGTGTTCTTTTTATTATTGCTAGGGCCGTTGCATGGGGACGTAAAACTGCACTCTTTACCGTCACTGGGAATGCATTTGGTTCTTTTATTCTCTCCTCACTCGTGGCCGTTGGTTTAGGCCCGATTCTGCAACGTTCAGATGTTGCCTTTGCCGCAGTTCAATGGGGTGGTGGTGCCTACCTGATCTACTTAGGTATTCAGGCTTACAGAGATCGCCATGCCAGCGCTGCCGAAATGACAACCAAAAAAAGTGAAGAACCTTCTGCTATTCAATCAATGCGCGAAGGATTTTGGGTAGCGGTCCTAAATCCCAAAACCCTCGTTTTCTATGCAGCGGTTTTACCGCAATTCATCGACCGTAATCGCGGAAACGCCACGACGCAATTGCTTTTCTTAGGAATCGTGTTCGTCCTCATGTGTTGGTTCTCCGACGGTATCTGGGGCCTTCTAGCTGGAACCGCCCGCGAATGGTTGGCAACCGATGCATCACGTTTGGTGCTCCTTCGCGCAATTGGTGGGTGGGTAATGATGGGGCTCGGCTCATTCGTGGTTTATGGTGCTTTAGCGAGCGCTCTCGGGTAATACTTAAGCCATGGCAAAACCACTCACACCCGCTCGCGAATTTATCGCTCCCTCTGATTTAACTTTTGGTTTATCGACGTGCAAGCGTTGCCTTTGGATTAAGTATTGGTACAAATTGATTATGCCGGGACAATTCCCGTTGGTCGGAACTTTGGCAGAATCACAAGAAGAGCATTTCCGTAGAGCATCGATGCAAGATATCGATCCCACTCTTCAACCGGGGGTTGTAAAACAATGGGGTCAATGGGTAAGAAGTGATTACATCAAAGTCGATGGAGCAACCACTCGTTGGAGAATTAACGGAAAATATGACTTAGTCGCCCATTACGAAGATGGATCAATTGGATTGATCGATTGCAAAGTAACCGATTCGGATCGTCACAACGGGGCGTTCTATGCACCTCAACTCGAAGCGTATGCATTCGCCCTTGAGCACCCCTCCACTGGCAAAGCATTCACAGTCGCAACGATGGGGCTACTGGTGTGGAATCTCAATGGTGTCGCAGAGAATGCGGATGCAAGTTATGGTTTTGGCGTCAACCAAAGTTATCTGCCCGTGGAACGGGATCAAGAAGGCTTCACAACAGTTATAAGCGATTTCATAAGATTGCTGGAGGCAGATATGCCGGCAGCTGGAAGCGAATGCCCCACATGTAACTATCTTTTAGAACGACTACAGATCGAAGACTAATCCTCGTCAGTTATTTCAGCTTTACGACGAGTGGCATAAATATCTACATACTCTTGACCCGAAAGCGCTTGCAGTTTGCGCATCAAGTCATCCGTTGCATCACGTAAAACTTGAAGATTGGTCGAATCCCCTGTCAGATAGATTGGTTCGCCGAAGATCATTTTCACGCGCATAATCTTGGGAATTACTTTTCCCGTGGGTTGAATCTTTTCGGTATTAAACATCGCTACAGGAATAATCGGCGCACCCGATTCGATAGCCAATCGCGCAATTCCTGTCCTGCCCTTATACAAGCGTCCATCTGGCGAACGAGTTCCTTCTGGGTAAATACCTAAGCAATTACCTTCTGCTAATACTTTGAGACCTGTGATGAGGGCGGCCTCGCTTCGACGTCCCCCTGAACGATCAACAGGAACTTGCCCTAAGGCGATAAAGGTCAGTTTCTTAAGGAGGCCTTTAGGTCCAGGAGATGTGAAGTACTCGCTCTTGGCAAGAAAAGTCACTTTGCGCGGAACAACCAAGGGCATAAAAATCGAATCGCTAAAGGAGAGATGGTTGGAAGCGATAATTACTGGGCCATGAATCGGCACATTTCGTAAACCTTTAACTTTTGGGCGAAAGGCCACCATAAGAAAAGGCGTCAGAAAGGTACGCAACAAGCCATATGGAAGATTCTCCATAGCCATTTTTACCTCCTTGGATTCCGACACGTTGCCGCTTCTCTGAGTAGACCAATTTAGCCGCTCTGGAGCTCATATGACACTATGGGAAGGTGACACATCTCCCAAATACTCCACGTTTGGAGTTATTAGGCGGGGAAATTGGCATCCTTCTCCTGAATTCCTTTCCTGGAGCCAACTCCTGGGCCCACTCTCTCCACTCTGCGGGATATAGCGTTCTCGCACCAAATTTAAATCTGTCGCCTCTTACTTGGGATCACATTGACGCACGTGCATGGCAAGAGAAAATCAGCGAAGCTAAGGAAGCCTTTACATTTCTTCAAACTCGCTGTCAGAAGATTTTTCTCGCAGGGTTTGATTCTGACGGTTCGGTCGCATTGAAATTAGCCATCACTTTGGAAAACCAGATTGAAGGGCTAATACTGATCGAAACTTCATTGCCCCCAGAACGACGAGTATTCAAAAAATGGGGAAAAATAGATGAAGAACTCTTACTGATTGAACAACCCCTGCTCTTGCTATATTGCGAGAAGGAGCGGGATAACAATCAAGACGATTCAATATTTATTGCCGACGAAGTTTCATCGCCATTTATTCGAGAAATTATCCTTGAGGAATCTTTTCATACATCCAAGGAAAGTCATGACGGCCCTCTTTTGGTAGAGGAATCCATTGCTTTTATTAGCGAGATTTCTAGCGGAGTGTGGATTAACGATATAAATGATGACGATGATTCAGATTTGATTGACGCTGAATTTGCATCAATCGTCGCTGGTCTTTCGCTTGATGAATCAACACCTTCCACATACCTCGATGAACTTGATCTCGAAGATCCCGATGAGCATTTCACGCGTCCAAACCCACGACTCGAGCCGATCGCCGATAAGGGCGAAAGGAATGCAATCTTTGCAATGATCGCTGGGCCTATGTATGCAGTTGGAGCGGCGATTTTCTCCTTCGATCCATTTGGGATTGAACCCTGGCCCGGAGTGATTGCATTTTTTGCAGGGCTCTTTACTTTTCTTTATAAACTCCGCGATGACTTCCTGGATGACGACGGGGCGATACTTTAATTTCTTGCTAAATCTGCAGCGCCGATAAGTCCAGCTTGATTACCGAGTTGCGCCGGGACAATTCTTGGCGAAGGGTGTTTGCCGACAAAGGGCATGTAGCGTTCAACTGCCGCGCGAGTTGGCTCTAGCAAAATCTCACCTGCATCAATTACCCCGCCACCTACGACAACGCATGCAGGATCAAAGAGAACTGCCAAAGAAGCGATTCCAGCACCTAACCATTGTGCGGTCGTATTGAAAGCCGCTAAGGCCACCGCATCTCCTGCACGCGCGCCATCGGTAATGTGTTGGCCAGAGAGCCCTTCGATAGTTCCATCTCCAAGAGCTAAAAGATTGCGTGCCATTTCAGGAGAAGCGCTGATTGCTTCACGGGCATGACGTAAAAGCGCATTGCCCGAGGCATATTGCTCGAAACATCCACGGGCACCGCAGCCGCAAAGGTGTCCTTCAGGAACTACGCGCATATGTCCAAACTCTGCAGCGATTCCAAATGCTCCACGATGAAGGTGCCCGTCAATGACAATTCCCCCACCAATACCTGTACCAACTGTAAGCATCATCATCTGCGTTTCATTGCAACCAGCACCAAATTTCGCTTCGCCCCAAGCAGCGGCATTTGCGTCATTTTCGATAACTACTGGCAGGCCAATGAGTGAACTCAATTCATGATCGAGATCTACACCGTTCCAATCGGCAATATTTGGAGTGGCGAGCATCGTTCTGCGATCAGAAGAGACGAATCCCGCAGCAGAGATCCCGACGGAAGAAGCTGAAAAATCTGCAAGGAGTTCGTGCGCGACTTCAGCAATAACGCTAGTCAGAACTTTTCCACCTTGGCGTGGAGTATCACGTCTTGCTTGAGCAAGAATATTTCCTTGAGTATCGACAACGCCGCCAAGAACTTTCGTTCCTCCGACATCGATTCCGATAGAAAAAGACATCTATGCTTCCGCGTGAGCTTTCAATTGTTCAAGCGCTAAATCAATAGTTGATTGTTCAGCCTTCTTGCGCATCATCGCAGGCACAGGCATCGAGAGCGCAACAGTAAGTTCGTAGGTAACCGTTGTTGTATCTTCATCATCGCTCTCGATGATGTATGCGCCGTCCATCTCTGTTAAAAGGTCAGCATCTGCGAGTGAAAACTCAAGGCGGTTCGGAGCGTTCGTCCAGTCATAATCCAAAGTGACGCGATCTTTTAGCGCCCCTGCATCAATAGTGAGTTTGGCCGACGAGACTCGACCTTGTCCGTCGCTACTGAGTACCTCAGCCTTCTTGATTGAGGTGGACCATAATGGATAGTTGCCTATATCGAAGAGAATCTCCTGGACTCTTGCCACGGGAGCTTCGATTGTTATCTTTGCGTTCGAAATATCAGCCATGGTCGCAAGATTACCCCCTCCCCTTTGCTCCGAGGAACCGCTACCGTTGCGCCCATGAACGAAGTGACCATACCCGCACTTGTACCCGCGGCCACGGCCGGTAACCTCACAAATTTGATTGCAGAGCGCGCATGGTTTGAACCAGAGCGCATCATGCTCTCTCGCCCATTGGGTGATGGCTGGCAACCAGTTTCGGCTCGTGAATTCGAAGCAGAAGTTCGAGCTAGCGCCAAAGGTTTAATAGCAGCAGGAATCCAGATAGGCGATCGTGTAGCGATCATGGCTCGCACTCGCTACGAATGGACCATTCTTGATTTTGCGATTTGGTTTGCCGGCGGGTGCGTTGTCCCGATTTTTGAAACTTCTTCCGCCGAACAAGTTCAATGGATTTTAGATGACTCTGGAGCGGTGGGCTTAATTGTCGAAACTCCTGCGCATCGTGAATTGGTTTCGCCCATTCTTCCAGCGCATACAAAACATGTGTGGACTATCACCGACGATGTCTTGCACACGTTGGCTACAACTGGCGCGCATATTTCGGATGATGAAATTGACCGCCGTCGCAACTCCTTAGTGCCAGATACTTTGGCAACTTTGATTTATACCTCGGGAACTACCGGCAAGCCAAAAGGCGTACAGCTCACTCACGGCAATTTCCTTTCAGAGTGCGGCAATGTTGTTCAAGGTGCATCGGATCTATTTCTCAAACCAGGTGGATCAACACTTCTATTCCTACCTGTGGCTCACGTATTTGGTCGCATGGTCCAAATCGGAGCGATTCATGCTGGGCTACATATGGCGCACTGCAGCGATCCTGCTGGCCGTCTTCCCATTGACTTAGCGTCATTTAAACCAACATTCGTACTTGCTGTGCCCCGGATATTTGAAAAGATTTACAACGGCGCCGAAGCTCGAGCAGAAGCAGCTGGAAAAGGAAATATTTTTCGCAAAGCCGCTGGTGTAGCAATTGCTTATAGCGAGGCGATGGATCAAAAACGCATTCCTCTGGGATTGCGTATCAAGCACGCGCTTTTTGACAAACTAGTTTTCGTAAAAATACGAACCGGTATGGGCGGAAATGTCGAGGCAGCAATTTCTGGCGGTGCCCCACTTGGCGCGCGCTTAGGACATTTCTATCGCGGTGCAGGAATCCGCATCCTCGAAGGTTATGGACTCACTGAAACTACTGCAGGAGCAACACTTAATTTAACAACCCACCACCGCGTCGGTTCTGTAGGGCGCCCCATACCCGGTAACTCCATCGCTATCGCTGATGATGGCGAAGTGCTCATTAGAGGGCCAATCGTTATGCGTGGCTACTGGCAGAACGACGCAGCGAACGCTGAAGTATTCAATGGCGAACGTTGGTTTAAATCTGGCGATCTCGGACGTATCGATGAAGATGGATTCCTTTATATCGTTGGCCGAAAGAAGGAACTCATTGTTACCTCCGGTGGCAAGAACGTCGCTCCTGCTGTGCTTGAAGATCGATTGAGAGCACATCCGCTTGTGAGCCAATGCATGGTCGTTGGTGACAACAAACCATTTATTGCAGCGTTAGTAACTATCGATGCTGATGCATTGAAATCTTGGATTACCGTTAATAAAAAAGATGGAGCCACGGTCGCTTCCCTTACTCATGATCCAGACCTCATCGCTGTCATCCAAACTGGAGTAGACGAAGCTAATAAAGCTGTAAGCAAGGCAGAATCAATTCGGAAATTCCAAATCTTGCCCGTGGATTGGACCATCGCTGGAGGTCAGCTCACTGCCAAGCTTTCCATCAAGCGCCATGTCGTATCGCAGCAATTCGCTTCTGACATAGAGGCGCTCTACAACTAGAGCCAACCATGACCAGCCGCGAGCGAATCCATCTGGCGCAAGAGCTTCACGATGGAATCGCTCAAGATCTGGTTGGCGTTGCTTACTCTTTAGATTTGTTAATTGCTGCTACGAACACGCCAGCAGAAACAAGGGTAGAGCTAAGGACGCTCCGTTTTAGGATCTCTGCCTTAATCGAAAAAGTTCGGGAAGAAATGTTCAACTTACGTTCCCAAGACTCTGTGTCTTTGGCCAGGAAGATTCGTATTGTTCTCAGCACTCTTGAAGGCAGTCTACGGGTCGACGAGAAAATTGAAGAGGTAGACCTTCCCGAGGAAAGCGCCCAAGAAGTTTTCAGAATCGCCACTGAATTGATTCGCAATGTGGTTTCGCATTCGCAAGCGACCATTCTCACCGTAGAACTTTCGCAAAATGCGCAATCAGTTCTACTAGTTATCTCGGATGACGGTATCGGTGGCATCAATCACGAGACTTATGGTTATGGGATCACTGGAGTACAAGAGCGAGTCAAAAGCATTGATGGTTTTCTGAGTTGGGATTCGAACGAATCCGGCACGACTATTCGAATCAGCTTTCCGAATTAAGGTAAATAAATCTCATGGACGAATCAAAAATATCCATTCTTGTTATCGATGATCATCAAGTGGTGCGAGAAGGATTGAAGAAAGCGCTAGAGGGCGCAGGATTCTCTGTTGTGGGAGAGGCGGCTAGTAAACACGAAGCTTTCGCTCAGATTGCACATAAGAATCCTCAAGTGATCATTGTTGATTTAAGGCTACCTGACGGAAGCGGATTGGAAATTGTCACCTGGGCTCGAGAAATTTCCCCCACCCTTGGGATAGTTGTACTCACTCTTCAAGATGAAGATTCTTTCCTTTTGGCAGCTTTGCAGGCGGGTGCGAGTGCTTTCGTAGTGAAAAGCGCTCCACTTTCAGATGTGATCGCTGCAGTCTCACACTCCTTCTTGTCTCCATCGAGTTTTACCGCCAAGGGTCTGGGTTCCGCAATTAAAAGACGCAAAGAGGGTTTCAAGGTCACTAACCGAGAACTCCAAGTTCTCGCATTATTGCCACAGGGCAAAAGTTCAGCATTGATTGCGCAAGAACTTTTTATTAGCGAAACGACAGTGAAAACGCATCTAGCTTCAATTTACCGAAAATTGAATGTAGCCAATCGTACCGAAGCTGTTGTCATTGCTCTAAAACATGGTTTAGTTACTTAGCAAGAAGCGCTTTGGAAAATTCATTTGCCCACAAATCCCAGGACCAGTCACGTTCGATCCACTCCCGCCCAGCAATTCCCATTGCAATTGCCAATTGAGGATTTTCCAAAAGCTTGACGCAAGCTTGGGCAATTGCTGAAGTATTTACGCCATCTACAACAAAGCCAGTTTCACCTTCCAGCACAGCATCAGGTGCTCCCCCAGAATTCCCGGCGACGACAGGTAGCCCACATGCACTGGCCTCTAGGTAAACAATCCCAAGGCCCTCAACTTCTAATCCATTAAATCGTGAACGAGACGGCATTGCAAAGATGTCACCAGCAGATATATATCTTGGAAGTTCCTCGTATTTAATCCGCCCTTTAAAAGTAATTGCGTCCTCTACATTGCACTCTTTCGCTAGAGATTCAAGTTTCTGACGATACGGTCCTTCACCGATCAGGAGAAGGTGCACATTGGGTATCGATTGACGAATAATAGGTAAAGCACGAATAAGAAAATCTTGTCCTTTACGATGGACCAAACGCCCAACAGAAACAATCACTTTCTTATCTGTTAAACCCAATGAACTCCTAATTTCGCGAGAATCTGCAGAAGGAGAGAAATGTGAGGTATCAATGCCCGGGGCGATTCTCACCATCGCAGCCCTAGCGTGCGCCGTTAAAGTCGGCGCGATTGCTGATTGCGTGAAATCCCCTAAGTAGGTCATCACATCAATGAATTTTCCTACCCGACGAAGCGCCCAAGAAAATGGGAAAATTCGCGCCCACCAAACCTCATGACCATGCGTTAAAGCGAGAATACGCTGCACTCCGGCTCGGCGTAGAGAAGGTGCCAGCAAACCCAAAGGAACCGCCGCCCCAAAACAAGCTCTCTTTATCTGGCGCTCCTGCACAACTTTGCGCACTTTGCGGGCGACAAATGGAGTGGGCAAAAGAATTCTTGTTCGGTCGCGAATAACTTCTACTCCAAAATCGCTCTTCCACGCCGCATCGTATTGCCTTGTATCTCCTTGCGAGGATGTGTACACGATGACGCTATCGCGCTTTTGACGTTCGATCAGGCCCATAAGAAAGGTTTCTATCCCACCTGCACGTGGACCAAAGTCATTAGTGATAAAAAGAACTTTCTCCACTTTAGAAACGTCGCGCAGCCACGAATCGTTCATTTCCGAACCATGACGAAAACGAATCCACTTTAACTCGCGCACCTGTGTGCGGTGCGTTCACCATGCGATGATTTCCTAAATAGATTCCGACATGGCCAATCGGATTGCCAAAGAAGACTAAATCTCCAGGTTTCAGCGCATTTAATGGAACATACTTTCCGTAACGCGCTTGAGCTGCGGCAGAGTGAGGCATGGAGACACCAGCCTTTTGGTAAGCACGCATCGTCAAACCTGAGCAATCCCAATAAACCATACCGGCGGCACCAAAAACGTACCAATCTCCTATCTGAGCTAATGCAAATTTCAAGGCAACACCGGCACGACCAGAAATTCCTGAAGCAGATTTAGCAAATTTCAAGGACGATGCGTGATCGGCGTTCTCTTTCATCAGGGCCAACTTAGCCAATCGTGCACGATCTGATTTCTTTAATTTAGTTAGCAAAATTTCCGCTGCCTTGAGTTTGTATTGCGCGGTAGCAAGTTGCTTTGTGATTCGCGCCTGTGCTGCAGCAACAAGAGCTAATTTGTCGTTAACTGTGAGAGTTGTTGCGTTGAGTCGTTGTTGAGCTGCGGCATATCGATGTAGTTGTAAAGATTTGCGTCGTGTGAGGGCGTCTAGAGAACCAGCTGCTGACAGATAGAGTGTCGGGTCAGCGGAGAAGAGGAGCTCTAGGCTTTGACTCAATCCTCCAGATTTATACTGTTCGATCGCTATAGCGCCGAGTGAAGCTTTGAGTTTGGCCACGGTAGAACCTTGTACCGCCGCTTCCTGCTTCACGCTCACGAGAGTCTTGCTGAGGTTGGCTAATTCAACTTTGGCAGATTGGGCCCCTTCCGCTGCAGAAGCTGCCTCTTCCTGCAAGAGTTGAACCTGCACCTGCACGTCAGCAAGGGAGGGCGCGGCCACGGCCACCGGCGGTGCTAGCAATAACGGGAGCGCTAAAAGCCCGACGGTAAGCCAGGGAAGGATGCGCCTACCCAGAGCAAATTTCATCTCGTTAGGCTAACGGGCTTTATAGGCAGAGCTCAACCTAAACGTGCGCCTAAATCCTGCGAATTATCCCGAAGAGGCCTCGATAAAGCGTAATGGTGGGCTCATTCCGCTCTCTGAGAGTAGATGGAGGGCGCGTTGGGTCTCGGGTGAGATATCAGGCGTTGCTGGGGCCTCGAGGAAGGCGCTTACTACGCACTCACCACAGGCGAGATTGCGCATGAGGCATGTGTTGCAATCAATGATCATATAAATAGATTAAGGCCAGCTACTGACATTTTCATTGACTTCGCCTTGCCTTGTTACCGTGTACTCATGGGAGTTACCGCCACCTTAGTTCTGGGTCGCGATGGATCCACCTCCTTTGAAGGTTCCAGCGGCGCAATCTCGACTACCGATGACCGCCTGCAATTTCTGGCTCGTCGCCGTGGCGTTAATTGCATCCTCGTCGGTGGTGAAAGTGCCCGTCAAGAGCCGTACACCACTTCCCCGGTAGCCCTTGTCATCGTTTCACGCAGCCGACCAAAAATTTTAGATAAGAACCCCTTAGCCCATTGGTGGGATCTACCGCCAGCGCAATCGCTAAAAAAAGCTATCAACGAATTTGGTTCTGAAATATTGCTCGAAGGTGGCGCAAACTTCTTGCGCACCTTTCTGGAATTAGGCCTGGTAGATGTACTAGAACTTAGCGTCACAGATTTCACTGGTGGCGATGGAAAGATTTCCATCGAAGGCTTGCTCAATAATTTCGCAGATGTAAAAGAATCTAAATCAGGCACAACAACTTTCTTTCACTGTACTAATCCCGTTAACCAGCGGAAATAACTGCCACTCCACCCACCGCGAGAATGACTCCAATATATTGAATGAAATGTAATCGTTCGTGCAATATCTCAAATGCCAAAACGGCAGTCGCAATTGGGAAGAGAGAACCTAGAACCATAACTACCGAGACTAAGCCGTGAGTAGATGCAATACCTATGAGCAAGTTAGCGGAAAAATCAGCAAGACCCATGAAAGCCAGTCCAAGAAAATCTTTCTTAGCAAACCCTCCTATGCTTCGCGTTCTTGCTACATAAATTACTGAAAAAATTAAAGTTGACGCTCGCATGGTTACCATTGTCATCAGGGCGCTGCCGATAGAACCCCTTGCCATCAAAGTTAAACCTGCACCAAACCCACACGCTGCGCCAACGGCATAAAGAAGTGGGCGCAGTGGCAAGCCTTGGGAAATCTCCGGACCGCTTGCACAAAAAGCTCCCACCAGAGCAAGGGTGATGCCGATTCCTTGGGTGAGATTGAGAGTCTCTCCTCCGACAAGTGCGATCGTTAAAGGTACAAGAGCTCCAAGGGAGCTAATCGGAGAAACAACCCCCATCCGTCCTGAAGCAAGACCGGCGTATAAACAGTTCAATCCAAAATACCCTGCAACGCCTGCGAGCACGCCAGGAATGAGATACCCGTGTTCGCCAAAAGCTGCCGCATGCCATTGACCGCTCACTACAACTAAGAAGAGACCGAAAGTTAATCCAATTGCTTGCGATACCCCAGTCACCGCCAGAGGGTTATAGCGTTTTGCCAATCTGCCGCCTTGAAAATCAGCACTTCCCCAGAGAGCACTCGAAAATAATGCAAGGAAGATAGCCATGTGCGCAACGTTACCGCCCTGCCTCCCACCTTTGCCGCTTCGACTTGCTTACATTGGCTCCATGGATGCACGTGAATTTCAGGTAGTTGTTGATTCATTGCGTTCTTTCGCTCCGCGTAAAGAGATTATTCTCGAAGAAGTTCCGGCTCCTCAAAAACTTGCCACCTATTCTTTTGCGCTTTCGGCTGATGTCAGTAATGGCTTACTGAATGATGATGAAGATGAAATAGCTTCGGGCCGGTTTGTTCTTCTGCACGAACCGGGAGGACAAGAAACCTGGGACGGAGAATTCCGTGCAGTAACTTATATCCGCGCGGATGTCGAAGCCATGATGCAAGAAGATCCGCTCTTACCGGAAAATGGTTGGAACTGGTTACTCCAAGCGTTAGATGAGAGCGGCGCTACGTACTGTGCAGCCAGCGGAACGGTAACTCGTGTAGTCAGCCAATCGTTTGGAAAATTATCACCACGTAACGATGAAGCTGAAGTTGAAATCCGAGCTTCTTGGACTCCCATCGCAGCATCCCCATCAGAACTAGCAGTACATCTGCAAGGTTGGTGCAATGTGTTGGCAGAAATTGCAGGACTTACACCGGTTCCAGAGGGAGTTACTGCAATAAATCAGGCTCGGCGATAATTTATGGATGAAATTGTTGAGCAGATAGCTACGCCCTTACTCCAACCAGAAGGTGGCACTCCCCCGCTCATCACAACCGAAACTGCATTTGAAGAAGCTATTGCGCAACTTGAAAGTGGTGTTGGTCCTTTTGCAATCGATGCCGAACGCGCTTCCGGATACAAATACAACCCGAGGGCCTACCTCATACAGATAAAACGCACTGGTGGCGGCCTGCACCTGATCGATCCTGTTGCATTCTCGAATCCACATCCACTTTTTGCCCGACTCAACAATTTAATTGCAACCGATGAAGTAATTCTTCATGCCAGCACCCAGGATTTGCCATGCCTTCGCGATGTTGGAATTGACCCACTTATTTTATTTGACACAGAGTTGGGAGGCCGAATTGCAGGATTTCCTCGGGTGGGACTAGGGCCGCTCGTTGAATCACAATTGGGTTTCTCATTAGCGAAAGAACATAGCGCTGTCGATTGGTCAACACGACCTATGCCCCAAGAATGGTTAACGTATGCAGCCCTTGATGTCGAGTTGCTCGTTGAACTGCGCGAAAAGATTCTGGAATCGCTAGAAAAACAAGGCAAAGATGGTTGGGCGAGCGAAGAATTTGCGGCCATCCTTAAAGCACCTCCACCGCCTCCTCGGAAGGAACCATGGCGGCGCACTTCAGGAATGCATAAAATCAAAAAACGTGATCACTTAGCGATCATCAAATCGTTGTGGTACAGCCGCGATGAAATAGCGCGTCAAGAAGATATCGCTTCAGGGAAATTGCTCAACGACGCGGCAATTCTTGAGTTGGCTATTGCTTCGCCAACAACGCGCAAAGAGATGGAGAAAGCTTTGCGCCCTATTGGTATGCGAGCGCGCTGGTTTGAAAATACTCAACGTTGGTTAGATGCAATCGCCTACGCTCTCGCGCTTCCGGAGAGCCAATGGCCACAGGTGCGAGCTGAAAGCGATGCCTTGCCACCTGTAAAAATCTGGCGCGATAAATTCCCGCTGAAGTATGCCCATCTCTCACATGCGCGAGCATCTTTAGAAGCGTGCGCTGCCTCTCTTTCGATACCACCAGAAAATCTCTTGAGCCCGGAAAGTGTTCGCCGAATCTGCTGGAATGAACCTGCTGATGTTGTAGCGGCCCTGTCCGAACTTGGAGCCAGAAATTGGCAGATTGCTCTTGTTTCAGAGTTCTTAACTGCCGCTCTCACCCAACGCGAGCCGCTACCCACCCCCATTGCCGAGAGCGAACCTTCAGAGATAGTGTGATGAATTACGCAACAGTGGAGTTGCGTAATTGCCTAAGTAACCCTAGATTGAGCGGGTGCTGAGCACCTTTACCATCGCCCTGCGAGAGGGCCTAGAAGCCGCCCTCATCGTCGGCATTCTCGTTGCCTATCTTCGTAAATCCACTCCCAAATCCGATCTCAAATCCAATCGGAGGGCCCTCCTTGCGCCCCTATGGTTGGGGGTTGGCTTGGCAATTGCCGCCAGTTTTGGATTAGGTGGATTTCTCTCTTTCACCTCTGCCGAATTGAGCCCACGCGGAGAACAATTCTTTTCAGGGAGCACAAGTTTCCTAGCCGTTGGCCTTGTCACTTGGATGGTTTTCTGGATGAAAAAGACGGCGCGTGGAATGCGCGATGACCTCCACGGCAAAGTGGAGAGCGCTCTGATGGCAGGACCCCTCGCTCTAGCTACTACCGCTTTTTTCGCAGTTGCCCGAGAGGGTCTTGAAACTGCGCTCTTTATCTATACAAACTTTAAGACGCAAGGTTCGGCTTCAGCGGCTTCCTTCGGACTCTTCTTGGGCATACTTTGCGCTATCACGCTGGGATATTTAATCTACAACCGTTCGGTCAAACTTAACTTAGCTAAATTCTTCACCTATACAGGAGTCGCACTGATTGTTGTGGCGGCAGGAGTTTTGGCTTATGCCGTGAACGAATATCAAGAACTTGGCTGGTTGCCAGGTTTTGGCAGTTTGGCTTGGGATACCACTTCATGGATGAGTAAAGAATCTCTCCCGGCCACGATCTTGGGCGGAACCGTGGGATTTGATACGACGACCTCGTGGTTGCAGCTGGCCTTGTGGGCTACCTATCTGGCGGTAATTTTATGGGCATATCTCAAGCCTCGGAAGGTTTCGCTTTCTCCTACCCACGGGTAACCTGTGAACCCTATGCTCGACAAGCTCAGGTAAAGGAAGCGCCATGACACGTTCAGTCGTCCTTGTAGATGCAGTTCGTACACCCTTCGGAAAGTCTGGCAGTTTATATGCTGGAACGCGCGCAGATGATTTGATGGTTCGCGCAGTTCGAGGATTGCTCGAACGAAATCCAAAGATATCTCCTCATGACATTGATGACATTGCAATTGCTGCTGCGACGCAGACAGGCGACCAAGGCATGAACCTCGGACGCAGCGTAGGACTTCTCGCTGGATTACCCGTCACAGTGCCTGGATACTCCGTAGACCGTTGGTGCGCTGGTGCACTCACCGCTGTGACAACTATTGCTGGCGCGATTGCGATGGGCGCGTATGACATTGCAATTGCTGGTGGCGTTGAACATATGGGCAACCATCCCATTGGCGATGGCCTTGATCCCAATCCTCGCTACCTTGCAGAGAAAATTGTTGAACAAGATGCGCTAGCAATGGGCGCAACAGCAGAGCGTTTGCATGATCGCTTCCCTACTCTGACAAAGGAACGTGCAGATCGATACGCCCTCAATTCACAGATTAAAACTGCGAAAGCTTACGCAGAAGGAAATATTCAACGCGATTTAATTCCAACCGCTGTCCGAAGTGCAGAGTTAGGTTGGGGCATAGCAACAGTTGATGAACCTCCACGCCCTTCAACAACGATGGAAGGACTTGCTGGTCTCAAAACTCCATTTCGTCCGGCAGGTCGAGTTACTGCTGGAAATTCATCAGGTATTAATGATGGAGCAACAGCTGCGATCCTCGCCAGCGAAGAACGTGCCACAGAACTTGGTCTTACTATAAAAGCTCGTATGGTCTCATTTGCTTTTGCTGGCGTTGAACCAGAAATCATGGGCTATGGACCAATCCCATCTACAGAGAAAGCCTTGAAAAAAGCTGGGCTGCACATTAGCGATATCGGCTTATTTGAAATCAATGAGGCATTTGCAGTGCAGGTGCTCTCATTTCTTGAACACTTTGGCATCGCCGATGATGCGCCCAATGTCAATCCATTTGGCGGCGCAATTGCTGTGGGACATCCATTGGCTTCATCAGGTGTGCGTCTGATGCTTAATTTAGCTCGAAGCTTTCAAGAACATCCAGAAATTCGTTACGGAGCAACAACAATGTGTATCGGCCTTGGTATGGGCGGAACCGTAATTTGGGAGAACCCACATTTCACAGGAGGCAAATAAGATGGCGCTAGAAACAACTCTCCCAGAAGGTGCTCCTGATGAAGTTGTCACCCACGCGCTCGTGCGCGATGTAGATCTCAACGCTTTCGGTTTTCCAGGAACTCTGGCTTTAATCACTCTTGATAACGGCGAAGATCACAACCGTCCCAATACTTTTGGCGTCAAATCATTGCTAGAACTCGATGCCGCGATTACCGAAGCATCTTCGCGCAAACCCGCAGCGATAGCCGTGACAGGTAAACCATTTATCTTCGCCGCAGGCGCCGACCTTTCGGCCCTCTCCTTCTTGGCAAAACGCGAGCAAGGGGTTGCCATTGCAAAATTGGGTCATGATGTTCTGCGCCGCTTGGGCGAATGTGACATTCCCACCTTTGCCTTTATCAATGGCTTAGCTCTCGGTGGTGGATTAGAAGTTGGTTTACATTGCACCTACAGAACACTTGCATCCACTGCTTTCACTGGTCTACCTGAAGTTTTCCTCGGTTTAGTGCCAGGTTGGGGCGGTGCAACTCTTCTCCCTCAACTCATTGGCCCCGAGCGCGCAGTTCAAGTGATTATGCTCAACGCGCTCAATAACAACACGATGATGAAGGCAAAAGATGCACTTGCTCTCGGTGTAACAGATGCGGTTTTTGAACCTGCGGACTTCTTAGAAAGATCTGTAACCTTCGCGGCATCGATCCTTAGCGGCGCCACCACAATAGAGCGGAACGATTATTCACAAGATCCCTCTTGGGAGAAAGCTATAGCCACTGGTAAAGCTGCTGCCTTAAAGAAATATGGTGGCGCGGAGATCGAAGCTCCCAAGCGTGCACTGGAACTCATCGCGCAAGCACAAAAGGCCACAAGAAGTTCAGGCTTTGATGCTGAAGATCAAGCTCTTGCTGATTTAGTCATGAGCGAATCTCTGCGCTCTTCCCTTTACGCTTTTAACCTCATCCAAAAGAAACGAAAGAAAGTTGAGGGCGCGCCTAAATCTTCTTTGGCACGCAAGGTCACAAAAGTCGGTGTAGTCGGCGCGGGGCTCATGGCATCCCAACTTGCCCTTCTCATGGTTCGCAACCTTAAATGCCCGGTTGTGATGACGGACTTGGATCAAGAACGCGTCGATAAGGGAGTCGCCTGGGTTCACACTGAGTTAGCAAAATTGGTTGAGAAGCGACGTATGAGCCAAGAGAGCGCGCATCGATTAACTGCCTTGGTTACCGGGTCGGTCGATAAGAAGGTATTTGCTTCGGCAGATTTTGTCATCGAAGCAATATTCGAAGAACTTTCCCTCAAACAACTCCTCTTCAAAGAACTTGAAGAGATTGTCACATCGGAATGCGTGCTTGCCACAAATACGTCATCTTTAAGCGTTGAAGCCATGACTCAAGGGTTGAAAAATCCTGAACGAGTCGTCGGATTTCACTTCTTTAACCCAGTGGCAATTATGCCGTTACTTGAAGTTGCACGTACGTCTACAACAGATGACGTAACTGCAGCAACAGCAATTGCGGTGGGCAAAGAACTGAAGAAAACTATGGTCATTACCAAGGATGCACCGGGTTTTGTAGTAAATCGTTTGCTCACACGGTTTATGGGTGAAATCACCGATGCTATGGACGAAGGCACCCCCGCAGACGTTGCTGATAATGCAATGCGCAGCATTGGTTTCCCGATGTCACCATTTGAACTTCTCGGATTAGTTGGTCCTGGTGTTGCATTACATGTAGCCGAAACGCTCCACAAAAATCTTGGGCCACGTTATCGAATCTCCCCCACCATGCAACGCATGGTCAAAGAGGGCGTTCGAACTTTCTATATCAAGGGCGATGACGGGAAATTCGCGCCCAATCCAGCTGCCGTTGCACTTATCGAACAAGGCGGAAATCCTTCCACTGGCGAGCAAGTGCGCAATCGTGCACTTAGCGCGTTAGCTCAAGAAGCGCGAATGATGCTTGATGAAGGCGTAGTTTCGACACCGGCAGAGATAGATATTTGCATGTTGCTAGGAGCCGGTTGGCCAATGGTCTTGGGTGGAATTCTGCCTTACTTAGATCGCGAAGGAATTAGCGAATCTGTGACTGGTCAACGCTTCCATCCGAAAGGTGTGGCTTCTTTAGCTTAGTTAACTCACTCCATTCAATAATGGACTGAGCAATCTGCGCTGCCGTGATACCAAGGTCGTGCAGAATTTGCGACCGTGATGAATGCTCGATGAATTCAAGCGGTACGCCAATACTATGAATCGGCACAGAGATGTTGGCATCGCGCGCAAGCTCAGAAATGCTACTTCCGATCCCTCCGTGACGAATACCGTCTTCAAGTACAACTACACATTTATATCGAGGCAACATCTGTGCGATCGCCAAAGGAATTGGCTTTACCCACCGCGGATCTACAACGGTGACGCCAACGCCTTTCTTGCCAGCTTCTTTCGCAGCATCAATTGCCATATGCGCGAGTGCTCCCACGCCAATTAGTAGGACATCGGAATTTTCACCGAGGTGTAAAACATCTACTCCATCACGCCTTTCGATTTCTGGAATATCGCTCTGCACTTCGCCTTTGGGGAATCGGACCAATGAAGGCGCATCCTTGATCGCAATGGATTCATTGAGTAATTCGCGCAATCGGGAACCATCTCGCGGGGCGCCAACATGCAAAGTTGGAACAATGCCAGTGAGAGCAAGGTCCCAAATTCCATTATGCGAGGGGCCATCATCTCCTGTAACTCCTGAACGATCGAGCACAAAAGTAACCCCAGCATGGTGCAAAGCGACATCTAAAAGCAATTGATCAAAGGCGCGATTCAGAAACGTTGCATAAACAGCCACCACTGGGTGCATCCCTGCAAAGGCTAAACCTGCCGCGCTCGTAACAGCGTGTTGTTCGGCGATACCCACATCAATTGTTCTGTGAGGAAAATTCTTTTGAAATCCTTCTAGCCCCGTTGGTCCCAACATCGCAGCTGTCAGCGCAACTACGTCGGGGCGTTCTTTCCCAATCGCAACGATCTCTTTCGAAAAAACACTAGTCCAACTTGTGCCACTTGGTTTAACTGGAATTCCAGTCACTGGATCAACTACGCCAACTGCATGGAACTTTTCGGCTTCATCATCAAGCGCCGGTCTATGTCCTCGTCCCTTTTCTGTAATCGCATGTACCAGTACGGGGGCCCCAAAATGTTTCGCGGTATGAAGTGCCTTCTCCATCGCAGCAATGTTATGACCGTCGATTGGTCCCATATATTTGAGACCAAGATCTTCAAACATTCCTTGAGGGGCAAGAAAGTCCTTAATGCCCTTCTTCATACCGTGGACAGCGTCATAAAGATATGGACCAACGACTGGAATATGTTGAAGGGTGCGCTTTCCCCAACTTAACATTTGCTCATAACCGCGAGAAACTCGCAACGATGCAAGGTGATCTGCTAGACCTCCGATCGTCGGAGAATATGAACGCGCATTGTCATTGACGACAATGACAAGGTTTCGATCATCAGAGGTCGCAATATTATTGAGAGCTTCCCAAGACATGCCGCCAGTAAGTGCGCCGTCCCCCACTACAACCACTACGGAGCGATTTCTCTGACCCGTTAATGAAAATCCTCGAGAGATTCCATCGCCCCACGAAAGCGCGGTCGATGCATGAGAATTCTCAATCACATCGTGTTCGCTCTCGCTCCGATTCGGATAACCAGCGATTCCGCCACGTTTGCGCAAGTTATCAAAGTCTCCAGCTCGGCCTGTAAGAATTTTATGAACGTAGGATTGATGTCCCGTATCGAAAAGTACGACATCCTTAGGCGAGTTAAACGTTCTATGGATTGCCATTGTCAGTTCAACAACACCCAAATTTGGACCTAAGTGACCGCCAGATTTAGATACTTTGGCGATGAGGAAATCTCGAATTTCCTGTGCCAGATTCGATAACTCTTCTGGATTGAGATCGGCGATATCAGCAGGAGATGTGATGCGCTCAATCATGTAGCAATCCTAGTTTGCTCTCGTAATCCCCGCATCTATTTGCAACTAGCGGGATGGCGGAGATTAGAATTGGTTCATGGCGCAAGAGCAAGATTACGAATCCGAGGCGCAAGCCCGCTGGTCAGACACACCGGCTTACCGTCAATCCAGAGACCGTATGAGTAAATACTCCCCCGAGGATCTCCAAGCAGCAAAAAATGGAGCAAATGTTGCACAAGCGCTATTTATTGAAGCTCTTCGCATGGGTTATCCCAGTGATAGCCCGCAAACCCAAGCCGCAGTTCTCGCCCATAGATTAGCTATAAGCAATTGGTATTACGACTGTAGCGTTGAGATGCAGAAAAATTTAGCCCAGATGTATCTATCTGACGATCGATTTACCGCTCATTACGAGAATTTGCAGAAAGGACTAGCGCAATATATCCATGATGCAATCATGGCGGGCAAATAGAAAGTTCACACAAGCAAAGAGCGAAGTACGTATTGCATGATGCCGCCATGACGATAGTAATCCGCTTCGCCGGGAGTATCGATACGTACCTTTGCTGTGAAACTCTTCCCATCTGCTATTACCGTAACCTCAGAAGGAACTCCGCCAGTGTTGAGGTCAGCAATTCCCTTAACTGAAAATGTTTCGCTTCCATTAAGACCTAAAGAAGCGGCAGTATCCCCAGCATTAAATTGCAATGGGAGTACTCCCATCCCAATTAAATTTGAACGGTGAATACGTTCAAATGATTCGGCGATGACAACTCGGACCCCAAGAAGCGCGGTGCCTTTTGCAGCCCAGTCGCGCGAAGAACCTGATCCATATTCTTTTCCAGCCAAAATAACTAATGGGATACCAGCGGCCTGATAGCTGATGGACGCATCATAAATACTCTCTTGCGCGCCACCGTTAAGGAAATTGCGTGTAAACCCACCTTCGACACCATCAAGTAAGAGATTCTTCAAGCGAATGTTTGCAAAAGTTCCGCGAATCATTACTTCATGATTTCCACGACGCGAACCGTAAGAATTAAAATCTGCCCTTTCAACGCCATGAGCTAGCAGGTAAGCACCAGCAGGTGAATCCAATTTAATATTGCCCGCAGGTGAAATATGGTCTGTAGTGACAGAGTCTCCAAGGATTGCCAAAACGCGAGCATTGTTGATATCAGTTACTGGCGTTGGCTTGGCAGGCATTGCCTCAAAATATGGTGGCTTGCGTACGTAGGTGGATTTTGGATCCCATTCAAAAGTTTTACCCGTTGGCGTATCCAATGATTTCCAACGGTGATCACCATCAAAAACGCTTGCATAATCTTTAGTGAACATCTCTGATGAGATTGAGCTTTCAACGACTGAACTAATTTCTTGCGCGGTTGGCCAAATATCTTTGAGAAATACTGGATTGCCGGCAAGGTCATTGCCTAAAGAATCCGTTTCAAAATCATGATCCATAGTTCCCGCTAGCGCATAAGCAACGACAAGTGGTGGAGACGCTAAGTAGTTCATTTTTACATCAGGGCTGATGCGACCCTCGAAGTTACGGTTTCCTGAGAGCACAGCAGTAACTGCTAAATCGTGTTCATTTACAGCTTTGCTCACTTCGATAGGGAGTGGCCCGGAGTTACCAATGCACGTTACACATCCGTATCCCACAAGGTTGAAACCAAGTTTCTCCATATATGGCGTCAAGCCAGAGCGATCATAATAATCAGTTACAACCTTTGAGCCTGGAGCAAGAGTCGTCTTGACCCAAGGTTTCGACGTTAAACCTTTTTCGACAGCTTTCTTCGCCAAAAGTGCAGCACCAATCATCACTGATGGATTCGAAGTGTTTGTGCATGAGGTGATTGATGCAATAACCACATCACCATTCTTAATTGTGGTTGCTTTTGAGCCGACTGAAATATCTATCGGCGTTTTACTTGTTTTCTCGGAGAGATAGGTAGGAAGAGCCTTTGCAAGGGCCGCTTTAGAATTGGTCAACGAGATGCGATCTTGTGGACGTTTTGGTCCAGCAATCGATGGGACGACGGTAGAGAGATCAAGTTCGATATGTTCGGAGAATCGTGGCGAAAGCGATGGGTCATGCCACAAACCTTGAACTTTTGCATACTTCTCGACAAGTGCAATCTGGTCCTCGTTGCGTCCAGTCAGGCGCAAATAATTTAAGGTCTCTTCATCAATTGGAAATATCGCACATGTAGAACCATATTCTGGGCTCATATTTCCAATAGTTGCGCGATTGGCCATTGGCACCGTTACAACTCCGGGGCCGTAGAACTCTACGAATTTTCCAACGACTCCATGCTTACGCAACATTTCAGTAATTGTTAAAGCAAGATCTGTTGCAGTGGTGCCTATCGGCAATTGGCCATTGAGTTTGAATCCAACTACGCGCGGAATAAGCATGGACACAGGTTGGCCCAGTAGAGCAGCTTCGGCTTCAATGCCCCCGACTCCCCAACCAAGGACTCCAAGTCCGTTGACCATCGTTGTATGAGAATCAGTTCCGACGACAGTATCTGGGTAAGCGCGAAGCGCTCCATCAACAGTGCGCGTCATGACAACGCGAGCTAAGAATTCAATATTTACTTGGTGAACAATTCCAGTTCCAGGCGGAACTACTTTGAATTCATCAAAGGCTCCTTGGCCCCAACGAAGAAAGCGATAGCGTTCGCGATTTCGTTCGTACTCGATATCAGTATTTTGCTCAAAAGAATCTTTCGTTCCAAATAAATCAGCAATTACTGAATGGTCGATTACCAATTCGGCCGGCGCCAACGGATTCACTTTGGCTGGGTCTCCGCCTAATTCAACAATAGCTTCGCGCATAGTTGCTAAATCAACAACGCAAGGCACGCCAGTGAAATCCTGCATAACAACCCGAGCGGGGGTAAATTGGATTTCGGTGTCAGGTTCTGCTGCCGGATCCCAATTGGCTAAGGCTTTAATATGGTCGGCAGTGATATTGGCGCCATCTTCAGTACGCAATAAATTTTCTAAAAGGATTTTGAGGCTGAAAGGCAACGTGGCCGCGCCAGCAATCTGGGAAATGTTGAAGATCTCGAAACTCTTACCTGCTACAGAGAGATTATCTTTAGCGTTTAACGAATTGATGCTCATTGCGCCTCCACCCAATTTATCTTGACGTCAAGATACCCTAATTGGTTGAACTTTTGGTAAAGATCGCGACACATTCCACATGATGGGTCATCGGAAAGAGGTCAAAGGCACGCAATTGCCCCAAGGTATAGCCCTGCTCAGCCAAGTAGGAAGAGTCACGGGCTAGCGCTGCAGGGTCGCACGCGATGTAAACAATTACCCTTGGGCGCTTTGAAACTATCTGCGAAATCACTTCTTTTCCTGCACCTTCACGTGGTGGATCAAGCAAAATGGCATCGGCTTTATCAATCCTGGGAAGTAAGCGCCCCACTTCACCGGCATGCACTCCGACATTAGGGAAATTAGCAAAGTTCTTTCTTGCATCAGCTAATGCCGCAGTCCCCGATTCGATGAGATCGATTCGGCCAGCACTTCCTACAAGGTCAATGAGCGCGGCGGTGAACAGACCAACTCCCCCGTACAAGTCAAGGACGTGATCTCCTTCTTTGAAATATTCGACAATTGCTCCGGTAAGAACTTCAGGAGCGTTTTCGTGGCTCTGCCAGAAAGAAGATTGACTCACTTGCAAGCGGTGGCCATTTACTTCTTCATAGGTGATTGCGCTTCCCTGAGTGAGCCTGGCTTTAGAGCCGCGTCCCGAATCAGCGATTGCAATGCTGCGCTCTTGCGTTGAGCTTGAAAGTATTTCCACGCGTGAGCGAGCTGGCCATTTCCTTTGCGCAAGCTCTGGATATCCAATTGCCTCTGCTGCGATGGCGCAATCCGTTACTGGAATAACGGTATGTGAGCGTGAAGCGTAAAACCCAATCTTGCCCTCGCTATTTGTCGCACTCGAAATACGTGTGCGCCAACGCAATGGCGAAGAAACTTCTTCTACCTCTATTTCAATATCTTGCTTTGCAAGGCGAGAAAACTGTTCCTTAATAACTTCGCCTTTGAGCAATCGTTGTCGGTGCTGAGAAATATGTTGGAAATCGCACCCGCCGCAGCCGCCAGGATGAGCGAATTCGCATGGTGGAGACACCCGATCTTTTGACGGGGTCAGAACCTTCGTGACATCTGCGCGATAAAAACTTGATCCCGTGCTTGTAATCTCGATTTCAACTTCTTCACCGGCAATTGCGTGACGAACAAATATCACTTGTCCTTGATGGCGAGCGATGAAATGGCCCCCGTGTGCAATTTTCTCAATCGATACGCTAAACCTTTGGCCGACTTCGAAAGATTTCCCGCGCTCCTGGCTCATAGTGAGTAAGCCTATTGCCCGCATGGGTGTAGGTTTCACCTGTGTATGTTGTGATTATGGGTTGCGGACGAGTTGGCTCAAGCCTTGCGAGCGAACTCGAAGCCGCCGGACATTCAGTAGCGATCATCGATATCTCTCGTGAAGCTTTCCGCCGCCTAGGCTCAAATTTCAAAGGCAAAACTGTTGCCGGCGTTGGATTTGATCGGGACACCTTGAAAGAAGCAGGGATCGAAAAGGCGGATGCCTTCGCCGCAGTGAGCAATGGAGATAACTCCAACATTCTCGCCGCCCGCGTTGCTCGCGAAAATTACGGCGTTAAAAATGTTGTTGCTCGAATTTATGACCCAGGGCGCGCAGAAATTTATCAGCGCTTAGGAATTCCTACTGTTGCTACGGTTCTGTGGACCACAGATCAGATAATGCGACGTATCTTGCCAGAGGGTTCTCGCTCTGAATGGCGCGATGCCAGCGGAACTATTCAACTCTGTGAGATGCATATAGATAGCAGTTGGTTTGGCAATCCTGTCAGCAGGATAGAAAATATCACGTCGGCCCGAGTCGCTTTCCTGACTCGCCTCGGCGAAGGAATTATTCCTGATGAACATACCGTTCTTCAAGATGGAGATCTCGTTCATGTAATGGTGCAAGAGAGCGAAATCGCAGTTGTTGAAGCTGCATTAGCTAAATCTCCCGAGGATGCTTCATGAGAGTAGCCATTGCAGGCGCAGGTAATGTAGGGCGAGCAATTGCCCGCGAACTCATCAATAACGGACACCAAGTGTTACTGATCGACAAAGATCCCAAGGCAATCAAGCTCGAAAGCGTTCATGATGCCGAATGGCTAATGGCAGATGCCTGCGAAATCACTTCACTTGATAAAGCAAAGCTAAACGAATGCCAAGTGCTCATCGCTGCTACAGGTGATGACAAAGTAAACCTCGTTGCTTCACTGCTCGGGAAAACTGAGTATGGCGTACCTAGAGTCGTCGCACGCGTTAATCACCCAAAGAATGAGTGGCTCTTCGATACTTCTTGGGGCGTTGATGTTGCAGTTTCCACCCCACGAATCATTTCAGCGCTCGTAGAAGAAGCGGTAAGCGTGGGAGATGTTGTTCGCTTATTCTCATTCAAAAAAGGCCAAGCCAACCTAGTTGAAATTACTCTTCCAGATTCATCCAAATGCCTGGGCAAGACCGTCGAAGAGGTAGATCTACCTGCAAATGCAACACTCGCTGCGATAGTTCGTGACAGCAGGGTAATTTCACCTAAGGCTCATGATGTTTTTGAAGCAGGAGATGAACTGCTCTTTGTGGCTTCAACTCAAGCAGAGAACTTACTGAAAGAGTGTTTTATTCAGGCTGAGTAAGTTTTACCGTGGGTACAGACTTAATCAATAACCACGTTCCCCAAAGAGTTAAAAAATATAGTGGCAAGCCTAGAAATACATTTGCTATGCCTAGGGCATTGAAATTATCGCTCATATATAAGGGAAATTGCACCGCAAGGCGAAAAGCGAACATTCCACACCATAGCCAGCTTGCTTTTATGTACACTCTTTTGCGAGCCGAAACTTTGCGCCATTCTAAATTCTCTCCAAGGATTGGACCAAGTATCACTCCGAGAATCGGCCACCCAGCGAGGTTTGCCACCATATACACAAGAGCGAAACCCGAATTTTTCCACAGGCTAGGAAGATAATAATTCTTGGCATCTCCGGTTTTCCAAGCTAGAAATGCGCAGAATGCCACTCCAATAAAACCCGATGCCACAAATTGCAAACTATCTTTGCGAAGGATGCTGACCACGGTAAGAATTGCTGAAGAAGTAAGTGCTGCAGCAATAGCGATGGGTAGGTGGTGGCCAAAGTTATAGGCGAGCAGAAAAACCAATCCAGGAAGTCCTGTATCGATGATTCCCTTCTTGCCTCCTAGTGCATCAATAACTTTGCTGTGATCGTCTTGTGTCATGCTCTCCCCGTTGATCCAAATCCATTAGTTCCGCGACCAGAACCAGGTAGTTCATTTACTTCCACAAATTGCGCTCGTTCTACTTGTTGAATGACAAGTTGAGCAATGCGGTCGCCACGTTTAAAAGAAATGCTCTCTCGCGGATCATGATTAATCAAAATAATTTGCAGTTCTCCACGAAACCCTGCATCGACTGTTCCTGGAGCATTAACCATAGTTACTCCATGCTTTATGGCTAACCCTGAACGGGGATGAACTAACGCTACATACCCATCTGGCAGCGCGATTGAAATCCCAGTAGGAGCAAGAGCTCGCTCCCCCGGCGCCAGAGTGAGATCGATTCTCGTCACGAGATCTGCTCCGGCGTCTCCGCCTTTTGCATAGGTGGGAATCGGAACGCCATCGTCAAGGCGCTTAATAAGTACTTGGACCGTCAAGGATTTATCTCAAAATCTGGATCGACAAAGGCGAGCAATTCTGGATTCTTGGAAATGTGTGCCAAATATTCTGCTGGCGCATTATCTAGAAAATGATTCATAGGTACGATAACAAAAAGCGCAGAAGCCCTTACTGCCAACGGGCCATCTGGAGAATTCAATCGCCCTTCTGCAGATGTATAAACTTTGCGGCTCACTTGTCCGGTTATTTGCGCGGTAATGTGAAGAGTTGAACCCATCGGGACAGGTTTAAGAAAATCGGTTTCTAATCGTGCCGTCACCGCAGGAGCGCGAATGAGCCACATAAGTTTTCCCAGAGCTTCATCAAATGCGAGTGAGAGTAATCCGCCATGCGCCAAACCAGGAGCACCTTGATGATCTTGCGTCACAGTGAATTCAGCTGTGAGGTTTGCACCTTCTCCAGCATGGGCAACAAGATGCAATCCCGTGGGATGTAATTGCCCGCAACCAAAGCAGTGTCCAAAATGTGAAGGTATCTGCGAGCCGATCGGCGGAGCTTTTGGATGGCGTTCGGGAATTACTGCACCTTCCGGTGGGGTCGTACTGGCGATTCGGCTCACGGAGTAAAGGTTACTTGAGAAAACCCGATAGCGTCTCTCTGTGGCAGATCAAATATTCTTTGAAAAATTACGGCCTCCTTTCTGGCTATTGGCCTTTATCTACTTCCTCTTTTGCTCTCTTGCGCTCTCAGTGTGGGCCGCACTTGGCAATCTCCCAGGATTGATCACAATCTTGCTCCTCACTCTCGCCCTTATATGGGCACGGAGGGCGATGACGATGTCGATCGTGGTAACAGATCAACAGCTATACATCGGCAGAGCTCATATCGAGAGAAAATACCTTGCGAAAGTAACGATATTAATGGCTCCAGAAATGCTTTTAACTCGTGGTCGCAACGCTGACCCATCAGCATTTTTAGCTATTAGGTTTTGGGAAAATAAGGGAATTAAAGTAGAACTCAATGACAAGGCCGATCCAACACCATATTGGTTAATTAGTTCGCGCAAGTGCGATGAGTTAGCGCGTGCGTTAAAAAGTTAAGCGCACTCTTTGCAGACCGCTTTAGGGCCCTCGCCACGTGCCGGCGGGTTGTGATGCACCAAGAAACAACGTGAGCATGTGAATTCATCCACTTGTCGAGGGACTACACGGACTGAAAGTTCTTCGCCAGAAAGATCGGCGCCAGGAAGTTCGAGATTCTCGGCAGCTTCGGCTTCGTCAACATCTACGCGACCTGATTGAGCATCAACGCGTTGTGCTTTAAGTTCACCAAGTGATTCTTCATGTAGTTCTTCATCAGTTTTTCTGGGGGTGTCGTAGTCTGTTGCCACTACATTCACCTCGCCTTCATCGTCATAACGTTTCACTGTGCGCGGATATATTTACCCATGCGGGCGCATAATCGCCTATTTAGCGCTTCCTTGCTTGTTCAACACTCGGCGTGTCGGGATTATTCCCTGCGATATTGGTCTCCTCTTGGGGGAATCGCTAAAGGCTGAGAACTTGCTTAGCCAATGCACCATCTACACGAGCATGAATAGAGGTTCCTTCAGGTAGATATTCCTCGCTCATAATCTCTCCGCGCTCATGGATGGCGCTAATGATGTCTCCTCGGTCGTAAGGGATGACCGCGTTAATTTCCACCCCTAGGTGCGGCAAGGAAGTTTCGATTGCAAGGAGTAACCCCTCCATACCAAAACCTGTTTTCACTGAAAAGGCGTAGCTGGAAGGTTCGGTTCGTAAAATTTGCATAACGATTTCAGGATTAGCTACATCAACTTTATTGATGGCGATAATTTCTGGAATATCTCCTCCGCCAATATCGGCAATCACTTCACGTACCGCACGAATTTGCTCGAAAGGATCAGGATGGGATCCATCGACTACATGCACAATCAGATGCGCTTCGGAAACTTCTTCTAGAGTGGATTTAAAGGCATCAATGAGTTGGTGAGGTAAGTGGCGAACGAATCCGACAGTGTCGGTGAGTGTGTAGATCCGCCCATCACTAGTCTGTGACTGGCGAACCGTCGGATCTAAAGTTGCAAAAAGCGCATTTTCTACAAGAACCCCAGCGCCTGTGAGAGCATTGAGCAGTGAGGATTTCCCAGCATTTGTGTAACCAGCAATAGCAACTGAAGGAATGTTATGGCGCCGTCTTTCTTGGCGTTTGGTATCTCGAGATACTTTCATCTCAAGGATTTCTTTCTTTAGTTTGCTCATCTTGTCACGAATTCGTCGGCGATCAGTTTCAATTTTTGTTTCACCAGGTCCACGACCACCAATACCTGCACCACCTGCAGCGCGCCCTCCCACTTGTCGTGAGAGCGAATCTCCCCAACCGCGAAGTCGTGGAAGCAGATAGGCAATCTGTGCTAATTCAACTTGCGCCTTACCTTCTTTACTCTTAGCGTGCTGCGCGAAAATATCCAAAATTAACGCTGTGCGATCTACAACTTTAACTTTCAATTTATCTTCAAGCTGGCGAAGTTGTGAGGGCGAAAGTTCTCCATCACAAATCACAGTATCGGCCCCAGTTGCTCGAACAATGTCTCGCAATTGGGAAACTTTTCCCGACCCTATATAGGTTGCAGGATCTGGTTTATCACGACGTTGAATAAGAGCATCCAACACTTGCGAACCAGCAGTTTCAGCGAGTGCTCTGAGTTCAGCCAAAGAATTCTCAGCCATCAGAGAGGTTCCTTCAGTCCACACTCCCACCAATACAACGCGTTCGAGTTGGAGCTGGCGATATTCAGCTTCAGAAATATCCTGGAGTTCGGTAGAGAAGCCTTGGACCCGCTTAAGAGCGTGTCGCTCGGCTAATTCAGGCTGTATTTCTTCGTACTCATCAGAATCAAAGTCGGCGGCAACGCGGGCGCTTTCGCGTAAGAGCGCCTCAAACTCGTCATCGCTCTCGCGCACCTTCTTCGTCATTTACGCATCCAGAAATCTAGCAATATCGTGATCGCCAATGAGTTCGGCAGGTCCAGTCAAAATTGCATTCTGATGTGCATCGATTTCCACTTCTAAGCGTCCACCGGGTGGATTGATAATCCATTGTGCTGGCAAGGATTGCGCCCGTGCGAGAGTTGCCGCCAGAGCGACGGCGCATGTACCAGTTCCGCACGATTGCGTTTCCCCGACACCGCGTTCGAAGACGCGCATTGATAATTCACGACCCTCTCCAAATACTACAAATTCGACGTTCACCCCTTCGGGGTACTCTTCTTTTGGACGCACGACTGGCTCTTCTTTAAGTGAGCCCACCTGCTCCAATGAATCTACAAAAACAACTGCATGAGGATTGCCCATGCTGATGTTGTATCCATTCCAGACTAACCCGTTTGATGACACGGTGATTTCGCCATCCTCGGAACGAATCTGACCCATATTCACCGTGATGTCTCCTACTGCAGGAACCCTTAAATGCTTCACTCCATCTCGAGTATTAATTGCAAATATTCCTTCACCTTGGTGTCCTCGCTCAACCAAATATCTAGCCATCACTCGAATACCGTTACCGCACATTTCGGCGATGGAACCATCTGCGTTGCGGTAATCCATAAACCATTGATTATTAGGACGAGTTATCCGAATGAGGCCGTCGGCACCAATGCCAGTGATTCGATTGCAAATCTGCGCTGTCTGCGCGGTAGTGATAGAAAGGGTCTCTTCTGGATCGAAAACAAGAACAAAATCATTATGTGTCCCGTGGCCATAAGTGGCAATTGTTGATTTACTCATCTTCTCGAAAGTTTACTCCCCCATCGCTCGTGTTGGCTTTGCCAATTGCTCGAGAAGAGTTTCTAAGCGTGGCTGCACAGGCGAAATCCACGTAATTCGCTCGTCCCGTGAAAACCACGTTTCTTGTCGGCGTGCATATTGGCGCGTGGCCCGCTTAGTATCTTCCTTGGCTTGGGCTTCAGAGAAACTTCCACTTCTATATTTCAGGATCTGTGCGTACCCAAGGGCTAATTGAGCTGTGCGTCCATTACGAATCCCAGCTTCGATGAGATTATCTGTTTCCGAAACGATGCCTGCGTCCCACATTCTTTCAACTCGATCATCTATACGTGCGGCGAGAGATTGACGTTCCATAACTAATCCAAATTGCCGCGCCTGCGGATATCGGGTGCTATCTTTTCGAGGAAGATTTGCTGTAAACGGTTTACCAGTAATTTCAATTACCTCAAGAGCCCTAATCACTCTTCGCAAATTTTGACGATCGATCGCTAAAGCTGCGGCAGGATCTAGCGTTGCCAACCTTTCATATAACCCATCACCACCAATTTTCTCTGCAAGTGCCTCCAAGGCTTTACGTACCTCAGGATCGGTATCTGGGAAATTCAAATCATCTAAAATTGCTTTGATATAAAGGCCAGTTCCTCCAACAATCACCACACTTTTGCCTCGCGTAAGAATTTCATCGACGGTGTTGCGAGCCAAAGTTTGATAGCCAGCGACACTTGCATCTTCATCAACATTCAATATATCCAAAAGGTGATGAGGAATACATTTTCTGTCGACTACCGAAAGTTTGGCGGTACCGATATTCATTCCACGGTAGAGCTGCATTGAATCTGCATTGATGATTTCGCCATCAAGTTCTTGGGCTACAGCTATTGCAAGATCGCTCTTTCCCGTAGCAGTTGCTCCAGAGATCACAATTATTGTCATTTAGGTACTTGCGGCATTCCAAGAAGTAAGGGTTCGCGTTCGCGGTTGCGCGCTTCATGGGCATCGCCGCCACGGGTACGTCGGAGTGCGCCACCGGCACCAGAAAGAAAATGGGGAGCTGCATCTTGGATATCTACCGTTACAACATCCCCGGGACGTGGCACGTTCTCTTCATCAAATGAAAAATGCGCTAAGCGGAAATCTTCAGTACGGCCTGACATACGAGAATATTTAGCATCCCGACGTCCTTCCTGATCTGTAACGAGAACATGCATGCTCTTTCCGATGGATTCAAGATTGACTGAATACGAAATCGCTTCTTGATGGGCATGCAGCCGGGTATATCTCTCCCCTACGACCTGCGCAGCCACTTGATTAGGCATATCTGCGGCAGGGGTGCCTGGGCGCTTGGAATATTGGTAGGTATAGGCGGCGCTAAAGCGAGCTTGTGTGCAAAGATCCAAAGTATCTTGAAAATCTTCTTCACTTTCGCCGGGGAATCCCACGATGATGTCGGTCGTAATTTGTGATTGCGGCATTGCAGCACGCACTCGGTCAATGATTCCTAAATATCGGTCTGTTCGATACGAGCGACGCATCTCTTGTAAGACTCTATTTGATCCCGATTGCAGAGGCATATGTAGATGAGGCATCGCATTCGGTGTCGAAGCCATCGCTTCAATCACGCTATCGGTGAAATCGCGAGGATGTGGGGACATAAAACGAACTCTTTCAAGTCCCTCGACCTTTCCGCACTCCTTAACCAACTTGGCAAATGCATCGCGATCTGCAAAATCGACTCCATATGCATTTACATTCTGACCTAAGAGAGTTATTTCTATGACTCCTTGGTCAACCAATGCGCGTACTTCGGCCATGATCTCTTTGGCTGGGCGATCTTTCTCGATTCCTCGCAAAGTCGGCACGATGCAGAAGGTGCAGGTGTTATTGCAACCAACAGAAACTGAAACCCAGGCAGAGAATGCGGAATAACGCCTAGCTGGAAGAGTCGATGGAAAATGCTCGAGAGATTCAAGGATTTCAATTTGAGATTCTTCTTCGATGCGCGCACGTTCTAACAAAACCGGGAGAGAGCCCACATTATGTGTGCCGAAAACAACGTCCACATAAGGGGCTTTCTTGAGGATGAGAGCTTGGTCTTTCTGAGCTAAACAACCACCCACGGCGATCTGCATCTGCGGGTTGGCCTTCTTCACTGGCGCCAAGAAACTCAAATTCCCATAAAGTTTGTTATCTGCATTTTCTCGAACGGCGCAGGTATTGAAAACCACAATATCTGCTTGAACACCGGGGGCTACTGGGATAAAGCCCGCCTCATCTAAGAGGCCTGAAATTCTTTCAGAGTCATGCACATTCATCTGGCAGCCATACGTTTCAACCAGGTAGGTGCGTGTCATGGTGCAATCGTAGTGGGCGCTCTAGATACCAATCTCGCGCATTGCGGTGCTGATAATGCTCATAGAGAAGCCGCGGCGGGCAAGTGCGCCATGGATACGGCGCCGACTAATCTCTGGATCAAGATGAGATATGGAGCGATATTTCCTCGTGGCTAATTCGAGAGCAATGGCGTATTCGTCATCTTCGTTGATCTCTGCGGTAACTATTTCGATAATTTCAGAGGAGACGCCTTTGCTGCGCAATTCTGTCGCAATTACTCGCTTGGAAACTTTCTTTGCCCTCTGCCGAGATTCTGACCATGCCCGAGCAAATTCTTCATCGTTGACTAAACCCTGTTCTTGGAGTCGATAAAGAACTGCGGTGGCAACATCAAGGGCAACGCCTCGACGTTTGAGTAGGTCGAAGAGCTCCCCCCTACTCTTAGCGCGAGGTGCGAGTGCAATAAGTGCAATCGTCTCAGCTACAGAGTAGGGGTCGGAGCTTTCGCTAATAGCAGCAGTGGAAATTAGAAATCTACCTCTGCGGTTGCTTCATCAACGGCTGCAACGAGTGCAGGGTCGATAGGAGTGGGAACAAAGTGGGCACGAATCTTGCTCTCAATATCATTTGCAAGATCGGGGTTATCGAGCAAGAAGTTACGTGAGTTCTCTTTACCTTGTCCCAGCTGATCGCCTTCATAGGTATACCAAGCGCCAGCTTTCTTAACGATTCCGATATCGACACCGATATCAAGTAGAGAGCCCTCGCGAGAAATTCCGACGCCGTACAAAATGTCGAACTCTGCTTGCTTAAATGGAGGAGCCATCTTGTTCTTGACGACTTTGACGCGCGTACGGTTACCGACCGCCTCTTGGCCATCTTTAAGTGTCTCTGTGCGGCGAATATCTAGACGGATCGAAGCGTAAAACTTAAGAGCTTTT
Source organism: Actinomycetota bacterium (assembly GCA_009699205.1). GTDB lineage: Bacteria > Actinomycetota > Actinomycetes > Nanopelagicales > Nanopelagicaceae > QYPT01. Next base: position 211,192 of record WLOP01000001.1, read on the forward strand.
CCACCAGTGGTTGTTTCTGGAGATCCGAAGAAGACGCCAATCTTTTCACGCAACTGGTTAATAAAGATTGCAGTTGTCTTAGATTGATGCAAGGCACCTGTAATTTTACGAAGTGCTTGAGACATCAAACGTGCCTGTAGACCCATATGTGAATCGCCCATCTCGCCTTCGATTTCTGCGCGAGGTACAAGAGCTGCAACCGAGTCCACTACAACGATATCGAGTGCACCAGATCGAATTAACATATCCATAATTTCTAGAGCTTGCTCACCGGTATCGGGTTGAGAAACCAATAGCGCATCAATATCAACGCCAAGCTTCTTTGCATACTCTGCATCAAAGGCATGCTCTGCATCGATAAATGCTGCGATGCCGCCAGCTCTTTGTGCATTAGCAATTGCATGCAAAGCGAGAGTTGTTTTACCAGAGGATTCCGGTCCGTAAATTTCGACGACGCGTCCACGTGGAAGTCCGCCAATGCCTAGGGCAATATCCAAACTGATAGAACCTGTAGGAATTACTTCAACGAGCTGTGTTCCGCGCTCGCCCATCTTCATTACCGCGCCTTTTCCGAATTGACGTTCAATTTGGGCAAGGGCTGTATCGAGGGCTTTTGAACGATCGTTGCTAGCTTTTTCTTGTGCTTTTTCAGTAGCCACTTATTTTCCTTTCAATTAAACGCCGATCGGCGTTAAGTACGGTCCAGAAGGTACGGAAGGCCACTGACTGGGAAGTCGACGCTAGGTCGAAGTCGTGGAAACCGCTCTGGTTGGGTGTGGCAATGCTATACGAACATCTGTTCGAAGGGGTACGACACGCCTAAATTGCGGCGGCTTGTTCTTTCACGGCGTCAGGGGCCAGGGGCGCGAAAACCTGACCTAGGAGCCAACGCAGTGCGAGTTCCACGCGTACAGGCTCGCCCAAGAGGGTGAGAAGAGCGCTTCGGGCGAGCGCCCAGAGAGGATCGCCCACCTCTGAGGCGAGATTGGCCAAGATGGCGCCATCGCTTCGTCGCATCTGAGCCAAAGCGCTATCTGCACTTATGGCAAGGGCAATCTGATCCAAAGATCGGGTTCCATCAAATAGTTGCGCAATTTCGAATTCAATAAGGGCTCGCAGAACGCTCTCTTTATCTCGAAAATGGTTATAAAGGGTTGCGCGGGAAACCTGTGCATTGTCAGCAATTTCAATCATGCTCGCAGATCGTACGCCGTGAGATGAGATCACAACTTTCGTTGCTTCAAGGATTGCACTGCGTGTGCGCCGGTAAGAAGTCATTTGGCGCTGGTATGGCTCCTCTGCGCCAATACCCAAATTATCAGTGATTGACACTCGTTTTATGCAGCGTCAGCGACAGTAAGCTTAACTACTTCACGTGATGTTAACTCGCGAGCGACATCGGTCATGACAGAAGAGAGAGTAAGACCGAGCGCGGCGCAGATAGCATTGAGAAGTTCTGATGAAGCCTCTTTCTGTCCGCGCTCTACCTCAGATAAATACCCTAAAGAAACGCGTGCATCTGCTGCAACATCTCGCAAAGTGCGACCTTGGAGAGTGCGAGCAGCACGAAGGCAGCCACCAACATGGGTACGCAAGAGAACCATGGCTGCCCTTTCCTGACCTTAAGAGGCTCTAAGGATACGCGAAAAAGTGGATATTGCGCTGGAAATAGTAGCGTTTCTCACTACTGTGCGATCGCCATCAATTGCCAATTCAGTGCTTGCAGGGGCTGGTCCGCTAAAAGCCAACCAGACGCTACCGGCGGCCACACCATCATGAGGGCCGGGGCCTGCTACCCCAGTTGTTGCAATCGCCCAGGTCGCAGAAAAAATACTCTGTGCCCCTTCTGCCATGGCTGCGGCAACTTCCTCGCTGACGACCCCGTGCTCGCGGATCAATTCTTGAGGAACTTTAAGCAACTCTTCTTTAACCATTTGCGAATAAGCAATTAGACCGCCGAGGAATACATCCGAACTTCCAGGAACGCTTGTCAGGGCTTGGCCTAATCCCCCGCCAGTGAGTGATTCGGCTACGCATAGAGTCTGACCGCGCTCTTTCAAAGTGTTGATGATGTAGATCAAATCCTCAGTCATAAAATCTTCCTAACGTTTACGAGCTTCAATGAGATAAATGACCCCGGTTACTAAGGTGAGTGCAATTGCGATTGCCATGAAGCCATCCCTAAACCAGTAGAGCGATGGATTCAGTGGCAAAACATAGAAACCAACTCCGAAGCCCTGGAAGGCGGCCTTAATTTTTCCACCGCGGTTGGCAGGAATGACCCCCTTCTTGAGCACTGCAAAGCGAAATAGAGTAATTCCGATTTCACGAAACATGATGACCGCAGTAATCCACCACGGCAAGTCTCCAAGAATCGACAGACCCACCATGGCTGTACCGATAAAAGCTTTATCTGCAATCGGATCGAGCAATTTGCCAAATTCAGTCACGCTGTTGCGGCTGCGCGCCAATTTGCCATCCAACATATCGCTTAAGCCAACAATGAAAAATATCCACCACGAAACAATTCGCCATGTTGAATCATGTCCGCCGTTTTTAAATAGGACATAAGCGCAGAGAGGAAGTGCCAAGATTCTCAAGATGGTGATCGAATTAGGTAGATTTAATTCTGATGGTTTTCTCATAGCGCCTCTGCAATTACATCTGCGCCCATGGAGTCAACAATACGACCGCGAACATACTGTCCCACAGAAAAATCAGTGCCGATGAAGCTCGTTGTTCCGTCTACCTCCGGACCTTGGTGAGCTGCTCGCCCTTCTTGCAACTGCGAATCTTCAATAAGCACAAGGACTTCTTCGCCCACGCGCGCCATTGCCCGTTCGCTCACTAAATCATCGACCAAGCTCGAAAGGTTATCCACTCTGTGGCGAATGAGTTCGTCCTCCACTTTATCTTCCAGGGTGAGGGCTTCTGTATTATCTTCATCCGAATAACCGAATACTCCAAGGGCATCTAAATTTGCTTCGCTGATAAAGTCCACGAGCTCTTGATAATCGCTTTCGCGCTCGCCAGGAAATCCTACGATGACATTTGAGCGAATCCCAGCTTCGGGGCTGAGCGCTCGAATCTGCGTGATGAGATGTAAGAACTTCTCTGAATCGCCAAATCGCCGCATTCTTCGCAGAACACTTTCACTCGAATGCTGGAAAGAAAGATCAAAATAAGGAACTACTTTTGGCGTTTCAATCATTGCTTGAATTAATGTAGGACGCATCTCGGCAGGCTGAAGATAAGAAAGGCGAATACGTTCGATACCTTCAATCTCAGAAAGTTCAGGGAGAATCTTTTCCATTAATCGCAGATCGCCTAAATCTTTTCCATAAGAAGTTGTATTTTCACTTACCAGGAAGAGTTCGGTAACTCCCTCCCCTGCAAGCCATTTAGCTTCTTCGATTATCTCTGTAGGGCGTCGTGAAACAAAAGAACCTCGAAAATATGGAATCGCACAGAAAGAACAACGCCGGTCACAACCTGAAGCAATTTTCAGCGGAGCCCAAGGAGCGCTACCCAAACGTTTGCGAAAGAGTGATCCACCAGCACCGAGCGAAGAAGCAAACTGTGCATCGCGTACAATCGCTCTCTCGGCCGGAGCTAAGGGCAGCAACGCTCGTCGATCTTTTGGTGTGTGAGGATGATGCTTCTCTCCGGCCACAATTGCTTGCAATCGTGCGCTTATATCTTGATAGTCATCAAAACCAAGAATTGCATCTGCCTCTGGAAGGGCTTCTGCTAATTCTTGTCCATAACGTTCGGCCATACAGCCAACGGCAACAACAGCACGAGTAACGCCATGTCCTTTAAGGGAATTGGCTTCCAAAAGCGCATCTACTGAATCTTTCTTAGCCGATTCGATGAAGCCACATGTATTTACTAAAGCGACTTCTGCCAGTTCTACATCATCAACTAACGTCCATCCATCTGCGGCAAGGCGGCCAGCAAGTTCTTCCGAATCTACTTCGTTGCGCGCGCATCCCAAGGTGACAACAGCAACGGTACGTTTCATTGAGGAGATGATACAGAGTTATGAAGCAGAATTTGCGTCAAAAGTGCGATCGACGACCTCTCCTACGGTTCCCATGCTTGATAGTTTCTTGCCATTTACCCACACATCCACTGCCCCAGCGTTTCCAAAACGAATTATCACTTTTTCGCTCGCCGTAAGGATTTTTGACTCACCTTGCGCCATGGAGCCCGAAAATAGCGTGGCGCCATTTTCATCGGTGGCAAATATCCAAGAGGACCCTCTCGAAGTTTCAATCTTTAGCTGTAATCCAGAAACTGGAAGAACCTCTTTTGATGATGTTGATGAAGATGGAGAAGGTTTCACTGCAAGATTTTTTGATGCAGGCGGAGCACTCGAGAAGTTTGAAGCTACAACAGAGCCAACTAATCCAACGCAAATTGCTGTGGCAGAGATTATTGCTAGTGTTTTGATAGAAAAACGCGGACGCTCGGTGTATGTGGAGGTGACGTGATTTTCAACTAGAAGATCTTGCATAGTTCGCGTGACAGTGGATTGCTCGGAATCATAAAGTTCAAGAAATGCAGCAGGATTTACGCCAAGTGCAATTGCAATATTTCTAGTATGTCCTCGCGCATAAGTTTCGCCACCAGATTTTGAAAAATCATCGTTTTCAAAATCACGCAGCACACTCGGACGAATGCTTGTACGTTGCGCCAAATCTTCAAGGCTCATCCCAGCTGCTTTACGCGCTTGTTGCAACGCAGCACCTAGAGACACTTGCACACCTACTTCTGAAAAGTTAAGGGGAATAGTCGGGCTCTAGGGTACCTCGCAAGCGAGAGACTGAGAATAGATTTTCCAGGTGCTAGCCCACACCACCCTAAGAATTCACCCGTTTAATCGTGAATGGTGTCTAAGACTGCTTCTAAATCTTCAGCTTTTACCAAGACCACTCTCGCCTTAGAACCTTCAGATGGCCCAACGATTCCGCGTGACTCCATAAGGTCCATTAGCCGTCCAGCTTTGGCGAAACCCACACGAAGTTTTCGTTGGAGCATTGAAGTAGAACCAAACTGTGTAGTGACTACTAGGTGCACTGCTTGGAGAAGCAGATCTATATCGTCCCCAATTTCTTGCTCGCCCATTACTGATCGTGTTTGAGCCGCGGTGACATCTTCGCGGTAACGTGGAGAGAGTTGTGATTTAACGTGATTAACAACCACTTCGATCTCTCGCTCAGACACATAGGCCCCTTGGATGCGAACAGGGCGGCTCGCACCCATAGGGATAAAGAGTCCATCGCCTTGTCCCACGAGTTTCTCTGCGCCTCCTGCATCTAAAATAACTCGGCTATCAGCCAGTGAGCTAGTGGCAAAAGATAAACGCGATGGAACGTTGGCTTTAATAAGCCCAGTAACAACATCAACGCTAGGGCGTTGCGTAGCCAGTACGAGGTGAATTCCGGCCGAACGAGCTAACTGAGTGATGCGAACTACGCACTCTTCAACTTCTTTAGCCGCAATCATCATTAAATCCGCAAGCTCATCGATAATCACCAATAAATAAGGGTACGGCTCAAGTACGCGATCACTCCCCGGAGGCGCAACAGTCTTGCCAGAGCGCACAGCCTTATTGAAATCATCAATATGGCGATAACCGAAAGTCGATAGATCCTCATAACGTAGATCCATCTCACGGACAACCCATTGGAGCGCATCTGCTGCTTTTTTAGGGCTAGTAATAATTGGAGTTATGAGATGCGGGACACCTTCATAAGCGGTGAGTTCTACGCGTTTTGGATCTATGAGAACTAAACGCACATCATCGGGAGTAGAACGCATGAGAATCGAAACAATCATTGCATTGATCATCGATGACTTACCCGCACCCGTTGCCCCTGCTACTAATAAGTGAGGCATCTTCGCAAGGTTTGCGCAGACAAAATTACCTTCGACATCTTTCCCCAGCGCTACGAGCATAGGATGTAGATCTTGCCCAGCAACGCTCGAACGAAGGACATCGCCTAGTGCAACAATTTCGCGATCTGAATTAGGAATTTCAATACCCACAGCAGATTTGCCAGGAATTGGCGACAAAATCCGCACTTCAGCACTTGCTACCGCGTATGAAATATTCTTAGCCAAAGCGGTAATTCTTTCGACTTTAACACCGTTACCAAGTTCAACCTCATAACGAGTAACAGTAGGTCCGCGCATAAAGCCCGTCACTTTTGCATCTATTTCAAATTGCAGAAAAACTTCCGTCAATGCGGCAACTACAGAATCATTTGCCTTGCTTTTGGCTTTTCCAGGTGGCCCAGAACGTAAACTATCGGGTGGGGGTAATTCGTATTTAGCATCACTAGTCAGGAGAAGTTGTACGGGACGTTTAGCGCCTGGCTCTGCAATGGCACTGACCGGTGCGACAGGAATTGGGACGGTAAATTCCTCGTCAAATTCTTCTTCATCAATCTCTTCATCTTCGCCTGGATTATCCCTGTGATGCCAATCGGCAACCAAGGGAGTTTCAAAGGGTTCGGACTCAGAAATTTCAAAATCTTCTACTGCGCGCTTCACTCGCCCCGACACCTTGGAATACATCCAAGAAAAAGTTGTACGAAGACGAATAGCCACCTGCGACACGGGTGTTGCAGTGATCACCAATATCCCAAATGCAAAGAGCGCAATCAAGACTGGGTAAGTTAATAGAGATGTCATAAGGGCAATGAGAGGTGTCGAAACTGCATACCCAACCCATCCTCCGCCATGTCTCATTGCAGTGGCGCCCGTTCCGGAAGAACCATTGAGCATGTGAGTTAATCCAGTCGAACTCAATAGGAGCGCGACCGTTCCAATAGTTATGCGCCCTGTAGCTGCACTCTCTTGTGGAATGCGAAAAAGTCGAATAGCAAAGTATGCAAGAACTAACGGCGTAAGAAATCCGATGCGCCCTAAGCCTCCGTAAATAAATGAAAAGAGTGCGCGGCCAAGGACATTATCGGAGCGAAACCATGTCCCGGAGCCAGCGAGTAAAGCAAAAATTAGGAAGAGAAATGCCACGCCATCTCTTTGGTGTATCGGATCAAGATCTCGAGCGCCTCTAGCAACGAAGCGGATGGAGTTTCCGATCGCTTTTGCCAGCACACGCCAGGTCTTAATCAGAACTGCAGCAAAGGCAGAACTTTTTGGCGCGCTTTTCTTCGTCTTTGCCATGGGGTGAGCCTAATTGTTAGAGAAAATCTTGACGGTCAGGCGCGCCGCGCTTGAATTAAACCTCTATCACCAAAGGAACAATCATTGGACGGCGACGATGTTCTCCACCAACCCAACCACCAACAGTTTTACGAACTATCTGGGCCAACTGATGTGTTCCATTTATCCCATCGGCGACAGCAATTTCTAAAGCTTTTTCAATGCGTGTTTTTACTTCATCGAATAATTCTAAATCTTCAGCAAATCCTCTGGCATGGATATCGGGTCCAGCGACTATTTTGCCGCTCTGGGAATCGATGACAACAACAACGGAGATGAAGCCTTCCTCCCCCAGGATGCGACGATCTTTCAAGGATGCTTCGGTGATATCGCCAATACTTTGCCCATCAACGTAAACAAACCCGACGGGAACGGTACCGACTACTGACGCTTCATGATCGACAAGATCGACGACAATTCCATTTTCAACAATGATTGCGTTGCTTCTAGGTACGCCAGTTTGAATTGCAAGTTCAGCATTAGCGCGAAGATGGCGCCACTCTCCATGAACAGGCATGACGTATTTGGGTTTTACGATGTTATAGCAATAGAGCAACTCTCCTGCTGCCGCGTGACCAGAAACATGTACAAGGGCATTAGCTTTATGGACAACTTTTGCACCAAAACGTGTGAGCTCGTTGATTACGCGATAAACAGGATTTTCGTTCCCTGGGATCAACGAAGAAGCAAGAATGACGGTGTCTCCAGGTCCCACACGAATTGCATGATCTCCATTAGCCATTCGTGAAAGCGCGGCAAGTGGTTCGCCCTGTGACCCAGTGCAAATCAAAGCTACGTTATCGCCGTAATTTTCTAACTCTTTGGAATCAATCACAAGGTTTTCGGGGATAGTGAGGTAACCCATATCCTGAGCGATTTTCATATTGCGAACCATTGATCTACCGACAAAAGCCACTTTTCTATTGTGAGCCGCAGCAGTATCAATAATCTGTTGAACTCGATGAACATGTGAAGCAAAAGATGCAACGATGACACGACGTTTAGTTTGGCGGAAAACTCTATCCAGTACCGGCATGATCTCGCGCTCGGATGGAGTAAATCCAGGTACATCTGCATTTGTAGAATCAACTAAGAATAGATCTACCCCTTTTTCTCCAAGGGCTGCAAAGCTACGCAAATCTGTAATTCGTCCATCTAGCGGCAACTGATCCATTTTGAAATCACCTGTGTGCAAGACGGTACCAGCGGTGGTATGAATTGCAATTGCTAATGCATCGGGAATCGAGTGATTGACAGCAACGAATTCAACGTTGAAGGGTCCAATATCTTCAACTCCTCCGGCTACAACTTCACGCGTGAGTGGTGAGATTCGGTGTTCCCTTAATTTAGCTCCGAGCAATGCAAGAGTGAGAGCAGAACCATAAACCGCGATCTCTCCACGCTCGCGTAGAAGATAAGGAACAGCCCCAATATGGTCTTCGTGGCCATGAGTGAGAACGATTCCGATGACATCATCTAAACGATCACGGATGTAAGAAAAATCAGGCAGAATTAAATCGATTCCAGGTTGGGTTTCTTCAGGAAATAGGACTCCGCAATCAACGATTAAAAGTTTTCCGGCAGTTTCAAATACAGTCATGTTGCGACCGATTTCACCAAGACCACCGAGTGCGACGATGCGAAGAGCGCCAGCTTTTAACTTTGCTGGAGTATCAAGCCCTGGATGCGGATGAGTCATCAGGCCAAGGTCACGCCGCCGGCAATCAAATCTTTGCGCAGTTGCGCGATTTGATCAGGCGTTGCATCCACTAAAGGTAAACGGGTATATCCGCCAGGAAGTCCCATCAGATTAAGGGCGGCTTTGGTCAGAATCGCCCCTTGCGTGCGAAAAGTTCCTGTAAAAACCGGAAGACATTGCTGGTGAATTTCTAGCGCGCGCGAAGCCTGTCCGGCAAACCAGGCATCGAGCATCGCGCGAAGCGGCGCACCTACCGTGTGGCCGCATACCGAAACGAATCCAACTGCGCCAACAGATAGCAGAGGCAGATTAAGAATGTCATCGCCTGAGTACACAGGAATCCCGGAACGCTTAATGACCCATGATGTTGCTGCAACATCACCCTTTGCATCTTTAAGGGCGGCAATCCGAGGGTGTTCGGCAAGTCGAACGATTGTGTCAGATTCAATCTGCATTCCAGTTCGGCCCGGAATGTCATACATCATTACTGGAAGGTCGGTTGCATCGGCAATCGCACGAAAATGTGCTTCGATTCCGGCTTGGGGTGGTTTGTTGTAATACGGAGCAACAACTAATAGGCCATGAGCTCCAGCTCGTTGCGCACGAAGTGCTTGTTCAACAGAATGCGTTGTTTCATTATTACCAGCACCGGCTACAACTTTTGCTCGTGATCCAACAGTCTCTAAAACAACTTTGATAATTCTATCTTTTTCTTCATCACTCGTCGTTGGCGCTTCGCCCGTAGTTCCGTTCACGACAATTGCATCGTGCCCAGATGAAACCAAGTGGTTGGCAAGAGTGGCAACGCCATCCCAATCAATTGAGAGATCTTTTTTGAATGGCGTGACCATTGCCGTAGCTAAACGCCCGAATGGCGCGACGATGGTCATGGGATAAGGCTACCCCTGCTTAAGGAGCAATGCGTCCAGATTTTTGGAATGCTCCGTAGGTGAGGGGCATCAATTGAGCGAAATGCTCTTCCATCATCTCAGCCACCATCTCGATTTCGCGCTGGGGGTAGCTAGGAAATTGTGAGCCTTCGCGTGAGGTCCGTAGCGAAAGGAAGTTCATGAGCGCTCGAGCGTTCATGGTGACGTACATCGAGGAATACAGAGCTACTGGCAGAACTGCACGCGCAACTTCACGAGCAATGCCTGCATCAAGCATTCTCTGATAACGCTCGTAAACAAAAAGATAACTCTCTTTCATTGCATTGACAGTAATTTCGTATTGTTCGGCAGTCCCATCAACGAATGTGTACGCTCCAGTTTTTCCTACTTGAAGCAATTTTCGCTCCGGTGCTGGTACATAAAAAACTGGTTGTAGTTCACGATAACGCCCGCTCTCCTCATTGTAGGAAGCGATTCGATGGCGCATAAATTCACGAAAAACAAATATGGGCGCCGAAACAAAGAAGGTCATAGAAGTATGCTCAAAGGGTGATCCGTGACGTTCGCGCGCGAGATAGTTAATCAGACCAGCCGAACGGGCTGGATCTTCTCCGACCTCTTCAAGAGATTGTTCCCCGGCAGTTGAAACTCGGGCAGCCCAGATAACATCTGCATCACTTGCGCTGGCTTTAACGAGTTCTACGGTCATATCACTTCTAAAAATGGCTTCGGACATGGTCAGACCCTATCTACTCAAGCGCGCACAACTTTGGATTGATACGGCAGAATGGCGGTTGTGTCTGCCACCCCCGCCTCCACTCTTCGTGATTCCTTCAGCGTCTCCTTAACAGTTGGCACATATGGAGCGGCATTTGGCGCCGCAAGTGTGGCTGCAGGTTTTTCGGTCCTCCAAACAACTTTGCTCTCGCTTTTAACCTTTTCCGGAGCATCACAATTTGCGATCATCGGCGTTATCGGAGCCGGAGGAAGTGCGCTGAGTGGAATTGCCACCGCATCCTTACTTGGCTTGCGCAATGGGCTCTATGGATTACGAATGGCCCCTTTGCTCAAAGTGCGAGGAATCAAAAGGGTTATCGCTTCACAAATCACAATCGATGAATCAACTGCTGTCGCGCTTTCTCAACAAGAGCGCGGAGAAGATGCGATGCGTTCAGGATTTTGGCTTACTGGGTTTGGTGTCTTCATTTTTTGGAACATATTTACTTTGATTGGCGCCTTCGGAGCTCAAGCAATGGGAGATCCAGCGGCTTGGGGGTTGGATGCGGCGGTACCAGCAGCATTCTTGGGCCTTGTCTGGCCGCGCTTAAAAGTTAATGCAGACCGGGCACTGGCAATTAGCGCAATGGCTTTAGCTTTAATTCTCACTCCACTTGTGCCTGCAGGTATTCCAATAATTGCAACAGCCGGGGTGGCAGTACTCATAGGATTGCGAAAATCATGAGCGCCATGTGGTGGGGCGTCATCGGAACTAGCGCCATTGCCTTTGCACTCAAATACTCGGGACAATCAATGCCAGCTAAATATCTCTCTCATCCGCGAATGCAAAAAATCAATAACTTAATTCCGATCGCTTTGCTGAGCGCATTAGTTGGAGTTCAAACCTTTGCTGAAAAAACTAATCTCTATATCGATCATCGCGCATTTGGCGTTGGCGTTGCCTTGATCGCATTTAGCCTCAAAGCGCCCTTCCCTGTGGCGGTTATCTGCGCCGCGGTAAGTTCAGCCCTGCTCTACCGTTTCGCTTAAACGATTTTTATAGCGGGCCATAACTACTGGTACCACCAAGAACAGGAGCCCAATAACTGAAAGAGTCGCTCCAAATTTCAACGCAGGTCCAGTAATCTGGGCAGCGATTTTTGGAAAAATATCTTTTGCGTAATCCGGGATAGCAAATTGCTGGATGACTAGAGGAGCAATCGAGGGCAAGATGATTGCTGGCAGTCCCACGGATAACAATTGCCTTCCAGCTTTTTTCAATACGCTCTCGCTCTTGAGATAGAAAAGAATCGACATGATGAATGCCCAGAGCACCCAGGCATAAGTGCCAAATCGAAGTTTGGCGCGGATATCACTTATTACCGTAGATTCTTTGGAGATATCTATAACCTTTGGCTTCAAGATATCGAGATCTTTGGTATTAACAACGGTGCTCTTGGCGGCCTTGTTAATCTCTTTTGCAACCAGCCCGGCAACTTTAGAAAAATCAATGCTTACAGATTTGTCGCCGTTAAGAACTCCTTGGGCAAGGGCATCGAGTGAGGTTGCAATAGCGCCTTGAATCTCGGCAGAGCCTGTCAGGGATGTGATTACTTTGATAATCTCTGCTTTATTCTTTTCTAACTCTGCCGCAACTTTTGGATCTGCTCCTTTGACGATCTCTGTAAAAATAGAATCAATCGCTTTAGGAGTTGTAGAGACGCTCTGTAATATCGAGGTAGTCGTTTTACCGCTCTGAGCTAACCCATTTAAAGCCAAAGTGGCAGAAGTGCATAAAATCGCCAAGGAGAGCAAAATCCAGGCAAGAAATGAAAGGAGACCAACGAGCAGCTTCTTAGCGATTACCATCTTAGATTATAGAAATCGCTTCTAATTTAGCCGTGAGGGCCATATCAGATGGCTCCGTTAGGTGGGTGCCATCGCTAAATACGATTACAGGAATTGATTGCGCTCCCCCATTGATTTCGACAACTTTAGCGGCGGCAGAAGGATCAGTCTCGACATCGATAATTGTGTACTCGACATTCAACGAATCCAACAGTCGCTTAGATCGGCGGCAATCTCCGCACCAATCGGCTGAATACATGGTGATTTCTTTACTCATGGTCGCTCCTTTTATAGATTGAGAAAATGTTCGAGGCCAAAGGTCAGTCCTGGGTGCTGGGAAACTCCACGTACTCCAAGAAGGACTCCAGGCATGAATCCCACGCGATCTAAAGAATCGTGGCGAATTGATAAAGTTTCACCCGGCCCACCAAAGAGTACTTCTTGATGTGCAACCAACCCACGTAGGCGAATTGAGTGAATGGGAATATCTCCGAGCGTGGCGCCACGAGCGCCATCTAATGAACTCTTCGTCGCATCAGGCATGGACTCACGTGCGGCCTCTTTGCGGGCCGCATTCATTAATTCGGCAGTCCGTACAGCTGTTCCACTAGGAGCATCAACTTTATCGGGATGATGAAGTTCGATAATTTCAGCAGATTCGAAATACTTTGCAGAGGTTTTTGCAAACTGCATCATCAGGACGCCACCAAGTGCAAAATTTGGAGCAATCAGCACACCAACCTTGGGATGTGCTGCCAAGAGATCTTTGACTTTACTTATTCGTTTTTCATCAAAACCAGTAGTTCCTACGACGGCATGTATGCCGTGGGAAATCAAGAACTCTAAGTTACCCATCACCGAATCTGGCGTGGTGAAGTCAACAACAACTGAAGCTTTCGCTACGACTAATTGATTAAGATCATCGCCGAGATCTAACTGAGAAACAAGATCCAAATCAATGGCAGAAGATACTGCGCCGATAACTTCGGCACCCATCCTGCCTTTTGCGCCAAGAACGCCAACGTTGATACCCACTTAGCCCTCCAGAACCTTTTCAAATTTCTTGCCATCTTTAAATGGACCTACGAGAGCAAGGGTAGGTCTATTGAGGAGGAATTCGCCAGCGACTTTACGTACCGCCTCTGGCGTAACGCTTGAAACTTCCTTCAAAATCTCATCAAAACTCATAATTTCACCATAAACGATCTCGCTCTTACCTATTCGACTCATCCGCGAACCTGAATCTTCTTGGCTCAATACCAAGGAGCCTCTGACCGCGCCCTTGGCTCGTTCAATCTCTTCGTGCGTCATTCCATTATCTGCCACATCGGCAAGTACTTCGCGAATAATCTCCACTACTTCAATCGCCTTCGATGGATGGCAACCAGCATAGAAACCTAATAGGCCTGAGCCAGCAAATTGTTGAGCATATGAATACACCGAGTATGCAAGTCCACGTTTTTCACGAATCTCCTGGAAAAGTCGCGAAGACATCCCGCCACCAAGAGCAGCTGAAAGAATTCCCATGGTGAATCTACGATCATCATTGCGCGCAACGCCTGCTAGCCCATAAAACATATGTGCTTGCTCTGTCTTGCGATTTATCAATCCAACCGATTGTTGGGATTTCACTTTGATAGGTGTATCTGGGCGCACTTGTGGCGTTCCTTTGACATCCAAGAAACCATCTCGAGATAGTGCACGTTCCACCATTTCAACAACCCTTTTATGCTTAATGTTTCCTGCTACAGCAACGACAAGATCTTGTGGCAGATAACGCTTCTTGTAGTAGTTATAAACTGCGCTACGTGACATGTCATTTATTGACTGAACTGAACCCAAAATTGATCTACCGATAGGAATATCACCGTAATACGTATCCGAGAATAAATCATGAACTAAGTCGCTCGGATCGTCATCGCGCATTGCAATCTCTTCAAGAACTACCTTACGTTCCGCATCAACATCGTTGGCTGTAACTAATGAAGAGGTGATTAGGTCGGCCACGACATCCACGGCCATCGGTAAATCGGTATCAATTACACGTGCGTAAAAGCAGGTGTACTCCTTGCTGGTGAAAGCGTTCATTTCGCCGCCCACAGATTCGATAGCGGAAGAAATTTCTAACGCGCTTTTTGTGGTGGTTCCTTTGAAAAGTAAATGTTCCAGAAAATGAGAAGCCCCGGCAACTGCCGGGGTTTCATCACGAGAACCTACATTGACCCAAATTCCTATCGCAGCGCTGCGTACCGAAGAGACTTCCTCCGTAACGATACGCAGGCCGCTAGATAGAACTGTGCGTCTAACACTCACCTTTGTTACTCAGAAGCCGGAACGTCTTCAAGGACAGGGACCAACGAGAGCTTGCCCTTAGGGTCAATCTCGCCAATCTCCACCTGAATCTTGTCGCCCACCTTCATCACTTCTTCAAGGTTTTCAATGCGCTTTCCGCCATGCATCTTGCGAATTTGCGAGACGTGGAGCAAGCCATCTTTACCTGGCAATAGCGAGATAAATGCGCCGAATGCAGCAAGTTTTACAACGGTACCGAGGTAACGCTCTCCCACTTCTGGCATTTGAGGATTAGCTATCGCGTTAATTTGAGCACGAGCAGCCTCAGCCTTTGGCCCATCAGTTGCACCGATATAAATGGTGCCGTCATCTTCAATAGAAATTTCAGCGCCAGTTTCATCTTGAATCTGGTTGATGATCTTTCCCTTAGGTCCGATAACCGCTCCGATTTGATCCACAGGAATCTTGATCGAGATGATTCTTGGGGCAAATGGGCTCATCTCATCTGGAGTGTCGATAGCTTCTGCCATAACATCCAAAATTGCTAGACGAGCTTCTTTTGCTTGGTGGAGTGCGCCGGCAAGAACTGATGCAGGAATTCCATCGAGCTTCGTATCGAGTTGAAGTGCGGTGACGAATTCACGTGTACCGGCAACTTTGAAGTCCATATCTCCGAAAGCATCTTCTGCTCCCAAAATATCTGTGAGAGCAACATATTCAACTTTGCCATCAACATCATCAGAGATAAGACCCATAGCAATACCAGCAACTGGCGCACGAAGTGGCACACCAGCATTAAGGAGAGCAAGGGTTGAAGCACAGACAGAACCCATGGACGTTGATCCATTTGAACCTAGAGCTTCAGAAACCTGACGAATCGCATATGGAAATTCTTCGCGGCTTGGCAATACTGGGACGAGTGCGCGTTCAGCAAGCGCTCCGTGACCAATTTCGCGACGCTTTGGTGTTCCTACGCGACCAGTCTCACCAGTTGAATATGGTGGGAAGTTGTAGTTGTGCATATAACGCT
This sequence comes from Actinomycetota bacterium, assembly GCA_009699205.1. Classification (GTDB taxonomy): domain Bacteria; phylum Actinomycetota; class Actinomycetes; order Nanopelagicales; family Nanopelagicaceae; genus QYPT01. The sequence continues at coordinate 226,904 of WLOP01000001.1, forward strand.
TATGGTTCTCAGGATTTAACGTATCTAGCTGTTGCTCCATCTTGAGCATGTTCAGCGTTGTGATACCAAGAATCTGAGTCTCTCCGCGTTCGAAGATTGCTGAGCCGTGAACGCGAGGAATTACTTCTACCTCTGCAGATAACGCACGAATGTCACGCAATCCGCGTCCATCGATACGAATCTTGTCGCGCAATACGCGTTGACGAACCAATTTCTTGGTCAGAGAACGGAAAGCAGCTGGAATCTCTTTTTCGCGACCTTCGAATGTGGCTGCGAGTGATTCCTTAGTTGCCTTACTGATGCGATCAGTCTCTGTTTCGCGCTCTTGCTTGCCTGCAATTGTCAGCGCCTTAGCGAGATCCTTGCCTGCGAAATCTGAGACCGCAGCGAATGCATCATCTTGGTAATCCAAGAAGATGGGGAATTCAGCTGTTGGCTTTGCTGCAGCTTTAGCAACCTTGGCTTGAGCTTCACAGAGTGCACGGATAAATGGCTTTGAGGCATCAAGTCCCTGGGCAACAATCTCCTCAGTAGGAGTTGGCGCTCCACCCTTGATGAGTTCAATTGTTTGAGCAGTTGCTTCTGCTTCAACCATCATGATCGCAACATCATCGCCGCTTACGCGACCTGCAACGACCATGTCGAAGACTGCCTCTGAAAGCTGTGAGTGATCAGGGAATGCAACCCATTGACCTTTAATCAATGCAACGCGAACGCCACCGATTGGGCCAGAGAATGGCAATCCTGCTAATTGTGTTGACATGGATGCGGCGTTGATTGCAACTACGTCATACATGTGATCTGGGTTAAGGGCCATAACTGTTACGACAACTTGAACCTCATTGCGTAAACCCTTAACAAAGGATGGACGTAATGGTCGGTCGATCAAACGGCATGTGAGAATCGCATCTTCCGACGGACGACCTTCGCGACGGAAGAATGATCCGGGAATGCGGCCAACTGCGTACATGCGCTCTTCAACATCCACTGTAAGTGGGAAGAAGTCGAATTGATCTTTTGGTTGCTTAGATACTGTTGTTGCTGAAAGCAACATAGTTTCGTCATCTAAGTAGACAGCGGTGCTGCCTCCTGCTTGACGGGCTAGGCGCCCAGTTTCAAAACGTATTTCTCTTTTTCCGAATTTTCCGTTATCAATGATTGCAACGGCAGACGAAATTTCTTGACCCTCCATGGGTCGCTCCTGTTCTCGATCAACTCGAGAGACCTAATGAATCTTCGATCGAAGTCAACGGAGTTCTACTTGTGTGACAAGGACTATCCGTAAACCACTACCGAGGACCATTGCTCCCGGTTGATCGTTCTAATTA
>WLOP01000010.1 GCA_009699205.1 Actinomycetota bacterium
AATCTTTGGTCGCATCCGAACCTCTTTAACCACGATGTGGGTTTGGTTCTGTCGCGCTTCCCGGGCCTTCTGTGCAATTTCGTACTTATACTTTCCGAAATCCATGATCTTGCACACGGGTGGAACTGCGTCAGGGGCTATCTCGACTAGGTCGAGGCCAGCCTCATCTGCCATTCGCAATGCGGTATCGATATCCACGACTCCAATTTGCTCAGCGGTTGGTCCGATGAGGCGAACTTCGGGTACGCGAATTCGATCATTGATGCGGGCTTCAGTTGTGATAAAAACTCCTTTGCGCTTCTGTGCTAGTCAGTAGAAAAGTCGCTGCTAGAAAAGAAACCGCAAGAAAACCCATCAAGGGATTTCGACGAACCCTCTCGCCTGGGCAAGGTAGGTGGGAGCGGTAACTCCTCTTGCAGTGGCTAGGCCACTGGTCTTGGCGCTTAGGGTACTAGAAGGTCGGCAAAGGTGGAAATCCAAGGCAGGAAGGCTGATATTTAGCCTCCGATCGCGTGAACTCCTCCATCAACGTGCAATATTTCGCCCGTTGTTTTTGGCAGCCAATCTGAGAGTAAAACTATGGCAGCTTGGGCCGCTGGAACTGGATCGCTGAAATCCCAGCCTAAGGCAGAGCGCTGGTTCCAAATTGGTTCAAATTCTTCAAATCCTGGAATTGATTTTGCAGCGATAGTTTTAATCGGACCCGCTGCGACAAGGTTGACGCGAACATTCTCTGGACCTAGATCACGAGCTAGATAACGTGAGGTTGATTCAAGTGCCGCTTTGGCCACGCCCATCCAATCGTATTTAGGCCATGCAACGCTCGCGTCGAAATCCAGACCCACGACTGACGCCCCTCCATTGAAGAGCGGGCGAGCGGCCATAGTTAACGACTTCAACGAGAAAGCTGAAATTTGAAGAGCAGTAGCAACATCCGCCCATTGGGTATTGAGAAAATTTCCACCAAGAGCTGCTTCGGGTGCGAATCCGATTGAATGTACAACACCGTCAAGGGTAGGAACGTGCACGCGTACTCGATCAGCCAGCGCTGCTAAATCTTCATCGTTAGACACATCTAACTCGATGACCGGAGCCAATTGCGGCAAACGCCCAGCGATACGCTCTGTTAAACGGTGTACGCGACCGTACGAACTCAAGACAACGGTTGCTCCCTCTTCTTGGGCCAAACGGGCGATATGGAAAGCAATGGAAGCATCAGTTAAGACCCCTGTCACCAAAATGTTCTTTCCTGAAAGTAACCCCATCTCAGTGCCCCATTCCTAATCCGCCATCAACTGGTATTAACGCCCCTGTGATATATCCAGCTTGTGAAGAAGCTACAAATGCAACTACATGTGCAATCTCCTCACTCGTACAAAACCTGGCTAAGGGAATTGCACCTGCAATTTCAGCGCGTCGATTTTCATCTAAGCCCGCCGTCATATCGGTTTCAACGAACCCTGGCGCTATGACATTTGCAGTAATTCCTCGGCTACCTAATTCGCGCGCAAAAGATCTAGCCATGCCTATTAGGCCTGATTTACTCGCGGCATAATTCACTTGGCCTGCCGCGCCGATGCTTCCTACAACTGACCCAACGAAAATCAACCGACCACGCTTGAGCTTCAATAAACCTTTAGTGGCTCGTTTAGCTACTCGGAAAGCACCGGTTAAATTGGCATCCAAAACTTCTGTGAAATCTTCTTCGCTCATCCGCAGAACTAAAGTGTCTTTAGTAATCCCAGCATTGGCAACAATCACTTCTGGGATACCGAATTCTTTCTCAATGATCGTAAATGCCTCATCAACGCTTTCAGATGATGTGACATCCATCTGCACTGCGTGAAAACCAGCAGGTGCATTGCCCGTTCTATAGGTAATGACGACGTTAAATCCTTCTTTCTGCAACTGCGAGGAAATCGCCAAGCCAATTCCCCGGTTGCCACCTGTCACCAGAGCGATCGGAGATTCCATGGGTAGAACTTACTGGCTACTCGAGCGTAAGTAGGAATTTCCACGCCGAATTAGCTATATCGAAGATGCGTGAAATCTTTCAAGAGCCTAGGGTTGTCACATGCCCGATGAAATCCATGACATCACCTCGGCACAGATAAGTTTGAGCGAGAATCTTCCTGGTCGCCAACGTCGTTACTTCATCTCAATGATGGTGAGAACGGCCTGCTTTATTGCTGCAGTCATAACTCCCAGCCCGTTCCGATGGTTCTTCCTCCTGGGAGCAGTCTTTCTTCCATACTTCGCTGTCGTTATTGCTAACGCTGGGCGCGAAAAAATAAGCCCCGGAACATCACTCATCGATGACACGCGTCAAAGCCTTACCTAAAGAGCACAGGAAAGAGCCCTACGGGATCTTCCTCTCTACCCTCGCTATCGCTCTCATACTCCTGTGTTTAGTTGCCAGTCACTGGCAATATCAGAGAGGCGTTGATCGTCATGCAAATAACGCTCTGATAGCTTCGCACGTATCGCAACCTCCCGTGATGATTGCTAGCGTCATCAAGAACTTGACTGTCGCTCAGTGGCGGCAAACAACTGTCCAAGGCGCTTTTGATTCTTCCAATCAAATTCTTTTGCGTAATCGCTATTTCGAAGGTAAATATGGTTTCGATCTACTTACGCTCTTCCACGAAAAATCTGGACTAACCTTTTGGATTGATAGAGGCTGGATTCCACCTGGCTTCAACGCCTCCACTCCACCCACTCTGCCACCAACCATTTCTGCAACAGTCACAATCACAGGCAGAGTTCGCCTCGATTACTCGCTCCCCCAAGGATCATTTTTCGCAATACCTTCAGGAAAAAATGGGAAATTGATTCCTCAATGGAATGCGCAGAGCAAAGTTACATACGACACGGAGAATTTCTACTTGGATCTATTAACAGTCTCCGACGCATCGATGGCGCCCGAAGTTCCAGTAGAACTTCCAGAACTTACCGATGGTCCGCACATGGCCTACGCATTGCAGTGGATATTCTTTGCAGGGCTAATCTTCTACGCTCGAATTCTCTTGCGCAGGTCCAGATAAATCTTGCCGGCTATAAAGTTCGGCATATAACCCTTTGGCTCGCACCAACTCTTCATGGGTTCCGCGTTCCACGATGGATCCGTTTTCTAGTACCAGGATCTGATCTGCTTCCATCACGGTACTCAATCGGTGCGCAATTACGATACTCGTGCGTCCTTTCAGGGCAGCGCGCAAGGCATCATGAACAAGCGCTTCATTCTCTGAATCCAGATGAGCAGTAGCTTCATCTAGAATCACGATCGCAGGTGACTTCAACAGTAAACGCGCGATAGCAAGCCGTTGCTTCTCGCCACCAGAAAGGCGGTGGCCGCGCTCTCCCACCATTGTTTCTAAACCATTGGGTAATGATTCAATCAAACTCCAGATCCGCGCAGATTCGCAGGCAGATTTCATTTGCGCCTCTGTTGCATCAGCATTGGCATAACGCAAGTTTTCGGCAATAGTTTCGTGAAAAAGATGAGCATCTTGCATTACAACTCCAACGGAGGATCGGAGCGAAGTAAGTTTAAGATCACGAAGGTCTACTCCACCTATTAAAATTGCCCCTTCCGTTACATCATATAAACGTGGGATTAGAGCGCTTATCGTTGTTTTTCCCGCTCCCGATGGACCTACAAGAGCGGTCATCGTTCCGGGTGCAGCGGTGAAAGTAATCGATTTCAATACTTTGCCACTGTCTACTGTTTCCGGCTTTGCGGCCGATTCCAAAGAGGCAAGAGAAATTTCATTTGCTCGAGGGTAAGCAAAACTTACATTACGAAACTCAACACCCGGTGAAGGGGTCGGAATATCTATAGCTGTTGGCGAATCTACAACCATCGGTTCGAGGTCAAGCACTTCAAAAACTCTTTCAAAGGACAATAGAGCAGTCATTACATCGATTCGAACATTTGAAAGCGCCGTTAATGGTCCATAGAGTCTTGCAAGAAGTGCAGTAATTGCAAGGAGAGTTCCGACACTTACTGATCCAGAAATCGCAAGGTGACCACCAATTCCATACGCAAATGCGGTGGCAACCGCGGCTACGCTAGTGAGCGCTACGAAGAATAAGCGATTGAGTAACGCTATCGAAATTCCGATATCAGCAACCCGTCGAGCACGAGAGGAGAAATAGGCACTTTCGCGTTCAGGGTCCCCATAGAGATTAACTAGCAAAGCACCCGAAACGTTGAAACGTTCGGTCATCGTGCTCGACATCTCCGCATTTACCTGAAATGAAGAACGCGTTAAGACTTGCAACTTCTTACCCACCCATTTAGTAGGTATTAAGAAGAGCGGGAGCAGAACGAGCGAAACTGCTGTGATCTGCCACGACAGGAAAAGCATCGTTGCGATGACCAGCACCAGGCTAACGACATTGCTAATGACCCCCGATAACGTGGAAGTGAATGCCTGCTGTGCGCCAATAACATCCGAATTGATGCGCGAAATTAGCGCGCCAGTTTGAGTGCGGGTAAAGAAAGCGATTGACTGTTTTTGAATATGGGCAAAAACGAGTGAGCGCAGATCGTAAATCAACCCTTCGCCAATTCTGGAGGAATACCAACGACCTATAACACTCATCACGGAATCTGCAATCGCCAACAAACCTACAACGAGAGCTAATTGCGTAACGAGAGAACCATTGCGCGGGATTACGCCTTCATCAATGAGTTTGCGAAGTAACAATGGCGAAGCGATAACCAATACTGCGTCGATAACAACGGTAATTAAAAAGAATACAATTTGCAGTTTATAGGGAATTGCGAAATGCAAAATCCTACGGACTGTCCCAGGTTTGAGTTTTTGGTTCTTGACGGAAGGATCCGCCGTCATTGATCGCAAACTCTGCCAATTGGCATGCATTGACATCGGTTATACCGTGAAACCTAGTGCGCGAAGCTGGTCCCTTCCATCATCAGAGATTTTATCTGGGCCCCAAGGTGGCATCCATACCCAGTTGATTTTCACATCACTGGTGAGATTGGCTAAAGCTTGTCGAGTTTGATCTTCGATGACATCTTGTAAAGGGCAGGCCGCGGATGTGAGAGTCATATTCAATATTGCGATATTACTTTCATCAACCATGACATCGTAAATAAGGCCAAGATCTACAACGTTAATACCTAGCTCCGGGTCAACGACATCCTTCATCGCCTCAGTCACATCATCTACCTTTGCAACCATTCCCGTACCTTTCGTTAGCCGTGCATTGAACGAACAGAGTGATTAAGCAGTTCGATTTGCAATCTGCAGGGCGGCATCTTTGTAGGCCATCCATGCCAAGAGTGCACACTTTATACGAGCCGGGTACTTGGAGACCCCTGAAAACGCGACCGCATCCTCTAAAACTTCTTCATCCCCGCTCTGGGTACCTTTACTTTGCATTAACGTCAAAAATGAATCAAAGATAATTTGTGCTTGGTCTGTGCTTTTGCCAAGAAGCAAACCTGACATCACTGAGGCGCTAGCCATGGAAATAGAACACCCAACGCCCTCCCAAGTGACTGCGCTAACAATTCCTTCAATCATGCTGAGGTTCAACGTCAGTTCATCACCGCAACTTGGATTTAGATGATGAACTTGAACATCCTTCGCGACGGACAACCCTTTGTTCTGGGGATGTTTGTAATGATCAAGAATTACCTCTTGATACAGGTGATCAAGGTTCATGCCTTGACCCCAAAATAATTCTTGGCCGCGATAACTCCGTTGATCAGCGCATCAATGTCACTCTTCTCGTTATAAAGATAAACCGATGCCCTTGTCGTTGCTGCTACCCCTAATTTGCGATTGAGCGGCCATGCGCAATGGTGACCAGTTCGCACAGCGATTCCTTGCGAATCCAGATATTGGCCGAGATCATGTGGGTGTATGCCATCTACGGCGAAAGAAACAACGCCACCTCGTGAATGCAAATCTGTGGGTCCAAAGATTTTCAGATGAGAGATATCTTGCAACCCGGCTATTAAATCCCCAGTGAGGGAGATTTCATGTTCATGAATATTGTCTAAGCCAATTTTCGTTAAGTACTGCAAAGCGGCTCCCAAGCCAACAGCTTGCGCCATGTTGGGAACACCAGCCTCGAATTTGCGAGGTGCTGGTGCCCACGTCGAATCTGTCATAGTCACAGTTTCAATCATCGATCCGCCGAAGAGAAAGGGCGGCAGTTGACCCAGCAACTCTGAGCGTCCCCATAAGACACCTACACCTGTCGGTCCTAAAGCTTTGTGACCAGAAAACGCTAAGAAATCGATGTCGAGCCCTGTCACATCAACAGCCATGTGCGGAACTGATTGACAGGCATCTAAAACTAAAAGTCCGCCAACTTCGTGCGTCCGTTTAGATATTTCAGAGAGAGGATTTATAGTTCCGAGAACATTTGATTGGTGTGTCAGCGCGACAATTTTAGTTCTGTCGTTAATCAAAGAATCGATATTAGAAAGATCTAATCGCCCATTCGAATCAACGTCGAACCAAACTAACTCACACCCAGTTCTTTTAGCCAATTGTTGCCAAGGGACCAAGTTTGCGTGGTGTTCCATTTCGGTAACAACTATCCGATCGCCCGCTTGTAAATGGAAGATATTCCCTAGTGGAGCGCTACCAATTGCATAGCAGAGCAAGTTCAAGCTCTCTGTGGCGCTCTTCGTAAATACGATTTCATCTACATCTGCGTGTAAAAAATGCGCAACAATCGCTCGTGCGCCTTCGTAAGCATCTGTAGCCTCTTCAGCTAGTTGGTGCGCCCCACGATGAACTGCAGCGTTCCTGAACCTGTAGAAATCTCCTTCAGCATCGATAACTACATTTGGCTTTTGGCTTGTGGCGCCGCTATCCAAATAGATTAACTTTCTGCCATCCCGGATACTCCGTTCAAAGATCGGAAAATCCTTCTTGATAGCGCTGATATTGAGAGTCATTTGTAATTGTAAATACGTGGTTAGAGTCCGACGTACTCGGCATAACCCTTCTCTTCAAGTTTATCTGCGAGTTCAGGTCCGCCTTCTTCAACGATTCGACCGTTGGCAAATACGTGCACGAAATCGGGTTTGATATATCTTAAAATTCGCGTGTAGTGGGTAATAAGCAGAACGCCCATCTCGTTGGATGCTTTTGCGCGGTTGACGCCTTCGGAAACTATACGCAACGCATCAACATCTAAACCGGAATCTGTTTCGTCAAGAATTGCAATTTTTGGCTTGAGAAGTTCCAATTGCATAATCTCATGGCGCTTCTTCTCGCCACCTGAGAAACCTTCGTTCACATTTCGCTCGGAAAAAGATGCATCCATGTTGAGGGCGCTCATGGCAGCTTTAACTTCGCCTACCCATGTACGCAATTTAGGAGCTTCTCCGCGCAAAGCAGTTGCTGCGGTACGCAAGAAGTTTGAAACGGAGACTCCAGGAATTTCTACTGGGTACTGCATTGCAAGAAAGAGCCCGGCTTTCGCACGCTCATCCACTTTCATAGCGAGAACATCAGCTCCGTCGAGCGTCACTGTTCCAGCTGTGATTGTGTATTTAGGATGGCCAGCAATCGAATACGCAAGGGTGGACTTACCTGAACCATTTGGCCCCATGATCGCATGAGTTTCACCTGACTTGATCGTCAGGTCAACGCCACGCAAAATCTCAATCGGCCCTTTTTCGGTGATAACCGATACCTCTAGTCCGCGAATTTCTAATGTGCTCATTATTTCCTCATCTCTCGTTGCTGACGTTTCAAATCTCAATGGTGACGGAATCTCCGTCAATTAGGACTGGATATGTATCCAACTTAGTTACTGCTGGCAAAGTGAGTGCTTCACCCGTACGAAGGTCGAACTCAGCTCCGTGAAGCCAGCATTCGATCTTCATATTCGATGACTCACCTTCAGATAAGGAAGCATCTGAATGCGAGCAAATATCCGAAACTGCAAAAACTTCATTGCCAACCCGTGTCACGCAGATAGATTGACCATTTTTTTCAAGTTTTACTGGCTTGTTCTCCGCTAGATCAGAGAGAAAGAAATCACTCATATTAAGCACCCGCCTTTGTGAGTTCGTCATCGATACGGGCCATTAAGCGCTCTTCAATTTGTTCATTAGATATTTGAGAAATTACCTCAGCGAAAAACCCGCGGACTACCAACCTGCGAGCTTCATCCATTGGAATTCCTCGCGACATGAGATAGAAAAGTTGCTCATCATCAAATCGCCCCGTAGTACTGGCGTGCCCAGCTCCTACGATTTCTCCTGTTTCAATTTCGAGATTGGGAACTGAATCGGCTCGTGCTCCATCACTAAGGAGAAGATTCCTATTGAGTTCATAGGTATCAGTGCCTTCGGCGGCTGCACGGATGAAAACATCTCCGATCCAGACCGTATGCGCTTCTTTGCCTGCTAACGCTCCCTTGTAATTTACGCGGGATTTGGCTTTTGGAACTCCGTGATTGACATGTATGCGATGTTCGAAATGTTGCCCCGCAGTTGCGAAATAGACTCCAGAGAGCGCAGCGCTAGCTCCGGGAGCTAAGAATTCGATCGTAGGCAAAATGCGCACCAGCGAACCGCCCACTGTTACGGTGATTGAATCAAAGGTCGCATCCTTACCAATATTGGCATGGTGACGGGCCGCATAAACTGAACCATCGGACCATTCTTGAAGAGTGACGAATTTGAGATTGCCACCGGGGGCAATAAATACTTCAATATCTTCGCCCAAGATGACAGCGCCAGAATTTTCGATAATCACGGTGGCATGCGCGTTTTCGCCCACTTCAATCCGCAGTTGGGAGTATTGAGCTTCAAAACCTTGATTGTGAATGCGGTTGAGCAGAATCGGTTGAGCGACCTGAGAATTAGCTGCAATCTTCAATAAGGCGATCTGCGTAACATTTCCGTGGATGCGTTGAACAATTACATCGTCAGATTGCGTGGCAGGCGACAAAGCATCTTGAGAAACCATTGCAAAGGAAACACCTTGAGGTAGCTCATCGGACGAATTCAACGATTGCTCGGTTGAAATTCTTGCGCTGCCATCGTGTAGCCCACCAAGACGATTTAGTGGCGTAAAACGCCAAGCTTCTTCCCGCCCGGTCAACGCTAGATAATTACTTGTAAGAGTTGGCATTAACCGACAGCACCTTCCATCTGAAGTTCGATAAGACGATTAAGTTCGAGGGCGTACTCCATTGGTAACTCACGCGCAATCGGTTCAATGAATCCACGAACAATCATGGCCATTGCTTCATCTTCCGATAAACCACGGGACATTAGATAGAAAAGTTGATCATCGCTAATTTTGGAAACCGTGGCTTCATGCCCCATCGAGACATCATCTTCGCGAATATCTACATACGGATATGTGTCAGAACGTGAAATTGTGTCAACGAGTAAAGCGTCACATTTGACGGTGCTCTTGGAATGATGAGCGCCTTCTTGAATCTGCACTAACCCTCGATAGGAAGTTCGGCCACCACCACGCGCAACTGATTTAGAAATAATCGTTGAAGATGTGTAAGGAGCAGCGTGAACCATCTTCGCGCCTGCGTCTTGGTGTTGTCCCTCTCCCGCAAAAGCGATGGAGAGAGTTTCGCCTTTCGAATGAGGCCCCAAGAGAAAGACAGCTGGGTACTTCATCGTAACTTTAGACCCGATATTTCCATCGATCCATTCCATAGTTGCACCCTCAGCACAAGTGGCACGTTTGGTAACTAAGTTATAAACGTTATTAGACCAATTCTGAATTGTCGTATAACGAACTCGCGCACCCTTCTTGACGATGATTTCAACAACTGCCGAGTGCAAAGAATCAGATTTATAAATCGGAGCGGTGCAACCTTCGACGTAATGTATATAGGAATCCTCATCAGCGATGATCAAGGTGCGTTCAAACTGCCCCATGTTCTCGGTATTGATACGGAAATACGCCTGTAATGGGATATCGACGTGTACTCCTTTAGGAACATAAATGAAAGATCCGCCCGACCAAACTGAGGTATTCAAAGCTGCGAACTTGTTATCGCCTACCGGGATAACGCTTCCAAAATATTCTTTAAATAGCTCTGGATGTTGCTTGAGTCCAGAATCGGTATCAAGGAATATAACGCCTTGCTTCTCTAAATCTTCACGAATCGAGTGGTAGACAACCTCGGATTCATACTGTGCTGCAACCCCAGAAACCAAACGTTGCTTTTCGGCTTCTGGAATTCCCAAACGATCATAAGTATTCTTAATTTCATCCGGTAAGTCATCCCAAGTTGTCGCTTGTTTTTCAGTTGAACGGACGAAATATTTAATCGTGTCAAAGAAGATTCCAGAGAGGTCTGAACCCCAGGTAGGCATCGGTTTCTTGCCAAAGAGAGATAATCCTTTAAGGCGCATATCCAACATCCACTGAGGTTCGGATTTCAGCGCGGATATATTACGCACAACTTCCTCGCTCAAACCTCGTCGCGAATTGGCGCCAGCGGTATCAACATCGGACCAACCAAATTCATATTTTCCGATACCGTCTAGCTCAGGATGCGCAATCGTCATCTTTTTCCTCCCGTAGTGGATTTATTTTGTAAACGCGGTATGTATGTCGTGCAGACTCCATCGCCATGCGCGATTGTTGCTAAACGTTGAACATGGGTTCCGAGCAATTGGGAAAGAGTTTCGGTCTCGGCTTCGCAGAGTTGGGGAAATTCGGAAGCAACGTGCGCGATCGGACAATGATGCTGACAAAGTTCATCCCCATTTTCGCGCGCTAAAACTGTGGCGGCATATCCCTGAGCGCTCAGTGCTGATGCCAAAGTTTCTAAAGAATTTGCACCCTTGCCTGCAGTAAGAGTTCGAAGCATTTCATCCCCACGTCGACGCGCAAATGCGTCAATGGAAGCTTCACCATTCTCCTCTGCTAAGAATTTCAAGGCCGACACTGCAAGGTCATCATAGGAATGTTCAAATTTAGTTCGACCGTTATCGGTCATGAGAAATACTTTGGATGGGCGCCCTCTACCCCGAGAAATATTGCTGGCACCTGTGCGGGGTTCACGTCCTTCAACGATTCCATCGTGGGAAAGAGCATCAAGATGACGGCGGATCCCAGCCGGCGTAAGCCCTAGGCGATTGGCGAGAACTGCGGCGCTACTAGGCCCATTCTCCAGAATTGAGCGTGCGACAAGGTCTCGAGTACGAGGATCATCATGGCCCACGGCGCCCTTGTTTTTCACAACAGAAGTGTGTCGTAATTCCCCTTAAATCGCCACTTGAGCGCAGGTGTCGCGGGCCACAGCCATGCCAATAGGTGGGCTCCAATCATTCCCCTTCTACTGGTCTTAGGCTACCGAGCATGAGACGCGAAGAGATTGAACGGGCGCTCACCCCGCTTTTAGGCTTGCTGCTCTTTCTGCAAAGCGCAATCGTTGTCACGGGCGGCGCTGTTCGCCTCACTGGCTCTGGGTTGGGATGTCCTACATGGCCCGAATGCACGCCCGGATCAATTAAACCGGTACCCGATCAAGTGCAAGGCCAAGTTCATGCGTGGATCGAATTTGGAAATCGTTTACTCACATTTGTTCTCATCTTCTCTTCGGTAGCAGTACTGATTGCAGTGCGGTATTTGAAGCGACGGGACATTCGCACTCTCGCGATTTTTCAACTCCTAGGAATCTTCGCGCAAATTCCTCTAGGCGGCATCACAGTTCTCACCCATCTGAATCCAATTCCTGTAGCAGGACATTTCTTACTTTCTATAATTCTTATCGCAGCCGGTACATCGCTCTTTGAACGACGTAATTTAATTACTGCGCCAAATGAAATCAGCAAATTGCCTCAACCTATTTTCACTCGAGCTCACTTAGCTCTAACAACGTTGGTGATTATCGTAGGCACTATCGTTACCGGCAGTGGTCCCAATGCAGGAGACTGGTCTGCGCCGCGCTTCCACATACGCATCCAATTGATCGCCTGGATACATGCAGGATTAGTCATCGCATTGATGCTTCTGAGTATTTACCTATACCTTCGTGCAACAAAGGGATCTTTATTCAAGCAACGATTACTCATATTTCTTCTCTTATCTTTGGGCCAAGGCGCTATTGGATTCATTCAGTTCTATCAAGGAGTTCCTGAATTATTGGTTGGGGCACACCTCATTGGCGTGACTTTAGTGTGGATCGGCGCATGGCGAATCCATTTAGTAGCAAAGTGAGAGCGAAATGAATCAGAATAAACCTGAATGGACCGAACTAGACCTTCGTGCAGTTGCTTATGCTCGAGCGCTCGCTATGGATTCGGTGCAAAAGGTTGGTAACGGCCACCCTGGTACCGCTATGGCATTGGCGCCTGTGGCATACGCTCTCTTTCACAAACATATGGTGCATGACCCATCTGATCCACAATGGTTAGGTCGAGATCGATTCATACTCTCTTGCGGTCATTCATCTATCACTTTATATACCCAGCTTTTTTTCAGCGGATACGGTCTAGAAATGAAAGATCTCCAGGCATTTCGCACGTGGGGTTCATTAACTCCGGGCCATCCTGAATACGGCCACACTGCAGGCGTTGAAACAACCACCGGGCCGCTCGGTCAGGGAATCGCAAATGGTGTCGGAATGGCGATGGCAGCTCGATTTGAACGCGGACTTCTAGATCCTAAAACGCCCGTAGGTGAAAGTATTTTCGACCATAACATCTGGGTGATCTGTTCGGATGGGGACCTAGAAGAAGGTGTCAGCGCTGAAGCATCCTCACTCGCAGGGACGCAAGCTCTCGGTTCGCTCAACGTTATATACGATGACAATCGAATTTCAATTGAAGGCGATACGCACGTGGCATTTACTGAAGATGTCTCTGCTAGGTATCGCGCCTACGGATGGCATGTCATCGAAGTTGCCACTGCATCTGACGGCAACGTCGATCACCTTGCACTCGATATGGCAATCATCGCGGCCAAAGCAGAACTTGCGCGTCCAACGCTAATTAGATTGAAAACTGTCATCGCCTGGCCAGCTCCTAAGGCACAAGGCACATCAAAATCGCATGGCTCCGCTTTAGGCGATACCGAGATTAGCGAAACAAAGAAATTGCTCGGTCTCAATCCTGAAGAGCATTTTGCGATGCCTGAAGAAATACTCGCTCACGTGCGCAAAGTTAAAGATCGTGGAATTTCGGCACATACACTTTGGAATGAACGCTTCGAGGTATGGAAAGCAAGTAACCCTGCACAAGCCAAACTTTTAGAACGTCTAGCAATTCGCGCACTACCTCAAGGTTGGGATTCATCTCTCCCATCATTTGAAGTTGGCGCTTCGGTTTCCACACGGAAAGCATCTGGAGATGTTATCCAGGCTCTTGCCACATCACTTCCAGAGTTCTGGGGTGGATCTGCTGATTTAGCAGAAAGCAATAACACCACTATCGAAGGTGGCGGATCATTCCTGCCCGCATCTAGCGCCATGAAAGGTGCCAACCCCTATGGGCGCATCATCCATTTTGGAATTCGCGAAAATGCTATGGGTTCGATTCTTAATGGAATTACTTTGCACGGGCTCACCCGAGTTTTTGCTGGCACATTCTTAGTCTTCAGCGATTACATGCGCCCAGCAGTTCGTTTAGCTGCGCTCATGGGTCTTGGTACTACTTTTGTTTGGTCGCACGATTCCATCGGTGTCGGAGAAGATGGACCTACGCATCAACCAATCGAACATTTCGCAGCGCTGCGTGCAATACCAGGTTTGGCAGTCATCCGTCCTGCAGATGGAAACGAAGTTGCTGCCGCATGGAAAGAAATCATCACACGTGATCAACCCTGCGCCCTGTTGTTATCTCGTCAAAACCTCTCTGTTCTGGATGGATCTCAGAGCCACGGAAAAACGGGCGTCTCTCAAGGCGCCTACATCCTCAAAGAAGGTTCCCAAAAAACTCCGCAAGCAATATTGATTGCTACCGGCTCAGAAGTTGAATTAGCTGTCAGCGCTGCAAAGATTCTGGAAGAAGAAGGAATCTCCACGCGCGTTGTGAGCGCACCCTGCCTGGAATGGTTCCAAGAACAATCCCCCGAATATCGTGAAAGCGTTCTTCCCAAAGCTGTTCCCACCAAGGTAAGTATCGAAGTCGGAATCGCACAAGGTTGGCGTGAATACGTCGGTGATAACGGCGCATCTATCTCCCTCGAACGCTTTGGTGCTTCTGCTTCAGCGTCTATTCTCTTTCGCGAATTTGGTTTCACTCCTGAAGCGGTAGTTGCAAAAGTTAAGGAAATCTTGCCGTGAGCGTAGGTGCAATTTCATCTGCCGGTACATCAATTTGGCTTGATGACCTCTCTCGCGCCAAAATTGCAGGAAGCGATAAACACTCTCTCCCCCATCGCATCGCCCATGATGGAGTGGTGGGAGTTACAACTAATCCAAGTATTTTTAGTAACGCTATCTCTCAAGGCGCCGAATACGCAGCAGATATCGAGAAATGGAAATCTTCTAGCGTGGATGAAGTTGTCCGCGTACTCACTACAGATGATGTACGAGCGGCTTGCGATCTTTTCGCACCAATCTTCCACAATACTTCTGGGATTGATGGCCGGGTGAGCATTGAAGTTGATCCTCGCTCTGCGCGCAATACAGCTGCGACTATCTCTGAGGGTGAACTCCTATGGAAGATTGTCGCCCGCCCCAATACCTTGATCAAGGTACCTGCAACCCTCGAAGGGTTGCCCGCAATCACTGCTCTCATTGCACAGGGAATTAGCGTCAACGTCACGCTGATATTTTCCGTTGATAGATACAAAGCAGTGATGGATGCCTTTATCGCCGGTTTGGAAAAAAGAGTTGCCGATGGTTTGCCACTCACTGGTATTGCATCAGTTGCATCCTTTTTCATTAGTCGTATCGATACTGCGATTGACCAAGAGCTCAAAAGTATTGGTACCTCGCAAGCTTTAGAACTTTGCGGAAAATCAGCGATCGCCAACGCCGTTCTTGCTTATGAAGCTTTCTTGCAAGTAGAGGCATCAGCGCGTTGGCAATGCCTACACATTCTCGGAGCTTCTATGCAGCGACCACTATGGGCTTCCACCGGCGTAAAAGACCCTGCCTACGATGACACCCAATATGTCATGCAGTTGCTCGATACACACACTGTGAACACGATGCCTCAAGCCACTTTAGACGCCGTCATCGATCATGGCGCTGACAATCACGGCCGAATTCGTGACCACTTCGTATCTGCTAAAGAAGTTCTGGCGAAAATTGATGCCTTGGGCATCAATCTCGGCCACGTTACTGAAGCCTTAGAAATCGATGGGGTCATGAAGTTCGAGCAAGCTTGGAATGAACTCCTTTCTAATGTTTCATCGGCGATCTCCAAATGATTCATCTACATGGGACTTACATCTCCAAGATTGATTTTCTGGATTCAAAATTTCATGCGCTAGTTGAAGCTAGCGCTCGGCTGGCCAAGAAGGACTTCACTCTGTGGGGAAGCGCCGCCGAAGATGAAGCAAGGATGCGACTTAATTGGGTGGACCTTCCGGAAACTTCACGAGACCTACTTCCAGAACTTGATGCGCTCGCTGCGAGATTCAGATCCCATACACATGTAATTCTCTGCGGAATGGGCGGCTCTTCCCTAGCCCCAGAAGTAATCGCTGGCGCTTTCGGCAAGAAGATCTTTATTTTAGATAGTACCGATCCACAATATATTTCCGCGGCCCTAGATTGCGATCTATCAACTACGGTTGTTGTAGTCAGTTCTAAATCGGGCTCCACTATTGAAACTGCTTCACAACGGGCCTTATTCACGCAGGCTTTCATCAATGCAAACCTAAATCCTGCCGATCACATGGTGATTGTTACCGATCCCGATTCACCTCTAGATAGAGATTCCAGATCTCAAGGATTTACTGTGGTCAACGCTGACTCCAATGTAGGTGGACGTTTCAGTGCATTAACTGCTTTTGGCTTAGTGCCGGCTGCCCTCATGGGCGTAGATGTCTCTTTGTTGCTTGATAGCGCATCCGATGCCGTTGCGACTTTTCAAGGGGCTACTTCTCCAGCTGTAGCTGCGGCCTATCTGCTCTCCTATCACGCCGACCAATACCTTTCTTTTGATGATTCCTCCTCCCAGTTTCCAGGTATTTCAGATTGGATCGAACAACTCATTGCGGAATCAACTGGTAAAGATTTCGTAGGACGACTCCCGGTAGTTATCGAATCAGATTCAGCGCCCGTGGCCGGTAAACATTTCTCCATCGCATTCTCTGGCAATCGCGATTTAGTTGTAGAAGCGCAGCTCGGCGCACATTTCATCTTTTGGGAATGGGTAACTGCGTTGATCGGATTCGCAATTGGAGTCGATCCATTTAATCAACCAAATGTCACTGAAGCCAAGAACCAAACATCCACGCTATTGGCTCAATGGTCTGGCCAACTTCCAACTTTTACCCCCACAGCGACTGATGGCGCTGTGGAAATTTTCGCGAATGCACAGTCAATCGAAGAAACTTTGACGCAGCTTATCGATGCAGTTTCTGCTGATGGCTATTTGGCAATCATGATTTATGCGGATCGATTAGCGGATCGAGAACTAGGCCAGCTGCGAGCCGTTTTAGCTAGTAAATCAGAGCGGCCGGTAACACTTGGTTGGGGCCCGCGTTTCCTCCATTCCACTGGCCAGTTCCATAAAGGTGGTCAGCAAAATGGAGTCTTCTTGCAGATTACTGCCGAGAGCGAAAATGATTTAGAAATTCCAGGAACGGAATTAACTTTCCAAACTTTGATTATGGCTCAAGCACTCGGCGACGCGCAGGCTCTATCTTCGCGTGATTTCACTGTTGCGCGTTTGCATATGCGCGATCGAAGTGAAGGTGCGGCACAAATACTAAAGGCCGCTCGAGCAATTATTTAGTCGTCTTCTCCACGAAGTTTGCGTAGAGCCTCATCAAGGATCTTTGCTCCCTCTGCATCGGTGCGTCGCTCTTTAACATAAGCCAAGTGCGTTTTGTAAGGCTCATTCTTCACTGGGCTAGGCGGATTAGCTTTGTCGCGTCCGGCTGGGAAACCACAACGTGGACAATCCCACTCATCAGGAACAACTACCGTTCCATCCTCAGCAAATGATGGACGAGTCTCATGCTTATTGGAACACCAGTAGGAAACTTGAAAACGACCGATCGAATCACCGCGTTCGGCTTCGCCCATGGGGCCAGCACCGACACGACTTCCACGAATTGCGCTTCCGCCTGCCATTTTTACTCCTCTTGGTTCTTGCTAGTACTTGTTAATAATTCTTTCGGGCGTTTACTTAAGAACCAAACTTAGGGCCACGACACCTGCGAACCAAAGACCACCAACAACGATTGTGATGCGATCGAGGTTGCGCTCAACGACTGATGAACCGCCGTAGTTGGAAGAAACCCCACCACCAAAGAGATCGGATAATCCGCTTCCCTTACCTTTGTGGAGAAGGACAAGGAGAATCATCAGAACGCTGGTGACAACCAGCAGAATGGAGAGCCCTAGCTTCATTTCACAACCCCTTAGCCTTCTTGTAGAGCGACAGGATACTGTAAATCAGCCAGCAATATGAAACTTGACGATTTTCGCGAGTTCCTCTGGATCTAGGCTCGCTCCGCCGATAAGAGCGCCATCTACATCGCCCTCTTTCATGATTTCTGCGATATTGGCCGATTTCACAGATCCCCCATAGAGAATTCGCATTGCAGAGGCAATCTCTGGCGAACCAATCTCTTCTATTTCGCCGCGAATTGCACTGCATACTTCTTGCGCGTCCTGAGGTGTCGCAGTCTTTCCTGTTCCAATCGCCCATACGGGTTCGTATGCAATAACAACTTTTTTCATCTCCGGCTTTGTTACTCCGGCTAATCCTGCGCGGAGTTGACGCACTACATGTGAAACATGTGTTCCCGATTCACGAATAGGTAGTTCTTCGCCGACGCAAAAGATCGCAATCAGATCATTGGCTAGAGCAGCCTTAAGTTTGCGGTTGAGAAGTGCATCGTCTTCGCCATGAATTGCTCGGCGTTCACTATGACCAACTAACACATAGGTGCAACCCAATTTAGAAAGCATCGAACCTGAGATATCCCCAGTGAAGGCACCTTGAGCTTCCGGCGAAAGATCCTGCGCTCCATAAGTGAGTCGCAATCGATCGCCATCGACAAGAGTTTGTATCGAGCGAATATCGGTAAATGGCGGAATGATCGCTACATCTACGGCATCGAAATCTTTGTCCTCCAGGCTATAAGCCAACTTCTGCGTTACTGCAATCGCCTCAAGATGATTGAGGTTCATTTTCCAGTTGCCCGCCATAAGTGGTTTACGCATCTTCTGCTCCTTACCTAAGAGTTCGCTAAATTGGTTCTAGAGGCCAAGTGCCAATAGACCAGGGAGTTCTTTTCCTTCTAGATACTCCAGGGAAGCTCCGCCTCCCGTAGAAATGTATCCAAAATCTGTATCTGCAAACCCGAGGGTTCGAACCGCTGCCGCTGAATCGCCACCACCTACAACAGAGATGCCAGAGACGCCGGTCAAAGCTTCTGCAACAACTTTAGTTCCATGAGCGAAAGCTGAAAATTCGAAAACACCCATAGGCCCATTCCAGAAAAGAGTTTTGCATGAACGTATCGCTTCCGAGAAAGTTTGTGCTGACTCTGGTCCGATATCCAACCCGATTTCATCTTTTCCAATGTTATCAACGTTCACAATTTTCGCCTTAGCATCTGAAGAGAACTCAGTTGCAACGGCGATATCGGTAGGCAGCACTAGAGCTACCCCGAGGCTGGATGCACGTGCGATCAAATCTTTTACTGTGGGGATGAGATCAACCTCAACAAGTGATTTACCAATCTCCTTACCTTGGGCAGCAAGAAAGGTGAAAACCATTCCCCCGCCAATTGCCAGAACATCCACCTTGTCCAACAGATTGGAGATGACGCCAATCTTGTCTGAAACTTTCGCGCCTCCTAGAACCACTCCGTATGGACGTTCTGGATTTTGCGTAAGTTTTCTCAGGACTTCAACTTCTGCAGCAACAAGAAAACCAGCAGCATGGGGTAATAGCGCGGGTAAGTCGAAAACCGATGCGTGTTTACGGTGAACTGCGCCGAAACCATCACCGACATAAATATCTGCTAGTTGGGCTAATCCACGAGCAAAAATAGATCGCTCAGAATCATCTTTGCTTGTTTCAGCGTTATTAAAACGTAGGTTTTCGAGTAGATGCACCTTTGCGCCCGTGATTGATTCCGCAAAATCGACAGGAGTTCCGAGCAATTGCGCAAGACGTTGAGCTACGGGAGCGAGAGAAAGTTCAGGTTTAACTTCGCCCTTTGGTCGACCAAGGTGTGCGCCGATGACGATCGTTGCACCACCATCAAGCAAGAACTTAATAGTGGGCAACGATGCACGAATTCTGCCATCATCAGTGATTACGCCATCTTTCAATGGAACATTGAGATCGCACCGAAGGAATACTCGCTTGCCTGATACTTCAAGAGTATTCAAGGAACTCATTAGAGGCTGCGGCCTACCAACTTGATGAGATCAACAAGGCGATTTGAGTATCCCCATTCGTTGTCATACCAACCAACAACCTTGACCGTTGTACCAACGGCTTTAGTAAGGCCTGAATCGAATATGCAAGAAGATGGATCAGTAACGATATCCGAAGAAACAATTGGATCTTCTGTGTACGACAAAATACCCTTCAGATATCCATTTGCTGCGGCCTTCATGACTGCGTTGATCTCTGCTGCAGTTGCCTCTTTAGCTAATTCAACAGTGAGGTCAGTTACCGAGCCCGTGGGTACTGGCACGCGTAGGGCATAACCATCAAGTTTGCCCTTGAGTTCAGGCAGAACTAATGAAATTGCTTTGGCGGCGCCAGTAGAAGTAGGAATGATATTTGTCGCTGCAGCACGAGCGCGGCGAAGATCTTTATGTGGGAAATCAAGGATTACCTGGTCGTTGGTGTAAGCATGGATCGTTGTCATCAAACCGCGAACGATTCCGAACTCATCATTGAGAACCTTTGCCATCGGGGCTAAACAGTTGGTTGTGCAAGAAGCATTTGAAATGATGTGATGGTTGGCAGGATCGTATTTATCATCATTGACGCCCAAAACTATTGTTATATCTTCATCAGAAGCTGGAGCTGAAATAATTACCTTCTTCGCACCGGCGCTAATGTGCTTACCTGCATCAGCGGCTTTGGTGAAATGCCCTGTGGATTCAAGGACTACCTCGGCGCCCACGCTTGCCCAAGGTAATTGGGCTGGGTCACGCTCTGCAAAAACTTTAATTGTCTTGCCACCCACAGTAATTGTGTCGGCGGTGTGGGTAACTTCTAGCCCCAAGCGGCCCAAAATTGAGTCGTACTTAAGTAGATGCGCCAGAGTGGCGTTATCTGTAAGGTCGTTGATTCCGACGATCTCGATCTCGGGTGAAGTTAAAGCCGCTCTAAAGAAGTTACGGCCGATACGTCCAAATCCATTAATTCCAACAGCAGTCACAATAAACCTCGCTTAGTGGGTTCCCAGGGTGGGCTCAAAAGTAGCCACGTCGTTGGGGATGACCCAACCTTATCAGCCGCTCTTAGTTGAGTAAATCTGGGGAGAGGCCGGACTCTGTATCTGGAATTCCCAATTCAGAGGCGCGTTTATCTGCCATCGCGAGCAATCTACGAATTCTTCCTGCAATTGCATCCTTGGTCATAGGTGGCGTAGCTAAAGAACCTAACTCCTCGAGGCTGGCTTGTCCGTGATTAACTCGTAATTGCCCAGCTTCTTGCAAATGATCGGGAATTTCCGGCCCGAGAATTTCCATCGCGCGTTGAACCCGCGCCGAGGCAGCAACTGCCGCACGCGCAGATCTACGTAAATTCGCATCGTCAAAATTGGCAAGTCTGTTAGCCGTTGCGCGCACTTCTCGGCGCATGCGACGTTCTTCCCACGCCAAAACACATTCATGAGCACCTAAACGTGTAAGCATCACTCCAATAGCGTCACCGTCACGGATAACAACTCGATCGACTCCGCGCACTTCACGTGCCTTTGCGGCGATGCCTAATCTGCGCGCTGCACCGACAAGTGCTAGCGCCGCTTCTGGGCCCGGGCAGGTAATTTCAAGTGAAGAGGATCGACCAGGTTCTGTCAGTGAACCATGAGCAATGAATGCTCCGCGCCATGCAGCTTCAGCATCACAGATCGATGCAGAAACAACTTGTGGCGGTAGGCCTCGAACTGGTCGACCATTTGCATCAACTAAACCTGTTTGTCGTGCGAGGGCTTCACCATCTTGCACCACGCGTACAACGTATCTACTACCTTTTCGTAATCCACTTGAAGACAAGACCGCTAATTCACTTTCATGACCGTAAATATCAGATATATCTTTACGCAACCTACGAGCGCTATGAGCTGCATCTAATTCAACTTCGATGACGATTTTGCCTGAGGCTATATGGAGCCCCCCGGCGAAACGAAGAAGCGCGGAAACTTCAGCTTTGCGACAGCAAGGCTTTGTGATTGAGAGCCTGCTGAGCTCATCTTTAACCGCTGATGTCATTGCCATTGGGCTATCCAATCAGGGAATCGCTCATGATGTGGCTCAAAACAGAAGTTAATTTTTTCTCATCATGATGAACGCTTCCGGGGGCTTGGCGAACATCGGCGATTATTAAACGTGCCCCTAAATCAGCGGCCTTTCTTTCGAGGGCGCTGCGATTTCTGACGATGCTGGGATCGGCTACGAGAAATTTCACGCGTAGAGATGGTGCATAGAGCTGCATTAACTCCAGATGCTCCTCTGCTGCGTACCCTGCATACTCATCTCCGCCTTGGCTCGGATGTGCATCCAAATTTAACAGCACAATCTTTCCTGCTGAACTCTCAACCAATCCTTGACGTTGCGCAGGGAGCAATAAATGAGGCAGGACGCTAGATAGCCAAGAACCGGGGCCCATAGTTATCCAATCGGCATCTGCCAAAGCTTCGAGAGTTTCGGGGCGCGCAGGTGCATCTTCAGGCAAGATTCGCAGAGACTCTAACTTGCCTTTAGCTGTAGCTACTTCCTTCTGACCTCGAACAACAACGCGACCAACAGAAGTGATGAAAGTTCCCTCGATATCTAATGGGGTTGTCGACATCGGAAGTACGCGCCCTATCACTCGCAGCAATGAGCCAACGCGATCTAACCCAGTAACAAAATCACCATCTCTATCCCAGAGTGATGCGAGTAGAAGGTTGCCTATGGGATGACCACTCAAATATCCATCACCTGAAAAACGATATTGTAAAATTTGAGCCCAACTTCTTCCCCATTCGTCATCGCTACACAATGCCGCTAAAGCCATGCGTAAATCCCCTGGCGGCAAGATGTCGAATTCTTGTCGTAACCGACCACTTGATCCACCATTATCTGCCACGGTAACAATCGCTGTAATCGATGATGTCAACGGGCGCAAAGCACTTAAAGTTGCAGCTAGACCGTGCCCACCGCCTAACGCAACTACCTTGGGTTGCACTATTCGCGCCCCATGTCGCGATGGACTGCAAAGGCATCAATTGCACTACTTGCTCGCGATTCAGTAAGTCTTTGGGCGATTGCTTCGGCTATCGCAACACTTCTGTGCTTGCCGCCAGTACATCCCACTGACAAGGTGAGATAACGCTTTCCTTCACGTAGAAAACCTTCAACCATTCGCAGAACTACAGCAACGTATGCATCTACAAATTCCTCAACACCTTCGCTTCCAAGAACTGCAGCACTCACTTCTGGGGATGTTCCAGTGAGGGGACGTAACCTTGGATTCCAATGCGGATTAGGAATGAAGCGGCAGTCAACTACTAAATCCGAATCAACTGGAATTCCATATTTATAACCGAATGAGAGAACGTTGATGCGCATCGCCTGCGTTTGTCCTGAGGCAAAGATTTCGCCGACGCGTTTTTCAAGTTGGTGGACATTTAGGTTTGTCGTATCGATAACAACATCAGCGCTAGAGCGCAAGGCATCTAAACGCGTTCGTTCGCGAGCGATACCATCCAAAATTCTGTCACTACCCTGTAGTGGATGAGGCCGACGAGTCGATTCAAATCTTTGAACTAACGCTTGATCCGTAGCATCTAAGAAAAGTAAACGATGCTCGGTCTCGGCTGCGTTAAGTGCTGCAAGAGAAGAAGTAAGTTCATCAAAAAATCGACCGCTACGAACATCGACAACGACAGCCATAGATGAGATTTCAGGGCTTTCGGTTTGCGAAATTAGGGAAGGCAAAAGTGAAGCAGGGACGTTATCCACTACATACCATCCCAAATCTTCCAAAGCATGCGCGACCGTAGATCGACCTGCACCTGACATTCCGGTCAAGATCAGAACCTCGCGTTTAGAGCTCATAGTTAGTAATCCTGCTATACCTGTCAAGAACCTTCAAGAATTTCGCCACTCTGAGCATCAAAACCTATATCCGCACTGATTTGGATATGGGCGTATACAAGAGTGGCAATTTTTTCACCGATACCAGGGATAGATGCAATCTCTTCAACGCTTGCTCGTCTGATCGCAGCCACCGAACCAAAATGGGTAAGAAGCGCTTTCCTCCGCACTTCGCCCAGTTGGCTAATGTCATCCAAAGTAGATTCCAACATCGCTTTGGAACGTCTTGAGCGATGAAATGTGATTGCAAATCTATGGGCTTCATCGCGAATTCTCTGCAGTAAATAAAGAGCTTCACTTGTCCGCGGGAAAATCACAGGGGTTGGATTCCCCGGCAACCACACCTCTTCCAACCGCTTTGCCAGACCACAGAGTGCGATATCGGTAACCCCTGCTTCATCGAAAGCCCGTCGGGCTGCGTTTACCTGTGGCACACCACCATCCACAATTATCAGCTGAGGAGGGTAAGAAAAACGTTCTTGTTTTCCACCTTGTTCCATCACTTCGAGCGGATCAACGTTTCGTTCATTAGCCAATCGTCTCAAACGTCTAGTCAGCACTTGATGCATCGCTCGCGTGTCATCCCATGCAGTTGATGTATCGATAATGAACCTTCGATACTGACTTTTCTTCGCAACCCCGTCTTCAAATACGACCATAGATGCCACGACAGTGGTTCCCGAAATATTAGAAATATCGAAACATTCAATCCTCAGAGGTGGTTTAGGAAGATGCAAGCCCTCCTCAAGTTCTATGAGAGCGCGCCCATTGAATGCTGCATCACTTGAACGTTTGTTGACGAAGGTTATAAGCGCATATTGTGCATTTCTCTTCACGGTCGCGAGAATCTCAAGTTTTTCTCCGCGTTGCGGAACTTTGATCTCTACGCTCTTTTCGCGTATAGAACTTAACCACGCTTCTAGTAAAGATTTCTCATCTGGTAGTTCACTCACGATAATCTCGGCAGGAATATCTGAGGCGTTCGCTTCGCCATAAACAGACGCGAACAAGGTAGTAATTTCATCAGTTCCTTCAATCGCTGCTTTCTGATCCAGTAACCATGAGCGTGAACCTTTGATTGAACCCCCACGGATACTAAAGAATGATCCCGCACAATGCACGCCGTCACGATGCAGAGCAATTACATCTGCGGTGAGTGTGTCCGATAGGGCGCTCCCCGTAGATTCCAAAACTCTTTCAAGGGATTGAATCTGATCGCGGAATTTCGCTGCTCTCTCAAACTCCTCGTTCTGCGCCGCTAACGACATCTCTGTTCGCAACGTCGGCAAAACATCCCCTTGTCCTGCGTTCATAAAACCGACCAATTTCTGCGCTAGCTGACGATGCTCATCTTCTGACACCCATCCCACGCAAGGCGCAGCGCATTTACCTATATCCCCCAGTAGACATTGCCGACCTGATTTTTGAGCTTTCTCAAAATTGCTGTCTGTACAAGATCGCAAGGGAAAAAGTTTAAGAAGAACATCAAAGGTATTTTTCAGCGCCCAAGAATAGGTGAAAGGACCAAAATATTTGACGCCTGGTCTTTTACTTTTACGAGTGATGAATATGCGGGGAAATTGATCTTTGAGAGAGATTGCTAAATATGGATAGGACTTATCATCGCGAAATTGAACGTTATAAGCGGGGTTATATTGTTTGATCCAGGAAAACTCCAGCGCAAGAGCTTTGATTTCTGAATCAACAATTGTCCAATCTACGCGATCGGCTTCATGAACCATGCGATAGGTCTTCTCGGGGAGGTTATTTTGGAAATAACTCCCTAATCGTGATTTCAAATTGATCGCTTTGCCTACATATATCACTTCGTTCTTTTCATTGAAGAATCGATAAACCCCGGGTTGAATCGGAATATCAGTCGGGCGGTAACTTAAGGGATCGGCCATTAGCGTGCCGCCACAGCACTCTTTCGGTTACTGGCCAATATCTCCGCTAAATAATGACCGGTATAACTTGCCACGTTAACTGCAATCTCTTCTGGGGTTCCTTCGGCCACAACCGTGCCACCTCGGAAACCACCTTCTGGGCCCATATCGATAACCCAATCGGCGCACTTGATTACATCAAGATTATGTTCAATAACCACAACAGTGTTGCCTGTATCAACCAAGCGTCCTAGGACCCCGAGTAATTTATTCACGTCTTCAAAATGCAAACCAGTTGTAGGCTCATCGAGAACGTAAATTGTGCGGCCAGTGGAACGACGTTGAAGTTCGGTAGCCAATTTAACTCTCTGGGCTTCACCGCCAGAAAGCGTTGGGGCCGATTGTCCCAATCGAACGTAACCTAACCCGACATCACACAAGGTTTTAAGGAAACGCGAAATCGTTGGCACGGCTTCGAAGAAATCCCTAGCGGTTTCAATTGGCATATCCAACACTTCAGCAATCGTCTTACCCTTGTAATGAACTTCTAAGGTTTCACGGTTGTAACGAGCTCCGTGGCATACCTCGCAAGGGACATAAACATCAGGTAAGAAGTTCATCTCGATTGTGATGGTTCCGTCGCCCGAACAATTCTCGCATCGCCCGCCTTTTACATTGAACGAGAAACGCCCCTGAAGATATCCACGAACCTTTGCTTCAGAAGTTTCAGCGAAAAGAGCGCGAATCTTGTCAAAGACACCGGTATAGGTAGCTGGATTGGATCGAGGGGTGCGTCCGATAGGAGATTGGTCGACATGTACAACTTTATCAAGGAGGTCTATGCCTGAGATTGAACGATGGCGACCAGGTACTAAACGAGCCCCATTAAGTTTGTTAGCAAGCGTTACATAAACGATGTCATTGATAAGGGTGGATTTTCCCGACCCACTCACACCAGTGATGGCAACAAAAACTCCAAGAGGAATCCCGACTTCCAAATCTTTGAGGTTATTCTCTTTGGCGCCTTTAACTACCAAACGCCTTTTAGGATCTACAGGTCTACGTTCAGCCGGAATCGCTATTGATTTACGACCGGAAAGATAGGCACCAGTGATTGATTCTTTTGAGGCTAATAATGATTTATAGTCACCAGAAACCACAACTTTTCCGCCGTGCTCCCCCGCACCAGGACCAATGTCTACTATCCAATCGGCGGCGCGAATTGTTTCTTCATCGTGCTCTACAACAATCAAAGTGTTACCGAGATCTCGTAAACGGATCAGCGTTTCAATCAATTTACGGTTATCGCGCTGATGTAACCCGATACTTGGTTCATCGAGTACGTAAAGCACACCGACTAATCCGGAACCTATCTGAGTAGCTAAACGAATTCGTTGCGCTTCTCCACCGGAAAGGGTCGCAGCTGGTCTTTCTAATGATAAGTAATCCAGCCCCACATCGAGCAAGAATCCAAGGCGAGCATGTACTTCCTTCATTACTCGCTCAGCGATCTGACTTTCCCGCGCATTAAGTTTGATACTTTTGAGGAAGATTGCACAGTCTGCGATAGATAGCTCGCAAATTTGAGCGATGTTTTTGCCCCCGACAGTTACAGCTAAGACTTCTGGTTTAAGGCGTGCACCTTTGCAGACGGGGCAAGGTATTTGACGCATATACCCTTCGTATTTATCGCGACTGTAATCACTATCGGTTTCACTGTGGCGACGATGAATGAACGGAATTACGCCTTCAAACCCAGTGGAATAATTGCGTACACGTCCGTATCGGTTCTTGTATTTAACATGTACTTCGTAATCTGAACCGTGCAAAATTGCTTCCTTCGCTTTCAAGGAGAGCTTCTTCCAGGGCGTATCCATTGAGAATTTAATTTCCGTAGAAAGACCTTGCAAGAGCCTGGCGAAATACTCAGATGTTTGACCAGAAGCCCAAGGCGCTACTGCCCCCTCTGCCAAGGAGATTGAATCATCCGGCACAACAAGTTCTTCATCTACCTCTAATTTTGTTCCGATACCCGAACAATCTGGGCAGGCGCCAAAGGGAGAATTGAATGAAAAGGAGCGAGGTTCCAACTCTTCAAAAGATAATTCGCAATTATGGCAAGCAAGATGCTCGCTGAACGTCCGTTCTTTCTCCGCGCTTTTAGCATCGACGAAATCAAGGAGAACAATCCCTTGAGCCAAACGCAGCGCCGTTTCAATCGAGTCAGTGAGACGATTCTTTGACTCTGCCTTTGCGCTTAGTCGATCAATCACCACTTCAATTGTGTGCTTTTCTTGCTTCTTAAGTTTAGGCGGCTCAGATAACTGGATAATCGCTCCATCAACTCGAGCTCGTGCATACCCCTGCGATACCAACTCTTGAAAGAGATCTACGAATTCACCTTTACGGGCACGAACTATCGGGGCCAGGATTTGGAACTTGGTAGTCGCAGGTAAAGTGAGAATTTGATCAACTATCTGCTGCGGACTTTGCCGAGAAACTGGCGCTTGGCACTTGGGACAATGGGGACGACCGGCCCGTGCAAAGAGTAAACGTAAGTAATCGTAAACTTCAGTAATCGTTCCCACTGTTGAGCGAGGGTTACGGTTAGTCGATTTTTGATCAATCGAAACGGCCGGTGACAAACCTTCGATGAAATCAACATCGGGTTTATCCATCTGACCGAGAAACTGCCGTGCATAAGCCGAAAGTGATTCCACATATCGACGTTGACCTTCAGCGAATATTGTGTCGAAAGCCAAACTTGATTTTCCGGAGCCCGAAAGCCCTGTAAAAACAATTAGCGCATCTCTTGGTAATTCAATCGAAACATCTTTGAGATTATGCTCTCGTGCGCCCCGTACAACTAACTTCTCGATCACTGTTAAGCCCCCGCCGTTTCCATCGCCCGTAATTCTTTCTTTAAATCCCGTATTTCATCGCGCAAGCGACCTGCTAACTCGAAGGCGAGATCGGCAGCTGCCGCCCTCATCTGATCGGTGAGCGACTCTATCAACGCCAATAACTCCTGTCGCGGCAGAGATGCCGGGGCTTTAGCGTGAAGCCCAATTCCAGGAGATTTCACACGTGAATTCTTGCCAGTGCTCGAGGCCAATAGTTGCGCGGTATCTTCATTCTCGCGATTGATGGAATCGGTGATGTCAGCAATTTTTTTACGCAAAGGCTGTGGGTCGACGCCACGTTCCAAGTTATAGGCAACCTGCTTAGCTCGTCTTCGGTTGGTTTCGTCAATGGCCTTGGCCATCGATTTAGTGATGTTGTCGGCGTACATGTGAACCTCACCCGAAACGTTACGCGCAGCTCGCCCAATAGTTTGGATGAGCGCAGTCGCCGAACGCAAGAAACCCTCCTTATCAGCATCCAATATCGCAACTAAGGAAACTTCAGGAAGATCTAAACCTTCACGAAGAAGGTTGATGCCAATCAAAACGTCATATTCTCCTGAACGTAGTTCACGGAGAAGTTCCACTCGTCGCAAAGTATCTACTTCTGAATGCAGATAACGAACCCTTACTCCACGTTCTTGAAGGTAATCGGTTAAATCCTCTGACATTTTCTTTGTTAAAGTCGTGACCAAGACGCGTTCATTCTTTTGCGCGCGTATATGGATCTCCGCAAGAAGATCATCGATTTGACCTTTAATTGGCTTGATAATGATTTTGGGGTCCACTAACCCCGTAGGTCTAATTACCTGCTCCACGACATCATTATCAACTTTGTTCAATTCGTACGGACCAGGCGTTGCGGAGAGAAAAACCTTCTGACCTACTCTTTCAAGAAACTCGTCCCAACGTAAAGGGCGATTATCCATCGCACTTGGCAATCGGAATCCATGTTCAACTAAGGTGCGCTTTCGGGAGGCATCTCCTTCAAACATCGCGCCAATTTGCGGTACCGTGACATGCGATTCGTCTATAACCAGAAGAAAATCTTCGGGGAAATAATCCAGCAAGCAGTTAGGCCCAGATCCCGCAGCGCGCCCATCAATATGTCGCGAGTAGTTTTCGATTCCTGAACAGAATCCAAGCTGTTGCATCATCTCTATATCAAAAGTTGTTCGCATTCTGAGACGTTGCGCTTCGAGCAGCTTGCCTTGGCGTTCGAAATTCTCCAGCGCAATAGCCAATTCCGCTTCGATATCAACAATCGCCCGCTTCATAGTCTCTGGCCCGGCCGCATAATGCGTGGCAGGGAATACGTACATTTCACTTTCATCGCGGATAATCTCACCCGTCAGTGGATTCAAAGTCGTGATCTTTTCAATCTCATCACCAAACATTTCGATGCGTAATGCCAATTCCTCGTACATTGGGATAATTTCAATAGTGTCCCCACGAACGCGAAATGTTCCTCGCTCGAAAGCTATGTCGTTACGGCTATATTGAATATCGACGAATTTGCGAAGCAAAACATTTCGTTCTATTTCATCTCCAACCCGCAGCCTGACCATCCGATCTACATATTCCTGCGGCGTACCTAAACCATAAATACAGGACACGGTCGCTACTACGATGACATCGCGACGAGTGAGCAACGAATTGGTTGCTGAGTGGCGCAACCGTTCTACCTCATCGTTGACGCTCGAATCCTTCTCAATGAAGGTATCGGTTTGAGGTACATAAGCTTCCGGTTGGTAATAGTCGTAATATGAAACGAAATACTCAACTGCGTTATTGGGCATCAACTCTCTAAATTCATTGACCAGCTGCGCGGCGAGAGTCTTATTCGGAGCGATAACTAATGTGGGACGTTGCAACTTTTCGATAAGCCAAGCGGTACTCGCTGATTTTCCAGTTCCTGTAGCGCCCAAGAGAACGACGTCCTGCACGCCTTGAGAAATTCGGCGAGTGATTTCTGCAATGGCTTCAGGTTGGTCACCTGCTGGTACATAATCGCTAATGACCTCAAAGGGTTCAACGCTGCGTTGCAAATCGCTCAGTGGCCGCACGGCGTCACTCTAGTAGGAGTCAGCCTTTGGCGCGTTGTAGAGCCGGGAGAATCGACTCCCAGATGCGCTCTACCTCCCGCAATAGCTCCTCTTGCGTACCATTATTTGTAATGACCAAATCTGCGATAGCTGCTCGTTCCTCAGCCGTGGCTTGCGAGGCGATACGGCTATCGATTTCATTCGAACTCATGCCACGCGCTCGTAAGCGTTCGTATCGGATGGAAATTTCACATTCAACGCTGATGATGAAATCGAAAAGTCCTTCTGCTCTACTTTCGACCAGCAAAGGAATCTCGTAAACCAGAACTTCTTCGCCATGAAGAGCATCGACTGCTTGCAGAAATTGAGAACGTACGATCGGATGGATAATTGATTCGAGTTTGCGGCGAGCCGTGGCATCTGCAAATACTCGCTCTGCCAAGACTCTTCGATCTATGGCTCCATTACTCAATACTGAATCTCCAAAAAACGATACGACTTGGTCAAATCCATCGGTGCCTCGGTCTATAGATTCGCGGGCTAACTGATCGGCATCGACCACTACTGCACCTAATCTTGCAAAGAGTTCTCCGACCATAGATTTACCACTGCCGATACCTCCGGTAAGACCAACAACCACCATGGTGAGGACTTTACTCGCTGAGAATGAAAAACCGCCTCTTGCAACATCTGCAGAGGCGGTTTCTCGTTAACTTTCTCGTGTTATTCGGCTACTTCTACGACGCTCTCATCTGGAGCAACCGTTGCGGCAGCAGCATCAGCAGCTTGCGCTGTCTCCTTCTGCTTCTTATGTGCGATGAAGCGAGTCTGCGCTTCAGCATACTGACGTTCCCACTCTTCGCGCTGAGTTTCGTATCCTGGTTTCCATTCTTGGGAATCAGCATCGAATCCTTCTGGATAGATGAAGTTGCCCTCAGCATCGTAGCGCGCAGCCATTCCGTATTGAGTGGGATCGAAAGCTTCAATCTCGACCTCATGTCCTTCATTGGCTTGCTTAAGAGAGAGCGAAATACGACGACGTTCAAGATCGATGTCGATAATCTTCACAAAGAGTTCATCATCAACTTGAACTACTTGCTCAGGAATCTCCACGTGGCGCTCTGCTAATTCGGAAATGTGAACTAACCCTTCGATTCCTTCATGGACGCGGATGAAGGCGCCGAACGGAACGAGTTTAGTTACTTGTCCAGGAACTACCTGATTAATTGTGTGTGTGCGAGCAAATGCCTGCCAAGGATCTTCTTGGGTTGCCTTAAGTGAGAGAGAAACACGTTCGCGCTCGAAATCAACTTCGAGAACTTCAACAGTAACTTCGTCGCCAACTTCAACAACCTCGTTTGGATGATCGATGTGCTTCCAGGAAAGCTCTGAAACGTGGACGAGACCATCAACGCCACCAAGGTCTACGAAAGCACCAAAATTAACGATTGAAGAAACAACGCCAGTGCGCACCTGGCCCTTTTGGAGCTGGCTAAGGAATGTGGTGCGTGATTCTGATTGAGTTTGCTCTAGGTAGGCACGTCGAGAAAGAACTACGTTGTTGCGGTTCTTGTCGAGTTCAATAATGCGAGCTTCAACCTGCTTGCCAATATATGGAGTGAGGTCGCGAACGCGGCGCATCTCAACGAGTGAAGCAGGCAAGAAGCCGCGAAGCCCGATATCAACGATCAAGCCACCCTTAACAACTTCGATGACGGTACCGATAACAACTTCGTCGCGCTCTTTCTTGCCTTCGATATCTCCCCATGCGCGTTCGTACTGCGCGCGCTTCTTGGAAAGAATGAGGCGACCTTCTTTATCTTCCTTCTGAAGAACTAGAGCTTCAACTTTTTCGCCAACTTTAACGATTTCGCTTGGATCTACATCATGGCGAATAGAAAGTTCGCGGGCTGGAATTACGCCCTCGGTCTTGTATCCAATATCAAGTAATACTTCGTCGCGATCTACTTGTACGACGATGCCTTCAACAAGGTCCCCATCATTGAAATTTCTGATGGTTCCTTCAATTGCGGCGAGAAAATCTTCGGCTGTTCCAACATCATTGACTGCGATTACTGGTGAGGTGCTCAAGTTGCTCCGTAGGGATAGAAAGTAGTAGGGATAGGGCGGCTAAGGGTACGGTTTTTGCCTATCTGCGGTCAATTTCGGGCAGGTACACTTAGCTCTCATGAAAAGTTACCGTGACCTTTTACGCGTTCGACACGTGAAAACTCTCATATTGGCTGCTTTCCCCGCTCGAATTGCCTATGGCATGGTTTCCCTTGCAATCTTCTTTAAAGCAACTCACGAGACGAATTCCATCCCTACCGCTGGCCTTGCCATTGGGCTCAACGGATTGGCGGGCGCTTTAACTTCTGGCATTAGAGGTTCGCTCATAGATCACTACGGACAGAAATGGCCGCTGCGAGTCTTAGTGCCAGGGTATGCGCTAATGCTCGTAATATTAAATTTCGCTCATTCCTCGATACTCATTCTTGCGCTCGCTTTTATTCTTGGGCTAAGTGCGCCCCCCATTAATTTATCTATTCGCCCGCTCTGGAAATCTCTACTAGCTCCAGAGCAGTTGCGAACCGCTTACGCACTAGATACAGCAATTATTAGTGCAGCAGGAGTAATCGGACCGATTGTTGCAACGACGTTGGCGCTCTCATCGCATCCAGAAAGCGCTCTCCTGCTCTGCTCGTTTCTCATTGCACTTGGCGGAGGTTGCCTTGCTCTCACTCACGTATCGCGCACATGGAATCCAGAGAAACGTATAAAGGAAGAAGCCCCGCTTTGGCGCCATCCAGCAATGCGACTTTTGGCTCTCGAAGGTTGTTTTATTGGTTTCGGTTGGGGTGCATTCGGAGTTGCGGTTCCAGCCTTTGCAACTTTGGAAAATCTCCCCCATCGCACCGCATGGGTTTTATCCACGATGGGAATTTTCAATATTGCTGGAGGCTTACTCGGTGGTTTAGCTTCAAAGAAAAGATCATCACTTGTAGTTTTTAAACGCACTTACATCATCTGGCTTATCTCATCGCTCCCATTGGCATTCACCTATCCTGGGTGGAGCATGGTTCTAGTAGGCGCAGCTCTAGGACTTTCCGGTGGCGCACTTCAAGTTTTCTATTGGGAAGTTATGGAAGCAGTGAGACCTCGAGGAAGTGCTACAGGTTCCTTGGGATGGTTATGGACCGTTGAAGGTTCTTTCGCATCTTTTGGCGCTGCAGTGGGTGGTTGGATCTCGCAAGCAATTTCGCCACGCGTATGTTTAGGGATCACTACCCTCTCCACTATTTGTGGGCTAGTGATTCTTTCAATCGGCACTCCGAGATTGAGCGCGGCCGATAAACCCCCTGCGAAGGAAAATGCGCCTTAATGCGCCGCTTCATTCCAACTCACACCCACCCCGATATTTACAGCCAATGGAGCATCGAGCGGGAATGCTTTACCCATCTGTAAGCGGACGATTTCAGTAAGTTCATTCTCTTCACTCGTTGCAACTTCGAAAATCAATTCATCGTGAACTTGCAAAAGTAAACGAGATTTAAGATCTGCAGAGACAATTGCCTTTTCTACATTGAGCATTGCGACTTTGATGATATCTGCAGCGGAACCTTGGATAGGCGCATTAAGCGCCATTCTTTCGGCTACTTCTCTACGCTGACGGTTGTCATGATTAAGGTCGGGTAGATATCGTCGTCGCCCCATAATGGTCTGGGTGTAGCCAACTTTTCGAGCTTGCTCAACAACACTCTGCAAATAATCGCGAATTCCGCCAAAGCGTTCAAAATACTTATCCATTAACCCTTGAGCTTCACCAGGACTAATCGAAAGTTGGGCCGAAAGCCCAAAAGAAGAGAGTCCATAAGCTAACCCATATGACATCGCTTTAATCTGACGGCGCATCTCTGGAGTAACTCCTGATGGTTGAACGCCAAATACTTGCGAGGCAACTGTCGAATGTAAATCCTCCCCTGCGGCAAATGCTTCGAGAAGATGGGAATCGTGAGATAGATGAGCCATAATGCGCATTTCGATTTGGCTGTAATCAGCAGTTAATAGAGATTGATACTCCTTTGCCGGGACAAAGCACTCTCGAATCTTGCGCCCTTCATCCGTTCGAACCGGGATATTCTGCAAATTTGGTCCAGTGGATGACAAGCGACCAGTCGCAGCAACTGTCTGCTGAAAATGCGTGTGAATTCGATTATCTGAACTAACTTCAACCAGTAATCCATCAATAGTAGTACGGAGTTTATTTGTCTCACGGATTCGCAAAAGATGTTTAAGTATCGGATGCTCAGTTTTTGCCCAAAGCCAATCGAGTGATTCGGCATCTGTCGTGTAACCGGTCTTGATCTTCTTGGTTTTAGGAAGATTGAGCTCATCAAATAGAACAACCTGCAATTGCTTAGGCGAAGCAACATTGAATTCATGGCCTGCGCAGTCATGAGCACTGCGGGTTTCACGTTCAACTTCACCTACAAAGAAAAGCTGCAATTTCTCGAGGGCAAGACGATCGACGGCAATGCCCCTACGTTCCATTCTGGAAAGCAGGCGCGAGATAGGCAGCTCCAGATTCTCGTATAAATCAAGAACCATACGCTCCTTCATCTCCTTGCTTAAAGATTTCTCAAGTGCAAAAAGAATCCTCGCGCAATAAAGTAGATCGAGATTTGGTGGCGCAGAGGAATCCACCCAACGCTCGACAAGATCGTTTAATTCCTGAGTGCGCGAGCCAGGATTTACCACATAGGCTGCCAACGAAGTATCGAATACCACGCCATCGAGTTCAGTAACCCGAGTAAGCGATTTACTATCGTGGAGTATTTTGGGGAGCTTGGGGTTGATTGCCCAATCCCCCATGGCGCCAGAATGCACTACGTAGACCTCTGCCTCCGATAAGGCCACTGCGTATTTATGTAGCTTCTCGTTTTCGATTTCATAAGCAATCGCTATCGTGCCAACGTGGTTTGCGAGAATTTTCTGTAGTTCTTCTGGAGTTTTAACATCTTCGCTCTCATCGAAACCAAATAGCGCTAACGGTTCAGGCTCGGGTGACCCTTGAGAGCCATCTGCAAATAGGGGCTTTGTCCGATCAAATAAAGTTCTAAATTCAAGTTTATCGAAGAGCGGCGAAATCTTCTCTGAATTCGCGCCATCCCACTGAAGTGATTCAATATCAAAGTCAATCGGTACATCGTGCAACAGTTGGGTCAACTCTCTATTGCGTTGGATGATCTCGATATTGGCACGTAACGATTCGCCAACTTTTCCCGAAATTTCGCCACACTTTTCAATGAGGTTGCTTAGGGAACCATACTCAACCACCCATTTAGCTGCCGTCTTTTCTCCGACGCCAGGCACCGAAGGCAAATTGTCGCTAGGGTCTCCGCGCAAAGCTGCAAAATCCGGATAGTTCGCAGGATGCATTCCATATTTTTCAAACACTGCGTCGGGGGTCATATGAGCCAGTTCCGACACCCCGCGTTTAGGATAGAGCACAGTAATTTTCTCGGTAACGAGTTGGAACGTATCTCTATCTCCTGAACAAATCATTACTTCGAAATTAGATAGTGCGGCTCTAGAAGAGATTGTCGCCAAAATGTCATCGGCTTCATACCCTTCGAGCTCAAATTGAGATATCCCAAAAGCGCTCACTAATTCATGAAGGTAACTCATCTGTGAGCGAAATTCATCCGGAGTTTTTGCTCGATTGGCCTTGTACTCTGGGAATTTCTCGCTTCTGAAAGTTTTGCGGGATACATCAAAGGCAACTGCCACATGGGTGGGCTTTTGCTCCTTGAGTAAGGAGATCAACATCGTGGCAAAGCCATATATCGCGTTGGTGTGCTGCCCATTGGCGGTGGTGAAATTCTCCGCTGGTAATGCGTGGAAAGCTCTGTAAGCCATGGAATGACCATCAATAAGTAATAATCGCGAGGCCATGGGCAGCATTCTATGTCCGCAAGATAGGATGTGTGCTTATGAACGAGAAAACCGATTTCCTAGAGATTTTGCGCGAACGTGGAAGTGGCGCCCTAGATAAGAAAATGGGCATTGAGATTGTTGAAGCGAGCCCACAACGCCTCGTCGCGACAATGCCTGTCGAAGGCAATACCCAACCTTTAGGACTTCTTCACGGTGGAGCTAGCGTGGTACTTGCCGAAAGCCTGGGCTCGATTGGAACGCAACTTCATGCCGGTCCTGAGAGAAGAATCGTAGGCGTTGACATCAACGCTACTCATCATAAATCTGCAACAGAGGGCGTGGTTACAGGCGTCGCTACAGCGATTTCACTTGGAAAGACGATGTGTAGTTATGAAATCGTCATTACCAATGACAAAGGTGAGCGAACTTGCACCGCCCGCATCACCTGTCTCATTCTTGCGCAACGCTAGGGACTAACCTCCGAGATAAGCCTTAGTAACGGCTTCATCCTTAGCAAGATCCGAAGCATTCCCGCTCATCTTGATTAACCCTGATTCCAGAACATAAGCGCGATCGGCAACTTCTAAAGCCGCAGCAGCATTCTGTTCAATCAACAAGATGGTAATTCCTTGTTGGCGAATTTTGATAATGGTTTCAAAAATCATATCTACAAGTACTGGTGCTAAGCCCATCGAAGGTTCATCGAGTAAGAGTAATTTCGGAGCGCCCATCATCGCACGTGCAACAGCGAGCATCTGCTGCTCGCCACCAGACATGGTTCCGCCCTTTTGCTCATAGCGTTCACGTAACCGTGGAAAGAGATCCAAAACTCTTTCACGATCGGCTTCGATTCCTTCTTTATCATTTCGCAAAAAAGCACCGAGATCCAAATTTTCACGGACTGACATGCGAGGAAAAATGCGTCGACCTTCAGGTGACTGGCAAAGGCCCTTTGCAACGATTTCATGGCCATGCTTGCCATCAATTCGTTCGCCCTGGAAAGTAATAGTTCCTGACTTAGGCTTGAGCAATCCAGAAATCGTGCGGAGGGTTGTCGATTTTCCAGCACCATTAGAACCAATGAGAGTAACAATCTCACCTTCATTAACGGTGAGTGATACTCCTTTCACAGCAAGAATCGAACCGTAAGCCACTTGCAGATCTTTAACTTCAAGAAGAGCGCTCATGCCTTCTCTCCCTTTGCTTTGCCGAGGTATGCCTCGATCACTCGTTGGTTGGCTTTAATCTCTGCTGGCGTGCCTTCGGCAATCTTTTCGCCTTGATCGAGGACTGTTACTCGTTCAGAGACGGACATGACCACACTCATGTCATGCTCAATGAGCAGAATCGAAACCTTCTTCTCGTCGCGCACTCTATAAACGAAATCAATGAATGTTTTTGACTCTTGCGGGTTCATACCTGCAGTTGGTTCGTCAAGTAAGAGAACTTTAGGTTTAAGAGCTAGAGCTCTGGCAACTTCAAGGCGTCGCTGATCTCCGTAAGAAAGGTTCCGAGCATATTCCCCGGCCCATTTGCCTACGCCCACGAAGTTAAGAAGCTCACGTGCTTTCTCGTGCGCATCCTTTTCTTCGCGACGTTGGCGGGGAGTTCCAAAGATTGTTGCCAAGATTCCGGACTTCAAATGAGAATGCATAGCAACCATGACATTCTCTTCAGCGGTCATAAGACCAAAAAGGCGAATGTTTTGGAAGGTACGAGCTAGTCCACCTTGAGCAATCTTGTGCGGTGGGGTGGCAGTAATATCTCGCCCCTCAAAATGAACAAATCCACTTGTGGGCTTGTATAGACCAGTGAGAACATTAAAGAAAGTTGTCTTACCCGCTCCGTTAGGTCCGATGAGACTCACAATCTTTCCTTCAGGAATGTCAAAGGAAACATTGTTTACCGCGGTGAGACCACCAAATTTAACAGTGATATTTTCAGCGTTCAATGGTGCACTCATTAGTGATGCCCTTCTAAGTTTGCGGATGCATCATCGCCTTCATGCAAAATTGCTTTCAATCGTGACTCTGGTATCAAACCTTCGCGTTTAAAGAGCATCATGAAAATCAACACTCCCCCGAATAGAACGAAGTTATAAGAAGGGAAATTGATGGATGTAC
This sequence comes from Actinomycetota bacterium, assembly GCA_009699205.1. GTDB lineage: Bacteria > Actinomycetota > Actinomycetes > Nanopelagicales > Nanopelagicaceae > QYPT01. The sequence goes on from WLOP01000010.1 coordinate 38,340, forward strand.
CAAAGGAGGTATTAACGAGATCACCCAGGGCTTGTAAGCCAGTTGAGTTAACCCAGGCAATGAGAAGCGCGCCAACCATGACCCCCCAAACGTTACCCATTCCACCAAGAACAACCATTGCTAGCAAAATAATTGAAATCGAGAAGTTGAATCGATCAGCAAAGACACCATTGACGTGCGTGGCGAATGCAACGCCACCGATACCACCCGTGAAAGCCCCCACAGAATAGGCAGCCAACTTAGTACGCATCAAAGGTACGCCCATCATGCTCGCGGCTAGTTCATCTTCGCGGATAGCTAACCAAGCGCGGCCGAGGCGCCCCGTACGCAAACGTAGTGAAATGAAAACCATCATGGCGGTGAGTAGAGCAAAAATAGTGAACTTCCAACTGAAATCGAAAGGTCCAAGAGCTTTTCCCGGTACGCCAATATTGTCTACAGGGGAAATCCCCTTGGTCCCGTTAGACATATTGAATCCAGCGATGTTTTCGCCATTAGTAAAGATTTGCGGAATGATTTCACCGAAACCTAGAGTGACAAGTGCGAGATAGTCGCTCTTAAGGCGAAGCGTTGGCGCACCAATAATCACTCCAAAAATCGCGCAGATTACGCCACCGATAAAGATAACTCCCCAGAAAGAAATGTGGATCCCGGGCAATTCTGGTTTTACCGTACTGAATAAATGGAAGTTCACTTGACGGAAAAACGCCGACATAAACCAACCGGCGCTATATCCCCCGATTGCCCAGAAAGCTACGAATCCTAAATCAAGCAATCCGGCATATCCGACCACGATGTTGAGGCCAAGAGCGCAGATAACCCAGACCATCGCTTCATTGAGTTTTGTTGGTGGTAACCAGTTTTGGAAAACTGTTTGCACGCTGTAAGGAAGGCGGAACATGATGAATGTATAGAAGGTCCACAAAACTACTGCGGCGATAATAAAACCGATCGCCCACGTTCTTTGGCTTGCTGCAGGCTTAAGGGCCTTACTCTTTTTAGCTTTCTTCTTCAACGCTATCTTGGCCATCTCGCTCACACCTTCTCTGTTGTGGGCTTGCCCAACAACCCTGTAGGTCTAAAAGCCATCAAAAGAATCAAGATTGAAAAGACCACGGTCTGAGACCATTGCTGTCCTAATCCAATCGGTAAGCCATCGTTGAGGCCTTGAATCAATCCAATAAGGAGAGCACCGAGAACTGCGCCTTGCAGGTTACCAATTCCGCCCATAACAGCCGAGGTAAATGCGATTAAACCAAGCTGATATCCCAAGTTATAGGAGGTAAGCCCTCGAGTTTGTTGGAAGAGTAACCCGGCTGCTCCTGCAAGCGCTCCTCCAAGTGCAAATGTAAATGAGATCGTGCGATCGACATTGATACCCATCAAACGAGCTGCATCTTGATCCTGAGCAGTTGCGCGCATTGCCTTGCCTTGACGAGTGCGAGTAACAATCCAACTCATCAAAAGGAGAAGTGGGATTGTCACGGCAAAGGAGAAGAGCGTCGTGTAATCAATGCTTACGCCGGATATATGGAATGCACCAGCAGGCAAAACGCTATTCCAAGTCTTAGGACCGGATCCATTCCAACGTAATCCAACAAACTGCAAACAGAATGAAACTCCCACTGCGGTAATCAGCGGCGCTAACTTCGGAGCTCGCCTTAAGCGCCGGTAGGCAAATCTCTCAATCCCAACGTTTACCGTCGCACTGACCGTCATAACCACAAGTAGGCAAAGAAAAAAGATTCCCCACGCTGCAGGACCTGACGAAGTTTTGCCAAACCAGATAGAAATAAAGTTGGCGGAAAAAACTGCTCCAAGCATAAAGAGATCACCATGAGCGAAGTTAATCAACTCAATGATTCCGTAAACAAGTGTGTATCCCAAAGCGATGAGCGCGTAAAGTATTCCGTTACTCAAACCGATAAGTGATGCTTGGAAGAATTGTGAAGGAGATTTTATAAAATTTATAGAGAGCCAGAAAAGAACGAGTACTGAGGCAAGGGAACCTAAAGTACGCTCGAGATAACGGCGACGTAATTGTCTAGCCTGATATCCAGTGGTGAAGATACTCACGCCTGCTCCTTTATAGAAATGGACGACTCTCTCTTGCACGAATACTAAACCAGGTTATAGAAGAAAGATAGGAAAATCATTTAAAGCTACTAAGAAAATATCGGGGTGGGCACAGAGCCCACCCCGATATTTTTACTAATTTGCTAGGACTACTTAATTGTCCAAGCGGTAACTGTAGTTTCTGCGCCACCCTTAACTTGCTCGATGGTGATGTCAATTGCGTTGGTGTCACCAGTTGCAGGATCAAGTGCAACAGCCTTACCAAGAACTGAATCATTTGCAGAGATTGAGATACCAGCACCCGAGAAGATTGCCTTCTGAACGCCAGCACGTGTTCCATCAGAGCCTGCAATAGCGGCCATGATGATTTGAACTGCAGCAACGCCGTAAAGTGGATATGACCCGACTGGATCAACGCCATATTCAGCCTTGTATGCAGCTACGAATGTTGCACCAGCACCTGTTGGGTTGTTGGCAAGAAGTAGGTCAGTTGAAAGACCTGCGAAGGAGAGATAAACACCCTCTGCTTCGGCCATCTTGTTAAATTCTGGGTAACCAGTAAATCCGTCTGGTGCCATGACCTTAACCTTGGTGTTGTCGCCAAGAACCTTGACCTTATCCTTCATCAACTGTCCACCGTTGTTGTCGAAGATACCGGCAACATAAACCATGTCAGGGCTGAGAGCCTTGATCTTGGTGAAGAGAGCTTCGTATGAAGTTTGCTTTGCATCCCAACCTTCGCCATTGGCGCCGCTGGAAAGAACTTTAAGACCAATCTTGTTGGCTTCAGTTGTAAATGCTTGTCCAACACCTTGACCGTAGGTCTGAGTATCGTTCAAAACATAAACACTCTTCACGCCAATTGATTGCGCGAATTGAGCTGCTGCAGCACCTTGGAAATCATCGGTGGTGCATACGCGGCCGTAGTTACGTACGCCTGATGGGTAGTAAACCTCTGGCTCACCTGGATTCCAGGCCTTTGTAAGTCCTGGGTTGGTGTTTGCATCAGAGATCATTGCCATTGGACCAGTTGGATCTTGGTTCAAGATTGGAACGATGATCTTTGCGCAACCTGAGTTGTATGTACCCATAACGGCAACTTCAGCCTTGTTAGCAACGTGTGCTTGTGCATTAGCTGCGCACTGTGCATCATCCCAGCCACCCTTGGCAGCTGTTGCGTTGTCATAAATCTTCAATTTAACTTTGAAGTCACCGGCTTTGTAGCCCTGTTGCTTCAAGTAAAGTTCAATGGCCTTATTTGTTGAATCGTTAGAGTCAAAAGATGAACCCTGCAACGGAAGATCTGTTGCAATGATGAGTTCGTTGGATGAAGAACATCCAGTCAAAGTTGTTGAAACCAACGCAGCAGCTGCGATGATTCCAAAAACGCGTGAACGTAGTTTCATAAACTGCCTTCCTGTAGCTACTGTCCCCGGAGAGGGAAGCCGAAAGAGTATCGGGCAAGTAGAGGGTGAGACAAGAGGTTGAGCGAGTAATTCACGCGCAATTCACGCGTAGGAGCTGCCAATCAGCGCTCGGGAACCGCCGAAGGCGAGATAACGGCAAGGGCTACCTCTTTCATACTTAAACGCCTATCCATAGCTGCCTTTTGAATCCAGGAAAAGGCTTGAGGTTCAGTAAGGTTCAAAGCCCCCATGAGAATGCCCTTCGCGCGATCGATCAGTTTGCGCGTTTCAAGTCGTTCATGAAGATCGGCAACTTCGGCGCTTAGGGAAAGCATTTGTTTGTGACGACTCATCGCGATCTCAATCGCGGGAACCAATTCGGCTATCGAAAAAGGTTTAACCACATAGGCCATAACTCCGGCATCTCGAGCGCGTTCAACCAATTCTTTCTGACTAAATGCGGTGAGCATTAATACTGGCGCGATGGGGATGATTTGTTCTGCTGCAGAAATCCCATCCAGCACCGGCATCTTCACATCCAAAATTGCTAAATCGGGTAAGAATTCTTTGGCTAGCGCAATCGCTTCTTCTCCATTAGTAGCTTGAGCAACTACTTCGTAACCGGCTTCGGTGAGCATTTCCACCAAATCCATGCGGATGAGCGTTTCATCCTCGGCCACAAGAATGCGCGGTGCTGAGTTAGTTGTCATGTGCCCCGAGTCGGATTCGAACCGACACTATGCAGTGTTTGAGACTGCCCTCTCTACCGTTGGAGTACCGAGGCGTGGGCTCAGTCTAGCGATAAGCAGGTGCTGCGCCACCAACAGCATCTCCGATGCAATGAACGCGCATCGCATTGGTAGATCCTGGGATTCCTGGAGGTGAACCTGCCACGATCATGATGAGCTCACCAATAGTGGCTCGTCCAGAATTAATAAGTATGGAATCCACCTGCTTGACCATTTCATCCGTGTGATTAACGGTAGGAGCCAACATCGATTCAATCCCCCACGAGAGCGCCATACGGTTATATGTGCCTACTTCAGGAGTGAGTGCCAAAATTGGAATTGGTGAACGCAAGCGCGCCATGCGGCGTGCAGAATCTCCGCTTTGAGTAAATGCCACTAAGAATTTGGCGCCAACAGTTTGCCCTACATCAACTGCTGCACGCGTAATCGCGCCACCTTTGGTGCGAGGAGAATGCTGTAGCGGCTGAATGCGATGTAATCCCCCCTCTTCGGTCCGTTCGATAATTCTCGCCATAGTTTGAACGGCTTCAATAGGGAAGCTGCCCACGCTGGTTTCGCCCGAGAGCATGAGCGCATCGGCGCCATCCAAAACTGCATTAGCGCAATCTGTCGCTTCTGCACGGGTGGGACGTGAATTTAAGATCATCGAATCCAGCATTTGCGTTGCAACGATTACCGGCTTGGCTGCTTCGCGCGCTAATTCTACGCAATGTTTTTGAACAAGTGGGACATCTTCAATGGGTAACTCCACGCCAAGATCCCCACGAGCAACCATAATTCCGTCAAAGGCGTCAACAATTCCTTGCAGATTAGCAACTGCCTGTGGCTTTTCAATTTTTGCAATCACTGGGATGCGGATTCCGACCTCGTCCATAATGCGATGAACATCTTTAATGTCATCTGCGCTTCGTACGAAAGATAGCGCTATGAAATCTGCGCCGGCATTGAGGCCCCAACGCAAATCTTCGATATCTTTTTCAGACATCGCTGGAACCGAGACAGCAACTCCGGGTAAATTGATACCTTTATTGTTGCTGACGAAACCTGGCTCGATTACTTTGGTAACAACATCATTTCCTTTAACTTCTACAACTTCAACTGTAACTTTTCCATCATCAATCAAAATACGGTCACCACTCTTGCAGTCACCTGGCAAACCCTTATAAGTAGTTCCTACGCGCTCACGAGTACCTTGAATGTCATCTGTGGTGATCGTGAAAATGTCACCGCGTGCAAGCTCGTGTGGACCATCAGCAAAGCGAGCCAATCTGATCTTTGGACCTTGCAAATCTACGAGGATCGCAACTGGCACCCCAGCTGCCTTTGCAGCTTCGCGAACGCGGTCGAATCGAATTTGGTGCTCATCATAACTTCCGTGAGAAAGGTTGAGGCGAGCCATGTTCATGCCTGCATCTATAAGCTCGCGAACCTTCTCGGGAGACTCAACCGCTGGACCCATCGTGCAAACAATTTTCGCTCTACGCATTCATCAACCTTAAACCATCATCGGACGTGCAGTGGGTGGAATTGGAGAAGGTAAACGTGTATGTCCTGTTAAATATTGATCGACTGCAGATGCTGCGCTTCGGCCCTCTGCAATAGCCCAAACAATGAGGGATTGACCACGACCAACATCACCGCATACGAAGACGCCTTCGGATGAACTTTGGAAATTCTCGTCGCGGCGAATGTTTCCACGTTCATCGAGTTCCACCTCTAATTGGGTAAGCAACGGACTCTTCGCTGGACCTACAAATCCCATTGCTAGAAAGACATAATCGGCAGGGATTTCTGCCTCTGTACCGGCGACAGGTTCAAACTTCCCAGCGTTAAATTTTGTCTCAACAATCTTCAGTGCTCGCACGTTGCCATCTGAATCCCCTAAGAAACTTTCTGTGCTTACAGAGAAAATTCTGTTATCAAGTTCTTCGTGTGCACTTGATACTCGGTAAATCATTGGGTAAGTCGGCCAAGGTTGGGCAGAAGGTCGCTCTTGGGTAGGTCTTGGCATAATTTCGAGTTGCGTAACACTTGCAGCGCCTTGGCGGATCGCGGTACCTAGGCAATCAGCGCCGGTGTCTCCACCGCCGAGCACAACAACCTTCTTACCAGCTACGTTAATTTCAGGATTGGGTGCCTCATTAAGCGCTTGTTTATTCCCCCATGGCAGATATTCCATTGCTTGGTAAATACCGTGTAACTCACGGCCGGGTACTGGCAACTCGCGAGCTTGAGTTGATCCAACGGCAAGAACTATTGCGTCATAACGTGAACGCAATTGCTGTCCGGTAACTTCGGTTCCGACATCAATACCTGAACGAAAACGCGTTCCTTCTTCTTGCATCTGGTGAAGTCGACGATCCAAAATTGACTTCTCCATTTTAAATTCTGGAATTCCGTAACGAAGAAGCCCGCCAATTTTTTCGGCCCGCTCGTAAACGGCGACGGTGTGACCTGCTCGCGTAAGTTGTTGGGCTGCAGCCAACCCTGCTGGCCCAGAACCCACCACTGCAATTGTTTTACCAGTCAAACGATCTGGCGGAAGCGGTGAAACTTTCCCTGATTCGAAAGCTTCTTCTATGGTCCGTAGTTCAATCTGCTTGATGGTGACAGCATCAGCATTGATACCGACGACGCAAGCAGTTTCGCAAGGAGCGGGGCATAAGCGCCCAGTAAATTCAGGGAAGTTATTTGTTGCGTGAAGACGAGCAATTGCTTCAGTGGTATCCCCACGCCAAATGAGGTCATTCCATTCTGGAATTAGGTTGCCGAGTGGACAACCTTGATGGCAAAAAGGGATTCCGCAATCCATGCAGCGGCCAGCTTGTTTCTGCAAGTGTGAGAAATCTTGTGGTTCATAAACTTCCTTCCAATCCATGATGCGCACTGAGACTGGACGGCGCTTGGGCACCTCTCGAGGTGTTGTAAGGAAACCTTTGGGATCAGCCATGACCAACCTCCATTACATATTTCTCTGGTGGCAATCCTTCACGTACGGCGCGTTCCATTGCCAGCAATACACGCGCATAGTCACGAGGCATCACCATCGTGAATCTAGAGATTGCCGATTCCCAATCATCAAGCAGGGCTCCGGCAATTTGTGAATCTGTTTCGATATCAAATTGGGAGACGAGGGAACGCAGAATTTCACGCTGATCTTGCGGCACTGCGACGATATCTACCATCTCACCATTGACCGCTGTTCGATCTAAATCAAGAACAAATGCCCGACCGCCAGACATACCAGCCGCAAAATTTCGACCTGTGCGTCCGAGAACAACAACAACTCCACCGGTCATGTATTCGCACCCATGATCGCCAATTCCTTCAACGACCGCAGTAGCTCCGGAGTTCCTGACACAGAAGCGTTCTCCGACTATTCCTCTAATGAATATTTCACCAGATGTAGCGCCATAACCAATGACGTTTCCGGCAATCACATTTTCGTTGGACGCAAAAGGGGCTTTCTCGTCAGGTCGCAAAATAACTCTGCCACCAGAAAGTCCCTTCGCGACATAATCATTGGAATCGCCCACCAAGCGAAGAGTCAGTCCTTGCGGAATAAAAGCGCCTAAGGATTGTCCAGCCGATCCTCGCAGAGTGACATCAATTGTTCCATCTGGTAATCCAGCCCCTGCGAATCGTCGTGTTATTTCCGCACCTAACATCGTGCCTACCGTGCGGTTAACGTTTCTTACTGGTAAATCAATCCTTACCTTCTCGCCTTTTAGTAAAGCGGGTTGAGCCAAATCAATAAGTTCGTTATCAAGTGCGCGATCTAGGCCGTGATCTTGCATCTGGGTCTGATGAAGCGCTCCAGATGCTGGCGGCACTGTGAGCAACGGCGTGAGATCAAGTCCGCTTGTTTTCCAATGATCTACTGCGGCTCGAGTGTCAAGGAGTTCTACGTGACCTATTGCTTCTTCAATTGTACGTAACCCAAGGGCGGCAAGATATTGGCGAACTTCTTGCGCGATATATTCAAAGAAAGTTTCAACGAACTCAGGTTTACCTGAAAAACGCTTCCGTAATTCCGGATTTTGAGTTGCAACGCCCACGGGACAGGTGTCGAGGTGGCACACGCGCATCATCACGCACCCAGATACAACGAGCGGCGCCGTAGCGAAGCCGAATTCCTCGGCCCCTAATAGCGCAGCGATGAGAACATCTCGACCAGTCTTTAATTGCCCGTCCGTTTGGACAACGATTCGATCGCGCAGTCCGTTAAGCAAGAGCGTCTGTTGCGTTTCGGCAAGACCAAGTTCCCAAGGAGCTCCTGCGTGCTTTAAGGAAGTCAGTGGCGACGCACCGGTACCTCCATCGTGGCCCGAGATAAGAAGTACATCGGCGTGCGCCTTACTCACTCCAGCGGCCACGGTTCCGACTCCGACTTCGGCAACCAATTTCACATGAATGCGGGCGTTCTTATTTGCATTCTTTAAATCATGAATTAGTTGCGCAAGATCTTCAATCGAATAGATATCGTGGTGTGGAGGTGGAGAGATGAGACCCACGCCTGGAGTGGAATAACGTACCTTCGCAATCCAGGGATAAACCTTGTTGCCGGGTAATTGACCGCCTTCGCCAGGTTTTGCCCCTTGTGCAATTTTGATCTGAATATCATCGGCATTCACCAGATACTCACTCGTAACACCAAATCTGCCACTAGCTACTTGTTTAATTGCAGAACGTTTTGAATCACCATTTGCAAGAGGAAGATTTCTCTCTGGGTCTTCGCCGCCTTCACCTGTATTGGATTTACCGCCTAGACGATTCATCGCGATAGCCATGGTTTCATGAGCCTCTTGAGAAATAGATCCGTAGGACATGGCTCCCGTAGAAAATCTCTTAACAATATTTGATACAGGTTCGACCTCATCGATTGAAATTGGGGTCCTGCCAGCTGTTGCAAAGGAGAACAACCCGCGCAAAGTCATTAAAGCTTTACTCTGATCATCAATCCGATTGGTGTAGCGCTGGAAAATATCAAAACGTTTATTCCGCGTGGAATGTTGGAGAGTAAAAACAGTCTCAGGGTCGAAGAGATGTGGTTCGCCCTCGCGACGCCACTGGTACTCCCCGCCTATGGGTAAACGCTTTGTACCCGGAACTTCTCCCCCTGGTGGATAAGCAATGTGGTGGCGGGCAATTGTTTCTTGAGCAATAACATCAAGACCAATTCCACCCAACCTTGAAGTTGTTCCTGTGAAGTATTCATCAACAATTTCATGTGAAATCCCGATAGCTTCAAAAACTTGAGCGCCCGTATAAGAAGCAATTGTTGAAATGCCCATCTTGGACATTACTTTAAGTACGCCTTTACCAAGTGACTTAATAAGATTTCGCACTGCCTTTTCTGGAGTAATTCCTTGGATAACTCCCTGGAGCACTAAATCTTCGGCGCTTTCCATCGCGAGGTAAGGATTTACTGCGGCGGCTCCATAACCAATAAGGAGGGCGACATGATGAACTTCTCTCACATCTCCCGCTTCAATGATTAATCCAACTTTCGTTCTCGTCTTTTCGCGGATGAGGTGGTGATGTACCGCCGCGCAAAGAAGTAGTGACGGAATCGGTGCGTTATCAGCATCACCATCACGGTCAGAAAGAACAATGAGTCGAGCGCCTTGTGTAATTGCTGTTGAAACTTCTGAACGTATCGTGTCTAAACGTTTACGGAGCGAATCCCCTTCTCCTGCGATTGGGAAGAGTCCTCGGACAATCGTGGTTTGGAATCCCGGGTGATTTCCATCGGCGTTGACGTGAATGATTTTTGCTAATTCATCGTTATCGATGACAGGAAAATCCAAATCAATCTGTCGGCAAGACGCTGGTCCTGGCTCTAGTAAATTATGTTCTGGGCCAATAGAGCCGCCGAGGGATGTAACTAATTCTTCGCGAATGGCATCCAGTGGTGGGTTTGTCACTTGGGCGAAAAGTTGTGAAAAGTAGTCAAAAAGTAATCGGGGTTTATTGGAAAGGGCTGCGATAGGCGAATCCGTGCCCATCGATCCCAGCGGTTCGGCGCCAGTGCGAGCCATCGGAGTAAGTAGCACTCGCAACTCTTCTTCTGTGTATCCAAATGCTCGTTGGCGGCGAAGAACAGAGGAGTGCGGATAAACAATGTGTTCACGTGCAGGCAAATCTGAGAGTTTTACTTTGCCCGCATGAAGCCATTCACTATAAGGGGCAGAATTAGTTAACTCGTTCTTAATTTCTTCATCTTCAATGATTCGACCAGCTTCAATATCAACTAAGAACATCTTCCCTGGCTGAAGACGACCCTTTCGCAGAACGTTCTCGGGTGCAATATCTAGCACCCCGACTTCACTTGCTAGCACCACTAATCCATCTTTGGTTACCCAAAATCTTGATGGGCGAAGACCGTTGCGATCGAGAACTGCACCTACTTGGTGACCATCGGTAAATGTCACGCATGCTGGTCCATCCCACGGTTCCATGAGCGATGCATGGAAGGTGTAAAAATCACGACGTTCCTGCGACATGGAGGCGTGATTTTCCCACGCTTCTGGAATCATCATCAAGATTGAGTGAGGCAACGAACGACCGCCAAGATAGAGGAGCTCGAGCACTTCATCAAAGGAAGCAGAGTCGCTGCCCTGCGGATTAACGATTGGGAATAGCCGGGAAATATCACCTGGAATAAGAGTGCTCGATAGAAGTGCTTCTCGGGCGCGCATCCAATTTCGATTTCCTTTAACTGTATTGATCTCGCCATTGTGGGCAATGAAGCGATAAGGATGTGCAAGCGGCCAGGAGGGGAAAGTATTTGTGGAGAAACGTGAATGGACCAAAGCTAGCGGTGAGATTACTCGCGGGTCAGATAAATCCGGGAAGAAATCTTCTAATTGCCCAGTTGTTAACATTCCCTTGTAAACAATTGTTTGAGAGGAAAGTGAAGGGAAATACACTTCAAGAGAGTGCTCGGCACGTTTACGTAAACAAAAAGCTAAACGATCAAGGTTTAAACCTGATTCTCCATTGACTCCTGCGAGAAATATCTCCTTAAAACGTGGCATCACTGACACCGCAGTTTTACCAAGAGTTGACGAGTCGATCGGCAAATCACGCCAGCCCAAAACTCTTAAGCCTTCTGCTCCAGCCAATTCTTCGATGGACTTTTCGATTGCCTCGTTGGCGCCAAGGAATGCAATGCCCGCAACGAAGGAGCCAGCAGGCGGAAGTTCAAATGGGAGGACTTCTCTGTAAAAAGCATCGGGGATGCGAATCAGAATTCCAGCGCCGTCACCGCTATCAGGTTCGGCGCCCGATGCACCTCTATGTTCAAGATTGCGAAGTGCAGTGAGGGCAGTTGAAACGATCTCATGAGTGGGAACTTTATTTAATGTTGCAACCATCGCAACGCCGCAGGCATCATGTTCATAAGCAGGGTCGTAGAGACCTTGCTTGTGAGGTAGATGCGACGGTAACGGCATGTAAACAATCTCCTGTTGTCGGATGTGATGTGGGACAACAGTGGCCCTTTTTCAAATAACTCATTGCCTCTTTACACCATTAATAGAGCGGCAATGCAGGTGCAGAGCGTAGCAAGAGAAGAGGTAAAGATGGAACGACTAAATGCCAGTGAGATGAACCAAACTTCCGATTCCAGCGGTGATTGCCATGCCTAGCCCTCCGCCAATAAGGACTCGGATGGTTGGCTTGAGTACCGCAGAACCGGCAGTTCGAGCGCTGATGATTCCGGTCCCAAGGAGCCCGACGATAGTGAAGGCGACGATGCTCCATGCTTTAGCTCCAAGTGTCGGCGCGAATGCTCCCGCAAAGGGAATAAGCCCGCCTAAAGTAAAGCTTGCTGCTGAAGCAACTGCTGCTTGTACTGGACGCGCTTTGGTATGAGGATGCTGACCTAACTCATCGCGCAAATGTGCGGCTAGCGCATCTTTCTCGTGCATTGCTTCGGCAACTTGGTGAGCAAGTTCTGGAGTGAGCCCACGATTGATATAGATATGAACAAGTTCAAGGAGTTCGCCTTCAGGATCTACGGCTAAGTGTTCGATTTCCAATAAGCGATCAGATTCTTCGACGTCATTTTGTGATCGGACCGATACATATTCGCCCACTGCCATCGACATCGCGCCTGCAACAATTCCAGCAATACCTGCAGTAATTAAAAAACTATCAGCGTTAGCAGCGGCCACACCGATCATCAAGCTTGCTGTGGAAACCAGTCCATCATTAGCGCCGAGAACTGCAGCCCGTAACCACCCTGCGCGATGAGTCCGGTGTGCGAGGTTGCGCTGATAAACCTCTTCAAGGGACATGGTTAGAGCGTACCTGACTCTTCATCTATATGAGGTGATTCAAAATGTGATCTTCTGCGAAATCCCCACAATGCAGCAGAAGCAACAAAAATGCTCATCCATGCGTTAATTCGCAATCCAGCAATCGAATGAGCTGTATCAATACGTAAAATTTCGAAGAAAAATCTTCCTACACAATAGGCGCCAATATAGAAAAGGAAGCTCTGCCCCGGTTTGAAATTCTTTTCCAGGCGCAAGATAAGAAGTGCAACCACAACGCACCAGAGAGCTTCATAGGCAAAGGTTGGATGGAAGGTGTGAAATTGCGAATATCCCATCGGGCGGGAAAAGAAAGGGATTTCCAGGCCCCAAGGCAGGGTGGTTGGTTTGCCAAATAACTCCCCATTAAACCAATTACCAAAACGACCGATTGCTTGAGCTAAGAGAACTCCCGGTGCCAAGGCATCTGCGAACTTGGCAAAAGAGAGCAAACCCGCACGTCCTTCTTTGCGTAACCGTTCATGCTGCCACCACGCGGCTAAGGTGCCAAGGGCGATTGCTCCCCAAATTCCGAGACCTCCTTGCCAGATCTTGAAGGCATCCATCGGATTCCCGTTCGCTCCGAAATAATCATCTGGTGATGTTATTAAATGGTAAATCCGCCCGCCGATGATTCCGAAAGGAACAGCGAAGATTGCCACGTCAGCAACTACGTTTTTTGCCCCACCAAATTTCCTGTAGCGCTTATCACCGAGGAAAATCGCAACTGCGATACCAGCAACTATGCAGAGCGCATAGAAATGCACCGTAAAGGGACCGACGCTAAAAGAGGAAATGTTTGGCGTAGGTATAAAACGATGCATTTGATGCTTGCCTAGCCTTCGATGACTTTCTTAAATGCAGCGGCATTGAAGTAATCGGTATTGCGATTGATCTCAGTACCATTCACGAAAACAGTAGGAGTCTGGTTAACGTTCTTAGCGCCGCCATCAGCTGCAACGTTATTTACCCAATCACCATATTTAGAATCTTTGACACAGCTAGTAAAAGCTTGTGAGGTCAGACCTGCCCCTTTGCCAGCTTCAAGAAGTCCGGCCGCGCTCCATAGACCAGAATTTTCAGTCTTCGATTGATGCGCATATAGGTATGCGTGGAAGGCAAGGAATTTATCTTCATCAGCAGCACATGCAGCAGCGTTAGCGGCTTGAATAGATTCAGGTCCAAGGAAGGAAAGGAGATGAAAAACTACTTTTGCCTTCTTCTGAGAAATCAGTGATTGCATATATGCCCCATTGAGTGTTTCAAATTCTCCGCAGATTGGACATTGAAAATCTTCCCACAGGTCAACAGTGGGGACGCCCTTAAGGTCGCCGTTAAAAACAACTCCATAACCTTCAGCTTTAGAAACGATGGAAGGAATTGCTACGCCGTTGGTTGATTTGCTCGAGGTGTACGAGAAGATCGCTCCGATTGCTACGACAAATGCCACCATGCCTATAACAATGTTGCGTGTGATTTTGTCTCCACCAGGTTTAGTAGCCATTTATTGATCTTCTTTCTCGAGAGCGAATCGACTCGTAGGGTAGCGAATTAAGAAGTAAGAAATAAGAATAAAAGCGATATCGCGGCCAATCTCTGGTAAATATTTAGTTTGAGATGGGTCCACTTGCCCGCCCCCACCAAAACAACCACAATCAATGGAGAGCCCCCGTGCCCATGCTTGGCCAATGGCGATGATAAAAACGAACATAAGGAGCGCGGTGAATCGAGCGGTGAATCGAGTGGCAACCCCGAGAATAAGTAGGAAGCCGACCCCAAGTTCTACCCACGGAAGAAGTACGCCGAGGATATTGGCTAGTGCAATGGGAAGCACTTCATAGGCTCTCACTGCCATCTTCGCTTTGCTGGGATTAAAAGCTTTGAGATAGCCCGCGGTGATGAGAACTCCCCCAAGAATCAACCTGGCCAATAGCCCAAACCACGGGAAGTATTTTTTCATCGAGCTAAAGCCATCCCTTCGCGCAATTGGGTTACAAGCGCACGTACATTCTCTAAACCCTGCGCTTCGTTAGGTGCCTCTAAAAGGAGTTTAATAAAAGCAGAACCTACGATAACACCGTCAGCGTATGAAGCTACTTCCCGCGCCTGCTCACCCGTTGAAACGCCTAGACCAACCGCTACCGGTAGGTCAGAGGTAGCCCGAATACGTGCAACAAGATCGGCGGCACCGGCTCCCACTGAATTTCGCGCTCCAGTAACTCCCATCAAACTCGCAGCATAAACAAAACCTGAACATTGTTGTGTAACTTTCGATAATCGATCTTCGGTAGTAGATAGAGCCACCACAAAAACAGTATTAATTTCTGCCTTTGCTGTAACCATTTTCCACTCTGCTGCTTCCTCGATTGTAAGATCGGGGGTAATCACTCCTGATCCTCCACTTCGTGCCATCTCGGCTGCAAATTTATCGACTCCATATTTTGCAATGGGGTTCCAGTAAGTCATTACCAAAGTTGGTAAACCAGATTGATGAGCAAACTTGACGGCGTCAAAAACATCGCTGGCACCAGTGTGTTGAGAAAGTGCAATCTGAGCGGCCTCTTGAATGGTTGGACCGTCCATAACTGGATCGCTATATGGAAAACCAATTTCTACCGCGTCAACACCTGCTGCCGCAAAAACTTGTATTACTTTTTTGCATCCTTCAATCGTTGGAAATCCCGCGGGTATATATGCAATAAGAGCAGCCCGATTATCTTTACGTGCCTGCGAGAACATCTCTTCAAGTGGCGTTCTCATTTAGAGCGGTATTCCAAAATAATCTGCTGCAGTTTGAACATCTTTATCGCCACGACCAGAAAGATTTACCAGAAGAATCGCATCTGGTCCTACCTCTTTGCCGACAACCATCGCTCCGGCCAACGCGTGGGCGCTCTCAATTGCAGGGATTATTCCTTCAGTTTTAGATAGAAGGGAAAAAGCTTCCATAGCTGCGTCATCGTTGATGGCCCGATATTCCGCACGCCCAATGTCATGCAGATATGCGTGCTCGGGGCCAACTCCTGGGTAGTCCAAACCGGCAGAGATTGAATGTGATTCGATTGTCTGACCATTTTCATCTTGCAAGACATATGAACGGGTTCCGTGGAGCACTCCAGGAGAACCACCTGTAATCGTTGCAGCATGGCGACCCGTGGAAATACCATCTCCCCCGGCTTCAAATCCGATCAAACGCACTTCAGCGTCTGGAATGAATGCATGGAATATCCCGATCGCATTAGAACCTCCACCAATGCATGCCAAAACTGCATCAGGTAAACGTCCGGTTAAATCCAGGACTTGCTGACGAGCTTCTTCGCCGATGATTTTATGAAAATCTCGAACCATCGTTGGAAATGGGTGCGGTCCAGCAACTGTTCCAAGCAAATAGTGGGTGCTATCGACATTAGTCACCCAATCTCGCATAGCTTCGTTAATCGCATCTTTCAAAGTTTTGGACCCGGTAGTGACAGGAATAAC
>WLOP01000011.1 GCA_009699205.1 Actinomycetota bacterium
AAGCGGAAGATGTTGTCGATGAATAGAAGCACGTCCTGCTTTTGAACATCGCGGAAATACTCAGCCATAGTGAGGGCAGAAAGAGCAACACGAAGACGCGTGCCAGGTGGCTCATCCATCTGACCGAAGACCAAGGCAGTCTTATTGATAACTCCAGTCTCGGTCATTTCCAAGAAAAGGTCGTTACCTTCACGAGTACGCTCACCGACACCGGCGAATACAGAGACTCCACCGAAGTTTTCAGCTACGCGATAAATCATTTCTTGAATAAGAACTGTCTTACCTACACCGGCTCCTCCGAAGAGACCGATCTTTCCGCCCTTTACGTAAGGGGTAAGCAAGTCAATAACTTTGATACCAGTTTCAAACATCTCGGTCTTTGACTCAAGTTGATCGAATGCAGGTGCATTACGGTGAATTGGCCAACGCTCTTTGATGTCGAGTGAAGAGGTTGGAACATCTAAAGATTCACCAAGTGTGTTGAAGACGTGGCCTTTGGTCACATCTCCCACTGGTACAGAGATTGCAGCGCCTGTATCGCTTACTTCTGCGCCACGGACCATTCCATCCGTTGGCTGCATCGAGATTGCGCGCACGAGGTTATCGCCAATGTGCTGGGCAACCTCCATCGTTAAGGTACGAGTTTGACCACTCATGGTCACCTCAACGTGAAGCGCGTTAAAGATCGATGGCATTGAATCAGCGGGGAATTCAATATCCACCACCGGTCCAATTACTCGAGCAACGCGACCTTTGCTGGTTGTTTGTGTCGACATCATTCACTCCCTGCACTAGCCGAGGCGAGCGCGTCTGCGCCGCCGACGATTTCACTGATCTCTTGTGTAATTTCGGCTTGACGGGCCGCATTCGCAAGTCGTGTTAACGACTTGATCAAATCATCAGCGTTGTCAGTCGCTGACTTCATAGCGCGACGGCGCGCAGCATGCTCAGAAGCAGCTGATTGCAACATCGCGTTGAAGACTCGAGCCTCGATATAGCGAGGTAACAGTGCATTAAGTACTGTCGCTGCATTAGGTTCGAATTCGTACATAGGTAGTAGCCCTGTGGGAACTGGCGCATCGCTTTCGACGACCTCCAGAGGCAACATGCGCTTGGCCATCGCATTCTGAGTCAACATCGACTTGAACTCTGTAAAGACGATGTGAATCTCATCTACGCCATTAACATCGCTTTGAGCATCGGCAAGGAAGGCCTTAATAAGAGCATCGGCAACTTCTTTAGCATTCTCATACGTTGGGCTATCAGAAAAACCAGTCCATGAGCCGGCAATCGCACGTCGACGGAACTTGTAATAATTGACGGCTTTGCGACCAACTAAATAAGCGCTGGTCTCAAGTCCACGTTCTTTCAGGAGGGCAACAAGCTGCTCCCCCTCTTTAACGGCGTTATTTGAATACGCACCGGCCATACCGCGATCGGCAGAGATAATCAGAACTGCTGCCCGAATTGGATTTATGGATGGCGTAGTTAATGGATGGTTAGTTGAAGAATATGTTGCCACTGCAGATACCGCACGGGTCAACTCATTGGCATAAGGAGTTGAGGCTGCGACTCGTTGCTGCGCCTTGACAATACGAGAAGCCGAAATTAACTCCATGGCTTTCGTAATTTTCTTGGTCGCTTTAACGGATCGCATCCGTCGGCGATAAACGCGAAGTTGGGCACCCATTTTTTACTTCTTCACCGCCGGTGGGACATGCTTTGTAATTTGTTCATTGCCTTCACCTTCGAGGGCTGCTGCTGGGGCTTCATTAAGAGCCTTCTCAGCTGAAGAAACAAAGCGTGTCTTGAATGCAGTAACAGCTTCAACCATTGAAGCTACTGTGTCATCTTTAAGTTCTTTGGTTTCGGAGATGACATCGAAGATTGCTTTACGTTCGCGCCCAATGAACTCAAGGAGTTCTGCTTCAAAGCGACGAATATCGGAAACAGGAACATCATCGAGTTGGCCAGAAGTACCTGCCCAAATCGAAACAATCTGACGTTCAAGTGAATAAGGTGAGTATTGACCCTGCTTCAAGAGTTCAACCATGCGAGCACCGCGCTCGAGTTGAGCCTTTGATGCAGCATCGAGATCAGAACCGAAGGCAGCGAATGCTTCAAGTTCGCGGAATTGAGCCAAGTCAAGACGTAGACGACCAGCGATTTTCTTCATCGCCTTAGTCTGAGCAGATCCACCTACGCGCGATACAGAAACACCAACGTTAATAGCGGGACGAACGCCTGCGTTAAATAAGTCAGTCTCAAGGAAGCACTGTCCGTCGGTGATAGAAATTACGTTGGTAGGAATAAATGCAGATACGTCATTTCCCTTAGTTTCAATAATTGGAAGACCAGTCATCGAACCGCCGCCGAGTTCATCGGAGAGCTTTGCGCAACGCTCGAGTAGACGTGAGTGCAAATAGAAAACATCGCCTGGGTAAGCCTCGCGGCCTGGTGGACGACGAAGCAACAACGAGACCGAACGGTAAGCTTCGGCTTGCTTAGAGAGATCGTCAAAAACAATAAGTACATGCTGGCCGGCATACATCCAGTGCTGTCCAATAGATGAACCTGTGTAAGGGGCTAGGTACTTGAAGCCAGCTGGGTCTGAAGCAGGTGAGGCAACGATTGTTGTGTACTCCATTGCACCAGCTTCTTCGAGGGAAGCTTTTACAGATGCAATCGTTGAACCCTTTTGACCGATAGCAACATAAATACATTTAACTTGCTTCTTTGGATCCCCTGATTTCCAGTTTTCTAATTGGTTAATAATCGTGTCGACAGCCACTGCTGTTTTACCAGTCTGACGGTCACCGATGATCAACTGACGCTGTCCACGACCAATTGCGGTCATTGCATCGATTGCCTTGATTCCAGTTGCAAGAGGTTCCTTCACTGGTTGGCGCTGAACAACAGAAGGTGCCTGCAATTCAAGTGCACGGCGAGCATCTGCCTTAATCTCACCCTTTCCATCAATCGGACGACCGAGAGGATCGACAACGCGACCTAAGAACGCATCACCTACTGGTACGGAGAGAATTTCTCCAGTGCGTCGAACAGAAGTTCCTTCTTCGATTCCTGCGTAATCTCCCAAGATAACAACGCCGATTTCGCGGACATCGAGGTTAAGAGCCAGGCCGAGTGTGCCATTCTCAAATTGCAACAGCTCATTGGCCATTGTTGAAGGCAGGCCTTCGACGCGAGCGATACCGTCACCAGCTTGCGTGACTGTACCTACCTCGTCGCGCGCTGTGACACCTGGATCGTACGACTTAACGAAATTCGCAAGTGCATCGCGAACTTCTTCTGGTCGGATCTGTAGCTCGGCCATCTTTTTCTCCCTTAGTTATCTCTTTATTAATTCTTCTGACCGACGAGTGCTCGTCCGGCCCCTGCTAGGCGATGGCTTACGGTGCCATCTACTAATTCATCTGCAAACTTCACTGAAACGCCACCAATAATTGATGGGTCAATCTCAACGTTGATACGAACTGGCTGACCTACTTGCTTGGTTAGCTCTTTAATCAATCGTTCGCTCTGTGCTGGCGAAAGAGCTACAGCCACACGCACATGAGCAATTACTCTGTCGCGACGAGCGGCTAACGCGTAGAAGTAATCGGCAAAAGCGGCTTCAATGCTCCGGCCACGTAGGTTATTTACAAGGTAGGAAACTAACTTTGTAGTGGATTGAGTGCTCGTCTTTCCTAGCAAATCTGCGACAAGCTTGCTCTTTGCATCGGCTGCGCCCGCTGTGATTAACGCTTTACGTAAATCAAAGGAGTTAGCGATTGCGCGAGAAGTCGCAAAGAACTCATCTTCGACTCGATCAAGTTCGTTATTGATATTTGCGGCCGAAGCTTGCGCTTCGATCGCCAATTGATCGATTACTTGAACTAAGTCTCCCGATGAAGACCAACGAAGTGATGAAATCGAAGTGACAATCGCTAGAGCGCTAGAACCAAGCGTCGATCCGAAAAGATCTTTCACAAGCGTGGCTTTAGCTGAAGCATCACGTGATGGATCGGTCAAAGCGCGACGTAATGAAATATTGCCAGCCAGTACATCGGATGCAAAGAAGAGTTCGGAGCAGAGCGCAGATGCAGCATCAAAGGTTGCCCCTTTAACTGCAGTATCTAAAGCGGTGCGAGCAGTCTGCAAAGATTGCCGACTGCTACCGCCGAAATGCGCTCTCATCGTTTTCCCTTACTTTGATTTCTCTAGATCATCAAGAAAGCGATCAACAATCCGAGATTGGCGAGCCTGGTCATCAAGTGATTCCCCGACAATCTTGGATGCGAGTTCAACGGCAATCGCGCCAACTTCATTACGAAGTGAGGTTATTGCTTGTTGACGCTCAGCTTCAATCGAAGCATGTGCAGCTGCAGTAATGCGAGTGGCTTCTTCTTGAGCTTTTGCACGAAGTTCTTCGACAATTGCAACGCCTTGTGCGCGAGCCTCTTCACGAAGAGATTGTGATTCTTCTCGAGCTTTAGATAGCTGCTCGGTGTATTGAGCTAGAGCACGTTGTGCCTCTTGTTGCGCAATCTCTGCGCGCTCCATGCCACCTTGAATTGCCTGTGTACGAGCAGTAAAAGCCTTCTCGAACATCGGCACCACTTTTGAACGCAAGACCAAGAACAAGAGCGTGAACGCAATCGCGCCCACAATAAGTTCTGCGGTATGCGGAATCAGCGGATTGGTAGTTTCCGCTGCCAAATTAACTACGTGCATCAATGCCCTCTTTCTAGAGTCTCTAGGCCAGTAACTAGCGTGTAATTACTTAGAGAACGAATGCAAGAACGAGGCCGAAGAGTGCAAGTGCTTCAGCAAGTGCGAACCCAAGGAACGCGATTGGCTGAAGAACGCTGCGAGCTTCTGGCTGACGTGCAACACCGCTGATGTAAGCAGCGAAGATCATTCCGGTAGCAATCGCGGGTCCGATTGCTGAGAGGCCATAACCGACCAGGTTGAGCGTGCCTTTCATATTTCTTACCTTTCTAGCAGTTAGTTAGTGCTCGTCGGCAAGGGCGCCGGCGATGTACAAAGCTGTCAGCAGAGTAAAGATGTACGCCTGCAGACACTGGACCATGAATTCGAAGAAAGTGAGCCCGATGCCAAAAGCGAAGGCAAAGGGGCTAATCAACTTCAAACCAATGACCCCCTTGAGCAGATGATCTCCACCCAAGATGAAAACGAGAAGGAGCAAGTGCCCCGCGAACATATTCGCAAACAAACGCAAAGAAAGAGTGAGAGGTCGAACAATAAAGAAAGTTGCAAGCTCTAAAGGAGTTAACAAGATGTAAGCCGCTTTAGGAACCCCAGGCATGAACATGATGTCCTTGAGGTACTTACCAATTCCTTGCTTGCGAATTCCTACGTAGTGAAAAACAATGAAGGTAAAGATTGCTAAGACGTACGGAAAGCTCACATGTGACATTGCTGGAAATTGCAAGAGTGGAACAATTCCAAAAATATTATTTGTTAAGACAAAAGTGAAGAGCGTAAAAAGATAAGGAACGAATCGCATAAATTCATGTCCGATATTGTCACGGGCAATGTCGTTACGCACGAAGCCGTAGATACTTTCACCAGCGAATTGAAGTTTTGAAGGTAAGATTGCAGCTTTGCGAGAAGCAAGGATGAAGAAAACAGATACAGCAATTACTGAGAGAAAAACTAAAAGAATTGGTTTTGTTGTGTATGGATTATCGCCAAATACTGGAGGTAGATTGAAGTCGCTTGTACTTGGCGGGACAAAGCCTTCGCCATCTTGACTCAAAAAGCGCAACAAGGGCACGCGAACTCCTCGAACATTGTGGTAATCAGGGCTTGCGGGGCAACCCTATTGCCCCAAGTGGGCGAGCGCGAAATCGCGCAAGAGTTAGATTCCTTACTCTCTACCGAAGCGCAGCCAGATCAGATAGAGCGAGGCGCCCATGCCAAGAAGGAGTCCGCCGAGCACGAAGTAATGGGTATGGAGCCAGTGGTCCAGAGCCCAACCAGCCCCGCCCCAGAAGAGAAGCCCGGAGAGAAGGTAGCCAAAAATCGACCATGCGGCGCCTTCATCTTGTTTCATCTTGCCCCTGCCTCATCACTAGGTAACTGGCTCGTGGATGTGGAATCGGCTGACCCCTGATTTGGTAATGGTAGATGTAATTGGAGCTTAAGGAAACTACGAATCTCCCCGCCAAGCCAGGCAAGGGTGAGAGCGATTGCCACTACTCCGAAACTTGTACGGTCAATGCTTTCACGCGAGGTGAAATTGGTCAGAGCCCAAAGAACTACGCCCAAGAGCGCGATCTTGGCGAAGTAGGAAAAGATTGCCAGAGCAAAGGTTGTCAGCGGATCCATTCTGCGAGTGAGAGCAGATACCCCTAGGTGAACTGCGAAGTAAAGGAGCACGATTACTTGGGCTAAAAGTGCGCCTAGCAAACCAGAACTCCCACGCAGAAATGCGGAGAGCACAATTCCAACTAAACCCACGATTAATGAGGGTACTAAGGCTCCGCGCAATAAATCTTTCTCTGCGCTTTTCTTCTTCACGAAACCCTACTCCCTGGTGCTATCCAATTGCGCGAGACAGAAATCGTTAAGAGTACGAGTGCCAGTGCAGTAACAGCTGCAACCCAAAGAGGCATAAATGCCAGAACGGTGACAGGAATCGCCAATGTCGCGGTCCATAAATACATAATCGTTGCAGTGCGTTGATGCGAGTTTCCAGCATCCAAAATTCGATGATGCAAGTGCTCTTTATCTGGAGAAAAAGGTGAACGTCCCGAACGAATACGTCGAACAACTGCAAGTATTAGATCCATTAGCGGGATTGCCAATACTGCAAAAGGAAGTAAGAGAGGCAAAAGGGTGGGACCGCTATTTTCTGCAGAAATTGCATTGGGGTCGACTTGCCCAGTCAATGTAATTGCAGCAGCAGCAAGTAGTAAACCTAAGAACATAGAGCCAGAATCCCCCATAAATATCCGAGCGGGGTGAGAGTTATGAGGCAGGAATCCAATACAGACGCCAACAATTACTGCAGTTATCAAGGAAGGAGAACCTGCGCGACTAAAGCCATAAACAACCGCTAAGAGATAGGCAAAGGCGAAGAATGATGCACCTGAGATTGCGACGATGCCTGCAGCCAAACCATCGAGCCCATCAATGAAGTTAACTGCGTTTATCGTCACTAGAACAATTAAGACAGTAAGCAGTTGACCAATGCTGGGAGGCAGAGTGATGACTCCATTGATTGGGAGCCATAAAATCTGGATTCCGAATGTCAATAAGATTCCTGCAGCAAGTGCCTGCCCTGCTAATTTTGTCAGAGCATCTAGCTGAAAACGATCATCGAGCATCCCAAGAAGAATAAGAAAAGTTGCTGCGAGGTAGATGCCTAGTAACTCGTGGCCAAAGGCTTTTCCGACTAAGGACAAGTTGCTGACCATTAAGAAAGTAAGTGACATCGAAACCCACATTGCAAAACCGCCCCAACGTGCCGTGGGTTTTGTGTGCACATCTCTGCTTCTGATTTGAGCTACCGCTCCAAATTTCTGAGCAAGACGAATAACCATTGGCGTGATTGCATAGCAAAGAGCTGCCGCAAGGAGAGCTGTGACAAGATATTCGCGCATGGGTCTTAAGCGGAATAGATAGGGAACCGTGCAGTGAGTTCGTGAACTTCGCTACGGATCTGCGCAAGAGCCTTTTCATCTTCAGTTGCAATTGCGCGAGCAATAAATGAAGCAATGGTCTTCATCTCCGGAGCGCCCATGCCCTGAGTTGTGGTCGCAGCAGAACCAACACGAATACCACTAGTAACGGCAGGAGATTCTGGGTCAAATGGAATTGCATTCTTATTGAGAACAATTCCAGCAGCCCCGCAACGTTGATCTGCAACTTTGCCGTTGACGTTGGTGCTGCGAATATCGATGAGCGCAAGGTGAGTTTGAGTTCCGCCGGAGACTGCGCGCATTCCTTCATCCTCTAGTGATGAAGCAAGCACCTGACAGTTAGAAATAACGTTCTTGGCATAGTTTTGATATTCAACGGTGGCGCACTCCTTGAGGGCAACAGCCTTGCCTGCCACTGCAGACATAATTGGCCCACCCTGCATCCCAGGGAATACTGCTTTATCAATCGCAGGAGCATGTTCGGATTTAGATAAAATCATGCCGCCACGTGGGCCGCGCAGAACTTTATGTGTCGTAAATGAAACGACGTCGGCATATGGCACAGGAGAAGGAATTGCTTTACCCGCTACCAGGCCAATGAAGTGTGCGGCATCTACCCACATGATTGCGCCAACCTCATCGCAAATCGCGCGCACTTTTTCGAAGTCAATCAAACTTGGGTAAGCCGTCGCCCCAGAGCAAATCATCTTTGGCTTATTGGCAATTGCAAGGTCGCGAAGTTCGTCATAATCAATGAGTTCATCTTCTTGGCGGACGCCGTAGGAAACGATGTTGAACCACTTGCCGGAGAAATTTACCTTCGAGCCATGTGTGAGGTGACCACCATGGGGCAATGACATCGCCAAAACTGTGTCACCAGGTTTTGTAAATGCAGCATAAACAGCAACGTTTGCACTCGCCCCTGAATGTGGCTGAACGTTTGCGTGTTCGGCACCAAAGAGCGACTTAGCGCGTTCAATGGCAATTACCTCAGCTTTATCTACCTCTTCGCAGCCACCGTAGTAGCGCTTACCGGCATAACCTTCCGCATATTTATTAGAGAGCGTTGAACCTAAAGTTGCAAGCACTGCACGCGATGTGAAGTTTTCGCTAGCGATAAGTTGTAAGTCAGTCTGTTGTCTATGAAGTTCCGAGAGCAAAACCGCTGCAATATCTGGATCTTGCTTGGAAAGAAGGTCGAAATCTGGTCCGTAAAAGGGAGTCTGTGACATGGAAGGTAGCCTATTGGCTCTTCAGGAATTTGCAGCCTTAGCGCGTGAGATTTTAGGCACCGCAAGGGCTAATTCCTCGAATGAGATAGCGCCCTCGCGAATCATGACTACCGAGGTGGCCTTAACTGTGACAACCGTTGAGGCTGGCCCAGGTTCGAGTTCGCCGAAATCACAGACTCGCAAAATATCGCTCTTAAGATTTTCAATATCTTCGACTTTAAGAATTGGTGCAGACCCTGCCTTAGCAGCGCTCGCGCAGGCAAGTGGTCCCGTCTTCTTGAGAACTTTGCCAACAAATTCAGCAGCCGGAACTCGCAAACTAATTGCATCGAGTTTGCGATCATCACCTAGGTCCCATGTTAAGCCAACTTGTGGAGCAACGTTAAGTGTCAGTAATCCTGGCCAAAATTCATCCATCAGCGTATGGGCTTCGGGGGAAATCTCGCGAGTGATTCCACCTGCAGCGCCGATATTTGCAACAAGAACTTGTGCGCTCACACCAAGTGCATCACCGCGTAGCGTGTGCATCGTTCTGACCGCATCATGATCAAATGCATCTACTAGAAAAACATAACCATGCTCGAGCGGGGCGACAACAACGAAGCCAGATTGAATCCACTTCACTGCTTGTGTAATTGTCGTTGCCATCATTAATTCCTTATCGCAGTTGTCCAGCGAGGTCTACCAGTGAGATCGTTATGCAACTTTACCTCATGGAAATTCTCAGCCAAGGCTTCTGCCACCACCGGTCCTTGCTCTTCTCCGTGCTCAGTGATGAAAAGACCATCAGATTTCAATAAACGCGCTGCAGCAGCGTAGAAGCGACGTGGAATCTCCATGCCATCTGGACCCCCAAAGAGTGCAACATGTGGTTCGTAATCTTTAACTTCCGCAGGCAAATCTTCTTGGCTCGGGACATAAGGAGGGTTTGCAATTATCACATCAGCTTTTACGCCAGGTAAAGCCGTCTCAACATCTTCAACGACAACGCGAACATCTGCGCCTATCGCTTCGATATTTTTCTTCAACCAAAAAGCAGCATCTGAATCTATCTCAACGGCGATCACATGGGCATGAGGTGATTGCGTCGCTATGGCTAGCGCTAAGGAACCTGCCCCTGCACCTAGGTCAATCACACTTGCTGCTCCATTAAAGCTTGCTAAGTGCGTCACGATTCGATCGATCATCAACTCTGTTTCTGGACGAGGGATTAAAACTCCGGGGCCGACGTGCAATGTGAGTTCCCCAAAGTATGCGAGGCCGGTGATGTATTGCACCGGTTCGTGGGCAAGTCTGCGCTTTATCAACTCTTGATAATCAACTAATAAATCTTCAATTTCGGGAAATTTGAGCAACGCTTCGTCAACGCGTAAGGGGTGATGCAGGTCCATCCGAGAAATTCCAAGTAGATGAGCGAGAAGATGCTCTGCATCAACTTCTTCAAATCCAGCTTCCTTCAGCTCAACCTTTGAAGGTTTAAGAATCTCTCGAATATTCACTCAAACGCTCTTAGCTTGTAGCCGCTAACTTGGAAGCTTTATCTGCATCCAAGAGTGCTTGAATCATCGGATCGAGTTCTCCGTTTAATACTGCATCGAGGTTATTTGATTTGAAGTTCACGCGGTGATCGCTAATGCGGTTTTCAGGAAAATTATAGGTGCGAATTCTTTCGCTGCGATCTACTGTGCGAACTTGGCTTTTACGTTCGGCCGACGCTGCCTCTTGTGCAGCTTCTTGTGCAGCAAGGAGCATGCGAGCGCGCAAGATTCGAAGCGCAGATTCTCTATTTTGTAGTTGGCTTTTCTCGTTCTGACACGAAACAACGATTCCGGTAGGCACGTGGGTAATACGTACTGCGGAATCAGTTGTATTTACGCTTTGCCCACCAGGGCCGCTGGAACGGAAAACATCAATGCGTAGGTCGTTCATATTAATTTCTACATCAACTTCTTCGGCCTCAGGTAGAACCATTACTCCCGCAGCAGAAGTGTGAATACGTCCTTGGGATTCCGTCTCAGGCACTCTCTGCACACGGTGAACTCCGCCTTCAAATTTAAGTCGTGCGTATGGAGATTTGCCAGGTTCAGGAATCCCTTTAGATTTAACGGCCATCGAAATATCTTTGTACCCACCTAAATCACTTTCGGTGGCATCAATAATTTCTGTTTTCCATCCATGCTTTTCTGCATAGCGAAGATACATGCGAAGTAGGTCGCCAGCGAATAGTGCGGACTCGTCTCCCCCTGCGCCAGCTTTAATTTCGAGGATCACATCGCGATCATCATTGGGATCACGTGGGAGCAATAACTCTTCGAGTTTGAGAGCGGCTTCATCGCGTGTCTCTTCTAGACCCTGGATTTCGGCGGCAAAATCTGGATCAACTTCAGCTAACTCTTTAGCTGCGGCAAGATCATCTTCGGCGCTTCGCCATTGACGAAAGCCTGCAGCAACGGGACCAAGCTGGGCATAACGGCGACCAAGTTGGCGTGCCTTACCTTGATCGTTATGAATATTGGGATCTGCCATTGCGGCTTCAAGTTCTGCATATTCACGGACAAGTTCGTGGGCAAGAGCAAAACGATCATCGTTACTCATTCTTTCGCCCCCTGCCTTACTCGCGCTTCATTTATAAAATATTCGTGAAATAAAAAGACCGCAACCGTTACATAAGTAACGGAAGCGGTCTGATTAGAAATCTACTTAGCGCCTGACTTTCCGAAGCGTTCTTCGAACTTCGCAACGCGTCCACCAGTGTCAAGAATTCTCTGCTTGCCCGTGTAGAAAGGATGGCAGACAGAACAAACTTCAACATAGATAGAACCGCTAGCAACAGTTGAGCGAGTCATAAAGGTTTCGCCACAACCGCATGTGACCTTTGTGTCACCGTATTGCGGATGAATCTCTTTCTTCATTTTCTTTCCTTTCATAGGACTGGGTCGTGTGATTACGTGAACCAGTTCGTGATGGCTAAGGGTAACGCCGAGGCGCCACTACTAGGAAATCGGTCTGCTTTTTAGGCGTGAATTAGTTATCGGAGCCCGGCCCAACGGTGGTCTTCTGGATCTGCATCAAGAATTCGACGTTGGATTTTGTGCCCTTCATCTTCTCAAGGAGAAGTTCAAGAGCTTGTTGTGGCTCAAGAGCGTGAAGAACGCGGCGCAACTTCCAGACAATATTGAGTTCTTCCGTACCCATAAGGATTTCTTCCTTACGCGTTCCGGAGGCAACAACGTTTACCGCTGGGAAGATGCGCTTATCTGCAAGGCGACGATCCAAGATGAGTTCCATATTTCCGGTTCCCTTGAACTCTTCGAAGATAACTTCATCCATGCGTGAACCTGTATCTACAAGTGCAGTTGCAAGGATGGTGAGCGACCCGCCATCTTCAATATTACGAGCGGCTCCGAAGAACTTCTTGGGTGGATAAAGAGCAGCAGAATCAACTCCGCCCGAAAGAATACGACCACTTGCTGGAGCGGCGATGTTATATGCGCGACCCAAACGAGTAATCGAATCGAGCAGAACAACTACATCGTGGCCAAGTTCAACTAAGCGTTTTGCGCGCTCAATTGCTAGCTCAGCAACGGTGGTGTGGTCATCTGCTGGACGATCAAAAGTAGATGCAATTACCTCGCCCTTAACGGAGCGCTGCATATCTGTAACTTCTTCTGGGCGCTCATCAACGAGAACGACCATCAAGTGACACTCGGGATTATTGGTCGTAATGGCGTTTGCAATTGCTTGCAGAACCATGGTTTTACCAGCCTTTGGTGGAGAAACAATAAGTCCGCGTTGTCCCTTTCCAATGGGTGAAATCAAATCAATAACGCGCGTTGTCAGAATGTTTGGTTCTGTTTCAAGACGCAAACGCTCTTGAGGATAGAGAGGAACGAGCTTTCCAAATTCAACTCTGTTGCGAGCCTCATCTGGTTGCATGCCGTTAATTGTTTCTAGGGAAATAAGCGCGTTGAACTTCTCGCGGCGTTCACCTTCACGTGCTTGGCGCACTGTTCCGGTAACAACATCACCTTTACGTAAGCCATATCGGCGAACTTGCTGGAGAGAGATATACACATCATTTGGACCTGGCAGATATCCGCCTGTACGAATAAAGGCGTAGCTTTCGAGAATATCTACTAAGCCACCCACTGGTACGAGCACATCGTCTTCAGATAGAACTGGTTCGCGTTCTTCGCGTGGTTGGTGGCGATCGCGTCCACGATCGCGTCCACGGTCACGTCCGCGATCGCGGCTACGGCCTGATGAATCACTTCCGCGATCATCGCTTTTGGATTCTTGGTTATCGCCATCAGAGTCATCGCTCTTTTCGGATTCTTGGCGTTTTTTGTTCCGATTATTGTTGCGCTCAGCTCTCTTGGCTTCGCGTTCTAACTTTGCGGCCTCGCGATTAGCTGCTTGCAAATCACTAATTGCTTGAACGAGTGCAGCTTTCTTCATCTTGCCGGCGCCCTCGACTCCTAATTGACCAGCAACTTCTTGAAGTTGTGGCAGGAGCATTGATGCTAGTTCGGGGCTGCTCGAGCGTACTGGAGCTTTTTCAGTCATTGAACTTCATTTCGGTTATGGGAATAATCCCGTGATTTTTCTTCTGATGATTATCTGAACTATCTTTCGCCACCAGGGCTTTCAGATAGCGAAACCATAGCATCGCCTGCACGAATCCGCCAAACCCTTAGGCGGTATAGCCAGGTATTAAGAGGAAAGTACAGCCGCTCCCGAAGCGCTGATTTCGAGCTGTTTTACCTCGAAATTCTCGCCTGCAACTCTAGTTAACTCGACGATCTCTTTGGCATCTCCCAGATGCAAGACCAGAACTGTAGGGCCGGCTCCAGATATAAATGCAGCCACTCCTGCCCCGCGTAATTTCTGAACAAGTGCAAAAGATTTTGGCATCGCTTCTTGACGATACTTTTGATGGAGAAAATCTTGTGTTGCAGTGAAGAGTAAATCTGGACGACCCGATAGCGCATGAACCAAAAGAGCCGTGCGCGTTGAGTTAGCTACAGCGTCGCTATGTGAGATTGTGTCAGGTAATAATTTGCGAGCTTTTGACGTTGCAACTGTTGTGCTGGGAATAAATGCAAGTGCTTTTATCCGAGGATCGACAGTGATTCCCACCGCGCGAGCGACAAGGTGTCCGTGCTGAGGTTCCTGCCATGCAATTGTTGCTCCACCATAAAGTGCAGCGGCAACGTTATCGGGATGTCCCTCTAATTTGTTTGCAATGTCTAGTAGCTCTTCATCAATCATTCGCTCATTGCCAGAGAGAACTAGTGCGCGCGCTAAAACCAACCCTCCGACAATCGCGCTAGCTGATGAACCGAGACCGCGGCCGTGAGGAATTACGTTGAGTGCACGTACAGATAAACCGCGGGGCTTGCCGCCCATATATTCAAAACCTTTGAGCATTGACTTAACAAGCAAATTCTTTTCATCGCGGCGAACTGTTTCAGCGCCTTCACCGGCAACATCGATATCTATTCCGACTTCATCAGTGATTTGCGCGATATAGCGATCGTGAAGACCGAGCGCTAAACCGAAGCAATCAAATCCCGGTCCTAGATTTGCACTCGTTGCAGGCACCTGCACTTGTATAGGTGTAGCGCGAAAAGTTGGCTTTGCCATTATCGGCTCCTAACTCAAACCAAGTGCATCAGCTGCGGCGGAAACTACTGGTGGGATAACAACGGGATCAGCGGCACCTTCAAGCGCCCATGAAACATCTTTAAGTCCATGACCTGTAACGGTGATGACAATGCGCTTTCCCTGTGGCAATTTCCCTTGCGCCTTATATTTGATCAGGCCAGCAAGCCCAGCCGCGCTCGAGGGCTCAACAAAGACGCCTTCTTGCGCAGCAACTAATCGATAAGCGCTCAAGATTTCTTCGTCCGTTACCGAATCAATGAGCCCGCCAGATTCATCACGAGCAGCAACAGCTTGCTTCCATGATGCTGGGTTACCGATGCGAATTGCAGTTGCAATCGTTTCTGGATTTTTCACAATCTCTCCGCGAACAATAGGTGCAGAACCTTCGGCTTGAAATCCCCACATTTGTGGGTTCTTTGTTGAAATACCATCGCCGCGATATTCGGTGTAACCCTTCCAATAAGCGGTGATATTTCCGGCGTTACCCACAGGGAGCGCGTGAATATCTGGTGCATCTCCAAGAAAATCTACGACTTCAAATGCTGCAGTTTTCTGTCCTTCAATACGGAATGGATTGACCGAGTTAACGAGGGCAACAGGATATTTCTCTGAAAGTTCGCGAGCAACGTTGAGGCAATCATCAAAGTTTCCATCAACTTGTAACAATGTAGAGCCATGAATGATTGCTTGGGCTAATTTACCCATTGCAATTTTTCCTTGTGGAACAAGAACTGCTGGAATCATTCCCGCTTTGCTTGCATAGGCAGCCGCACTTGCACTGGTATTTCCCGTCGATGCGCAGATAACGGCTTTTGCTCCATCTTCGGCAGCTTTGGAAATTGCCATCGTCATTCCGCGATCTTTAAACGATCCAGTTGGGTTAGCGCCTTCGAATTTAAGCCAGACATCGTTATTCAAAAGTGCAGAGAGATGGAGCGCATGAATAAGTGGCGTGCCGCCTTCGCGCAAAGTGATAACTGGAGTCTTTGCGCTAACTGGCAATCGATCGCGATATTCCTCGATTACTCCGCGCCATTGGTGAGCTCCGCTCATTACAAAGACGACCCTTCAACGCGGATAACGCTCTCAACGCTTCGGACCATATCCATCACAGATAAGCGCTTAACAGTTGCTGCTAAAGCTTGCTCGGTTGCATTGTGTGTAACAACAATAAGTTCGGCATCAGCTCCACGCCCAGTTTGGCGAACAGTTTGGATGGAGACGTTTTCGGTAGCAAAGCCTTGTGCAATAGCAGCCAAAACACCTGATTTATCGGCAACATTAAGCCGGATTAGGTACTTGGTCTTTGTTTGGCCAATAGGAACGATTTCGCGATCCGCATAATCACTTTCGCGAGGCCCAAGTGCTCCGCCGGTGCGATGACGCGCGACTGCAACAACGTCACCAAGGATTGCACTTGCTGTAGGTGCACCACCTGCGCCGCGACCGTAGAACATAAGTTCACCGGCAGATTCGGCTTCAACAAATACTGCGTTAAAAGCATCGCGTACTGCAGCTAACGGATGTGTCCTTGGAATAAGAGTCGGGTGAACTCGTACCGAAATTTTGTCATCAGCGGTGAGTTCGGCAATCGCGAGCAACTTAATAACGTGATTCATGGATTTAGCTACTGCTACATCAGTTGCCGTAATTGCGCTAATTCCTTCGCGGTGAACATCGGCTGCTGTAACGCGTGTGTGAAAAGCCAGGCCAGCAAGAATTGCTGCTTTTGCCGCTGCATCAAAACCTTCAAGGTCTGCCGTGGGATCAGCTTCTGCATACCCGAGAGACTGTGCCTCTGCCAATACATCTGCAAATGCACGACCTTCTTCATCCATCTTGGTCAAAATAAAGTTTGTCGTTCCGTTGACGATTCCCATGATGCGCTTTACATGATCGCCTACGAGTGATTCGCGTAGCGGACGCAAGATTGGGATTGCTCCAGCAACGGCTGCTTCGTAATAAAGATCGACACCTGCTTTATCGGCCGCTGCATATAAATCAGCGCCGTGCGTGGCAAGGAGAGCTTTGTTGGCTGTAACAACAGATTTTCCGTTTGCGAAAGCTTCGAGAATCAAAGCACGAGCAGGTTCGATACCACCCATGACTTCAATGACGATATCGATTTCGGGATCTGTGACGACCGAGTGTGCATCGGTTGTTAATAGAGATGCATCAACGTTTTCGCGTTTAGCACTGGTATCGCGCACAGCAATTTTCTTAAGCACTAGCTGAGCGCCAGAGCGTGTTGAGAGTTCGCGCTGATCATCCTTGAGAAGGCGCGCTACCTGTGAGCCGACATTTCCGCAGCCCAACATCCCAATTTTCAGGGTAGCAAGTGAGGAATTCATGTGCTTACTCTTTCACATATCCAAGGCGAGAAGATCTGCCTCGGTCTCACGACGCACAATCACGCGGGCTTGACCATTCTTTACGGCGACAACTGGCGGGCGTGGGACATGGTTGTAATTGCTCGCCATGCTGCGGCCATATGCGCCAGTGGCTGGAACGGCCAAGAGATCACCAGGGACGAGATCTTCCGGCAAATCGATATCGCGAATAACAATATCGCCTGTTTCGCAATGTTTACCGACTACACGTGACTCGCGAACTTTCGCAGTTGAAGTGCGATTGGCAATCACCGTGGTGTATTCGGCGCCATAGAGAGAGGTACGAATATTGTCGCTCATCCCGCCATCAACGGAGATGTAATTACGCGTTTTCCCAGATTCCAAGAGAACCTCTTTTGTTGTGCCGACTTCATAGAGCGTAAACATTGCCGGCCCAACAATTGCGCGGCCGGGTTCAATAGAAATTCGTGGAAGCTCAAGTGAATATTTAGCGCACGCAGTAGTGACCGCTCTATGAAGTGCAGGAAGCACTTGTGCTGGCAATAACGGTTCATCTTCAGGAAGGTAGGAGATTCCGTATCCACCACCAAGATCTAGTTCGGGCAATTCATAACCAAACTCGTCGCGATACAAACTCAAGAATTCGATAAGACGATCTGCCGCGATACCAAATGCATCCATACTCAGAATCTGAGAACCAATGTGGCCGTGGAAGCCTCGTAGCTCAATCTCTGGGTGTTGGCGTACGGCTACTACTGCTTGCCATGCTGCTCCGCTAGCTATCGAGAAACCAAATTTCACATCTTCGTGAGCCGTTGCAATTGATTCGTGTGTGTGGGCTTCGATGCCAGGTGTGAGGCGTAGCAAAACTGCCTGAACTTTTTTTGCCGCCGCCGCTGCTTCTGCAATTCGTTCAATCTCAATAAGAGAATCGACAACGATTGTTCCTACGCCCACTTCAACTGCTCTGCGAATTTCGGCAACTGATTTATTGTTTCCATGGACTTGAATCTTCGAGACTGGAAAATCTGCAGCAAGAGCCACTGCAAGTTCGCCACCTGTGCAGACATCTAGGCCAATCCCAGATTGAGCCACCCAACGAAGAACCTCTGTACAGATAAAGGCTTTTCCGGCGTAATAAACCGAACCTGCAGCTGCACCAAAAGATTCGGTCAGAGCGCTACCCCATGATGTTGCACGTGCACGAAAATCATCTTCGTCAAGAAAA
The DNA here is from genome assembly GCA_009699205.1 of Actinomycetota bacterium. Lineage (GTDB taxonomy): Bacteria > Actinomycetota > Actinomycetes > Nanopelagicales > Nanopelagicaceae > QYPT01. The sequence continues at coordinate 18,149 of WLOP01000011.1, forward strand.
AAGGTAGGGGTGCCAAATTCGCGCCCCAATGACTTCGCAGATAATCCTGCAAGATGCAGTTCGCCTTTTTCGAAAGTAATTTTTGAAGACCACACGTTTGCCATGTCGATTACATCCTCTCCGGTGCGCCAACACCAAGTAGCTGTAACCCATTACCTAATACCTGTTTTGTTGCAGCGCATAGATTTGCTCGCGCGCTATGTGTTGGCGTGCTTGGTTCATCTCCTAATGGCAAGACTCGGCAATCTGCATAAAAGCCGTGATAGACGCCAGCCAATTCTTCGAGGTAGCGAGCAATGCGATGAGGTTCGCGCATTTCTGCAGCGCTTGCGACAATTCGAGGATATTCAGCTAGCGCACCAAGAAGTTCATTTTCACGATCATGTACGAGCAGAGCTGGATCGAAATCAGCAAGTGCATGAGCAACCTTGAGCTCTGCTGCATTACGCAATACTGCTGCGATACGGGCGTGTGCATATTGAACGTAGTAAACGGGGTTCTCGTTGGTGCGTTTCTTGAGTACATCTACATCTAAGACCATCGGTGTTTCAACTGGGTAGCGAATCAGCGTGTAACGAGCGGCATCGACGCCCACTTTTTCGACCAGATCTTCAAGAGTAATAATCGTTCCGGCGCGCTTGGAAAGTTTTACCTCTTCCCCGCCTTCCATAATCTTTACAAGCTGGCCAATGAGAATTTCGATGTTATATGCGGGGTCATCTCCAGCACACGCCGCAATTGCTTTGAGGCGATGCACATATCCATGGTGATCGGCACCCAACATGTAAATGCAGATATCCGAACCACGTTCACGCTTATTAATGTAATAAGCAGTATCTGAGGCAAAATAGGTGAGTTCGCCGCCGCTTTTAATAAGCACGCGATCTTTATCGTCGCCATAATCTGTGGTGCGCAGCCATGTAGCACCTTCTTGCTCGAAGACATGGCCTTGCGAGCGCAACTTCTCTAAGCCATGCTCAACTGCTCCGCTGCTATGCAAACTTCTTTCAGAAAACCAGACATCAAACTTTGTTCCAAAAGTTTCTAGGATTTCCTGTTGGCTCTTTAACTGCACTTTGTATGCAAGTTCGCGGAATTGGATTGACTGCTCATCCCCACTCAAAGTTAAGACTTCCGGATTTAGCGCAACAACTTCCTTTGCTAAATCTGCAATATATGCACCTTGGTATCCATTTTCAGGAATCGGTTGCCCCGTTGCAGCAGCCCGTACTGATGCACCAAAAAGATCCATCTGATTTCCACGGTCGTTAATATAAAATTCGCGCGTTACCTTTGCGCCAGCTGCAGCAAGTACGCGACCGAGTGCATCGCCAACGGCGGCCCAACGCGTATGTCCTAGATGCAAAGGCCCTGTGGGATTTGCACTGATGAATTCGAGGTTGATTGCTACGCCTAATAAAGATTTTCCCCGACCAAAGTTTTCGCCCTGCTCGCGAATCTGACGAACGACTTCGCCTTGGCTAGCGCGTTCTAAAGTTATATTGATAAATCCTGGGCCAGCAATTTCTACAGAGGCAACTTCAGCAAGTGCCTCAAGATCGCGCTTCAACAGTTCTGCGATTTCCCTTGGCGCCCGCCCCGCACTCTTGGCTACCTGCAGCGCAATAGATGAGGCATAGTCACCGTGATCACGATTTTTAGGTCTTTCGAGTGTGATTGTTGCTGGGATTTCACAGTTCAACTCCCCGCGTTCAACGCAGGCCACGAGGGCAGCGGTGATTTTCGCGGCTAGGAGATCGCTATGGGAGGTCACCTGCGCAAGGCTACCGTTTACGCTCGCATGCTTGCGCTATATGCGCATTCGTTGATTTGGGCTACTTACCTCTAATCTTGCCCCTGTTACATGCAACAAAGCTCCGGCGGGAGTGGTGAAATGGCAGACACGCAGGTCTTAGGAACCTGTGTCTTCGGACGTGAGGGTTCAAGTCCCTTCTCCCGCACAAGTACTACTTACCAACCACCTTCGGCACGACGGTTGTATTTAACCTCGCTATTGCCCAAGTCAAAAACGATGAGCTTTCGTTCAGTAAATGACTCAAGGAACCATTGTGAAAGTTCGCGACCAACGCCACTCTTGCCCGCACCACCGAATGGTGCAAGTTGATCCCAGTAATTACTGGTCTCGTTAACGTTCACCGATCCATGGGGAAGTGCTTCGGCAACGCGCCAAGCGCTGCCAAGATCGCGCGTCCATAACGAAGCGATAAGTCCAAGTTCACTGCGATTGGCAATTTCGATTGCATGTTCTGCTGATTTAATCTTCATGATTGGCGCAACGGGACCAAAAGTTTCTTCTTGCATAATCAACATCTCTTCAGTCACATCAGTAAGAATTGTTGCCGGGAAGTACAGACCTTCCTCTGGGCCAAATTGAATTACCTTCGCTCCCCGATTCTTTGCATCTTCAACGTGCGTGCGAACTCGGGCTAATGTCGTCTCGTTACAGAGAGGTCCCATTGTTGTTGTCTCTAAAGAGGGATCGCCAATCACGAGTTTGCCCGCAGCTTTAGTGAACTTCGCTAAGAACTCATCGTAGATATCCTCATGAACGAGAAGTCGCTCGGCCGATGTACAAACCTGACCTGAGTAATAGAAGCAGCCATTTATTGCGCCATCGACTGCAGCATCAATATCAGCATCGGCCAAGATAATAAACGGCCCATCGCCTCCGAGCTCAAGTAGATGTGGCTTCAGCGCACACGCTCTTGCAATAATTTCGCCGGTCTTAGTAGAACCTGTAAAAAAGATTCCATCAACACCTTTATGCTCAACAATTGCTGCTCCGATATCACCGAAACCTTGAACAACATTGACAACACCAGCAGGTAAGCCAGCATCTTCGAAGATCTGCGCCACCATTGCGCAGCTCAACGGTGCATATTCAGATGGCTTCCACACCGTTGTATTACCTGCGCCAATAATGTGCGCCAACGCAATTGATGAAATATCCGTGGGGAAGTTATACGGGGTAATCACGCCCACAACGCCAAGGGGGCGGTGACCAAGAACTAACCTCTTATTGGTGGTCTGTTCTTGGCTCGATGGGAAGGAGAGACCGCGATGTCTGAGTATCTCTTCTGCAGCTTTTGAATAAGAAGGAACTGCATACTCATAGACCTCTTCGCGCGAATCAGTAATAGTCTTACCAATTTCATGGCAAAGCATCAGTGCGATCGGTTCGGCGCGCTCAAGAAATAGTTGATGAATGCGACGCAGAATTTTCGCTCTTTCAATCACCGGTAGCGCGGCCCAAGCAGGTTGAGCGGCTCTGGCTGCTGCGACTGCACGATCAACATCTACAGTGGTGCATCGCGAAACATTGCTAATTACTTCGCGAGAATGCGGAGACTTGACTTCAAAAGTTCCACCCGAACCTGGCACCCACTTGCCACCGATAAGTGCATTGACTGGGGCGCTGCTAGTTTCGATCATTTCTACTCCTGCTCTGCCTATGAGTTTGCGGGCACTACTGAGCACTCATGCTACATCCGTAGTTCTAAAATGCAACGGTCGACTAGAAGCATCCCGAATATATGCCGAAAAGTTTTCGCATTAAGACATTAAGAATTGTGAATTGCTCGAGTCGTTTCTTTATGGATACAACCCGCGTAAGCGATGGGCTTCTGCAACACGGCTCACACCCAACATATGTGCAGCTTCGCGCCACGTTACGTTCTTGGATTTTGCAGTTTGCTCTACTTCATGGATCGCCTTCATCAAAATCTGATTGAGATTTTCGCGTACTTCTGCGGCAGTCCAGAAGAAGTTCTGCTTATCTTGGACCCACTCAAAGTAAGAGACGATAACTCCGCCTGAGTTAGCCAAAATATCAGGAATAACAATTGCACCTTTATCGTTCAAAATCGCATCGCCTTCGGGAGTAGTCGGGGCGTTTGCGCCTTCGACAATTACTTTTGCCCTTATTCCTGGAGCGGTTTTCCCAGTAATCGAATCGGCAAGTGCGGCTGGAATGAGGACATCAACATCAAGATGCAATATCTCTTCATTGGTTAACGTATCTGTGCCAGGGGCACCAACGACGCTGCCAGTCTTTTGAGCATAATCAAAGATCTCAGCAACAGATGCGAAACCCGTGACTCCACCTTTTACATCGCTGACTGCAACGATCTTGAGTCCCATGTTTTCGAGTGCAATCGCTGTCCAATAGCCCACTTTTCCAAATCCTTGAATGGCGACAGTTGCGCCTTCTGGATTGATTCCGCGAACGCGCAAACCTTCGATGGTTGAAATAGCAACGCCATCACCTGTTGCAGTGGTGCGACCAAGTGAGCCGCCTAGAACAATTGGCTTTCCAGTAACGACTCCGGGGACCGAAAATCCCGCGTTAACAGAATAGGTATCCATCATCCATGCCATGTTGCGTTCATCTGTTCCCACATCAGGCGCCGGAATATCGCGCTCTGGTCCGATAATGGGCAAGATTTCTGAGGTGTAGCGCCGAGTTAGGCGTTCGTTTTCTGCCAGCGAAAGAGTTTGCGCATCAACTGCTACTCCGCCTTTTGCTCCGCCGTAAGGCAAGTTTGTCAGTGCACATTTCCATGTCATCAACATTGCGAGCGCGACTGTTTCATCGAGGTCGATATCTTGATGGAAGCGAACTCCGCCTTTTGATGGGCCGCGCGTAGTTGAGTATTGGACGCGATAGCCCTTATACATTTCGACTCTGCCGTCATCGCGGCGCAGTGGAACAGCTACTTCAAGAACTCTGCGAGGAGTTGAGAGGGTGTTCCAGTCATTTTCAGAGAGATTAAGTTGATCTACCGCTCGCCGTAATTGGGCAAGGGCTGTTGCCATTGGTGACTCCGTTGTCATGCTTTTACAGTAGTCCTGTCTTAAAAGGAAAGGAAGTTTTGCTCAGTGATTATCGCCACTGAAAATAGGCGCGATGCTAAAGTTCACTTTGTTGCCTGCAGGCAAATGCGGATGCACGCGCTATAAAGAAGATAAGGAAGCCCCCATGCTGGAACAGTTGCGGCTTCTGAAAAGTCATAAAGGTTTTTCTCCTTTGATTCTCTCTAGGTTCATATCGAATTTAGGTAATGGACTCTCGCCGGTTGCTTTGGCATATGGCGTTTTGGCTCTCCCCCATTCGACCGGAAAAGATCTAAGTTTGGTTATGACTGCCCGAATTACACCAATGATTGTGTTTATGTTGATTGGGGGTGTCGTCGGAGACAGGTTTAAGCGCAATCGCATCGTTGGCGGTACTGACATTATCGGCAGTGTCATAGCGGGATTAATCGCGCTCTCATTTATCAAAGGTTTTGCAACAATCCCTCTTCTGTGTGTATTGGGAGGGATTTTTGGAGTTCTCAACGCGCTCTGGTGGCCGGCGATGTCAGGAGTGCTACCCGAAATATTGCCTAAAGAATTACTGCAGAAAGGCAACGCCGTTGTTGGCCTTGTCAGCAATATCGGATTCACAGCAGGCGCTCTCCTTGGCGGCACAATCGTGACTTTATTCGGCTCAGGTTGGGCGCTACTTGTTGATGCGCTCTCCTTTACTGTTGCTGGTTTTCTTGTCTGGAATATCACTTTGCCTCCAATGCCCGACCGCGAAAAGAATTCTGTGCTCCACGATCTAAAGAGTGGCTGGGTTGAATTCATTTCCCGCTCATGGGTTGTCGCCGTAGTAATCGGTTTCACATTTATCAACCTCTGCTTTGAAGCGACGATGACTGTGTTGGGCCCCCTGGCATATAACAAGGATTCATTTGGGCCAAGGAATTGGTCCTTTAACTTGGCTGCACTAACAATTGGAATGATTGTCGGCGGGATTATTTCCCTGCGTATTCATTTTGGACGTCCGTTAGTTCTTGGCATGATTGCAATTGCTTTTGCCTCTTCATGGGAGTTCGCGTTGGGTATTGGAATCACGCTGCCAATCACCTTGCTCTTAGCAATTGTTGCTGGGGTTGCGATAGAGATTTTCGGTGTCGTCTGGCAAAGTTCGATGCAGAGCAACATTCCTGAAGAGTCTTACTCGAGAGTTGTTGCATATGACGCTTTGGGTTCGTATGCACTTGCTCCCATTGGCATCGCAGTAGCTGGTCCTATCGCTATTGCTATCGGAACATCCACCACACTTATTGTGGCAGCGACCATCACCCTGGCAGGAGCCTTGATCCCTTTGAGCCTGTCATCTGTCAGAAATCTCAGGAGCCACGCCAATAGAGCGCCAGACGCGTAGAGTCAGAACATGAAGAGCAAAGCAAAAGAGGTGGAAGTAGTGGCGCCGATTGCGCCTCCTAAGTTGCGGGGATGGTTTCACCTAGGAGCAGCGCCTGTAGTTTTTATAGCCTCTCTTGTTCTTTTTATTCTTAGCAAAGATTCACTGAAATTTGCCGTCGCCCTTTATTCGCTCACTGCAATCCTGCTCTTTAGCGTCTCTGCTATCTATCATCGCGTTCCTTGGTCGCCATCTAAGAAAAAGATTTGGCGCAGATGGGATCATGCAAATATCAATCTATTAATTGCAGGTTCCTACACTCCATTTGCGGTAACACTTCTTGAAGGACGCGACAGAACAATTCTCTTGTCGGTTATCTGGACTGGCGCACTTATCGGAGTTGCAGTCCGCGTCTTCTGGGTCGGCGCACCACGTTGGTTATATGTCGCCAACTACCTGCTCTTAGGTTGGGTTGCAGTTATTTACACCCCGCAGATGTATCGATCTGGCGGACTTTGGATTCTTCTGCCCATCTTGATCGGTGGCCTCTTCTATTCAGTCGGTGCAATCTTTTATGCACTCAAATTGCCCGGTAGAAATGCCCGTTATTTCGGATTCCATGAGCTTTTTCATATTTTTGTAATCGCGGCTTGGATTTCGCAGTACGTTGCAGTATCAGTGGCCATTTACCGCCAATAACCCGCATCTACGCCTGCGCGCTTACCCTCGTGGGCTTTTCGCGCAAGGCCCTTTTGCTCTAACCTGTGCTCCTAACGATAGTGAGGAATCTGGCGATGGCCGAAAAGGGATCTTTTCTCAACTGGGTGGGATTTAAAGGCGAAGAAAGTAACGCTCCAGGTTCAGTTGACCGTATTCGCGAACTAGAAGCGCAGTTGGCCGATCTTCGTTCTCGTCGAGATGTCACAACGCTCTCCAAGGAAGAGTTTGAAATTCTCGCAACTGAAACTGCGATGACAATGATCAAGTCCGCGCAATTGCGCGAATCGAAAGCTCAAGCTACTTCTGACCGAGTGATAAATGAAACTGCTCGCCAAGCGAAAGATGCCCTTGACTCTGCAGATCAGAAAGCCAAAGCTCTCCTTTCCAGCGCCGAGAGTCGTGGACGTAAATACATCGAAGCGGCAGAAAGCGATGCGCAAGAGCTCCGTGAGACTGCCGAAATTGAAGCTGAGACGCTCATCGAAACCAAGAAGCGCGAAGCATCACACTTAACATCTGCAGCACGTCGTGAAGGCGAGCGGATGATTTCTGAAGCCGCTAAAGATGTAGTTGATTATCGCCAGTGGCTGTCCGGTGTTATTTCAGAAGCTGAACGTCTATACAAAATTCAAACTCAATCACTTGATTCTGCAGAGAGCGCGATTCACCAATCACGTACCCGCCTCGAAGTGGCATTTAATCGTTTGGCAGAGTTGCAAAAAAGCGTCATAGAAAACTTGCGCGCCGATGGAACGTTAATTAAGCCGGACCCAATCAAAGTGACAAGCGAGCGCACTAAGCCAGCACTTGATGCTCCAAAGCGCACCGCAGCAAAGAAACCTGTGAAGAAAGTTGCTAAGAAGACCGCGCCTAAACGCAAGTAACTTTTATGGACGCTAATCGCGGTATCCGACATATTCCTGCCATCGATGGCCTTCGCGCCATCGCGGTTATTGCCGTCATGCTCTACCACTTGGGTTTCAATTGGATACCGGGTGGTTTTCTTGGAGTCGATCTCTTCTTTGTCATCTCTGGCTATGTAATTACCCGTTTGCTCTTAGATTCGATACAGCGAAGCGGCGGATTAGATTTACGAGGCTTCTACTTTGCTCGAGCTAGGCGATTGTTACCGGCTTTAATATTTATGGTCATCACCACCGCACTTTTTGTTGGGGTATGGGCACCAGAGGCGATCAAACGATTCGTAAGTGACCTGCCTTATGCGCTTACGGGAACAATCAACTGGGCACTTGTTGCTCGCCATACCGATTATTTTGAATCAATCGGGCGACCACCACTGCTTCAACATACGTGGTCGCTAGCGGTTGAAACACAGTTCTACTTAGTATGGCCCTTGATTCTCTTATTGGTATTGAAAAGATTTGGAAAGAAAAGTATCCCCCGGGCCGCATTAGCAATTGCAATGTTCTCCGGAGCTGCGCTCTTTATTCTTTCAATGCGATTAGATGTATCAAATGTACAAAGCGTGAGCCACGTCTACTTTGGTACAGATACCCACAGTATCGGTCTCTTCTTAGGGGCGGCCCTTGCCGTGAGTTGGATCCCCCAAAACCTCACCACAAATATTGCTCAACGTGCGCAGGATTTCATTGATGGAATCGGTGTATTCGGACTTTTAGGCCTACTCGCCTGCTTCCTCTTTATTAACGAAACAAATGCAAGTCTGTATCGTCTGGCTTTTCCGCTCGCTGGCATTTTCGGCTGTGCAATTATCATCTCGTTGGTTCACCCTGCATCACGCTTTGCACCCCTGCTAAGTACCCCAGCTATCTTGTGGATTGGTCAACGCTCGTACGCAATTTATCTATGGCATTGGATTATTTTTCAAGTGACGCGTCCAAGTGTCGATCTCGCTGGATCGCCTTGGGCTCTTTATACCTTACGAATTCTCATCGTCTTTGCTCTTGCAGATATCTCCTTGCGTTGGGTTGAGTTACCAATAAGAGGCGATGTAGTAGGTGCTTGGTTTAGGGGAATGAAATATCGGACCAAAAAAGTACGAGTCCGCCAACAAGGTTTGGTTCTTGTAGGTGCTCTGTCGCTCTTAACTGCAACGGGCATTGTTAGCCTTAATGCCATTAATAGCAGTGCCCGCGTACAGGCAGCACTTGAGGAAAGTTTGCTTAATCCCGTTCCGGCATCATCTCCCTCACCGACGCCTTCGGCTTCAGTCACTCCGGTAATTTCTAACGTTTCAGGTTTGTGGGTTGTCGGAGACTCAGTGATTCTTGGAATTCGTTATGAACTCGACCAGAAAGAGCGAGTGGAATTGATTAATGCACGTGTAGGTCGCCAAGCGGCAGAGGTGATTACAGTTCTTAAACACGATCAAGCTGCAATGGCAAATTCGCCAGTCATATTAGATTTAGGAAATAACGGATTAGTCTCCGAGAAAGAGATTCAAGCAATCTTCGATATCATCAAAGATCAACCCCAAATAATCATTGTAAATACTGCTGTTCCGCGTGGGTGGCGCGATGCAAATGATGCGCTAATCAATCGTTTCGCAGAGAAATATGCACAAGCTTCAGTTGTAGATTGGAACGCAATATCTAAGGGTCATCCTGAATATTTCGCGCCAGACGGAGTACACCTTGAGCCCAACGGCGTGCGAGTGTATGTAGATGCAATTCTCTCTAAGCTTTACGCGCCAGAAATAAAATAACCCCCGCACATTTACTGTGCGAGGGCTATTTCTTAATAAGTATTAGGAGAAGAGACCTGGCAGACCGAAATCTTTTCCAGGTGTGATGATTGCATCCGAGTAAACAGTGGAGATTCGGAATGAAGTCCATGTGTTCTTTGATGGCGATTCACCCTTTGTTACATCATAGGTGAACTGATCGGCGCCCACAGTTGCGAGTTCAGTCCAAGGACCATCGCTAATTGAAGTTTCGATCTTGTAGCCAGTGACGCCTTCGACTGCTGTTGGTGCATTCCAGTAAATAGTCGCGCCAGTTGCGGTGTAGTGAGCAACAATTCCCACTGGAGCTTCGTGGGCAGTAACTGTTGGAAGAGTTTCGGTAGGTGGAGTTGCAACCGTTGTTGGCATGTCAGTTGCTGTCTCTGTTGGAGTTGTATCAGCAGATGCAATCGCTGTTGGTGTTGGCATTGGAGGCAGAGCGCCTTCGTCGTCGCCACCCTTTGATTTACTCCAAACAATGAGCACCAATAGAATAACGCCAAGTGCTACCGCGTAAACAACGCGACGTGAAGGCGCTTCTTTCTTGGCAGGTGCAGCAGGTGCTGCTACTCGTGGAGCAGCTGGAAGAGTAGAAACAGAAACTGCAGGTGTGCGAGTTGTTCCACCTAGTGGAACTGGTGGAATGACAGGAGCAGATACTGCACGAGTTGAGCGCTTAGCCACTTTTTTCTTCGCGCTCTTTTTGACTGCGGATTTCTTAACGACAGCTTTCTTGACTGCTGACTTCTTTACCGCTGACTTCTTTACTGCTCTCTTGGCAGTCTTCTTAGCGACAGCTTTCTTAACAACTTTTTTCTTCGCCACAGTTTTCTTGGCGGGAGATTTCTTAGTGACAGCTTTCTTCGCGGGCTTTTTTGCCGCGGACTTTTTGGCAGTTGCCTTCTTTACAGCCACAGTAACTCCTTGTGTTTTTAGTACTTGCTTTGCGCAAGATCACCTTGATGGGGAGAACTTTACCCCAGTGCGCCAAGCTTGGCTGCAACTAAAGGCGCTATTGCGCGGAGAGATTGGCCCCTATGGCTAATTGCATCCTTAGCCTGCGCCTCCAACTGCGCCATAGATAGCGTGGTGCCGGTCGGAGTGAAGATTGGATCGTATCCAAATCCATGCTCGCCAATGGGGGCTTTCGAAATGTAACCCTGCAATATCCCTTCGCGAGTTACCCAATATCCATCGGGTGTAACAAAAGAGGCAACGCAAGTGAAATGGGCTCCGCGTTTTTCAGCGGGGGTTTCTTTGAGTTGAAGAAGAACTTTCTCTAAATTTGCTCTGTCGTCACCGTGTACTCCAGACCAACGTGCAGAGAAAATCCCAGGATCACCGCCAAGTGCATCGACGCACAGGCCACTGTCATCAGCAATGGCCGGCAGATTTGTTGCCGCACAAATTGCTCGCGCTTTGAGAAGTGAGTTCTCCTCAAATGTAGAACCCGTCTCTTCAACATCTTCCAAATCGGGAAAGTTCTCAAGCCCTAACAATTCAATGGAATCTGGTGCAATTTCATCAAGAATTCGACGAAACTCTGCAATCTTGCCGCTATTGCGAGTCGCCAGGACTATTTTGTGACGGCTCACTACTTAGCTAAAACCGCTCGTTGAAGTTCGGTCAATTCTTTACATCCACCAACAGCTAAGTCTAGTAGTGAATCAAGAAGCGCACGATCAAATGGAACGCCTTCGGCAGTGCCTTGAACCTCGATGAACTTTCCATTACCGCTACAAACAACATTCATATCTGTGTCAGCGCGAACATCTTCTTCGTAACATAGATCGAGCATCGGAACGCCACCAATAATTCCGACGCTGACTGCCGCGACTGAATCCGAAAGTGGTTCTGCCTTTGCTGCAATGTGACCCTTCTCTTTTGCCCAAGCGATTGCATCTGCGAGAGCAACATATGCCCCGGTGATTGCTGCAGTACGTGTGCCACCATCTGCCTGCAAGACATCGCAATCGATAACAATTGTGTTTTCGCCAAGTTCGGCTGTATTTACAATCGCACGTAGCGAACGTCCTACGAGGCGCGAAATCTCTTGAGTGCGTCCACCTAGTTTCCCTTTTACGCTTTCACGATCAGAGCGAGTATGGGTCGCACGTGGCAACATCGCATATTCAGAAGTAACCCAACCTTTTCCAGAATCCTTTAGCCAACGTGGAACACCGGGTGTAAATGATGCAACACATAGAACTCTCGTTGCACCAAATTCAACAAGTACTGAGCCTTCGGCATTATCTAACCAATTGCGGGTGAATTTGATTTCTCGCAATGAAGCATTTTCTCTTCCATCGATTCGGGACATTATTTCCTCTCCTAGGGACAAACTTTAGATATCTGCGTGTTCAACTCGACCCACTTCAGGACCAAGAAATCTACGTGCCAATGTTTCAAATGATTGCGCATCCCCTGTTGCTAAAAACCTATGCGTGGCAGGTGTTGCTTGCGGAGCGCGCAGTAGGTTATTTTCAACGAGTACGCGGTATAAGTCTTTTGCCGTTTCTTCGGCGCTAGAAACTAATGAAACGTTATCCCCCGCTATATAAGAAATTACACCTGTGAGCAGCGGATAGTGAGTGCACCCTAAAACCAAAGTATCAACGCCTGCCTCCAAAACTTTGGAGAGATATTCGCGAGCAACAGCGGTTATTTCGGCTCCGGATGTTTCGCCGCGCTCCACGTATTCAACAAATAATGGGCAAGCAACAGAGGTAATGTGAAGTTGGGGAGCGGCAGCAAATGCATCGAGATATGCTCTCGAATCTATAGTCGCTTGCGTTCCGATAACCCCAATTCGACCACTTCGCGTAGCGGCCACAGCTCGCCGCACCGCTGGTTGAATAACTTCAATGACAGGTACCGAATAACGTTCACGTGCATCGCGCAACATTGCAGCACTCGCTGTATTGCAGGCAATAACAATTGCTTTACATCCTTGAGCGACGAGAAAATCTAAAGTTTCGAGTGCATATTCACGAACTTCTGCAAGTGGTCGAGGGCCATATGGTCCACGCGCAGTATCGCCGATATATAGAGTGGATTCGTTTGGCAATTGATCAAGTATTGCTCGAGCAACGGTGAGACCGCCTACCCCAGAATCAAATATCCCAATCGGTGCATCGCTCACGCGCTAAGCCTACCCTTGCGAGTATTAATCCTCGACATCATCCATGAGCGCTAATAGCAAGCTTTCTTGCAGCCAACCGAGCCAATTGAAGACTGCATACACGCCACGCATTGGATCATCGGGTGCTAGTAATTCCAACTGGTCGCGCGAATTTTCTTCTACATTTAACCTAACTCCCAGAGCCAACCTGATGTCATTGAGCCCACCTAGCCAGGCTTGCGCGCTCTCGTGATTGATTACAACTTTAGATTCTTCGCCACTTGGGCTATTGAGTAGATGCGATCGAATCGCTAGAGCACTTATTCGTTTCTTCTCGCGCAATCCAGATTCGGTATAGCGACGAAATTCCGCCGAATCTACTTGATCTGCATACGCGTTAGGCAGAAGTCGTAAAAGCACATCGTCATCAGGCGGGGTGTTATATCCGGTAATCCCAACCATCGCAGCAAGAGGATCGGTATACAAGTCATCAACTCGCTCACCTAGAATTTCCAGAAGTTGCTCTGAAAGATTTACAAGAACTTCTCGTTCACTCGCGGAAAATGTGGCCTCAAATGAATCGTGCCCATGTCGCAGGAATCCTGACGGGTCAGTCATTATTGATCATCTCGTTGCAATGTTGCCCAGAGTCCAAATTCATGCAAGCGCTGAACGTCACGTTCCATTTCTTCACGTCGCCCACTTGAGACAACTGCTTTCCCTTCGTTATGCACTTGCAACATCAATTCGTGCGCTCTCTCTTTTGAATAGCCGAAGAGAGTGATAAAAACGTAAGTCACGTAAGTCATAAGGTTTACGGGGTCATCCCACACGATAGTGACCCAAGGGCGATCATGAAATAGAAGTGGATCGATCAACTCCTCAACTTTTTCAGATGTTTTTACCATTGCGCTCCTAAGAAATTACTATATTAAATATAGGGCTAATAACTTCATCGAATTTCGCATCTGGGCTTACTCGGATTCGAAAGGTGACAATGCTCCGACTCTTGCCTAGATAAGAAAGAACAAAGTGGCCAGTTGGATCGCTTATCTCGGCTGCCCCTTCGGACTTCCACACTCCCTTAACAAGTCTTTCCAGTTGAACGTTTGCGCCGGCTTCGTGAGGTTGAATTACTCCACTGATTGTGGCCCCATTGCCAATGCTTGCAGTTGCTGGTGCAGTAATAGCCAGGCGACGCTTAACGTTTACAGGCAATTCGCTACTGGTCGAGGCAAGACGTTCCCACGAGCCCTCAGAAGTTAATCGAATTTGCGTGCTGCGCCCCAATATAAGTGGGAGAGATATTGTCCCGTCGCTTCCAGTGACAGGGTCGATTTCTAGCTTCTTCCAGGCATCTTCTCCGACAGGTTTCACTTCTATTTTAATACCCAATCCAACAACCGGCTGTTTATCTGTTAATTGGAATAACCCAGTGAGATTAAGGGATTCACCATAGAACATCTCGCTCTTATCGAGGGTGAGCGAATTCAAAATTGGCGCAGGTGCGATGCCGGTAGCCACGGTACGAACGGCTTGTATTGCATCAGTATCTTGCATTCCTAAAGTCCATAAAGTAATTCCACCAAGGCGATATTTTGCAACAAGGTTAGCGCGATCGGTATAGCTTTGAGCATTCTGGTACCACGCACGTCTAGTTGCAGTGCACTTAGTCGCTAACCCTGCCGCAGAAACTCCTTCGTAAACTTTTTTATAGCTAAATGTGGCTTCACTGTATGTCGCGTTAAAAGTTGGGACAGTGCGGTAATTTGCCGCCAAAGTAATGGCATCCCTCTGAACAAAGACTGCGGGTTTAGCACCTACTGCAATGGCTTTGCTGTATTGAGAAGGGCAAACACCCTCTACTTTTGTTACCCAGTCGCGGCCATAACCTGGAACTCCAATATATATTTTGGAGGCAGCGATAACTGAGACCGCATATTTCACGCTTTCATCCACCCATGCAATTGGCCCGATAGGCCCTTGAGATCCTGTGGAATAGTCGTAAGTCATAATTCTTAATCGATCAATCATCGGTGAGATAGCTGCCCAATCGAATAAGTAATAACCCTTCTTTCCCGTTGTTGGGTCGAATAAAACGGGAGTGGTAATCGAAAGCAATTTATTTTGTGCATGGAGTGATGCGCTTAGCTCCTGAACGAAAAGGACCCAATTGGGACGAGTTGCGCTCCATGTGGAAATTCCATCCACGAATGCGAAACCTTCAAAATCTAAATCGATTCCATCGAAATTGTTATCCATCACGAGTTTGGTGATAGTCGCAACGACCTGAGTCCTGGTCTTAGCTTTAGCGATTAACCCCGAAAGAACCAATTTTGCAGTTCCATCGGTAATTGTGGGGATGATTGTGAAACCAGAATCACGCATTGTTGTAAGAGGAATACTGATTGGCACGCTCGGATTAGCGGGTTTATAAAGGTCAGCAATGGACGTTGCACTTTTGAGGCTATACCAAAATGGCATCACTTCTTGAATGAGATCCCCATTTGTAACAGCAGCCGGAAGTGCACTCTTCATTCCGTAGTAAGGAATCCACCCAGTCAGAATTTTGCGAGGTTGAGCATCCGCACGTGCTGAGGGTTCAGAAGTGAGAGAAAATGTAAGCAGCACAATGCTGGCCATAGCAAAAGCTAGGGCGCGCCTTGAACCGGTTCTAAACATAGGATTTTTAGGGTATCGGGTAGGCTCGCCAAATCCGCGCGACCACGCGTGAGATCGGCTCACAAGATTCAACACCTACGGGGAGAATGAAAAAATGCAACATTCACTGCTGAAGAAATCAATAGTTGAAGCTCTCGGCACCTTCGCACTGCTATTTGCGGCCACAGGTGTCATCATTAATAAGTCCTTCGATCTTCTTGGAATTGCTTTAGCCCCCGGAATCGTTGTTGCAATCCTGATCGTCACCTCAGGACATATCTCAGGGATTCATCTCAACCCGGCAGTTTCATTTGCATTCTTACTTGCAAAGAAGATGACACCCAACGAATTCTTCGCTTACCTTGTTGCACAGTTTATTGGCGCGGCTGCTGCTTCATTTGCGTTGCGATCTATTTATACGGAAAGTGTCGCCTCTGTTGTACGTAATGGAGTAAATACTCTGGCTCCTGGAACTTCATATGTCACGGGATTTGCAATCGAACTCGTCCTAACATTTATTCTTGTCATGGTTATTTTTGCAATCGCAATCGATAAAGATAACCCGCGTGCTTCATGGGCGCCTGTAGCTGTCGGATTAACTATCGCGGTAAATATCATGGCAATGGGCCCAATCACTGGCGCATGCTTTAATCCAGTACGTTGGTTTGGTCCTGCTCTTGCTGGCGGATATTGGGAGAACTCATCGCTCTATTTAGTTGCACCAATGATTGGCGCAGCGATCGCTGTACCTTTCTTTACCTACTTATCTTCAGGTCCAGGACGTAAGCCAGAGTAAATCTCTTTACAGACGGGGCAGATAGGAAATCTTTCGGGGTCCCTATTAGGAATCCATTTCTTGCCACATAAGGCTCGCACTGCTTTACCGCTTACCGCCGATTGAAGGATTTTCTCCTTCTTTACATAGTGCGAGAAGCGATCATGATCGCCTTCATCTTCTTGAAGTTCAGGGCGCGTGAGCAGGTCTGAATCAGTCTGCGTTTCAGGCGTACGTCGAAAAATTCCCATACCAAGAACAATACTTGGCTGAGTAGAATAAAGAGGTGAAGGACCTACTTCGTACCGCAGACTTGAGCCGTGATGATGTCGAGCTCTTGATTTCAACTGCAGCCGATTTCGCTGCCGATCCACTTCGCGCTTCATCCGCTCTAGCTAATCGCACAGTGGCTATTTATATGACCAAGCCTTCTACGCGCACTCGTCTGGCCTCTGAAACTGCAGTGGCTCACTTAGGGGGCGTTCCAATCTTTATTCGCGGTGATGAACTCCAACTAGGACGCGGTGAAACTATTGCCGATACTGCTCGCATCATCAGTGGTTATGCGAGTGCGCTCATCGTTCGCACCTTTGCGCAATCTGACGTGGATGAACTTGGCGCTTACTCCACGATTCCAGTAATTAATGCGTTGACCGATGATGATCATCCAACCCAATTGCTAGCCGATTGGATAACAATTCGCGAAACTTTCGGCAAGGATATTGCAGGAAGAAAGTTTGTTTACTTTGGCGACGGAAACAACATGTCACATGCATGGCTGACAATGGGCGCAATTATGGGTGCACATGTTGTCGCTGCTACACCAGAAGGTAAATGGGCTCCAGATGCTGATGTTGTTGCCCACGCACAGGAGATCGCAAAAGAAACTGGGGCAACTATTGAAATTTCACATGATGCACATAGCGCCGCTAAGAATGCGAGTGTTATTTACACAGATGTGTGGATGTCAATGGGCGATCCCGAAAATGATCGCGCAGAAAAGATGAAAGTTCTTGCACCCTTTGCAGTCAATTCAGATCTTATGAAGTTGGCAGTTGATGATGCAGTGTTCATGCATTGTTTACCTGCACATCGCGGTGAAGAAGTATCTGCCGACGTCATCGATGGACCACGATCCATTGTGTGGCGTGAAGCACAACATAGACGCACGACTATTCAAGCTTTGCTCTACCACCTAGTACGCGGTGAGGTTAAAGGGCGCTAGCACTCGCATTTAACTCAAAAAACATGACAAGTAAGAAGTTGACCGACTACGGTTACTCCATGCGCGTAGTCGTACCAACCGAAACAAGAGTTGGCGAGAAACGTGTAGCTCTAGTCCCAGACATCATTAACAAACTAGTCCGCCTTGGGCTAGATGTAACGATTGAATCTGGCGCTGGACTTCACGCTCAAGCCTCCGATGCTGAATACACCACCGCAGGAGCAACAGTCTCCTCCGGCAATGTCCTCAAAGATGCCGACGTAGTTCTATCGGTACAGCCGCTTACTCCTGAGCAGATGTCCTCGCTGAAAAAAGGCGCCATCACAATATCCTTCCTTCCTATAACTACTGCACAAGATTCCATTGACGCAGCGTTGAAGGCAGGCGTAACCGCCTTTTCTCTTGAACTGGTTCCGCGAATTTCGCGAGCGCAGTCGATGGATGCACTCTCCTCACAAGCCTTGTGCGCCGGTTATCGCGCCGCACTTGTTGGCGCTGAACTTTCTCCACGGTTCTTCCCATTACTAATGACAGCCGCAGGAACAGTTACTCCTGCTCAAGTATTAGTTCTAGGTGCTGGTGTCGCAGGTTTGCAAGCAATTGCTACTGCTCGCCGACTCGGAGCTGTTGTATCTGCTTACGATGTACGTCCAGCTTCTGCAGATGAAGTCAGGTCGATGGGTGCAACATTTGTTCAGCTCGAACTCGAATCACTCGAGGGCACAGGCGGATATGCACGCGAGATGACAGAAGATCGCGCCGCTAAACAACGCGAACTCTTAACTCCTTACATCGCTAAATCACATGTCTTGATTACCACTGCAGCAGTGCCAGGTCGGGCTGCTCCACGATTGGTAACAAAAGAAATGGTTGATTCAATGTCCCCCGGAACAGTAATTATCGACTTAGCTGCTGAAACTGGCGGAAACGTTGAAGGTTCAAAACCTGGCGAGATTGTTACTACCGCAAATGGTGTCCGCATCTGGGGCGGCAAGGATGTTCCAAGCCAACTTCCATTCCACGCATCAATGCTTTACTCGCGTAACGTCGTCAATATCTTGACGCTTATGACGAAGGATGGCGTGATTGCTCCAGATTTCGAGGATGAAATCATCGCAGGCTCTGTTGTTGTTCATAACGGCGAACTGAAGAAAGAGGTGGTCAAAAAATGATGAGTAATGGCATGGCGCTACTGGCCATCTTCACTCTTTCAGTATTTGTTGGCTTTGAAGTTGTTTCTAAAGTCAGCTCAACTCTGCATACGCCACTTATGAGTGGCGCGAACGCAATTCACGGCGTGATCTTGGTCGGTGCAATCGTTGTTGCCGACCATTCATCAAATAACGTCGAACTTTGGTTAGCCCTTACCGCAATCGTTCTGGCCACCATCAACATGGTCGGTGGATTTGTTGTTACAGATCGAATGCTCGAGATGTTTAAGGCGAAGAAGAAATGAACCGTAACCTGTATGACCTCATCGGCCTCGCCGCATCAGTCTGCTTCATCCTTGCCCTCAAGGGTTTATCGCATCCAAAGACAGCTCGCCGAGGTAACCTCATCGGTGCCTTCGGTGCAACCGTCGCAACTCTTTTAGTCTTCTTCTTCACTGGTAATAAAGAGGATAAGAACTATCACGCATTGCCTCTACACCACCTTCCGCTAATCCTTGGCGCAGTGGCAATTGGTTTGCTCGTTGGAGTTCCTGCTGCACGTAAAGTGCAGATGACCGCGATGCCTCAATTGGTAGCGCTCTTCAACGGTGTTGGTGGCGGAGCTGCTGCACTCGTTGCCATCGTCGAATATTTGAAGCTAGGAACCGAAGCAACTTCTGCTGAAGTTATCGCAACGGTATTCACCGTTATCGTCGGTAGCGTTTCCTTCTCTGGCTCATGCATCACCTTCGCCAAACTCCAAGAGTTAATGACAACACGTCCCGTCGTATTTCCTGGCGGACGCTTTGTTATCGCGCTCAACGTGGGTGGCGTATTTGCTGCAGCAGGATGGGTTATTAACTCCGGCGGAAATACATCTCTAGCAGTCCTTGGTGGACTTTCACTTCTCTTTGGTGTTCTCTTCGTACTTCCAGTGGGTGGAGCTGACGTTCCTATCGTTATCTCGCTCCTGAATGCATTTACTGGTTTGACAGTGGCTGCAAGCGGATATGTACTGCAAGCAACTCTCCTTATTGTTGCTGGAACACTCGTCGGAGCATCTGGAACGATCTTGACTCGCTTGATGGCAGATGCCATGGGTCGCTCGCTCTTTAAGACTCTCTTTGGCGCGTTCACCGCTAAGCCACAAGCTGCAACTGATGCAGCAGAAGCTCGTCCTGTGAAATCTGGTTCACCTGAAGATGTTGCGATCTTGCTTAACTATGCTCGCCGCGTCGTGATCGTTCCTGGTTTCGGACTCGCAGTTGCACAAGCACAGCACACAGTTCGCGAAATGGCAGATGTACTTGCAGCTAAGGGAATTGAAGTCGCTTACGGAATTCACCCTGTTGCGGGCCGTATGCCTGGTCACATGAACGTGCTACTTGCTGAAGCAAATGTTCCTTACGAACAATTAGCTGAAATGGAAGAAGTGAACCCAACGTTTTCACAGACCGATGTTGCGCTAGTTATCGGTGCAAACGACGTCGTCAACCCTGCCGCAAAGAACACGCCTGGCTGCCCAATCTATGGAATGCCAATTCTTGAAGTTGCTGACGCTGCAAACGTCATCTTCTTGAAGCGTTCGATGCGCCCAGGATTTGCCGGAATCGAGAATGAACTTCTCTATGATCCTAAAACAACGCTCCTCTTTGGCGATGCCAAGGAGACGCTGACCAAGGTAGTGAGCGCGCTTAAGAGTTTGTAGTAGCGCGCTCCTTGACTTGCTAGTAGTTGAAAGTTCAATTACCCTTGGATATCTAGACCCAAGGAGCACGTGATGCCAGCTGTAACCGTTAAGGATATTTCAGTACTTCCCCGCGTGAGCGCTGCGCACAATCTGCGCGCGCGAGGAGTCCTGTCTGTGACTACTGCTCCCCAAGGTTTCGAAGGTGAAGGCTTCCCCGTTCGTCGTGCATTTGCCGGCGTCGATATCGCAGCGCTCGATCCATTTATTCACTTAGATCAAATGGGTGAAGTGGAGTACGCACCGGGTGAGCCAAAAGGAACTCCGTGGCATCCGCACCGTGGATTCGAAACTGTTACTTACATTATCGATGGGATTTTCGATCATCGCGATAACAATGGCGGCGGCGGAACAATTACCAATGGTGATACGCAATGGATGACAGCGGGCGCTGGAATTTTGCATATAGAAACTCCCCCGGAACATTTGGTGATGAGTGGCGGGCTATTCCATGGTTTTCAGCTCTGGGTTAATCTTCCGGCTGCAAAGAAATGGTCACCACCTGCATATCAAGATGTCCGTGCAGCTGATGTCGCGCTCCTGTCTTCATCCGATGGTGGCGCACTGATTCGAGTTATCGCAGGAGAAATTGATGGATATAAAGGCCCGGGCACCACACAAACCCCAATTACTTTAATTCATGCCACTGTTGCAGCAGGTGCTGAGCTACGTCTTCCTTGGCGCAAGGATTACAACGCTCTGGTTTACACCTTGGCTGGTCGCGGTTTGGTTGGCGAGGAACGTCGCCCTGTTGAAATGGGAGAGTTAACTGTTTTTGGTGAAGGCGATCTCATTGTTGTACGCGCATCTGATAACCAAGAGAGTCGCTCTCCCGAAATGGAGCTCTTTATTCTTGGCGGCCAGCCAATTAAGGAACCTGTTGCGTGGATGGGGCCATTTGTTATGAATACTAAGCGTGAGGTTTTACAAGCTTTCGAAGATTTTCAGAACGGAGTTCTCGGAAGTATTCCCGCAGTGCACAATGCCCCGACGACATTGATTGAGGGTTAGTTAAGGTCTTTCCATTCAGAGCTTTTGCGTTGAGAGCCTTTCCATTCAAACCTTGGGATAACTTTTCTCTTTTGTCAGGGGCGGTTGCCACCCTTGCTTTATGTTCAAGAATGCAAGCAAAAGAGAGGGTTCACCTCTTACTATCTCGCGGGTGGGTCAGCTCCTGGGCGAGAGCGCGGGCATAGCGATTCTGAGCGAGCTGCTCGAGATCGATCCATTCACTCTCAGTCGCGTTGATCGCGTTGATTATTTATCGGCGCTCGAAAAACAGAGCGGTTGGTTGCAAGCTGCGCTGCAGAGAGCGATTGTTGCTGTTGCTGGGGATCAACCAAGTCAGAGTGAAGGCATATGGACAGGGGTAGATGATTGCGAACGCGAAGAAATCGCATCGGCTCTTCGTCTCTCTGGCTCCACGGCGCAGCATCGCATCGATGTAGCTCGCACCCTCGTTAACCACTTACCCGAAGTCTGCTCTGCGCTCTCTACCGGCGAGATTTCTCCGGCACATGCGGATGCTTGATTTGTGTCATGAGGCTGGATTACTCTTTAGAGGTGGCGAACCCAAAAGCAAGTCAAGTGTCTCGCAAGGTCGGGGTATATCTTCGCATTTCCGATGACCGCGAAGGTAAGGGTTTAGGTGTTGCTCGCC
>WLOP01000012.1 GCA_009699205.1 Actinomycetota bacterium
ACGTTCGCCCACTCTCTTGCCCATAGAAAACGACAAAAATATCCAAGGTTATACATAAAACTAAACACTTTTTAAATAGGAAGGTGAGCATGAATTGAAGTCAAGCACTATTGAAATAAAGAAGAGTCGCTCTATAAGCCGGATCCTGTAGTTCTTGCGAACCGATCACCATCCATCTAGTTTCGTAATTGCTTACGAAATCAAGCAACCTACCCGATAGCTCGAACGAGCAGTTCTCAAGCGCTATCTGTCTGGTCTTGCTCCAAGTGGGGTTTACCTAGCCATGTACGTTGCCGTAAATGCTGGTGGTCTCTTACACCACCGTTTCACCCTTACTCATTTGCATGAGCGGTCTATTTTCTGTGGCACTGATCCCGCGGATTTCTCCGGGTGGGCGTTACCCACCACCTTGCTCTATGGAGTCCGGACTTTCCTCGGTATATTTCTATAACGCGGTGATCCGAGCGACTCTTCCAGCGTAAGGGTACGGCAGTAATAGATAGGAAGGAAACCCGCGCTCGCGTACGATGACGTCTATGTCTGAGCCCAAATTGCCGCAAGATCCAAAGTGGACTCGCGCTCACACCCTTTTTCACGTTAATGCAAGCGGGGCGAGCGACGTAGCGCTCATCGGAATACCCGCACGTGAAGTTTCCATCTCGCCGACTTCTGCCAACTTAACTCCCGGTGCAATACGTAACGCTCTAGCGCGATATTCGACGTATTCGAGTTCGCGCGGAACAGATCTTCGCGACATCACATTGCATGATCTCGGTGATGTTGAACAACCCGATCATGAATCAGGTGAGCAGAAAGTTGCGCATGCTGTTGCAAATGTTTTGCGTGATCATAAATTACTTATCGCACTTGGTGGAGATAACTCCATTACCTATTCTGTTGCCGCTGGCATGTGGAGTGATTTATCAAATGTCGGGCTCATCACGCTAGATGCCCACCATGATTTACGTGATGGGGTTTCTAATGGCTCTCCCGTGTGGCGACTCATACAAGCTGGTTTATCTGGTGCAAATGTCGTGCAAATAGGTATTAGCGATTTCGCTAATAGCCGTGAATATGCCGCCCGTGCAAAGGACGAAGGCATACATGTCATCACACGCGATGAGTTGCGCAAACGCCCGATCTCAGATGTGATGGCTGAAGCACTAGATATCGCTGGCGGCAATGGACGCGAAATCTATGTTGACCTAGATGTTGATGTTTGCGACCGTTCAGTGGCACCAGCTTGCCCAGCATCGGTTCCTGGGGGAATTAGCGCTGACGAACTTCGAGAAGCAGCATTCCTTGCTGGTGCAGATTCACGGGTTCGTGCAATTGATATCACCGAAATTGATGCGGCTTTGGATACCGCGGATCAACGAACAATCCGGTTAGGAGCTCTTTTAGTTCTTGAAGCCGCAAGCGGTGTTGCAAGCAGAAAGAACTAGTTCAAGCTCTTAACTATTTTTTTAGCAGCATCAACGATTTTGCCTGACTGAACCAACGTAACAGCCGCTTCAAGTTCTGGTGAGAGAAAGCGATCGGGACCTACGCCTGGAACAACTTCACGTAGCGCCTTGATTACATTCTTCGTTGCAGGAGAGGGTGCCAGTCCTGTGCGAAATTCAATGGCGCGAGCTGCTGTAACTAATTCAATCGCAAGAATTCGCGAAAGATTTTCTACAACTTTGCGAAGTTTGCGCGCTGCGCTCCAACCCATAGAAACATGATCTTCTTGCATCGCAGAAGATGGAATCGAATCCACACTCGCTGGTGAAGCTAACCGTTTATTTTCGCTAACTAGGCCAGCTTGGGTGTATTGGGCAATCATCAATCCCGAATCTACGCCTGGATCATTGGCGAGAAATGGTGGCAACCCAGAGGACCTATGTTGGTCGAGCATGCGATCGGTCCGACGCTCAGCCATTGATCCAAGATCGGCGGCGGCAATTGCAAGAAAATCTAGAACATATCCCACTGGCGCACCATGAAAATTACCATTTGATTCAACCCGCCCATCAGGCAGGACAACAGGATTGTCGATTGAGCTTTGCAATTCGCGCGATGCAATTGTTGAGGCGTATTCGATAGTGTCGCGCACAGCCCCAGCAACTTGCGGGGCACAGCGAAGCGAATATGCATCTTGTACCTTTGAATCACCTTCGAGGTGCGAGGCAACGATTCCAGAGCCTTGCAAGAGTGCAAAAATATTTGCGGCACTCACTGCTTGGCCAATTTGTGGGCGCAAAGGTAGATGCAAGTCTGGAGCAAATACCCTGTCGGTACCGAGTAAGCCTTCGATACTCATCGCCGCAGTGATATCTGCAACTGTCGCAAGCGCCGATAAATCAGCACAAGCCATGATGAGCATTCCTAACATCCCGTCGGTGCCATTGATAAGAGCAAGTCCTTCTTTGGCTTCGAGCTCGATGGGGGTGAGCCCTGCTGCATTAATTGCATCAAGAGCTGACATTAATTTGCCCGACGCATCATGAACGCTTCCTTCGCCCATCATTGCAAGTGCACAATGAGAAAGCGGGGCAAGGTCTCCGCTGCAACCTAGCGATCCGAATTCTGGGACAACGGGAGTTATTCCGGCGTTAAGGAAATCTGCATACATTTGGGCTAGCTCCACGCGAACACCAGTGCGTCCTGAAGTCATCGTGCGCAAGCGCAGGAACATCAAAGCACGAACAACTTCGCGCTCCACTGCTGGACCGACTCCTGCGGCATGTGAGCGAATCAGTGATTTCTGTAATTGCGTGCGATCTTTAACATCAATATGACGATTGGCTAAAGCCCCGAATCCAGTCGATACACCATAAACAGGAACGCCTCCCGCTGCATAACCTTCAATGAATGTTCGCGAAGCCAGCATTGCAGTCCGTGCTTCGGAGGAGATAAGAACTTTCGACGAGTACCTCGCTACAGAAATCACATCAGCGAAAGTGACTCCACTTGTTCCGAGGGTTACTTCGTTACTTGATTCGAAGGCCATGACGCCATACCTCATCTATTAGTTGGACACCTGGACGATATGCCAAGTGAATATATGACGGTGAAGAAAGAATTGAAAAATCGGCGCAAGCACCTATGCCTAGGTGGCCCACATCTGTACGACGCAAAGCCTGCGCTCCCCCTGCAGTTGCAGACCAAAGTGCTTGTTCGGGCGAGAAATGTAAATCCCGTACCGCAAGCGCAATAACAAACGGAATGTTGGTTGTATAAGAACTTCCAGGATTGCAATCAGATGCAAGGGCAACGGTGACGCCCGCTTCAAAAAGGCGACGTGCATCTGGATATGCAGATCGTGTAGAAAATTCTGCACTAGGTAACAAGGTTGCGACGGTCTTTGATCCAGCAAGGGCAGCAATATCAGCATCGGATAGATGGCTTACATGGTCAACGGAGGCGGCATCTAGTTCGACGCCAAGCAAAACACCCTCACCAGGTTCGAGTTGATTGGCGTGCAATCGCGGCAGTAAACCTTTGGCCATACCAGCCTTGAGAATTCTTCGAGCTTGCTCACTTGTGAATGCACCTTTGTCGCAAAAGACATCAATCCATTTAGCGTTAGGGAGCGCGGCATCGAGCATTGGGCCACAGACCAAATCAACATATCCCTCTGGATCGCTCTTAAATTCAGCAGGAACTACGTGAGCTCCTAAGAATGTTGTTTCACTTGTCAATTGTTTGGCAATAGCCAAACTGCGAGATTCGTCATCGACGGTAAGACCATAGCCAGATTTACACTCTATGGTCGTTGTTCCAGAGGTAACAGCTTCTGCAACTAGTCGCCGCGCACTCTGCAATAGATCCCCGGTTGTAGCTCTGCGCGTGAGCTCAACTGTGTAGTTGATTCCGCCTGCACTGTAATTCTCGCCCTGCATGCGCGCTCTAAACTCCGCACTGCGATCTCCTGCGAAAACTAGATGCGAATGACTATCGACAAAGCCAGGGATTACGCAGCGCCCTAGCGCATCGATTGAATTGCTCACATCATGTCGCGGGGCATTTGATGACGACCCAACCCATGTAACTAAATCGTTTTCGATGAGTAAACCTGCATCATGAATTATCCCAAGTGGGGTACCGTCAAAAGTGGAATCGTTAGTTACAAGTAACCCGATATTTTCGACAAGTACGCGCGACATCTTTACTCGATATCTAGCATAGGAACATGCACATGCTTTTCGCGTGCTGTAGAAATCGCACCTTCATATCCAGCATCAGCATGGCGGATTACTCCCATGCCTGGATCGTTTGTTAATACGCGCTCCAACTTTTGTGCAGCAAGTTTTGTTCCATCTGCAACCGAAACTTGACCGGCATGTATTGAACGGCCTATGCCAACGCCGCCGCCGTGATGAATAGAGACCCATGATGCGCCAGATGAAATATTCACCATCGCGTTGAGCAGCGGCCAATCTGCAATCGCATCAGAGCCATCAAGCATTGATTCGGTTTCGCGATAAGGAGAGGCGACAGAACCGCAATCCAAATGATCGCGACCAATAACGATAGGTGCTGATACTTCGCCGCGAGCAACGAGATCATTAAATGCGAGCCCTGCTTTATCTCGTTCGCCGTAACCTAACCAGCAGATTCGGGCTGGAAGTCCTTGGAATGCCACCTTTTCCTGCGCCATTGTGATCCAACGGTGAAGTCCTTCGTTCTCTGGAAAGAGATCCAGGACTGCTTTATCTGTGCGGTAAATATCTTTAGGATCGCCCGAAAGTGCAACCCAACGAAATGGTCCTTTACCTTCACAAAAGAGCGGACGTATGTAGGCTGGAACAAAACCTGGGAAAGCGAAAGCTCGGCTATAGCCACCTTGTCTAGCCTCATCGCGGATTGAATTTCCGTAATCAAATACTTCGGCACCTTTATCCATAAAGCCAACCATCGCCTCAACATGGGTTGCCATCGCAGCACGTGCACGAATAGTGAAATCGACAGGATCATCTTTCGCCATGCGCGCAGCGTCGTGAAAATCTACGCCGATGGGAATGTATGAAAGTGGATCATGTGCCGATGTTTGATCAGTGACGATGTCAATCGGGACATCCATGGCGAGCAATTGCGGAACCAAAACTGCGGCGTTGCCCACGAGACCAATAGAAAGTGGACGCCCTTCATTCTTTGCTTTAAGAGATCGCGCAATTGCATCTTCTAAATCATTAGCAATCTCATCTAAGTAACGAGTTTCGATTCGTTTTTCGAGGCGAGTTTTGTCGATATCAATCATTAGACAGACACCGCCATTCATGGTGACGGCCAAAGGTTGTGCTCCACCCATTCCTCCACAGCCTGCAGTTAAAGTGAGAGTTCCTTGCAAAGTTCCGTTAAATCGCTTATGAGCAATGGCTGCAAATGTTTCATAGGTGCCTTGCAAAATTCCTTGAGTGCCAATGTAAATCCACGACCCAGCTGTCATCTGGCCGTACATCATCAATCCCATTTGCTCGAGACGACGGAATTCTGGCCAGTTAGCCCAATCGCCCACAAGGTTTGAGTTTGCAATTAATACCCGCGGCGCCCATTCGTGAGTTTGGAAAACGCCCACAGGCTTACCTGATTGAACCAGCAAAGTTTCATCATCTTTTAGTTTGGTTAAATTGCGGACGATTGCATCAAATGATGGCCAATCACGTGCAGCTTTACCTGTGCCACCATAGACAACCAAGTTCTCGGGATGTTCAGCAACGGCTGGGTCGAGGTTGTTATGCAACATTCGAATTGCCGCTTCTTGACCCCAACCTAAAGCACTTTTATTGGATCCTGTCGCCGCATGCAGAATACGAGATGAAGAATTCATGACTAGAGAATAGCGCGGCTTTGACCCACAATAGGGGGATGCAAAAATTAGTAGACGCTGACTTTCTGGCACTCCCCCTCACGGCAACTGCTGATGCAGCCTTGGCCGCTGGAAAAAATGGGGGCGCATCCCATGTTGATGTCCGCATAGAGCGAATCCGAACTGGCTATCTACAACTGCGCGATGCAAAACCTGAAACTCAACAAGACGACACCACTTGTGGCGTCGGTGTCCGCGTCATTGTTGATGGTACGTGGGGCTTTGCTTCATCGCCAGAAATCTCACCAACGATTGCCGCAAAATTAGCGCAGACAGCCATTGCGATGGCGAAGATGAGCCGCCCGCTATCAACAGAGGAAGTCTCACTTGCCGCTGAACCCATTTACTCCAACCGCACATGGGTATCGGAATATGAATTAGATCCATTCTTGGTTTCAGATGATGAAAAAATCTCTCGCTTAGGCGACCTTAGCCAAAAACTCTTAGCTTCAAAAAATGTCAGCCACGTAAATGCCAACTCAATGTTTGTTAAAGAGCAGAAGTTTTTTGCTGACTCTCATGGGACTTCAACAACGCAACAGCGCGTGCGAATCCAAAGCGAATTCGACGCAGTTAACGTCGGAGCGCATGGCTTCGAATCCATGCGCACTTTGGCGCAGCCTGCCGGATATGGCTGGGAGTGGATGCGCGATGACATCTATAACTGGGGCGCAGAGATTGACGAACTTCCTAGTTTGCTTGGCGAAAAGGTTATGGCCCCAAGCGTTGTTGCAGGTAAATACGACCTGCTCATTCATCCTTCGAATCTTTGGCTAACGATTCACGAATCCATTGGACATGCCACCGAACTTGATAGAGCTATCGGCTATGAGGCTAACTACGCGGGTACATCTTTCGCTACCCCCGACAACCTCAACAAACTTAAATATGGCTCACCTCTTATGAACGTCACTGGAGATCGAAATACTCCCCATGGTTTAAGTACCGTTGGCTTTGATGACGAAGGTGTTGAAGCACAACAATGGAACATCATTAAAGATGGCACTCTTGTCGGATATCAACTTGACCGTCGAATTGCTTCACGAGTAGGGCAAACACGCAGTAATGGCTGTGCGTTTGCAGATTCTCCGGCCCACGTACCGATTCAGCGGATGCCAAATGTTAGTTTGCAGCCTGACCCAAATGGGCCCGATTTAGAAGGTCTAATAAGTGAAATCGAAGATGGCATCTTGATAAAGGGCGATAACTCGTGGTCAATCGATATGCAGAGATACAACTTCCAATTTACCGGTCAACAATTCCATCGTATTAAAAGCGGCAAAATTGTGGGGCAATTGAAAGACGTCGCCTACCAAGCTACAACAACTCAATTTTGGGCAGCGATGAGGCGAGTAGGTGGTCCATCTACCTATGTGCTCGGCGGAGCAAATAACTGCGGGAAGGGCCAACCAGGACAAGCTGCGCCTGTAAGCCACGGTTGCCCTGCTGCAATTTTTACGCAAATAAATGTGCTCAATACCGTTGCGGAGGCAGGCGCATGATTAGCCCACAAGAACTTATTGAACGAATCACCAACGCTGCAGATTACGATGATTGCATTGTCATAATTAATGAAAAAACTCAATCAAATCTTCGTTGGGCAACAAGCACGTTAACAACAAATGGCGTGATCGCAGAAAGAAGCGTCACCATTATCGCTTTTGTCGCAATCGATGGATGTATGGCATCAGGAAGTGTGACAAGAACTGATCTCACTCTCGATCAAGTTGATTCGGCAGTAAAGGAAGCTAGTGCAGCAGCGCGAGCATCCGGCAAAGCGCCTGATGCAGCGACTCTGGCGCGCAATATCTCCATCGGAGATTGGTCGCAGCCACATGTGCCAACGGGGCCAGATGTATTTTCTACTATCGCTCCAGCTCTAGGTGAAATGTTTCAACGTTCGCAAGCTGACTCCATCGAACTCTACGGTTATGCAGAACATACGCATCGCACAACGTGGGTTGGATCAAAAGGCGGTTTGAGATTGCGTTGGGATCAACCGGCAGGACGAATTGAGATGACGGGTAAATCGCATCAACGTTCCCGCTCAACGTGGGAAGGGGTTTCGACGCGAGATTTTTCACACATCTCGATTCCCAAGATTGATGAAGTAATCCGCAAGCGTTTGGACTGGCAAGGAAGGAAATTAGATCTTCCTGCGGGTCGCTACAACACGGCAATTCCATCTGGTGGCGTCGCTGACATCATGACTTATTTGTTGTGGAGCTCCGGTGCTCGAGATGCCTTTGAAGGTCACTCTGCATTTTCAGGTAAAGATGGAAAGAAAACTCGTGTCGCAGAAGTTCTTTCAAATGTGAAAATGAATCTTTTTTCTGATTCAAATTATCCTGGGCTTGAATCCATGCCTTTTGTTGCTGCCACAAGTAGCGGTCCAATGAGTTCGGTTTTCGATAACGGACAGAGCGTTCCGCGAATTAACTGGTTAACAGAAGGATCATTAACCTCTTTAGTACAAACCCGAGCGTCTTCAGTTGAAACCTCACTCCCCTATACGCCATTTGGTGAGAATTTAGTTATGGAAGTTCCAGGCGCTCAAGGATCACTCGATGAGCTCGTGCAGGCAATGCCAGATGGAGTTTTGCTAACCACCCTTTGGTATATCCGCCAAGTAGATCCGAGCACCTTGCTACT
Organism: Actinomycetota bacterium; assembly: GCA_009699205.1. GTDB lineage: Bacteria > Actinomycetota > Actinomycetes > Nanopelagicales > Nanopelagicaceae > QYPT01. The sequence goes on from WLOP01000012.1 coordinate 8,507, forward strand.
CACTGGGCTAACCCGTGATGGGGTTTACCGTGTTAAAGATGGCGAAGTCATCGGTGCAGTTAATAACTTCCGTTGGAACGAATCGCCTATTGAACTTATATCTCGTATCTCATCTGTTGGCAGCACCGAAATCACACAACCGCGCGAATGGGCCGATGATGTTGATCGAGTTGCGATGCCACCTGTGATATTTGAGAATTTCAATATGTCGACAGTGAGCCAAGCAAATTAAAAACTAATATCGCTATTAGCGAAGGTGGCCACGTTCGTTGGCACTTCGTAGCGCGCGCAGTCCATCGCTGGGCCAGACCGAAATTGCAGTAATTGAACATGGCGCAACGTCTATGTGAAAAATACTTTCTGGGCCACTTCCAATTGCTAATCGGATTGCTTCCTTAATCGCACCGTTATGGCTAACTACTGCAACTCTCTTGCCAGGATATTGCGCAACTAATTCATCGATTGCTTCATCGATTCGCCACCCTAAAGCATCGTATGACTCACCTTGTGGTGGCGCATAAGCAGATGAAGATACCCATGCTTCATATTCCTTAGGGAAAGAATCTTTGACTTCTTGAATAGAAAGGCCATCCCATACCCCGAAATCACATTCGAACCATGCTTCATTGAAAATGATTGGTAGGCCAATTTTGGCACCAATTATTTCGGCAGTCTGCGTGGTTCGTTTAAGTGGCGATGCAATAAGCACATCAATATTTAATTTGGGCGCTTCTGCTGCAAGAGCGTCGGCCTGCCGGCGACCAATCTCAGTCAATTCAGGGTTTAGCGGACCAGTTCCTGAAAACTTCTTTTCTGGAGTCAGAATTGTTTCTCCATGGCGCAAGAAGAAAATTTCGGTAGGAACTTCCGCTGCGAGTAAACGTTCGGTGAGGTAATTCAGGCGCTGAGAAGTATTGCTCCCTTTTTCATCGAGGGCCTTATTGGCGAGGCGATCTGCGTGCGAGTTCTCCTCACGCGGAATCCAGCCATAGGAAACTAAAGAAGGTGAATGGGCCGCCCTAGCTTCTTGTGCCAAAGAACGCATGTCAGCATGCTTAATTTGCCAGCGTCCAGACATTTGTTCTACAACTAATTTACTATCCATGCGCACATCAACGGTAGCTTCGGGATCGAGTTGATGAATTGCAATCAAGCCGGCGATAAGTCCGCTGTATTCGGCAACGTTATTAGTTGCCGTTCCGATGTAGTCATAAAGTTCGGCGACAATTTTGTTTCCTTCGTGGACGACGGCGCCATAGCCCGCATGCCCCGGATTCCCCCGTGAGCCACCATCAGCAGTTAAGAGAAAATGACGGGCCACTAATTAACTCCGCGCACCAGAATGCATCGACACTCTTCACATCGGACAACTTCGTCGGAAGCAATTGTTTTCATGCGAGCAAGTTCAACACTATTGATTGGAAGGTGACATCCTTCGCACTTTCCGGCACGGAGCGCTGCAGCTCCAGCGCCACCACCACTTCTAATTTTTTCATAGAGATCTACTAAGGCGCCTTCGATGGTGACCACAGTCGCCTGCCGTTCAGCGGTAAGTAATGCAATTTCGCTTTCGATTGCAGATAAGGCGGCGTGCTTGCGCGTGTGGATTTCATCTGCCTGTGTCGCCAATTTCTCGGCTTCGCTAACTAATTGTGCAAGACGTTCTTTTACAGAATCGATGCGCATCATGATTTCAAGTTCAACCTCTTCAAGTTCAGCACGGCGTCCGGCAAGTGAGGCAACCTCATGCTGTAACTTCTCAAGCTCTTTTGCAGATGTGGAGCTATCAGAAAGTCGCTTCTCATCTTTTTCTAGACGTACAACAACTTGCTCGACATCGGATTCTGAACGCGAGAGTTCGCGCTTGATATCACTGATCTCAGTCTGAGCGGCAATAGATAGATCTCGCACCACTGCTTGGCGTTGTGTTGTAGCCAAAAGTTCGGCAATTTCAGGAAGTGCTGCAGCTTTATTGCGTAAAGTTGTTATCTGTAAATCCATACGTTGCACATCAAGAATTTGTATCTGGTCACTGGGGTTGGCTTTCATCTGGCAACCTCCCCTTCTTACTCGTCAGGACGAAGCCGACGTTGGTGGGCGCTGAGGGTTTCGAACCCCCGACATCCTCGGTGTAAACGAGGCGCTCTACCACTGAGCTAAGCACCCTGATCGCTGCCAATCAGGCTCGCGAATTCTACTGGAATAGTGAGGATTGAACGAATTACGGATTTATAGCGCTGCGAGCGCGGCCTTATAGTCCACAAGGTTACGTGCATCGCCAAGACCATTAACTACCTGCCAGCAAAGGACGCCAGCTTTATCAATGACGAATGTTCCACGAACCGCGCAACCACGAGTTTCGTCAAATACTCCGTAGGCCTTAGCAACTTCACCATGTGGCCAAAAATCTGAAAGCACGGGGAATTTATAGCCCTCGCGCTCGGAGAATGCACGGTTTGCAAACATAGGATCGCAAGAGATCGCAAGGAGTTCAACATTCTCATTTTGGAAAGCAGCGAGGTCATCGCGTATTGCACAGAGTTCCCCGGTGCAGATTCCAGAAAATGCGAATGGGTAAAAGAGTAAAACGACGTTCTTCTGCCCGCGAAAAGAATGAAGTGAAACTTTCTCGCCATGTTGATTGGAAAGTTCAAATTCTGGAGCTGCAGTTCCGATTGTCAGTGTCATGACTATAAATCTATCTCTTGGAGGACTTTCTCGCCACTAGCCGTGTTGCAGACCAATCAGGTGCGATGGAGAGAGATGATGTTTGGCTTAACCCGGCAGTTGGAGCGGCGTCTTGAATGTCACTTGGTTCAACATGACCCGGCCTTCCAACTTTTGGCGTAAATACCCAAATCTGCCCAGTATCGGCGAGATAGGTAAGGCCATCAACTAATTCATCAACTAGGTCGCCGTCATCATCGCGCCACCAAATAATTACTGCATCAACTACCTCGTGGACTTCTCCCGAAAGTAATTGATTGCCCGTGATCGTTTCAATCTGCCCACGTAGCGCTTCATCGCAATCACTGCTGTAGCCAACTTCCAAAATCAAAAAGCCAGTTTCGAAACCTAGCCGTGACCCCATCGGGGTTGTCACCAACGCATCTCCTTCTCTCTCCTCCTGCTGCTTATGTATAAGTCCACCTAACTCTTGCCTCTTGCGCAAGTCCTTTCTCGCCTTATTTTCAGATTTGGCGGAAATTTCCATCTACCGCTGAGTACCGGTCTCAATTTTCGGTCATATCGCCGCTTCGATGTGACGCAAGCCCAGAAAGAGGGAAAGATACGACCATGAGCGAAAATACGGAGACGCCCGATCACGTTGTAGACCAGCTGGTCGACACCGACCCGCAAGAGACTGCAGAGTGGCATGCCTCCTTTGATGCCGCCTTGGCTAATGCCGGTCCAGTTCGCGCGCGTTATTTGATGCTCAGCCTTTTACAACGTGCGCAAGAAAAAAACGTTGGAATATCAAATTTACGTACCACCGATTACATCAACACAATTCCACCTGAGAGAGAACCTGCCTTCCCTGGCGATGAAGCAATCGAACGCCGTATTCGCGCATTCATTCGCTGGAACGCGGCGATGCTCGTACATCGCGCGCAACGTCCAGGCGTTGGAGTTGGTGGCCACATTTCTACATATGCATCTTCGGCGGCCCTTTACGAAGTTGGCTTTAACCACTTCTTCCGCGGCAAAGATCATCCTGGCGGCGGCGATCAAATTTATTTCCAAGGACATGCAAGTCCTGGAATGTATGCACGCGCATTTATGGAGGGCCGATTTACGGAACATCAACTCGATGGATTCCGTCAAGAAATCTCTCACGAAGGTGGCGGACTTTCGTCCTACCCACATCCACGTTTAATGCCTGAGTTCTGGGAGTTCCCTACCGTTTCTATGGGCATTGGCCCCATTAATGCAATCTATCAAGCGCGTTTCAATCGATACTTGCATAACCGTTCGATTAAAGACACAAGCGATCAACATGTATGGGCATTTCTTGGCGATGGCGAAATGGATGAAGTTGAAAGTATCGGTGCTATTGGTTTGGCTGCACGTGAAGGTTTAGACAACTTAACATTTGTTATCAATTGCAATTTGCAGCGCCTCGATGGCCCAGTCCGAGGAAATGGAAAAGTTATTCAGGAACTCGAATCAACTTTCCGTGGCGCCGGTTGGAATGTTATTAAGGTCGTATGGGGGCGCGAATGGGATGAACTACTCGCCCAAGATCGCGAAGGCGCATTGGTTGGGTTAATGAACCAGACTCCAGATGGCGATTATCAAACTTTCAAAACCGAAGATGGCGCATATGTACGCGATAACTTCTTTGGCCGCGACCCCCGCACTGCAGCAATGGTTGCAGGGTGGAGCAATGAAAAAATCTGGAACCTCAAGCGCGGTGGCCATGATTACCAAAAGCTATTTGCCGCATATTCGGCAGCCACTGAACACAAAGGGCGCCCCACAGTTATCTTGGCAAAGACCATTAAAGGATGGACATTAGGCTCAACATTTGAAGGCCGAAACTCTACTCACCAAATGAAGAAGATGACGTTGGAAGATATTCGTACTTTCCGCGATCGCCTTGGAATTCCTTTGGCTGACGATCAATTAGATGCCAAACTTCCTTCATATTTTAAACCTGCAGCGAACTCACCTGAGAATGAATATCTCATGGAACGCCGCCGCGCACTTGGTGGATCGATTCCTCGCCGTCGCCCAATTTCCAAACCTTTGCCACAACCAGCCGATGAAGTTTACGACTCAGTTCGCCGAGGTTCCGGAAAGCAAGAGATTGCAACAACGATGGCCTTCGTGCGGCTCCTGAAGGATTTGATAAAAGATCCTGGTCTTGGTTCACGCTTTGTACCAATCATTCCTGATGAAGCTCGTACTTTCGGAATGGATTCACTCTTTCCTACGTTGAAGATTTACTCACCACACGGGCAGACATATACCTCTGTAGATCGCGAATTAATGCTCTCTTATAAGGAATCAACAAGTGGCGTAATTTTGCATGAAGGAATCAACGAAGCTGGTTCCGTCGCTTCCTTTACCGCTGTTGGAAGTTCTTATGCCACCCATGATGAGCCTATGATTCCGATTTACATTTTTTACTCGATGTTTGGGTTCCAAAGAACTGGGGATGCATTCTGGGCAGCAAGTGACCAGATGGTTCGTGGTTTCGTTCTCGGCGCAACGGCCGGCCGTACAACTCTCAATGGTGAGGGCCTTCAACATGAAGACGGACATTCCCAACTTCTGGCATCAACAAACCCAGCTGTCGTCGCTTACGACCCAGCATTTGGTTTCGAATTAGGTCATATCGTTAAAGATGGCTTGCGTCGTATGTATGGCGAGAATAGCGAGAACGTTTACTACTACCTCACTGTTTACAACGAGCCATATATGCAACCTGCTGAACCTGAAAACTTAGATGTCGATGGAGTTCTCCGCGGAATCTATTGCTACTCCCGATCGATAGGTAAAGCGAAGAAATCTGCACAGATTCTGGCATCTGGCGTAGGAGTTAACTGGGCTTTGAAAGCACAGCAACTCTTGGCCGATGATTGGGGAATTAGCGCCTCGGTTTGGTCTGTTACTTCGTGGAATGAACTTCGCCGCGATGGCCTTGAAGTAGATCGCCATAATCTCCTACATCCTGATGATCAAAAGCAGGCATACATCACCAAGAAACTTGCGGGCACAGATGGCCCAGTAATTGCGGTGAGCGATTTCATGCGCGCTGTTCAAGATCAAGTGGCTCCTTGGATTACGCAGAGTTTTGCTTCACTTGGCACAGATGGGTTTGGGCTATCGGATACGCGTGGAGCGCTGCGCCGCCATTTCAAAGTCGACGCCGAATCCATCGCTATTGCAGTTCTTACACAACTTGCAAAGAACGGTGACATTAAACTATCTCTCGTGAAGGATGCAATCGAGAAATATCAGATCTTTGATATCTCTGCTGCCGACCCTGGTAATACTGAAGGTTCGGGTTGATCGAGCGCATCCCTATCCTCGATATCTCTCCGGTAATATTTTTCGGAGGGGAATTTGTTCCTGCCAAAGCGGTCGCTGGTGAAGAAGTAACTATCTCAGCAACGATTATCCGTGAAGGTCATGCTGGCTTAAAGGCATATGCAGTTCTTGCAAATAGCTTAGGTAAAGAGATTTCGCGAAGCGTGATGCGCGAAGTCTGGCAAGGTACCGACCGCTACGAAGGGGTGCTTACCCCACCATCAGAAGGCGAATTCACATTCTTTATCGAAGCAACAGATCCCGAGCATGTCGATGAGGTTGCATCAAAATCTGCTTCATTCCCGATTCGTGCAGAAAGAGTCCGAGCGCTCTTTGGCTCTTGGTATGAATTCTTCCCGCGAAGTGAAGGCGCGACAAAGAACGCTGCTGGGACATTTGCAACTGCAGCCAAACGATTGCCTGCAGTTGCGGATATGGGATTCGATATTCTCTATCTTCCGCCAGTACATCCCATTGGTTATTCCCATCGAAAAGGAGCCAATAACTCTTTAACTGCACTACCTAGCGATCCAGGTGTGCCATGGGCTATCGGCAACAAAGATGGTGGACATGATTCCATCAACCCTGAATTAGGAACTATGGCTGATTTCGAAAACTTCGTTAAAGAAGCCAAGAAGTGCGGCCTAGAAATCGCGATGGATCTAGCGCTACAAACTTCTCCTGATCACCCTTGGGTAAAAACCAATCCCGATTGGTTCTCCTATCGTGCCGATGGAACGATTGCATACGCGGAAAACCCACCGAAGAAATACCAAGATATCTATCCAATCAATTTTGATAAAGATTACGAAGGATTTCTCGCTGAAGTTCTGCGAATTATCAAACTTTGGGTGAGCAAAGGTGTCACTGTATTCCGCGTCGATAACCCTCACACCAAACCCTTACATTTCTGGCAAGAGCTACTAGCTCTTGTATATAAAGAATCCCCAGATGTCATTTTCCTCGCCGAAGCATTTACGCGTCCAGCAATGATGCATGCTTTAGGCAAGGCCGGATTTCAGCAGTCATACACCTACTTCACTTGGAGAACGAGCAAACAAGAATTAACAAATTACGGATATGAAGTTGCTCGCGATACCAGCGCTTTCTTCCGTCCTAATTTCTGGGTTAATACTCCAGATATTCTGCCTTTCCACCTACAAAGTGGAATACCCGCCATGTTTGCCCTTCGTTCCGTGTTAGCAGCAACGCTTTCTCCTTCGTGGGGAATGTATGCAGGCTATGAACTTTATGAACATCGTGCAATGAAAGAATCCGGCGAGGAGTACGTGGATTCAGAGAAATATCAAATTCGAATTCGAGATTGGGAAGGTGCAGCAAAGAAGGGTGTAACCCTTGCGCCATTTATCACTTCCCTTAATCAGATTCGCCGCGATCATCCTGCGCTTCAGCGATTGCGTAACCTGATTTTTCATAACACGGGATCCGATTCGATAATTGCATATTCAAAACGTGATGGCAACGATCTCGTCCTCGTGGTTGTAAACCTTGACCCAACTTTCGCGCAAGAAACAACTGTTTATTGGGATCTCAAAGCCCTAGGAATTGATGAACCGACATTCACGGTCACTGATTTACTCGATGGCTCTACCTTCACGTGGTCGGCAATTACCTTTATTCGGCTGGATCCAAGTCGTCCCGCAGGTAAAGTTGCTCACATCGCGACAGTAAATTTGAAGTAAATGACCTACCTCAATCCACATTCAACTCTAGGTGAATTAGATCTCTACCTGATTGGTGAAGGACGTCACGAAAAACTCTGGGAAGTTTTAGGCGCTCATATACAGCGCGATAGTTCCGGAGAACTTTTGGGAACGACTTTTGCGCTCTGGGCGCCTAATGCTGCACATGTAAGTTTGGTTTGCGATGCAAACTTCTGGGATAGAAACACACACAAGATGGTCCGTATTGGCAGCAGTGGCATTTGGGAGATTTTTATCCCCGATTTAGGAGCTGGTCTGCGTTACAAGTTTGCGATTCACCAAAAAGATGGTCGATGGGTGGATCATGCCGATCCACTTGCCGCTCATACCGAAACTCCCCCGCTCACTGCCTCTGTTGTATTTGAGTCAGGTTACAACTGGAAAGATGGAACATGGCTTTCAGAGCGAGAGAAATTTGAGCCATGGCGCCAACCTGTTTCCATTTACGAAGTGCATCTTGGTTCATGGAAGCTGGGATTGAGTTATCAAGAATTAGCCCATGAACTCATTGCATATGTAACGAAACATGGTTTCACGCATGTTGAATTCTTGCCAGTGATGGAACATCCATACGGGCCATCATGGGGTTATCAAGTGACTTCTTTCTTCGCTCCAACGTCGAGATTCGGCAATCCAGATGATTTTCGTTTCTTAATTGACCAATTGCATTCAGCCGGAATCGGCGTCATCTTAGATTGGGTGCCCGCCCACTTTCCGAAGGATGAATGGGCGCTAGCTAAATTTGATGGCACCGCCCTCTATGAGCATGCCGATCCACGTCTAGGTGAACACCCCGACTGGGGAACGCTGATATTTAACTTTGGTCGTAATGAAGTGCGAAATTTCCTTGTAGCAAGCGCCCTTTATTGGCTAACCGAGTTCCATATCGATGGGCTCCGCGTTGATGCAGTCGCCTCCATGCTCTACTTGGATTATTCACGCAAAGCTGGCGAATGGTTACCAAATAAAGATGGTGGTCGCGAAAACCTTGAAGCGGTGCAACTTCTCAAGGAGGCAACGTCAACCGCCTATCGAACACATCCAGGAATTATGATGATTGCAGAAGAATCAACGGCATGGTCCGGCGTATCACGCGGTACAGATTCGGGCGGACTTGGTTTTGGATTTAAATGGAATATGGGTTGGATGCATGACACTCTTACCTACCTGCAACACGATGCAATTCACCGTGTCTATCACCATAATGAAATAACTTTCTCAATTCTTTATGCCTGGAGCGAAAACTATGTCCTGCCTATTTCACATGATGAAGTTGTTCATGGCAAAGGCGCACTCGTCAATAAATTCCCTGGCGATCGTTGGCAAAAACTTGCAACTCTACGTGCACTCTACGGATATATGTGGGCGCATCCAGGTAAGAAATTACTCTTTATGGGATGCGAGTTTGCACAAAATGACGAGTGGAGCGAAAGCCAAGGGCTTCAATGGGATCTCGTTCAGTATCAAGAACATTCAGGCGTTCAAGCGAGCATTAGTGAGTTAAATTCTCAGTACAAGAAGCTGCCTGCATTGTGGCAAAAAGACACTTCCCCTGAAGGCTTTACTTGGCTCGTCGGCCAAGATGCTGCGAGCAATATTTTAGCTTTTGCTCGTTGGGATGACTCCGGTAAATCAGTTGTATGTATTACCAACTTCTCGCCTGTCCCCCATGAGCGTTATTCAATGCCATTGCCACTTTCAGGCACCTGGGTCGAAACTTTTAATAGTGATGACTTGTCCTACGGCGGTAGCGGAATTAAAAACGATTCAATAGTTGCGGATTCGTTATCGGGCAATATCGTTCAAATTCAGGTGCCGCCACTTGCAACGATCTGGTTGGTTCAGAGCTAAATATTAGCTTTTCTAATTACTGGTGCAGTTAAAGCCACTCCTAAAAGCATTGCTCCAGGCAATAAAAGCGCGACTGAAATTGAAGTTAGTTGTGCTGTCCAAGCCAAAATGGTTTTGAGGGCGAATATCAAGATTGTTTGAATTAAACCAAGTTGACCAAGAACCATTGCACTTGGCAGGCTTGAACGCTTATTTGCAGTGAGGAAATATGTAGGAGCAAGGTAGGAGATACCAAGTCCTGTAACCAGTGTTCCGCTGGCGAAAATGACGAAACCAATAGTTGGCGAACTCTTTGAAATATAGGCGCCTAAAGTTACCGAAATCATGAAAGTTAATGATCCTACGATCGAGCTATACCTCACTAAAGTGCCTACATCAATCTTTTCGACTATTCGATGGACAGTGAGCCTGCCGGAAATTATCGCTACCATCAAGAGAATATAAGGAATTGTGCTCACGCCTGCGCTCATGTGCAGGTCCTCTTTAGAGAAGATCGTTGCCCAATCACCGATTGCAAATTCGATTAGCGTTGCACATGTGAGTCCTAAGGTCATCACCCAATCGATATTAGAAACCGAAAGTAACTGATGAAGTGAAAGTTCTCGATTTGGTTCGATACTGGCCGGAACCAAAGTTGAGCTTATCCTCTTCAAAAGAATCAAAACCAAGAGATATGAAATTCCCGCGACGATATCGATATGAGTTCTGAGAGAAACTCTTGAAGTGAGAAATCCAGAGAGAATGGCAGTGACCAGCGCACCTGCCGCCCAGAGTCCGTGGAAACGGGGGATGATGCTTCCGCCATTGCGCTCTTGTTCGGCAAATGCTTGCCCATTGATTGAAATGTGAAATGCCGATACGCCCGCGCCCAGGACTATATTGCAGAGCAAGAATTGCCAACTTGAACTGACATGAACGATTCCAGCGGTGGCAACAAATAGCGCTGTAGCGCTTACGGAAATTGAGATTCGGGTACCAAAGCGATGAACGTAATGCCCAATGAGTAGGAAGCTAAAGACCGATCCAATGCTTCCTGTACTAATTAAGGTGCCAAATTGCCCATTACTCAGGTGCAGATTCTGCTTTACCTCAGGAAAACGTGGAATCCACGCCATAATTCCGAAGCCAAAGAGAAAGAAAATTGCACCTAGTGACTTACGAACCGGTGTATTCACTAGAAGAGAGCACTTGCTAGCGCATTACGGGCTTTGACTAAGCGTGGATCTGCGGGATCTACAAGGGTAAAAAGATCCAGTAAATGTGTCTTGAGCGTGCTTTGTTCGGCGCCGCTCACCGTACGAATTAGATCAAGCATTCGCTTAAATGCCCCTTCAAGATCACCGCGCAATACTTCAAGATCCGCACATTGCATCTGCAAGTTTAAATCTGCAGGGTTGTCATGAGATTTCACAAATATCTCTTCGGCAATCAAACCGCTTGTGCGAATTAAAAGTTGCGTCTGCGCGAGCCCAAGTTTTGCATACAGATCACTGGGTTTGCGAAAGAGTAATCTCTTGTAGGCGCTCTCTGCCGCAAGGTAGTCTCCTGCTTCGAGAGCCGTTAAAGCTTCATCTTCTTCGGGCTCAATCACTTCTTGTGGAGCTTGTCCTACACCTTGCTCTGCAGCGATAGTTAAAACTTTATCTATCACCATTTTAATCTGCGCTTCAGGATAACTCTGTTCAAAAAGCGGAACTAATTGTTCGGCGATAATTGCAACAGCAAAGGGGACGGTTCGGACTTGAAGAGCCTGAGCAACTTGAGTCTCGACATCAACGTTTATACTGCCGAGTTCCCAGCGATCAGAATCGACACTTTGTAATTTTGCGAGAATTTCAGCAATTGCCAACGATTCTGAACTGCGCGCAGACCAACAAATCAAAACTACTGGTTTTGTCTTTGAGAGCGGTAGCAATTGCTCACTAAAAATCTGCGCTGTCACTGCATTGCCGGCGAGAGATGTTGGGGTGGGCGCTGGCGGTTTTCCAAGTGCGCTTAAATCAACCGCTCGACCGAAATTTGGAGGCAATGTCACTGTCCTATCATGCCCTTACTTCTAGACCAGAATCACGTCGAAATGGGAGCACATCTGCGATATAGGCGTGGGCTGCGAACTCCAAGCCAACGTCATAGCCTGCCTTTTCACTCAAATACCAGCGATGTTCAAGCACTTCATGGAAAAGTTGTGCGGGTTCGATTCGACCAGCCAGTTCGTCAGGAACAAGCCCCACCGTTGTTTCAAAAACTTCACTTAACCAGCGAACGGCAACTGCTTGAACTGACATTTCGTTCTCTTGCTCGCGAACACGGTAACGATCAAAAGATGCGAGCAATCTTTTTGCTTGAAGCTCCTCTGTCTCAAGTCCCGTTAATTCTCGTAACCGATTGGTGTGATAACCAGCAGCTACCAACTTCGGTTGAAAATGTAGAGCTTGTTGGTCACCATCAAGTGAAACCGATACCTCTTCTACTGCAAACCCTAGATCCTGCAATTGACGCATTGCTCGCTCAACAGCATGACGATCTTTGGGATCTAGGCGCTGTGGATCCTTTAACGCTGCCCAGAGTCGTCGATATCGCTTAATCACTCCATCACTTGCTCGGACGGGGTCCATACCTGGAAAGAGAACACCTGAAATCGCTAAGTCCTCCAACTCTGCGGCAACGTTGAAGTGCGCAATGTCGAGATCATGTTCACGCTGTCCATCACTTAACTTCTTTTGGAATTCTCCGGTTTCGGCATCAACGAGGTATGCAGCAAAACCCTCTGCATCTCGGCGAAAAAGTGTGTTGGAGAGCGAGCAATCCCCCCACCAAAACCCAAGCAGATGCATTCGAACTAATAACAAAGCCAAAGCATTTGCCATCGTAATTACATCGTGCGCAGAGACTTCTCCTGAAAGCAAAACACGATAAGGCAGAGAATATGGAAGAAATCTTGTCACTAGAGCGCAAGGTAACTCCTCGCCCGACTGATCTTTACGCCCTTCAATAACTGCGATCGGCTCGACTGTCGGCGCCCCAAGGGATGCCAGCTCGCGAAGTAATTTGTATTCGCGATTTGCGAATTCAGATACCGTCTCTTTGATTGCATAAACTTCAGAATCTGGTGTATCTGATGCTCGAACCAATCGAACTACGTGACGAGAAATTCCACGCTTTTGCGCAAGGGCCGAATCCTCTTCCCATTGCTCAAGCGGGCGGTCCCAAGAAAGTCCTGAAATCGCAGCGATTTCATCTCCCAGGCCGGTAATCCTCAAAGTCATAGGCGCATTCTTCCTCATTCATGTGAACGGGAGATTACAAAGAGGCGCTCACGAGAGTGATAGTCACCACGGCTTACAATGCATTCATGGCTATCTCAGATCGTATGAAGAAAGTTCGTGTCAAGAAGGAAGTTCTCCCTCCAGATTACGGAGTTCTTGGAGAACCAATTAATCGAACTCATCCTTTCTATTTCGGATTTCTTGCCACAATCGGTGGCCTTGTCGCGATCTTATTAATGCGATCCTTAGCGGCAGCTAGTCAAACATTTGTCCTCATCATCATCGCGCTATTTCTAGCCATGGGGCTTAATCCTGCCGTTGAAATTTTGCGTCGTCGCGGCCTCACCCGCACCAAAGCCGTTACAGCAATTTTCTTCTTTGTCATTGTTTTTGTTGGCCTCTTTGCAGCCCTGCTCATACCGCCCGTAGTTTCTCAAGGTGCAGATTTAATTAATCACGCGCCAACGTTGCTCGACCAACTCAAAAATAACTCGACTATTGCGTCTCTGAATGACCACTACGGTCTTGTAGATACCTTGCAACAAAAACTTAAATCCATCACAAGCGATGGCACGCTGATAATCTCCGCATTCGGTGGAGTTGTCGGCGTTGGAAAAACTCTCCTTTCGGGCACTTTCACTATTTTGACAATTCTAGTTCTAACCCTTTACTTCGTGACTTCACTTCCAAAAATGATTGAACTTGGAATTCGCCTAGTTCCCGCCACTCGCCGTGATCGAGTAGGGCGCCTGACAAATGAAATTGTTGCTCAGGTTGGAGCATTCGTCGGAAGCCAAATAGTTGTTTCGATGTTGGCAAGTATTTTTGTATTAGCACTCTCTCTCATCATTGGTCTGCCTTCACCTTTCGCAATTGCTATGGTTATCCTCGTTTGCGGCCTTATCCCGCTTATCGGACACTTTATTGGTTGCTCTATCGTGACCATAATTGCTTTAACTCAATCCATTAGTACTGGTCTCATTGCATTTGTCGCATACGTTCTCTATGTTCAAATCGAGAATTACATCATTACGCCAAAAATTATGCGCAAATCCCTTTCGGTGCCAGGGGCGGTAACTATCATCGCAGCTCTATTGGGATCATCACTCCTTGGTTTAATCGGAGCTCTTTTAGCAGTGCCCTTAGCCGCGGCGGTAATTCTTATCCTCGAAGAAGTTATCTACCCAAGGGCAGATAACAACTAATTACTTTTTCTTGTACCCCACAGGACAAACTGGGCTATAGGCGATTACCTTCTTCGAGAGTCTGCCTTTTATGCAGGTAATTGTTTTCTTCTTCGCATATTGTTTTTCTAAATCGTAAAGTGTGTTTTCAAACTCGCCCAACTCCTCTTCGGCATACTCCCTCACTTGCGTGGTTTCAGAGGCAGGGTTGACATACAACTTATTGAGCGAGTTTTGAACTTCGGCGAAATCGTCTGTGATGACTTTAAGAGATTTCAACATTTTGGTATCGCCCTTGAGTTTGACCTTGATTGCAATAAAGCGTACATATTGCGCATCAAATAGCGGAGCGAAGTTGGTTTGAACAGCGGCTAGTTCGTCGTTGCCCGCAATCACTTGGTCAAGCGCGTTCGCCGGAGCGATAAGCCCGATGGTCATAGTGAGGGCCATCATTAACGTTATGCCACGAAGTTTCATAAAATCATTCTAGCCTGTGAAAATTCACCTTGGCATAGGAGTGTGCTTTCCTCAGGCGGGGCAATCTGTTCCATTAATCACAACTTCTACAGATTCCTAGATTTCTGTAAGAAGCGGAAGGCGCTCAGGAGCAACGCAATGAACTATTTCAGTCAGCACTCGATAGACCGAAGGCTCCCCCACCCAGAGATGTTTAGCTCCTTCGATTGCAATGATTTCAATCTGCTTCAATGGCGCAAAACGTTCACGCGCTTGATCAGGTGGCAAAAATGAATCGAATTCTGGAACAAGGGCTACGACTCGACGACCATCTGCACTCCATTTACGCAGATCGCTCTCTGTTGTCCTTTGCAATGGGGGGCTGAGCAACACGAGCCCCGAATGACGAGGATCGTGCGCGTACTGCAACGCTAAATCTGTACCGAAAGACCAACCTACAACCCAGAGATTTTCTAGATGCAGTTCATCAAAACAATAATTAAGAGCTGCTTCAACATCTAACCTTTCCTGATCTCCATTACTGAAAACTCCTTCGCTTGTACCCGCATCGCTCGTGGTTCCGCGAGTGTTAAAACGCACCACCGTGATTCCAGCCAGAGCAGGTAAGCGATTGGCAGCCTTCTTGAAAACATGGCTATCCATCATTCCCCCTGCACTGGGATTAGGGTGAAGAGAAAGGATTGCACCGCTACTTCTGCCCATGGGTGCAGCAACTTCGCCGACAAGAGTTAAACCATCTCTCGTTTTAAGGGTGAAAGGGGTGCGTACAGCAGGCAAAATTGTGCTCGCGCGGATCAATTCACTCATTTGAGAAGTCTATCTAACACTTCTCCCATTACAATTTTTCAATGACAATGACTCAAGGCGCTACGTTTCAATCTCACCTGCCCGCAACTGGTGCAATTTCTGGGACCTTCCCCATTGATGGTGACAGTCAAGTCCATTCTGCAGTTTTAGCAGCACGTAACGCTAGTTCTACATGGCAAGAGCTCGGGCATTCTGGAAGACGTAAAGTTCTCTTGGCGTGGAGCAAATTGTTAATCAATCGTATTGATGAATGCGCGGCTTTAATTTCTGAAGAAACTGGAAAGCCAACAAGTGATGCACGACTTGAGGTCACTCTGGCAATAGGTCACCTTGCTTGGGCGGCACGAAATGCTCACGAAGTTTTACGCCCGCAATACAGATCTCCTGGAATATTAATGGCGAATATGGCGGCCACAGTCGAGAGATCACCCCTTGGCGTTGTGGGAGTCATTGGGCCCTGGAATTATCCAATCTTTACTCCTATGGGTTCGATTTCATATGCGCTAGCTGCCGGCAATACCGTTGTCTTTAAGCCAAGTGAGTTCACTCCTGGCGTTGGAGTCTGGCTAGCAAAAACTTTCTCTGAAATTGCTCCCAATGCGGACATCTTTCGCGTCGTTACAGGGCTAGGCGATACAGGACGTGCGCTCTGTGAAAGCGGAGTTAATAAACTGGCTTTTACTGGATCGACAAAAACTGCAAAAGTAGTTGCGGCAACATGTGCGAAAACAATGACACCTGTGATTTTGGAATGCGGCGGTAAGGATCCTGTCCTTGTGGCTAGTGACGCTGATGTGAAGACTGCAGCAGACTTCACTCTCTGGTCCTCTATGTCTAACGCCGGGCAAACCTGTATCGGTGCCGAACGCGTCTATGTAGATGAGAAAGTTGCTGATGAATTTATCTCAACAATGGTCGAGCTTGGCAAGAAGATCACACCTGGCGCTCCGGGGCACGGTAACTACGGACCAGCCACGATGCCTAAGCAACTCGAGATTATTCAATCCCATATAACTGATGCGCTAAATCGCGGAGGCCAAGCACTTCTAGGCGGAAAGGATTCCGTTAAAGCACCCTTCGTCGAACCGGTCATCTTAGTTAATGTCCCAGAGGATTCTATTGCGATGCAGGATGAAACTTTTGGACCAACAATTATTATTAATCGAGTGAAGAGCATGGATGAAGCAATCGCTCTATCAAATGCCTCTCGCTATGGTTTAGGTGCTTCGGTATGGTCCAAACGTCACGGTAAAGAAATCGCATCGCAATTGCAGTGTGGAATGGTCGCCATTAATTCGACAATCTCTTTTGCAGCCGTAGCCTCAGTACCATTTGGCGGAGTAAAAGATAGTGGCTACGGGCGCATACATGGCCCAGAAGGTTTATTGGAATTCACCTATGCACGTACTATTGTGCGAGCGCGATTCCAGATTCCACTTTCCTTTACGAGTTTTAGACGCAGCGCCTTTGCAGATCGAATAATTGTTGGAGTGATCAAACTTCTACACGGCAGAAGTATTGGTTAATACCTAGGTGCATTTCGCGTACGTTCTGTACGCGGGGCACGATGTGCTTTCTTCGCCCAACATGCATTGTGCCAATGGCGACGTGTTTCAACATCGTATTCGAGCCATGCAACGGTATGTGGTGTTGCCATAGGAATCATTTGATCGCACCCGGGGCAGCGATAAGGCTTGTGAGAAGTTGAGCCAGTAATTTTGCGAACAATAAAAATACCATCAGCATGTTCTTCAATGGAGTCGCTCGAGGTACCACTCAATTCACGCTCTTCGTTATTGGGTTTGCGCCCTTTTGGGTGATTGCGACGTGGGCTCATGAGCCTATCTTTTCGCATTTTCTCTTTTCGTGTGGCAAGGTTGGCTTATGAGCGTTATCGAAGTCCGTGGCCTACGTAAGTCTTACGGGCAAAACGACGCCGTCGCAGGGGTTGACCTGTCGATTACCCAAGGCGAAATCTTCGCCCTCCTGGGTCCCAATGGCGCCGGCAAGACGACAACGGTCGAAATTCTCGAAGGCTTCCGCACCCGCGATGGTGGAGATGTCAGCGTTCTGGGTATCGACCCGGAAATCAAAGGACTCCAAGCTCGTACTTTTCGCGATCGCATCGGAATTGTTCTTCAATCGACTTCCGATGCCGGGGATTTAACGGTGAGGGAAACTCTGACTCATTTCAGTGGGTATTACACCAACGGTCGCGATCCAGAGGAAGTCATCGAAGCTGTTGGCCTGAGCGAAAAGGCGGGCGAACTCATTCGCAGTTTATCCGGCGGCCAACGACGTCGTCTGGATGTGGGGCTTGGGATAATTGGAAGCCCAGAACTTCTATTTCTTGATGAACCAACTACTGGATTTGATCCCGAAGCTCGTCGGGCTTTTTGGGCGCTCATAGGTAGTTTGCGTGATGCTGGGACAACTATTTTGCTCACCACTCATTATCTTGATGAAGCTGAAGCGCTGGCAGACCGCGTTGCAGTAATCAACCGCGGCAAAATTCTTGAAGTTTCTACGCCGGCAGAATTGGGAGGGCGCGCCAATTCTCTCGCTCGCGTCCAATGGGAATTCAATGGAGTGATGCAAGAAGAGATGACAGCCGAACCCACCGCTGTTGTCAATCGCCTCATAGAACAATTCAGTGGTGAAATTCCAAAGTTAAGCGTCTCTCGTCAAACGCTCGAAGATATATATCTATCTATGGTTGAGATTTCTGAAGGAGGCGCCAAGTGAACTCTCTTCCGAGCACACTCAATTTAGGAATTCGTCGCGGAAATTTAGAGATTCGCCAATTTATGCGTCAACGTGAATCCGTAGTCTTCACACTTTTATTCCCGCTCATTCTTATGGCTATTTTTGGTTCGGTATTCAAAGACACAATTGCTCCAGGGGTAACCTTTAGCCAATACTTTGTTGCTGGAATGATTGCCTCGGGTTTAGTAAATAGTGGTTTCCAACAGCTAGCAATTGTGATTCCAATGGAACGCGATTTCGGATCGCTTAAACGACTGCGCGGAACTCCGATGCCAGTAGCGAGTTACTTCATCGGAAAATCCATATTGGTCCTAGCAAGCATGATTATTCAAGTTATTCTCCTGCTCGCCGGAGGAGTCCTCTTCTTTGGCTTAAATATGCCTACCTCAGCGGGTAAATGGATCACCTTTACTTGGTTAATCCTTCTAGGTACGGCAAGTTCGACGGCACTTGGTATTGCTTTCTCCGCGGTTCCAAAGAGCGGTCGCGGCGCTTCTGCTGTGGTTTCTCCCGTTGTTATCGTTTTGCAATTCTTTAGCGGCGTTTTCTTTATCTTCACGCAACTTCCTAGTTGGATGCAACAAGTTGCTGCAATCTTCCCTCTGAAGTGGCTGACACAAGGAATGCGGTCGGTCTTCTTGCCTGACACATTTGCAGCCTCTGAAGTGGCCAAGTCGTGGGAGACCGGCCGAACTTTCATTATTTTGCTCGTCTGGCTTGTCGTCGGCCTTTACTTTTCGATTCGCACTTTCAAATGGGAACGCGCATAAAGGGCAAGGCAATCGCCGTAACAGTGGCGATGCTCCTTATCTTCACGACCCAAGGTGCTTACGCTGGTGCGCTGAAAGTTTGGCCACCGCCTAAGAGCGAGAAATGGACTTTAGATACAAATTTGTACTTCCGTATTCCATCTGCCGCTGAGCAGAAAAAGGTGCTACAAAATAAGTACGAGAAGAAGATCTCTCCAGAGGCTATGAAAACCGCTATCTGCCATAAATATGCTTGCGGGGTCATTCAAGTAATTGCCACTTTAGGTTGCAAATGGTGGGAAATCGATTCGGTAGTTTCGCGCTCTGTTTCTTTGACCGATAAATCACAGGTGCGGTTGGGGACAATTAGAACGATTTTTGGTTCTTCAACTCCGCACCAAAAGGTCACAGTATGGATGGTAAGTCGAGAGCCGCTGCAGCAGAAGATGTATACAACACTTCAAGATATCTATTGCTACCAAACCGAACCCACCGAAAAACTTCCATCGAATAAATACACACGAATAGTTGTACCAACTCCAGCGAGTTTGGAAACTCCTTCAGAGACGCCAACTCCACAAAATAGTTAGCGGTTAGCTCCAGGGACCCAGAGTTGATCTCCAATTTCCTTATTTGCAGTTCGCGCAAGGACAAAGAGTAAATCTGATAAACGGTTGAGATACTTTGCTGTCAGCGGATTTACGCCTGTGCCAAATGCATGTATCGCTGCCCACGTGCAACGCTCTGCTCTACGAGTTACCGTTCGGGCAACATGCAAGAGCGCTGCCGCAGGTGTTCCTGAGGGAAGAACAAAAGAACGTAACTGGCCGAGTTGGTCGTTATAAGAATCAATTTGTGTTTCTAGGTATGTAATCTGCGATTCCAGAACTCGCAGCGGCTCAAATGCCGGAGCATCAGAAACTGGCGTGCAGAGATCGGCTCCCACATCAAAGAGATCATTTTGAATTCGTACTAATAGAGTTGCAAGGTCTTCTGAAAGTTCGCCAAGGGCAAGGACAACGCCAATGGATGAGTTAGCTTCATCGACGGTGGCGTATGCTTCTAGGCGTGGATCGTTCTTGGAGGTTCGACTCATATCCCCCAGTGAGGTAGTTCCATCATCGCCAGTCTTGGTGTAAATCCTCGTTAAATGAACCATGGGTAGAGCCTAATCTGCCAGTTACGATGAGACCACTCGGCTCAGGATTCGGGTAAGGAAGAGGAGAAAACGTGGCACAGGAGCGCCTAAGGATCGTCGGTGGCGCTCGCCTGCACGGAGAAGTCCGAGTCTGCGGCGCCAAGAACTCTGTCCTTAAATTAATGGCTGCCTCTTTGTTGGCCGAAGGTAAGACCACCATCTCTAACGTTCCCGATATTGCCGATGTTGCAATCATGGCCGAACTCTTAACCCGGCTAGGTTGCACGATTGTTCGCGGTCATGAATCGGTAACGATTGATGTTCCTGCAGTTTTAGGTCATCGCGCCGATTACGATTTGGTTCGCAAGATGCGCGCTTCAATAAATGTTCTGGGCCCTCTTGTTGCACGTATGGGTGAAGCCGAAGTTGCACTCCCCGGTGGAGATGCCATTGGCTCTAGAGGTTTAGATTTTCATATCAATGGCCTAGAAGCACTTGGCGCCACTGCACATAATGAACATGGCTACGTCGTTGCATCTGCGCCCAATGGACTCACTGGGGCGGATATCGAATTGGATTTTCCTAGCGTTGGCGCTACTGAAAATATTTTGACAGCTGCGGTTTTGGCCAAGGGAACGACAACAATTGATAACGCCGCACGCGAACCAGACCTTGTAGATCTTGGAAACTTTCTGATCTCAATGGGCGCCAAGATTGAAGGTTTAGGAACAACAAAGCTAACAATTCATGGTGTTCCTACTATGCATCCCACTGTTCATGCGACTATTCCCGACAGAATCGTGACAGGCACGTGGGCTTTTGCTGCTGCGATGACTTGTGGGGATATCACAATCATGGGAGGACGCGCAGAAGATCTCGAACTTCCGCTAGAAAAATTAGCCTCGGCTGGAGCAATCGTCACATCTGTCGATGGTGGAATTCGCGTGCGTATGGATGGGCGACCACAATCAATTGATATTGCTACCTTGCCTTATCCGGGATTCCCAACCGATCTCCAACCTATGGTTATTTCCCTCAACGCAATCGCTGAGGGCGATGCGATTGTCACTGAAAACGTTTTTGAGGGACGCTTTATGTTCGTTAACGAACTCATCAGATTAGGTGCCCAAATTACAGTCGATGGCCACCATGCATCAATTAGAGGCGTAGAGCAGCTATCTGGCGCTCCAGTTGCTGCCACCGATATTCGTGCGGGAGCCGGTTTGGTTCTGGCTGGCCTCGTAAGCGAAGGCACGACGATTGTTGAAGATAGCTTTCACATCGATCGTGGATACCCCAACTTCGCTGAAGAACTTGCATCGTTAGGTGCAAATATCACTCGAGAGAGCGTGGAATAAATGAGCGAGAACAATCCAGATCGTAACTTGGCGCTTGAATTAGTTCGCGTTACTGAAACCGCTGCAGTTGCAGGTTCGGCTTGGGTCGGTCGAGGCGATAAAAATTTAGCCGATGACGCCGCCGTTGAAGCAATGCGCCGCATGATTAACACGGTAGATATGGATGGAATCGTTGTTATCGGTGAAGGCGAAAAAGATGAAGCACCAATGTTGCACAACGGCGAGAAAGTTGGAAATGGTCTCGGCCCAAAATGTGATGTTGCAGTTGATCCCATAGATGGAACTTCACTTGCTGCCAATGGTATGAGTGGCGCAATTAGTGTGATCGCACTTGCTCCACGTGGAACGATGTATGACCCATCAGCAGTTTTCTACATGAATAAAATCGTCACAGGACCCGAAGCCGCCGATGTCATCGATATAACTGCACCGGCTGCAGAGAATGTTCGTAGAGTTGCGAAAGCTAAGAATATTTCTGTTGGCGATGTAACTGTTGTCGTTCTTAATCGTCCTCGTCATCACCAACTTCTTGCGGATTTGCGCGATGCCGGGGCTCGCATCCGCCTAATACAAGACGGCGATGTTGCCGCTGCCATTGAAGCGGCGCGTCCAGGAACAGGTATAGATATTTTGATGGGAATCGGAGGCACCCCAGAAGGTGTCATTACTGCCGCCGCAATGAGATGTTTAGGTGGAGTGATTCAAGGCCAGCTACATCCAAAGAGTGAAGAAGAACGTGATGCCGCGATTGCCGCTGGACATGACTTATCTCGAATACTTTCCACGAGAGACCTTGTAAATTCCGATGATGTTTTTCTCTCTGCAACAGGGATAACAGATGGCGAACTACTTCGCGGAATTCGATATACAAGTTTTGGAGCAGTCAGTCACTCCATAGTTATGCGTGGAAAGAGCCATACCGTTCGTCTCATCGAGACCGAACATTACTTAAGAAGTTAGCCAGCGCTTTCGGTCAAGATTGAGACTCGGTTATTTGAAACTGATAAGAATCCACCTCTGACGGAGAATTCTTGAACCGAGCCATCGATAGCTTTAATCGAAACTTGTCCGTCAACTAGGACGCCAAAGATCGGTGCGTGACCAGGAAGAATTCCGAGATCACCTTCTACAGTGCGGGCAGAAACCATTGTGGCTTCGCCGGTCCATAGCCGTTCAATTGGCGACACTAGTTCGACGTTTAATGACATGAGGCGCCTTCTTAACCCTTAGCCAATTCAGCTGCACGGCGCTCAACATCGTCGAGGCCACCGCACATGAAGAATGCTTGTTCTGGAACATGGTCGTACTTGCCATCGGCAAGTGCTTCGAAAGCTTCGATGGTGTCCTTGAGAGGAACGAATGAACCTTCGATACCTGTAAAGACTTTTGCAACGAATGTATTTTGCGACAAGAAGCGCTGAATACGACGTGCACGGCCTACAAGAATACGATCTTCTTCAGAGAGTTCATCGATACCAAGAATTGCAATGATGTCCTGCAAATCCTTGTAGCGCTGCAAAATCTGCTTGGTGCGGTTTGCAACGCGGAAGTGATGCTCTCCGATGTAACGTGGATCCAAGATGCGCGATGTTGAATCGAGTGGATCTACAGCTGGGTAGATACCCAATTCTGAAATCGGACGCGAAAGAACAGTTGTTGCATCGAGGTGGGCGAAAGTTGTGTGTGGAGCTGGGTCGGTGATGTCATCGGCAGGAACATAGATAGCCTGCATCGAAGTGATTGAGTGGCCACGTGTTGATGTGATTCGCTCTTGTAGTTGACCCATTTCATCAGCCAAAGTTGGCTGATATCCCACTGCAGATGGCATACGCCCAAGAAGTGTCGATACTTCAGAACCTGCTTGAGTGAAGCGGAAAATATTATCGATGAAGAGCAGAACGTCCTGCTTCTGAACATCGCGGAAATACTCAGCCATTGTGAGCGCAGAGAGTGCAACGCGAAGACGCGTCCCAGGTGGCTCATCCATCTGACCGAAGACCAAGGCAGTCTTATTGATAACGCCAGTCTCGGTCATTTCCAAGAAAAGGTCGTTACCTTCACGAGTACGCTCACCAACA
>WLOP01000013.1 GCA_009699205.1 Actinomycetota bacterium
AAGAGGTTGAAAAGAATCAGTGAAAGAATGAAGAGGGGGCTTTTGCATGATTTGAATGTGGCCATACCTGAGAATGGCAAAATCTCAAGAAATCTAAATCGGGTTATCCACAGATGATCTGGCGGAGGATGAGGGATTTGAACCCTCGGTAGGTTGCCCTACACACGCTTTCCAAGCGTGCGCACTCGGCCGCTATGCGAATCCTCCAAGGAGAGCACTCTAGCGGTGTGCTAACTATGCTTACACCCAGATCCCTCGTGCGGCATTACCGTGCTGAACTCCCCCAGGGCTGGAAGGCAGCAAGGGTAGGCGCGCTCTAATGGGTGCGCGAGGGGTCCCTTAACATTCTGGCAGTCAAGGTTTGTTGTAGGTGACCTATAGGTTGCAGGCATTGCATTTGGGATGAAGTTGAGATGACGATGAGAAAAGGAGTGTGACGATGAGTTTGGCGCTCTATCGCAAATATCGACCATCACTCTTTGCTGATGTCATAGGACAAGAACATGTCACGGTTCCACTTTCAAATGCTCTTGAATCTGGGCGCATACATCACGCATATCTTTTCTCTGGGCCTCGTGGTTGCGGAAAAACTTCTAGCGCTCGCATTATGGCTCGCAGCCTTAATTGCGAAAAAGGTCCAACCCCTAACCCATGCGGTGAATGCCAGTCATGTAAAGATTTAGTTGCTAATGGCCCGGGTTCACTCGATGTCATCGAATTGGATGCCGCAACTCATGGTTTAGTTGACGATGCTCGCGATCTACGAGACAAAGCATTTTTTGCCCCTGTTAATTCTCAGTACAAGATTTATATTATTGATGAGGCCCATCAACTTGGACCCGGAGCAGCTAACGCTCTCTTGAAAGTTGTCGAAGAGCCGCCTCCTCACGTAATTTTTATCTTTGCAACTACCGAACCAGAGAAACTTATTTCTACGATTCGCTCACGGACACATCACTACCCATTTAGATTGGTACCGCCAGGGATTTTGACCGCTCACCTCGAGAAGATCTGTAATTCTGAAGGCGTAAAAGTAGCTAAAGGCGTGCTTCCTTTAGTGGTGCGAGCAAGCGGTGGTTCTGTTCGTGATGCTTTATCTGTACTTGGGCAATTATTAGCAGGAGCAGGTAAAGAAGGCGTCAGTTATGACATTGCAATTCAACTTCTTGGGTTTACCGATAGCGCCTTACTGGATGATGCAATTGATGCGCTAGCTGCTCACGATGGCGCAACGTTATTTAAAACAGTTGATCGCGTTATCGAATCTGGTCATGACCCACGCAGATTTGCGAGCGATCTACTAGAGCGCTTGCGGGATCTCATGATTGTTGATGCGCTGCCTGCTGGTGGAGCGAATGCAATCTTGCGTGAAGTATCCGATGATCAACTTGAGCGCATGCGCACACAGGCGCAATTGATTGGTTCAGCAGGGCTTTCACGCGCAGCAGATATCGCTGCCGAGGGCCTCACTCAAATGCGCGGAGCGACAGCGCCACGATTAATGCTCGAACTTATTTGCGGACGCATGCTTTTGCCCTTGGGCGATAAGAGCGAACGTGGGTTACTAGTTCGAGTAGAACGTTTAGAACGTGCAGATAGTTTGGCGCCAATGAGTGCGCCAAGTGGGGTGGCTACTCCACCGAAAGCTAAACCAATTACCACTGCGCCTGCTGCGACAACTGCTGTAGTGATTCCACCGGTTGTCGAGAAGCAAGCAGAAGTTCAAGCAGAAGTTCCAAAGGCAGCTGCTGTTGCACGCCCAACTGGAACTACCGATATTGCTGGGCTTCGCCGCTTATGGCCAGATGTTATTGAAGATGTAAAGAAGCGCCGCCGTTTAACATGGTCGTTACTGAGCACAAGCGCTCAAATCTTGGCAGTGGATGACAGCGCGCTCACAATCGCAATTGTTAATGCAGGTGCTCGCGATTCATTCTTACGTTCTGGCAGCGACGAAATTTTGCGACAAGCATTCATAGATGTCGTTGGTCTTGATAGAAAGATTGAAGTGGTCGTTGATCCATCGATTAATCCAAATACTCCTCAAGCGCGGGCAGTGCGCGTTGATGAATCTCCTAGCGATGGCGAACTCTTGTCAGGGCAAGCGCTCTTAGCGAAAGAGCTAGGCGCACAATTTATTAGCGAGACTCCGCGTTCATGAGTGGTATGTACGAAGGTGCAATACAAGATTTGATTGATGCGCTAGGTCGCCTACCTGGTATCGGTCCCAAGAGTGCTCAGCGCATCGCATTCCACATCCTGCAATCAGAGAGCGAAACAGCCGCGGCCCTCGTTGATGCAATCCGTACCGTTAAAGAGCGCGTGAAGTTTTGTTCTCAATGTGGCAATGTTTCCGAAGAGAACGAATGCAGAATCTGCCGCGATCCGCGCCGTGAAAATACTTCAATCTGTGTTGTCGAAGAGAGTAAAGATGTCATCGCGATTGAGCGCACTCGAGAATTCCGCGGCAAGTACCACGTACTTGGTGGAGCAATCAGTCCTATCGATGGAATTGGCCCCGAGCAGTTACGAATCCGCGAACTGATGGTGCGCCTTGCCGATAGCGAGGTCACCGAAATCATTTTGGCGACCGATCCCAACCTCGAGGGCGAAGCGACCGCCACCTACTTAGCCCGCCTCATCAAACCTCTGGGCCTTAAAGTCTCTCGTCTAGCTAGCGGCCTGCCAGTCGGCGGAGACCTTGAATATGCCGATGAAGTGACCCTGGGACGGGCATTTGAGGGGCGACGAACCGTAGGAGAGTAGTTGTCTCACTATATGAACGGCATACTGTCTCGCATCGTAAGATAAATTACCGCATCTCTCTTTCTTGCCTCATGATTACCCCATGGGCTTAATAGTTCAAAAATATGGCGGATCCTCAGTAGCCGATGCCGAGGGCATGAAGCGCGTTGCCGCGCGCATCGTCGCCTCCAAGCGCGATGGCAACCAAGTGGTCGTAGTGGTCAGCGCGATGGGCGATACCACTGACGAACTGATCGATTTGGCTAACCAAGTCACTCCCATTCCCAACGGTCGCGAACTCGATATGTTGCTTACGGCAGGTGAGCGAATTTCAATGGCGCTTCTTGCAATGGCAATTTCAAATTTGGGCCACGAAGCTCGTTCTTTCACCGGAAGCCAAGCTGGAGTGATTACCGATTCAGCACATGGTCGCGCTCGCATTATCGATGTTACCCCGGGCAGGATTCAAGAAGCTCTCGATGCTGGAGCTATTGCAATTGTCGCGGGCTTTCAAGGCGTAAGCCAAGATACAAAAGATATTACAACTTTAGGGCGCGGTGGTTCAGATACCACTGCAGTTGCGTTGGCTGCTGCTCTAGATGCGGATGTCTGTGAAATTTACACAGATGTTGATGGAGTCTTCAGCGCCGATCCTCGTGTTGTACCGAGTGCTCGTAAATTGAAATCTGTTACTTACGACGAAATGCTCGAACTTGCTGCAAGCGGCGCCAAAGTTCTGCACCTTCGTTGCGTTGAATATGCCCGCCGATACGAAATGCCAATTCACGTCCGTTCATCATTTACACATAACGAAGGAACATGGGTGGTTAAGAGCCAACCCGAAGGAGACATCATGGAGCAAGCAATCATCTCTGGCATCGCACACGATAAGAGCGAAGCGAAGATCACAATCGTTGGAGTGCCAGATCGCACTGGCGTTGCCGCGCGAATCTTCCAAGCAATCGCAGATGCTGATATCAACATCGACATGATTGTTCAGAACGTCTCTGCTGCAGCCACAGGGCTTACTGATATTTCATTTACCTTGCCAAAGAGTGAAGGCGCAAATGCCACATCGATTTTGCAACGGATCCAAGGTGAAGTTGGTTATGCCTCGATCCGCTATGACGATCAAATTGGAAAGCTTTCACTTGTTGGTGCAGGAATGCGATCGCACCCTGGCGTTACCGCAACATTTTTCGCGGCGATGTCTGAAGCGGGCGTAAATATTGAAATGATTTCAACTTCTGAAATCCGCATCTCAATAGTTTGTCGCGCTGCTGACTTAGAGCGCGGAGTAAAGGCGGCCCACACTGCTTTTGAGCTCGACGCTGATCAAATTGAGGCTGTTGTGTATGGAGGCACTGGGCGATGACTCGCAAACCTTCACTCGCAGTTGTTGGCGCCACCGGCGCAGTTGGTACCGTCATGCTCGAACTTCTTTCAACCCGTCCAGATGTATGGGGCGAAATTCGCCTTATCGCCTCAGCTCGCAGTGCCGGCAAGAAATTAAAATGTCGCGGGGAAGAGCTGACCGTTGTCGCTCTCTCGCCAGAAAGTTTTGATGGCATCGATGTTGCAATGTTTGATGTGCCAGATGAAGTATCTGCAGAATGGGCGCCAATTGCGGCATCACGCGGAGCGGTCGTAGTGGATAACTCTGGAGCATTCCGTATGGATGTCGACGTTCCGCTAGTTGTGCCCGAAGTCAATCCTGATGAAACGCGGAATCGCCCTCGGGGAATTATCTCAAACCCCAATTGCACAACTCTTTCAATGATCGTTGCACTCGGTGCGCTGCATCAACAGTATGAATTAAAAGAGTTAGTAGTTTCCTCATACCAAGCAGCATCAGGAGCCGGTCAAGCAGGTATCGATATTTTGCGCGAACAGGTCGCACTTGTCGCAAATTCTAATGCCGGAGATATTGCCGGAGATATCCGTAATAAAATTTCAAACTTCGGCCCTTTCCCGGCACCGCTTGCACTCAACGTAATTCCTTGGGCGGGTTCGCTTAAGGAGGATGGTTATTCCTCTGAGGAGTTAAAGGTTCGTAATGAATCACGAAAGATTTTAGGTTTACCAAATCTCAAAGTTGCTGCAACATGTGTACGCGTTCCTGTTATTACAACACATTCACTTACTGTGCATGCTCTCTTTGCTAAGGAGCCATCTCGCAAAGGTGCGCAGGATATTTTGCAGAACGCTGCAGGAGTGAAATTGGTTGATGACCCAGAGAACTACAAATTCCCTACCCCTGCAGATGTTGTAGGAACAGACCCAACGTGGGTTGGCCGAGTTCGTAAGAGCATTGATGACCCCATGGCTTTAGATCTCTTTGTATGCGGCGATAATTTACGTAAGGGCGCAGCTCTCAATACAGCCCAGATCGCTGAATTATTAGCGCTTGAATTCACTAAATAGCCCTGCTGTTAAGGTGTGATTCATGGCTAAGGATGAAAACCGCGACGAAGATGTGATTTCGCATTTCGGTGGCGAATGGAAAGTTTTTAATTTCCTTGACGATGGGCAATTAGAAGATATCCGTCGACAATTTGGCGCCTATGTAAAACCCTTGCCTAATGGCTTCTTGCAGGGTTCTCCCTTAGCAATCGCAGATTTCGGCGCAGGTAGCGGACGTTGGGCGCATTTTCTCTTGCCTTCAGCCCAGCAATTGTGGCTAGTAGAACCAGGAATCGAATCATTCGCCTTGCTGCAAGAGAGATTTGGCAACAAACCTAATGTCAAAATCCTCAATGAATCAGTTTCAAAAAACAGCGTTCCAGATGCCTGCCTAGATCTCGCTGTCTGCCTTGGAGTTTTGCATCATGTTCCGGACACAGTTCAAGGTATTCGAGATATTTTTAAAAAGATGAAACCGGGTGCTACCTTCCTTTGCTACTTGTATTACGCACTCGAAAATAAACCTTTGGCTTATCGAGCGCTGTGGCGCTTCTCGAATAAGGTGCGCCTCACGATTTCTAAACTTCCCTACCTTCCACGTCGAATTGTTTGCGAGCTCATAGCAGCGCTCATATATTTCCCATTGGCTCGAATCTCAAAACTCTTTACTAAAGTGGGAATTAGTTCAAAGAATGTCCCGCTACACCACTATGAAAACCTCACCTTTTACATAATGCGCAATGATGCCTTTGATCGATTTGGCACTTCGCTAGAACAGCGCTTCTCCAAGGCGCAAATCACCACGATGATTCAAGAGGCAGGATTTGATATTTCGACGCTCGTTTTCTCGCCAGAGGAGCCCTTCTGGACTTTTTCGGTCAAGAAATCTTAACTTTGCCATCAACTAGACAGGTGAGAAGATAACGCCATGGGAATTAAAGAGACTCTAAGAGATGACTTAACAGAGGCTATTCGTGCACGCGATGAATTGACTTCAGGAACTATCCGCATGGTGCTCACTGCGATCACCATGGAAGAAGTTTCAGGAAAGAGTGCGCGCGAACTCACTGACGCCGAAGTAATAACAGTTCTCTCGCGCGAATCAAAGAAACGTCGTGAAGCTGCTGAAGCTTTTGAGGCGGGAGGGCGAAGCGATAGGGCTGTTGCAGAACGTTCTGAGGGCGAAGTTATTGCTCGCTATCTACCGGAACAGTTAAGCGATGCACAATTGCAGGCGATGATTAAGGATGCAATTACAGAAACTGGAGCCGCAGGTCCTGCAGGAATGGGACTTGTCATGAAGGTGCTCTCTCCAAAAATTGCAGGCAAGGCCGATGGCGGCGTTGTTTCTGCAGCAGTAAAAGCCGCGCTTGCTAATTAGGAGATCAAATGAAATTTGAATATGTAACCGTTCCACTACTGACGCACGCAACGAAACAAATTTTGGATAATTGGGGTTCCGAAGGCTACGAACTCGTACAAGTTGTTCCCGCACCTGGCGGCGGAGATAGCCTCGTTGCCTATATGAAGAGAGAAATCAAATGAGCGATGTACGTGCCAAACTTGCTGAACTTGGCTTAACACTTCCAGTTGCTGCCAAACCTATCGCGGCGTATGTCCCAGCCGTACGCACAGGCAATTTAGTTTTCACTGCGGGTCAACTTCCACTCGTTGATGGAAAGATTGAGTTCACAGGAAAAGTTGGTGGGCCTGTTAGCGTCGAGCAAGCCAAAGCTCTAGCTCAGATTTGCGCACTTAATGCGCTTGCAGCTGTCGAAACAGTGGCCAATATTGATGACATCGTTCGCATCGTCCGTGTTGTTGGTTACGTCAATGGCGTTCCTGGTTATCTCAATCATCCAGGAGTTGTAAACGGGGCTAGCGAACTCTTCGTACATATCTGGGGAGAAGAAGGCAAACATGCGCGCTCTGCAATTGGAGTTGCCGAACTTCCATTAGATTCGCCGGTCGAAGTAGAACTTACTGTTGAACTACGTGGGTAATTAACGCCCGCGTTTGCTCAAGCGCTCAAGGTCTAGAACAAGAACTGCACGCCCATCAAGGCGAATCCAGTTACGGCCAGCGAAATCTGCAAGAGCTTTATTTACAGTTTCGCGTGATGCCCCGACTAGTTGCGCTAATTCTTCTTGAGTGAGGTCATGATTTACGTAAAGACCTTCATCCGTCTCTTGCCCAAAACGCTCACCTAAATCAATTAGAGCTTTAGCTACGCGACCTGGAACGTCAGAAAAAACCAAATCTCCTACAACTTCATTGGTGCGTCGTAACCGTTGTGCAAGACGACCCAAAAGTTCGAGTGCTACTTGAGGATGTTTTGTCACCCAAGGAATTACTTGATCATGACCAAGGCTAAGTAGTCGGACATCTGTAACTGCAGTCGCAGTTGATGTGCGTGGGCCTGGATCAAAGAGTGAAAGTTCTCCAAACATTTCGCCAGGTCCGAGAACGGAGAGAAGATTTTCACGCCCATCGCCACTTGATGTACCTAATTTGAGTTTGCCTTCGACGATTACATATACATGGTCGCCTTCGTCGCCCTCTGAAAAGAGAATAGCTCCTTTATGCAATTTCACGCTCTCCATAGAGGATCGCAGTGAAGCCGCAGAAGCGTCATCAAGGGCGGTGAAGAGTGGGGCTTTTCTTACGATGCTGTCGTCTTGGGTCACGAGTGGCACTTTACTATCAAATGACGGCAACTTTCACCTCCGCCCTTAAGAAAAAAAAGAGGGGTAGCCTCTGCTGGATGTCAGCCCAAAGTTCGACCAGCAAGAGCGCTCGAGCGATGTATCGCGCTCTCAGTAAAACCTATCCTGAGGTCCGCTGTGAATTGGATTTTGCTACCCCTTTGCAATTATTGATAGCGACAGTTCTATCGGCCCAATGCACCGATAAGCGTGTCAACCAAGTAACACCAGCTCTCTTCAAGCGTTACAAAAATGTTAAGGCATTTGCGCAAGCAGATCTCCATGAGATCGAAGAGTTAGTACATTCCACGGGATTTTTTCGAGCAAAGGCACGTAACATCAAGGGCCTTGCCATGAAGATTCAATCTGATTTCGCGGGAGAAGTTCCATCCACATTAGAGGAGTTAATAACTCTTCCCGGAGTTGGTAGAAAAACTGCGAATGTGGTGCTGGGACATGCATTTGATATCCCAGGAATTACCGTTGACACTCACTTCGGACGACTTAGCCGTCGTTTTGGATGGAGCAGTCAAAAGGATCCCGTGAAGGTGGAAAGTGAAGTGGGAGAGTTAATCCCCGAAAAAGAGTGGACAAATTTGTCGCAGCGGATGATTTGGCACGGTAGAAGAGTCTGTCATTCGCGAAAACCTGCGTGTGGGGCTTGTACGCTCGCCACACTATGTCCATCATTCGGAATTGGCGAAACCGATCCCGCGCTTGCTCGCGCACTTGTGAAGACAGATAAGGACTTTAGATGAAGAAGTCCATTGCGTTAACTTTAGTTTTACTACTCCTCACTTCTTGCTCCTCTCAATCAGATGCGATTCCTAAAGTCGGAAAAGTTTCTACCTGCGATGTAATTAGCCAAGGTTCCACCAAGAGTGGAATCGATTTCCCTTGTATCGATGGCAATTCCACAATAAATTTCAGTGCGCTTAAAGGTCCGCTGATTGTGAACGTATGGGGTTCGTGGTGTGCAAGTTGTAAAGACGAACTACCAATACTTCTAGCTTTCTACGCGAAAGCGAAAAGCAAAATTCAGATACTCGGAGTTGATGTTGAGGAAACATCAAATGCAGCCGGTGCAGATTTCATCGCCACCAGTGGGATCACGTGGCCAAACGTTGTCGATCCTGACGGGCGATCACGCGGGTTCTTCGGTATGGGAGTGCCGGTGACATGGTTTATTGATGAAAGCGGAGTGGTTGTATATAAGAAAATTGGAACTATTAAGAGTTTGCAACAACTTGAAGGTTTAACAGCCACCCACCTACATATCTCAATAATCTAAGTCAATGATTGTTGATGTTCTCATCTCGGTAGTCATATTTGCGGCCATATTCCGTGGTTATAAGAAAGGTTTTCTCCAGACGATCTTCTCGACCATTGGATACATCGGTGGCGGTGTCTTGGGGCTGGCATTGGCACTTCGTTACGCAGATTCCCTCACTTCTGCCGTCACAAAGTTTCTAATTGCGGTTTTGGCAATCTTCATCGGCGCAGGGATTGGCCAGGGAATTTTAGGTTCGCTCGCAAAAGTATTCCGTACAAAAATTCTCTGGGGCCCCTTGAGGTTTATTGATTCATTATTGGGAGTTTTTCTCGAGGCGCTGAAGGCAGTACTTCTTCTCTACTTATTACTATCCCTCGTTGCTTGGTCACCTTGGGCTGGTGTCAGTAGCGCCGTTAAAGAGAGCAAAATCTATCCTCGATTTAGCGCACAGTTACCAGATGCAGTTACTCAGCTGCGAACAGAGATTGAGAAGAAGTTTTCGATTAATCTTCCGAAGTAGCGCTGTGCAAACCCTCAGAGATTAGCTTCATGATGTTTGGATCCGCCAGCGTCGTTGAATCACCAACTGCGCGATTTTCTGCAACGTCACGAAGCAAGCGGCGCATGATTTTCCCACTTCGAGTCTTGGGCAGTTCGGCAACAATCAAAATCTGACGCGGCTTGGCAATAGCTCCAATTTCTTTAGCAACATGGTTGCGAAGTTGTTGGATCAATTCGTTGCCTTCGGCGTGTGCAATTCCGCTACGCAAAATAACAAATGCGACGATTCCTTGACCTGTCATTGCATCTGAAGCGCCAACAACAGCGGCCTCTGCCACCGCTTCATGCGAAACAAGTGCAGATTCAACTTCGGTTGTTGAGATTCGATGCCCAGAAACGTTCATGACATCATCAACGCGACCAAGCAACCAAATGGCTCCATCATCATCGAGCTTTGCTCCATCGCCTGCGAAATAAAGTTTGTCGAACTTAGACCAATAACTTTCTGCATATCGCTCTGGCTCGCCCCAAATTCCACGCAACATGGAAGGCCAAGGTTCGGTAAGAATCAAATAACCGCCATGGCCATTTGCAACAGGGACCGCGTTGTCGTCGACAATTTTGGCGCTGATGCCTGGCAATGGACGCATCGCAGATCCAGGTTTACTTGCAGTGATTCCGGGCAGAGGCGAGATCATGATGGCGCCGGTTTCGGTTTGCCACCAAGTGTCAACGATTGGGCATCGTTCGCCGCCAATAATTGTGTGGTACCACATCCAAGCTTCAGGGTTAATAGGTTCACCCACAGAACCAAGCAAGCGAAGCGAAGATAAATCATGGGCTGCGGGGAATTCATCTCCCCATTTCATCCATGTGCGAATAAGCGTCGGTGCCGTATACAAAATAGTTACGCCATATTTGGCAACGATTTCAAAGATTCGCCCCTTATGTGGAGTATCAGGAGTTCCTTCATACATCACTTGAGTTGCGCCATTAATTAGCGGTCCATAAACCACATAACTATGGCCAGTAATCCAACCAACATCAGCGGTGCACCAGTAAACATCAGATTCAGGTTTGATATCGAAGACCATTTTATGCGTGAAAGCTACCTGAGTTAAATAGCCCCCAGTGGTGTGAAAGATTCCTTTAGGTTTAGCCGTCGTCCCGGATGTGTAGAGGATAAATAGTGGGTGTTCGCTATCAAAACTTTGCGCTACATGTTCTACTGATTGACGTTCAACTATTTCATGCCACCAAATATCGCGATCGTTCTCCCACGCTGTTTCTTGTCCGGTGCGCTTAACAACTAAAACTTTCTTCACGTTGGTTTTTCCGAGAAGCGCCTCATCTACGGCAGGCTTCAATGCAAAAGCAGAACCTTTGCGATACCCACCATCAGCGGTGATTACTAATTTGGCATCGGCATCTTGGATCCGCGAAAGAAGCGCTTCGGCAGAAAATCCTCCAAATACAACTGAGTGAGGTGCGCCGATGCGTGCACATGCCAACATAGCAATTGCTGCTTCTGGAATCATTGGCATATAAATAGCTACGCGATCGCCAGCAGTTACACCTAATTCTGTAAGTGCGTTGGCAGCTTTCTTTACATCTACAAGTAATTGGGCATAGGTAATTGTTCGGGTATCGCCAGGTTCTCCTTCAAAATAAAATGCAACTCGATCCCCGCGCCCTTCAGCAACATGACGATCTAAGGCGTTGACAGAAGCATTAATTTTTCCGCCGATGAACCATTGAGCAAAAGGTGGCTGCCAATCTAAGACTTCACTCCAGGGTGCATCCCATTGGAGCTCTTGCGCCTGGCGTTCCCAGAACTTTAAGCGATCCTTATTTGCCTCGGCATAAATAAATGGTTGCGCATTCGACTCTGCTGCAAATTCGAGGCTGGGTTGGAAGGTTCGAGTTTCGGTCAGCAGATTTTCAAGTGTCTCTTCGCTCATAATTTGAGGAGATTACCTCTCAGAGAAGGTTTTCGGTAGTGATGCACGGCAAGAGATTCAACACAGGTGCGAGGGTTTTTCCTAGGAGTGGCGATTTAAGAGGTGAGAATCCGGGATTCACCTCACTAGAAAGAAAGGAAAAAATGACAATAGCTACGTTTCTTGCAGCATTTATCAAGATCCTCTCAACGCCATCTCTCATTGGCAAGCTCTTCCTGCTGCTGACCAAACTGCTCGCCTCTATTGCCCACTAACGCAGGACTAACGCTCAAATTCGTCATATGGCTCCGTCAGCCGTATGGCGATTTTGATGTTCAGGGGCTTTCTGTGGTGGAATTGCCCGTAAGCCTCCAATCTGCCCAACGGCGCGCACGATAAGAGATTTACACATCGCGCCTACAGGGAGTCAAAATGCCAATTGCTAGCCCCGAGATTTATTCGCAAATGTTGGATCGCGCCAAAAAAGGCGCTTTTGCATATCCAGCAGTAAACGTATCTTCATCTTCAACACTTATTGCAGCTCTTCGTGGTTTCGCCGAAGCTGGCTCTGATGGAATTATTCAATTCTCTTGGGGCGGCGCTGAGTTTGCCTCCGGATCCACAGTAAAAAGCATGGTCGACGGAGCGGTTGCTCTCGCAGAGTTCGCGCATGTCGTTGCTAAGAACTACAACGTAAACATTGCTTTGCATACTGACCATTGCCCTGCAGAAAAACTCGATGGTTTTATGCGACCACTATTACAGCTTGGTGCGCAACGTTTGAAAGAGGGCAAGGCCCCACTCTTTAATTCACATATGTGGGATGGCTCTGCAGTAGACATGAAAGAGAATATGCGCGTTTCAGCCGAGATGCATAAATTATCAATCGCTGCAAAGACAATTCTTGAAATTGAAATTGGTGTTGTTGGCGGCGAAGAAGATGGAATCGAAGCAAAGCACGACGCCAAGCTCTACTCGCACCCAGAAGATGCACTTATGACTATCGAAACTCTCGGAACCGATCCTTCGACTCGCTATCTCGTCGCTGCGACTTTCGGTAACGTCCACGGGGTTTACAAGCCAGGCAACGTTGTGCTTCAACCAAAAATCCTGCGCACCTTGCAAGATGCAGTTTCTGCAAAGCTTGGCCTTCCTGAAGGCAGCAAGCCAATGGACCTCGTATTCCATGGTGGTTCTGGCTCACTCTTGAGTGAAATCCGTGAAGCCCTTGACTACGGTGTGATTAAGATGAATATCGATACCGACACTCAATATGCCTACACACGACCAATCGCAGATCACGTCTTAAAGAATTACGATGGTGTTCTCAAAGTTGATGGCGAAGTAGGAAATAAGAAAGCTTACGATCCACGCGCTTGGGGCAAATTGGCAGAAGCCGGAATGGCCGCACGTGTTGTACGTGGCTGTGAAGATCTTCGTTCAACTGGCACTTCACTACTCGCTTAATTCACACCACTTACTAGAGAAAGGCCGATCACATGCCTGCGATTGTTCTACTGGGAGCTCAGTGGGGCGATGAGGGCAAGGGAAAAGCCACCGACATTCTCGGCGACCGTGTTGATTATGTTGTCCGCTATCAAGGCGGTAACAACGCAGGGCATACGGTCGTCATTGGTGATCAGAAGTATGCGCTGCACTTATTGCCTTCCGGGATTTTAAGCCCCAACGTTGTTCCAGTAATTGGTAACGGCGTGGTTATTGACCCTGGCGTCCTGTTGCAAGAAATCAAAGGACTAAATGAACGTGGAATTGATTGCTCGAAACTAGTAATCAGCTCTAACGCACATTTAATTACGCCCTACCACCGAACAATTGACAAGGTGACAGAGCGTTTCTTAGGCAATTCCAAGATTGGTACAACTGGGCGCGGAATTGGCCCCGCATATGCAGACAAGATCAATCGCATCGGAATTCGAGTTCAAGATTTATTTGATCCTTCAATTCTTCGCCAGAAAATAGAAGGCGCACTTCGAGATAAAAATCAAGTATTAATCAAGGTTTTTAACCGCAAGAACATCGAAGTGGATGAAGTCCTGGATGAATATTTAGCTTATGCAGAAATCCTTCAACCATTTGTAACTGATACCGGGTTATTACTCAATCGCGCGCTAGAAGCGGGCAAAACCGTACTTCTAGAGGGGTCACAAGGAACCCTGCTTGATGTTGACCATGGAACTTATCCATTTGTAACTTCCAGTAATCCAACTGCAGGTGGCGCATGTACGGGTTCTGGAATTGGACCTACAAAAATCACCCGTGTCATCGGAATTGTTAAGGCTTATACAACTCGCGTGGGGTCTGGACCATTCCCAACTGAACTCCTTGACGAAGATGGCGAAAAACTTCGGACAATCGGCGGTGAAATCGGCGTCACTACTGGTCGCGCTCGTCGATGCGGTTGGTATGACGCACCGATAGCTCGTTATGCAGTTCGCGTTAACGGGTTAACTGATTTCTTCCTGACAAAATTAGATGTGCTTACTGGCTGGGAGAAGATCCCAGTGTGTGTAGCGTATGAAATTGATGGAGCGAGAGTCGAAGAACTTCCTGCTTCACAATCTGATTTCCATCACGCCAAACCAATTTATGAATATCTCCCAGGGTGGAGTGAAGATATTTCTGGTGCCAAGAGTCTTTCTGATCTTCCAAAGAATGCTCAGGATTACATTAAATTCCTAGAAGATATTTCTGGCGCACCTATGAGCGCTATTGGAGTAGGGCCCGGGCGCACTCAAACGATCGTTGTAAAGGATTTCATCTAACGATGAAAATCCTCCTAGTAGGCAGCGGCGGACGAGAACACGCGCTAGCCCTAGGACTTAAAGCAGACCCAGAAGTTAGCGAATTGCACTGTGCTCCAGGGAACCCTGGAATCGCGCACTTAGCAACAACTCACATACTCGATATCGCGGATAACGAAGCGATTGTCGCACTGGCTCGCGAATTAGATGTAGATCTTGTTGTTATTGGCCCAGAACTTCCACTTGTAAATGGAGTTGCCGATTTACTTCGAGCCATTGGAATTGCAACCTTTGGCCCTTCCAAAGCGGCGGCGCAATTAGAAGGCTCAAAGAATTTCGCTAAAGAAGTGATGCGAGATGCAGGGGTGGCTACTGCGCAAAGCGTCACGTGCACTACTCGAGTTGAGATTGAACATGCGCTAGATAAATTCGGTGCACCATATGTAGTGAAAGATGATGGCCTTGCCGGTGGCAAAGGTGTAGTTGTCACAAGCAATCGAGAGGAAGCGCTTCAACACGCACTTGCTTGCAGTTGTGTTGTTATTGAAGAGTTCTTAGAAGGTCCAGAAGTATCACTCTTTGGAATTTCCGACGGTAAAACAATTGTGGCGATGCAACCGGCTCAAGATTTCAAGCGCGCTCATGACGGTGATCAAGGTTTGAACACTGGTGGGATGGGTGCGTACTCACCTTTAGCTTGGGCACCGAGTGACATCGTTGAACAAACTCATCGTGAGGTGCTGGCGCCGATGGTCGCTGAAATGGCAGCTAGGGGAACTCCGTTCGTAGGACTTTTGTACGCCGGTCTTGCCCTTACAAATGTAGGAATCCGAGTGATTGAATTTAATGTTCGCTTCGGTGACCCCGAGACGCAGGTATTGATTCCTCGATTGAAGACACCGCTTGCCTCTTTGCTTTACAAAGCTGCAACCCGCAATCTTGAAGGCGAGAAATTGCAATGGAGCGAGGATTGCGCAGTGACGGTCGTTCTCGCCGCCAATGGGTATCCATCTGCTCCGCAAAAAGTTGCGTCTATC
This sequence comes from Actinomycetota bacterium, assembly GCA_009699205.1. Classification (GTDB taxonomy): domain Bacteria; phylum Actinomycetota; class Actinomycetes; order Nanopelagicales; family Nanopelagicaceae; genus QYPT01. The sequence continues at coordinate 15,367 of WLOP01000013.1, forward strand.
GAACTCCTTCCGCAAGTTGCCGATACTTATATATTCCACGCTGGAGCCGGTCGGATATTGAGCGCTACGGGCCTTGGTCATGATTTAACCGAAGCGCGCGATCGCGCATATCGGGCAATAAGCCAGATTGATGCTCCGGGAACTTTCTACCGTACCGATATCGCGCTTAATGCGTCGGTGGCAGAGAAGGGTGATTAAATGCGAGAGAATGTACCAGTGAGCGTTCTGGCAAATAGATATGCATCTGAAGCGATGCGCCAAATTTTCTCGCCCGAAGCCAAAATAATTCAGGAACGCAAACTTTGGTTAGCCGTTGCGCGCGCTCAAGCAGAGTTAGGGCACGCGATTTCTGCTGCGGTTATCAGCGACTACGAAAAAGTATTAAATACAGTTGATTTAGCATCGATTGATGCCCGCGAAAAAATCACTCGCCATGATGTTAAAGCTCGTATTGATGAATTTAATGCCTTAGCTGGGCACGAAGCTATTCATGCAGGAATGACTAGTCGCGACCTCACCGAAAATATTGAAGCTTTGCAAATTCGCCAGGGCTTAGAGGTTGTAAGAGATAAATCTATTACAGTGCTTGCTCGCCTAGGCGAACGTGCTCTGCAATTTGCAGATCAACCTATTGCAGGGCGTTCACATAACGTCCCAGCACAAATAACTACATTGGGAAAACGATTTGCTACCGCCGCTGAGGAACTTCTTTTTGCCTACGAGCGTTTAGATTCTTTACTTTCTCGCTATCCGATGCGCGGAATCAAAGGACCAGTTGGCACCGCACAAGATTCAATAGATTTGCTTGGGTCATCTAACGCACACGACACGCTTGAATCCATGATTGCTTCTGAATTAGGATTTTCTAGAGTTTTGGATTCCACCGGTCAGGTCTACCCGCGATCTTTGGATTATGAAGTTGTTACAACTCTTGTGCAGATTGCCGCTGCGCCATCATCGCTGGCAACTTCGATTCGACTAATGGCTGGTGCAGAACTTGTGACTGAAGGATTTAAAGCTGGACAGGTAGGTTCTTCGGCGATGCCTCATAAGATGAATACTCGCTCCTGCGAAAGAGTGAACGGCCTAGCAGTGGTCCTGCGTGGTTATGCATCGATGGTGAGCGAACTGGCCGGGGATCAATGGAATGAAGGCGATGTCTCTTGCAGTGTTGTTCGACGCGTTGCAATGCCAGATGCTTTTTATGCCATAGACGGCCTTCTTGAAACGATGTTGACGGTTATCGGTGAATTTGGCGCTTTCCCTCAAGTAATTGCAGCAGAGCTTGAACGCTACCTCCCATTCTTGGCGACAACTAAGTTCTTAATGGCTGCTGTTAAATCAGGTGTCGGGCGCGAAGCTGCACACGAGATTATTAAGAGTCATGCGACAAAAGCAGCTCTAGAAATGCGCGAGGGCAAAGATAATTCACTTCTTGATTCACTCGCGAACGATTCGACATTCCCCCTTGATCGCGTAGCACTCGATGCGCTCATCAGTAACCCAATTGAATTTACTGGCGAAGCTCGCCAACAAATTGCACGAGTCGTTAGCCGCATTGAAGCGATAACTTCCGCGCACCCTGCCGCAGCGCAGTACAAACCCGGCTCTATCAGGTGAGTGGTTTCGGCCTAGCTGGTCCACCGCCAGCGCCTTCGATACCTGGGTGGACACACTTGCGTACCGGAAAAGTTCGCGATCTCTATACAAATGATCAAGAGCAACTATTACTCGTTGCATCTGATCGAGTATCTGCATTTGACTGGGTTTTGCCAACACTAATTCCAGAGAAAGGCGCAGTACTTACCCAACTCTCTCTTTTCTGGTTTAAGCGCCTAGCTGCAGTTGTTCCGCACCATATTGTTAGCGAGGATGTTCCTGTCGAGGTTCTTGGTCGAGCTGTAATTGTTAAACCACTGACGATGTTCCCGATTGAATGCGTCGCTCGCGGATATTTAACGGGGAGCGGGTGGAGCGAATATCAAAAGACAGAAGCTGTCTGCGGAATTGCATTGCCTTCAGGATTGCTCGACGGGTCGCAATTGCCTCAACCTATTTTTACCCCAGCCACAAAAGCTGAAATTGGCGATCACGATATAAATATTACTTTTAAGCAAGCCAAGACACTTGTTCCCGAAACCCAGGAATTAAGCGAGTTAACACTTGAGCTCTATAAGGTCGCCTCAGAAATGGCAAAAGAGGGCGGGATAATTCTTGCCGATACTAAATTTGAATTCGGTCGCGATTCACGCGGAGCTATAACTTTGGGTGATGAAGCACTTACGCCAGATTCATCACGTTTCTGGGATGCGACACAATGGCTCCCAGGTACGGTTCAACCTTCATATGACAAGCAATACCTACGTGATTGGCTAGTTTCTAGTGGTTGGAATCGCGAGAGCGTCCCACCTCAAATACCCTTGGAAATAGTAGAAAAAACCGCTCAACGTTATAAAGATGCATTTTATAAAATTACAGGAAGTCCATTTAACGAAGGAGCGCACAGTGGCAACAATCGTGGTTGATGTGATGTTAAAGCCCGAGATTCTTGACCCTCAAGGGCAAGCTGTTCTTGCCGCATTGCCACGACTGGGCTTTACCTTCGCGAAATCAGCGCGGCAAGGTAAACGCTTTGAGATTGAAGTAGATGGTCCCGTCACACAAGCTCAGCTTGCCGAAGTTTCAAAAGCAGCCGAAACTCTTCTTGCAAACCCTGTTATAGAAACTTTTACAGTGAGGGTTGAAGAGTAGATGAAAGTTGGCGTAGTCACTTTTCCAGGTTCACTCGACGATCGAGACGCTGCGCGCGCGGTAAGGGCCGCTGGCGCTGAAGCAGTGTCGCTTTGGCACGCAGATGCAGATCTCAAGAAAGTGGATGCAGTAATTCTCCCCGGTGGTTTCTCCTATGGTGATTATCTACGTTGCGGAGCTATCTCACGTTTTGCACCAGTGATGACTTCGATTATTGAGCGAGCTAATGTGGGGATGCCGGTTCTAGGAATTTGTAACGGCTTTCAGATTTTATGCGAATCGCACCTTTTGCCGGGCGCGCTGACAAGGAATGTTGGATTGCATTTTCTTTGCACGCCACAACCGATTCGTATTGAAAATATCTCAACACCCTGGACGAATAATTTTCAGCAAGGCGCAGAGATTGTAATTCCTTTGAAAAACGGTGAAGGTTCTTTTCAGTGCGACGATAAGACTCTGGATCAACTTGAATCTGAGGGGCGGGTAATCGCACGTTACGTGGGCGAAAACCCGAACGGTTCCAGAAATCTCATAGCTGGAATATCTAACGCACGAGGCAATGTGGTTGGGTTAATGCCTCACCCAGAACATGCAATTGATTCTTTAACGGGACCAACTGCAGATGGATTAGCTTTCTTTACCTCTGTACTCACAGCGATGGTGGGCAAGTAGATGGCACTAGATACAGTCGCAATTGCAGCGACGACCCCTGATCAGGAACAGCCATTTGCTGCCTTAGGTCTTAAAAGCGATGAATATCAACGTATTTGCGAGATTCTGGGCAGGCGTCCCTCCTCAAGTGAACTCGCTATGTATTCAGTGATGTGGTCAGAACATTGCTCATATAAATCCTCGAAGGTGCACCTCAAACAATTTGGCGAAAAGGCACCGCACAGCGATGCGCTTCTTGTCGGCATCGGTGAAAACGCTGGTGTTGTTGATGTCGGGCAGGGATATGCAGTTACATTCAAAATTGAATCCCATAACCACCCATCTTTTGTTGAGCCATACCAAGGGGCTGCAACTGGAGTAGGCGGAATTGTCCGCGATATTTTGACTATGGGTGCACGACCTATTGCGATCATGGACCCACTCCGATTTGGAGAAGCTCATGCGCCAGACACTCGACGGGTATTGCCCGGAATCGTTGCAGGAGTTGGTGGGTACGGTAATTGCTTAGGGCTACCAAATATCGGCGGGGAGATTGTTTTCGACAAAACTTATGCGGGCAATCCCCTCGTTAACGCTCTATGCGTAGGTGTTATGCGCCATGATCAAATTAAATTGGCAAAAGCATCTGGCCCCGGCAACTTAGTAGTTCTCTTCGGTGCAAAAACTGGTGGAGATGGAATCGGCGGCGTTTCTGTTCTGGCTAGTGAAACTTTCGGTTCCACGGGACCTGCAAAGCGACCAAGTGTTCAAGTTGGAGATCCATTTACAGAAAAAGTATTGATTGAATGTTCACTGGAAATTTTTGCCGAAGATTTAGTTGTGGGAATTCAGGATTTAGGTGGCGCTGGACTTTCTTGCGCAACTAGCGAATTAGCATCCGGTGGCTCTGGAGGAATGCGAGTTGAGCTAGATACAGTTCCACTTCGCGATCCCAATTTATCCCCCGAAGAAATCTTGATGAGCGAATCGCAAGAACGCATGTGTGCAATTGTTGAACCGCACAAGATTGCAAGATTCCTCGAAATCTGCAAGAAATGGGATGTGACAGTTACCGTTATTGGTGAAGTCACCGATGGAGATCGGTTAATTATTACTTGGCACGGGGAAGTGATCGTTGATGTACCACCTCGCACCGTTGCTCACGATGGTCCTGTCTATAACCGTCCCGTGGCGCGCCCGAATTATCTTGATGGCGCGATTGCCGATACCCCGCAATTACCTAAGCTCGACGCTACAAATATCGCTCAAGCAATTCTAGATTTAATCTCTAGCCCCAATATGGCTGACAAGACATGGGTGACATCGCAATACGATAAATATGTACAGGGTAATACGATTCAATCCCAGCCTGAAGATTCAGGAATGGTTCGTATCGACGAGAGATCACATTTGGGCGTCGCGATTTCAACCGACGCCAATGCATCCTGGTCCTACTTGAATCCATACGAAGGCGCCAAGCTTGCATTAGCTGAAGCTGCGCGAAATATCGCAACCGCTGGCGCTAAACCCTTAGCAGTCACTAATTGCCTTAATTTTGGTTCACCAGAAGATCCGGGTGTGATGTGGCAATTTGCAGAGACTGTTCGCGGCCTTGCTGATGGTTGTTTGGAGATGGGGCTTCCTGTCACTGGCGGAAACGTTTCTTTTTATAATCAAACAGGCGATGTAGCGATCTTGCCCACCCCCGTTATCGGCGTGCTTGGCGTTATTCAAGATGTTCGCTTGCGCACGCCGATGGCATTTAACTGCGAGGGCTTAGACCTCTTTCTGCTTGGTGCAACAAATGCAGATTTTGCTGGTAGCCAATGGGCATATATGCATGATCAACGTGGAGGCACCGTACCTGTTACCGATTTGCAACGAGAAATGCGTCTCATTGATTTGTTGCTAGAGGGACAACCGATATTTGCAGCTGCCCACGATTTAAGTCAAGGCGGATTGGCAGCGACAATTTCCGAAATGGTTTTGCACCACGGAATCGGGGCCGGTCTAGATATTCCCGGAGACCTTGCAACTGCGCTGTTGAGCGAAACGCCTGGGCGCGTGCTTGTCGCCATTACCCAAAGTGACAGCCAGAAAATCGAGAGCCTCGCCACGAAATACTCCATACCCTTAACTCGCATAGGCAAGAGCGGTGGCTCGACTCTCTCAATTAATAGCGTAAGTATTTCAATTGAAACTCTCCGCGAGGCGTACACTCAAACTTTCCCTAAACTATTTGGCACTGAGAAATTAGGATAAAGCCATGAGCCGCCGCCCAGATGGAAAACTCACCCACGAGCTCTTTGATGTCGATAAGGGCCCCCAAGATGCATGTGGAATTTTCGGAGTGTGGGCACCAGGTGAAGAGGTCGCAAAACTCACCTTTTACGGTCTTTATGCGCTGCAACACCGCGGTCAAGAATCAGCAGGAATTGCTACCAGCGATGGTGAACGCATCTTGGTCTATAAAGATATGGGTCTCGTCTCGCAAGTCTTCACTGAAGCAGACTTAGCTTCACTCACGGGAGATATTGCAATTGGCCATTGCCGCTATTCAACGACAGGATCGAGCACGTGGGTAAATGCCCAACCAACTTTACGTCCAACGAAATACGGAACTCTGGCTCTTGCGCATAATGGCAACCTCACAAACACTGGCGACTTAGCAGAGCATTTACAACGACAAACTTTGATGGCACCGGGTAAAGAACGTGGCGCAACTACCGATACCGAATTAATGACCGCTCTTATTGCTGGACAAGATGAAAAGAATTTCGAGTCCAGCGCGATGGCCGTACTGCCACTCTTTGAAGGCGCATTTTCGCTTGTATTTATGGATGAAGAAACTTTATATGCCGCGCGAGATCGTCACGGCGTGCGCCCGCTTGTCATCGGAAAATTAGAACGAGGTTGGGTGGTGGCTTCAGAAACAGCCGCCTTGGATATTGTGGGCGCAGCATTTGTCCGCGAAGTTGAACCTGGCGAATTTATTGCGATTGATGAAAATGGATTGCGTTCTCACCGTTGGGCGCAAGCCGATCCCAAAGGTTGTCTCTTTGAATATGTATATCTTGCGCGACCAGATACAACAATTGCTGGTCGTGGAATACATGCAACACGTGTTGCCATTGGTGAACGCCTAGCTTTCGAACACCCAGTCGAAGCAGATCTGGTAATCCCAGTTCCAGAATCGGGTACACCTGCGGCAATTGGTTATGCCAAAGCTTCCGGAATCCCCTACGGTTCGGGCTTTGTAAAAAATTCTTATGTAGGCCGCACATTTATCCAACCAAGCCAGACGATTCGTCAATTAGGTATTCGTCTAAAACTCAACCCGCTGCGCGAAATTATTGAAGGCAAACGGATTGTTGTCGTCGATGATTCAATCGTTCGAGGCAATACTCAGCGCGCCATTGTGCGAATGCTCCGCGAAGCTGGCGCCTTAGAGATTCACGTGCGCATCTCTAGTCCTCCAGTGGAATGGCCCTGCTTTTACGGTATCGATTTCGCATCCAGAGCCGAATTGATAGCCAGTGGCTTGGCTGTTGAAGAGATTCGCAGATCTATCGGGGCAGATTCTCTTGGCTATGTATCTCTCGAGGGTCTAATCGGAGCTACGCAGATTCCTGAGAACAAACTCTGCCAGGCATGTTTCACTGGCAAGTACCCCATCACGATTCCTGAAGATATGTCCGAAGGAAAGATGCGTTTAGAGATTACTCCAGTGGGTGGCAACGGCTAATGTCAACATATTTTGATGCAGGCGTTGATATCGAAGCTGGCGACAGGGCTGTCGAATTAATGAAGGCCTCAGTTGCTAAAGCATCGCGAAATGAAGTTGTCGGGGGAATCGGCGGGTTTGCTGGCCTCTTTGATGCCACCGCACTCAAGAAATTTCAACAACCTCTTCTTGCAACTTCTACTGATGGCGTGGGGACCAAGACTGAAATCGCGCGCTTGATGGGCAAGTACGACACCATCGGCGAAGATCTCGTCGCAATGGTGGTTGATGATTTAGTTGTATGTGGCGCCGAGCCTTTGTTTATGACCGACTACATCGCAGTTGGTAAAGTCATTCCAGAGCGAATTGCAGAAATTGTTAGCGGTATAGCTCGAGGGTGCCAAAAAGCTAATACTGCTTTGATCGGTGGCGAAACAGCAGAGCATCCCGGCCTCATGGATGCTGATGAGTTCGATATTGCAGGCGCAGCTACTGGCGTCGTTGATGCACCTAATTTATTAAGTGCCCAGAAAGTACAACTTGGCGATGTGTTGATTGCGATGCCATCGAGTGGATTTCACGCTAATGGGTATTCGCTGATCCGCCACATTATTCATTCAAAAAAGTTGTCGTTGGATTCCAATGTAACCGAATACGGTAAAACTTCTGGTGAGGTTTTCTTGACCCCCACCGAGATTTATACGCTTGATTGCTTAGCTTTAATAAAATCGCTGAAAGAGAACCTTCGAACTTTCGTTCATGTCACCGGTGGTGGAATTGCGCAGAACACCTCCCGTGTTATCCCCGAAGCTTTGAGCGCTCGATACGACCGATCGACCTGGGCATTGCCTGTTGAGATGGCGTTCATGGCTCACACAGGGCAAGTGGCGCAAAGGGATATGGAGCTGGCTTGGAATTGCGGGATCGGAATGGTGGCTGTCGTGGCCCCTTCGGTGGCCGATTTAACCCTTAAATCCCTCGCCGCACGCGGGATGAAGGCCTGGATTGCTGGTGAAATCGTGGCTCGGAAGAATTCTCAGGGTTCGACTTTGGAAGGTACCTACCAAGCACGATAACCTTCCCCCCTGATTGCACTTAAGTAAGGAGGTCACGCTATGGGGCGCGGCCGTTCAAAAGCCAAACAAACCAAAGTTGCTCGCGATTTAAAGTATTCCACTCAAGAGATGGATCTTGATCGCTTAGCTAAAGAGCTTCATGGAGAACCAAACCCACAGCAAGATCGTGAAGATGACGATCCTTTTGCTGAGGGCAATTACATTCCGCGCGCGTAATTTTCATGCGTCCTACTCCGTATGTTGCTTCATTGCGAATCTACGAACCTTTATCAGCCTTTGACCCGGCGGATCGGTTGCGTTGGTCGCAGTTAGAAACGAATAGTGAAACTATTGGCGAAGAACAAAAACTTGCACTTCGTCGAACGATTTTCCCTGAATCTCCAGCGCTGCGCCCCGATGGCGCGCACGTATTAGAGATTGAAGGCGCTCGCTACGTTTCTCCTTGGTCAACTGCGACTCGTTGCTGGGCTGCATTAGAAGATTTTAAAATTTCACTTCCTTCATCTGTTACAGGATATTTTTTGCCACAAGCACAAGAAGAAGTTATTACATCAGGTGCCGAATTCTTCGATACAAAAGTTCCACATATCCTAACGGAGACCTGGATTATTCCACCACGTTGGTTCTCGCTATTTATTCCAGAAGAACGAGTTCGAGGTCGAGATGGAAATGGCACGTTCACGATTATGCGAACCACTATTGCAAATGCCAAATTGCGTTCAGAGATGGCTCACCAAGCAGTACATGGTGCATTTGGTGATGGACCAGTCGAAGAAGAAATTGCACAGCTAGGAGATTGGCTTGATGCATTTCATCCGCAATCATTTCTGGAATTAGATTACGGTGGCCTAGCTGGCTACCTCGAGAATTCATTAATTAGCGCTGGTGAAGATGGTCTCGATGCCGATACTTCTATCGAAGATGTACTGTCATCTATTGCAGGTTTAGCATCGGGCGATGGAGCTTTAGCGGGGCGTGGGTATGAACGTTTGGTTACGCGCTGGCGAAGAGTTGCCGCTCTTGAGCAGGCAATGTAGTTCGACGCTTAACCCGATCGAGAAATCCCTTGCCAGCGTTGAGTTAAAAGGCGATACTTGCGCACATAACGGTGCGAATCGGGCACCTTTGAATTGCATGAGAGGCAGGGAAATTCGATATGAATCGATTAACTGATGCCGAAAATCTCTTAACCCCTGGCGAAGTTGCCCTTCTATTTCACGTCGACCCTAAAACCGTTACTCGCTGGGCAAAGGCTGGCAAACTGACCTCGATCCGCACTCTTGGTGGTCACCGACGATATCGCGAGTCTGAAGTTAAAGAATTACTTAAAGATAATTCAAGTAAAGATAACTAGGAAAACCTTAGGGCGAGAAATCACGTGGAAAATTCGCTCAATAATTATTTCGCACTAGGGGCTGCCGCGCTGGTTCTAGTTGGTCTGCTCACTCCAATTATGCGCAAGCTAGCAATAAAAATCGACGCATTGGATAAACCCAATGCGTCGCGCAAGGATCAAACTGAGCCGGTGCCATATTTAGGTGGAATTGCAATCGTCATTGGAGTAGTTTCAATTTCCTATATTGCCATTTTATCTCGGGCTCATTCCGGACAAATGCTTAACATGGCGACCTCAGTATTTTTGCCTGCCGTTGCGATTGCGATTATGGGATTATTGGATGATCTATATGGCCTAGAAGCTTGGCCACGTCTTGCCGCACAAACAGGTACAGCGATTCTCGTTGCTATTTACCTCATCTCGACAAATACCATTGGGACGCCTTTTACCAATAACTTTCTTAATGGATGCATCACCGCCTTCTGGATTGTGGGCGTTTGCAACGCGATCAACTTTTTTGACAATCTTGATGGGGGCGCTGCGGGGACAGTTGCAGTAATCACCATATTTCTCTTTCTTATTTCTTTCCAGACACACCAGATACTTGTCAGTGCACTCGCAATTGTTACCGCAGGTTCGACTCTCGGATTTCTCTTTTGGAATCGCTCACCGGCCAGGATCTATATGGGCGATGCTGGCGCACTTTTTCTTGGGATCATCGTTTCAGTCTTAACAATTCGCCTTAATCCTGGGATTACTCCACGAGCAGCCTCGCTAGCTATTCCGCTTCTGTTAATGGCGGTTCCAATTCTGGATACAACCGTTGCTGTCACATCCAGAATCCACGGTGGAATTTCACCGCTTCAAGGGGGGCGCGATCATCTATCGCATCGTTTGCTGCGACTGGGATTAGGAAAGCGGAGAAGCGCTCTTGCGCTATGGAGCCTTACAGCAATTTTTGGTGCGTTTGCCCTGATTATCTACCGAAAGCCAGAAATGCTTGCTGCGCCCATTGCTTTTGTCGCAACCGCACTTTGGACGCTCTTGTTGGTCTTCTTTCTACGCATTGCGAGTGTTGACGCAACTGCAACAAAGTAACCACCAACAGGTACTAAACTTCATTCCATGAGTGAAAATAAGCCAAATCCAGATGCTCGAGCTAAATTCCTCGAAGCTTTAGAAAAAAAGAATCAACGTGGCAACGCCGGTAGCACTGGTGGCCCATCAAACGAATCCAAGGTCGGAAGCGGACAAAGTTCAGCTGGCGCTCCTAAGAGATTCCAACGCAAATCTGGGTCTGCTTAAGGAATGCAAAGTGGAAAAGGTTGCAAGCGTCTTCCACCTAAGTAGAAGAATTTTCACGCGCAATCCATTAATCACTATCTTTGTTCTCACGCATGTTTTCTTTGCCGCAATCCTAGGAAGGCTTTATGCCTTTGCTCCAGATGAGCATGGATATCTCTATACCTTTAACAACATGTACGGTGGTAAAGACCCAAATCCTCAGAACGCAAGCGGCTGGATCACAGCGCCAAAGCCATTCTTGTGGATTATCTATCTGCCATCGAAGATTCTTACCTTGTGTGGAATCCCAGATTATTTCTCTATTCGCCTTTCTTCAATTGCTTTGGGAACAGCCACAATAATTCTTCTCTCTAGAATATTTAAATCTCCAACGTCAGGGCATCTTCGTCTTCATCCGATATTCATCGCCTTTTTTATCCCTTCCATTGCACTTTGGACCGTTCTGGGCATGCGTGAATCTTTTATTATGTGCGAACTTGCCATGATTCTTGCCGGTTTAACTGCGCTCTTTGATGGAGGAAAGCGAAAGGCGTTTATCCTCTTAGTGCTAGGAGATTACGCGCTCTTATCAACCAAAAGTTATCTCTGGATCTGTTTAGTTCTTTCTCTCTTAGTTTTTTTATTTTTCTTAGCGATTCTTCATACAGATCGCCGCAAAATATTCTCCCTCTTGGCATCGGTTGTACTTTTACCTAGTATTCTCTTTGCCAGTACAACCTCGTGGTATGCATCCACTTTCTTAGTGGAGCAGACTCTTCATACTGATATCACCGCTACGGGCGGACGCAATGGTGACTCGGTTCTTGAAATTTCAGTTCCGGTAAAACCTGGTACCAGTACGGGAAGTACCGATCCTTTAATTCCAGCTTTCGAGACTGTGACATTTCATGGGGACACCACTTTAATCATGCTTCATTTCTATCTGCTTGATCACCCCGCTTCTACATTCACCCGCGCAATGAATTTCATCGGCTTCACTTCAAAAATTCAAGAGATCTGGGAATCAAAGGTTTCAGCTGGACAGGTTTCCAAGAGTAAAGAAGTAATTGCCGATACCTCAAGCGTGAATGGGTACATTCTTAAAACAGGCGATATGCATCGACCTTTATCGCTACTTCATCCCAGTTTACTCTTCCTGCTTGGGCCATTCCCATTTGTAGGATCTGCCGGCGTAGCTTTGAAACTAGTTGCTCTTGAATCGCCTTTATGGTGGGCGCTCTATGCCTTGTTGTTATTTCAATTCATCCGCTTCCGCAAATTTAAGTTATTCCAAGATCCACTCGTTCTTTTCCCAATTATATTGCTGGGCGCATTTGTCGCCTTTAGCGCCTTAGTCGAAGTGAACCTTGGAACTTCGTTCCGACATCGCTCGATTATTTTGGTTCCTATCATTTATCTCTATCTACGTATCTCAAGCAAGAAAAAAGAATTCAGCGCATAGCCCCGCAGATGCCATTTCTTTTAGAGATTCGCGTAAGACCAAACGCTTCGCGAAATAAGGTTGGCGGAAGCGTGGGTGATCCACCTCGTCTGGTTGTTGCAGTGCAAGCACCTGCCGTTGATGGGAAGGCTAACGATGCGGTTCTGAAAGAACTTGCACAAGCCTTTAATCTCCGAAGACGTGATTTCACTATCGTCTATGGGGAGCTAGGAAGAGATAAAAGAATTATTGTTGAAGGAATTGAGTTAGATTTAAAGGCACGTTATGACGAGCTGCTCGGTGAACCGAAACTTTTCTAGCACGGCACGACTTTGGTGCAGCAAAGCCCTTCGGGAATTAATAAATAGGTAGAGAAAATACCTAGAAGTGGCTCGGGACAGGATCGAACTGTCGACCTCACGATTTTCAGTCGCGCGCTCGTACCAACTGAGCTACCGAGCCTAGAAAAAGTTCAACGCCGGCCACGTTGTACGTGTACAGCGCCAAACTCTTGCGACCCAGACGAGACTTGAACTCGCGACCTCCGCCGTGACAGGGCGGCGCGCTAACCAACTGCGCTACTGGGCCTAATCGAGGTTCCTGATCGATTACTCGATCTGACGTTTCCT
>WLOP01000014.1 GCA_009699205.1 Actinomycetota bacterium
CCCCAAACATCGAGCTTGTCGACGCGGCCGCCGCTTTCTTTGATGATCTTGAGATAAGTCTCAAGGCTTGGAGTGACTGTACGTTCTTCTAACTCTGGATCGAGAATGACCATTAATTCATAGTGACGCATGCGTTAACCCGACCTCCTTTGGACTAAAGCGGCCACGGTATTTCCGTGACAGGAGAGTTATTGCTCTTTCCTGGATGGAAGACCCAACCAGGTAAGGGGCCTAAGGGTAACTGCCACCACCTTCAAATAGAAAATCCGCTAGACGCTTATGCGCTTGCTTAGCCTGTGGAGGGCGATTCTTGAGGCTGGTGCGGACAAGAACGGCGATGAAATAAGTGCAAGCCAAGATTCGGGCGATGATTGCAAGGGCGTAGCCACCAGCGGGGAGGCCGAATTTAGCTCCTCCTAGGAGGGCTAAATGCTGCCAGACGGCGATGTGATAAATCGCCTCGGCCGCCTGCCATATCCAAAAAGCCAGGAGTTGCTTCTTATTTTTTAGCGCAATGACGGCTAACGGAACCAGCCAGAGAATGTATTGAGGTGAGTAGACCTTGCCAACACATAGAACGCCGGCAAGAACAATAAAACTGACATCTGCCAACGTTGGAGTTTCGGTGAGTTCAAGGAAATAGATCATGCACGCAGTGAGAATCGCAAGAAGCGAAAGAATTGTTACATAGTTAAGGCTGCGAACAGGAAAATTTAAAATCGATAACCCGTACCAGAGTGAGCCCCAATCGGATTGGCGCTCTAAGTTAAGTTTGTAGAAGCGCCACCAACCCACAGGTGTTGTCAATATTACAGGAAGATTTATTGCAAGCCATACAAAAAGAGTTGTTCCTATGTATTTTACTAAAGAGCGAAGTTGGTTGCGCCTCCAGAGGATGAATGCGATTGGTAACAATAAAAGAACAGGAAAGAATTTCGTAGCAATTGATATCGCGATCAAGATCGCACTCAAGTTGAGACGTTTCTTATCGAAATAATAAATTGCCGCCATCATTGTGATGATGCCCCAAAGATCCCAGTTGATATAGAGCGAGGCCATCACCGCCGGTGACAACGGAAGTAAATGTGCGAACTCGGGTTTCATATATCCGACAATGACAACTGTCGCGATAAAGAGAAGTGCAATCAAGAAAATATTTAGGTCAAAGTACTTACGGGTGCCGTTACTATCCATTGGCACCAGCAACGAAGTGGCCCACATGATTGTGCCGGTGATAACTGGGTATTCAATTGCGTTGTCACCGCCGCTGTAAGCCCACTGATGAACATTCAATCCGCGCCCGTGATAAAGAGAAGAAATATCGGTGTAACAAGCATGGACATCGATATCAGGTGAGACCCAACCGTTATTTCGGCAATGATCAAATTTAATAAAAGAGGTGATGGCGGTTAATAAAGCTAGTAATACAAGGGCTTTGGTGAGTGGCTTCCAGCGTTGAAGTCGGAACATATTTACGGAGTGGGTGTAGCCGAGGGTGAAGTAGTAGGTGTTTCGGAAGCGAGAGTTGGTGTTGCGCTTTCACTTGGCAAAGGCTCAAGCGTGGGAGATGTCATCACTATTGGATCCTTTCCGCCGATATGCACCGGTTTTGGAAATGACATCTTTGGTTCTCCAGCAAGAGCGCCTTTCATAAACGCGGTCCAGACCTTTGCAGGGAAAGTTCCGCCAGTTACAGCTGATAAGCCACCGATTCCATTAAGAGTCTCGGAAGCTGTGTTGCGGAAGAAAGCAACAGAGGCGGCAAGTTGTGGTGTGTATCCGCTAAACCAAGCAGATGCATTCTGCTCACTCGTACCCGTTTTACCAGCAGCCGGTCGGCCTAATCCTGCAGTTCCGTAAGTTGCAGTTCCACTTCGCACAACTTCACCGAGTGCGTAAGTGAGGTCAGCCATTACATCTTTAGTAAATACTTCTTGACCTTGTGGACGCGCTTGATAGAGAACGCCTTTGTTTGGTCCTTGTACTTGGTTGATTAAGAAAGGTTTTGCATAAACACCTTGAGCTGCAAAAGTTGCATAAGCAGCTGCTACATCAATTACATGTGGACTTGCAGGTCCAAGAACAACGGAAGGCGTTGGCATCATTGCCACGCTTTCTGGAATTCCTGCACGCCGTGCAACATCAACAACCTTATCTGGGCCCACTTCGATACCTAGTGGGACATAAATTGTATTTACAGAGTGAGCTGTTGCTTTGAGTAGGTTTATTTGCCCCCATTGTTCGTTTCCATAATTGGAAACGGGATATGGCTTGCCTGCATCATCAAAGGTTTGCGGTGAATCACCATTCCATATTGATGTCAACGGAATTGCTTTTTCTAGCGCGGCAATAAGTGCAAAGGGTTTGAAAGTTGAACCTGCTAATGCGATTGATTGCGTGGCGTCACTGAGCTGGCGGACTAAATAGTCTTTGCCCCCATAAAGAGCAATGATTTCGCCTGTTCCAGGGCGGATCGCGACCAGCCCCACATGTAAATCGGCCGGTGCTTTCTTTGGTGTTTGTTTATCAACAGCGTCAACCGCTGCCTGTTGTGCTTTTTGATCAAGGGTAGTGCGAACAATGAGTCCGCCGATCATCAATTGTTCATCGGTAAACCCAAGGGCGTTAAGTTCTAGTTGGGCGCGAGCAATAATGTGGCCTTTGGGGCCAGAGAGCGATCCCGCTGTAACGCGATCTCGAACCGCAGGGAATTTTGTTTTATTCGCAACTTCTTGGGTGATCCACCCGTCTTTAACCATTCCTTTTATTACATAAGCAAAACGCGCTTTGAGTCTGTCTGCATTATCTTTTGAGTATGAGGGATCGTAGTTGCCTGGTGAATTCAAAATACTTGCCAGCACTGCAGATTGTGCCAGTGTCAATTTATTTACTGTTCGGTTGAAGTATTGCTCGGATGCAGTTTCTACACCGTATGACCCGCGGCCAAAGTAAATAGTGTTGAGGTAGTTTTCAAAGATCTGGTCTTTTGAAAGCTGGCTCTCAAGTTTTATTGAAATTACAAGTTCTTTAATTTTGCGTTGGATGCTTCGTTCTGGTGTAAGGAAGGCGGTTTTTGCATATTGCTGTGTAATTGTTGATCCACCTTGCAATGAACCACCACGTAGATTATTAAGTGCTGCACGTGCTATTCCCATTACGCTAAAAGCGTGGTTGGTGTAAAAACTTCTATCTTCTGCGGCTAGGACTGCGTGACGAAGATTTAACGGAATTTTTGCAAAGGGGACGATTGTTCGGTTTTCAGATCCAATGCGGCCAATTTCTGTTCCGTTTGAATATTGGATAATGGTCGCCTGACTATTTACATAGTCGTTTGGATTAGGAATTCCGACGGTAAAATACGCGTAAGCAAAGAGAGATACGCCGGCAATAAAAGAGAATCCACCAATAAAGATGATTAAGCGGAAGATGATTTTGCGGGCCACGCGTGAAGGCTACCGCTTAACCCAATCTTCATCTTCTAAGGTGCGTACTCGCCGAGGGGGTTTTCGCTCTCGTCCATCTCCCAGGATGAACGAAGCGCTGAGGTGGTTCCATGAGCATTCTCGACAAACTTCCACCACGTAAACCCTGAACTCTCCAAACTCGGATTCCATTTCTGTAAGTTCAGCGAGAGATTTAATTCGTCCTGAGAATTGACCGAGCTGATCTCCAAAGGTGTATCGAAGTTCGACAAGAGACTTCTTTTTGCAGACAGGGCAGAGACGCTCAACTTTTACTCCATGGAATTTCGCAGCTCGCATTAGATAAGGGTCGGCGTCACAGGCATTAACAACCCCGCGAAAGAGCGCCACCAAAGTTGCTCGTTTGTCGAGGGCATAATCGACGTAGGCGCGCTGAGATTTCACAAGGAAGACAATAACGCGAATTAATAGGTGAAAGAAACTACTCTTGCGCTATGCAAAGTCTGAGTTTTGTCGCGCTGCTTCGACATTCAAGACTTTCGAGATTATTTGCCGCTCGCTGGATGGGGCAGGGCGTTGATGGTTTATTCCAGAGCGCACTCGCATCTTTTCTCCTTTTTTCACCAGAGCGTCAGGCCAATGCGCTAAATGCTGCCTTAGGTTTTGCTGTGGTTTTACTTCCATATTCTCTTATCGGGCCATTTGTAGGAACGATCTTGGATCGAGTTTCTCGACAACGTGCACTAGCTATATGCAATCTCTTGCGAGCTCTCGACTTATTACTCGTCGCACTATTAATTGCCAATGGGAAAACTGGATTGGAATTAACTGTGGTCGTCCTTTTTGCTTTTGGTATCAATCGTTTAATACTTGCTGGCCTTTCGGCGGGTTTACCATTACTTGTTGGTAGTGAATCACTCATCACAGCAAACGCGATGGCCGTAACTGGTGGATCTTTGTGGGTTGTAGTTGGCGGCGGAATTGGTTTAGGTTTGCGTAAAATCCTGGAACCTCTAAATAACGCTAATCACTCCGATGCTATTTTGTTACTGGTCGCCGCCATGGGATATCTCCTAACTTCGGCTTTGGTATTGCGCTTAAGAAAGAGCGAAATTGGCCCGTTAGACCACGAAAAACCAAAAGGTGGCTTTGCCCAAGGTTTCGTTGAGATGCGAGAAGGTTTCATTTTCTTGCGAGAACATCGGGATGCTTCGCGAGGAATTGTCACCACCGCGGTTCAGCGAGGCGGCTTAACGGCCTTGATTCTCGTAGCGCTTTTGCTTGAAAGAAATACATTTAATCCCGCAAGTAATCCTGATGCTGGACTTGCAGGTGTAGCCGTTGCACTAACTATTAGCGGTGCGGGCATCACATGTGGCGCACTCGTTGCTCCCTTTGGTGTCGCTAAATACGGCCGTCATCGCTGGATACGTTTCATGATGTTTGCTGCCAGTTTACCGCCATTACTGCTTGCGTTTGCTCAAAGCCAAATCCTTCTCTACCTCACTGCATTTTTTGTAAGCGTTTTCGGGCAGAGCGTTAAAGTTACAAATGATGCCCTCGTGCAATCTAAAATCGATGATTACTTCCGTGGGAGAGTTTTTGCTGTTTACGATGTTGCGGTTAATACTGCGATGGTTACCGGAGCGGTATTAGCTGCGTTAATTCTCCCCGCATCGGGAAAATCGTTTACCGTTCCTGTACTCATTAGTGTGGCGTATCTGCTCACTGCTGTGCGCTTATTGCGTAAATCGCGTTTCAATTTTACTTTTTAGTTGCCCACCATCTGAGTAGCTCTCGCTCGGCTTCTTCTTTTCCTAATGGTCCGTTTTCTAGACGCAGTTCTAAGAGAAAATCTAGAGCTTGGCCAACAGCGGCTGAAGGTTTTATCTTTAGTAGGGCCATTACTTCTGCGCCATCTAAATCCGGACGAATCTTGGAGAGCTCTTCCTCTTCCATCAGCACTGCAATGCGATCTTCCAATGCTTGATAGGTGGCAGCCAAAGTTTCTGCCTTGCGTTTATTTCGGGTGGTGCAATCGGCGCGTGTTAGGACGTGTAGATGCGTAAGTAGTTCTCCAGAATCGCGAACATAGCGGCGCACCGCTGAATCACTCCATTCTCCATCGCCGTAGCCGTGGAAGCGAAGATGTAGAGACACTAAAGTGGAAACATCATCCACGACATCGTTGCTAAAACGTAGAGTTTTTAGGCGTTCTTTAGTTAAGCGTCCACCGACAACTTCGTGGTGATGGAATGAAACCCCACCACCAGCAATGAGTGTGCGAGTTTTCGGTTTTCCAATATCGTGCATAAGAGCGGCGAGACGTATTACTAGATTCGGGCCGCCCAATCGCTCTTCTTGACTGATTGCTTGTTCAAGAACCGTAAGGGAATGCTCGTAAACATCTTTGTGGTGGTGGTGTTCATCAATCTCTAATCGCAATTTAGGAATCTCGGGCAATATAAGTTCAGCCAACCCGGTATCGACCAGCATTGTGATTCCAATTCGTGGATTGCTGGACATTATCAATTTTGTGAATTCGTCGCGCACGCGTTCGGCGGAAATAATCGCAATCCGTCCCGCCATTTCTCGCATTGCTAGCAAAACTTCATCGGCGACAGCAAAATTTAACTGACTGGCGAATCTGGCAGCACGCATCATACGTAGCGGGTCATCCGAAAATGAATTTTGCGGTGTGTTCGGGGTTCGCAATATTCTTTTCTTAATGTCTGTTAATCCATCGAATGGATCTATAAATGTTGGTGTTCTCCCAGTAAGTTCGAGCGCCATTGCATTAACTGTGAAATCGCGTCGGGATAAATCTCCTTCGATAGTTTTTCCATACTCAACTTCTGGTTTGCGACTATCTGAGTGATAACTTTCACTTCTATACGTTGTTACTTCAACAGTTGTGTCGCCACGTTTGCCAGCGACTGTTCCAAATTCAATTCCTGTTTCCCAAACACTGTCGGCCCAAGAGTTGAGAATGCGTTTACTCTCTTGAGGGTGCGCATTGGTTGTGAAATCTAGATCGTTTCCTAACCGACCTAAAATAGCATCACGCACTGGGCCACCCACTAGGGCAAGGCGAAATCCAGCGCTAGTAAAAGCCTCGGCTAGAGAGCTGGCTAATGGCGCTTTCTCAATGAGGGAGCGAATCGCAAGTTCCCCTGCGGCTCCTAATGGACTCGTCACAATAGATAAGGCTAGAGCAGTACCCTTGCTCCATGATCCCTGCACCCAGTGCGGGCAGCGAAGGCACCAAGAAGAAAAGGCGGCGCAAACGCCCCGCCAATCGCGCCCCACAAAGAAACGACACAAATACCCCGGGCGAAAAGGTTGCGCCTAAAAAAGAGCGCCCTACTCCACGCCCGTATGCCAAGAGGGTTGATGAAGTAAGTGCGGGCGGATTAGTGATTGATGAATCAGGAACGCGTGGCCTTCTTATTGGACGTATCGACCAGAAAGATGCCACACGCGCCCGCCTTTTGTGGTCACTTCCTAAAGGCCATATCGAAGAAGGTGAATCCCCTGAGCAAGCAGCCCTGCGTGAAGTCGCAGAAGAAACTGGGATTGAAAGTGAGATTGCTCGATCGTTAGGAGTTATCGATTTCTGGTTTATGGCTGGCGGGAAAAGAATTCACAAAACTGTCCACCATTTTCTATTTCGCGAAAAAGGTGGCCTTCTTGCACCTCAAGTTTCTGAAGTCGATGAGGTTGCCTGGTTTCCGTTAGAAGAAATTGTTGAACGTCTTGCATATCCCGATGAGAAGAAATTAATTGCAAGAAGTGGTGAATTGAAGATATGAAAATTCGTGCAACGTTACTTGTACTCCTCTTCTTGGTTTTGCTTGCGCCCTCAGCTTCAGCAACCTCCTCTCATGAAATTATTCTTGTCGAGCCAACTCATCGCAATTTCGCCGGAAAGTTGGTGGATGATGAACTCACCACACTTCTTGCACCAGATGGCCGCCTAGGAAAATTGCTTTTCTTTCCTGCAGCTCAACCTCGCATATGGTTAATTGACGCCAGTTTGATTGACGATGTGAAAGCAATGCCGGAAGAAAACCTTGTTGCTCAAAATTGGCTCAGACAACTTCAATCGATCACTAATCAAGATGTAGTGAAAGCCCTCGCGTATGGACACCCTAATTTACATTTTGCGAGCCGTTTAGCTCCAAGTGAGTTGCAGTATTACTTCGTAGCGAGCCAAAGCCGATTAGAGGATTTCCTGAAGAGGAAAGTTACGTTAGACACTGCAGCGCAATCGGGAGTTAAAGTGTCTGTTATTCCTGATGATGCGGTTCGAAGTTATATGGATATTAGAGAAGAAATCGCATTTATTACCACTGTTATTCCTGTTGGTGAACTTGATTCGCTACGGGCTCACATTGCATCGTTGTTAGTTTTGGATTTGAGTAAGGAACGTCAAGCCACGTTAGCAAGTGATGCTCGTGCGGCACTTGCTGCAGAAAAGCATAAGCTGCGGATCATCGCAGGAAAATATCGGTTGACTTCAGAGAACGAAAAAGTCCCCGTAACTATTGTTAATGATTTTGCTCAACCGATAGTTGTCACGCTCCATCTGAGCTCTGAGAATCCTCGCGTTCAAGTTAAGAGCGTAAGGAAAATTACCTTGCCTCCACACTCCAAAACCCAACTTTCAATCCCGATTACCGTTATTGCCTCTGGCAACACTTCGTTAACCGCATCCCTTGTGAACGTCAAAGGACGTCCCATCGTCGAACCGACGATTTTGACGCTGAGTGTTTCAGTAATCAGCCCTGCTGTTGCCTGGTTCACAACAGGAGCGGCAATACTTCTCTTCTTGGGAGCTATCGCTCAGAGTGTTCGCCGCGTGAGGAGGTCGCGTAAATGAAACCGGCTGAACTTTTCCACGCCTCTAGCGTTATGGCGCTTGGTACCTCGATTTCGAAAGTGACAGGATTTATTCGCACCATTCTTACTGTTGCACTCTTGGGCACGGCTCTTCTTGCAGATTCATTTAACGTAGCAAATACTCTGCCGAATATCTTGTACAACCTTTTAGTTGGTGGCGCACTCACGGCTATTTTTGTGCCTCAACTTATACGTTCATTTGAAACTGAAGATGGAGGGCATGAATTCGCATCTCGATTAGTGAGCGCAGTGAGCCTTATTTTATTAGCTCTGGTTTTCCTTGGAGTTATTTTTGCGCCAGCTTTGGTTCGTATATACGCGCCCGAATTTTCATCTGTTGGCTTTGAGAGCGAATTTAATTTAGCTGTAGCTTTCACCCGCAATTGCCTTCCTCAAATATTCTTTATGGGGTTGTTCACTATGTTGGGTCAGATTGCCAATGCCAGAGGATCTTTTGCCCCACTTATGTGGGCGCCTATCGCTAATAATTTGATAGTTATTGTGATTTATAGCGCTCTACTCTTCTTTGTCCCCCAGATTGATTTACATAACATTACACATTGGCAGGTTCAAGTAATTGGCTGGGGCAGCACTTTCGGTGTTGTTCTACAAGCGCTGATTTTGATTCCTGTGGTGAAGCGAGCTGGGTTGATGGTCCGCCCAACATTGCGCTGGGGGGGTTTAGGAAAATCTTTCTCGTTAGCTGGTTGGACCTTGATTTATGTGATGATCTCTCAGTTGGGATATTTAGTTACCGTAAATGTTTCCACTACAGCTGCTGTGAGAAGCGCTAAAGATGGAATCACTACGGGGGTTGGTTTTACTCCATATAGCAACGCTTATCTCATAATGATGTTGCCCTATTCGATTATTACAATTTCGATAATTACGGCACTTTTGCCGCAGCTCTCTCGGTTAGCACTTCAAAAGAAATTGGACGAGGTACGTCAACAATTAGTGGGCGCGATAAGGATGGTTGGAGTTTTAACTGTTCCTAGCGGTGTGGCTTTTCTTCTCTTTGGGCCGCTCATGACTCGAGTTTTATTCTTTGGAATTGAAACAAGTGATTCTGTTTATATTGGTTATGTCGTTTCATCTCTTGGTTTAGGTTTGGTTGCTTTTAGTATTCATTTGATCCTTTTACGCGGATTTAATTCATTTGAAGATACGCGGACGCAGGTGTGGTCGATTCTCTTTATTAATATTGTTGCGGTCGGTCTCTCGTATCTCTTTTTGTCGATACTGCCTAATAAATGGGTAACGGTTGGTTTAGGTTTCGCTTTCTCGATTAGTTACATCTTTGGCCTATTTCTTACTTTGCGCTTACTTGATCGCCATGTGGGCCCAATACGTATGAGTGACTTCATTTCTCAGCACTTTGGCCTCTTTGCGGCGTCATTGATTGCAATGTTGCCACTCTTTCTATTATCGCAATATTTCTCATGGGTGAGCGGGGACACATCTGTTCTCGTTCGGATAGCCGAACTTTTGGTTGTTATGGTTTTAAGCCCTCTTCTTTACTATTTCGTCGCAAAAAGCTTGAAGATTGGCGAAGTCACAATGATTCGAGAAATGGTCGGAGTTCAGATTTCACGAGTTGTTAATTCGCGCCGTAAGCCCAATGCCGACGCTAATGATTAACTGCCTTTAGGATGGGTCCATGGCAAACGACGTTGTAATTATCGGATCAGGTCCTGCCGGATATACCGCAGCAATTTACGCAGCACGCGCACAGCTTTCACCAATTCTTTATGAAGGATCAGTTACCGCTGGCGGAGCGCTTATGAATACAACTGAGGTTGAGAATTTTCCTGGGTTTACCGATGGCGTTATGGGTCCAGATTTAATGGATTCAATGCGTAAACAGGCGCTTCGTTTTGGAACCAAGATAATCACAGACGACATCACTGAAATGAATTTGGCGGGCGATGTAAAAGTATTGAAAGATGGCTCGGGGAATATGATTGAAAGTAGAAGTGTAATTCTGGCGATGGGCTCGGCTTTTAAGGAAATTGGGTTAGTTAACGAAAAGCGACTCTCTGGTCGTGGCGTTTCTTGGTGTGCTACCTGCGATGGATTCTTTTTCCGTGATCAAACTATCGCAGTTGTTGGTGGTGGTGATTCAGCGATTGAAGAAGCTACCTTCTTGACACGCTTTGCGTCTAAAGTAGTTTTAATTCACCGCCGTGACTCTTTGCGCGCATCGAAAATTATGGCTGAGCGCGCATTCAGTAATCCTAAAATTGAGTTCCTCTGGAACCATGAAGTGATTGATGTTTTAGGCGCTGATAAAGTTTCTGGGCTCTCTCTTCGGAACACAGTTGATGGCACTCTCTCTGAGCGAGATTTCACCGGACTTTTTGTCGCCATTGGACATTCACCCAGAAGTGAACTTGTTTTGGGTCAGGTTGAGGTTGATAACGAAGGTTATGTTGAAGTAGTTGGCCGAACTACCCACACCAATCTGACTGGGGTATTCGCCTGCGGAGACTTGGTGGACCACAGTTATCGCCAAGCAATCACCGCTGCTGGCTCAGGATGCCAAGCGGCACTCGATGCAGAGCGATTCCTGTCGCATCACTAACTTTTCACTAGTAATCTACGAAATCGAACCAGAATAAAGGAGCAATAAATGAGCGCACCGGTGCCAGTAACAACTGCAACATTTGATGAGGTTGTCCTTAAGAGTACAACCCCTGTTTTGGTTGATTTTTGGGCGGAATGGTGTGGCCCATGCCGCGCTGTAGCTCCTATCCTCGATGAGATTGCTAATGAGCATGGTTCAAAAATAAAGATCGTAAAACTTAATACCGATGAAGAATCTGCCATTGCAATCAAATATGGAATCACTTCAATCCCAACCCTTAATGTTTTCGTTAACGGTGAGGTTGTTAAGACCATTATTGGCGCAAAGCCAAAGCCAGCCTTGCTTAAAGAGTTGGAATCTTTTATTTAACTAGAAGAGTTAGAAGTGGTGTAGCGCCGACATGGAAGAAATATCGATTCGCATTGGTGATACAGGCGACTCGACGAGCCATGTTGTTAATATCCTTAACAGAATTGGTCTATTAACTACTCGTCCAAATATATTTAATGGGGAAGTCGAAAATGCTGTTCGCGCTTTCCAACAATCGCGCGGATTGACAGTCACTGGTGTTGTTAACGCGGTTTCATTACGAACCCTCGAAGAAGCACAATGGAAACTCGGTGATCGTTCGCTCTTTGTTAAAACTCCGCCGTTAATGCGTGGAGATGATGTTGCAACTTTGCAAGCAAGGCTCACTGATATGGGTTTCGATTGTGGCCGTGTAGATGGAGTGTTTGGTCCGCGTTGCGAAAAAGCAATTAAGGAATTCCAGAAATCTGTGGGAGTTACTGCAGATGGCATTTGTGGACCGCGCACTATCGCAGCATTTATGCGCCTTCTTAGAACTGTCTCTGGAGGTGCACCGGCGGTGTTACGTGAAAGTGCCGCGCAGAAAACACGAGGTCCTGCGCTAGCAAATAAGGTAATCGTTCTTGATCCAAGTTGTGGGGGATCCAATAAAGGAATCTCTGAAAATGGCGTTGAAGAATCAGAGATTGTTTATGACATCACTCGTCGTTTGGAAGGGCGTTTACTTGCTTTAGGAGTAAGTGTTTTTCTCACACGCGGAAGTGATGGTTCCCCGACAGAGGCAGAGAGAATCGCTTTAGCCAATCAAACCCATGCCGACTTGGCACTTTCTTTTCATGTTGACCGGTACGCAAATGAAAAAGCCAATGGAGTAGCAACGTATTTTTACGGAACTAAAAATCATGGAGTTCACTCGGTTGTTGGTGAAAGATTTGCCTCCTTGGTTCAGCGGGAAATTTGTGCTCGCACCGATCTTCTCAATTGCAGAACTCATGAAAAAACATGGGATCTGCTACGACTTACAGTGGCCCCAACAGTCCGTATTGATTTGGGGTATTTAACAAATCCGGGTGATGCCCAACGTCTAGCACGTCCAGATTTCCGTGATGTCATCGCTGAATCTGTTGTAATTGCGATTCAACGCCTCTATTTGGCCTCAGAAGATGATGCAAAGACTGGAACGTTACGCATCTCTGACCTGCGTAAGGCAGGAATCCGAAGTTAGATAAACGCGATTGAAGCTCGATGTGGCAGACTGCGCCAATGTCCGAGCTGATCCCGAGGTATCAAACAGGTACTCCACAAAATCTTGAGGAGCGCTTTGCTCATCGCGCTTCAGGAATGCTCGCTAGTGAAATCCGTTCACTCTTTGCTGTCGCCTCTCGCCCGGAAATTGTTTCTTTAGCCGGTGGCATGCCAAATCTTTCAGCTCTACCTATGGGGATGATGGCTTCTGTTGTTCACGATTTGATTGCAACAAATGGCGCAGAAGCGTTGCAATATGGCAGCGGTCAAGGACATCCAAAACTACGCGAACAAATTTGCGAAGTTATGGCTCTTGAGGGAATTCGCGCTAACGCCGACGATGTCATTGTTACGACTGGATCCCAACAGGCTTTGGATTTAATCTCGCGAATCTTTATTGATCCAGGTGATGTTATTTTGGTAGAGGCCCCGTCATATGTCGGCGCTCTAGGAACTTTCCGCCAGTATGAAGCTCAGGTTGTTCATATTTCACTTGATGATCAAGGTTTAATCCCTGATGCTTTGCGCGCAGGAATTGAATCTGTTCGGGCGAGTGGGCGCAAAATTAAGTTCTTGTACTTGATTCCCAATTATCAAAACCCGACGGGTGTTCTGCTTTCGGCAGATCGCCGCACGGAAATCTTAAATATCTGTCGAGAAGAGCAGATTTTTGTGGTTGAAGATAACCCTTATGGGTTGCTGGGTTTTGAGCGTCCTTCACCTAACGCTATGCGGGCCGAAGATAGTGAGAATGTAATTTATTTAGGTTCTTTCTCAAAAACAATAGCTTCTGGTTTGCGGGTTGGGTGGGCGCTAGTGCCTCCATCTCTTAAAGAGAAATTAGTTATTGCAAGTGAATCCTCAATTTTGTGTCCTTCCAACTTCACACAGATGACGATCTCTAGTTATTTGGCAGATCAACCGTGGCGAGACCAGATCACATCTTTTTGTGAGCTTTATAAAGTGAGACGCGATGCGATGTTGGAATCCCTTGAAGAGTATTTTCCAGCTTCTGCCACATGGACAAAACCAAGTGGTGGATTTTATGTCTGGGTCAATTTGCCGCCCGAAATTGATACTAAGTTAATGATGCCTCAAGCGATTGTTGCAAAGGTTGCTTATGTACCAGGCACTGCTTTTTACGCTGATGGTCTTGGAACATGGGCGATGCGCTTGTCCTATTGCCACCCAACCCCTGAGCGAATTCGTGAAGGCGTCAAAGCTTTAGGTGGAGTCGTTCATCAAGAATTGGCTCGTCGTAAAAGCGGATATGAACTGAGTTAATTTACTCTTCTATTAACTCAACAATTCTTTGAAGGTCTTCGTTGCCTGAATACTCAATCGTGATCTTGCCTTTACTTTTGCCCGATTGAACGCTTACTCGAGTATCAAAGAGATCCGATAGACGTTCTGCTATTTCCAATAGGGCTGGCGCTGGTGCGGCGACTACGCGAGATTTAACTTTCTTCTGAGAACTTCCAGTGGCAACTAACTCCTCTGTTGCACGCACACTTAAACCTTCGGCCACAATCTTTGAAGCTAAACGTTCGATCTCGCTCTCATCGGTAAGTCCCAATAGCGCTCTGGCATGGCCGGCTGAAAGAACTCCCGCAGCAACCCTTCTTTGCACTGTAGGTGGCAAATTTAGAAGTCGTATTGTGTTTGATAAATGAGGGCGCGATTTTCCTAGGCGCGATGCAAGCTCGTCGTGAGTGCAGCCGAAATCTTCAAGTAATTGTGTGTAGGCAGCGGCTTCTTCTAAAGCATTCAATTGGCTGCGATGAATGTTCTCTATAAGTGCATCGCGCAATAAATCGTTATCGTTTGTTTCTCGGATAATTACAGGGATACTTTTTAATCCTGCAAGTTTTGATGCACGCAATCTGCGCTCTCCCATAATAAGTTCATATTTACCTTTGGAAATTTCTCGTACTACAGGTGGTTGCAGAAGTCCCACTTCTTTTATTGATGCACTTAATTCATTGAGTGCATCTTCATCAAAAACCGAACGAGGTTGTTTTGGATTGGGATGAATTGAATCAATGGGAACTTCGTTTTGTTGTGCAACTTGAGTTCCAGAAACTGAAAGTGATGCCGGAATCAGCGCGTCTAAATTGGTTCCTAATCCACCACGTTTAGCACTCATGCACTCTCTCCTTTTTTGTAATTGATGCTGACAACATTGGAGTCAAACCCTTTGCCCCGTTCTGCAATTTCGCGGGCAACTTGTAAGTACGCAATTGCTCCCGGGGAACCTGGGTCATATGTCATAACAGTTTGACCGTAGGAGGGAGCTTCAGAAACTCTTACTGCGCGAGGGATAGGAATATCAATTAACTCGTTTGGGAAGTGCGAACGAACACTTGCTGCTACATCATTTGCTAAACGTGTTCTTCCATCAAACATCGTTAAAATAATTGTTGAAAGCGCAAGATCGTTATTCAATCTTTTTTTCACAACTGAATATGTTTCAAGAAGTTGGGTGAGACCTTCTAGCGCGTAGTATTCGCATTGAATAGGAATTAATAATTCTTGCGCAGCTGCAAATGCGTTAACTGTGAGCAAACCTAAACTTGGTGGGCAATCGATAAATATGTAGTCGTACCCCACCCCTGCGCTCTGCTTTGCTGCAACTAACTCTTGGATCGCTTCTTTTAGTCTTAGTTCGCGAGCAACCATTGATACAAGATTGATCTCTGCTTGAGCAAGTGCGGTATTTGAAGAGATGCATTCGAGGTGCGGGAATCCGGCAACTTTCTGTACAACTTTTTCAATGGGGTTTGTTCCCATGAGTACTTCATAAATTCCATCATTTTCACGATGCTCGACGCCTAAGGCGGTGCTGGCATTTCCTTGTGGGTCTAAGTCGATCACGAGGGTGCGAAGTCCACCCATAGCTAGTGAGGCGGCGAGATTAACTGTGGTGGTGGTCTTACCCACCCCACCTTTCTGGTTGGCGACGGTGAAGATTCGCAGTTTGGCTGGTTTTGCCATCGCCTCTTTAAGACGGCGCGTGCCGATAACCTTCTTCGGGTTTACCGGTTCCTGTGTTTCACGTGAATCATCCACATGGGTAGTTAAGCACGCTTTTGGAGGCTAATAACACGCCCCAGCGGCAATCCTTCGAGTTCGATTTCATGGAAGGTAGCGCCTTTGATGGTAAGGGCTTCTTGAGAAGCGCTTTCGCCCTTAATTGCTAAAAGAGAGCCGTTGCTGGTGAGTAGGTGCCAGCTCATCGCTTTGAGTTTTACCATCGGAGCTACCGCCCGGGCGGTCACAATATCTGCTTTGACTTTATATTCCTGGGCTTGCCCGCGAAAGATCCGGATAGGGAGCTCCCCTACCGCCTCGGTAAGAAAATCAACCCTTCTTTGGAGGGGTTCAATTAGTGTAATTTTTAGATCTGGGCGAGCTAAGGCGAGAGGGATACCGGGTAGACCTGCCCCTGATCCAATATCGATCACTGTCGCCCCTTGAGGAATGAGTGAGATAACAGGGAGGCAGTTGAAGATATGCCTCTCCCAGATAATCTCCCCTTCGCGGGGTCCAATTAACCCTCGTTCAATACCTGCGCCTTGAAGGAGTTCAGCGTAGGCGCGTATCTCTTTTTCGCGCTCAGGGAAATACTGGGTGATGAGGGTTTCACGTGAAACCATCAGTGTTGGGGTGGGTTACTTCGCAGGGAAGATAACAACACAGCGCTCTGGGTCTTCACCCTCAGATTCACTCGTGAGGCCCAAAGTTTGGATTGTGTCGTGAATGACCTTTCTTTCAAAGGCATTCATAGGGCGTAATTTGAGGGAGGTCTTTGTTTCAGTAACCTCATCAGCGCTCTCTTGGGCCAAAGTCTTTAACTCATCTTTGCGGCCAGCTCTAAAGCCATCGATATCAAGCATGAGGCGGCTCCGGTCCCCGGTAGAGGTCTGCACCGCTAAACGAGTGAGCTCTTGTAGGGCATCAAGGACTTCCCCGTCACTTCCTACAAGGTGGGTGAGATTTCCGCCCACAATAGCTACCGCAGCGCGGTCGTTTTCAACGTCGATATCTATATCGCCATCAAGATCGGTGATATCAAGGAGGCCCTCAAGGTAATCAGCGGCGATATCGCCCTCTTCCTCGAGTTTGGCTAGAAGGCTCTTTACTTCGCCTTTTTCGCTGACCTTCTCTACTACATCTTCTTTTTTGCTCATTTTTCACTCCTTATTGTCGGGTTTACCCGTTTTACACCTATTTGTCTGACTTCTACTTCTTCTTTTTCTTTTTGGGTTGGCTCCGTTGACCTTTAATTTCTACAGAAGAAGGCTCTGTAGATCCTGCTTCTGAACTCTCGCTATCTGGTGTTCCGGCTTTACGTGCCCTCTTGGCTTGAAGCTCTAAGAAGGCAGGTGAGCCAGGTGTTGGATTTCGTTTGATCACATAGAACTGTTGGCCCCATGTCCAAAGGTTTGTTGTTGACCAATAAATTAAAACTCCGATGGGAAAGTTAACTCCGGAGATTGCAAAAATTACTGGGAATGCATAGAGCATTATTTTTTGCTGTTGCAACATCATATTGTTACTTGAATCCATCTTCGGCATACCTTTTAACATCAACTGACGTTGCGTGGTGAAGGTTGTTAAAGACATAAAGGCAATCAAAACAATGGTAACAATTTTTACTGTTGAGTTGGTTGTTCCAAGAAATGTTGACGAAATTGGAGCACCGAATATTGTCGCTTGAGCGGCGCTATCAACATCGTGTTGTGTTAAAACTCCATGGGCGACTGGAGGGTGTTTTCCAATTCCATTAAGAACTGTAAAGAGTGCAAAAAAGATTGGGGCTTGAGCCAAGATAGGAAAACATGAGGCCAGAGGATTTGTTTTATGCTCTTTATAGAGCTTCATCATCTCTTCGGATTGTTTCTGTCGATCATCTTTATGCTTCTTTTGAATTTCCTTCATGTGTGGTTGAAGGGCGGTTAACGCGCGTTGGCTTTTAATTTGTTTTACAAAAAGAGGGATTAATAGAACTCTAATAAGGATTACAAGTCCCATGATGGACAAACTCCATGAGACACCACTGTTCGCCGAGAAAATCGGTGAGAGCAAATCGTGGATAGTCACAATGACCCAAGAAACAGCGATATATAAGGGGTTTAGGATGGTATTCATAGAGAGAGCGCCTCGTTTGTATTAGTTGAATTTAAAGGTACATAGTCAACTCCGCCATGAGACCATGGATTACATCTCATTAACCGCCACACAGACATAAATAGACCTTTGAGTCCGTAAGTATTAATC
The DNA here is from genome assembly GCA_009699205.1 of Actinomycetota bacterium. Lineage (GTDB taxonomy): Bacteria > Actinomycetota > Actinomycetes > Nanopelagicales > Nanopelagicaceae > QYPT01. Next base: position 17,746 of record WLOP01000014.1, read on the forward strand.
GCAGTCACTGCATAAGAAGAGCATGATGGGTAGTACTTGCATTTTGGGGCCGACATGGGGGAAATCCATTGTTGATAAATTTTAATTAGCCCTACAACTATTGCCTTCATTGTTGGGCCAATGTTTTTGAGAGAAGTTTGGAGATGAGGAATTCTGTTTCAGCCACCACTGTCTTTGGGTGGGCTGTTGGAAGCGCGCGAATAACCAGTAAGGCGTTCTGTGGAAGTTGGTTAAGTGAATTAAATAGTGTGTGGCGGATTTGGCGTGCGATGCGATGACGTTGCACTGATCCCCCAACGCTTTTGCTGATAATTAGTCCGCACTTTGCGCCAGTCGCTTCGGTTTTAGTTAGGTAGAGATAACCAACTAAAGCTTTGCTGGTAATGCGAAATCCACTTTTTGTCGTCCGAGCAAAATCTTCAGGTTTAGTCAGACGTGCACTGCGAGGTAGCACGGAAATACTTACGCTGAAATTCGTACGCGGCCCTTTGCGCGGCGTGCAGAAAGAACAGCTCGGCCGGCACGAGTTGCCATGCGGGCGCGGAAACCATGCTTCTTCGCACGTCGGCGAACATTGGGCTGGAAAGTGCGCTTTGTCATGAGAACTCCTAGAAATCTATTAATGGGGGAACAAGGAGGTAACGGTAGAGGTCTGGGGATAACTCGGTCAAACTCGCCCCTTGGTGGGCGGTGATCTAAAGTTGGATTTTGAGGTGTGGATAACTACTTGCTTTTTCTCTGGAATGGCTCTACTTTGCGACTCCTCCACAGGGTCTAGAGGCTCAAGTAGGGGTTTAGACCACAGCCTGTGGATAAACCTGTGGATGGTTATTAGGGGGTTTTGTGAGCGTTCTTGAGGGCGATTTAGATCAGCTATGGCTTCGGGTTATCCGCGACGAAGCTGTTGATTCTCCCCAACATAGAGCCTTTCTCTCCCTTACAAAACCTCTGGGGTTATTACGAGGTACAGGAACTCCAAATTTCCTTGTGAGTGCACCTAACGCTTTCGCTAAAGATGTTTTAGAAACACGGCTGCGTGCAGTGGTGAATGAAGTTCTTTCCCGTGAAATCGGGGAAAAAACAAATATCGCTGTAACTATCGATGAAAGTTTAGTGATGCCCGAACCACCAGAGCCGGTTGTTGAAATTGAAGTTTTACCACCAAGAAGTGGAACGGGTCGCGACGATAGCGTTGGCGCGAAAACTGCTGAAGTGTCACAACTTAACCCGCGTTATATTTTTGAAACTTTTGTTGTCGGAGAATCTAACCGTTTCGCTCGCGCTGCGGCAGTTGCTGTAGCTGAAGCGCCCGCAAAAGCTTATAACCCACTCTTTATTTACGGTGATTCAGGGTTGGGGAAAACCCACTTATTGCACGCTATTGGTGCCTACGCTAAAGAGTTATATGGCGGCGTTCGTGTGCGTTATGTTTCAAGCGAAGAGTTCACTAATGACTTTATTAACTCCATCCGCGACGATAAAGCCTCTGTTTTTCAACGCCGTTATCGCGATTTAGATATTCTTTTAATTGACGATATTCAATTCTTGGAAAATAAAGAACGTACTCAAGAAGAGTTCTTTCACACATTTAACACTTTATATAATGCGAATAAACAGATCGTGATCTCGAGTGACCGACCACCGAAACAATTGACTACCCTCGAAGATCGTTTACGTAGTCGTTTTGAGTGGGGTTTGATCACTGATATCCAGCCGCCAGAATTAGAAACTCGTATTGCAATCCTTCGCAAGAAAGCGGCTCAAGATAAACTCAATGCTTCAGATGAAGTTTTGGAATATATCGCTAGTAAAATTTCTACAAATATCCGCGAACTCGAAGGCGCTCTCATCCGGGTAACTGCTTTTGCTAGCCTTCAACGACAAGGTGTTGATTTAACGCTTGCTGAAATTGTTTTAAAAGATCTCATCCCTAATGAGTCGATCCCGGCTATTACTAGCGCAACGATCATGGCTCAGACAGCCTCGTATTTCAGCCTTACTCTGGATGACCTTTGTGGGACCTCGCGTTCTCGGGTTTTGGTTAACGCTCGCCAGATCGCGATGTATTTATGCCGGGAGCTCACCGAGTTATCTCTGCCTAAAATCGGGCAGACTTTTGGCGGACGCGACCACACCACTGTTATGCATGCAGACCGGAAGATCCGCCATTTAATGGCTGAACGCCGGTCGATATATAACCAGGTCACAGAGTTAACTAACCGGATTAAACAACAGGAGAAAAACGCATAATGCGTGGAATGTCTGTTTTGGAGTGTTTTACCCCCAAGGTGTGGAAAAGGTGTGGATAACTGTGGGTAACTCTCAATTTTTTGTGGGTAAAGGTTTACATGCCGGGTTTATCGGGAGAGCGCTCCTGGTGAGAACTTTTTCCTGTCCACAACTTTCTTCATTTTTCCCACAGGGTAAAAAATGAAAATAAAGGCTTTGACTAGGGGTTTTAAGAGTTACTCACAGGGTGGGCCTCTAGTTACTACTACTACTTATATCTATATATTACTTGGGGTGTGAGAACGATATGAAAGACTTACAAAAACGAGAGCTCGGTTTCGAGCTGGGCGGATTACTAAAAGTTACGAGAGGTGCGGCGTGAAATTTACCGTCGATCAGCACGCGTTAGCCGATGGGGTCAACTGGGTTTCTAGAAGTTTATCCACCCGTCCAATTATGACCGCGTTGCTCGGGATTGTTATTGAAGCCAACAACGGCGAGGTTTTTCTCTCTGGGTCAGATTTGGAAACATCAAGCAAAGCTCACTTCACAGCCGAGATTCATGAAAACGGGAAAGTATTAGTTCCTGGTCGGTTACTTGCTGAAATCTCTCGTTCTCTCCCAAACAAACCAGTAACTGTGCAACTTGATGGTTCACGGGTATTGGTTACTTCCGGCAGCGCAAAATTCACTTTGCCAACATTAACTTTAAACGACTACCCATCCCTTCCTGAACTTCCAGAAACAACCGGTGTTATAGAGAGCGACCTATTCGCCCAAGCAGTTGCTCAAGTGGCAATCGCTGCTGGGCGAGATGACTCTCTACCCACACTTACAGGGATCCATGTAGAAATCAACCAAGACAAAATCACTTTAGCTGCGACAGACCGTTACCGTTTAGCAGTTCGCGAACTCCAATGGCAAGCAACCCAACCTAATTTGGAAGTTGCTGCACTATTGCGCGCCCGCACCTTGGCTGAAGCTGCAAAATCACTCACCGGAACAAAAAATGTTTCTCTTTCTTTTGCTGCCTCTTCAACACATGATCGTTTAGCTGGGTTTAAAACTGATGGCAAAGCTATGACATCAAGAATGTTGGATGGAACCTTCCCTCCATATCGGCACCTGTTACCACAAGAGGTCACAACGACAGCAATTGTTGAAGTTGCACCATTTTTAGACTCAGTACGACGTGTTGCGCTAGTAACAGATAAAACTGTTCCACTACGCCTTAATTTTAAAGAGAGTTCACTTGAACTAGAAGCCGGAGCTGGTGAAGAAGCTCAAGCGACCGAAGCTCTAGAAATAACTTTAAACGGCGAACCAATAACAATTGCTTTCAACCCAACATTTTTAGTTGATGGTCTACAAGCTGTCGGAACACACTTTGTCCAAATCTCTTTCACAGGGTCAAATAAACCAGCGATTCTGTCAGGAAAGAATGAACGCGACGGCGCTGTAATCGACAACTACCGTTACTTATTAATGCCTATGCGTTATGCGTCTTAAATGAATGCGCATAAATAAACTATCGCTCACTAACTTTAGGTCTTATAAAGAACTAGAGTTGAATTTAACAAACGGTGCGACAACATTTATTGGCTCTAACGGATCCGGCAAAACAAATATTGTTGAAGCCATCATCTACCTATCTTTCCTCTCTTCCCATCGAGTTTCACAAAACCAACCCCTTATCGCTTTAGGTAGCGACCAAGCGATTATCCGTTGCGAAATAGAAAAAGAAGAGCGCACCCTACAAATAGATTTAGAAATCAACGCCAATAAAACAAACCGCGCTCGAATAAACCAAAACCCTGTCCGAAGCCAACGTGAAATTCTTGGCGCTTGCCAATGTGTTTACTTCTCACCAGAAGATTTGGATTTAGTTCGCGGGGATCCCTCAACCCGGAGAGATTTTCTCGACCGGTTACTTGTTACACAATCACCAAGAATTGCAGGGGTAATTAGCGATTACGAAAGAATCGTCAAACAGCGTAACTCGCTCCTAAAAACTCGAGCACCAAAAAATTCATTAATTCCCTGGAATGAACAACTAGTAAATATTGGAGCGGTGTTAACAACAGAGAGAATTCTCCTCACCCAAACACTTAACCCTTATGTTTCAGAAAGTTACGCAAAACTCAACGAGGTAAAACCTGCGTGGATCGCTTACAAAACAACACTTGAAGGTGCCACTACAGATTTGGATAAAAATAAAGAGATTTACACTCAACTTCTAGAGGAAGTGCAATACCAAGAGATTGAAAGAGGAACCACTTTAATTGGCCCTCATAGAGACGATCTAGTTTTACACCTAGGAGATTTCCCAGCTAAAGGCTATGCAAGCCACGGCGAATCGTGGTCTATGGCAATTTCTTTACGCCTTGGTTCCTTTAACCTCTTGCGTAGTCAAGGGGCAGAACCGATACTTATCCTCGATGATGTTTTTGCAGAGCTAGATACAGAACGGCGTGAACATTTAATGCAGTCTACTCAATTAGCAGAACAAACCATCATCACCGCTGCTGTTGAAAGCGACCTTCCAGCGACGCTACAAACAGTTAAATATTATGTTCATCAAGGTCGCGTCACTAAAGCGGGCAAGTAAATGGCAAAAAACGATCTTGCGCTACAACTCTTTAAATCTTTCCGCACAGGTAAACCAAATAAAAAAAGAAGTGAAAGAACTCAAGAAAATTCGGTCCGTTCAAAACCTACTGACCCGCAACCTCTCTCAGATCTCTTAACGGATTTAGTCCACGAGAGACAATGGAAGAGCGGTGTTGCAGAAGGCACTCTCTTTTCGACATGGCCAATGGTTATCGGGGAGGAGATTTCAGCCCACGCCAACCCTGTTTCATTAATTGATGGGGTTCTTACCCTCCAAACAACATCCACCGCCTGGGCAACCCAACTGCGCCTTTTAGCTCCACAGATCATTAAAACAATTCAAACGAGCGCCTCAGGAGCCCTTGTAGAAACAGTGGTAATTCTTGGCCCGCACGCGCCTTCCTGGAGAAAAGGTTTACGCACGATTAAAGGCTCTCGCGGCCCTCGTGATACCTACAGTTAATAGGAACCCTCACCCCGCAGAAGTTCGTCCGTCTATACCCACCCCTAGGGCTTATCCGTGCTACCGAGTTCTCGATTTACAGGTAGGATAAGAGGGTTCAATAGGCGATAACATCCCTAGAAGGCTTTTATAAGCCTTTTGCCAAACCGAGGAGAGCTGTGCCAACTAAGACCGGCAAGTACGATGCCAGCGCGATTACAGTCCTTGAAGGTCTGGCCGCTGTCCGTAAACGCCCCGGTATGTATATCGGCTCCACAGGTGAACGTGGCCTCCACCATTTGGTTTACGAGGTTGTAGATAACTCAGTCGATGAAGCTCTCGCTGGATTTTGCTCAGAAATCAATGTCACGCTCATGCCCGACGGATCACTCCAAGTGGTTGATGATGGCCGCGGTATCCCTGTAGATATCCACCCTATTGAGAAAAAACCAGCACTTGAAGTTGTTATGACTGTTTTACACGCCGGAGGAAAATTCGGCGACGGAGGCTATTCAGTTTCAGGCGGACTTCACGGCGTGGGAATCTCTGTGGTTAACGCTTTAAGTTCTGATTTATCGGTTGTTGTTAACCGCGATGGATTTGTTTGGTCACAAGAATATAAATTGGGAGTTCCCACTGCGCCAGTGAAACAAGGTGCAGCCTCAACAACTAACGGAACTACAGTTCGATTCTGGCCTTCAGAGGAAATTTTTGAAACAACAGACTTTTCATTTGAGATTCTTTCTACACGTTTCAGAGAAATGGCATTCCTTAACCGCGGCTTAACTATTACCCTACGCGACGAACGACCAGGTCGAGTTGATGACAAAGGTGAAGTATTAGATATTCGCTATCACTACGAAGGCGGGATCACCGATTTTGTCCGCCACTTAAATTTAACTCGCGGCGAAACCCATAAAACTATTATTTCATTCAGTGCAGAAGATACAAAACATAAGATGTCACTAGAAGTATCTATGCAATGGAATGCAGGATTTTCTGAATCTGTCTACACCTTCGCAAATACAATTAATACACAAGAAGGCGGAACCCATGAAGAAGGTTTCCGCACCGCTCTCACATCTATCGTCAACAAATTTGGTGAAGAGTGGGGATATATCCGCAAGAAGGAAGATCGATTAACTGGAGATGATGTACGCGAAGGTCTTACCGCTATTGTTTCTTTAAAATTGGCCGAACCACAATTTGAAGGACAGACTAAAACTAAACTTGGAAACACCGAAGCAAAATCATTTACACAAAAAGCAGTTAATGAAGAACTTACTTCCTGGTTCGAAAAAAACCCTACTGAAGGCAAAGACATTGTTCGCAAAAGTATTGATGCAGCAGCAGCTCGAGTTGCAGCAAGAAAAGCTCGCGACCTTTCCCGCAACAGAAAAGGGCTTCTTGAAGGCCGCGGAATGCCAGGAAAATTAGCTGATTGCCAATGGACTGAGCCTGAAAAATGTGAGCTGTACATCGTCGAGGGAGATTCTGCTGGTGGTTCAACCAAAGGTGGCCGGGATTCACGTTATCAAGCAGTTCTACCAATCCGAGGAAAAATTCTTAACGTTGAAAAAGCGCGTATCGACCGAGTTCTACAAAATAACGAAGTACAAGCGCTCATAACAGCTTTAGGTACAGGTGTGCACGACGATTTCGATATTGCGAAATTGCGGTACCACAAAATTATCTTGATGGCAGATGCTGATGTCGACGGGCAACATATCCGCACACTCCTTTTAACACTTTTATTTAGATTTATGCGTCCACTCATCGAACAAGGATTTGTTTATCTGGCACAACCACCGTTATATAAATTGAAATGGGGCGGCAAAGAACCCGTTCAATATGCATTTTCAGATCGCGAACGCGATGGATTTATAAAAATCGGTACCGAAGCAGGCAAACGTCTTCCAAAAGAGGACGGTATCCAGCGCTTTAAAGGTCTTGGTGAAATGCCAGCCAAAGAGTTGTGGGATACAACAATGGATCCTCAACATCGAGTGTTAATTCACGTGAGCCTAGAAGATGCAGCAGCGGCTGATGATCTCTTCTCAGTACTCATGGGTGAAGATGTAGAACTACGCAGACAATTTATTCAACGCAATGCAAAAGATGTGCGCTTTTTAGATATTTAACCAAGGATGTAATAACCAACAAAAAGGTAGGCAATGGACGAGCTCAGCAAGGATTTTGATCGGATCGAGGTAGTCGATCTCCAAGTGGAGATGGCGCGCTCGTATCTTGATTATGCAATGAGCGTTATTGTCGGGCGCGCACTTCCTGATGTCCGTGATGGTTTAAAACCTGTTCACCGCAGAGTTTTGTATGCAATGTACGACGGCGGTTATCGCCCAGATAAGGGTTATTACAAATCCTCTCGTATCGTCGGAGACGTTATGGGTAAGTACCACCCTCACGGTGACACCGCGATCTATGACACGGTTGTTCGCCTAGCTCAAACGTGGTCACTGCGTTATCCACTCGTTGATGGAAACGGAAACTTCGGTTCCCCAGGTAATGACCCAGCTGCAGCAATGCGTTATACAGAAGCCCGTTTATCTCCCATCGCAATGGAGATGATGCGAGATATCGACGAAGACACAGTTAATTTCACACCTAATTACGACGGCCGTTCCGAAGAACCAACCGTTTTACCAAGTCGCTTTCCAAACCTGCTTGTTAATGGAAGCGCCGGTATTGCTGTGGGTATGGCTACAAATATCCCACCACATAATCTTCGCGAAATAGGCGAAGGTGTGGCTTGGGCGCTTGAACACCCTGAAGCCAAAGCTGATGAACTTCTTACAGAACTTCTAAAAATTGTTAAAGGTCCAGATTTCCCCACTCGTGCGCTTATAGTCGGTCGCACCGGCATTGAAAGCGCATACCGCACCGGCCGCGGATCTATCACGATGCGCGCAGTTGTTTTAATCGAAGAGATTAACAAACGCACTTGTTTAGTGGTCACCGAACTTCCATATCAAGTTAACCCAGATAACTTAGCTCTCAAAATTGCTGAACTTGTTAAAGAAGGAAAAATTAAAGGTATTGCAGATGTGCGCGATGAAGGTAACGAACGTTTAGGTCAACGACTTGTTATCGTTCTTCGTAACGATGCAATTCCTAAGGTCGTTCTAAATAACCTCTACAAACAAACACAATTACAAGACACTTTCGGCGCAAATATGTTGGCTTTGGTTGACAACGTCCCCCGCACCTTGCGCTTAGATGAATTTGTTCGTTATTACATTGAACATCAAGTAGAGGTAATTGTCCGTCGGAGCAAGTATCGCCTCGCCGAAAAAGAACGCCGCGCACATATCTTGCAAGGCTATCTAAAAGCACTTGATGCTTTAGATGCTGTGATTGCGTTAATTCGCGCAAGCACCACACCTGAAGAAGCCCGTACTGGTTTGATGAAATTGCTTGATGTAGATGAAGTACAAGCGAATGCAATTTTGGATATGCAACTTCGACGCATTGCTGCGTTGGAGCGCCAAAAGATTAATGACGAATATCAAGGATTAATGGCTGATATCGTTGAATTAACAGCGATCTTGGCAAGCCCTGAGAAACAACGCGTAATTATTAAAGAAGAACTTGCAGAAGTTGTTGCTAAATATGGAGACGAGCGCCGCACCCAGATTGTCGCTAGTGAAGGCGATTTCTCTGCTGAGGATTTAATTCCCGACCAAGACGTTGTTGTCACAATTACTCACACTGGCTATTCCAAACGAACCAAAGCCGATCTTTACCGTTCACAGAAACGTGGCGGTAAAGGGGTAAAAGGAGCGACACTAAAACAAGATGATGTGGTTGATCATTTCTTTGTCGCATCAACACATGACTGGTTATTGTTCTTCACAAACCAAGGACGCGTGTATCGCGCGAAAGTTCATGAACTACCTGATGCTGGGCGCGACGCACGCGGACAACATGTAGCAAACTTAATGGCTTTCAAAACAGACGAAACTATCGCGCAAGTTCTTTCCGTTAAAAATTATGAAGTAGCTCCATATTTAGTTTTAGCAACAAAAAGTGGTCTGGTTAAAAAGACGCCTCTTACAGAATTTGATTCTCCACGTTCAGGCGGACTTATCGCAATCTCATTAAAAGATGGCGACGAAGTGGTGAGCGCGTCACTAACTGACCTCAAAGACGAACTTCTCTTGGTATCTAAACATGGGATGGCGATGCGCTTTACTGCTGATAACGAAACGCTTCGCCCAATGGGTCGATCTACAAGCGGAGTTATCGGAATGAAATTCCGTGACAGCGATGAACTTTTAACTATGGCACGTATTGATGCATCAGATAACAGCCATTTTGTTTTCACAGCGACCGATGGTGGCTACGGGAAGAAAACTCCATTAGATGAATATCGACTCCAAGGACGGGGCGGAATCGGTATCAAAGCTGCAAAGATCGATGTTGGTACTCGCGGAGTTCTTGTGAGCGCCCTAGTACTAAGTAACGAAGATGAAGTCTTAGCAATAACCTCTGCAGGGACTGTTATGCGCACCCCAGCAGCTGAGGTCCGCCAAACTGGCCGAGATTCTCTAGGTGTTCGCTTAGTTAACCTCTCAGAAGGGGTCTCGCTCCTTTCGGTTACCAAGAGCGCGGAGGTAGAACAGGCGTAAGCCAAATTCTCGTTTTGGGTCTACCTCGTATTGCGTGTAGCCTTACGCAGGTTTTCCACGGGGCCTTTAGCTCAGCCTGGTTAGAGCGCTTCCCTGATAAGGAAGAGGTCGGAGGTTCAAGTCCTCCAAGGCCCACTCCCGTTAACCACGGGGACTTAGCTCAATTGGTAGAGCACCGCCTTTGCAAGGCGGGGGTTAGGGGTTCGA
>WLOP01000015.1 GCA_009699205.1 Actinomycetota bacterium
AACCATGCGGTCGAAATGGAACTTCTAGGAAAGGTCTCTCTCGGAAAAACCAAAGGTCTCATTCCTAAACTAGATGAGAAAAAGAAGCATCAAGTTATCTCTAATGAAGAGTTGCAGAGACTCGCTGAAGCTTCTGGGGACTTTGAATTACTCATCTTGGTTGCTGGAACTGTTGGACTTCGTTGGGCAGAACTACTGGCACTTACGCCAGAAGATTTTGACTTCAAAGAGAAGACAATTTCCGTTTCCAAATCTTTGAGCGAGGTCAATGGTTCATTCAAATTAGTTTCCACAAAATCTGGAAAACAAAGAGAAGTTCCGATACCAGACAGTCTCCAAAGAAAACTGAGACTAAAAGTGGTTTCTACTCCAGCAGGTAAGAATGTTTTCGCATCTTCAAAAGGAGAATACTTGCGAAGCAGTAACTTCAGCAGAAGAGTTTTCAAGCCTGCTCTAAAGAAGGCTGGGCTGCCTGACATGAGATTTCATGATCTAAGACACTCAGCTGTCACAAACTTGTTAGCTAGCGGTACAAGCTTCATCTCTGTTAGCAAGATGGCTGGTCACGCAAATCCTTCAACCACCATCAACATCTACGGACATGAAACTGATTCTCATCAAGAATTGCTTCGTGGTGCTATTGATGGGAGCTTTGCTCAAACCGAACTCGACAGATTCTCGACAGACAAAGAATCTAAGACCGCTTGAACGAGTTAGGAAAGGAAAATCACGCTTATATGAGAGTGGGCCCTGTCGGTTTCGAACCGACGACCCACGGATTAAAAGTCCGTTGCTCTACCGACTGAGCTAAAGGCCCCACTGCGCACGCCAAAATATATGGGTCGCGAGCGCAAATCGTATCGGGTTTCCTGCAGTGCTATTACTCGCACGAAAGTGAAGAAAAGAGCCTGAAAAGTATTGCTATGGTTGCAATATGAGGTTTTCGGGCAAAGTTCTGGCTGACCTGTGAGCACCGCAAATAAGGCTCTGGGCGCTCTTCCACTCCATGGAATCAAGGTTTTAGATGCAACTTCAAATATTGCTGGTCCCTTTGGTGGCACTGTTCTCGGCGACCTTGGAGCAGAGGTAATAAAGATTGAAACACCCGCTGGTGACCCAGCGAGATCAATGGCACCAGTAGATGGAGATCGTTCTGCATATTTCCATGTAGTTAATAGGAACAAAGTTGCAACCACAATCGATCTAAAGAGCAGGGAAGGCAGAGCTCATTTGGACGAACTGTTAGGTAGCGCCGATGTCTTCCTGACCAATTTCCTGCCAGAAAGATTGCAATCGCTAGGACTTATATCCGATGAGCTAATGCAGAAACATCCGCATTTAATTATCGGGAATCTATCTTCTTATGGCTCTGTGGGTCCGGATTCAGATTGGCCGGGCTATGACGCAACCTTGCAAGCCCGTACCGGCATTATGAATGTAACGGGCGAAGCAGATGGTAATCCCGTTCGAGCAGGAGTCTCTGTTCTGGATATCGGAGCAGGAACTTGGTTGGCGCTAGGGATTCTTGCCGCACTAGTTAAACGAAATAACACAGGCAAGGGTTCGTTAGTTGAAACTTCACTCTTTGAAACTGGCGCACTATGGGTTAGCTACCATGTTGCAGCGAATGAACTGACAGGGGAAGCCTCGAAACGATCTGGCAGTGGGCACCCCGCATTTTCTCCCTATGGAATCTTTGCTACCAAAAACGGCAAAATATGTATCGGGGTCGGAAGTGACAATATCTTTGGCAAACTTTGCGAAGTCATCAGCAGACTCGATTTAGTATCTGATTCCCGATTTGCACGAAATGTCGAACGCGTTGCGAACGCAACAGCGCTCAGAAACGAAATTGAAAGTGCGCTCAGTTCCAATGAAGCAAAGTATTGGACATCCAAACTTTCTCAAGCAGGGGTCGCTGCTGAATCTCTCATGCTCCCTGAAAACTTACTGACCGATGCCCAAGCTCAAGCGATGGATGTGATGTTGAAATATCCCGATGAAAGTAGCGGTATTGGCTCACTTCCGGGGTTACCGTTGAGATTTGATGGAGAGCGTCCGCAAATCAGAAAGCCCGCTCCCCACCGAGATCTGTAAGTTAGATTAGCTCGATTACTTGTCGGGCCCGACGAACCATTGCTTCGTCTATCAGTTCATCTCCGAGCCTTATCGCACCCGCCCCATTTCGTGCGGGGTTGTTCCACTCTTGCATCACGCGTGCCGCCCATGCTTGGTCTTCTTCAGTTGCTTTTAAACCATTCACAACGATTGAAAGTTGATTGGGGTGGATGCACAATTTGCCACGGAAACCGATCCCTTGAGCGCGCTCAACTGAAAGTTTCAAACCATCAAGATCTTCTAGCCCGAAATATGGAGAATCGATTGGGCTGGCTAATGAATGGGCCGCGCTTGCGAGCACAATGATGGCCATGGCTACATCGCTTTGAACTCCCGCTTTCTGATATGGAATTCCCAAATCCGTGTGTAGATCTGCGCTACCAAAAGCGAGACGCACTACTCGCTCTGATAATTCAGAAGTTTGAATCAGCGACAAGACCCCGGCGGAAGATTCGATTAAGCCAATTATTGGAACTTTATATTTTCTTGTTGTTTTTGCTTCAGCGGTATCGAGTAAAGTTTCAAGTTCATTCATCTGCTCGGTCGCTGTAAATTTTGGAATTACGAGCGCGTCAGCACCGGCGGCTATTGCTGAATCAACATCAAGTAAAAAGTTCTCTGTGCTTGTGGCATTTACCCGAACAAGTAGTAGTGGTTTATGATCAGCCCCTATATCTGACAGAAAAGAACGCGCAAGGGATTTTTGTTCTTCTCGCACGCCATCTTCTAAATCAACGATTACAGCATCAGCTACTGAAGCTAAAGCTTTGCTGATTCGCTCGGGTACATCCCCTGGAACAAAGAGGAAACTTCGTGCAGCACCAATCCTGGCAATGATTTCCTCATCGAAAACCCTCGACATTGTTAAGCCCAGATACCTTCCAAAGCGCGCACGATATTGCCGCCCAGAACCGCTGCAATTTCGCTATCCGAGAAGCCATTTTGTACGAGCCAACCAGCAATATTAAAGAAGTTTTCGGTGGGATTTTCGAGGCCATCGACGTATTCAACTTTTTCATATGCCGGAGACGGGCTCGTTCCAATCTTCAGTAGATGACCGAAAACTGTATGCAATCCCACGTGATCCCCATAGAGAGTATCTGGGCCAAAAGCCACGTGTTCGATACCGACTAAATCCACGATGTATTTGAAGTGATCCATCACAGATAAAATATTGTGCAGTGGATGCTCATGCGAGAGCGTGGTGTGTGGCGCTGCGGACATACCAATTACCCCGCCCGTCTTTGCCACTTCTATTAGTACCTCATCAGATTTCATACGCGCTGTGTTCCAAACAGAGCGCGCTCCTGCATGGGTCATAAAGACAGGGCGTTCGCTCGTCTGGCAGGTTTCTATTCCTGTGCGATCTGATGAATGCGAAATATCAATTGCTAGACCAAGTTGGTTCATCCGTCTAATTGCTCGTCGCCCGAAATCGGTGAGCCCCGATTCATTTGTTTCATTAAGGCCACTGCCTAAAGAATTTGCATCAGAGTATGCAATACCAATTTGTCGTAGCCCCAGTCCATAAAGGACATCGAGTCGATCAATTTCGTTTTCGATTGGAGTCGCTGCTTCTAGACCAAAGAGCAATCCAACTTTGCCGTTCTTGTGAGCAAATTCAATATCTTCGATTGTGCGAATGACCGTAACAAAATCTTGATGTGCGATATCTGCTTGGCGCATACCTAAATCAGTGATGATATCTAGCCATCGCCACGGCGCATTTCCGGTGACGCAGGCGGTTCCATCCATCATGTTGTCGAATATGACCGTCATGCCAGATTCACGCAATCCAGCAAAAGCTGTGTGTTGGCGACCTGTCCTGTTGTATTCAGGGGTTTGGCGCATGTCATCTGGAAAACGAACAGGGTGATCATGCAAACTAATCACAATATTTTCGCGCATAAGTTTTGCGGCACGATCTTGATCTTCTTTTGAAATGTCTGACTCATATGGCGGTACTCGATCAAATTCTGGAGCTAAAGTAAATTCGGGGAGATCTACACCGGCTTTTAGGTAGCCGTATGAAATATAGGGATCGGTGCTCATTTCTTAACTCTAACCACAGGTGCCAAACGATGTGGACCATCGGCCAACAGGCGCCACAAGTGCTCCCATGCGCGCATACCTTCGCGCAAACGCGATATCCGCATAAATTCGTTAGGCGCGTGGTGTTTTTCATCTGCAGTGGCAAAAGAGAAGAAGAGAGTTTTAGCTCCAAGGAAATCTTCGAAGAGGGCTGTTGCAGGAAGAGTGCCCCCGATAACAGCCAAGAGAACTTCTTCTCCTGGATAGACAACTTCTAAAGCAGCCTTAGCGGCTCGAATCGAAGGGTGATCAGCTGGGATTGTGTAAGCAGGTACACCACCCTTATCAGTTTTAACGTTAATTTTGGTGCCGGGATAATCCAATTGCGTTAAGTGCGAAGTGATTGCACGAAGTACATTGGCAGGGTCTTGCCCCGGAACAAGTCTGCAAGAAATATGAGCTGTGGCAAGGTGTGGAATTACTGTGTACTTTCCGCCAGCCTTAACTCCATTCACTTCGAGCGTTGGTCGTTCCCACAAACGCTCAAGAGTTGAATATCCAGCCTCGCCAAATACAGCATCCAGGCCAAGATTCTTGCGATATTCCTCATCGTCAAAAGTTACTGCCGCAATATCGGCACGTCGTGAATCGCTTAATTCTGGAATTCCATCATAAAAGCCATGAACAGCAACGCTGCCATCTGAATTATGTAAGCCGGCAAGAACATTAGCTAAGACATGTACGGGATTTGCGACTGTGCCTCCGTAGCGACCGGAGTGCAGATCATCTGTTGCACCGGTTACTTCGATATCTAAAGATACGAGCCCCTTTGATGCAATTGAAAGTGAAGGTTCTGTTGGGCGCCACATGGCACCATCTGCAGAGATAACTAAATCGGCAGCAAGATCTTCGGCATTCTCGCGCAGAAAAGCAGGAAGGTTTGGGCTCCCAATCTCTTCTTCCCCTTCAAAGAGAAATTTCACGTTAAGAGGTAGCGCTTTCTCTTGCGCCATAAATGCTTGTGCAACTTTTAGAACTATAAGCACGGGACCCTTATCGTCAGTTGCCCCACGACCGCGTACAACATCTCCATCGCGAATAAGTTCAAAAGGTGGCGTTTTCCATTCGGCGAGATCACCTGTTGGCTGAACGTCATAATGGCCATATACCAATATCGTCGGAGCGCCAGATGCTTGTAACCAATCGGCACGGACCACTGGGTGACCCGCAGTTGGCACTACTCGACCATTGGCAAACGCTAATTGAGAGGCTAACCACGCGGCCGCAGAGTGCATCGTTTCAGCATCTGCATCACGGCTAACGGTCGGCATCGCTACATATGTGGTGAGCTCTTCAATATATGCATCATCATTTGCGTCGAATTTGAGACCTTCAGACATGCGCCGACCTGCTCTCTACCTAGATGGATTTCTATTTACGACTAGCAACAAGGGCTGTAACTCTTGCCATTTCATTTCCCACGATCATCATGCCTTCATCAACGCCCATGCCAGGCTTGGCAAGAATTTGAATCGCGCCACAAGCCATGGCTATATGTGCGGACACCTGCGCGGAACGATCAGTTTCGTTGCATGTACCGCCGCAATAAGCGCCCAAACCACTTCGAAGCACAAGGAGAAGCGCTTCAATTGTGTTATTGATTCCACCTAAGTCCGGAGTCTTAACATGTATGACATCAGCGGCGCCTGCTGAAACAAATACTTCGATATCTTCCAGAGAGTTGCACCATTCATCAACAACAATCTGAACTTTGCTGCCGCGCTCTTTAAGTACATTCCTTAGTCCGAGTGAATACTCAACCTGTGCATCACGGCTTCCACCATCGATTACATGCTCTAGTCGAAGTTGGAACGGATCTGCAATCGCCTCAAGAGAAGTGAGATAGCTGGCGATTTTTGAAATATCCTTATTAAACGCTAGACCGATGGTTCCATAAACATCAAAATGTAGAGTCGGGTTGTAATCGGGATTAGAGCGAAGTGAAAGAACCCGATCATGGACCCACCGAAGATAATCAGCAAATATTTCGCCGTTACTCCCTAACTTTGTTTCTACGTTATTGATTAATCCATGTGGAAGAACTTGAGCCTCTTTAGCAATCATTTTATCTACATTGTTGTATCGATCATCGCCTGATTGCGTAAACATTGGAACAGGAGCAATTTCGACGCCTGTTGAATATTCATTCTTAATCACTTCCGCCATGGTCAGACTTTGAGACTTTGCCACAGCATCCAACACCGCTTGAGTAACCCCATAGCGAATTGCCGTATGTAACCGATGGCCATCTATATGGAAATTATCTACAAGTGAGGCAATCTCTTTAAAGGTAGTAATTGCTCTGCCCACCAAGAGCGGTATGAGATAAGTTTGAATATCTTTGACTGCGAGTTCAGAGTTAAATAGTTGATCGCGCCCACCAACGCCCGAGTACTGCACGGCTGCGCAATCTCCGTGCGCAACTTGTCCATCGCTCATTACCAACATCACCGAAACAGCCTCACCTGCTTGACGAATTGAAGTAAAGCCAGGTGTTACCGGGTTTCCCACATAGGCAAAGCCGTCGTGACCTGCGCCAGCCAATATTGCAGCTTGGTCGTCCACGAAAAATCCAGAGCGAACTGGAACGCAGATCACATCGACAATATTTATCGGGGCGTTCACTTCGTTAGTTACTTGCCTCGCCATAATTGAATGTTGTGACGCATCCGCCATCGACAGTCACAATAGAGCCCGTCATAAATGAAGCTCCGTCGGAACTCAAAAAGACCGCAACGTTCGCAACTTCTACTGGTTGAGCTTGGCGGCCAAGAGGTTGCATTCCGGCAGCTTTTTCGCGACGAGCTGTAGCGGCATCAAATTCT
This sequence comes from Actinomycetota bacterium, assembly GCA_009699205.1. GTDB lineage: Bacteria > Actinomycetota > Actinomycetes > Nanopelagicales > Nanopelagicaceae > QYPT01. The sequence goes on from WLOP01000015.1 coordinate 7,035, forward strand.
TCTTGACTCAACGTTGCCTTACGACGTCCAAGGCTTGTATCGATATATCCCGGGCAGATTGCATTGACTCTGATGTGGTCGTGTCCATAATCGACAGCCATTTGGCGGGTTAAGTTAATGATCGCGCCTTTGGATGCGCAATATGCCGCAGCTTTAGGAGCCCCAACTAAACCGTAAGTAGATGCAATATTTACAATACGCCCATCACCCTTTGCTAAAAAATGAGGAATAGCAAATTTTGACATCAAGAACGTTCCACGTAAATTTGTATTAACAACGCGGTCGAAATCTTCGGGAACAATCTCGTGCAGACGAAGTTGCCCTCCTCCAATTCCAGCGTTATTTACAAGAACGTCAATCCCGCCATATGTTGTGACACAGGTAGCGATGAGGTTTTCGGCATCGCTAGCTTGAGAGACATCGGCCTTTACGAAAATCGCTTTGCCACCCGCATCGACAATCTCTTGAACGGTGCGTTCTCCATCTGCTTCAATTACATCTGAGACAACTACATTCGCCCCTGCTTGCGCCATTGCCTTTGCAGTTGCACGTCCAATGCCATTGCCTGAACCTGTAATTACTGCTGTTTTGCCTGCTAGAACTTCTGTTTGGCTCATTTTTAGCTCCATTCAACAATTGTGCGGGTAAGAATTACCGTTGTGATGAATCGGCGGAAGAGTTGAAGTGGATCGGCATCGGTTAACTCAACTTTCTTTGTGCCAGTCTTCTTTGTGCCGGGTAACCATGTGGCCATATCAGCAAAATCATTATTATGGAAAGTGATTTCGATAGTTGCTGGAAGAGCAATCTTTGGTGCAGACATTGATTTGAGGTTGGTGATGGCTTCTTTAGCCTTTTCGAAGATCAAATCGCATGCTTGATTTGGGTGCATGCTGTCAGCAGCAAACCGTGTCACGCTCTTCTTTACAACTGCGGCAACTACATCAGGTGCCCACATACGGGTTTCTACTTCTGTGGTCTCATCTCCGGTGACAAGCACGATGGGTACTCCATATGCCTGTGCGACTAATGCATTCAAGCCAGCTTCAGATACGAATTCACCGTTGAGGCGAATATCAGCAATCGCACGTGGGTTATAGGTGTGAGAAAGAACTGACGCTTCGCTGCTCATTGAACCGTGATAGGAAACAAAGAAGATTGCATCATAAGTGCTATCAAGTCCTTGCATCATGTACATGGGCTTCTGCTTACCTGAAAGGTAGCGAGCGTTACCCTCTAACTTATCTGGATATAGATTCTGCATTGCAGAGTGTGAATCGTTTACGAGAAATTCTTTAGCCCCGGCCGCTTGAGCGCCTTTTATACTCGCGTTGATCTCATTTTGAAGCAAGCCGCGGTAATACTGATATTCCGGATTTCCCGCAATGCATTGATTCCAATCGACGACTCCAGCTGTGCCTTCCATGTCGCTTGAGATAAAGATTTTCATAGTGGTCTCCTTGGGTGAAATTCTGGGCCGGTGGAATGTTCTGTCATCAGTGTGTATGTAGAGCCTTGCATGCCAGATGCGCCACCATGGCGTCCATCCGGGGTTAACGCTAAACAACGAAGTTCGGCGCGGAAATCATCAGGTAACGCGGCAGCTTCAAGAAGCGCTGCGGTACATGCATCCTCTGGTGACATCCCGGCTCGAATATTTTCGACGATTGTGCGGGCGGCACCGCTACGAAGTGCCAATTCTCCGCGACCAGTACAAGCTGCTGCGCCATAACGGATATCGGAATAATTACCAGCGCCAGGTACAGCAGAATCCCCAACACGCCCTGGGTGCTTGTATGGATAACCACTTGTACTGACGCCGCAAACCAATTCACCTGATTTATCAAGTGCGATGATATTAATAGTTCCCCATGGGCCTTCATGTGGCGCCATACGTTTTACAAGTTCGAGCGAGGCCATTCGGTAACGTTCATCACCAGTCGTGGCCTTTGTGTTTTCGCCTTCAATGGATTCGCTATTAATTGTTTTGAGTTGATCTTTCCACAACTTCTTAGCCTCTGGAGTTAGCAATTCGGCTTTGCTAAATCCTAAATATTCAGCGAAAGCTTCGGCTCCTTCACCAACGAGAAGTGCGTGCTGAGGAAGTTCCTCCATCACCTTTCGTGCGATTGAAATTGGGTTTGGGTAATTTTTGATAGCAGCGACTGCTCCGAAAGCGCGTGTCGAGCCGACCATGATTGATGCGTCTAGTTCGACAATTCCACGTGCATTTGGAAGTCCGCTTGTTCCGATGTAATGATCTTCTAAATTGTCTTCACACATTCGCAGTCCACGTTCTACTGCATCAAGTGCACTGCCACCTGCACGCAAAATCTCCATTGCTGCAGGAATTCCGGCTTCGCTTCTTTCGCTTCCGATAATTATTGGTCCGTGCACTGCCGACATACCCGCTCCTTAAGTATTACTTGACCAACAAGCAAGCTGCTTGATGGCCTGAATTAATTGCGTGCAGTTCTGGGTCCACAGTCGCGCATTCTCCGATCGCAATCGGACACCTGCTGCGAAACCTACAACCGGATTGAATGCTGGCCATAGATGGCAATTCGCCGGCAGGTGCTTGCGAAATCTGTGACCCGGTGTGCATTTTAGGAACCGAGCTCAATAACAACTTTGTATAAGGGTGCGAAGGATTGGTAAATACTTCCTCGGTTGGTCCAACCTCAACCACTCTGCCGAGGTACATCACAGCAATTCGGTCACTGACCTGACGGACAACAGCAATATTGTGCGAAATAAATAGCATCGTTAAGCCTAAATCGCGCTTAAGATCCATAAGTAGGTTTACCACGCTGGCTTGTACCGAAACATCCAGTGCCGAAACAGCTTCATCTGCGATCAGAACTTTAGGCTCAAGAGCTAGCGCACGCGCAATGCCGATTCGTTGACGTTGACCGCCAGAGAATTGACGTGGGTAAGAATTAAGTGAATCGGTGGGAAGTCCTACAAGAGCGAGAAGTTCCGTGCAACGATCTTGAACTTTATCTTTCGGAACTAAATTATGGAAAAGCAACGCCTCAGAGAGCATCGCACCAATTGTCATACGGGGGTTAAGCGAAGAGAAGGGATCCTGGAAAATCATCTGCACTTTTCTACGCTCTTCGAGGGTTCGTTTTTCGCCCACCTTGTTCCCGTAAAGTTCAATGTCACCATTTGTAGCTGCATACAACCCAACAAGAGTTCTGCCCAAGGTTGATTTTCCGCAACCAGATTCTCCGACAAGGCCAAGGGTTTCACCTGTCTTGATCGCTATAGAAACACCATCTACCGCTGGAACGCTAAATACTGGTTTCTTGCGGAAACGTGCAAGCGCTGATTGCTTTTTGGCAAAGTGCTTAACAAGTCCGGATGATGCAATTGGAACAATTTCAGTGGATGTCATTAAAGGGCTCCCGACTTCTGCTCTGCCGCGCGCCAACTTTTATGCTCGTGAGAATTAAAGCAAGCAGATTGCGAATTCTCTACCGCGCGCAGCTCAGGTTCTGAAGTGCCGCACTCTGCAACCGCAGTGAAACAACGTGGGGCGAAAGGGCATCCGAGGACGGGCAAAGTTAAATTGGGAGCTTCTCCGCCAATGGTGAAAAGTCGGGAGACTACTGCTTCAGGATCTGGTGCCGCTTTCAGCAATGAATATGTGTAAGGGTGTGTAGGGCGATTGAAGGTATCGTCAACTCCGCCAATTTCTACAAATTTTCCTGCGTACATAACTTTTATGGAGTCACATATTTCGTTAACGACTGCGAGATCGTGGGTAACAAAAACGAGTCCCAGGCCAGAATCGCGACGTAGTTCGAGAAGTAGACGCAAAACTTGAGCTTGGATTGTTACATCCAGCGCAGTTGTTGGTTCGTCACAGAAAAGAACTTGCGGGTTGCTCGATAATGCAATAGCAATAGCAATTCTTTGTCGCAGACCGCCAGAGAGTTGATGTGGATATAAATCAAAGCGTTCTTCACCGTCAGAAATACCGACCTGTTGCATTAGCTTGAGCGCTGTTGCGCGAGCTTCGCTTTTAGATTGGCCTAAACGAAAACGGGGAACTTCGGCAATCTGCGCGCCAACTGAAATCACGGGATTAAGGGCTGCGATTGCATCCTGAAAAACCATTCCGGCGGTTTCTGAGATCAGCGCTCTACGTGCCTTCTTATTAAGCGTGCTGGCATCAACACCTTTGATAAATATCTTTCCTGCAGTTACCTGAGCATTATTAGGTAACAACCCCAAGATTGCCTTTAAGGTAATTGATTTTCCGCTGCCTGATTCGCCAACGATTCCGATTGAATCCCCGGCTCCGACTTCAAAAGAAACTCCTCGGATAGCTTTTAGGAGCCCGCGTCCAGTTTTGATCTCAACCGACAGATCTTCTACACGAATAAGAGGCGTAGACATCTCTATCGCTCCAATCGTGCGACAAGTCCGTCGCCAATAAGAGATAGTGAGAAGCCGACAATTACAACCATAAAGCCAGGGATAGTTGCAATCCACCACTGCTGCAATAAGTAAGGCTGTCCTTCTTGAATCATTGAACCCCATTCGGGAGTTGGAACTGCGACTCCCAAGCCGAGATAACCTAAGGAAACAATCGCCAAAATGCTCAAAACGATATCGCTCATCGAAAAGACAATTGCTTGAGAAATTACATTTGGCAGAAGGTGTTTGCGCAGAATGCGAGTCGTTGGTAATCCGGTCAACGTTGCCGCATGTACATAATCTTGGGCTTTTGCTACTAAAACATTTGCACGAACAATTCTGCAATAGGCGACCCAACCAACGAGCGAGATCGCAACAATCATGCTCTTAACACCTGGACCGAAGATGAAAACAAGGGCAATTGCAAGAACGTAAAAGGGAAACGCAATCACCGTGTCTACGATTCGCATAATGAATGAATCGAATCTTCCACCAAACCAACCCGTTACTAGACCTAGCGTGACGCCTACGATAAATGGCAAGAGCACAGCCAATATTCCGATGGTCAAGTCAATCCGGGCTCCGAAGATAATTCGAGAGAATACATCTCGACCAAATGCATCGGTTCCAAGCCAGTGGGTTGCATTCGGACTACTTAAAGTTGTCATGAGGTCTTGTTCGATCGGGTCAAAGCGAGTAATCAAGGGAGCAAAGATTGCTGCTAAGACAATCGTGCCCAACATTGTTAAACCAAAATAGAAAGTTTTATTTGATTTCACTTGAGGGCCACCCTGGGATCTAGCGCAGCGTGAACTAGATCCGTAATGAGGTTGACCGCCACTACTACTATTGCAAAAAAGAGTGTCACGCCTTGAACGATTGGATAATCGCGACGGGCGATTGCATCAATCATTAAAGATCCCGACCCTGGGATTACGAAAATTCTTTCTACGATAACTGTTGAGCCAACTAGATAAGCGATATTGACGCCGAGCACAGTTACGGACGCGATAATTGCATTGCGGAGCACGTGAACAATGGTGATTCTTGTCTGGCTAATACCCTTAGCTCTTGCAGTGAGAATAAAGTCCGAATCGAGAATCTCAAGCATGCTTGCTCGCAAACTTCTGATCAAGATTGGCGAAAGCAGAATTGCAATTGAGAGCGAGGGCAAAAACACGCTGCGTAGATGCTGAGTGAAAGTGTCACCAAATCCGCTGACCGGAAAGAGTGGAAACTTCAGCCCAAAGAGCAAGATAAGCATGATGCCCACCCACACTTGAGGCATGCCAAGTCCAACAATTGGAACTGCGCGCACGATCTGGTCGCGCCAGGCACCGCGCTTTGACGCTGCCAAGATTGAAAGTGGGAGCGCAATGAGGATCGAAAGAATTACGCCGCCCGAGAGCAACATCGCTGTAGCTGGGAGCCGGGCAATAATTAGGCTTGCCACAGACTCCTTGTTATAGAAACTTGTGCCGAGTGAGAAATGCATGGCATCCCAAACGAAATTTAGGTACTGGATCACAATCGGACGATCAATTCCAAGTTTGTGATTGAGTATCGCAACGCGCGCTGGTGTTGCATTTTGCCCCAGCAATACATCGGCTGGTTCCCCGGGAATCAAATGAACAATTGTGAAAACAAATACTGAAATACCAAAGAGAACGGGTAGCAGTTGGATGAGTCTTTTACCTACATAGGTGAAGTAACTCAACTTAGTGCCACCCGTCCTCTCTTAAGTATTGGAAGTTATGTTAAAGCGAAGGAATTTAGGCCTTCTTAACATCTTCCATGTGGTAGTTATAAGTAGGTGTTACATAGAAACCAGTGATCTTGCTGGTCCATGCATACTTATAAGGAGCGTTATACAAGAAGCCCATCATTGCTTCTGCTGCAACTGTCTTCTGTACATATGAGTAGGCGTTCTGACGGACCTTAGGATCAACATTTGTTTGACCTCTATTAACCGCTGCGTTTACCTTTTCATTGTTGTAGTTCGTGTAGAAGGAGTGTGTTCCGCCTTCTGGAGTCAATGCAAAACTCAACAACTCATCTGGATCAGTGATATCCATTGTCCAGCCTGAAGTTGTCATTTGGTAAGTCATTGCCTTCTGAGTTGCGCGCTTTACCTTTGGCTCTTGGCTAACAATCGTCAAAGTAACACCAAGCTTCTTAAGGGAAGCCTGGAGAATATTTGCGACTGCATTGTCTTGAGTGTCGCCCGTGGCAACAAGGAGTTCTAGCTTTAAGCCCTTGGCAAATCCTGACTTACCAAGCTCGAAAGCAGCCTTCTTCATGTCGTATTGAAGTCCGCCAGAGTTTGGATCGTAGAACGATGTGTTCGGAGACAAGATTGAGTTCGAGGCAAAACCATTGCCTGCAAGTACAACCTTGATCAAAGCAGCACGGTCAATCGCATATGAAATTGCGCGACGTACATGCACATCTGCAAGCGCTGGAATCTTCTCGTTGAACATCAAGTAGCGTGATTGAGCAGCTGGGAATAGACCAACTTCGATACCCGATGAAGCCTTGAGCGACGCGATTGACGTTGCTGGTGGCTCTTCGTTGATATCTGCTTGTCCACCTTTGAGCATCAATTCACGGGTGTTGTCATCTACAACATACTTCCATGTAACTGAGTTCAAATATGGCTTTCCTGGCTGCCAGTAGTTCTTATTGGCAATGAACTTGATTTCAGTTCCTGGGGTCCAATGATCAAACTTGAATGGACCTGTTCCAATTGGAGACTTAAGGAATGCAGCTTCAGTCTTTCCACCAAATTTGTTTGGCAAAATAGAGTTAGAGAAGCAAGCAAGGTCTGAAAGCAAAGGTGCCCATGCAAACTTTGTCTTGATAACAACTGTGTCAGCCGCAGGAGCTGTCACTGTGTCAATGGCGGTGTTAAGGAAGCCCCAACCGTCGCCCTTTGTTGCACGATCAAGTGAGAACTTAACGTCGGCAGATGTCATTGCAGATCCATCGCTGAACTTAATGTCCGTGCGAAGTTTGATTGTCCACGTTAACTTGTCTTTTCCGACTTTGGCACTCTTTGCAAGATAAGGAGAAACGGACTTGCCGTCATCGCTGATCATGTAAAGAGGTTCGAAAATCTGCTGTTGAATGAAGAGTGAATCATTCTGAGCTAGATCGGGATCGAATGTTGCGAAATCTTGGTTACGAACAAAAATCAAATCGCCTTTTGGTGCAGCATTATCAGCATGAGCTGTCATCGGTACGATGGTGGTAGCTAATACGACGAGTGCTGCAACAAGAGTTCCTGCTTTCTTCTTGTTGAATTCCATTCGGTACTCTCCTAACAGGTGTACAAGAATTGCGAACAGAAAATAATTCTGTCCTTGGGTGAAAGAACCCTAGGGCAATAAAAATGAATCAGCGACTTTATAGATAATCGTAATCAAAGCGTTATGAAACCGTGACCAAATCGTTATAAAGAATTTAAAAGAGCGAATGCCCGCCATCGATAGATAAACACTGACCAGTAACCCATTCAGAACTTTCTTGCGTGAAAAAAAGTACGCCATTCGCAATATCAGAGGCTTTCCCTAGGCGGCGAGTTGCAATTCCGGAAATCAGTTTTGCTTGTCCTTCAGCGCCATAGCTTTCCCATTGTTTAATCGTGGATGGGTTCGACAAAACGAAGCCTGGGGCGATGCAATTGACTGTGATTCCAAATTGGCCAACTTCAAAAGCCATCTGGCGAGTGAAGGCAATCTGCGCTGCTTTTGCAGTGGAGTACGCCTGAATTCCAGTCAAACTCACGCTGCGGCCCGCACCTGAAGAAATATTTACAATACGCCCCCACTTTTTTGCTTTCATTTGCGTAATTACAGCGCGGGTGCAATTGAAAGTTGTTTGAATGTTCGCATTGAGAATAGCATGCCAATCAGCATCTGTGATCTCTTCCAAGGGGTGATGGGTTTGCCCCACAACACCGCCGGCACAATTGACGAGTATGTCGACCTCGCCAAGTTCGGCAAAATACTTATTGACTTCTGATGACTGTGAAAGATCGACTTGCTCGCGATCGACACCGTGGACTGTATGCCCGGCGGTTCGCAAAATATCCGCGATAGCGCTACCAATACCTTGTGCTGCTCCTGTAACTACCGCTACTTTCGTCTTTGTCATGTAACTATACAACCACAATTTTCCAACTTCGGAAAGCGCTTACGTCAGAACTCTAGGAGAGAAATGCAACTCACCATTATCGGCGCGGGCGCAATTGGCGGAACTATCGGCGCACATTTAATTAGAGCCGGACATGACATTCTTTTCTGTGATACCGATAGCGCGCACGTCGATGCACTGAATTCCAATGGGATAACAATTGAAGGCCCTGTAGAGAATTTTACTGTCAAGGCTCGAGCCGTACTCCCTGAAGATTTACCAGAAAAACTGGAGAGAGTTGCTATTGCAGTAAAGAGTCATCACACAAAGAGCGCCGCGGAGTTACTCCGTAATCGCCTCACACCAAACGGCTATGTCGTTACTTGGCAAAATGGATTAACCGCTAACGAACTTTCGGAAGTTGTTGGGGCAGAGCGTGTCATCGTTAGCTTTGTAAATTTCGGCGCAGATTACTTAGCTCCGGGACGAATCATGCAAGGAAATATCGGCACATTCCGAATTGGCGAGTTAGTTGGAAATGAGATCACCCCACGCGTTCGTGAACTTGTAGATGCTCTGCCTTATGCGCAAGCCACTGAAAATATCCTTGGGTTTCTTTGGGGCAAAGAGGCATATGGCGCAATGCTTTATGCAGGTGCAGTTTCTGACCTTTCAATTGCCGATGCTTTGGATGATCCTCGTTGGCGCCCATTAATGAAAGCAATTGCCCATGAAGTTCTGGCGCAAGCACCGGTAAAACCTGAAAGTTTTGATGGATTTGATCCAAGCGATATCGAAGCATCCTTAGATAGGCTCGTTACCTTTAATCGAGCGAGCGCAAAAACCCATAGCGGTATTTATCGTGACCTTACGGTGCGCAAGCGCAAGACTGAAGTTGACGATTTAATGCGAGACCTTAAGGGTCCGCTCACTAATTATGTGGGGACCTTGATTCAGTCGATTGAGCGTGGCGAACGCATCTGTGAAGTGGCAAATCTTGAACTCCTTGCTGCATATGAAAGATGTGAGCGTTTGGGACGCCCACTTGGCGCGATATCAAAGATTTTGGAAGCTCCATTACGTGCCGCCTCTGGCCCACTTCATGGCATCCAGATTGCAGTCAAGGACATTATCGATATCAAGGGCCAGCCACGGGGCAATGGAAATCCAGAAGGTATGAAATCGGATTCGGCGAAAGAGGATGCGCCAGTAATTGCACGGCTTCGCGAACTTGGTGCCGATGTATTCGTTGCAACATCCTTACTTGAATACGCCGCTGGTGCGACACATCCAGATATTCCAGAGGCAATGAACCCTTATAACCCAGAAAGAACCGCTGGCGGATCTAGCGGCGGTTCGGCTGCTCTCGTCGGTGCAGGAGTGTGTGAAGTTGCACTCGGGACAGATACTGGCGGATCAATTCGAATACCCGCTCATTACTGTGCAGTTGTTGGATTTAAACCAAGTTTTGGAGCGTTGCCAATCGGCGGGGTAACTCCACTTTCGCCAACATTTGATCATGTCGGATTGTTGGCTAATAACGTGGCAACTACCGCACGTGTCTTCAACGCTTTAGTGGGCGAAAGTAAAACAATCGACGCTCTGCCAATCAATGGCCTAAGGATTGGGTACATTAAATCTCAGCTACTAGCCGCCGAACTTCAACCAAATGTTCGCAAAGCAATTACCGATTCCCTTGATGCGCTAAAGGATGCAGGCGCAACGCTAGTAGAGATCGAAGGAACGCCTTTTCCTTCTATTGAAGAAACTTTCGGAGATATCTTGCTATATGAAGCATGGCAAGTTCATGGAAGTAAAGTGGAATCCGCCCCTGAACATTATGGACCGGAAACTTTACGTCTACTTCAATCCGCGCGCGAAGTTAATAAAGATTCATACCAAAAGGCACTGGCACGCAGAATTGAACTGTTGCCCTCGGTTGCTGCAATTTACGACGACATCGATCTTTTGTTAACTCCTTGCACTCCATACGTGGCACCAGCAACAACGCCACCTGTCGACACTCCTGAAGGCGCTGCAGAAGGAATGTTTACAGGTATCTTCAACATCACGGGAGACCCTGCAATTTCAATTCCGTGTGGCTGGAGCGAGGATGGACTGCCGATTGGATTACAACTTTCAACGCTTATCGGAACTGACCAACGACTCCTTGCCGGCGCTGGCGTTATTGAGAAAATTCTTGCACCGTTAGTCGCGCGCAAGTCCCACTAACAAGCCATCAGCAGATACTGCTGGGCTACTTGTTTGAAAGAGCAAAGTTCCGGCCTCTGGGGCTGTAATTTGTGCGAAAACATCTCCCCATAGATCACTCATTGTGCCAAGCAATTCGCCTGCTTTAACTCGTGCACCAGTTGCTACGAGTGGGTTCCACCAGCCCGCGCGATTAGTGCGCAACCAATGCCAGCCATCGTGTGTGGTGAGCGGACGCGGAGCAAATGGTTCTCCATCTAGCACTCCAAGAGTTCGAGCCAAATTAATAACACCTGCAAGGTGAATATCAATCGCGTTTCGATCAAGAACACCATTCTGGCCAGATTCGGCAATGATTGCAGGGATACCGATATCTGCAGCAGATGCACATGTACTTCCGGCAACGACGCGCACTGCAGTGCTCTGGCGAATCACATGTGCCAAACCATATGCAGAAGCCATTACTAGCGATCTATCTTCGACATTAGATTCCTCGAAAATAGTAAACGGTTCAAGCGCTTCAGGAATGTCGCCCGCATGCATATCAAGGAGATAATCCGACCCGACTATGAAGTTCTGGAATATATGGTGCGCTAAGACTTCGGTAAATGTTCCATCTGCTTTGCCAGGAAAACTGCGATTGAGATTCTTTCCATCGGCAGGAACAACAAAAGCCGAGCGAGCCCAAAATCCTAGAATATTTACAATCGGAACAACGACAAGTTTCCCGGACACCTGCGACGGATCTAGCTGCGCAACGAATTCTTTCGCTGCAGCGATAGATGTGTACTCCGCCCCATGCACGCCCGCTAGTACCGTCAAAGTTGGACCTTGACGTTGACCAATTACCTCAAAGTATGGAATATCAACAGATATACCCTCGCTTGAGGCAACGGTCAGTACTTTGCGAGTGGGCATTTAGGACTACTTAACCTCTGGCAAGTAATCGGCGATGAAATCACGCATCGTTTGTTGGAATAACTCTGCTTCTTCGAATTGAGGAGAGTGGCCAGATTTTTCAAAGATTACAAGTCGTGAGTTAGGAATTAATGAAGCGATTGTTTCGGCTGAAGCCACGGGTGTAACCCAGTCGGTACGTCCGACAGTCACCAAAGTCGGGCACAACACATTTGGCAGCGCTGGTTTTAGATCATAGATAGGGGTGTTGTGCTGGAAGCACCAGTTATGTGCCTCGTGGCGATAAATACCAGCTTCAACGCGAGCGCTAGAAACTTCAGGATCATATTCAAAGTCATAGAGTGGAATGAGTTCGGCCCAACAAGCTTTTAGATCAGCGTCATCGCGAATCGTTCCACCCCAGTAGCGATCAAAGTTTTCCCAGTTAAGAGTGACGCGAGTTTGTGCACGTGCATTATCTTTTAAAGTTTCAAAGTTAGTCGCGTCCGGCGATGTATCACGCAGAATCATCGCCATTACTCGATCTGGATAAGCAATCGCATACTCCATTGCGATAAAGCCGCCGTAGGAACCGCCAGTTACGACAATCTTTTCCGCACCAATCCACTCGCGAAGTCCTTCAACGTCGGCAGCCCATTGGGCGTGTGAATATGGCTCAACGGCTTCGCTTCTTCCGCAGCCACGGGCATCAAAAACAACTACCTGGAAGAGGTCCGAAAGAGGCCCGAAAGTTGATTTTGGTTCTGCAAGTGAGCCAATTCCGCCGCCGCCATGATGGGCAATCAGTACAGGTTTACCTTTTTCTCCAAGAACTTCAACATTTAATTTCGCGCCACTAATTTCAACAATCATTTTTTAAACCTCTCCGATAAGCCAGTAGATAATCAGCGTATCGGGTTCGCAATCTTATGCAAGCGCGTTTAGATTATTTCTTTTCCGGCCGCTCGAGTAAGCCGATCACGGATGGCTATCGCTAACCCGTCGCCTTCTGGTTGAAGAACTGCAATACGTTTAATTTTTTGTGCGTCCGCCGAACGTAAAGCAGCGTAAAGCGTTCGAGCGTAATCTTCGATAGTCGCTGGTGAAGCTAATCTGATTGCTCCATCTGGTGTCTTCACAGTAGAGAATGCAATGAATCCCTCACCGGGTTCGGCCATTGCGCCAAGAATTACTTCCGCTTTAGGTGTGTAATGACTTTCGAGCGAACCTGACACGCGTATTTCCGAATTTGTATTTTCGAGTATTGATTGCCCAATACATTCTTCAATCATTTCGCGAGTAATGGCACCTGGTCTCAAGATCTTCGGAGTAGATGATGTGCAATCGATGATTGTGGACTCAACACCTACAAGGGATGGCCCCCCGTCCAAAATTAGATCACCTTCGAAGAGAAATTCTCCAATTTCTTCTTCTACTGCTTTCGACGTTGTTGGCGACACTTGTCCAAAGCGATTAGCGCTTGGTGCGGCAACACCTAGACCGCCCATATTTTCGAATTCCGAGAGCAGAGCTAAAGCGATAGCGTGAGCCGGTACGCGAATTGCAACGCTATCTTGCCCGCCAGTGATGAAATCCTTTGCCAATTCACTACGCAGCATCACCAATGTCATTGGTCCGGGCCAAAAATCTCGAGCTAAAGAAATTGCATACACAGGTATTTCGCGCGCCCATCGTGAGATTTTTTCCATGCTCGATACATGAACGATAAGTGGATGATCTGAAGGTCGGCCTTTGGCTTCGTATATTCTGGCTACCGCAGAAGCATTTGTAGCATCCGCGCCTAATCCGTAAACAGTTTCGGTGGGAAATGCCACTAAAGCACCAGACATTAATGACTGTGCTGCTCGTTCAAGTGAGTCAGCGGTGCATTGAGAAATTATTTGAGACAAGATACTCCCATGGCCGAAAGTCACGATGGACGCATTCGCGTTATGCGAATCATAGCCAGAATGAATGTTGGTGGCCCCGCGGTCCAGGTTTCGGGACTTATGCGTGGGATTGATCCCCTCCGCTTTAATCATCAACTTTTTACCGGATTCTGCGGCGAGGACGAATCTGACTATCTCGATTCGGTTGCTAAAGATATCTCGGCTACTCGTATCAAAGGGCTGGGCCGATCTATTTCGCTAGGGGCCGACATAGGATCATTTATCCAAATTATTAAAGAGATTAGAAGTTTCGAACCAGACATTATTCATACGCACACAGCAAAAGCTGGAGTTATCGGTCGTATCGCATCTTTACTCTCAGGAAAGAGATCAATTCGAGTTCATACCTTTCATGGGCATTTACTGCATGGGTATTTCGGAAAAGTGAAGACGCAAATTGTTATCACAATTGAGAGCGTTCTCGCGTTATTTACAACTAGATTACTGGCCGTTGGTAAAAAGGTGATGGATGATTTACTTGCTGAAGGTGTCGGCACGGCAGCGAAATTCTCTGTCATGTCCCCGGGGCTTCGCCTTGGCATCATTCCTGAACGTGCTGCAGCCTGCGCCACTCTTCACCTTGACCCTACAAAAACGTACTGTGCATTTATAGGAAGAATCACAAAGATCAAACGGCCGGATAGATTTCTTGATGTTGTTGCGCAGTTGAATAAAGATGGTGCCAATGTTCACTTCTTAGTGGCAGGCGCTGGTGAACTATTGGATTACTGCACAGAACGAGCAAGGGATGAATCTCTTCCTGTTACTTTCTTGGGATGGTGTGAAGAAGTTGAAACTGTATTGGCTGTATCTGATTTTCTAATACTTACAAGTGATAACGAAGGAACTCCTTTGAGTTTGATTCAAGCAGGTATGGCACATTTGCCAGTGATAGCAACTAATGTCGGCTCCGTTAGCGAAATTGTTTTAGATGGTAAGACCGGCATAGTCACAGAAATTTCAACGCAAGACCTTGTATCAGCGGTATCAAAACTTCTTGGCGATAATGAACTTCGCCATAAATTGGGCGATGCTGCCTACGAATACACAATGGCTAGATACGGAGTGGAACGCCTAGTCCGCGATCATCAAGATTTGTACTCTACTTTGATGGCTGATCGAGCCAAGTCCTAGCCCAAAGTTCGAGCATGAGCATCGGCCAAATCACTAACTCGTGATCGCGCCCCTTCATGTGATCGTTAAGTATGTTGGTAACTTCTTTAGTATCAAACCATCCTCGATTTTGTGCAGTTAAATCCGTAAGCAAATCAAAGCTCATCTCCTTTAGCCCTGTTCGTAACCACTGCGCGCAAGGAATTGCAAAACCCATCTTGGGGCGATCAATTAATTCTCGCGGTACAAGTGAGCGTGCAACTTCTTTCAAAATGTGCTTTGTTTCCCCGCCCTTTATTTTGAAATCAGTGGGCAACGAGATTGCCCATTCGATTAGGTCATGATCTAGCATCGGTGAGCGAAGCTCGAGGCTGTTTGCCATGGTCGCCATATCTGCCTTGACCAGCAGATCACCAGGCAGATACCAATCAAAATCTGATCGAGCCATCCGTGACAAATCATCGCGGGCACCGGGTGAGTCAAACCCATTGAGAAATTCTTGGCTCATGCTTTCAGAGCGATATTGATTACTCGCTGACATCACCGATAAATATCTATGACCCAAAGATGGCTGAGAATGCAATTGAGAGAAGATTCGTTTCAGTTTTCTATTCTTTATCGCACTATTAATCGCTTCATTTTTTCCGATTGGAGTGAGCAATTGCAGCAGTGGATTCCACTTTTGCATCACTCGTACCGCGCGATAGCGGTCATACCCTCCAAAAACTTCGTCTCCTCCATCGCCACCTAGCGCGACAACAACTTCTTGTCTGGCAAATTTCGCGATCATATATGTAGGTAGCACCGAGGAATCAGCAAGTGGCTGGTCCATAATCGCCGCCAATTGGCTCAGGAGGATTGCGGGATCTGGATTTAAAATCTCTTCAATATGTTCGGTGTCCAAATATTTGGCGACAGCACGTGCGTGTGAAGATTCATCGAAGCGCGAATCTGTGAAACCTATTGAAAATGTCCTTACTTTCTCTGGCATCAATTGAGCCATGTATGCAGTTACAACTGTTGAATCAAATCCTCCACTCAAGAATGAACCCAATGGTCTTTCTGAAATTAAACGTCGCTCAACTGCAGCGCGAATTAAGACTTTTGTTTCATCTAGCGCGTCTTGGAAAGTGATATCTCTCTTTGATTCAAAATCTGGAGACCAGTACTTTTTCGTACTCCAGCCTCCGTTTCTCCAAATTCCGTAAGTCGCAGGTGCTAGTTGTTGGATTTCGTTATAGGCGGATAGTGGTGCATTGATATATCCCAGTTGCATGATTTCCGTTACCGCGCCTTCGCGAAGCGTCGTCTTCACTCCAGCGGCAAGCAGCGCTTTTACTTCTGATGCAAAGTAAAGAGTGTTATCTGGTGTTATGGCGTACCAGAGTGGCTTCTTCCCTACACGGTCGCGTACGAGGGTAAGAGAACCATCTCTGTTATCCCAGATAGCGATTGCAAACATTCCCTTTATCAATTTGACGAAATCTAAACCAAATTCTTCATAGAGGTGGACAAGAACCTCCGAGTCACCCTGTGAATTGAAGCGATGGCCTTTACTTTCAAGAGTATTTCGTAGCTCTTTAAAATTATAAATTTCACCGTTGAAAACCAGCTGAATTGTCTTATTTTGGTTAGAGACTGGCTGTTGTCCTGTGCTGACATCAATGATCGAAAGCCGGGCAATACCAAGGGCTATTCCTTGGCCAACGAAAGTGCCTTCTTCATCGGGTCCACGGTGACGAATCGAATCCAATTGACGCTGAAGTTTTTCATTTCCTGGAGCACCTGGACCTACTCCCCCAACGATTCCGCACATATCTACTCAGTCAGAAACAGACGGGCCATTAGCAACAGTTTGGCCATCTGATTTAAGCCACTGAATCGTCTCAGAAAGCGCACTGTCGAAATCTAAAGGAGCAATGTTTGGGAAAAGCTCCTTAACAAGTGTGGGGTTATTCTGTGACTCTTTCACATCACCGCTGCGAATTGGCGAGAAGTTCACTTGGAGATTCGGAAAATGTCTCTTCATGAGATCAATTGTCTGTAGCAAGGTAATCCGATTTCCAAAAGCTAAGTTGATTGCCCCGTCATGACTCACTTTACGATCCATGGCGTCGAGACAAATATCAACGACTGTTTTGACATAGGTGAAATCTCGAGATTGAGTACCGTCTCCGAAAACTTCAATGGGTTGGTTATGCATCGCCTTCCAAATCCATTTCGGTAAGACTGCTGCATATTCATGATCGGGACGTTGGCGCGGTCCAAAGACATTGAAGAAGCGGAGCAAAGTTGTTGGGACGTTGTATGTAGATTTATATGCTTGCACATAACTTTCAGCCGCTAATTTGCTAGCAGCATACGGAGTCATCGGACCGAGCCACATTGATTCATCTTTAGGCAACGTCGCATTTCGCCCGTAAACAGATGAGGAAGAACTAAAAAAAACATGCGCTCCATTTTCGCGCGCAGCTTCCAAAACATTGAGTGTTCCGGTTGTATTGACATCGTGGGTAGGTACTGGCGATTTAATTGACCGAGGGACTGACCCGCGCGCGCCGAGATGGAATATTACTTCGGCGCCTTCAAGTGCTTTATTGAGGGCGAAACTATCCGTAATTGAGATTTCATGAAACGTGCAAATATCAAGGTTGATATTAGATTTCAAACCAGTAGAAAGATCGTCGATGACAAGAACTTCGTGGCCTTTTGAGGCCAAAGCTAAGACAAGGTTGGATCCGATAAAGCCGGCACCACCAGTGACTGCAACCCGTGTCATAGCGCGAGCCTACCAATGGTTCACATACGAAGATGAGCAGAGTCATAGCTAATTCTCAGCCAATTGAATGGCATTTTTCCCCATTTACCGCAAGAATTGAGCCATGAATAGAAACCGAATTAAGTCAATCGCAGTTGTTGCCCTAGCCCTTTCCCTTGTAGGAGGTATTGCGTCGGCACCTGCCTCTCTAGCTGCAACACCAAGTCGTCACATCACGATTTCCGCTGAAGGGACCGTCAAGGTTGTTCCAGATGCAGTGCGATTTAATGCCACCGTTTCTATTGTTGCTGGCACTAATAAAGATGCCCTCGCGCAGACTTCAACTGCCGCGGCTGCAGTCCGTGCGGCGTTGCTTGCAAACAAGATTTCAGCAAAAGATATTGCCACTCAGAGTTTGACGGTTTATCCCGAATATAACTACACCCAAGATAAGGGCACTCTTCTTGTTGGTTATCGCGGAAGCCAAAGTTTTGCAGTTGTTATTCGTAGCGCTACAAATGCCGGCCCAGTAGTTGACGCCGTTGTTGCAGCGGGCGGAGATAGCTTGCAAGTAAATGGAGTGACGCCTTTTGTTCTAGATGCAAGTAAATCCGCTGCAAGTGCTCGCTTGGTTGCAGTAAAGAATGCAAAAGCAAAAGCTCTTTCATATGCAGCACTTCTTGGTGTGAAGTTAAATAGCGTTACATATTTAGTTGAAAACTATGCACCCGCTTCATACGCACCATCTATGTCGATGGCCAAGAATGATGCTGGATCAACTGTGATTGATCTTGGACAGCAAGATGTCACAGTCTCTGTCACGATTCGATGGAGTCTTCGCTAAAAGCGCACTTTCGGGCGTAATTTCCCGCGCAGATTTGCTGGAAATTATCTGGTTTTGATACGAGCCTACTTAAAGGTACGATTTGCGAGCCTCAAACGTCCCCATCGTCTAGGGGCCTAGGACATCGCCCTTTCACGGCGGTAACACGGGTTCGAATCCCGTTGGGGGCACGAAAGAGTCGGCAGTAAATCTCAGGAGCAAACTCCTGAGCAATACAGTTGGCTCTGAGGAAACGTCAGATCGAGTAATCGATCAGGAACCTCGATTAGGCCCAGTAGCGCAGTTGGTTAGCGCGCCGCCCTGTCACGGCGGAGGTCGCGGGTTCAAGTCCCGTCCAGGTCGCTAGAAGAGAGTGTCCACACACTCTCTTCTTTTTTACCATG
>WLOP01000016.1 GCA_009699205.1 Actinomycetota bacterium
ACAGTGTAAAACACTGTCATTTTGCCATACCTCATTGAGGTATTAATCGTGGTCTGCGTTTTAGTAATACTTTTTACGGCACACTAAAACCAGCCACATTGGCATTGACTTATGGCACGCTGTTGAGTTCTCAAGGTACGGATGCGCACTGCTTCCGAAGATCGCTCTTCATTTTCAGGGCAGACCACCAAACCTAGTGCAGGGGCACATACGCGGTCAAACCGCGTGGATACCACTAAACCTACGATTTAGAGGAAATTTGCCTACTATCTGGCCGGTTACGTCCAGGTCATAGCAAGGAGCGTAACTATAGGTCCCTAGGGTCATACGGTCAAATCGGGGCGATCTGGAGAGCTGGTGAGGGACGGGGCAGCATAAAACGAAATAACCCTTATAAATCAAGCTTTTTTAGAGTACTCCACGGCAGCTAAATCACGCTTACCTTTTCGTAGAATCAAGAATCGGCCAAAGAGGAAATCCTGGGCGCTTGGAGCGAACTCTTCGCCCGTGATTTTGGTGTTATTGAGATATGCGCCACCTTCTTTAACGATGCGGCGGGCTGCAGATTTGGAATCTACAACCCCGCAAGCATGCAAAAGGTCTACCCACGTGGGAATCGAATCAACTGAATCAATAACTGTTCGCGGAAGTTGAGCGAGGGCGCTTTCCAACGTGAATTCCTCTAATTCTTGTAAATCGCCCTGTCCAAAAAGTGCACGCGAAGCCGCTTCGATTTTATCGCAGGTGTTTTCATCATGTACAAGAGAAGTAAGTTCTCGCGCTAACGCACGATGTGCTTGCCGAGCACCGGGATTCTCGTTATGCGCTATTTCCAATTCTTCAATTTCTGCGCGTGTTTTAAATGAGAAAACTTTAAGAAAATTAATCACATCGCGATCTTCAGTGTTAACCCAATATTGATAAAAAGCATATGGCGAGGTCATCGCGGGATCCAGCCAAACACTGCCTCCAGCAGTTTTCCCAAACTTAGTGCCGTCAGCTTTTGCAAGCAGTGGCACTGTCAACGCATGGGCACTGCCTGCTTCAACTCTTCTGATTAAATCTAACCCAGCAACAATGTTTCCCCATTGGTCTGAGCCGCCAAGTTGCAATGTGCATTGATGGCGGCGGAAAAGCTCTAAGTAGTCAAGTGATTGCAGCACTTGATAGGAGAATTCTGTATAGGAAATGCCACCAGCTTCTAAACGGGAAGAAACCGAATCTTTAGCAAGCATTTGGTTAACACTGAAATGCTTACCAATATCACGCAGGAATTCGATTGCGGATAAAGGTTGCGTCCAATCAAGGTTATTTACTACCTTCGCGGAGTTAGCAGTAGAAGTAAAATCTAAGAATTTCGACACTTGATCGCGAATACGTGATACCCATTGCTCAACTATTTCTTCACTATTGAGCGCACGCTCTTCGTTTCTTCCGCTTGGGTCTCCAACTAATCCAGTTGCGCCTCCTACTAAAGCGATTGGATGATGACCGGCCAGTTGAAAACGTCGCAAAACTAACAAGACGACGAGATTGCCTACGTGCAGACTAGGCGCGGTAGGGTCGAAACCAATATAAAGAGTAAGGGGCTTTTCGAGGGCTTGTGCAAGGGCCTTCTCATCGGTTGATTGAGCAACTAAACCGCGCCACCGTAAATCCTCAAGTAAGTTCATTGCGCCATCATGCCTGAAAAGGTTCGTTTCTTGTCGGCAATTTTCATCCGATTCATATCTACTTGCGAGTGCAAATTTGCAATTTGAGAAACCAAATTAGGTAAGGCAGTGCCTCCATAGGTTAAACGCGACGCTACAGCTCCTTCAACGGTAAGCACTTTGCGTACTTCTGGGGTTAATAACGGATGGATGGCAGCAAATTGAGTGTCGGATAATTCGTGAAGTTGAATCCCTGCCGCTTCGCATGTGTGGACGCATTGCCCAGCTGCCTCGTGTGCATTCGCAAAAGGTATGCCTGCGCGAACTAGAAAATCAGCTACTTCTGTTGCAAGCGAGAACCCCGTCGGAGCCGAAGCCGCCATAACTTCGCGATTGAATTTAGTAGTGGAAACCATCCCTGTAAACGCCGGCAATACCAAGGCCAGTGTTTCGATTGAATCAAATAACGGTTCTTTATCTTCTTGTAGATCACGATTGTATGCAAAAGGTAACCCTTTAAGCATCGTAAGTACCGTAGTCAAATTTCCAATAAGCCTAGAAGCTTTTCCTCTCGCCAATTCGGCAACATCTGGATTTCGTTTCTGGGGCATGATTGAAGAGCCAGTGGCAAAACCATCATCGATGACGGCCCAGCCGAATTCGCTGGAAGACCATAAGCACCACTCCTCCCCCATCCGCGACAGATGTGAACCCACCATCGCTAAAAGGAATAGAGCTTCGGCTACGAAATCACGATCGCTAACAGCGTCGATACTATTTTCGAATGAACTATGAAAACCCAATTCTTTTGCTGAAGATTGTGGGTCTAGTTCCAACGAAGATCCAGCAAGTGCGCCGGAGCCTAATGGAGAAATAGCGGCTCGTGCGAACCAATCATGAATTCGATCAATATCTCGAGCCAGTGCATGTGCATGCTTAATTAATTCGTGGCCAAAGAGAAGAGGTTGCGCATGCTGCAAATGTGTGAAACCCGGCGCTGGTGCATCTTTATATTCATCAGCCTTCGCTATTAACGCAACTTGCAAATCACTTACTAACGCTTCAATCATCAGAAGATGGTCTATCGCATAGAGCCTTAAATCAGTTGAAACCTGATCATTTCGTGAGCGACCGGCGCGTAAGGAGCCACCCAACTCCCCAAGTTTTTCAGTTAAACCACGCTCTAAGGCGCTGTGAACATCTTCATCCGAGGCGTTTGGGATAAAAGCTCCGCTAAGAACTTCGTCAGATAATTCCTTGAGAGCGCCAATAATCTTTACGCCTTGATCTTCTGTAAGAAGTCCTGCCTTAAGCAAAACTTTTGCATGAGCCCGCGAGGAGCGCAAATCATATGGTGCCAAGCGCCAGTCAAATTCAACGCTACGAGATAGCGCAAAAGCCGCATCATCGGTGCCACCCGTAAACCGACCGCCCCAGAGCGCCATAGTTACCCTTTCGCCTTGCGTACATGGTTAACCGACCTTGCACCAATTGCCCGCAATTCTTTCGCTAAATTGGCTCCCCCGTCGCTTTTGCGAGCAATGACTAAAACCGTGTCGTCACCAGCAATAGTCCCGATCACTGAATGCAACGACCCATCTGCAGATGCAGTGTCTAACGCGCTAGCAAGAAGTTGTGCTCCCCCTGGCGGGGTCCGCACGACGGCGAGATTTGCACTGGATTCCACTGTAAGTATCAACTGAGTAGGAATAGCAATCACCCGCGCTAACGGAGTCACTGATGAGGAAGGAAGTTGGTAAGTAGATTCACCCGAACTGTGACCGCGTACCGCTCCGATTTCTTCGAGATCACGGCTGGCTGTCGCTTGGGTAACTGCAAATCCCGCTTTCCTCAAAAGAATCACTAGATCAGACTGTGAATGAACCACTCCGGATTCGACCAACGCCACCACTTTAGCTCTGCGTGCAGCCGCCCCGGATCCATTGATATCACTAACTTTTGACACTTTAGCCATGGTGGGCCTTCCTAAGAACAACTGAAAAAATGAGCAGAAATTGTTTTAACTCTCTCTGTGAAATATTTAAAGCAGGTGCGATTCGAATAACAGAAGATGAGGGTGCATTGACCAAGATTCCGGCATCTTCTAAACGGTCACGTACTTCGAAAGCAATCTTGCGCTTTAGAACTATTCCTAGGAGGAGCCCTCGTCCGCGGACTAATTTGATTCCGGAGAGGGTCGCAAGGCTCTCCTTGAGAAAAGTTTCATCGCGAGATACTTTGGAAAGTAAATCCTTCTTCTCTATGTAATCGATCACTGCAAGTCCGCTTGCACATGCGACAGGGTTACCACCGAATGTTGTCCCGTGATCGCCCGGTTTAAAAAGATCCGCGTAATCACCAAGCGCGATCATTGCTCCCAACGGTAAACCGCCACCTAATCCTTTAGCGATGGTAATAACATCAGGGCGAATGCCTTCATGTTCGTATCCAAACCATTCGCCTGTACGGCCCATTCCGGTTTGTACCGCATCGATAGCCATGATGGTTCCAGTCGCGTCACAAATCTCGCGAACTTGTCGGAGGTAACGAGCCGGAGGTGTAATCACCCCAGCTTCACCTTGAATTGGTTCAAGAATAACCATCGCGGTGCGGGTAGTAACAGCTCTTCGCATCGCAGCTACATCTCCAAAGGGAAGGTGTTTAATTCCGGAAAGTAATGGCTTGAATGGATCACGCTTGGCTGGTTGACCTGTCAGGGAAAGCGCACCCATTGTCCGGCCATGAAAAGAACCTTCTGTAGCAACTATTTGGGAGCGATTAGTTCGACGCGAAAGCTTGAGTGCGGCTTCATTAGCTTCCGCACCTGAATTGCAGAAGAACACTTTCGCACCTTTATCGCCCGTTAAATCTTGTAACTTTTCCGCTAGTTTTAATACATTCGGATGCATATAGAAATTGCTTACATGACCCAATGTTGAGATTTGCTTCTTAACTGCAGATGTCACTGCCGGATGCGCATGACCAAGAATGTTCGTTGCGATTCCGCCCAACATATCTAAATAGGAGTTCCCTTGCGCATCGGTTACTACGCAACCTTTGCCTTTCACCAAATTGATTGTTGGCTGACCGTAAGTCGGCATGAGCGCCTTACTCCAGCGCGTGGAGTCTTTACCTCTCATGGCGTCACCACCGTCCCGCCAATCCCACGTAGCGCTAAACCAAAACTCTCTGAATTGGTTCCGTCAATTATCCGGACTGATTTAGTTCCAGATTCGATCGCATTTATACAGGCAAACACTTTCGGCAACATACCGTCGTGGAAAGAATTTTGCATCTCGCGCAGTTCGGTTACCGAAATCGTTGAGATGAGCGAACTCTTATCCGGCCAATTCGAATATATTCCGGGTACATCGGTAAGAATTATTAAACTATCGGCTTGAAAAGCGCCCGCTATAGCCCCCGCAGCCAAATCTGCATTCACGTTGAGCCCAACAGAACTATCTTCTGACACTTCATCGCCAAGGACCGCGATGGGAGAAAGAACTGGCAAGAAACCTGCATCGAGAGCAACTTGCAAATATGTGGCGTCGACTCTAATCACTTCTCCGACAAGTCCTAAATCCGCTTCAACCTCATTAACTAAAGTGGTGAGTTTGCGAGCAATGAGTACGCCGCCATCGCGACCAGAGATACCGACTGCATTGATTCCGCGTGAACGCAATTTAGCGACAACATTTGGAGCTACAACCCCTGTCAAAGTTCGCTCAACTATCTGGAAAATATCTTGGGTGGTGAATCGAAATCCGCCTACGAACGAAGGCTCAATACCCTCGTTGGCCATCGCGGTATCAATTTGAGGACCACCGCCGTGAACGATAAGACATTCTTGACCCGAATCAAGTGCCGCTTGAACCGCTTCTGCAAAATGTCCGTCGGTATCGCTCATGGCGTGACCACCATATTTGATAACAATCATGAGGAGTACGCCGAATTCTCATGGACATATGCATGGGATAAATCATTAGTCATGATAGTTGCTTGCGCGATTCCAACCTTCAAATCAATAATTATGGATATTTCTGTCGGAGCAAGATCAACTAATTCCTTTGCATCCCCAGGGGCGCTATTGCGCGACACCATCACACCGTTGAGCGAAACATCGATATTTGTACAATCAATACATGCATCAGCGGTGCCAACTGCCGCCAGAATTCTGCCCCAGTTGGGATCGCCTCCAAAAAGCGCTGTCTTGAGGAGATTATTGCGCGCGCAAGCCCTAGCAACCGCCACTGCATCATTCTCGCTATTGGCATTAATCACTTGGATAGCCACAACTTTTGTATGTCCTTCAGCATCTGAAATCAATTGAGAAGCCAGAGAAGAACATATCGCGGTTAATGCGCTCTCGAGTTCCGACCCTTTGATGGGCTTTCCGGAAGCACCTGAAGCGAGGGCGAGCACCGTGTCATTAGTGGATGTGCATCCATCAGAATCAATTCGATTGTAAGTGCGCTCAACAACTCGTGAAAATACTTCTTGTAACTCTGACGGCTCAACCACTGCATCGGTCATCACTACCGAAAGCATGGTCGCCAAAGCCGGAGCCAACATTCCAGCTCCTTTCGCGATCCCGACGAAGGTAACGTTTTCAATGTGATAACTTGCAATTTTCGGACGGGTATCCGTGGTCATAATCGCACGAGCCGATTCTTCTAACTTCAGAACTGACATCTTGGCCACCAAATCTCCCACCCCTGAGAGCACCTTCTCCATCGGTAGGAATTCCCCGATAATTCCAGTTGAGCAGATAGCAATTTCAGAAGATGAAATACTTAAAAGCTCTCCCACATATTCAGCACATCGGTGAGTATCCGCAAAACCACGTGCGCCCGTGCAGGCGTTAGCTCCTCCAGAATTGAGTAATACCGCTTGAATCACTCCCCCTTTCACCACCTGCTTACTCCAAATAACGGGGGCTGCAATCATCTGATTAGATGTAAATACAGATGCGCAATGAAAATCTGGTCCGAGATTGCGAATCAAAGTTAGGTCCAAATCACCTGAACTTTTAATTCCAGCTGCGCAAGCGGCAGATTGGAATCCCAATGGGATTTTCATACTCCAAGGCCCTGAGATAGCAAACCCATAGCCTCTGGCAATTTATTCATGATATTTGCATTTTGAATTGCTTGGCCTGCCGCACCTTTACCCAAATTATCTATGACAGTGGAAACAATCACTCTATTTGTATGGCTATCAACACCTACCTGTATCTGTACATTATTGCTTCCGTTAACGCTTGCAGATTGTGGCATTTGCCCAATAGGTAGCAAGTGAATGAACTGCTCGTGTGAATATGCCTCTTCGAAAAGTTCGCGTATAGAGATTTCAGATATCTCAGAAGATAATCGCGCGGTTATAGTAGATAAAATTCCACGTGGCATGGGAGCTAGAATTGGAGTGAAACTAACTTTTACTGGTTTACTTCCAATTCTTGTGAGGGACTCTTCTATCTCGGGAGTATGTTGATGGATACCACCGAATTTGTATGAGGTCAATGAATTCATTACCGTACTCGCGCTAAGAGAATGCTTCGCGCTTCTTCCTGCGCCAGAAGTTCCAGATGCAGCAACGACAACGATATCTTCGCTCTCAATAACCTTGAGCAATGGGGCGAGGGAAAGCTCTATCGCAGTTGCGTAACATCCTGGATTTGCAACTCTCAAACTAGAGGCGACCTTAGCCCGTTGGCCCGGAAGTTCAGGTAATCCGTAAACCCACGTACCGGGATGGTCGCCACCATAGTATTTCTCCCAAGAATATGAACTCTCTAATCGGAAATCTGCCCCAAGATCTATAATCATCTGCTTTTCAGGCAGTTGCGAAACGATCTGAGAAGACTGTCCGTGAGGCAGCGCCATAAAAACTATTTCACATTCACGGATAGAGTGAATGTCCAATTTTTTGAAACGTTGCGCTCCGTAATCCGTGAGACCAGGATGAATATCTCCAATAAGCTCTCCCGCATTTGTGTGCGCGACTATTTCGCTTGCTTCAAATTGATCGTGGCGGGAAATTAACCGTAGAAGCTCTCCGCCTGTATAGCCACTGGCCCCTATAACCGCACATTTCATGGGTTAAGCCTACCCTATAGATTAATACTTATGCAAGATTCTGCATTATTATGCAGAGCGAATTACTGCTCCAGTTCGTGCCGCAGCGACCGCTACAGCCTCCTCGCGCATGAGCGAAACTTCCGCGTTGGTGAGAGTGCGATCTGGCGCCCTAAATGTCAGGGTAAATGCCAGTGAAATTTTCCCATCTGCCAATTTATCGTACCTGTCGAAAAGCGTGATCGATTCGAGAAGATCTCCAGCACCAGCACGAAGGGCATCCTCCACGGCACGAGCTGAAACGTTTTCGTCAACTACAAGAGCAATATCTTGAACCGCTACAGGCAACGTCGCCAAAATTTGCGGGCGGATAATCTCACCCGCAGGAAGAGCCGAGAGATTCACTGCAAACGCACAAGCGCGATCAGGCAAACCATATGCTGCAACCACGCGTGGATGAAGTTCGCCAGCATGGGCAACGGCAATTCCACCAATTTTTAATTCCGCACAACGTCCAGGATGCCATGGCGCAAAATCCGATCGGCCAATCTCCCAGTCGAGATTACATAAACGCAAAATGTATTCAGCAAGTCCAACGGCATCGCTCCACACATACGGCTTCGATTTGTTCTGCCAATTGGGGACCTCGCTATTGCCCACCAATATTCCACCTACATGCATCAGCTGCGTGGGCACTGCTGCATAAAGCTCTTTTACTTCTTTCTCTGAGGGGCGTCTATCGGTAGGTAACTTAGGAGATGGCGATAATTTCACGTTGTTACGGAATATTAAGCCCATTTCAAAAAGACCAAAATCACGAGAACCGCGACTCATATTCCTTGCCGCTGCCTCAATGAGTCCCGGAGTCAGATGAACACGCAGATGAGGAGCGTCATCGGACATAGGATTTAGAAGGCGGAAAGTTTTTGCCCGCTCTCCTTGGAAACCCAAGGTCTTCATGGTTGCATCCGATACAAATGGATAGGTTTGAATCTCAACTAACCCTTGGTCTGCTAGCGCCGCAGAGATACTCCTTCGCCTGCGTTGCTCTTGAGTTAAACCAGGGCTAACGGGTCTTGGAGGAAGCAGCGAAGGTATGGCTTCAAAACCCACCAAACGTGCAACTTCTTCCACCAAATCTGCAGGTGCAAGTAAATCTCCGCGCCAGGATGGTGGCGTAACTTTCCAGATAGAAGCTTCTTGATTAGCAATGAGACAACCAACGAGAAGAAGTTCTTCCGCTACCTGTTGGTGAGAATAAGAGGCTCCGGTGAGCTGTGACGGGAAATCAGGGTTGAAATCAATTTCCGCACCAACCTGTACGCCTCCTGCGCACGAGGTGCCCACATACCTTGCTCCACCTAATTGCATGAGTAAATTCGTTGCCCTCGCAGAAGAAATCTCAGCTAGAGCAGAATCAACTCCTCTTTCCATTCGCTTAGATGCTTCAGAGGACAATTTATGGCGCCGAGAATTCTTTGCGATGCTAATGGGATCAAATCGTGCAGCCTCTACAGCTATCTTCGTTGTCGAAGTATTTACTTCAGAAAACTCTCCGCCCATAGTTCCAGCTAGTGCTAAAGCTTGCTTGTCATCAGCAACAAGAAGATCTTCGGCATTCAACTGTCGCACTTGACCATCTAAAGTTTTTAAAGTTTTGTCTTTCCCAGCTCGACGAATCTTTAGAGAACCCGAAATCTTCTCCTTATCAAAGGCATGTAATGGTTGGCCCAGTTCCAACATCACGTAATTGGTAATATCAACTGCAAGCGAGATGGAACGCATCCCACATTTTTCGATGCGACGGCGCATCCACATAGGAATGGGCGCCTTCGCGTTGAAGTCCTCGAGCGTTCGGATATAAATCACAGACGCACACGAAACATCTTCTATTGATACTCCAACGCCGCCATCTTTGAGCGGAAAATCGGCGAGGTTTACAGTGCTTGCAGGGTCTAGAAATTCAAGGCTAAGAGAACTTGCAATTTCGCGCGCAATGCCGCGGATAGATAACGCATAGCCTCTATCTGGGTTGACGGCAATATCGAAAATAACATCGTTTGTTTCCAGAAGAGCGAGAGCATCGCTTCCAATGGCAGCTTGAGTATCACCAATAACTAAAATTCCATCATGTTCTTGGCTTAAGCCAAGTTCCTTTGACGAGGCAATCATCCCATTACTTACTTTGCCGTAAGTTTCACGTTGAGAAATCGCGAAACCTCCTGGCAAAACGGAACCAGGCAAGGCTACGCAGACTAGGTTCCCTGTTTCGAAATTATTCGCTCCACAGATTACATATCGAATATCTGCTTCCCCGCAATCCAAGCCCACCCAGCGAATTGCTTTCTTAAATTCGGTAATCTCTTCAATCGACACTACTTTGCCGACAAGAACGGGGCCTGTGATCTCCTGCCCGGTATATTCGATTTCTTCAACCTCAAAACCCACTCTTACTAGGGCTTCGCCAATCTCTTCAGCGGTAATAGTTGAGGGAAGAGTTACATACTCCCGAATCCACGATAAAGGCGCGCGCATTACAACCCCACCCCGAAAGCTCTACTGAAACGAAGATCTCCTTCGACGATGTCATGCATATCCTTAATTCCATGACGAACCATCAAGGTACGTTCAAGCCCCATTCCGAAAGCAAAACCCGAATAGATTTCGGAATCAACTCCACAGGCAGCAAGAACTTTGGTGTTTACCATTCCACAACCACCCCATTCGATCCACCTGCCGTTGAAGAAAACATCTACTTCAGCACTTGGTTCGGTAAAAGGGAAAAAGGACGGGCGTAGACGAGTAATGGCGGTATCGCCAAACATCTTTTGTGCAAATAGATCGAGAGTGCCTTTGAGGTGGGCCATGGTTATGCCGCGATCGACAACCAAACCTTCCACTTGGTGGAAGACAGGGGTATGGGTGGCATCCAATTCATCTGCTCGGAAGGTACGACCTGGGCAAATAACGTAAATCGGCGGTTCATTTTCGAGCATTGTTCGAATTTGAACCGGAGAGGTATGAGTACGCAGAACTAGCCCGGATCCAATCGGTTCGACAAAGAATGTATCTTGCATCGTGCGAGCCGGGTGATCGGCAGGAATGTTGAGCGCATCAAAGTTCAACCATTCCGCTTCAAGTTCTGGACCTTCCGCTACGGAATATCCCTGGGCAATGAAGAAATCAGAAATTTCATTTTTGATAATCGTTATTGGATGCAACCCACCTTGATGTGCGTGCAATGCGGGCAAAGTAACATCAACTACTTCTTCAAGTAATACTTTCGCATCGCGTTGAGCTTCAAGGTCTTCGGTGCGTTGGGCTAAGGCAAGAGCAATTTCATTTTTCGCATCCCCAATTACTTTACCCACTGATGCGCGTTCTTCATTTGGCAATGAACCCAAGGACCTACTGGCTTGAGAGATAGGCGACTTGTCCCCCGTGTGAGCAAGCCGAGCGTTCTTAAGGGATTCCAGATCAGAGGCGTTAGCAAAGGCTGTGATCGCATCAGCCACCCATGCCTTTAAATCCTTCTCTGAACTCATGGCGTGGAGTCTACTGTGACTGATTAAGAAGATGCGGAAGTAACACGAAAGGCAACAATTGCTGCAGCAGCGGCAAGATTGAGACTCTCGGCGTTGCCCCCCATCGGTATTCGCACACTGGTAATTCTGGAATCTAGTGGGAGTTCTTGGAGCCCGCGCGCTTCATTGCCAAAGATCCATAGAGAAGGGCCTTCAATCTCAATATCCAATAATGAAACTGCACCATCTGCACTTAACGCGTAGATATTGGCGGTGGGCCAGTTATCCAACATCTCATCTAATTCGATTTTTTCGTAGATCGGTAAATGCCACATCGACCCAGCACTGGCTCGCACCACTTTCGGGGAGTAAATATCGACGCTATTAGCTGAAGTTACCAATCCAGCAAATCCAGTGGCATCTGCTGTCCGCAAGATTGTTCCGGCATTACCGGGATCTTGAATCTCATTGAGATACATGTAATGGCGATGTGATGAGAGGTCTATCTGCGTAATATCGAAATGTGGAAGGCGGCATATTGCAAGTATTCCTTGAGGGGTAACCGTGTCTCCCATAGCTGACATAACTGCATCAGTTACATCGACTGTTTCGAGATGGTTAATTGAGATGCCCTCGGAAGCAATTTTTAACCTGGCCACAGTAGTGAGATATAGAGTTTCAATCTCTGGTTTGGCACCTGGATGAGCGGCTTCTCGTAAAAATTGAAGTCCCTCTGCAACAAAGCACCCGGACTCGCGTCGCTCCTTCTTGCCACGAGAACCTAAAAGAGCCTTCACTCTCGCAATATGCGGTGAGTGAAGGCTCTCGATCATTTAGGGTTATTTAGCGATGAGGCTCTTGCGAGCAACTTCAACCAGAGTTTTGAAAGTTTCTGGTTCATTAGTTGCTAGCTCGGAAAGCACGCGACGATCAACTTCAACGCCAGCAGCTTTCAGTCCTTGCATAAAACGATTGTAGGTAAGGCCATTCTCGCGGCTTGCAGCGTTAATGCGCTGAATCCACAGTTGGCGGAAGTTACCCTTTTTGTCTTTGCGGTCATTGAACGCATAAACCATTGAGTGAGTAAGTTGCTCTTTTGCCTTGGCGTATAAACGCGAACGTTGTCCGCGATATCCGGCGGCACGTTCGAGTGTTGTACGACGCTTCTTTGCGGCATGGACGCCACGCTTTACTCTTGCCATTTAGGGCGCTCCTTACTTCAGACCAAGCATGCGCTTGGCTGTAAAAGTAGTTGTTGGCTTTGCGGTTGCATCATTAGAAAGTCGACGTGTGTGGCGGGAAGATTTGCGCTCAAGAAGGTGGCGCTTGCCAGCTCGCTCGTGCATGATCTTTCCGGTACCCGTAACACGGAATGTCTTCTTTGCACCGCTGTGCGTCTTCATCTTTGGCATCTTGGCTTATCCCTCTCGTTCGTACGTTTGATAACTACTCAGCCGCCGCAGTGTCAGCTTCGGCTTTCGCTTTGCGAGCCGCTTTCTGTTCTGCTACCGCTTCGGTCTTACGTTTTGTAGGACCTAAGACCATTGTCATATTGCGACCCTCTTGCTTGGGTGCAAATTCGATGAAACCTACTTCAGCAATATCTTGTGCAAGACGTTGCAAAAGTTTGTATCCCAACTCTGGTCGAGTTTGTTCACGTCCACGAAATTGCATTGTTATCTTTACTTTGTCGCCACCGCGAAGAAACTTTTCGATGTGATTCCGTTTGGTCTCGTAATCGTGAGCTTCAATCTTTGGTCGCATCCGAACCTCTTTAACCACGATGTGGGTTTGGTTCTGTCGC
>WLOP01000017.1 GCA_009699205.1 Actinomycetota bacterium
GGAGTATTACTAGATTCTCCATAACCTTTAAGAGTGAGGTACTTACCATCGCATCCTGTTCCATCGCCACTATCCACACCTGAGACGGTGATTGAACCAAGAACAAAGACCCCTGTTGCTGTGGTGGGCGTGGGAGCGGGTGTGGGTGTTGCAGAGTTATCAAAAGATGAGTTGGGGGTAATAGTGATGGCGCTATCACAGGCTGTTGTCTGAGCAACGCCTTGTCCGAATTCGACAGGACCTGAGTTGATATTGATATTGGCAGCAAGGGTGGAGGCGAGCGCCATAACGCAAGCGATAAATACTGCCCCAAGTGCAAACTTAACTGGCTTTGGTGGTCGCGGAGAATGACTCTGAAAATTTAGAACGCTCATCGCGATTATGAATTTCTAGATTGGAAAGCGGTGTTGTGTGCGCTGACAGTCGAGGCTGGCATTTCACCACGATAAATCTTGAGAGCACCGATTTTTTCATCAGCGCTTCCTTCATAATTAGAGATGCTAAAGTTTCCATTTCCAAAATTCGTTGGATATGGCGTTCCGCAATCTCCAGCGGGGCAATCAGACTCAAGGGAGAGAGCTTGCCGTACCCCATCTAGATAAATTTTATGCGTGGTATAGGAACCTGTAGACATCACCACTACGAGGTGGTGCCATTGGTTGCGAAGATCGGGCGAAGCAATTCCAAATCCCATGAGCTCTGAATTGCCAGTGTTTATACCGAGTCCACCATGTGTAAAGGAGAGTGAAAACATATGTTCGCCCGATGGATACCAGGCAAAGAGCGATTCCCATGCACCAAAAATTGGATCTGTAGTGAAATTGACCCACATTTCTAAAGTCATACGGTTTGTGCCAACTGGGAGTGCTCCCACCGAGCCCATTGCGTATTGGCTGCTGCCACCTCCAGTATTGAATGCAACATACGGGTTAGCCCCAGCAATCAACGCTGGGCTTCCCGTCAAAGTGAGATTGTTACCGACGCTTCCTTGATCAGCCCACGAGGACCCAGTAACCGCATCAGGTGTAGCGGCATCAAAAGAGGCAAGTGGGGTGGAAACAAATGGTGTGGGAGCAATCGAAGCCCCACCAGCAAAACTCCTTATAGGTCGCGTCTGATCAAGCTCGAATTCTTGACTCTTGGGATAGGTATCGTATGAACCGTCAAGAAAAAAGAAATCCTGTACAACTGTTGCTGGGCCAGAATCGCCATCCGTCCAATCAATTTCGCTAGAACTCCAGTAATAGTCATTGGATAATTCCGTCTCATTTGAGGCAAGACCCGGCACCGCCATATTTTGGTAGAGGGCATTGAGCTCCTCGATGGAAGGCAAGAACCAATCAGAATACCCACCAAGGGTTAGGCTCGCTGCTTCAAAGGCGGCTCCACCTGAACATACAGCCGTAATCAAATCAGTATTTGCCTGCCCCGTACCAATTGCAGTGCCTGTATTAAGGAGTGTGGTGGTGCAAGCCGGTGTTCCATCTCCCCATTCAATTGTTGGGTCGAAACTCCCGTCCCACCAGGTCTTTGGCGCAACCTCGTAATAATTTCCATCGCCACTCTCTTCAGGAGTCATAAAGATCATTCCGCCCGCTGGCCCGGTATCGCCAATTGCATAGCTGACGGTTGTATCGTGGGCTTGAGTTTCAAGAGTAATTTTATACACATCTGTTGCTCTATTAGGCGAACTTGCTAAAACTAAAGTGAACCCCGTGGAAGTTGCATCGGCAATACCACCATCGAAATATGATGTTCCAGTTTTTCCGGATGTCACTGTATCTGTTGAAGCCCCATCGAAAGTGATACGTGCAACCGTAGCTCCACCGCTATCAAGTTCCAGCGCAGAACCAGTGTCTGGGTATGC
This sequence comes from Actinomycetota bacterium, assembly GCA_009699205.1. GTDB lineage: Bacteria > Actinomycetota > Actinomycetes > Nanopelagicales > Nanopelagicaceae > QYPT01. The sequence continues at coordinate 1,868 of WLOP01000017.1, forward strand.
CGATATAAGAAAATCAGTTCCTAGACAATTCGATGAAATATCTGTCAGACCAATGCCAGTGAAATTGAAATATCCATCCCCTGAGGTAACGAATGTTGAAAGGGGTGTAACTGTTAATCCATCTTGATCGCATGAAGTCGTCTGCGCAACACCTTGTCCGAATTCAACAGGGCCAGAATTAATATTGATATTCGCTGCAAGAGTTTGTGCAAGCACTACGACCACAGCGAGTGACCCAATTCCTAACATCCACTTCAAAGGGCTTTTGCGATGGGGCGAAGGCGAGCCGGCGAGGTCCAAGATATGCATACCTCAATTCTCCCTGAGCGTGAATTGCTCAGCAATTAGGGGGTTGGGTATACCCAACCTTTTAGGTGAGTATTTTCTGAATAGTTTAGAAAGGCTCCTTTGAGGCTCTAACATTGACCCATAGCCCCGAAAACCCCTAGGAGAGCGACATGAAACTCGGATCCACCTTGCGAGTACTGCTCGCATCGCTGGTCGTAGCTCTCTTGTGGTTGGGCTTCGTGCCAGCACAAAGTGGAGCAGACTCTGCAACTCCGTCGAGTTCGGCCTCACCAAGTGCAAGTGCAACGGCCACATCGACTCCAGTTGCAGCGCCGACACCAGTAAAAAAAGATAATCAAATTCCTGCAGTCCGCGGGCTTAAATTTTATGTAGTTGGCGATTCAAAATTGGTGACAATTACTGCACAACTTGATGTACGAATACACATCAACACTCTTGATTCAATCACTATGGGCTTATCTCTTCGTGGTGCACAGTTGGCACCGATTGATCCGCTATTTGCTGACCAATGCACGCCGCTGAACAGTTTTTCGATGAGCGCAAAAGCTCTTGGTACAACCGATTTAGCGAGTTTACAAAAGCGGTCAGTTAATGGTGATGGTTACTTAGAAACGCACGTACTCACTTCGGTCACTACCGCCAAAGCAGGCCAAACAATCTGTGCGGGCGAGTATGTAATCAATACTCTCGCACTCAAAGATGCAGCGGCGCATACCCTCAACTTTGTAGCGAGCACATCGGTGACCACAGCCGGCAAAACAACGGTGACTATCGCGCCATCCATGACATCAAATGTTTGGTCCGATGGTTCTGCGGCCAAGCTCGCGGCTGGATTTGCTGTTTACCCTTGCCCTCAAGTTGTTGGTGCAGCGATTACCGCACGAACAATCTGTAACCAATCAATCATCATGGGACAAACCGTTTTCATTCTTAAAGCTGGCGCCGATGGAGCGTCTCCTATGGCGATTGGCCAACCTATCGTCGATTACCAAACGCTTGTGAAACCAGTTCAAAGTGAAAACGAACGAATGAAGATTGAACTAGAGGTCCTCAATAAGGCTCTGGATGACCTTCGTAACCGCCAAGCAAGTGCGGCGGCTTCCGAAAGCGCGCTACCAATCGTCGATTACCAAGCAAAAGCTAAACTGTTGCAAAAAAACGTCGATGATTTAACCAAACAACTAGCTGATGCCAATGCATCTATCGCCAAACTTAAGGTAACGCCCAAGGCCACACCTAAGGTGAGCGTAAAGGCAACGCCAAAAGTGACCAAGAAAGTAACGCCCAAGGCCACACCTAAGGTGAGCGTAAAGGCAACGCCAAAAGTGACTTCTAGAACAAGTAGCCGCAATCAAAGTTCGAGGCGAGCTACTACACCGCCACGCACAACCTGGCGACCATCACCTACTCCTACGAAAAAGTAATTACAGACCTACAAAGCCAAGCAACGTCCCAAAGAACGGCAAAATGGCAATGAGCTTTCCGCGAACTTCCGTCCTTTGAATTCTGTCTATCTGTGAACCCGATTGAAGATCTACGGTGGACTTATCTACTCCACGAACGAATGCAAGGGTAGGGCTATCTTTACCTGAAGGAAGATTTGCCAAAACTTTACTGCCAACTGAAACGTTAGTCGTGCGATGGTAAACAGCGATACTTGTAGATGCAGCGCCGAGTGCACTTCGCAGTCCTGACTTTGGATGTTCGACGCGAATTCCGAAAGCAAAGAGAAGTCCGAGAATCAGGACTGTAGACAGTACTGTCTTAAAGAATTTCTGGGTCATAATCTCTTTAGCCCTTTCTACTCTTGGATTTAACAGGGGCTTTCTTTGCCGCTTTCTTGGGAGAACTCTTTTTAGATGGAGTATCAATAGCCATTTCCGAAAGTACTTCTTTGACTGCACTTTTTGCCTTAACACCTTCGGTCATTTTATCGAGCCAAGCTTTAATATCTTCGCTCTCTTCAAAATTATCATTGGTTAATATCGACTTCGCAGGGCGTTTGTTTCCTTCTGCCTTGGGTCCAAATTTCACGCGATCGAGCATCTGCTTAGGAAGCGCTAGGACTTTCTTCGATAAGGCAGTTACAAATTTCAAGATTTGGCTGAAATCTATTTTGCCTAAAGATTTAATTGAAGGTGCTTTTAATGAAAACTTCTTTTTAGCCGATGCTGCAACTTCCTTTTCGGCCTTGGCTTGTTCAGCCACAGATTCGGCAGAGCTCATACCTAACATCAATCTGCTTGTTCGCGAATCAGGACGTCCGGTGCCGCGCCAGGTGGCAACTTCGATTACTGTTCCTGCGCTCATCTTGCCTACAACGAGTTTTTGCCCATCAGGTAAATCGATGACTAATGGTGAATCAGAAATCGGCATAGGAATTTGTGAGATGACAGGTTGAGCGCTCTGCGCATCCTTTTTAGCCATTAGATGGCGCCTCCGAAACTATGACGCAATCTGGAATCCAAATGTCGTTGCGAGGTCACGTGCGCTAATTTCATTGAGACCAATCGACACTGGGCTAACAAAGGGTGCGTTTTTTGGACCAGTGTTAACGCAAGTTCCGTGAATGATATTTGTGACTCCTGGTCGGCTAGCTGAGGAGCCATCAAAGGTGAGAACAGCACTGTTGTCATCCCCGGAGATCAGCCCTGAAAGTAGATATGAACAAGCCACAATTTCATCTGAGTTGTATCTACCGGCGATGTACAACGGAACTGTCGCATCACTTCTAATAGTCAGGTAAGTGGTTAACGTTTGTGCGTCACAAGCGCCATTGAGTCCAGAGATGGCCAATCCATTCATTAAGAATTCGCTGCCATCAAAGCGATGGATGAAATTTAAGTTGATCGCAGTGTCGCAGGATCCAAATTCAAGTTGCCCTGCTCCAAAACCAGAACCGCCACCGCCAGAACCATCGGCGCCGTTAGTGCCATTGGTTCCGTTGGTTCCATTGGTTCCATTGGTTCCATTGGTTCCATTGGTTCCATTGGTGCCATTGGTGCCACTGGTACCAGTGCTCCCAGTCTCTCCTGTGGCTCCATTGCAAGCGTAAGAACTTGTTCCATCACCTGAGATAAATTTTGTTCCGCCATCCTTACACGTTCCTTGAATGCCATCGAATGGAACTACAGAAACTGCAACACCTGCTTCACCTTGCGTTCCCGCAACACCTTGAGCACCGGTAGGTCCTGCTGGTCCTGCTGGTCCTGCTGGTCCTTGCAAACCTTGGGGACCAACTGCACCTGGCGCGCCTGGCAAACCATCTTTTCCATCTTGCCCATTCATTCCAACAAAACCATCTGCACCTGCAACTCCTGCAGCACCTGGTGCTCCTTGTGGACCAACCAAAAGTGCTAATACTTGATTGAGGTTTGAAGAACCACTTACTGAATTACCGAGAAAAAAATTCTGAATTGCCGAAGTTGTAGGTGTTCCAGCATATGCGCTACCTACACGCACAAATGTGAGAACTAATAAAAAGAAGATTACTTTTTTCATGCGATTGCCTCGCCATTCTTTTCAACAATATCGTGCAATGCGCTATAAATAGCATGCACGAACGCCGGCACAAATCCTATGAGTAGGAATAGTTCTGACTTTTGATTAACTTCGTATGGAAGAGTTTGAATTACTTCGAAAACTCCCAATGTTGCAACGCATACAACAATGGACTCGGCAAGAACTTGGCGTGGAATCTTCGCCAAAAAGGAAATCCGAGGCTTAGAAAAACGCACGAGCAAAAGGGCAAAGGGCACCAAAGTCACCACGGCGGCGACGCCTGAGACCTGGAGCGATGATGTCCACACGTAGACAAGTATCGCAGTCATTACAAAAATCAGCACCGATGCCAATGGTGAAATCACTCTCTTGAGCGTGAATGTGTCCACCTCGAGGAGCTGGTGACCTGGTTTAGTCAGCCGCAGATGATCCAAATGGGGCTCATACCAACCCTTGGCGATGATGACGGCAGCAATAGCGGTGGCGATAATAATCATCCGTCCGCCATCGGCACCCGTGCGGACCGCCAAACTCTCAGTGAGAACTTGGGAAGCCATAAATACCGAGCCGCCGAGAAGTGCGCCACCACAGACATTGATCGTTCTCTTAATCGAATCTGAAATTTTGGGAGCTAAAGAACCGAAATCTTTGCCGCCGATAATCAGATAGAGATTGGAGATGAGTCCTGGTCCAAACCAACCAATACCAAGTGCGATGACAGCCATTAAATCGCGCAAGCTTGAAACATAACCAGTGATAACTTGGAAAAAAGTAAAACTTGCAAGGGCAACAATTGCCGCGTATGAATCCAAAACACCAAAAATTGCAACCGCAGCCAAAATAAAGAATGGTGTATTTGGTATTCCCGCAGCCGCTTGCGTCTCCCATGCAACAGCTAAACCTAAGACAACTCCTACTACTGGCGATAGCGCCCAGAGCGTTGGTGAAAACTTGTGGAGCATCTGTCCGCTGGTTTCTAGATTAAATCGGAGGAATGATTCTTTAATCCCACGGAGTGAATTGCGACGGATACGGTAAACGCGTCTTAAAAGCCGCGGAATGCTACGAATCCCATCTACATCATCTTCTGCAAAAGTGTGTGATCTCAAGTAGGTGTACTCAGAATACTTGCGCCCACGCAGGGTTGAGAAGGTTGATGTTAAAAATGCTGCGACGACCAAGAGAAAGATTAGTGATTGCGGTATCTGCGAAATCGTGTAGTACATAAGTTTGACAAGTCGCACACCTGCGACCACGGTGCGAGGAGAGTTCTTGCCCACAGTTTCAATCGTGTAGGCACCCACTGGTAAATCACTCGGAACCGATATTGAATAGACAACAAAACCGCTCGAATTAACCTTGCTAGCCTTGAATTCTAGAATTGTCGATTTATTGCCGACTAAGTAAATCTTCCATGTGTTTGAAACCGATTGCCCGCCCAGCACAATATTCTGTTCTTTACCGCGCTCCCATGTGAGAAGTGGAACGTCGGCTGCTTCAGATTGTGGCAGCGAAAAGAATGAGAAAAGTGCTATTAGTGCCGCTGCGGTGAATTTATTTTTCATTGCGCAACGCATCTATGACTAGCCAAAAACCGAAGATACATGGAACAAGGATAATCAGCGCTTTCGGGGTTAGGAGCTTTCCGATGAAGGGAATCACAAAAAAGACGACACCGCTGATATCCGGAATCTTGGGTCGTTGAACATCCGGTGATGGGTTGGCATCTCCCTTGACGATGAACCCAGTAGCCGCATCGCCACCAGTAATCCTGTGCGAGAAGACTCCGACAGGATCGCCATTGAAACGTTTGGCGGTATAGGCAACAACATCGCCCACCTTAGGCACCAAGCGTTGAGGGGGTGCGGTCAAAATAATGTCGCCGGGATTAATAGCAGGTGACATCGAAGCGGTTAAAACTATGCGAGCTTTCATCATCCCGCTGAATGAGAGCGAGGAGAAGGTCACCATTACTGCCGCCAGCACATATCCCGCCCAGCGCAAACCTTTTAGGAGCTTACGTTTCCAAATCTCCTTGCCAGTGATAACTCGCTCGACCGGCGCGACAACGAAAAGTTTCGCTTTACTTTCGATTATTGAATGTGCGGTGATTAAAGCAGTTCGCTCGCCAGAAGAATTTGAAATTGTGAGCAAAATATTTGCATCGGCAGTTGCAGGAACTCCGTCAATCCAGACTTCTTGGCCGGGATGATCGGGGAAGACTTCCCGCTTCATAGCAATCCACCCTCACACTTGAAGTATCGAATCCAGGCCTTTGCGACTTGGAAGGTGCCCCACAAAGGTTGTCAGGACACCCTTTCAATATTCCAAGGCTAATTCAATCTTCTGGTTGGGTCTACCCAACTTACCAGATGTAATCTGCCCAAAACTGGCCGAAAGAAGTCGTATTTTCTGCTGAGTCATAGCCGTAATCCACAAAACTCGCTGAATCATCTTGTGTTTCAAGAGTGATCTTATAAACGTGAGTTGCATCGATTGGTAGCGGTAAGGTGATTTTTGCTGTTCCGCCTGCTAACGAAGAACCATGATCCTCAGCTCCGGTCTCGAGATAGCCTGGACCGCCGTTATCAAAACCATAGCAATCTGTAAACCATAGGTCTTGAGCAAAATGAAGCATCGCGTAGTTGTCCGGCGTAGTTCCACCTTGTGGGTTGGAATATCCATCTGCCCACCAAAGTTGGAATGAGTTATCAGGTGCCGCCATGCCCCAATCAGCGACAGTCAGTGCAGTACTGCTGCTGTTGTCATAAACCTTAATCGTGAAAACTTTTCCATTACATGCAGCTGGGATGTCAGAAAGAGTAATACTCGACATCGCAAATGCTCCGCCGTCGCTATTAGTGAAACTCGACGATGGCGTAACAATGATTGGAACTTCGCTATCGCCACAAGAAACGGTCTGTGCAAC
>WLOP01000002.1 GCA_009699205.1 Actinomycetota bacterium
GCTGAGTAGTGAACGAATACATCTTGTCCGCCACCATCAACTGCAATGAAACCGAAACCCTTTTCAGAGTTGAACCACTTAACTGTACCTGTTGCCATGTTTTTACTTTTCCTTCGATATGTGGGGTGAATGAGAAATCCTCGTTCACCAGTCATCCTCTTGCGCCAGCGATACCGAGCAAAGCACTACTGCCATGAAACGGGTACTGATTAAGCGTCCGACTGAGGTTAAGGGTACTAGGTAAGTGGGGGATTGCCTAAAGTTGATTTTGATGTAAATATTAGGGATTACATAGTTGTGATTCTCTTCTGATGGCGGAGTTGATGGGCTGGGGAAGGCCAAATCAACGCTCATAGGGCCTTAGTGGGAGAGAGTTATGGATCGCATGAAGCCGCCTGGAAACAGGGGTCCTATCACTATGTCGCGAGGTACTTTGGTAATCCACTCTGCGCCCTCGGCACTGACCTGTCATATTCAATGGGCCATTGAAAACCTCCTTGGTAAAGGAGCGCAACTTCAATGGCGTCCGCAACCGCTACTAGCTGGGACGCAACGCGCATCTCTTGAATGGCGAGATTGCGAAGGTATCGGTGCGGAGTTGGCGAGTGTTCTGCGAGGTTGGCACTACCTGCGTTTTGAAATTCAAGAAGAGAGCGCGCATGAGCGCAATCTTTACCGCTTCACACCCAACCTCGGCATGCATCGAGCAGTGATTGATGCATCTGGATCCGTCCTTGTCACCGAAAACCAAATTACGCATGCGCTCGCAATGAATGAGGAAGCTTTGCGAAGCGCACTTGAGGACGTCCTGGGAAATGACTGGGATCGCGAGCTCGAACAATTTAGGTGCGTTGAACTGGATGCAATATCACATAGTCGTGCGATATGAATGTGGAGCGTATTTAGTATTATTCAACCATGAGTCAATTAAACGAAAGCCCAATCATCACAATCGAACGTCGTAAAGCTGTCACGATTATCGTGTCAGCAGTAATCCTTGCAGTCGCTCTCGGTGGCGGATTAACAAAAGTTGGCTCCGGCTTTGCAGCACGTAGTGCAAGCGGTATCACTGTTACAGGTTTTGCAAAAGTTGCAGCCACAGCCGATAACGCAGTGTGGACATTAAGCGTCCAATCATCAAGTTCTAGTGTCTCAACGGCTATTGCAAAAGTTGGCGCAGATGTCAACGCAGTGTCTGCCTATCTGACCAAAGGCGGGATCGCTTCTGATGCACTTACATTGGGAGCTGTCTCAACATATGCAAATATGGAATACATCAATGGCAACGCAACAGGACGGGTACTCTCACATAACGCCTCTCGCGATGTTGTAGTACGCACAAAAGATATTCAGCTCGTATCTAAGTTGAGTCAAGCCATCGGAACGTTACTGCAATCCGGAGTGAACGTTAATAATTATGGCCCTCAATATTATGTTTCAACGTTGCCAACTCTGCGCCCGGCGCTTTTAAGTGAAGCGATGAAAGATGCTCAAGTGAGAGCGGTCGCACTGACTGCTGCAGTTGGCGGAACTGTCGGTGCCGTCGTGAGTGTAAACACCGGACCTTTCCAGGTTACAACACCTGATTCAACGATGACTGATAGCGGTGGTTATTACGACACCACAACAATTGAAAAAACTGTGACAACTACAGTCTCGGTAACATTTAAAACGAAGTAGCAGTATTTCTCTTTCAGGTTAAGGGGTCAGAGCGGGATATTCCCGTGATGGCCCCTTCGCTCTGGTGCGCCAGCAATCGCTCGCGCTAGCGCCGAGCGAGTCTTAGTTGGTTCAATCACTTCATCTACTGCGCCGATTTCAATGGCTCGTGCCACGCCGCCGGAAATCTTGTCATGTTCGGCGGCGAGCTCTAACTCCATTGCTTCGCGTTGATCTGCAGGTATATCAGCCAAAATCCTTCGATGCAGAACACGAACCGCCGCAACAGCGCCCATCACTGAAACTTCAGCGTCGGGCCAAGCAAAAACCTTTGTAGCCCCCAGCGCTCGTGAGTTCATAGCAACATATGCGCCACCATACGCGCGACGAGTTATTAAGGTAATTCTGGGAACCACAGATTCACCAAAGGCGTGAAGTAATTTTGCGCCACGTCGAACTGCGCCTTCCCATTCTTGACCCGCTCCAGGTAGAAATCCTGGAACATCGGCAATCACTATGAGCGGAATTCCAAATGCATCACAGGTGCGAACAAAGCGAGCGGCCTTCTCAGCTGCTGCAGAGTCGAGAGCGCCTCCGAGGTGTTGAGGGTTATTGGCAACAACACCCACAGTGCGACCACCTAAACGACCCAAAGCGGTAACCATGCTCTCCGCCCACATAGGAAGCAATTCAAGAGATTCTGCATCTTTATCAAAAATCGCATAGATAAGTGGGTGGACTTCGTAAACGCGATGGCTTACATCTGGAATAAGCGCCGCCAAATCTAATTCGGGAAGATCTGTCTTGATATGTCCTTGGTTTGCAAAGAGTGATGTGAGGTCGCGGATTTCAGCAAAAGCTTCATCTTCTGTATGTGCAATTACATGCGCAACACCGCTATTTTTTCTATGTGCATCTGGGCCACCAAGCGTTGCTAAATCTACCTTTTCGCCTGTAACGCTCTTAACTACATCGGGACCAGTAACAAATATGCGACCTTCTGGTGCAAGTACAACGACATCGGTCAGGGCAGGACCATAGGCACCGCCACCAGCAGTGGGGCCAAGAATGAGCGAGAGTTGCGGAATCTTTCCGCTAGCCATAATCATGGATTGGAAAACTTCACCAAATGCATTAAGGGATGAAACTCCATCACGCAAACGCGCTCCACCTGAGTGCCATATTCCGATGATAGGTAATTGCGCAGCCATTGCTGTTTGATATGCAGCAACAATCACATGCGCCCCTTCGACACCGAGCGCTCCACCTTGAATAGTGGCATCGGATGCAAAGATGACGACTTTATTGCCGGCGATAGTTGCTGTGGCTGCGAGAACTCCGGATTTGTCGCGAGGTGAAATCAGTTCAACAGATCCGCCATCGCTCAGACGTTCGATGCGAAATTGGGGGTCGCGTGGATCCATATATGCGCCTTAGTAAGAGCGGAGGGCAAGGACGACGTTATGCCCGCCGAACCCGAATGAATCATTAAGTGCGGCGATATCGCCAGCAGGTAGCGCGCGTGGTTTATCGCGCACAACATCGATAGTGACAGCAGGATCTAAATTATCTATGTTAATTGTTGGTGGGGCTAAGCGCTCTTGAAGGGCTTTGACAATAAATACAGTTTCTATTGCACCTGCACCACCGAGAAGGTGACCAGTCATAGATTTAGTGGCAGAAACTGCAACATGATCTGCATCGGCACCCAGAGCTGCACGTAGCGCGTTAGCTTCGGCGACATCACCTGCAGGAGTAGAGGTTGCATGTGCGTTGAGATGAACAATATCGCGCGTAGTTAGATCAGCATCTTTAAGTGCAAATGCAATAGCTCGTTGGACACCTGATCCATCGGGGTCTGGAGCTGCGATGTGATAACCATCAGAAGTTAAACCTTGTCCAACTATTTCTGCGTAGATCTTGGCTCCACGGGCTTTTGCATGTTCGAGTTCTTCGAGGACAACGATTCCGCCACCTTCGCCCAGAACAAATCCGTCGCGATCAAGATCATAAGGCCGCGATGCTCGTGCGGGATCGTCATTACGAGTAGATAGAGCTTTCATCGCAGCAAATGCCGCCATAGGAAGAGCATGCACAGCTGCTTCAACTCCACCGGCGACAATAATGTCTGCACGGTTGTAACGAATCATCTCCATCGCATAACCGATAGCTTCTGCTCCGGATGCACAAGCACTTACTGGGGTGTGAACGCCAGCGCGAGCTTTTAATTCCAGGCCAACATTTGCAGCGGGACCATTAGGCATCAACATCGGAACTGTATGAGGGCTGACAAAACGTGCCCCTTTATTTTTTAATACATCGTATTGATCAAGCAGTGTCGTGACTCCGCCGATTCCTGAGGCAATAACAACTCCGAGTCGCTCTAAATCAACTTCGGGCGAACCTGCATCTTTCCAGGCTTCGCGCGAAGCAATCATCGCAAATTGTTCAGAGCGATCAAGGCGGCGCATTTCGATGCGATCCATCACATCTGCTGGTTCGACAGCTACACGGCCGGCAATAGTTACGGGGATTGTCGATGCCCACTCATCTTGGAGCGTGCGCACGCCACTTTTGCCAGCTAAAAGAGCTGCCCAAGTGGTTGCGACATCTCCTCCTAGGGGAGTGGTTGCACCGAGTCCGGTAACTACTACGCGACGACGTGACATGAAATCTGCGAGCTAGGTGAAGTTACTTAGCAGCCGAAACGATGAAGTTCACCGCATCGCCAACAGTGACGAGGTCTTGAACTTTGTCATCTGGAATCTTGACGCCGAAGCGCTCTTCTGCAGCGACAACAACTTCAACCATGCTCAATGAATCTACATCAAGATCATCTGTGAAGTTCTTATCCATTTCGATCGATGCGGCAGGAATTCCTGCAACTTCTTCAACGATCTCTTTGATGCCTGCGAGTACTGCTTCTTGTGTCAGCGACATTATGTAGTGCCTTTCGTAGCGTTGTTGGTGAGTTGGGAATTAAGGCTTGGGTGGTAGTTGGACTACCTGTCCTGCATAGACCAATCCTGCGCCATAACCAATGAGTAACGCTAATCCGCCATGCAGGTCGGGGCGTTCTTCCAGGAGTGAGGCCATTGCCAGCGGGATTGATGCAGCAGAGGTGTTACCGGATGTGCGGATATCTTGGGCGATCACCACAGAATCGGGGATACCGATCTCTTTGGCCATGGTTTCGATAATTCGAACATTGGCTTGGTGCGGGATAAAAGCATCGAGTTGATCGGGTCTTACTCCGGCCGCAGCGAGTGCTCGTGATGCCGCTTTGCTTACTGAATATACGGCCCAACGAAAAACAGCTTGCCCTTGTTGAGCGATATTTGGCCAAGAAATTCCTTGTGCATCATTTCGGAATTCATTCCATGATGGTTCCATCAAAATTGCATCGCGCGAATCAGCATCTGAGCCCCATTCGGTCGGCCCAATTTGTGGAGTTTCCGATGGGCCGATGACGACAGCACCAGCTCCGTCGGCAAAGATAAATGCTGTTGCGCGATCATCAGGATCGGTGAAGTCGGTAAGTTTTTCAACACCAACTACAAGAACGTGTTTTGATGTTCCGCTTCGAACAAAATCACTTGCCATGCCAACCCCGTAGCAAAATCCTGCACATGCTGCGTTGATGTCAAAAGCCGCAGCTTTTGGATTTCCAAGGCGCGCAATGAGGGCAGTTGCCGCGCTAGGTGCCTGGAATGGATAAGTGATTGTGGCGACAATTACGGTATCAATATCAGCCATCGTGAGTTTGGCGCGAGAGAGCGCTTGCTTACATGCGGCCTCTGCCATATCCAGAACGCTTTCATCGGGTGCCGCGAAGCGACGTTCTTCGATACCGGTACGTTGGCGAATCCATTCATCGGTTGAATCAATACGATCAACAATTTCGGAGTTAGGAACAACGCGCGAGGGTTGGTATCCGCCAACACTCATGATGCGGCTATGCGTCCCGGTGCGTACGTGAATCATCAGGCGCTCATCTTCCCACTATGACGTGCGATTAAATCGCGCGCAGCCACTAAATCGTCGGGAGTTTTTAACGCCAAAGTTTCAACGTTAGGAAGCGTCCGTTTGATTAAGCCAACTAGAGTCCCGGCTGGTGGAAGTTCTAGAACTGCAGTGACTCCTAAGTCGGCGAGAGTTTCCATACATAGGTCCCATCGGACAGGGTTGGCTATTTGAGAAACAATTCGATCGAGAGCTTCTTGGCCGTGAGAAACTACTTCACCATCCTTATTTGAGAGAAGTTGAACCTTCGCATCAGAAACGCTCATCTCTTGCGCGAAATTACTAAGGTGGCTCAGCGCTGGCTGCATGTAATGGGTATGAAACGCCCCGGCTACGGCCAAACTTCTTACACGTGCACCTGCGGGAGGATTGTCACCGAGTTGGGCAAGTGCGATGAGATCGCCAGCGGCAACAATTTGTCCCGCACCGTTTTCATTGGCGGCGATCAGCCCCAATTCTGCGATCGCCTCAAGAACTTCCTCACGTTCTCCGCCGAGGACTGCCGACATTCCCGTATGTGATTGAGAGGCGGCAACGGCCATTACTAATCCTCGTTCGCGGACAAGGGCCATAGCGTCGTCGTAAGTAAATACGCCCGCTGTCGCACTTGCCGTGATTTCACCAACAGAGTGGCCAGCGCTTACATCGAAGGCTATATCGCCTAAAGCTTTCATCGCCAATAGACCTGCAGCAACAATAAGTGGTTGTGCATTTGCAGTGTTCTTAATTTCTTCACCATCTGCAGTTGTTCCCAAAGCGATCAGATCTAAGCCAATGTGGTCTGACCATCTTTTCAACTCTGACTTAAGGGCTGCATCTTCCAACCAAGAGTTAAGAAACCCAGGGGATTGCGATCCCTGACCGGGAGAGAGAATTGCGAGCATTGGGATATTTTACTTCCGAGAAAGCCTTACTTACGAGTATCAGCGCGAAACGAGCCATACTTGCGCGCAATGTTGGGCGACTGGCACTTTTGTTGAAGGTTGAGCGATGACAGGTTCGTACGTTGCCGTAACTTTGCTCGCATCGAAAATACATCGAAAAGTTTGGCCCCACGTGGAATCAGGAAGAGTAAAAAGGGTTTCTTCGCGGGAGGAATTCAAGAAGAGCAAAATGCCCTTATCCGTTCCTGCATCAATAAATACCGTCAAGCTTCGTTTTTCGCTATCTTGCCAGTGGGTATCTGTCATCTCTCGTCCACCCAAACTAAACCAAGCAATATCTTTTCTCTGAGTGCCAATGTCCAACGCTCCAGTAAAGAACTTTGATGTGACATCTGCTAAATAAGTCGATCGAATACTATTGAGAGCAGAAATTGAATCGAGCATGTCTCGTTGATATTCATCAAGTTGCCAAGTGAGATTAACCCCGGAATCACTTCCACTTTGAGGTTGCGAGTACGCGTTGTTATTTCCTTCTTGAGTGCGACGCACCTCGTCTCCCATGGAGAACATAGGAACTCCGGATGAGAGAGCCAAAGTTGCAGCAATTGATTTTTGTAACCAGTGGCGAATTGTCGTGATCCCAAGGTCATCTGAAGGACCTTCGACTCCAACATTCCATGATCTATTTGAATCGGCCCCATCGCGATTACTCTCGCCATTGGCCTCATTATTTTTGACTTGGTAGCTGACTAAATCATTGAGAGTGAATCCGTCATGAGCGGTGACAAAGTTAATCGAGGAAGTGGGTCCACGGAAGTAGAAAATATCGCTCGAACCGCCCATGCTTGAGGCTATATCCGACACCCCTTCGCCAAATCCACGTTCGAGGTCTGCGAGCCAAAATTGCCGAATTGAATCGCGATAGTGATCGTTCCACTCTCGCCATGGATAAACGAAATCTCCTAAGCTATAACGTGAGACATCCCAAGGTTCTGAAATTAATTTAAGATCACGCAAAATCGGATCAGCAGTAATCGCGCTAAAGAGTGATGAATCTGCGGCAGAATGATTGTGATACAACGCCGTTGCTAAATCGAATCGGAATCCGTCAACTCCGATTACATCACTCCACCAGCGAAGTGAGTCGACGATTTGTCGCACCGAGTGTGGTGCACCGGCGTTAATCGTGTTCCCGCACCCTGTTACATCAAGATAGTCAGAATCACTTTTATGGCGATACCACGCTTTATTATCAATCCCACGGAACGAAAGTGTTGGCCCCCCTGTGCCACCTTCTGCGGTGTGGTTGTAAACGACATCCAAGATAACTTCTATGCCGGCTGAATGAAGTTTCTCCACCGCTTCCTGAAGTTCGACAATGGGATCTGATGTGGCCGCATATGCACCATGGGGGGCGCTGAATGCAATGGGGTTATATCCCCAGTAATTTCTGCGACCACGAGCCGCAATCGCTGGTTCTGTCACTGAATATTGAATAGGGAGTAGTTCGAGTGCAGTTACGCCGATTTTCTTTAAGTGTGCAATTGTTGAAGCATCTCCCAATGCAGCGTAGGTACCTCGCAGTGGTCCAGCAATACTCGGATTGTCGATTGTGAATCCTTGAACGTGTGCTTCGTAGATAATAGTTTTTGCCCAAGGAGTATTGAGTCGATTAATCTGTCGCGGATGTGATGCAGTTACAACCGAGTAAGGAACTTTGCCTGCGCTATCTCTTGCATCGCGCAGATTTATGTCACCCTCACCTTGGCCATCGTCACTTATGTGTCCGTAAATTTCAGGGGAGTAGGAAAGTTCTCCTTCAAGGTGATGGGCGTATGGATCGATAAGAAGTTTTGCTGCGTTAAAACGAGCTCCACGTTCGGGTGCCCATGGACCATAAACGCGGTAGCCATACTTTTGCCCAGCACGAACTCCCGAAAGATACCCATGCCAGATTGGTCCAGTGCGATGGGCTAAGGCGAAGCGTGTTTCTACGAGTTGGTCATTGACCTCATTAAATAGGCAGAGCTCGACAGCATCTGCCCCTTCAGAGAGTAGGGCGAAGTTAGCTCCATCCTCGGTGAGGGTCGAGCCAAGGAAACGTGGATCAGCCGGTTGCACGAGGCAATCTTGCCGTGAATCGCTTACCCATGGTGAAAATTGTCGCCGCCACTACCGACCAGTAACATGACTGCCATGAAGATTGCGGTCTGCGTAAAACAAGTGCCTGATTCGTGGGCTGAGAAAAAGATGGTTAATGGCCTGCTCGATCGTGAAGGCGTGGATGCAGTTCTCAATGACTTGGATGAATATGCAGTGGAAGAAGCGCTGCGAATTGTTGAAGCCCACGGTGAAGGTCACACAATCACCTTGATTTCAATGGGGCCAGAGCGCACAACTGAAGCGGTTCGTAAAGCTCTCTCGATGGGCGCAGATGATGCAATCGTCGTAACAGATTCAGCGCTTGTAGGTGCAGATGCCTTGCTCACCTCTGAAGTCTTGGCAAAGGTTATTGCCACAGAAGGTTTTGATCTGGTCATATGCGGAACCGAATCCACCGATGCGCGCATGAGCGTTGTGCCGGCCATGATTTCGCAGAGATTAGGTTGGGCTCAATTAACTTTCGCAGGCTCGGTAGTCGTAGATGCTGCTGCGTCTAGCGTCACCATCACTCGTGTAACTGAAGCTGGCGTAGATACGATGAAAGCGCAGTTCCCAGTTGTAATTAGCGTCATCGAAAAAATTAACGAACCTCGCTATCCATCATTTAAAGGAATCATGGCTGCAAAGAAAAAAGTTATCGATGTTCGCGCACTTGCTGCTGTTGGGGTAGCGGTATTAGCTTCTTGGAGCGAAGTGAAAGATGCAACGCCACGTCCTCCACGAGCGGCAGGAATCAAGATTTCTGATGAAGGCAATGGCGGAGATGCACTCGTGAATTTCCTAGCAGAGAAGAAAATAATATGACCCAGACGCTTGTACTCGCAGAGTTCAGCGAAGGAAAAGTTGCTAAAGCCACTGCTGAATTAGCTACATGTGGCGCTCGCTCTGGCGAGGTTGCAGTCGTAGTTTTGGCCGCTCCGGGAACGGGCGATGCTATGGCTGCGCAAATAACCACTGGACCAGTTGCATCGGTTCTTATTATCGAAAGCGAGGCGTTCGCAAAATTTGGCGTGGCTGCAGTAGCTGATGCGTTAGCCCAATTGGTTGATGCTTACAAACCATTAGCGCTACTTATCGCATCTAGCGCATTTGGAAAAGAAGTTGCCGGTCGAGTAGCGGTTCACATCGGTTCAGGAATTATTACTGACGCAGTTGATGTTTCTGCAGATTTGACCGCCACACAATTGGTTTTTGGGGGATCGACAACAGTACTTTCGCGCGTGAATCACGGGGTTCCTGTTATTACGGTTCGACCAAATTCCGTGACAGCCGACGTAACTCCCTGCTCACCTTCAATTTCACATGCAAGCTTTGTACTCAGTGAAAACTCGCAACGTGCTGAAATTATTTCGAGCGCCCCATTTGTTAAAGGTGGACGCCCCGAACTCACCGAAGCACAAATTGTTGTCTCTGGCGGTCGCGGAACTAATGGTGATTTTGCAGCAGTTGAAGCTTTCGCAGATTTGTTAGGTGCAGCCGTTGGCGCATCACGCGCTGCAACGGATGCTGGTTGGTACCCGCATTCACATCAGGTGGGACAAACGGGCAAAACAGTAAGTCCTCAGCTCTATGTTGCCTGCGGAATTTCTGGCGCTATCCAGCACCGCGCCGGGATGCAGACCAGCAAGACCATCGTTGTCGTGAATAAAGATCCTGAGGCGCCGCTCTTTGAAATCGCGGATTTTGGCGTTGTCGGAGACCTCTTTGCCGTTCTGCCTCAAGCTAGCGAAGGCGTGCGCTCTCGTAAGTCCTAGACTTGCCCCATGTCGGTTTACTTAGATCACGCGGCCACAACGCCCATGGTCGAGCCAGCGTTAGTGGCGATGAATCAGCAACTTCGTAAACTCGGTAACCCATCCAGTCTGCACACCCCAGGAAGATCTGCTCGTAAAGATATTGAACAATCGCGCGAATCACTTGCAAAGGTAGTGGGCTGCATACCTAGTGAAATTATTTTCACTGGATCTGGAACCGAATCCGATAACACGGCTCTCAAAGGTTTGTTTTGGAAGGGTCGTAAGGAAGGGAAGAATCTCGTATTAATTTCAGCAATTGAGCATCATGCAATCCTTGATCCGGCGCAGTGGTTGCAAGAGCATGAAGGCGCGCAAGTGATCGAGATTCCAGTTGATTCCAATGGGGTAGTCGAAATTGAAGCTCTCGATACTTTGCTTAGCCAACGCGCAGATGAAGTAGCGGTTATTTCAGTAATGCACGCAAATAACGAAACTGGCGCTATTCAACCAATCGCAGCAATTGTCCAAGCTGCCAACGAATATTCGATCCCGGTTCACAGCGATGCGGTACAGAGTTTCGGAAAAGTTGGACTTAACTTTGCGGAACTGGGATTAACTGCAATGAGTTTGAGTGGCCATAAAATCGGTGGTCCGTTAGGTATTGGTGTTTTAGTTCTTAAGCGCGGATTAGAACTGCCAGCTCTGCTTCATGGTGGGGGCCAGGAGCGCGAAATTAGAAGTGGAACCCTTAATGCTCCAGCCATCGTTGCTCTCTCTGCAGCGGCAGAGTGCTCAATTCCTGTCGAAGAGATCCAGCAGTTACGTCAGCTGCTAGAAAACGGGATTAAGCAAGCGGTTCCAGATGCATATATAAATTCAACTGGCGAAAAATTACCTGGAATTGTTAACGCCACCTATCCAGGTACAGAAAGTGACACATTGCTTTTATTGCTCGATGCTGAAGGCATCGCTGCTTCAACTGGTTCTGCTTGCAGCGCTGGAGTGCAGCGACCTAGCCATGTGCTTCTTGCAATGGGCCATAACGAAAAAAGCGCACGATCTAGTTTACGTTTCTCTATAGGCACGAGCACTACTCGCGCAGAAATCGAGCGGGTGCTAGAAGTTTTGCCGGTTGTCATCGAGCGTGCCAGAGCGGCAAATTTGCGATGAGACTTATTGCAGCCATGAGCGGTGGCGTTGATTCGGCAGTTGCTGCCGCCCGCGCGGTAGACCAAGGCCACGAAGTTATCGGTGTTCATTTAGCGCTTTCATCCAACCCTCAGAAGTATCGCTCTGGTGCACGCGGATGTTGCACAGTTGAAGATTCTCATGATGCTAGACGCGCAGCTGATGTTGTCGGTATCCCTTTCTATATTTGGGATATGGCAGAGGAGTTTCATGAGGGAGTTGTTGAAAACTTCCTTTCTGAATATGCAGCAGGACGTACCCCCAATCCCTGTTTACGATGCAATGAAAAAATAAAATTCGCCGCAGTTTTAGATCGTGCACGTGCAATGGGATTTGATGGCGTAGTTACCGGTCACTATGCAAGAACTCGCCAGAGCCCCTCTGGGAAAACTCTGCACCGCGCAGTAGATATTTCCAAGGATCAGTCTTATGTTCTTTCAGTTTTAACCGTTGAACAGATTGAAGGGGCGTACTTCCCTTTAGGTGACACTGAAAAAATAGATATCCGAAAGGAAGCCGCCGAACGCGGCCTTAGCGTTGCCAACAAACCTGATAGCCATGACATTTGTTTTGTTCCATCGGGCGACAATGCGGGGTGGCTTCATGAGCGTTTAGGTAGTGAAGTAGGGCCGATAGTTGATCAAGAGGGTAAAGAGATTGGCAAGCATAAAGGCGCTTATACCTACACAATCGGCCAACGCAAAGGACTAGGACTTTCAGTGCCAACCGAGGACGGTTCACCACGTTTCGTTCTGAAAATTGAACCAAAGACGAACACTGTTGTTGTCGGTGCACGTGCGGATTTAGC
Organism: Actinomycetota bacterium; assembly: GCA_009699205.1. Classification (GTDB taxonomy): domain Bacteria; phylum Actinomycetota; class Actinomycetes; order Nanopelagicales; family Nanopelagicaceae; genus QYPT01. The sequence continues at coordinate 12,462 of WLOP01000002.1, forward strand.
GATACGAACTATGTACGGAGAGAAGCCAGTGTGGTGCGGCCCAGCAGTTGCTCTCACTCCCACAGAAGGATTTGTGCAAATTCGTGCTCATGGCCAACCTTTGCCATGTACCTATTATCTCGATGGCGACAAACTAGTGGCAACGTTAGCGGCGCCACTTCTTGGACTTGCAACCGGTCAAGCGATGGTTATTTATGACGGGGATCGAGTCGTCGGATCTGCCACAGTTTGCGAAACGCTTGCATGAGCACTTCTCGAAATCGAATTCAAGAGTTAATCACTCAAATTCAGGAACACCAGTTCCTTTATTACGTTTTAGATAAGCCAGATATTTCAGATGCACAATTCGATAATTTGTTGCGCGAACTTATAGAGCTTGAGAAAGCCAATCCTGAACTCATTCAAGCAGATTCTCCTACACAGAAGGTGGGCGGAGGGTTTGCCACTGTTTTTGAACAAAAAGACCATATGGACAAGATGATGAGTTTGGATAATGTCTTCAACATTGAAGAACTCAACTTATGGTTTGACCGCGTTGCCAAAGAATCTCCGAGCGCCGAATGGTTATGCGAACTAAAAGTTGACGGGCTTGCTATTAATTTGCTTTACGTTGAAGGCGTGCTTACGCAGGCGCTTACCCGTGGCAATGGCGTCACCGGCGAAGATGTCACATTAAATGTGAAAACAATCAGCAATCTTCCCCATAAATTAGTGGGCAAGGAAATTCCTTCCCTGCTTGAAGTTCGCGGAGAAGTTTTCTTCCCATTAGCAGCGTTCAATGAGTTAAATGAGAACCTGGAAGAAGCGGGCAAAAATCTATTTGCTAATCCACGTAATGCAGCAGCAGGTTCGCTTCGTCAGAAGGATCCTCGCGTTACAGCCTCTAGACCATTAAGCGTCGTTGTTCATGGAATTGGGGCAAGCCAAGGAATTTCATTTGCCACCCAAAGTCAGGCTTATGAGCTTTTAAAAAGTTTAGGCTTACCTACCTCGGAGCGTTTTAGAGTGCTAGCAAGTCGCCGTGCAGTTATTGATTACATAGCCAACTATGAAAAGCATCGTCATGATGTGGAGCATGAAATCGATGGAGTGGTAATCAAGGTTAATCAATTTGATGAACAGATTAAATTGGGAAGTACCTCTCGAGCGCCTAAGTGGGCCATTGCTTTTAAGTACCCGCCAGAGGAAGTCACCACGCGATTGCTTGATATCAAGGTGAGCGTTGGGCGCACGGGACGAGTAACTCCCTTCGCCTTCATGGAACCGGTAAAAGTCGCTGGATCCACAATTACCAATGCGACGCTGCACAATGGGCAAGAAGTTCTCCGAAAAGGTGTATTGATTGGCGACATAGTATTAATCCGCAAAGCCGGAGATGTAATTCCAGAAGTTCTTGGCCCTGTAATTGAAAAGCGAACTGGCAAAGAGAGCGCATTCGTAATGCCTACCCATTGCCCTGAGTGCGGGTCGGTTCTGCGGGCAATCACCGAAGGCGATGTAGATATTCGCTGCCCTAACGCTCAGAAATGTCCTGCACAATTGCGAGAACGTATTTACTACATTGGTTCACGCGCCGCACTGGATATTGATGTTTTGGGGAGCGAAGCGGCTCAAGCGCTTTTAGCCGATGGAATTATCGAGGACGAATCTGACCTCTTCGATCTAGATGCAGAGAAACTTTCCCACTCGCCTTTCTTCACAAAGAAAGATGGAGGCGCAGGTAAGAACGTGCAAAGTTTGCTTGATGCACTTGAGAAAGCAAAGCTACGGCCACTTTGGCGCACTTTGGTGGCACTTTCTATCCGCCATGTGGGACCCACTGCGGCACAGACGCTTGCAACAACTTTTGGTTCTATCGATGCAATCGCAACTGCAAGCGCTGAAAATCTTGCACAAGTTGAAGGTATTGGTAGCACGATTGCAGAATCCATCGTCGAATGGTTCGGTGAACAATGGCATCGCGACATTGTTTCTCAATGGAGCGCTGCTGGCGTCAGGATGGTTGCTGAGGAAAGTTCTGCATTGCCACAAACCTTGGCGGGCTTGACCTTAGTAGTTACGGGTTCACTTGAATCTTTTACGCGTGACTCAATCAACGAAACGATTCTTGCCTATGGTGGAAAATCTTCTTCCTCCGTTTCTAAGAAAACCAATTATTTGTTGGCCGGCAGCGATGCTGGATCGAAGCTTGAAAAGGCTAAAGAATTAGGCGTCGAAGTAATCGACGAGGCACAATTCAAGAGATTGTTGGAAGGCAACAAATGAAACGCATCGGGATATATGGCGGAACATTTGATCCAATTCATCTCGGTCACATCCACTTAATCGAAGAGCTTTTTGCTCGCGATCTCGTTGATGAATTGATCGTTATCCCTGCGGGTAAACCTTGGCTTCGTCCTGCTGCCCCGACTGCGACGCCAAAGGATCGCCTTGCGATGGTTAATTTAGCTATTGCCGAACTAGCTCCAGAGATACTTTCCAAAGTTAGAGTCAGCTCGGCAGAAATTGACCGAGAAGGTGCTACATACACAATTGACACTGTTGAAGAGATTCAAGCTGCCAATCCCAGCTCACAGTTGATACTCGTCATCGGTTCAGATGTCCTAGAGAGCATCGAAAGTTGGCACAGAATTGCAGAGTTGCGAAAAATGGTTGAGATTCTTCTTATTGCCCGCAACGGCGATGGGCTCGAAATCGGAGCCTTGCCAATATCAGCTACAGAATTGCGAAATTCTCCCAATTTGCATGAGGGAGATTTACCAGCCACTGTTGCCTCCTATATCAAGGAGAAGAACCTTTATGTCCGCTAGCAAATCAGTTATTGCCCTCACTCACATCGCTGCTGTTGCCGTTCTTGACAAACTCGGAACAGATTTGGTGGCTGTTGATTTATCTGAGCAACTTGTTCTCTCGGAAGTTTTCTTGATTGCTACTGGTCAAAATCCTGCTCAGGTGAGCGCCATCGCAGATGAGGTAGAACGCAAAATGCACGAAGCAGGCCAAAAGCCAGCTCGTCGCGAAAATGGTTCTGAGTGGATTCTTATCGATTACAGCGACTTAGTGGTTCACATTCAGAGCGCAGATTTACGACGTTATTACATGCTTGATCGACTATGGAACGACTGCCCTAAAATTCCGTTAAACATTGAGATTGTCAGTAATGGCTAAGCACAATCGCATTCTGCTGTGGCGTCACGGGCAAACAGATTGGAATATAAGTAATCGATTCCAAGGTCATTCAGATATTCCGCTCAACGAGATAGGCATTGCGCAAGCCAAACGGGCCGCTACATTGTTGGCTGTCATGAATCCCACCGCAATTATTTCTAGCGATTTAGGTAGAGCGCGCGTGACCGCTCAAGCACTCGCAGATTTAGTTAAATTGCCAGTTACGATTGATGCAGATTTGCGCGAAACAAATGGCGGAAATTGGGAAGGCCGCACTGGCGAGGAAAATCGCGCGGATGATTTCGAAAATTTCGTTCGCTGGATTGATGGAGCCGATAGCCCAGCAGGAACTATTGGGGAGCGACGCACTGAAGTTGCTGCGCGCGCAGTTGCAGCGATCAATCGTGTATTGGCTCAGGGAGATGAAGGTCAACTATTGGTCGTGACGACACATGGCGGAACTGCGCGATGTGTTTTAGGTCATCTTCTCGAGTTACCTCAATCTCATTGGGGAGTGTTAGGCGGACTTTCCAACGCATCATGGTCGATTTTGCAATCAGGCCCGCGTGGTTGGCACCTCGTTGAACATAATGCTGGTTCGGTTCCTGAGCCTATTTATGGAGAAGAAAGTGGCGCAGAGCCAACCTTGCGATAAGGTCGGCGCTGAATAAGTAGGAAAAGTACCAAGTTACAAAGAGGGGCTGTGGCGCAGCTGGTAGCGCACCTGCATGGCATGCAGGGGGTCAGGGGTTCAAGTCCCCTCAGCTCCACTAATCTACTCACATGTCATTTGAGAATACGCGCGATAACGTCCATGAAGGTTACGACGTTGCTTACGTGCAAGAAAAATGGCTGCCGGTATGGGATGAGATTGCCCCATTTAAATCTGGCCGAGTAGATGATCCCCGTCCAAAGAAGTATGTCTTGGATATGTTTCCGTATCCATCGGGTGATCTTCATATGGGCCACGCAGAGGCATACGCCCTCGGCGATGTAATCGCCCGATATTGGGTACAAAAAGGTTTCAATGTGATGCATCCAATCGGATGGGATGCTTTCGGATTACCTGCTGAGAATGCAGCGATTAAGCGCAACATCGATCCAGCAATCTGGACTTATGAAAACATCGCGGTGCAGAAAGCTTCGATGCGACGATTTGCTTGTTCTTTCGATTGGGATCGCACTTTCAATACTTGCGACCCAGAGTATTACCGCTGGAACCAGTGGTTATTTATCCAGATGTTCGAGCGCGGCCTCGCATATCGCAAAGCTTCAAAAGTTAATTGGTGTCCTTCATGCCAAACAGTTTTGGCCAACGAGCAAGTGGTTGCTGGGCTATGCGAACGCTGTGATACGGCCGTTACAAAAAAGAAGTTAACGCAGTGGTATTTCAAAATTACTGATTATGCCGATCGCTTGCTTGATGACATGTCGCAACTGGAAGGTCAGTGGCCAGAAAAAGTTCTCACCATGCAACGCAATTGGATCGGTCGTTCGACTGGAGCAAATGTTGATTTCCAGATTGAGGGAGTGAGCAAGCCAGTCACAATCTATACAACACGTCCAGATACTTTGTACGGAGCAACCTTCTTTGTTGTTGCTGCAGATAGCGATCTGGCGGCAGAACTTGCTCAAGGCACCACAGTTGAGGGCGAATTTAAGGCCTACCTTGAAAAAATTAAGGCTGATAGCGATATTGATCGCTTAGCAACAGATCGCCCTAAGAGCGGAGTCTTCTTAGAACGATATGCAATCAACCCAGTGAGCGGTGAGAAATTACCAATTTGGGCAAGTGATTATGTTCTTGCAGATTATGGAACTGGCGCAATCATGGCTGTTCCGGCACACGATCAACGCGACTTAGATTTTGCCCGCGCTATGGGGTTACCTGTCCGTGTTGTCGTTGAAACAGGCGAGGAAGACCCCGCGATGAGTGGAGTTGCGACCACTGGAGATGGCGCCCTTATCAACTCTGGGCCGCTAAACGGCAAGAGCAAGGATGAAGCAATCGCTTTTATTAACGAACAACTGGAACGAGATGGCCTGGGCAAAGCTGCACGCAATTATCGCCTCCGTGATTGGTTGATTTCTCGCCAACGCTATTGGGGAACTCCGATTCCTATCATTCATTGCCCTAGCTGCGGCGATGTTGCAGCGCCTCTAGATACTTTGCCAGTGAAATTACCTGATGCAGCAGGGTTAGATCTCAAACCTAAAGGCACTTCGCCACTTGGGGCTGCAACTGATTGGGTGAATGTCCCATGCCCTAAATGTGGTGCTCCGGCGCAACGCGATACCGACACCATGGATACCTTCGTAGATTCATCGTGGTATTTCTTGCGTTATCCAAACAACACCGATCACACACAAGCTTTTAGTCGTGAATCTGTCGATACGTGGTTGCCTGTAGATCAATATGTTGGCGGAGTCACTCACGCAATTTTGCACTTGCTTTACAGTCGATTCTTTACAAAAGTCCTCCACGACATGGGGTTACTTGGTTTTAACGAACCATTCACGCGCTTGCTCAATCAAGGCATGGTTGTCATGGATGGTTCTGCCATGAGCAAGAGCCGCGGCAACCTTGTTCGACTATCGGATGAACTTGAAAACCATGGAGTAGATGCGATTCGCTTATCGATGGTCTTTTCCGGACCACCAGAAGATGATGTCGACTGGGCAGATGTTTCACCATCAGGATCACTGAAATTCCTTAGCCGTGCATGGCGGTTATCTGGAGATATCACGAGCGCTCCAGGAGTTGATTTTGCCATTGGCGAAATCTCATTACGCAAAGCCACACATAAAGCACTTAACGATGCCGCCTTTGCCGTCGAATCATTCCGGTTCAACGTTGCGGTTGCACGAATCATGGAACTTGTAAACGCTGCTCGAAAAGCGATTGATTCCGGGTGCGGACCGGCAGATCCTGCCGCACGCGAAGCAGTAGAAGCAATTGCCATCATGCTTTCACTCGTTGCACCATTTACCGCAGAGGAAATGTGGGAACGTTTAGGACATAAGCCTGCAATTGCTCTTGCAGGATGGCCAATAGTTGATCCAGCGCTTTTGGTTGCCGATTCAATCGTCGCTGTTATTCAGATCAATGGAAAGATTAAAGAGCGTCTGGAAGTCTCTCCTTCGATTTCCGACGGCGCACTTGAAGCTATGGCCTTAGCCCATCCAGTCATTGTTAAGGAATTAGCAGGAGCTACGATCAACAAGGTGATTACCCGCGCTCCAAAATTAGTAAATATCGTTATCAACAACTAACGCGATTAAACACTCTTTCGCTCATATTTTCATCTGAGTGCAGCTCCACCTCTTCAATGAGCCATGGATGAATTCTTTCTTGACCTGCGCGAGCGAGCCCGCGAATGGTTTGATGGCTTAAATTTTACGAGGACGCAACAATTGGGTTTAGGGTTGGTGGCACTTTTAGTTTGTGTGGGGAGTTTCGCACTTGTTTCGCGAGGCACATCCGAACCTGTACCAATACCAGTGCCGGTAATTCTTCCTCCGCCTGAAGTAACTGTTGATGTCGCAGGGGGAGTGAAGCGTCCAGGAGTTTATGCAATCCCCGCGCAATCGCGAGTGATTGATGCGATTAAGGCTGCAGGCGGCGCCAAGTCTGGAGCCGATACAAGTGACATTAACTTGGCGCGCGTTGTTAAAGATGGCGAACAAATCTATGTCACTCCTGCTCTCACCAACGTATCTCAACCGAATGTAATTGCACCACGGGCGGTTTCGGGACCAATCAATATCAACCGTGCAACCCTGGCTCAATTTGATTCACTCCCAGGGATTGGGCCGGTAATTGCTGCCCGAATTTTTGAGTATCGAAAGGTCAATGGCTCATTCGCTGCAATTGAAGATTTGCAGAAAATCTCAGGGATTGGAAGTGCAAAATTCGCAGGACTAAAGGCCAAAGTGCGCGTGTAACTGATTATCGGACACTGATACTGGGCATCTGCATCTGGCTGGGAGCTCTCACACAAAGTGTTCTCTCACCGTGGCGTTTGAGTGGCCTATTAATTCTGGCAACGGCAATCGCTCGTGTGGCGCGAAGATACGCAACCCTTCTCTTGATCGGTGCGCTCCTTCTTGGCTCTGCTGTGATGTCGTTGCGGCAAGCAAGCATTGAAAGCGCGGCTACCAAACAATATTTTGGGAAATCTGCATTTCTGCAAATGCAAGTGGTAACAGATCCGACAGCGACCCGCGCAAAAGTTTTCGGCTCGACTCTTGCTCCGCAAAGTTATTCATTTCTAGCCACAGCGCTCTCAATCGGAAACGATTCTGCAGAGTTTCGAATGCGTGTTCCGATTCGGGTCATTACTGAAAATAAATTGGTGATCTCCCTGCTTCCGGGTCAAAGATTTTCAGGGAGCGGCAAGCTGATTACTAGCAATGAAGCAAGAGTGGCCGGGATCTTTCTCCTGAGATCGAATTTCATTATCGAAAGCAGAGCTTCACCTTGGGCGCGGACTCTGAATTCAATTAGGTATCACTTGCGCGAATTAAGCAAAGGGGGCGATGCCGGAGCACTTGTCCCCGGAATGGTCCTGGGGGATACCTCCCTGCAGAGCGCACAATTTCGAGAAGCAATGCGTAGATGCGGATTGACGCATTTAACTGCTGTAAGCGGTGCCAATTTTGCAATCATCTCCATTTTCGTTCTTTGGTGTATGCAATGGTTTGTGCGTTCGATGCGCTGGCGCATTATTTTCACCGCTATTGCGTTGGCAGGATTTATCGGATTAGTTCGACCTTCGCCTTCTGTACTTCGTGCCGCAGCCATGGCTAGCGTGGTTCTATTTGCGAAAGCTTTTGGAAAGCGAAGTGATTCATTACCAGCGCTGGGTTTTGCAATTGCGGCCGTTGTTATTGCCGATCCTTGGCAAGGACGAGATCCTGGCTTTGCGCTCTCTGTATTAGCAACGGCGGGGCTTCTGCTCTTAGCTCCGAAAATCGCAATTAAATTGTCGAGATTCTTACCTCGCGCGCTAGCCCAAGCCCTGGCTCCACCAACTGCAGCAGTTGTGATGTGTGCACCGATATTGGTTGCACTCTCGGGCTATATCGGCCCTATGACGATTTTGGCCAATTTACTTGTGGCGCCAGTGGTGGCAATAGTGACTGTTTTGGGTTTCATTGCGGCGTTACTTTCACCGATCTCGCCGATGCTTGCAGGTTTCATTCTCTATTTCGCAAAAATTCCCGCTGGATGGATTTCCCTGGTTGCACATTGGGCAGCCAGATTTCCCGTTCTTGAACTAACCACAGGAGCTTTCGGATTTGTTATCGCTCTATCCGTATCAATCGCGCTATACATTTTCTACAAATTTCAGAAAAGAGTTTTGATATGCGCAATCATTGTAATAGCCATTCTGACATGGTTTATGCGTTGGCCCGGAGGCGATTGGCAGATTGCAAACTGTGACGTTGGGCAAGGTGATTCGCTCGTGATAAACCTTGGAGACCATCGTGCCATCGTGATAGATGCGGGGCCGGATGCCTCACTTGAGGATCGCTGCCTCAATCAATTGGGAATTCGAGAGATTTCACTTCTGGTGCTCACTCATTTTCATGCAGATCACGTAGAAGGTGTTGCAGGGTTAACTAACCATCGTTTGGTTAGGCAGGTTTGGGTGAGCAGCAATAATGATCCACTCTTCGAAAGTCAAAGAATTATTGCGATGCTTCATGGAATTCCGCTAATGGTTGCGAACACTGGTATGACCAGCGCTATTGACGGCAAATGGGGGAAGATTTATCTTCAAGTGTTGTGGCCAGATTTGGGAACGCATGATTTTGGAGTTTTACCCGGGGACGGATCAGCGATAAATAATTCGAGCATCGCCTTGCTGGTTCGCGCACCAGATTTTTCTCTCTTTGCGGCGGGAGATTTAGAGCCACCCGCCCAAGCGCAGATAGTTGCAAAACTTTCTGCCGTTGATATTTATAAAGTTTCTCATCATGGCTCCTCCTATCAAGATCAGGAGTTGATGGCGCGGTTGTCGCCGAAACTGGCAGTTATAAGCGTTGGCGAGGGGAACTCCTACGGTCATCCTGCGGCGCAAACCCTTGCCGCGCTCACTAGACTCGGCAGCAGAATCTACAGAACTGACAAGAGCGGTGGTATCGCAATTTCTGCAAAGAGCCATCACTTTAAAGTTCGCACAGGTATCGGCAACGCATGGTGGCAGAAAGTGAGGCTGGGATGAGTATCTACCTACTCCTTGGTCCCGAGAGCGCCCTTGCTGATCGAGCCCTTGGTAAATTGCTTACCCACCTTAAAGAAGAAAGTACGGAGATCACAACAATTTTCGCAGCAGATGCAATTGTTGGAGATATCGCCGATGCGCTTGCGCCATCACTATTTTCCGAAAAGCGAGCCCTCGTTCTCCGTGACTTACAAGATTTGGATATGGATGTACAGGATGAGGTATCTCGCTACCTTGAAGACGTTGATCCCACAATCACCGTCGTATTTTTACATAAAGGGGGTGTAAAAGGTAAAGCTCTTCTCGATCGAATCAAGAAAGCCAAACCTGAAATCCTTCTCTGTGACACGCTTAAGAAAGAATCTGAAAAACAGGATTTTGCGCGCAACATTTTTCTAGATATTGGACGCAAGGCAACCCCCGGCGCAATTGCCGCACTTGTAAACGCAGTAGGAACAGATCTGCGTGAACTTAGCGCCGCTTGCACACAGATTGCTTCAGATACCACCGGCGTAATTGATGAAACAATGATTGATAAATTTCATCAAGGCAGAATTGAAACAACTGGCTTTGATGTAGCCGATGCAGCTCTCGGCGGCGATATTTCTCAGGCGCTTCTTGCGCTGCGTAGCGCTATCGCCACAGGAACCGATCCCGTAATGGTGACTAGTGCGATTGCCTCGGGGTTACGTGCAATCGCAAAAGTTTCGAGTGCAAATCGCGGCGCAAAATCTTTTGAATTAGCGGCCTCTTTAGGTATGGCTCCTTGGCAGATAGATAAAGCTCGCAGGCAACTCAGCGGATGGACTCCCCGAGGATTGGCAGATGCTGTAGGAGCAATTGCTCTTGCTGATGCCCAAGTGAAGGGGGCAGGTGTCGATCCGATTTATGCTCTTGAACGGGCTCTGATGGATATAGCCCTTGCACGCTCCTCATTTGCGTAGATTTCCAGCCAATTTGAGGCTGAGCGCCTCTCGCTGGTAGCCTTCATCCTCTTGCGCCAGGCTCATACGAGGATGGCGATTAATCAATAGCTCAGGACAGGACAAGCGCACGTGGCAAATATCAAGTCGCAGATCAAGCGGGTTAAGACCAATGAGAAGGCACGCCTTCGTAACAAGTCAGTGCGCTCATCAATCAAGACCGCTGTTCGTAAGTTCCGCGATGCAGTCACTGCAGGAGATGCAGCAACAATTACTACCGAACTTCGCACCGCATCACAGGCTCTAGATGTTGCTGTGGCTAAAGGTGTGCTTCACAAGAATGCAGCAGCCAACAAGAAGTCTTCGATGGCTAAGTCGGCTAATAAAGCCGGCGTTCGTTAATTATCTATTTATTCTAAAGCGAGGCTAGGTTAATGCCTGCAATTTCACTTGCTAAGGCGCCGCAACCAGCTTCCACAGATCCGGCGCAGATTCGCAACTTTGCGATCATTGCCCACATCGATCATGGTAAATCCACTTTGGCCGACCGCATGCTCGGAATTACCGAAGTAGTCGATCCTAGAAATATGCGCGCGCAGTATCTCGATCGCATGGATATCGAACGCGAACGCGGTATCACCATTAAATCTCAAGCAGTACGACTGCCATGGCGATCAGGTATTGATGGCAAGGATTACATCCTCAATATGATCGACACACCAGGGCATGTGGACTTCACATACGAAGTATCGCGCTCGCTCGCTGCAAGCGAAGGCGCCATCTTGTTGGTGGATTGCGCGCAAGGTATCGAAGCTCAAACTTTGGCAAACCTTTACCTAGCGATGGAAAATAACTTAAAAATCATTCCGGTACTCAACAAAATAGATTTACCTGCAGCCCAGCCAGATAAGTTCGCTGCAGAACTTGCGAAGTTAATCGGCTGCGAACCAAGTGATTGTTTACGTGTTTCAGGAAAAACTGGCGACGGGGTCGCAGAGTTACTTGATCAAATTATCGAACAGATTCCAGCTCCAGTAGGAGATGCCAACGCACCTGCGCGTGCATTGATCTTTGACTCTGTTTACGATGTCTACCGTGGCGTAGTCACATATGTACGAGTTATCGATGGACACCTTTCTTCACGCGATCAGATTCAGATGTTCTCAACTGGCGTGCGTCACGAGATGCTTGAAGTGGGAGTGATTTCGCCCGAACCTCTTGCTTGCAAGGGCCTTGGTGTTGGCGAAGTGGGTTACCTCATCACCGGCGTTAAAGATGTTCGTCAATCTCGCGTGGGCGACACTGTGACAAACTTTAATAATCCGACGAAGACTGCCTTGGCAGGATACAAAGATCCAAAGCCAATGGTCTTTTCTGGGCTATATCCATTAGACGGCGCAGATTATCCCCTTCTACGTGAAGCGCTAGATAAGTTACAGCTCAACGATGCAGCACTTGTTTATGAGCCTGAATCATCTGCAGCCCTCGGCTTTGGATTCCGCTGTGGCTTCCTGGGGCTTTTACATATGGAAATTGTTCGCGAACGGCTGGAACGTGAATCAAATTTAAGTTTGATTTCAACGGCACCTAACGTGGTTTATAACGTCAAACTTGATGATGGAAAATCCATAATCGTTACCAACCCCAGCGAATTTCCTGACGGAAAGATCATGAGCGTTGAAGAACCAATCGTGCGTTCAACAATCTTGGCGCCAAGTGAATTCATTGGGGCAATTATGGAGTTATGCCAACAGCGGCGTGGCGTGCTCCTGGGTATGGATTATCTATCCGAAGACCGCGTTGAGATTCGTTACACCCTTCCGCTTGCTGAAATAGTTTTCGACTTCTTCGACAAACTCAAATCCAGTACCCGTGGTTATGCATCATTGGATTATGAAGCAATCGGCGATGCAGAAGGAGACCTTGTCAAGGTAGACATCTTGCTCCAGGGCGAAGCCGTTGATGCATTCAGCGCCATCGTTCATCGTGAGAAAGCTTATGCATATGGACTCATGATGACAGCAAAATTGCGCGAACTTATTCCGCGTCAACAATTTGAAGTCCCTATTCAGGCTGCAATTGGTTCGAGAATTATCGCTCGCGAAAATATCCGTGCAATTCGAAAAGACGTTCTCGCTAAATGCTACGGCGGAGATATTTCGCGTAAGCGCAAACTGCTTGAGAAGCAGAAAGAGGGAAAGAAGCGTATGAAGATGGTTGGGCGCGTTGAAGTTCCTCAAGAAGCATTTATCGCTGCCCTTGCAACCGATGCCGATATCGAAAAGGCGAAGGCCGCCCGCAAGTAAATGAACGACCTCTCGTTCTACATTCATATCCCGTACTGCATTAAGCGCTGCGGTTACTGTGATTTCAATACCTATACGCCATCTGAACTACGAGAAGGCGCAAGCCTTGAAGTTGTATCCGGGGATTACATCGACGCGGTACTACGCGAAATTGATTTAGCGGCACAGAGCGGCCCAGGTAGCGTCCCCACGATTTTCTTTGGCGGCGGGACGCCTTCATTGCTTAAACCTCAAGACCTTGGGCGAGTAATTACGGCAATCAAAGAGCGTTGGGAAGTCACCGCAAATTGCGAGATCACACTCGAGGCAAATCCTGATTCGGTCGATGCCCAGAAGCTTCGCGAATTTATAGAGGCTGGTTTTAATCGTGTCTCTTTTGGAATGCAATCAGCGGTGCCACATGTTCTTAAAGTTTTAGATCGTACGCATCAACCAGAGAACGTTGCGCGAGCCGTACAAGGGGCAAGAGATGCAGGATTTGAAAGTGTGAGCGTTGATTTGATTTACGGAACACCAGGTGAAAGCTTGGATGATTGGCAATTGTCGGTAGAAACTGCGCTCAATCTTTCGGTAGATCACATTAGTGCTTACGCACTTATCGTGGAATCTGGCACGAAGCTCGCATCTTCAATTAAACGCGGTGAGATTTCTATGCCCGATGATGACTTAATGGCTGATATGTATTTGCTTATTGATGAGCGAGCAGAATCTGCTGGTATGCAATGGTATGAATTGAGTAACTGGGCCAAACCCGGCCACGAATCACGACATAACATTGCATATTGGGAGAACGCCAACTGGTGGGGTGCAGGTCCTGGTGCGCACTCGCATATTGATGGTGTTCGTTGGTCAAATATCAAACATCCCAACGCATATAAATCTTCATTACTCGAAGGCAAGAGCATTGTTTTGCAAAAGGAAATTCTCACGCAATCTCAATTGCAGGATGAGGCAATCATGCTTTCAATTCGAATGCGCAAAGGAATCGCGCTAGAACGACTGACGCCTGCGCAGATCGCAAGAATTCAAGGCTATTGCGCCAGCGGGCATCTGGATAAAGCACAGTGGGACCTCGGCGCCCTGCAGTTGACCGCAGAAGGTCGCCTGATAGCCGATCGAATCGTGCGTGAATTAGTTGTGTAGTAACGTGTCTGCCTATGCATACCTCACACGTCATCCTCGTCGCCCTTCTAGCCCTCATTTTTCTTCTTTCGGGGCTCTTTAAAGCTAGCGGCAATCCCAAAGGACTTTCGGGTACTCGCGAAGTAAATGTTCCTGACAAGTTGGCCCGCGTCATTGGAGTCTGGGAAGCACTTGCCGCGCTGGGCCTCATCATCGGGCTACGTGCAGATTTCATTCAGTGGGGTGCACTCATTGCCCTTTGGGTCACGATGGGTGGAGCGGTTTATTCGCACTTTCGTGCGCAAAAAGCTAAAACTGCCGTACCAGCATTCATACTTCTCACTTTGATTTCGATCGCACTCGTCACTATTTAACTATTAGATATTTATGTCTTCTCGCCGTCTAGAAATACTTCGCGCAATAGTCGATGAATATGTTGCTACCCAAGAGCCAGTGGGATCAAAATCAATTGCCGATCGACACGGGTTGGGAATCTCGCCCGCCACAATTCGCAATGAGATGGCAGTTCTTGAAGAGGAAGGGCTTATCACCCACCCACATACAAGCGCTGGCCGAATTCCGACCGACCTTGGTTACCGGGTCTTCGTTGATAAATTAGCAACGGTCAAACCTCTTTCAGGGGCAGAGCGGCGCGCAATCGAAACTTTCCTTGAGGGCGCACTTGATCTTGATGATGTTGTCATGAGGACGGTACGACTTCTCGCAGATGTCACCAAACAAGTAGCAGTTGTTCAATATCCAACTATTGTGAAATCCCGCGTGAAGCATCTTGAACTTGTGGCGTTAAATCCCTCACGTGTAATGGTTATTTTAATTACTGACGCTGGGCGAGTAGAGCAGAGGATTTTGGAATTCTTGCACGAACTTTCAGAAGATTTCTTAGTTTCACTTCGAACACAACTCAACCAAGCGAGTGCCGGAGAGCGTTTGCCCGATGTCGCGGCAAAACTAAGCCCTCTCCTGACCGGATTCACATCTGGAGATAAGAAGGATGTGGGGATAATCGTTTCAACTATTGTCGAAATGTCTATGGAGAAGCCAGAAGAGAAAGTTGTTCTTGCTGGTACAGCTAACCTTGCTCGCTTCCGCGAAGATTTTACTGCGCAAATTCACCCAATTTTGGAAGCGCTAGAAGAACAAGTTGTATTGCTGCGACTATTGGGCGATGTCGGAGATACCGTTCAAGTTCGTATCGGACACGAACAAATAGATGAGAATTTGCGTCAAACAAGTTTGGTAACGGTCGGATATGGAACACAGTTACAGCCTTTAGGCGCCCTTGGAATTATTGGTCCCACGCGAATGGATTACGCCGGATCTATTTCGGCGGTTTCTGCCGTTGCCAGGTATGTGGGTAGATATATGGGCGAGGGCGCATAGTGGCTGATCTATATTCGCTCTTGGGGGTTGAACGTGATGCCGACCAAGATCAGATTAAACGTGCGTATCGTAAATTAGCTCGCGAGTTACATCCCGATGTAAATCCTGATCCAGCGATTCAGGATAAATTTAAAGAAATTACCGCAGCTTATGAAGTGCTTAGCGACCCACAGAAACGCCAAAACTATGACATGGGCGGAAGTTCTAACTTTGGGCAAGGCGGATTTGGATTTGGCGACATCATGGATGCCTTCTTCGGAGCAGGGGGAGGAAATCGTGGGCCACGTCCACGTGTTCGCGCAGGACAGGACGCGCTGATACGTATTGAAGTGGATTTGAATGAAGCTTGCTTTGGTACCGAGCGCGAAATTAGCGTTGAGAGCGCGGTCCGCTGTAGCAAATGCGATGGTTCTGGTTGTGCAAATTCGAGCAAGCCTTCTTTTTGTGAAATTTGCAAAGGCCGCGGAGAGACCCAGCAAGTAACGCGTTCATTCTTGGGACAGGTGATGACAAGCCGTCCTTGCGCCAATTGTCAGGGATTCGGAAGTGTAATTTCAGATCCTTGTAGTGAATGTTCCGGAGATGGTCGCGTTCGCTCTCGTCAAACTATTCCAGTAAAGATCCCGGCAGGTGTTGAAACCGGAAATCGAATCCAATTAACAGGACGTGGCGAAGTTGGACCAGGCGGTGGACCTGCAGGAGATCTCTATGTGGAAATCGTTCAAACCGCCCATGAGTATTTGATTCGTGATGGGAATATGCTGCACATGGCTTTAGGAATCACTATGGCCGCTGCGGCGCTAGGAACAACAATTGAAATTGAAACATTAGATGGGCGCATACCTGTGAGCATTAAACCTGGGACTCAAAGCGGAGCAACGATTCCCGTCAAACATAAAGGTGTTACTCATCTACGTGGGGGAGGACGTGGCGACCTCATCGTCCACGTTGAAGTGCATACGCCCACGAAACTTAATCGCGAACAAGAAGGACTCCTTAAGAAATTTGCTGATTCTCGTGGCGAAAAAGAAGGCGAAGCTCAAGTCCAGGGCCACGACGGTGGATTTTTTAGTAAGTTCCGCGACGCATTCGGCCGCTAATGCTCACTCTCTTTCTCGTTCCCCAAATCCCAATAAATATTGGTGATGTTTTTATCCTTGACGGGGACGAGGGACATCATGCCGCTCGAGTCTTGCGTATCACTGTGCGAGAAGAAGTATTAGTCACCGATGGTCAAGGCTCATGGGTGCGCGCAGAAACGCTCAGCGTTGAGAAGAAATCATTGACGCTGAGAGTTCTTGAATCAGGGCGTGAAGATAAACCGAGGATATCTATCACTTTGGTACAAGGCCTGCCTAAATCTGACCGAGCTAAAGAAGCGATTGAACTGTGCACAGGTGCGGGTGTAGATATATTTCTGCCGTGGCAAGCGTCACGATCGATTAGTAAAGGGAATGAAAGCACGGTTGAAAAATTCCAGAGCACCGCAAATGAAGCGAGTAAGCAATCTCGCAGATTTTGGACTCCTATCATTGGCAAGACAACATCTACCGCTGATGTTGTCGCACTCATTGCTCAAGCTGATGTAGCTCTTGTGTTTCACGAAAGCGCTTCGATGAAGTTAAGCGATATCCCACTTCCTTCATCACAAATTTCCCAGGTGTTGCTCATTGTTGGCCCAGAAGGAGGGCTCACCGATGAAGAGGTGCAGCAATTTACACAGGCCGGAGCATCTCTTTGCTTGCTTGGGCGCCCCATTTTGCGTTCGGCACATGCTGGAATTGCTGCAATTTCGGCGGTCAGCTCTCTGCTGAAGATATGGTGAAGCCATGGCGCTAGACCCCACTTGTTTATTTTGCAAGATAATTTCTGGAGATATCCCTGCTGAAATTATTTTTCGCAATGAAAATGTTATTGCCTTCCGAGATATCACTCCTCAAGCTCCTACGCATGTGCTTTTAGTTCCGACGATTCATGTCGAAAACGCCGCTGCGCTTGCGCAACTTTCTTGCGTTGTCACCGCTGCCCTCTTCACGGCAGCAAAGGAGATTGCCGCCTCCGAAGGCCTTGATGGCTACCGGACTGTTTTTAACACTGGGGCGAGCGTAGGACAGAGCGTATTTCATGCTCATTTACATCTGCTTGGCGGACGTGCCTTTACTTGGCCACCCGGATAAAGGTCTGAGACGTAGAATGCAACCAATGGATAGAACCCTCTTCGCGATTCCTCATGCGATACCCATGATTTCATTATTGGGCGCTGCCGATGCAAACTTGCGCATCATCGAAGAAGCATTTCCTTCGCTATTGATCACAGTCCGAGGTAACGAGATTTTCTTCTCAGGAGACCTTGAAGAGGGCGCTCGACTAGAAGCACTTATTAACGAATTACTCGTGGTTATTCGTTCTGGTCTTACGCTCACTGGCGAGCAAGTTCTTCGTTCGATTGCGATGCTGCAAAGCGTTCCGCAGGAACATCCAGCAGAGGTTTTATCACTCAATATTGTCAGCAATCGTGGCCGCAGTATCCGCCCAAAGACTGCCAATCAAAAACATTATGTTGACGCAATCGACGAGCACACCATCACTTTTGGAATCGGACCAGCAGGAACCGGTAAGACATATTTGGCGATGGCAAAAGCAGTTTCGGCGTTGCAGGCTAAAACGGTAAATCGCATCATCCTGACTCGCCCTGCAGTAGAAGCAGGCGAGCATTTGGGTTTTTTGCCTGGAACTCTTTCAGAGAAGATTGACCCGTACTTACGACCACTCTTTGATGCCTTGCATGACATGATAGATCCAGATTCGATTCCACGGTTGATGCAATCTGGTGTAATTGAAGTGGCACCATTGGCTTATATGCGAGGCCGCACCCTCAATGATGCTTTTATTATTTTGGATGAAGCACAAAACACTTCGCCAGAGCAGATGAAGATGTTTCTTACCCGATTAGGTTTTGGTTCTACGATGGTCGTCACAGGAGATGTCACGCAGATTGACTTACCACACGGGCAAAAATCTGGCTTAAATGTGATTCGCGATATCTTGGATGAGGTCGATGACATTGCTTTTATTGATCTAACATCCCATGACGTAGTGCGCCATAGCTTGGTGGGAGAGATAGTAGATGCCTATGGGAAATTTGAAGAAGCACGGGCGAATTCCGCGCCACGTCAACTTCGCCCGAGCAATTAATCTATGAGCACCGAGTTAATCAATCAATCCGCAATTGACTGCTCAACAGTCGATTTGGCCTCTTTGCTAAATTTTGCAATCGCCGAACTTGACCTTAACGCTGAATGCGAACTGAACTTGATGTTGGTTGATGAAGTTGAAATGACTCAATTGCACGTTAAGTGGATGCAAGAGCCTGGGCCCACTGATGTTCTTTCATTTCCGATGGACGAGATTAAACCGGGGTGGAAAGAGGCCGCAGTTCTGGGCGACATTGTTGTCTGCCCAAGTATCGCCGCGCGCCAAGCTCAGAGCGCTGGACATTCTTTTGAGCACGAAATGGCTATTTTGAGTGTGCATGGCCTACTCCATATTGTTGGCTACGATCATGCGAACCAAAGTGATGAGCATGAAATGTTCTCCCTTCAAGAATCCCTCGTAGCAAGGTGGAGTAAGTGACCGGCCTATTCATACTTATCATTGTGGCGCTACTCGTCTTTGCTGGCTTTCTTGCAGGTAGCGAATCAGCACTTTCGACGATTTCACGCGTCATGGTTGACGAGCTTGAAAATAAACGTGGTGGTGGAATTCTGCGCAAAGTCAGCGCCGATCCAGCCAGGTACCTCAACGTAGTTTTGCTTGTTCGCAAAGCATCAGAATTGACTGCAACAGTCCTGCTTTCAGTAATTATGTTGGAGAGATTTGATGGCGGCTTAGCACTTTTCTTAACCGTAATTATTATGGTCGTGGTCTCTTACGTAATGGTCGGGGTAGGACCAAGAACTTTGGGAAAGCAGAACCCGCATGGTTGGGCACGCATAGGCGCCGTTGTCGCATTCTTTTTAGCAAGCATCCTAGGGCCGATAACGATGCTGCTTATCGCAGTGGGTAATGCGATAACGCCAGGTAAAGGTTTCCGCCATGGCCCATTCGCTAATGAAGCAGAACTTCGCGATCTTATGGATCAGGCACATGAACGTGGCTTAGTTGAATCTGATGAACACGAAATGATTCACTCTGTTTTCGAATTAGGTGACACTTTAGTTCGTGAACTTATGGTTCCACGCACCGAGATGGTCTGGATTGAGAAAGATAAATCATTGCGTCAGGCACTTTCTTTAGCACTACGTTCCGGCTTTTCGCGAGTACCAGTTATCGGAGAAGATGTAGATAACATCATTGGTTTGGCATATGTGAAAGATCTTGCAAAGCGCACCCTCGATCACCATGATGCCGAACAAAACGAACGCGTCGAGCAACATATGCGCCCAGCCACATTTGTTCCAGAGAGCAAAATGGCAGCCGAATTACTCAAGGAGATGCAACGCAATCAGATTCACTTAGCGATTGTTGTGGACGAGTACGGTGGAACTGCAGGAATCATCACCATCGAAGATATTCTCGAGGAAATTGTTGGCGAAATCGAAGATGAATTTGATGATGGAGAAGAGCCTTTTGTTTGGCTGACGCCAGATAAAGCGCGAGCTCAAGCGGGTATCCATGTGGAAGATTTGGCACAAGAGCTAGATATAACAGTTGCCGAAGAGGATTATCACGATGTTGATTCCATTGGTGGCATGATGGCCAAGAAATTAGGGCGAGTGCCTATTCCTGGAAGCACAATTAGTTTGCATGGTTGGAGCATTACTGCTGAACGTCCTATTGGGCGCCGCCGCCGTATTAGTAGCGTTCTTGTCGTACGAGAAGTTGCTTCAATAGATGGTGAGATAACCGCGCTCTAAGGCGCGATACTCTTGCCTTATGCGCATCGTTCGATTCTCTCCAGTAACCGCCGACCCATCTCTTGAACTCGGCAAAGATCCGCTCTTTGGCTTACTTAATGACGATGACACGATTGCCGTACTTGCTGGAGACCCACTCTTTTCCGGAATCAACGCGACCGGCAAAGCAGTGCCACTGGCTCAGGTACGTTTATTGGCGCCAGTGCTTCCGCGTAGCAAGGTCATTTGTGTAGGCAAGAACTACGCTGATCACGCCAAAGAAATGGGTTCTGAAGTTCCAACCGAACCGATTATTTTCTTGAAGCCAAATACTTCTGTCATTGGACCAGGGGACACAATTGTTTGGCCAGCAATGAGTGAGCGCGTAGATTTTGAAGCAGAACTTGCAATTGTCATTAGCCGCATTTGTAAAGATGTGCCTAAGGAGCGCGTGAACGATGTGATTTTTGGTTACACCTTAGCTAACGACGTCACTGCAAGAGATCTGCAGAGCAAAGATAAGCAGTGGACACGAGCAAAAGGATTCGACACATTCTGTCCATTGGGGCCGTGGATTGAAACACACTTCACGCCCGGCGATCAGTTAATCACTGCAACTTTAGATGGAGAAATCAAGCAATCTGCGCCTTTGTCATCGATGGTTTTTGATATTCCCACGATCATTAATTTTGTTTCGCAGGTGATGACCCTCCTGCCAGGGGATGTAATCCTTACAGGTACTCCAGCAGGGATCGGTCCAATGGGAGAAAGATCTACGATTACCGTGGCGATTGAAGGATTAGGAACTTTAACCAATAAGGTAAGCAACCGTGCCAAATAAGAAAGTTCGCGTACGTTTTGCGCCTTCGCCAACGGGTGATTTACACGTTGGAAATATCCGTACAGCTCTCTTTGATTGGGCATACGCGCGCCATACAGGCGGAACTTTTATTTTCCGCATCGAAGATACTGACACCACACGAGTTACTGATGAATATATAGCTGCGGCGATCGACACTCTGCGCTGGCTCGGGCTGCAATGGGATGAGGGCCCAGAAGTAGGTGGCGAATCTGGCCCCTATTTACAATCCCAGCGTCTAGATATTTATGCGCATTGGGCTGCCAAGTTCATTGAACAAAAAGATGCCTATTATTGCTATTGCACACCAGCTGAACTTGAAGCAACGAGAGAAGCGCAACGCGCTTCCAATCAAGCTCCCGGATATGACGGCAAATGCCGAGATTTAACTGCTGAACAGATTGCAGATTACAAAACTCAAGGGCGCGAATCTGTAATTCGCATGCGTATGCCCGAGGGAACCACCACTTTTGTAGATGCCATTCGTGGGGAAGTTTCCTTCGAACATAAATTTGTTCCTGATTTCGTTCTCGTGCGAGGCGATGGTTCGCCTTTATATACCTTGGCTGTTGCAGTTGATGATATTTTGATGAAAGTCACCCACGTCTTGCGCGGTGAAGATTTGCTCTCTTCGACTCCACGTCAAATTCGCGTGTATCAAGCCATGGGCGTCGCCCTGGAGGAATATCCAACATTTGCCCACCTTCCATTTGTTATGGGTCAGGACAATGCCAAGCTTTCAAAGCGCAACGGCGAAGTTTCCATAGCTTGGTATAGAGAAGCGGGATTCTTGCCAGTGGCAATCTGTAACTATCTCGCGCTCTTGGGGTGGTCACCAGGGGAGGACCGTGAGAACGTTTCCATGCAAGAACTTGTCGAGCTTTTTACGGTAGAACGTGTAAATAGTTCGCCCGCTCGCTTTGATATGAAGAAACTTGAAGCCATCAACGCCGATAAAATTCGTGCACTTTCCATTGAAGAATTCTTAGATTGGTCGTTGCCGTTCCTAAAGAAGTCTTCACTCATTTCAGGGACCGAAGCTGAAATCGCTCTTGTAAAGTCAGCACTTCCTATTATTCAAGAACGCATCACTCGCTTGAGCGAAATTCCTGCGATGCTCACATTCCTTTTCGTTAAGAATTTTACGATTGAAGCAGAATCACTTGCAAAAGTCACCGATAAAAGTGCCAAAGAAGTGCTGAACCGATCACTCTTAGAGCTGACACCTTTGACTGAATGGACGCATGCAACAATTGAAGCGGCTCTTCGTTCGTCGTTGATTGATTCCCTCGGACTTAAACCTCGCATTGCATTTGGTTCGGTTCGAATTGCAGTTACAGGAAGCACGATCTCTCCACCGCTCTTTGAATCGATGGAATTGCTCGGCAAAGAGGCCTCATTAGCGAGGATTTCTTCGGCTCTTGCCCTCTAATTTCTACGGTATTCTTGCGCACGCCTTCTTGGGGTATGGGGTAATTGGCAGCCCTGCTGATTCTGGTTCAGTAAGTCTAGGTTCGAGTCCTGGTACCCCAGCGCACTATAGTTCCACCACAACTCAATAGGCACGGCCCCGTCGTCTAGCGGCCTAGGACTCTGGCTTCTCAAGTCAGCTACGAGGGTTCGAATCCCTTCGGGGCTACATAGCTCTAACCGTGCATCAATCGAGAACACCATCTACTATTTTGAGATGGAAATTGTGGATCACCTCAATGAATACAACTCAGCAACGCAATACTTTGAAAACCTTGTGGCCAGACTTTCTCCTGCGGATTTAGATAAGAGCGCAATTGGAGAATGGACCCCTCGTCAAGTAATTCATCATTTGGCAGATAGCGAAGCGCAGTCTTATGCAAGGCTTCGTCGACTCATCGCCGAACCTTTGGGCTCTGTTATTCAAGGTTACGACGAGGGCGCTTGGGCCCAAAGCACCACTTTGGGATATACCGTTCTGCCCATCGAAAACTCGCTCCTTGTTTTTCGCGCTGTGCGCGCTGCATCTGCCGACATGATTGCTCGCCTCAACCGTGAAGATTTAGATCGTTATGGTGAACATACCGAGTCCGGGAAATTCACCATTGCGATGTGGCTCAAGGGATATACAAAACACCCACGAGATCATGGTGGGCAGATTGAAAAGGTGCTTGCTGCTTCTTAAGAGTTTTTAATATATTCCGATAACCGCGCTGCTGTTGCCGCTACCGCTGCGGCATGCAATCGGCCGGGCTGTCTTCCTAGACGTTCCATAGGTCCACTAATACCCACCGCTGCAATCACGCGATTGTTAGGTCCACGTACCGGCGCCGAGACAGATGCAACCCCAGCTTCACGTTCGCCCACGCTCTGTGCCCAACCACGTCGTCTTACTGCAGCAAGTGCAGTTGCAGTAAATCGCGCATGAGCTAATCCACGGTGTATGCGCTCTGAGTCTTCCCACGCTAATAAAATCTGAGCACCCGAACCTGCTTGCATAGTCAGTGCCGCTCCTACAGGAACAGAATCGCGCAGTCCTGAAAGTCGTTCGGCAACTGCGACACAGATACGTACATCGCCTTGGCGTCGGTAGAGCTGTGCGCTTTCACCTGTTGCATCACGTAGCGCGGCCAGCGCTGGGGCAGCGGCTGCAAGTAATCGATCTTCACCGGCAGCGGCAGCTAATTCTGCTGAGCGAAGGCCCAAAATAAAGCGGCCGGTCAGATCTCGTGTGACGAGGCGATGAAATTCCAGCGCTACGGCTAGGCGGTGTGCGGTAGGTCGAGCAATCCCAGTTGCCGCAACTAATTCGGCAAGTGAATGAGGCCCAGATTCAAGTGTGCTCAAAATGGCGACGGCTTTATCTAGAACACCAACTCCGCTATTCTTCTTGTCCACGATGCAATACTAGCATCTCAACTGATGAGATGTATACAAGAGCGCTGTAGGAGCACACTATGGGTAAGACCTTAGCTGAGAAGATTTGGCAAGAACATGTAGTCCATAGCGCTGCCGGTGAACCAGACCTTTTGTATATCGATCTGCATCTCATACATGAAGTAACTAGCGCTCAAGCATTTGATGGATTGCGTTTGGCTGGCAGGAAAGTACGCCGGATAGATTTAACGATCGCCACTGAAGATCACAACACCCCCACACTTAATATTGATTTACCCATTGCCGACCCTGTCTCAAAACTGCAAGTAGATACATTGCGCAAGAACTGCGCTGAATTTGGCGTACGCATCCATTCTCTCGGCGATATTGATCAAGGGATTGTCCATGTTGTGGGACCTCAGTTGGGGTTGACTCAACCAGGGATGACAATTGTTTGCGGTGATTCGCACACATCTACACACGGTGCATTTGGCGCGCTCGCATTCGGCATCGGCACCAGCGAAGTAGAGCATGTGCTCGCCACCCAGACCCTTCCTCTCGTGCGGCCTAAAACGATGGCAATTAACGTTGAGGGTTCGCTTCAACCTGGCGTCACAAGTAAAGATATTATTTTGGCAATCATCGCGAAAATTGGTACAGGCGGAGGACAGGGGTACGTTCTGGAATATCGCGGTAGCGCAATTCGTGCGCTATCTATGGAAGGCCGCATGACCGTGTGCAATATGTCTATCGAAGCAGGTGCACGAGCGGGTCTCATTGCCCCTGATGAAAAAACTTTTGAATATATCAAGGGCAAGCCTCATGCCCCCGCAGATTGGGAGTCAGCGGTTGCATATTGGTCAACGCTCTACACCGATGCAGATGCAAAATTCGATGTTGAAATCACTATTAATGCTGATGAATTAGCACCTTTTGTTACATGGGGGACAAACCCAGGACAAGGCGCACCACTTAATTCGACAGTCCCCAACCCTGCGCAAATGAGTGATCCAGAGGAGCGAGGCGCTGCAGAACGCGCCTTGGCGTACATGGGCCTTGAAGCTGGAACTCCATTAAAGAAGATAGCAATTGACACTGTTTTTCTGGGTTCATGCACAAATGGACGCATTGAAGATTTGCGCTCGGCAGCATCAATCCTTGAAGGTAAAAAGATTGCTTCAACTCTTCGCATGCTTGTTGTACCTGGTTCGGCTCGAGTGCGATTACAAGCAGAAGCAGAGGGCTTGGATAAAATATTTCTTAGCGCCGGCGCCGAATGGCGAAATGCTGGATGCTCAATGTGTTTAGGAATGAACCCTGACCAGTTAACTGTTGGTGAGCGTTCTGCTTCAACGAGCAATCGAAACTTTGAAGGCCGTCAAGGTAAAGGCGGCAGAACACACTTAGTCAGTCCACTTGTCGCTGCAGCAACTGCGATTCGCGGAACACTCTCATCGCCCGCAGATCTGTAAGGGGAATCGAAAATGGATAAATTCGTCACGCACACATCGAATGCACTCCCACTGCGACGTAGCAATGTGGATACCGACCAAATCATTCCGGCGGTCTACCTCAAGCGCGTTACTCGCTCGGGTTTTGAAGATGGGTTATTTGCTGCATGGCGCAACGATCCGGAATTCATTCTCAACAAAGAACCTTTTAAGCACGCCACAATTCTTGTCGCTGGCGTTGATTTTGGAACAGGTTCTTCGCGAGAGCATGCTGTCTGGGCGCTTCAGAACTACGGATTTAAGGTCATTCTCTCGAGTCGCTTCGCAGATATTTTCCGCGGCAATTCAGCAAAAGGCGGACTTCTTACCGCAGTACTGCCTCAAAACCAGATTGAGGCGCTGTGGGATGCAATCGATGCCGATCCGCAGATGCAGGTAACGATAAACCTTGAGACGCGAACAGTGGCTTATAAGAACGTTTCTACTGCCTTCGAAATCGATGATTACACTCGTTGGCGCCTGATGGAAGGCCTAGATGACATCGGTTTGACGCTCAAATCCATTGATTCCATTGGTTCTTTTGAGAAATCTCGCCCTGCATACAAACCACAAACAAAAACTCTCAACTAATCATTGAGGGATTTTCCTTACTAAATAAGGGTTTTTTGCTGGTTGAGTAATAGAAGTGTGAAAATAAATAAAAGCGACACGCGCAGGTGATGATGGACTCACGAGGTGTAGTTGCGTAAATTTATTAACGCGTTAGGCAAATGCCTAACTATTACGCGTAAAAATAAGGGGAATTTGATGAATAAGGCCCAATTCATTGCCTCGTTGGCCCCACACTTCAACGACAGCAAGAAGGAAGCAACACACGCCGTAGATATCGTTTTCGACACAATCATCCGCAATATGGCTAAGGGTGAAGATGTCATGATTAATGATTTCGGCAAGTTCAAGAAAGTAGATCGCAAAGCTCGTAAGGGTCGTAACCCATTTACTGGCGAGACAATCCAGATCAAGGCAAGCAAGAAGCCACGCTTCCTTCCTGCAAAGGGACTTAAGGAAGTTATCAATGGCACTCGCAAGCTAGAGCCAGCTCCAAAGCCAGCTCCAAAGGTTGTTGTAAAGCCTGTAGCTAAGAAAGCCGCTCCTAAGAAAGCAGCTAAGAAAGTTGCTAAGAAAGCCGCTCCTAAGAAAGCAGCTAAGAAAGTTGTTAAGAAAGCCGCTCCTAAGAAGGCAGCTAAGAAAGTTACAAAGAAGCGCAAGTAGTTTCTACGCTTAGAAAAGCGGGGTTGGCCATTGCGGTCAGCCCCGTTTTTCGTTTTACAGCAGTAGGCTGGCACAATGAGTGCGAGTGAGATTTCCTATCCGCCACCTACGGGTAAGCCTCTTGGAACAAATCGCACTTTTGATATTTGCGCCAGAATAGTTATTCCAATTCTTAACGCTGTCACTAAACGTCAATGGCAAGGCGTCGAGAATCTCCCGCAGAGCGGCCCAGTCATTGTTGCGAGCAATCATGTTTCTTATTCCGATGTTTTATTCTTTGCGCAATTTCTATATAAGAACGGCCGAGCCCCGAGATTCATTGGGAAAAAATCTGTTTTCGATATTCCTATCATTGGTTCGATTGTTCGAGCCGCTGGCCAAATTCCTGTGGATCGCGAAAGCAAAGATGCGAGCAAGGCCCTTGATCACGCCGTCGCAGCGCTGAAAGCTGGGCACTGCGTTGGGATTTATCCGGAGGGAACTCTTACTCGGGATGAAAATCTTTGGCCGATGGTTGCTAAAACCGGAATCGCACGATTGGCACTCATGACAGGGGCTCCTGTAATTCCTGTGACAGCATGGGGCCCGCATATGGTTTTGCCCCGTTATGGGAAACGAATTCATGTGTGGCCACGCACCCCAATGATTTATCGAGCCGGGCGCCCCGTGGATCTTTCTCCTTGGCGTGGCAAAGAGGCTGACCCGCAGGCGCTGATTGAAGCGACCGCAGAGATTATGCGCAGGCTTACCGCCGAATTAGAGGAAATTAGAGGAGAGAAAGCACCACTTGTACCATTTGACCTACGAACATCGACGCTGCCAAAGACTGGCAACTTTAAGAAGAAAGGCGGCCACAAGCAATGACCGCTGTGACAGTTTTAGGTGCAGGTGCTTGGGGAACAACGTTGGCTCAAGTTCTGAGCGATGCCGGCAATGAAGTTCTGCTCTGGGGGCGCAATCAGGATGTGGTCGCTGAAATCAATTCCACTCATACCAACAGAACTTATTTGCCACATATAACTTTGCCGGCGCAACTTAAGGCAACTGCAGATATTTCTGCTGCACTCAACCATTCTGATATTTATGTATTAGCAATTCCTGCTCAACATTTACGCGGAAAGCTTTCCGAATGGAAGCCTTCCATGAACCTTGATGCGACCCTTATTAGCACTGTAAAAGGGATAGAAGTATCAACTCTTTTTCGAATGTCTGAACTAGTAATAGATGTGCTGGGGGTTCCAGCTTCCAAGATTGCAATCATCACTGGACCCAACTTGGCTCATGAACTAGCACTTCGCCAACCGGGCGCTGCAGTTGCTGCTGCAACTTCACAAGCGCTTGCCGAGAAGATTCAAGAGTTATTTTCAACTACTTATTATCGTGTGTACACATCGACAGATATTTTAGGATGCGAGATGGCTGGTGCCGTTAAAAGCGTTATCGCTCTGGCAGTGGGTATCGCCGTCGGAATGGATTTGGGAGAAAACACTCAAGCAATGCTCATTACCCGTGGGCTGAATGAAGTTGCTCGGCTTGCCGCAGCTCATGGTGCGCAGCCATTGAGTATTGCTGGCTTAGCTGGCATGGGTGACCTTGTTGCAAGTTGCTCGTCGCCACTTTCACGCAATAGAACTTTCGGTGAAGCGCTGGGACGTGGAGGCTCTATGCAGTATGCGAGAGCTAATGTTTCGAGCACCGTAGAAGGCGTTGCATCGGCAGGCGCTGTTGTTGAGTTAGCTCACCGCGTGGGAGTCGAAGTTCCAGTGATCGAAGCGGTTGCCGATGTTGTTACAGGCACCATTACCCCGATACAGGCTCTTAACCGTTTAATGGAAATCAGTACAAGGTCTGAGGACTTTATCAAGTGAACAAAATCAAAGTTGCAATCCTTTGTGGCGGCCGAAGCAGCGAACATGAGATTTCTTGTATCTCCGCTGGTGGAATCCTTAAGGCGCTAGACCGTCAACGCTACGAGCCTATTTTAATTGGTATTACCCGCCTCGCTGGTCGCTGGGTACTCATGGCCGAAGATTCAACGCTAGAAATTGTCGATGGAATTTTGCCGACCGTGCCAGAAGATGCCCCTGAAGTGAATACCGATATTCATGGCTTCAGTGTTGACGGAAAGACTTTACATATCGATTTGATTTTCCCGATGCTTCATGGATCCTTTGGCGAAGATGGTTCGATTCAAGGATTCTGCGAAATTGCCAACCTTGCATACGTGGGAAGCGGAGTACTCGCCTCCGCTGTTGCGATGGATAAGTCATTTGCAAAATCAATTTTTTCATCTTCTGGCCTTAACTTGGCCGAGGGCATAGTTTTCACGCAAGACCAGTGGAGCCGTAATCGCGCCTCCTGCGAACTTCTAGCATCAGTTCTTAAGTACCCGCTATTTGTAAAGCCTGCTCGTGGTGGTTCTAGCCGCGGCACAAGCAAGGTTCACACCGCAGATGTACTTCAAGCGGCAATCGAAGAAGCTTTTCGATTTGATTCCAAGGTCATGATTGAGGAAGCTGTATCTGGCCGAGAAATCGAATGTGCAGTGCTGGAAGTTGAAGGAAATATCATCGCTTCTTTGCCTGGTGAAATCGTGATTGATAGCAAGCACGAGTTTTATGATTTTGAAGCCAAATACCTAGATGGTGCAACAACGGCATTGATACCGGCGAATATCCCAGCAGAAGCTCGTGCGGAAATTCAAAAGCAAGCTTCGCTAGCTTTCCGATCTTTAGGATGTTCTGGTCTGGCACGTGTTGATTTCTTTTATGGCGAAGATGGTCAGATAACAATTAATGAACTTAATACAATGCCGGGATTTACTCCCACGTCGATGTTTCCGAAATTAATGGAGTCGGTAGGAATTAGCTACAGCCAAATAATCGATGAACTTATGAAAGGCGCGTTGTCGCGCAGGAATTAGTAACTAGTTACAGGGCAAGTAAGTGTTCGAGTAATCCCTGAAACTGCCTGCACCTTTGAAAGAATGACTCGTCCAAAATCTTCCATGCTTGCTGCTTCAGCGCGCATGATGACGTCGTAAGGACCTGTGACGCCTTCGGCCAATGTCACTCCAGAGATAGCCGATACTGCATTTGCAACGCTTGTTGCTTTGCCGACCTCGGTCTGAATCAAGATGTATGCCTGAACTGACATTGTTACTCCTCATCTCTAAATCTCTCGATGACGGGACGCTATCGCATAGGTCGCACTACGAGCAAACCTTTTTCCCCGTAGGCTGGGAACATGGGTTTAGGAGAGTTTTCAGAGAGCGATGTCATCGTGGAGTTGGCGAAGATTTTCGCGACCGATGATCCCCGAATTCTTCTCGGTATCGGAGATGACGCAGCTGTTATCGCACCGAGCGAGGTAAATTCGGTAATCACTACCGATATGGCGGTAGAAGGAGTTCACTTTCGCAAGCAATGGTCGAGCGCCTTTGAAATAGGCCGCAAAATCACAGCCGCTAATTTAGCTGACCTATTAGCTATGGGCGCGACGCCAAGTCATCTCGTGGCGGCCATTTCACTCACTGGTGACGAACCTCTTGCGTGGATTGTGGAGTTAGCGCAGGGAATGGCCCATGAAGCGCGCAGATGCAAAGCGCCAATCGTGGGAGGAGATCTTGTCAAGGGCTCGGTTGTAACTATTTCCATGACGGCAATTGGATATGTAAAGAATCCAATTTTGCGTTCTGGTGCGCAAGTAGGCGATCGGCTTTATGTTTCCAACATACCCGGATGGTCGGCTGCCGGATGGCACTTACTCTCCCATGGAATTAACCCTGAAAGCCTCGCAAGTAGCAAGCAGGCGAAGAGGGGCATTCAACAATTCTGTGCGCCCGAAGTTTCTTATGAGGCAGCAAGATTAATGCGCAACGCGCACGCACTTATTGATATTAGTGATGGGCTCATGACGCAAGGGGCGCAGATGGCGAGCGCTTCTCACGTCCGCTGTGAATTTAGCGCTGCAAAGATAGAAGCAATCGATGAGTTTGCCGATCTTGCTCAACTTGCCGATGAAGTTAACGCCAATGTTTGGGATTGGGTCGGCGCAGGCGGTGAAGATCATGTATTTCTTGCAGCGGGTAAGGATTTATCTGGCACCTGTATAGGCGAAGTTGTCACTGGAGATGGAATAGCAATTATTGGTTTAGAGCACGTTCCCCAGGGGTTCGTGCACTTTAATTAACGGGAAACCTTGCCAGCTTTCAGACATGAGGTACACACATTCTGGCGCTTTGATGTTCCACCAATAAATGTCCGCACGCGCTGGATGTTTGGATTCCAGCGACGACGAGTCTTTACCTGAGAGTGCGAGACGTTATTGCCAAAGCTGGGGCCCTTGCCGCAGATATCGCATGTTGCTGCCATCGTCGTACTCCTTCAGTGATTATTTATCCTGGCTGTCGAACGGGGGTAAGGCTAGCGCTAACCCCCTAGCAAGTGCTAATCGTGAGAGTCCAGAGAATAAAGGGGGGCTGACACTCAGGAATCTACGCGTAAGAAATGGGGGGTGAGGGTTGCCACAGCCGATTTCCCCCCGTTACTTCTAGGGAGTAATTGAGAATTAGCAGTGAGTTAGCAGTTTCGCTAACTAATGAAGGAGAGATGATGCAAGCTCTAGATCTTGCCCGTTGGCAGTTCGCAATTACCACCGTCTACCACTTCCTTTTCGTGCCAATCACTATCGGCATGGGCTTTTTGGTTGCTGGTTTACAAACGGCTTGGTATCGCACAGATAATCTTAAATATTTACGAGCAACCAAATTTTTTGGACGGTTGTTCCTTATCAACTTCGCAATCGGCGTAGTCACAGGAATCGTTCAAGAGTTCCAATTCGGTATGAACTGGTCTTCCTATAGCCGTTTCGTCGGAGATATCTTCGGAGCCCCACTAGCAATGGAAGGGTTGCTCGCCTTCTTCCTCGAGAGCACATTCCTAGGACTGTGGATTTTCGGTTGGGATCGCTTGCCGAAGAAGTTGCACTTAGCTTCAATTTGGTTAGCCGCCACAGGTACGCTCTTGTCGGCATATTTCATTCTCGCCGCAAATGCTTGGATGCAGCACCCAGTTGGTTACATTCTCAATGCAACTAAGGGACGCGCTGAACTTACAAATATCATTACTGTACTTACACAAAAGACTGCACTCGTCACCTTTTTCCACACAATCCCATCGGCAGCTTTCACCGGGGCAGCATTTATCGCTGGCGTCTCTGCGTGGTTGATTCTGAAGAAGAAAGATGTTGACATGTCACGTACCACTCTCAAAGCAGGTCTAGTCACTATGGTGATTAGCTTTGTTTTGGTTGGAATTTCTGGTGACCTCACATCACGCGTGATGACCGAACAACAACCAATGAAGATGGCTGCGGCCGAAGCGCTTTATGACACTACAGCTTCAGCACCATTTTCACTTCTGACCATCGGCAGTTTAGATGGATCTCGCTCTGTATTCCAGATCGATATTCCATCAGTTCTCTCTTTCCTCTCTACAGGTGATTTCAAGGGAGTTGTCCAAGGGGTAAATGACTTGCAAGCTAGCTACGTTCAAAAATATGGTGCCGGAGATTACACGCCAAATATTCCGCTGGCATATTGGTCATTCAGGCTCATGATGGGATTTGGATTTATCGCAATGTTCTTTGCGCTCCTTGCTTTGTGGCAACTACGTAAAGGTGGAACACCACATGGAAAATGGTTCGCACCAGCGATGATCTCTTTGCCATTCTTGCCGCTTCTTGCAAACTCATTCGGATGGATCTTTACCGAAACTGCTCGCCAACCATGGGCGGTCTTTGGCCTGATTCGAACCGCTGACGGAGTGAGCCAAGTTGTTTCTGCCGGAGCAGTTCTCTTTACGATGATTGCATTTACCGCCCTCTACGGCGTACTTGCGGTGATTGAAGTAGGGCTGATTCTCAAAACTATTCAGATCGGACCTCGCACAGAAGTTGACTATGAAGTCACTTCCGTCGGCGGTGCCGATGACCGACCACTCGTGATGTCTTACTAGGAAAGGAGAGCGAACATGTCATTTCAAACAGTCTGGTTCATACTCATTGTTGTTCTTTGGGTGGGCTATTTCATCCTAGAAGGTTTCGACTTTGGTGTCGGAATGTTGCTTCCTTTCGTATCTCGCAATGAAGCCGATCGTCGAGCAGTTCTCACAACGTTAGGTCCAGTCTGGGATGGAAACGAAGTGTGGCTACTTGTAGCCGGCGGAGCGACTTTCGCAGCATTTCCTGAGTGGTATGCAACTTTATTTAGTGGATTTTACCTTCCACTCTTCTTGATACTTGTTGCCTTAATTGTCCGCGGTGTGGCTTTTGAATATCGCAGCAAGTACGGCAAAGCGCAATGGCGCCAACGTTGGGATGTCGCAATCGTTGTTGCCAGCTTCCTTCCCTCACTTTTATGGGGCGTTGCTTTCGCAAATATCGTCAGAGGTGTTCCACTAGAGAAATCAGCATCGGGAGCAATCGAATATGTAGGCGGCTTCTTCAACCTACTTAATCCTTACGCTCTTCTTGGCGGAGTTGTTACCTTGACCGTTTTCTTGACGCATGGAGCACATTTCCTCGCACTCAAGACAGCTGGCTCAATCCGCGACACTGCGCATGATCTTGCTATCAAACTAGGTTTAGTTTCGGCAGTTGCTGCCGTTGCATTCTTGGCATGGAGCAATCTCATGGGCTCGGCAATCAATACCAAGTTCCTCATCTTGTCTGTCCTCACAGCCCTTTTGTGGGTTGCGGGATTGGCTGCCAATTACCTACGTCGTGAAGGTTGGGCATTTATCGCCTCATCACTCGCCATCACAACGTTTGTCACTGGATTATTCGTAGCACTTTATCCACGAGTAATGCCAAGCTCTTTGGGATCGGAATTCGATCTCACAATTACCAATGCTTCCAGTACCGATTACACCCTTAAGGTAATGACAATCGTTGCGGTAGTAATGACACCGCTTGTATTGATTTACCAAGGTTGGACTTATTGGGTATTCCGCAAGCGCGTAAGCGCAACTCAGATTCAGCATCCTGAGCGTGGAGTTCTGGATACGCTTTCTCTGTGAAATCTGCTGATCTGCGGCTACTGCTTTCTAGAAGCGGTAGCCGCAGATTATTTTTATCGGCACTTCTCGCCGCTTGTGTCTGGTCTGCGATTGTTATTGCGAATGCATATCTCATCGCTGAGATCATTATTGGGATAATTTCCCATAGCCACGGTGTTTCGGCACGGATTATTCTTTTGGGCTCCCTCTGGATCTTTAGAGCCTTCTTCAATTCCCGTTTTGAGTATTGGACGGCCTCACAAGCGCTAGCAATCAAAGTGCAATTGCGTGCAGAAACGACCAGGCGTGTAAGCAATTATGGGAAAGTTTCACCCGCTGAACTTGTCACTGTTCTGACTAAAGGATTGAACGCACTTGATATTTATCTGGGCAGATTCATTCCGCAAATGGCTTTTGCAGGCATAGTTCCATTCGCCATAATGGCAGCAATATTCGTTAATGATTATCTCTCGGCAATCATCGCAATCGCCACCTTGCCGCTTATCCCGGTCTTCGGAGCTCTCATCGGGAAATATTCTGCAGATGAAGTCTCCAGGAAATGGCAGTCCCTAGGAACTCTTTCGCGATATTTTGAGGATTCATTACGAGGCTTCACGACTCTGAAGATTTTTGGACGCAGCGCAAGTCAATCAGAGCGAATTGGCGCTATGGGCAAGAAGTACACCGATGAAACGATGAAAGTTCTTCGAATATCATTCTTATCTGCATTCGCTCTTGAACTTGTTGCGACTATTTCGGTGGCAGTTGTTGCGGTCTCCGTAGGACTGCGTTTGGTTGCTGGAACCATGGAGTTCAAACCAGCAATGATTGTTCTGATATTGGCCCCTGAAGTCTATTTTCCGGTACGCAACGCGGCTTCGCTATTTCATGCCTCAGAGGATGGAACGCAGTCGCTGCGGGAGTTATCTCGCATTCAAGGCGATGACGTTGCAGAAGTTTCGCAAGATGGCGCCCACATCGATTCTTCAACGGTAGTTGCTATCGCATGGCAAGACTGGACTTTCGTTCGAAATGCTTTCGAAAAAATCCGGATTCCCGCATCGCAAGTGAATAGAGGTGAACTCCTCTTTATATTCGGTGAATCGGGAATAGGCAAGAGTACCTTTGCATCCAACTTGCTCGCGATCAATTTTGATTCAGATCTCCAAATAATCTCGGCGGCAAATCCCATTCTCCTCACTCGAGCAAATCGAGAGAGTTATCAGAAGTTATTGGGCTGGATTCCGCAATCGCCTCAGCTGGCATCTGGAAGTGTGCGGGATCAGTTCCTGATTTTGGATCGCAAACTTGCCGATCTCGAAATAGTTTCTGCATTGGAGCAAGCGGGATTATCTGTAAACGAGTTACCTCAAGGCCTTGATACTCAGTTGGGAAAGGGAGGCGAACAATCTCATTCTGCCTCTGGTGGTCAAGTACGACGGATAGCAGTTGCTCGCGCATTAATTCGCAAGCCATCGATAGTCATTGCAGATGAACCTACTGCAGATTTAGATCACGAGAGCGCACAGGCGGTTATGAATAGTTTGCGCAAAGCGCAAGCTGCAGGAGGGATAGTCATTTGTATTACACACGATTATTCGCTCATCGCTGAAAACGATCGAGTGATTGAAGTAGTGCGGGGTACTCCATGAAAAGAGTTCTCCCATACATTTTGAGTGCGAGTGCATATATTTTCGGCGCAGGTTTAACAATCACCAGTGCGTGGCTAATAACTATGGCCTCTTTCCAACCTCCAATATTGACTTTAAGCGTGGCAATCGTCATGGTGCGCTTTTTTGGTATCGCTAGATCTGTTGCAAGGTATTTTGAAAGAACTACAAGCCACAAGAGCGTATTTGACCGACTCACTGGATTACGCGTTCGACTATTCGAACAGATCACTTCTCGACCTTTCGCATTAGTGAGCGACCAGAGCTCAGGTAAATTGGTTAAGCGCGTAGTCGATGACGTCGAAAGGGCGCAGGAATACGAACTGCGAATTACATTGCCACATGTCGCTGCAGTTATTTCATTGTCTGTAGGAGTTTTGGTGGGGTATTGGATTCAGCCTCAATCTCTCTATTTCACAATCCCTTCGGTATTGTGCCTGTTGATTGTGATTCCACGATGGTCAAAACTCGATTGCGAAGCTCTGGCCCAAAAAGTTGAGGACTCTGAAAATCTCTATGCCCAGCTCATAGAACAGGCAGCGCATGGTGTTGTAGAAGCACAACTTTATGGTTATCTCGAACAACGGTTAGAAGCAACATCGGTAATGGAGCAGGCAATTTACTCCCATGAAAAATCCCTAGTATCGGCTCTGCGAAAATTCCAATTCTTTTTCGTAGCAATTCTCGGAATCACTTTGGTTGGCTTGGCTTTGATCGCTCAACATTTTGCCTCCATTGGGCAAATGCCCGCTGTGCAGGTGACGATGCTCGTCTTTTTGCCGCTTGTGATGTTTGAAGCAATCACTGCGTGGTACCCCAATTTATTTGCGGCCGGAAAGCTTTTGCTTGCCAAACTTGAGATCGCAAAGCTGGAATCCACTATTGCAGTTGAGCCCGTACAACAGCTTCCTCTTGCTGACCTTGTAACTACGCTAGAAGTACAAGGAGTGCAGGTTCTCTGGAATCAAGACGACCCATTCATGCGCCCTGTTACTTTTTCATTGGAAGCCGGGCAATCGCTCGCTATTCGAGGACGTAGCGGAAGCGGCAAGTCCACTCTGGCCATGGGGTTACTTGGGCTTTTGCCACACACGGGCTCTATTAAAATTAACGGCAAATCGATACAGACAGTTTCGAATTTATCTGCTCATGTCAGCGCGGCAATTCAAATTAGTCATATTTTTAATACAACCATTCGAGAGAATATGAAGATAGGAGCGCCAGAATCCACCGATGAGCAGATTCACCTCGCTCTTGCAATCGTAGAACTTAATACCTTGGTCAGTGAGTCGGAATTTGGTCTCGACACTATTGTTGGTGAATTTGGCAGGATTCTTTCAGGAGGCGAAGCTAAGAGGTTAAATGTCGCGCGTGCATTGCTATCGCGCGCGGAGGTATTAATACTCGACGAACCGACAGAGCATTTGGATCGGGCTCTTGCGGCAAGAATCGAAGAACGAATACTTGGCCTCGGGAAAATGCTCATTGTGATTACGCATTCCGGATGGAGAGATGCCACACACATGCTCCAATTGGTGCGCTAAGCAGCTTCCAGGGGATCTGTGAGGCAGAATGCTCGCTATGGCCAACCTTGATTCCAAGTTAGTGGATGTGGTTGGCGACCGTACCTCTAAAGTCTTGGCGAGTGGTCTTGGTATCTCCACGGTCGAGGATCTATTGAGGCACTATCCAAGGCGATATGTTCTTCGTGGCGAACTCACCGATATTTCAGAGTTAAAAGAGGATGACGAAGTAACAATCCTTGCCGAAGTTTTTAGCGCAACAACTCGAACCCTGCACGGCCGCAAGGGAACAATCCTTGAAGTGGTAGTCACCGATGGCACATCAAAACTCTCATTAACATTCTTCAACCAACCTTGGCGTGAACGGGAGTTACATGTGGGACGCCAAGGAATGTTTGCTGGGAAAGTTGGCCTCTTCAAAGGAAAGCGTCAACTGTCGCATCCGGATTATGAATTAATAGCCGACGGAAGTGATGTTGACAGTGCGATAGATCAGTTTGCTGGGAAATATCTGGCGGTATATCCGGCGACTGCAAAATTGCCATCATGGAAAATAGCTCAATGTATCGATTTGGCTTTGGGTGCTCTCGATGAGGTGAGTGATTATTTGCCTGAAGAAATCCGTGTGAGTCATGGATACCCAACGCTGGGGGAGGCCTTGAAATCCCTTCATCAACCATCAAATATTGAAGAATCCGAATTAGCTCGCGAACGTTTAACTTTTGACGAAGCATTCCTTCTGCAACTTCTGCTAGTAGTGCGAAGACAAGAATTAAGACAACTCAAGGCAACTCCGCGACCAGTTCGATCGAATGGACTTTTAGCAGCGTTCGATGAGAGTTTGCCATTTGAATTTACTGCTGGGCAAAGAGAAGTGATGCAAGAGATAGAAAGCGATTTGGCCGCGCAACATCCGATGCATCGCTTATTGCAAGGTGAAGTTGGTTCCGGAAAGACAGTGGTTGCAATTCGTGCAGCACTTGCCGTTGTCGATAGTGGAGGACAAGCTGCTTTCTTAGCCCCGACTGAAGTATTGGCGCAACAACATTTACGTACCTTGCAAAAACTCTTGGGGCCTCTGTCTCACGGTGGGATGTTGGGAGCTCCAGAGCATGCAACCCAACTCACACTTATTACAGGTTCACAATCCACGGCTTCAAGGAAAGAAGCCCTCGCGTTGTGCGCATCGGGTGAAGCAGGAATTGTTATTGGTACTCACGCACTGCTGGGAGAAAGCGTTGCTTTTAAGGATTTAGGTTTGATAATTGTTGATGAGCAACATCGATTTGGAGTCGAGCAGCGGGATGCTTTAAAAGCCAAATCTGAAAAGCCCCCACACCTGCTTGTCATGACTGCAACCCCCATTCCAAGAACAGTGGCGATGACAGTTTTCGGTGATCTGGATATTTCAACACTGCGCGAACTTCCTTTAGGTCGCCAACCAATTACTACCCATGTCGTGCCAGCACTAGAGAAACCTGTATTCCTAGAGCGCGCTTGGCAGAGAGTGAAGGAAGAAGTTTCACAAGGACACCAGGCCTACGTCGTTGCACCTCGCATTAGCGCCGCAACACCAGAAGATTCGGATATGGATTTTCTCTTTGGAGTTGTTAGCGCTGAAATCGCCAGCGTGGATGAAATTGCGCCGATGCTTCATGCAGGACCACTCAAAGGTTTGAGGTTGGCTATTTTGCATGGACAGCTTTCAAATGATGAGAAAGATGCCACGATGCGGGCATTTGCAGATGGAGAAATCGACGTTCTTGTCTCTACCACCGTAATCGAAGTTGGTGTTGACGTTCCAAATGCAACCATTATGGTCATTATGGATGCTGATCGATTTGGAGTTTCTTCCTTACATCAGCTCCGTGGCCGAGTGGGTCGTGGGACTTCGCCAGGATTGTGTTTGCTTGTAACAAATTCACCAGCAGGAACTTCTGCGCGAGAGCGCCTCACTGCGGTAGCCGCTACACAAGATGGATTCGAACTTTCCAGAATTGATCTCGAGCAACGTCGCGAAGGCGATGTCCTAGGAGCAAGCCAATCCGGCACTCGTTCACACCTTCGCCTTCTGCGAGTACTTAGGGATGAAGCGCTCATAGATCAAGCGCGAACCGATGCGACGGTAATTGCCGCCAGCGATGAGTGGCAGGCAAAGTTTGAAAAGTTGGCAAGTGCTCTAACTATCTTGCAAAAAGATAGCGCATCTCAATATATTGA
Source organism: Actinomycetota bacterium (assembly GCA_009699205.1). Classification (GTDB taxonomy): domain Bacteria; phylum Actinomycetota; class Actinomycetes; order Nanopelagicales; family Nanopelagicaceae; genus QYPT01. The sequence goes on from WLOP01000002.1 coordinate 51,407, forward strand.
TAAAGGTTGAAAGTAATATCTGCTCATGAGAATTATTGCTGGAGTTGCCAAAGGCCGAACTCTTTCTTCGGTTGCTGGAGCCACCCGACCCACATCTGATCGCGCGCGTGAAGGACTTTTTTCTTCGCTGATGTCAGAATTCGGAGATTTCCTTGGCTTAAATTTTCTTGATCTTTTTGCAGGCTCGGGTGCCATCGGACTTGAAGCTCTTTCTCGAGGCGCAAATCTTGTTCATGCGGTAGAGAAAGATGAAAGTGCTGGTCGCACCATTGCTTCGAATGCAACGTTGGTAAAGGCAAGCAACGCTGTCGGCGCGTTTCATCACTATGCAATGTCAGTACAGAAGTTCTTAGAAACTCCAGCCCAAAACAAATACGAGATTGTTTATATCGATCCTCCTTATGAATTCCCTGATGGAGATTTGTATATATGTCTCGAACTCTTGCAGGCTGGAAGGTTTTTAGCTGAGGATTCGCTCATCGCAGTCGAGCGTGCGAGCAAGCGCTCTGAATTCACATGGCCATTGGGGTATCGGGTCCTGCGCCAGAGAAACTATGGACAAGCGGTGATTTATTACGGAAATCCCTCTCAGAATGGATAAGCCGAGCAATCATTGCTAGCGTTTGCGATATGAATAGCGCAGTTTGTCCGGGTTCTTTCGACCCAATGACTTTTGGTCACCTAGACATCATTGAACGCGCAAGTGAGCACTTTGATCAGGTCATTGTGGCTGTGCTCGAAAATCGCACCAAAGCGAGTCTATTTACCGTCGAAGAGAGAATTGCCCAGATTAGCGAGAACACAAAGCGCTTTCCCAATGTAGTTGTCGCTTCCTGGCATGGACTTCTTGTTGATTATTGCCGTAAGAATGAGATCAAAACCATTGTTAAAGGTTTACGAGCTGTCACCGATTTCGATTACGAACTCCAAATGGCTCAAGTGAACTTGCAAGCTGCGGGCGTTGAAACGATGTTTATGGCGACTGCTCCGACACATTCATTCTTATCTTCATCGTTAGTGAAAGAGCTAGCGCACTATGGTGGAGATGTATCCACCATGGTTCCTGCCAATATAAATGCTGCATTAACAGCAGCGCTACAAGGGAAGTGACCTATGGACTCCATTGAAAAACTCACATCAGCGATCACTATGGTCGAAGAAGCTCGTAGCGTTCCCTTGTCGGCTTCATGCGTGGTTCACCGCGGCGAGCTCTTAGAACTCTTAGATGAAGCTCGTAATCTCTTGCCTCATGATTTCTCAACTGCGCAAAATGTTATCTCTTCGCGCGATGCAATTTTGGAAGAGGGACAAGGCAGTGCCGAACAACTAGTAGCCATGGCGCGAGAAGAAGTTGCCCGCATGGTTGAACAGACTGCGATAGTCCAAGCCGCCCGCGATGAAGCGCAAAGAATTCTTGCGCAAGTGCGCGAAACCGCAGACCGCGAACGCGAAGAAGTTGAGACTTATATCGATTCACGCTTGGCAACTCTGGAAGTTATTTTAGCTAAGACCTCTGATGCCGTTGCTCGAGGACGCGAACGTCTAGCAGGCGCTCACGATAACGATGCACTGTCACACCTCTCCGCAGAGAAGTAGTAATGGTGCCCCGCCCATCTGAGGTTTACCTCTTTAGTTCGCATGACTTGCCTCGTCGTTCGGGGGAAATGCGAGAGTATTCATTCGACATCACAGTTCCGGAACGAGTGGGGATCGATGTTATTGCAGTCCTAGGTGGCGAAGATATTCATGTTGAGATGCGTCTGGAATCTGTTTCTGAGGGAGTTTTAGTGAGTGCGGATATTTCTGCAATTGCAGATGGCGAGTGCATGCGCTGCCTTGAGCCAATCGAGTTAGATATTGATAGACGAATTCAAGAGCTCTATCGCTACGAACCGCAGAAGGCTCATACCAAGGCAGAACGTAAGCGCGCCCGAGAAGAAGCCGATGATTTGGATGACGATGACGATCTCATGATGGATGGCGACTTCATCAATCTAGAGACGCCCATTCGTGATGCAATTGTTTTAGACCTGCCGATAAACCCACTTTGCACCCTAGATTGTGCTGGCCTATGTGCTGGATGCGGGGTGAAATGGAGCCTTCTACCGAGCGACCATGCCCACGAACTCATCGATCCACGCTGGGCAGGTCTGCCTGATTTAGGAGAGCAGTAACCTCGATTTCAAGAATTGGGCCTTTTGGGGGATACTTACCCCCTGATGAAATTCAGTAGAGATTTCACAAGAGAGTAAGGAAAGTCAAGTGCCAGTACCAAAGCGGAAGATGTCTCGCTCGAAGACCCGTTCTCGTCGTAGTCAGTGGAAAACAACTGCGGCCGCACTTGCAGCATGCCCACAATGCCAACAACCAAAATTGCAACACACTGCTTGCCCCACATGTGGCATGTACAACAACCGTCAGGTAATCGAGGTCTGATCTGTACTCCTCGCTAGCTAAAGCATTGGGTGTTGAATTCCACCCGCAACTGCTGGAGTTAGCCCTGACCCATCGTTCATTTGCTTACGAGTCAGGTCTTTCTGAAACAAACGAACGCCTTGAATTTCTTGGCGATTCGGTTCTTGGGTTAATTGTCACCGAAGAGTTGTATCGCAGATATCCAGATCTCGATGAAAGTCGTTTATCACCATTGCGTTCTGGCGTAGTTAATATGCGCGCGCTCGCAGATATTGCACGGACACTTAATCTCGGAGAATTCATTCGTTTAGGTAAAGGCGAAGAAGTTACAGGCGGGCGCGACAAGAACTCATTGCTGGCCGATGCCTTAGAAGCGCTCATCGGAGCGATTTACTTAGAAACAGGAATCGAAAAAACAACTGCCATTGTTCGAACCCTCATTAATGAGACCCTTGAGAGCGCAATGGCACGTGGTGCCGGTCTCGATGGGAAAACAGCTCTTCAAGAGTTGGCTGCAATTCGAGGCATGGGTGCGCCTGAATATGTAGTCACCGAATCTGGCCCTGATCACGATAAGAGTTTCTCTGCTGTTGCAATGCTTGCTGGGGCTGCGATAGCCCAAGGTGAAGGAAAATCCAAGCGCGAAGCAGAGCAATTTGCCGCACGCAACGCTTTCGATATTTTGAGCGTGACCGCAGAGTCCTGACCCCTAGGGTAGGTTTGCCCCGTGTATTTGAAGAGCATCACGCTCAAGGGCTTTAAGTCCTTCGCTTCTTCCACCACGCTGCGCCTTGAAAGAGGCATCACCTGCGTGGTCGGACCCAACGGCTCAGGCAAAAGTAACGTTGTCGATGCTCTCTCATGGGTTATGGGCGAACAAGGTGCAAAAACTTTACGTGGCGGCAAGATGGAAGATGTCATCTTCGCGGGTACGAGTGGCCGCGCACCTTTAGGTCGTGCTGAAGTTTCTGTCACTATTGATAATACCGATGGCGCACTTCCAATTGATTACACAGAAGTCACCATCTCTCGCATACTTTTTCGTAATGGAACTAGTGAATATCAGATCAACGGAGATGCATCCCGCCTTCTAGATATTCAAGAACTCTTGAGCGATAGTGGTATCGGTCGCGAGATGCACGTCATCGTTGGACAAGGACAACTTGATGCCATCTTGATGGCCAACCCGCAAGAGCGACGTGGATTTATCGAAGAAGCTGCAGGCGTTCTTAAGCATCGCAAACGCAAAGAGAAAGCCATTCGCAAGCTAGATTCGATGCAGGCGAATTTGGCACGTATCCAAGACCTCACTGTAGAACTTCGACGACAACTTCGTCCTCTAGGCAAGCAAGCAGAAGTTGCTAAGAAAGCCGCAACGATTCAGGCAGATCTTCGTGATGCAAAACTTCGATTGCTAGCAGATGACTTAATTTCACTTACTAAGACCCTCAACGCAGAAGTAGCTGACGAAACAGTTCTTCGCGAGCGACGCACATTAGTCGAATCCGATTTAGACCGTGCACGTTCTCGTGAAGCAGAACTTGATGCACAAAGTGCAATTGATAATCCACGTCTTGTTGCCTCTCAAGATACTTATTATCAACTTAACGCTTTGCGCGAAAAGTTCCGTGGCACCGCTTCACTAGCTCAGGAAAGATCACGCTTCCTTGCAGAAGAAGCCGAAGAAGCGCGCACTGCCGGTCGCGATCCCGAAAGCCTCGATCGCGAAGCATTGGCCCTGCGCGAAGAAGAGCGCGCCCTCCGTGAAGCCGTTATTCAATCTCGCCATGAACTTCAGAGCGCGACAGTGGCATTGGCTCAAGCCGAATCTGATTTAAAAGCTGAAGAGGATCGAGTTGCCGCAGCGCTACGTGCTCTTGCAGATCAACGCGAAGGCACTGCGCGCCAAGAGGGCCATATCAAATCACTTGCTGCCCGTTTGGAAGCGATCTCCGAAGAAATCTCTCGTTTATCGAAAGCCCGTGAAGATGCTCAAAATCGAGCTGATACAGCACAAAGTGAGTATTCAACCTTTGAGAGAGATATCGCCAGCGCTGATTCCGGAGAGCTTGGTTTAGATTCACAATTTGAAAACGCCAAGCGCAATCTAGATGCGAGCAAAGCCGCACTAGCTTCCTTGGTTGATGCAGAACGTGCGGCAGATCGTCAACGCAATGGCCTTGAATCAAAAGTTGAAGCTATGCGTCTTACCTCCCAATCTCGTGACGGAGCTGCGGCCCTATTGCGCGATCCTCGGGGAGTCCACATTCTAGGAAGCATCGCTTCATTGCTTGACATAGATGCTGGCTGGGAAAGCGCCGTTGCGGCAGCACTTGGATCACTAGCTGACGCGGTTGTTGTCCAAGATTTATCGACTGCGGTTACTGCGTTAACCACTCTTCGCAACGAGAACCTTGGCCAAGCTGATTTTCTTGTCGTTCAATCGAGCAGTCAACGTGATGCAGGTTCTATCCCGCAAGGCTTGACCGCCATCACTACCCATGTTCGTTCAACGACTATTGATTCAATGTTGCGTGATTTGCTTGTAACCACGGTAGTTGCCGAAGACGCCCGAGCAGCAGAAGTAATTATCCGCGCCCATTCTCATTTAACTGTGGTTACCCGTGACGGCGATATCTTCACGCAGAACCGTGCGCGCGGTGGCTCTAAGAGTTCTTCCTCGCTTATCGAAATTAAAGCTCTCGTCCAAGATCTCGATGCACAAGTAACTGCAGTGACTCATGATTGCGAACGTTTGAAATTTGAGATTAGTACTGCAGAAGGCGATGTTGCCTCTCGTCAGGGCGAACACGACCGCGCGTTGTCAGCGCTTAATGAATCTGACGCACATATCGCAGCGCTCACCGAGCAACTGGCTGTCTCCGGCCAACATGCCAAATCTGCCCGCGCTGAAGTGGAACGCCTTACCGCTGCAATTGGAGAGGCTACTTCTGCAAAAACTCGCGATGAGAGCGAACTTTCCATCGCTCAAGAGCAACTTCATCATCACGGTAGCGTTGAAGAACCCAGCCATTCACGTGCCGAAGAAATCAGAACACAAGTTTCTGGTGCACGGACTACAGAAGTTGAAGCCCGCCTAGCTCTACGAACGAGCGAAGAACGTTTAGATTCCTTGGCCGCTCGAGCACAAGCGCTCGAAGATGCTGCTCGGGCCGAACGTGAAGCATCAGAACGTGCAGTAAGTCGTCGTGGTGCACGTGCTCAAGGTGCTGTGATTTCACAAGCGATTGCAGAATCCGCATATGAAGCGTTGATCCACATTGAGCGCTCAATTGCTAAGGCTGCAACCGAGAGAGGTCGTCTTGAAGAAGCTCGCGCATCTCGTGAAGGTGAAACTCTTACGATCCGCGCACGTGCTCGCGAACTTGCCGTTGAATTAGAGCAGCTGACTTCCAGTGTTCACCAAGATGAAATTGCACGCGCAGAACAACGTATGCGCATCGAACAACTCGAATCCAAGGCAATTGAAGAACTTGGCGTTGATATTCAAACTCTGACTGCCGAATATGGTCCAGATAGCGATGTTCCTACATTTATTGAAACTGAAGATGGACAGATTGTTGCGACCGAACTGATTCCATATCGTCGCGATCAACAAGAGAAGCGACTTCACAATGCAGAACGTTCGCTGAATTTACTCGGGAAGATTAACCCTCTTGCACTTGAGGAGTACTCATCGCTCGAAGAGCGTTTGCGCTATCTAGCCGAGCAACTAGAAGATCTCAAGCGCACAAAGAAAGATCTTCTCGACATTATTAAAGAAGTTGATGATCGTGTGCAGCAAATATTTATGGAAGCTTATGAGGAGACAGCACGTCACTTTGAAGAAATTTTTGCTCGTTTGTTCCCAGGTGGTGACGGACGTTTAATTCTGACTGAGCCCGATGATTTAATGAACACTGGCGTTGATGTAGAAGCACGTCCTCCTGGAAAACGCGTCAAGCGCCTATCACTGCTTTCAGGTGGAGAAAAATCACTCACAGCCGTTGCTCTCTTGGTGGCTATCTTTAAAGCACGACCAAGTCCGTTTTACGTCCTCGATGAAGTTGAAGCGGCTCTTGATGATGTCAACTTAGGACGTTTACTTGGCGTCCTCGAAGAACTTCGCGAAAATTCACAGCTAATCATCATTACCCACCAAAAGCGCACGATGGAAATCGCAGATGCTCTTTACGGTGTAACAATGCGCGGAGATGGTGTGACAGAAGTTATTTCGCAACGCCTTCGCGATGCTGATACTGCTTAGTTTCTAGAAGAGTAGCCATGGGTCTATTTGGCAAGATCATCGCCAAAATTACTGGTGCAGTCCACACATCGAGCGCGGGCTGGGATGAATTAGAAATCTCTCTATTGGAATCTGATTTAGGTCCGGCACTATCTGCTGAAATAATTTCTGCAGCGCGTTCTGCTCGGGCAGAAAACGCTTCTGAGGCAATAATTTCCGTACTAAGAGCGGCCCTTTCTAGAAAGAACCGCGAAATTTTGCAATCACAGAGCGGCCCCACTGTGATTCTTGTGGTGGGAGTAAACGGAACTGGCAAAACAACTTCCGTGGCAAAGCTCGCTCATTATCTCTCTGAAAAAGAAAGGACAGTAGTGATGGCAGCTGGTGATACTTTCCGGGCAGCTGCCGTAGATCAACTGCGCACATGGGGCGAGCGTTTAGATATTGAGGTTGTTCATGGCGCTGATAAAGCCGATCCCGCTTCCGTTGCCTTTGATGCGGTCCAACAAGGATTAGCGCGTAAAGCTGATTACATCATCATTGATACAGCAGGTCGATTGCATAACAAGAGCGACCTCATCTCAGAACTGGGCAAGGTCAAGCGAGTTATTGAAAAAGTTTTGCCAGTCCAAGAAATCTTGCTAGTTATTGATGCAACTACTGGCCAGAATGGTTTAGTTCAAGCGAAAGTCTTTGCCGAAGCGGTAGATGTTTCAGGGATCATTGTCACCAAGCTCGATGGCAGCGCCCGAGGCGGAATCGCTTTAGCGATTGAGAAAGGCTTGGATATCCCCATCAAATTTGTAGGTAATGGGGAAGCGGTAACGGATTTCGCCCCCTTTGATCCAGAAATTTACCTACCAACCCTTTTGTAACGCGTCTGTAACATAACGGTGCCCAACCTGTAACGCAGGTACCCCATATTTCGGTCATCTCAATGGCGAGCAGATCAAGAGAAATTACGTGACTTATGGATCTTAACTCTGGCGATACAGCATGGATGCTTGCAAGCACCGCACTCGTACTCCTAATGACACCTGGCTTAGCTTTTTTCTACGGCGGAATGGTGCGCACTAAGAGCGTTCTTAACATGATGATGATGTCGATGATTACCATCGGGATCGTTAGCGTTTTGTGGGTTCTTTATGGATTCCAATTAGCCTTTGGATCATCTGCGGATTCACCTTGGTATGGATCAATCTCATTTTCCGGAATGGGTGGCATCGTCAATGACCTCACCAATAACGGTGGGGTATATCCAATTCCAGTATTAGTTTTCGCGGCATTTCAATTAATGTTCGCAATCATCACACCGGCGCTTATCTCGGGAGCGATTGCAGATCGCACTAAATTCAGTGCATGGGCAATCTTTGTAACGATTTGGGTCACCATCGTCTACTTCCCGGTTGCTCACTGGGTCTTTGCTTTCGGAAATAGAGTTGGCGACACGGTAACTGGAGTTGGTTTTCTTGCTGGCAAAGGTCTAGAGGATTTTGCTGGAGGAACCGCAGTACATATCAACGCTGGTGCTGCAGGTTTGGCGCTCTCACTCATTCTCGGGAAGCGTGTGGGATGGCGAAAAGAATCTATGCGTCCACACTCCTTGCCGTTAGTTCTCTTAGGGTCGGGATTATTGTGGTTTGGATGGTTCGGATTTAATGCCGGTTCTGCACTAGCTGCAAATGCAATTGCCGGACTTGCTTTCATGAATACTCAAGTCGCTACGGCAGGTGCGTTACTAGGTTGGATCATCGTCGAGAAGATTCGCGATGGGCACCCGACATCACTTGGCGCAGCCTCTGGCGCAGTGGCTGGACTTGTGGCAATCACACCTGCCTGCGCTTTTGTTGCTCCATGGGCTGCAGTAGTGATTGGTCTTATAGCCGGAGCGCTTTGCGCGATGGCCGTGGGACTTAAATGGAAGTTTGGTTTTGACGATTCCCTTGATGTTGTTGGCGTGCATCTAGTGGGCGGTTTATGGGGTTGTATCTCTATTGGCATCTTCGGAACACACGTCGTCAACTCACTTGGGGCAGATGGACTTCTCTACGGAGGCGGAACTGCGCTACTAGGTAAGCAAGCATTTGGAGCGCTCTTAGTTCTTGCGTACTCCTTTGTAGTAACACTTATCATTGGCTTTGCAATCGACAAAACCATTGGTTTCCGAATCAGTCGTGATGCCGAAGTTGAAGGCATTGACCTTAATGAACATGCAGAATCGGCATATGAAATGGCTGGTTCATCCAGAGGAGGTTCGTCGATATGAAACTTATTACCGCAATCTTGAAACCATTCAAGCTCGATGATGTGAAGTCTGCACTTCAGAGCAATGGCATCACTGGGATGACAGTTTCTGAAGCGAGTGGGTTCGGTCGTCAAGGAGGCCACACCGAGGTTTACCGTGGCGCCGAATACACCGTTGATCTCATCCCAAAAATCCGACTAGAAGTTCTTGTCGATGATGCAGATGCAGAATCTGTAATCGAGGTTATCGTCAAGGCTGCGTCTACCGGCTCTATCGGCGACGGCAAAGTTTGGTCAACACCTGTTGACCAAGTGGTGCGAGTGCGTACCGGTGAGCGTGGTGTCGACGCTATATAACCGATCTCATCGTTTGAGTCGATCGAACGAGAGCGATCGACAACTGAGGCGTTTATTCGCTTCAGCTATGCAGAGCGATGGATCTCAGATAGCCCTCGCCGCGGTTGGAGGTTACGGCCGCGGCGAGCTATCTACTGGATCTGATTTGGATTTACTCATTCTCCATGATGGAAAATCTTCAGAATCTGAACTGCTCGAATTTGTACATGCACTTCTCTATCCAATTTGGGATGGAACCAGTGGCAGCGCAGATATTCCGCGCAGCGTTGATTACTCAGTACGTACGCCAAAGCAGACTCGAGACACCGCGCGTGAAGACCTTAAAGTAGCCATGGGTCTTATTGATCTGCGCTTTATTTGCGGCGCAGAATCGCTCGTTGATGAAGTGAAAGAGGTATCAACCAAAGATTGGCGCAAAGGTTTCGCAAAACGTATTAATGAAATTCGGCAGATTCTAGATAACCGATACGAAAGAACAGGGGAGTTGGCTTACCTGTTGGAGCCAGATTTAAAAGAGGCTCGCGGCGGGTTAAGAGATATCACCGTGCTTCGAGCAATAGCTTCCTCTGGTTTTGTTCCAGTAGCACTCGAACGAATCGAGCGAGCCGAGAGAGTTTTAGGTGATATTCGCGAGGCGCTACATATCCAAAGTGGTCGATCTAAAGATCGCCTTCTCTTTCACGAGCAAGACAAAGTTGCAGTGGCCCTTGGATACAGCGATGCAGATGCACTCATGGGTGATGTCGCTCAATCTGCGCGAGATGTGGATTACCTCATGGTCTCTACCTGGAAGTTGCTCAATAAAGATAAAGAACGGGCTCATACAACTTTAGACGAGCCGCTGCTTCGTTTGCGAAGTGGCGTATTAGCAAATCCATGGTCACGTCAGACCAGAGAAGATTTCGTAACCTTCATCGGTGCCGGTAGTGCGATGGTAAACATTTGGGAAGAGCTAGACCAAGAAGGCGAGATTGCGTCCTGGCTTCCCGAGTGGAGTGCAGTCCGCAGTTTGCCCCAACGTAATTATCTTCATCGCCATACAGTGGATCGTCATATGGTTGAGACTGCAGTTCATGCTGCAGCTTTGATCCGCCGCGTTCATCGCCCCGATTTACTTCTCATCGCCGCCCTCTTTCACGATATCGGTAAAGGTTCTCTAGAGGATCACTCCGAACGCGGTGAACGCTTAATCAGGCCATTAGTGATGCGAATGGGATTCAACGAAGTGGATATCTCGACGATTCAACTTCTGGTTAAACATCACCTTCTTCTATCAGCGACGGCCACTCGTAGAGATTTAGATGACCCCGCAACTATTGCCTCTGTCTTAGCGTTGATTCCAGATCTTGCAACCCTTGAACTCTTGCATGCTTTGAGCGTTGCCGATGGTGAAGCTGCTGGTGCAGGTGCTTGGAGTGAATGGAAAGCGGGCTTGGTTGCAGATTTGGTTCGAAGAGTCCGTGCCGCGATGAGTGGGACAACTCTTGCTCAGCAACCTGAATTGAGCGATGAACAAAGAGAACACGCCCAACGTGGATTGCTCCGGGCCGATGTACGAGAACGAGACGGTGGATTTTCCATTGAGATCATTTCTCCAGATAGACCGGGTCTTCTTTCGATTGTTGCGGGGGTACTGAATTTAACTCGACTGGATGTTCGATCTGCCAGGACTAAATCTCATGGAAAAGCGGCAGTAATGGAGTGGATAGTTTCCCCTGATCCACATGCCCCACGCCCCACTTCTGAAAAGTTGAGCGCTGATATTCAAGCAGCTCTAGATGGAGAAATAGATTTAGCAAAGAGAATTCAGGAACGTATCGATGCCTATTCCAAGATGACAGCTATCCCGTTCCCGCCCCCTGAAGTAGAAACTTTCCTAGAAGCATCAGTTGATGCAACAGTTTTTGAAGTTCGAAGTCATGACCGCCCAGCTTTGCTCTTTCGTATAGGCGAAGCGATTACTCGATGTCGGGTAGATATTCGCTCGACGATTGTCACCACCCTTGGAGCCGAAGCCATTGACACGATTTACGTCACAGAAATTGGTGGGGGCCCCCTGAGCCCAGAACGTGCGCAGGAAGTAGCGCAAAGTTTGGCTCACGCTCTTCGGTAGGCTCTACCCATGTTTGATTCCTTAACCCAAAAGTTCAGTGGGGTTTTGGCTTCCCTGCGTTCCAAAGGAAAGATATCAACGTCAGATGTAGAAAAAACTTGCCAGGAAATTCATCAAGCCCTTCTTGAATCTGACGTCGCTTTAAGCGTTGTTAACGAGTTCATTGAGATCGTCCGTACTCGTTCACTTGCCGCTCTCGGAGAGTTTCAATCTGGAACTAATCAAGCAAGCGCGATATTTGAAATCATCAATGCCGCCCTTGTTGAGATATTAGGCAACCAAGCGCGACGAGTCCGCTTTGCCAAGAATCCACCAACAGTCATCATGCTGGCGGGCTTGCAAGGAGCAGGTAAAACAACTCTGGCAGGTAAGTTAGCAAAGTATTTTGCAGATCAAGGTAATACGCCATTGTTGGTTGCATCAGATTTACAGCGCCCGAATGCGGTGACGCAACTCCAGGTTGTTGGAGAAAATATTGGGATTCCAGTTTTTGCACCAGAGCCAGGAAATGGGGTTGGCGATCCTGTCAAAGTTGCGCGCGATGGAGTTTCTTTTGCAAAGGCAAAGCTACATAACATGGTCATCGTTGACACTGCCGGACGTTTGGGCGTGGATGCACCGTTAATGAAAGAGGCGAAATCCATCGCCGATGCGATTAACCCTAACGAAATTCTCTTCGTTGTCGATGCGATGATTGGCCAAGATGCTGTTAAAACAGCGCAAGCATTTCTTGATGGCGTCGGGTTTGATGGAGTGGTACTGACAAAGCTGGATGGCGACGCCCGTGGTGGCGCAGCGCTATCGATTGCACATATGACAAAGCGCCCGATTATGTTTGTCTCGAACGGAGAGAAGGTCGATGACTTCGATATTTTCTATCCAGAACGTATGGCATCGCGCATCCTCGGAATGGGCGATGTTGCCACCTTGGCTGAGCAAGCCAAGAAGGCAATTGATGGCGATGTTGCAGCAAAGATGGAATCTAAGTTTGCAAGTGGAGAAGATTTCACATTAGAAGATTTCCTTGAACAACTACAGGCGCTTTCGAAAATGGGTTCGATGTCTAAGATGTTGGCAATGTTGCCCGGTGGGGCGCAGATGAAGAAGCAGATTGCCAACGTTGATGATGGAGAGATCATTCGTACCCAAGCAATCGTGCAGTCAATGACTCCTTTGGAACGTCGCGATCCCAAGGTGCTCAATGGATCGCGCAGAGCCCGCATCGCAAAGGGTGCAGGACGAGCAGTTTCGGATGTGAACTCCCTTGTCGAGCGCTTTGCTCAAGCGCAAAAGGTGATGCGACAGATGCGAAATGGCGGAACACCACAAGGTATTTCTGGAATGGGGCTTCCCGGTGGCATGGGTATGCCTGCGATGAAATCGGGGGCAAATAAGCCTGCCAACACAGGGAAGAAGAAGTCCAAATCCGGAAACCCTGCCAAACGAGCTCTTGAGGAGCGAGGTTAGGCAGGCCCAATTTCTCCTTTAGAGGGCGAGATGGCAAGATAAGCATCCTGTTCGGGGCCCTCTACCCCCAAACATCCGTATTCGCTGTTGTACCTATGCGAGCGCGCACCCCGCTGCGATTCGCGTAAGAACGACAAAGACCAATTACAGGAGCACACGCACTTGGCTACAAAAATTCGTTTAATGCGCATGGGCAAGATTCGCACGCCTTACTACCGTATCGTCGTTACCGATTCACGCAAAGCGCGCAATGGTCTATCCATTGAAGAAATTGGCCGTTACTCACCAGGCCAAGAACCATCTTTGATCGAAGTTAATGGCGAGCGCGCTCGTTACTGGCTCGGAGTCGGTGCTCTTCCTACTGCTGCTGTAGAGGCGCTGTTGAAGATCACTGGAGATTGGCAAAAACATAAGGGACTTCCAGGCACCGAAGGAACACTTCGCGTTGCAGCTCCTCGCGTTCACAAGAGCGTTGCTTACGAAGCTGCAGTCAAGCAAGCCATGGACGAACCAAAAGAGGGTGCAACAACTTTGAAGAAGAAGGCGCAAGAAAAACTTGCTGCTAAATCTGCTCCAGCAGTTGAAGAAGCACCTGTCGCTGAAGTTGTTTCCGAAGTAGTTGCCGACGAAGCTCCAGTCACCGAAGCAGTCGCTGAGGTTGTTGAAGAAGTTGCGCCAGCTGCTGAAGTAGTTGCTGAAGAAGCAAGCGCCGAATAACGATTATGGACGAAGCTCTAGAGCACCTCGTCAAGGGAATCGTTGATAACCCTGAAGATGTAGTCATTACAGAGAAGACTCATCGCCGCGGAACAACCCTTGAAGTTCGCGTTAACCCAGAAGACATTGGCAAAGTTATTGGCCGCAATGGTCGTACCGCTAAAGCGCTACGCACCGTTGTGAGCGCTCTCGCTGGTCGTAGCGTTCGCGTTGACTTGGTCGAAACGGATGAAGGGCGATAAGTCCTTCGGACTATCGTTTCAATGAAAACTCTCTAGCCATGCGTTTGCTTGTCGGACGCATTGGTCGCGCTCACGGTATCAATGGTGAGGCCACCATTGAGGTGCGCACCGATGATCCAGAGGATCGTTTTGCCATTGGCGCTCGCATCCAGACTGATATCAATAAAGAGTTGCTAATAACTTCTCACCGCTGGCATAACGGAATTTTGCTACTCGGCTTTGATGGTTTTACTGACAGAAATGCGATCGAATCTCTGCGAGATACCTTGATGTATTTCGATGTAGATATTGATGCTCCTGGTGAAGATGAAGACGATTACCACGTACTCCAACTCATTGGCTGTCTCGCATTTCTACAATCGGGCGAAAAACTCGGCGAAGTTACAGATGTTATTAACCTGCCTGGACAAGATTTGCTTGCAATCGCAACAGATAAAGGCGAAGTATTGATTCCATTCGTTCACCAACTTGTTCCAGAGGTCAATATCAAAGAGCGTCGCATGGTCGTTATCCCACCAGTAGTTGAGGGTTAAGTATGAGAATTGATGCCGTCACGATATTTCCTGAGTATTTTGCACCGTTAGAGCTCTCGTTACTTGGCAAAGCGAAAGAACGCGGAATTCTTACCATTGGTGTTCATGATTTACGGAGCTTCACCACCGATAACCATCACAGCGTTGATGACACTCCTTATGGTGGCGGTGCTGGAATGGTCATGAAGCCCGAGATTTGGGGCCAGGCACTTGATCCGTTAATGACGCCCCAAACAGATCTCATTATTTTGACCCCAGCGGGCGAGCGCTTTAACCAACGCATGGCAGAGAAATTCGCCAATTCGCAACATTTAATTTTTGCATGTGGTCGCTATGAAGGTATCGATGCACGTGTGGGCCAATATTATGCTTCACAAAATTTCCGAGTTCATGAAGTCAGTATCGGAGACTTCGTTTTAGGGGGAGGAGAAGTCGCATCATTGGTGATGATTGAAGCGATTACTCGTTTACTTCCAGGAGTATTAGGAAATCCAGAATCTTTAGTTGAAGAATCGCACGCGCAGGATGGATTTCTTGAATATCCCTCATATACAAAACCTCATACATGGCGCGGCATTGAGGTTCCAGAGATTTTGCTCAGCGGAAATCACGCTGCTATCGCGGCATGGCGAAGCGCTCAATCGCTCAAGCGAGCGACAGAACGGTTATAACTCGCGGGTAGTGCTAGCACTCAAGTAGCATCCTCGTATGGCGCCAATCGATCCCGAGGTTCAATCGCGACTTATTCGCGATCTCGAACCGGTCGTAGCCGTTGAACTCGAACGCCATCTATCGGTTCAGAAGAACTGGTATCCCCATGAATATGTCCCTTGGAGTGAGGGCCGTGATTTTGCTGGCCCCCTCAATGGAGATGCGTGGGAAGCGAAAGATTCGCGCCTTACGAGCATTGCTCAGGATTCACTCGTGCTTAATTTGATGACTGAAGATAATTTACCTAGCTATCACACTGAAATCGCCATTGCGATGGGCCGAGATGGTGCGTGGGGAAATTGGATCGAACGTTGGACCGCCGAAGAAAATCGCCACGGCATTGTTATGCGCGATTATTTGATGGCTACTCGCGGGGTAGACCCTTATGAGCTTGAAGATTTACGTATGGCCCATATGTCACTTGGATACCAAACTCCTTACGAGACCGACATGCTTCATACAGTTGCCTACGTTTCTTTTCAGGAGTTGGCAACGCGAATTTCTCACCGCAATACTGGCAAGATCTCTGATGACCCGATATGCGAAGGCATGTTGCAACGCATTGCCTTGGACGAAAACCTCCACATGATTTTCTATCGAAATCTTCTGGGCAAAGCTATTGAACTTGAGCCAAATGCAGCAATGCGCGCAATCACAGATGTCGTTACTAATTTTGCAATGCCCGGGGTTGGTATGCCTGGATTTGGCCGCAAAGCGGTTCAAATTGCTTTGGCTGGAATCTATGACTTGCAGCAGCACCTAGATGAAGTAATCGCGCCTGTACTGCGTGCTTGGAATATCTTCGATCGCGAAGATTTCACAGGCGACGGAGAAGCCGCGCGTAATGAACTTGCAGAATTCCTTGGGAAAGCGGGCGAAGATGCTGCACGATTCGGAGAAAAGCGCGAACTTCATTTTGAACGCTTGATAGCTAGAGGGCAAGCACCAATTCGCTTAACCAAGTAGAGCTATATCTTCGTACTTATCAAATCCCAACTTTGCGTTCTTGATTTGCTCATTGGTAAGAATTTCTTCTTATCCACGGTAGCTATCTCTATATGGCTCAACACCGTCTTATTCTGATGAGTTACCGCTTTGCTTAGCTCAACATTCACATCTACAAAGAGCCACTTACCAGCTGCGCAAGAGGGTTCACATTGGTTGAGTGCATATGAAGCAGTTCCAGTTGCACCTTTTGCGTTCCATGTTTCCCATTTAATATCCGTTATAGCAACGCCAGCATCTGCACAATATTGAGTGAGTGTGGTGGGTTTGTAATCTACGAGTCCACAGTTAAATGCATAGACATGTTCTGAAGCCGCGCCTTTGATGAATGTGAATCCACCAATTGAGATTGCAATCACACTGATGAGAGAGAGCACTACTAATAGATAGCGAGGTGTCTTCACCGTCCTAGTGTAATCAAGTGGGGCAGACTCGCGTGATACCCTCGCGAAGTGAGAGTAATTACGCTTCAGCAACTCAAATCTATTCTTGCTGGGCTTCCCGATAATCCGCGAATAGTTGCCTCAGGAAACTTCGCCACACCTAAAACACTGCTTAATTTGGCCAATGAGGTAGTCCCTGAATTTCGCTTACATATGCTCAACGCACAGCCCGGGATTCCTGATCGCGAAGGCGTGACATACGAGAGCGCTTTTGTGGGCGCGGGTATGCGTCGTCATCCACGTTTGAACTACATACCGTCACGTTTGAGTTTGCTTCCTGTGCTTTATCGCGACCACTACCGCCCTGATGTGGTGATGCTTCATACCTCGCCACCACGTTTCGATACCGTCAGTTTGGGCACGGAAGTAAATATCTTGCCTGCTGCGATAGAGGCGGCACGTGCTCGTGATGGAATTGTGATTGCTCAGTCCAATGTGCAGATGCCATACACCTATGGCGATGCACAGATTTACGAGAATGAGATTGATTACCTAGTAGAGGTAGATGAACCGCTCGAAGTTAAACCCCCTACCCAGCTGACTGATACCGCCCAAGAGATTGGCTCTCGAATCGCGAGCTACATTGAAGATAATTCAACGTTGCAGTTAGGGATTGGGGCGGTACCTGATGCAGTCCTTGCCGGTTTAACCGAGCGCAAGGGTTTGCGAATCTGGACAGAAATGTTTAGTGACGGTGTCCTTGATTTATTTAAGGCTGGGATTCTTGACGATGAAATCTTGCTGACGGCTTCATTTGTATTTGGATCCCGCGAACTATACGACTGGCTGCATCTCAATAGGAAGGTGCGGATGATGCGCACCGAACGCACCAATGATCCAAGCCAAATTGCTCGTCAAGCGAAGATGATAAGCATCAATGCCGCACTCGAAATAGACCTTTTCGATCAAGCTAATGCCAGCCATGTGCGTGGTGAAATCTATTCTGGCTTTGGTGGTTCTACCGATTTCATCGTAGGAGCTTTGCACTCGCGCGGTGGGAAATCCTTTATGGCTCTTCCGTCGTGGCATAAGAAAGCCAATGTTTCGACAATAGTTCCAAGGTTGACATCGAATGTGACTAGCTTCCAACATAGTTACGTCGCAACAGAAAATGGTATTGCCGACTGCTTCGGCCACTCTCAGAACGAGCAGGCCCGCAATATCATCGACAACGCTGCTCACCCTTCAGTACGTGATGAACTGCGTAAACATGCGAGGGATTTCGGTCTAATCTAAATTACTTACCAGTAACGTGAGTGGTTCCTCTTCTTTTCTCTCTAATCGACGTACCATTTTGGGGTTACACCTCGACTTTCCTACAGCGTTGAAAGGAAGTTAACAAGTGTCAGATCAGAATCACTCTAATGCCGCAGAGGAGCACCGCCTTGGAGCTCTTGGCTACAAGCAAGAGCTCTCGCGTGTTCTGAGCAAGTTCGACAGTTTTAGTGTGGCCTTTACTTATCTATCTCCAATGGTCGGTATCTATTCGCTCTTTGTACTAGGCGTTGGATCCGGTGGGCCACGTTATATCTGGTTGATGTTGATCCCAGTTATCGGAATGTATTTCGTGGCATTGATATTTGGCGAACTTGGCAGCCATTATCCGGTCTCGGGAGCCCTGTATCAATATTCGAAATTTACTGTCAGTCGAAAATACGGCTGGTGGGTCGGTTGGTTCTACTTAATGGCATTATTGGTGACAATTGCTGCCGTTGATACAGGAGTAGTTCCTTACTTAACCACGCTGCTTAATAGCTGGTTCAAGATGCACTTAGATCCTGCTAATCACATGACATTGATGACAATCACTTTGGCGTTGCTAGCGATTCAAACGACTCTCAATGTGACTGGCGCAAAGATGATGGGACGTATTGCAAGTATTGGTTCCTATGTAGAAATTTTTGGAACTTTTGGTATTGCGCTCATCCTCGCTGCAGCTGGCTTTAATCACGGCTTTGGCTTCTTGTTCAGTACTCAAGGCGCTGAAGTTGTTGGAACAAACTCTTTAGGCGTCGACTTTGGTGGTAATTGGTGGACCGGTGCGGCGCTCATCGCAGTTCTTGCCCACGCATTTATCTTCTACGGCTTTGAATCAGCCGGAGATGTTGCCGAAGAGACAAAAGATGCTTCGAAGCAAGTTCCTAAGGCAATGCGCCAAGCACTGCTTGTCGGAGCCTTTACTTCATTCGTACTTGTTGCCGCTCTATTGTTGGCAACTCCAAGTGATCCAGCGGGATATGCGCAAGCAACATCTTTCGCTGGCGGAATTCCTTACATCTTGAGCACGGCAATTAGCTCATCGTTCTTGCGTGATATTTTGCTCCTTGCTGTAATTTTCGCATTCTTTTCCTGCGGATCTTCCATTCAAGGTGCAAGTGCTCGCATGCTCTTCTCTTATGCTCGCGATGGTGCAGTGCCCGCAGCCAAGACGGTTTCGAAAGTATCACCTCGATTCCATACTCCTGTTAATGCACTCCTCTTGGGAGCACTTGTCCCATTGATATTCACTCTTTTGGTAAATATCACTCCTAGCAAAGACTTGAAGATTCTCTTCTTCACATATCCTGCGAACGTTTCTGCGCTGGTTTCTCTCGTCTCCTTCGGAGTAAGTGGAATCTATCTAGCGTTCTTGCTGACAGTGTTGGGTGCGCTGATTGCACGCTCACGTGGATGGAAAGCTAATGGTCATTTCACATTGGGCGGGAAGGGAATGATTATCAATATCATTGCTTTGGCCTACCTTGTGATTATGTTCATCAACTTAGTGATTCCCACTGGACTGGCAAGTCCAAGAGGTGCGCTCTTTAACCTCGATTGGGTAACGCTGGTTGTTATTGCCGTAATCGGATTGGTGGGAGTCGTGGTTTACGCCATTGCTCAACCTGGAAAGCACGAATCCGCAAATAAGTAGTTAACGCCACAAGCGCGCCTGCCCGTTCACTGGCTTTCTTTAGAGATAAAGATTGCTAGGTTTATCGGGTGGGCGCGCTTTCTGGTTTAAGAATCGCTGATTTTTCACGCGTACTTGCCGGGCCCTATGCCACGATGTTGTTAGCCGATATGGGCGCTGAAGTGATTAAAGTTGAACGTCCAAATGTTGGAGATGACACACGTACATGGGGACCTCCTTACGATGCATCTGGCGCTGCAACATATTTTCAATCAGTGAACCGAAATAAGCAGGGGATTACCGCCGATCTTTCGACCGTCGAAGGTCGCGCTAAGGCCTTTAAATTGATCTCCACATGCGATGTGCTGGTCGAGAATTTTGCTCCAGGGACGATGGACAAATTTGGATTTAGTTATCAAGAGCTTGTAAAAGAATTTCCGGGGTTAATTTACTGTTCTATATCTGGGTTTGGTACTAGCGAACAAGCGCGTGAATTACCAGGGTATGACTTACTTGTGCAAGCCATGAGTGGACTAATGAGCATCACAGGTAGCGACTCCGAGCACCCCACAAAGGTAGGTGTTGCGCTGGTTGATGTTGTTGCGGGACTTCATGCTTCACTCGGAATCGTTGCTGCGCTCAACCATCGCAATGCCACAGGGGCCGGCCAGAAAATCGAAATCAATCTATTGAGTTCTGCGCTATCTGCAATGGTTAATCAATCAGGTGCTTTTGCTGGCGCCGAAGTTACTCCACGCGCTTTAGGCAATGCTCATCCAAGCATCTCGCCTTATGAGGTTTACCCTACACAAGATGCACAAATTGTTATCGCAGTGGGCAATGACGTGCAGTTTGCTAAGTTCGCTTCAGTTATTGGTTTCACTCTCGCAGAAGACCCTCGCTTCGCTACTAACCCAGAGCGAGTGAATAACCGTGCTCTATTAAATTCACATCTTCTTCCACTTCTGGCTGCCAAGGGAGTCGGGGAGTGGACCTCTGAATTGACCGCAGTAGGTGTGCCAGCGGGGCCAATCAACACCATCGCTCAAGCAGTTAATTTGGCAGAAGAACTCGGGCTAAATCCAATCGTCGACATTGTTGATCCTCGAAGCGGTTCAAAAAGCAGAACGATTGCAAATCCAATTACTTTTTCTGCAACACCAGTCGAATATCGACTAGGTCCACCAACTCTTGGGGCAAACGACTAACGAAAAGCGGCAATACCAGTGAGTGCTTCTCCGATAACTAATGCATGAATTTCGTGAGTGCCCTCGTAAGTAAGAACTGATTCCAGATTCGTCATATGTCTGAAAATCGGATATTCGGTAGTAATGCCTGCAGCTCCAAGTATTGAACGCGCTTCGCGCGCAATCTCAATCGCCCCTTGTACGTTATTAAATTTACCCATACTGATTTGTTGAGGTGTGATCTTATGCTCATCCTTTATCTTGCCAAGGTGAAGAGCCAATAACGCGGCGGTGTTAAGACGAGTTGCCATCTTTGCGAATTTCTCTTGCGTGATTTGATGGCGCGAAATTGGACCTTCAAACTGTTCGCGAGTTGAGGCGTAGGCAAGACTAGATTCAAGGCAATCACGAGCTGCTCCTACTGCGCCGAAAATGATTCCGAATCGCGCTTCTGCCAGACAGGTAAGCGGTGCACGTAAACTTGTCGCACCTGGGAGGCGGGAGCTATCTGGAACGCGCATATTTTCGAAAACCAATTCAGCAGTCATAGATGCCCGCAATGAAAGTTTGTGTTTGATGAGGTTGGCACTAAAACCTGGAGTAGATGTGGGAACGCAAAAACCGCGGACTCCTTCATCGGTACGCGCCCATACGATTGCAACATCGGCAACGTTTCCATTTGTGATCCACATTTTGCTACCGTTAATAATCCAATCGCCACCAACTTTCTTCGCGGTGGTAATCATTCCGGCTGGGTTTGATCCATGATCGGCTTCAGTTAAACCGAAACATCCAATTGCTTCACCTGTTGCCATCTTGGGCAACCATTCGCTCTTTGTCTCTTCGCTGCCGTAGGCGTGAATCGCGAACATGGCCAATGAACCTTGCACTGATACCAGAGAGCGAAGACCCGAGTCACCGGCTTCAAGTTCCATGCACGCTAATCCATAAGAGGTGGCGTCAGTTCCTGCACATCCGTAGCCATCAAGATGCATACCGAGCAGACCTATTTCACCCAATTCGCGAGCAAGTTCTCGCACTGGGATTTCGGTTGTCTCATACCAATGAGCGATGTTGGGTTTGATCCGGTCATTCACATATTGACGTGTGACGGCCTGGATTGCCTTCTGCTCTGCATTGAGTTCTCGTTCAACATCGAGCAGATCGAATGGATGCTGCGTTGCCATGGTTCAACAATAGTCATCTTTGGACTTCAAGACGAGAGTCCGTTCTTAGCCTTTCACCGCTCCTTGTGTTATCCCCGCCACTATCTGGCGGTTGAAGCCAACGTAGAGGGCAATCATGGGGACCGTAACCATTGTTAGCGCCGCAAAGAGCATGCGATAGTCGGTAGCATATTTCGAAGAGAATGAAAGTAACCCTGTGGGGATTGTCTTGAGTGATTCGTCTTGTACGTAAAGCAGTGCAAGCAGGAATTCATTCCATGCACCTAGGGCTGAGAATATTCCGACAGTTACTAGCGCCGGCCTAATGATGGGAAACATCAAGAAACGATAAGTCTGAATATCGCTGCTGCCATCGATACGCGCGGCTTCAAAGAGTTCTTTTGGTAAGGAATCGATGTAACTCTTGATTAACCAAATAGCGAGCGGAATCCCCATCGCCGTGTAAGGGATGATCAGCGCCCACCTTGTATCTTTGAGATTAAGATAATCAAACTCTTGATTTTGCATAATGAAATAAGACTGGATAGGTAGGAGCAGGCCGAGAGTGAAGAGCAGGAAGACAGCCCGTGATCCGGGAAATCTCAAACGACTCAATGCAAAACCTGCCATTGAAGCCGTTACGAGCACAAGAACTGTCGAGGCGGTAGTAGCAATGACGCTATTGAGGGCGTACTTACCTACTCCTCCCACTCGCCACGAATCGACAAAGACGCGAAAATCAAATGAGTGTGGCAGCGATAATGGAGTTTGTGAAATCTCGGCATTGGATTTGAATGAGCTGTAAAACATCCAAAAAAGAGGCAGGAGTGCAAAAAGTGAATATGCTCCGATAAGTGCGTGTAAGAATCGGCGGCGTATCACTAGTACTCCACGTCAACTCTGGTACGTTTTTGCCAAAGATTGAATAGGTATGCCATTGCAAGACCTGCTACCGATACGATAATTGAGAGTGCAGATCCATACCCGAATTCACCATCTCGGAATACTGATTTCACCATGAAAGTAGTTGGCACCTCTGTGGTGTGGTACGGCCCGCCGTCGGTAAGTACATAGAAAAGATCAAAGCCCTGAAGACCACCGGTAATACAGATTAAAATTGCAACGGATGTAACTTGGCGAATCATTGGAATCTTGATTTTGGTGAATATTGACATCTCACCGCTTCCATCCAAGCGAGCTGATTCGATAACATCTGTGGGTAAACGGTTCAGTGCAGCTGTAAAAATTGCCATGTAGAACCCCGAAAATACCCACCCTGAAACAAAGCAGATAGCGAAGAGCGCCGTCTTGGTATCGCCAAGCCATATGTGCTGAAATTTAGTTAATCCAAGTGAAGCCAGAATTGCATTGAGAATTCCATAATCAGAATTGAAAATCGCGCGCCACAAGACTGCAATGACAACCATAGGGAGCATTACGGGCACAAAGAGCGCGATACGATAAAAGGCTGAGTGCTTGAGGGAAGAGATGAACCCTGCTAATGCAAGCCCGAGGAGAACTTCCAAAATTAGTGTGGCAACAATGTAGATAGCGACGTGGCTAAAGGTAGAGCGAAAAATTGAATCACTGAGCGCGCGGCTGTAATTTCCTAAACCGGCCCATGTTGGTGAACCAAATCCATTCCAACGTAGAAAGCTCAAAGCAATTGTGCCGATAAATGGCAGAATGACTGCAAAGCAATAAATCAGAACTGCGGGTGCAACAAGGATAAAGACACCAAGGCGTGATGTTGGTTTCATGCCCTGGTGTCTTTACCTGTATGGATCTTTAATAATTTGATCGCTATTTTGTCTCAACTTTTGCTTGCGCATCGTCGAGTGCTTTCTGTGGAGTTTTCACCCCATCTAGTACTTCGGAGATTGCCGTATTGAGGGCATCTGCCATCTTTAGGTCATACCCGGTATCTGGTGGGGCGACCAATGTTGCGCCAGAGTTGAGCAAATCAACCATGGATTGAGTGAGAGGATCAAGCGCTGCAGAATCTCCAGATTTGGCAACGGGTGTGAAGCCAGCCTTTGACCAGGTAGCAACCATTTCTGCAGAGAATGCACTCTTGAGAAAATCAATTGCCATATCTTTTTTCTCGCTCTTGTCATTGACGATATAGCCCGTAGTCACGCCCATGATGCTCTTCTGGTCTCCGGCGCCACCATCAATGGCTGGCAAGTTGAACCAACCCATATCCATAGTTGGAGCGTCAGTCTTGGCGTTTGCAACAATCCATGAACCGATTGGCAACATCGCTGCTTTGCCTTGGAAGAAGAGTGAATAACCTTCATTATCGGTGATGGAGTTTGCGCTTGCATTAACGTACCCAGCCGTATGCAGATCAGCTACATACTGCATCGCCTTCACAAACTCAGGGGAATTAAGAGGTTTGTTTTTGCTGAGGATCTGGTCGTAGACCGAATCTCCGGCCACACGTGAGAAGAGATGGCCAAACCAGTTGCCCGCTACCCAAAGATCCTTATTGCCAATGGAGAATGGGGTAATTCCTGCGTCCTTGATCTTTGAACACGCATCGAGCATCTGCGCCCATGTTGTTGGCGCGGTAATCCCCAGGTTGGCAAAAATCGCTTTGTTGTACCAGATTACGTTTGTGACATCGGAAGTGTAAGGAACCATTCGAATCTTGCCATCAAGGGTTGTCGAAGCGAATGCCCCATCATTAAACTCATCGGCAAGCCCACTGTTCTTCACCAAATCGGTGATATCTGCGGCATATCCATCAGCAATTTTATTTACCAAACGGGCTCCGGCCCATTCGAAGTAAATATCGGGAGGATTTCCGCTTGTAAGAAGATTCTTCAAACCAATGGTTTCGTAGAGATCATCATTCTGCACTTGAAATTCAACAGTCCAACCTGCATGGTCGGCTTTGAATTTAGTCGCAATTTGATCCCAAATATCTTGAGCGTCGGCGCCACCGCTACCGAAAGCTACGCGCAGAACTTTGTCGGTGGTTTCGCTCTTGCTGCATCCAGTTGTAATCGCTAATGCAAGAACTAAACTGATGGCTAATACCATCTTTGCTTTAAAACTCTGTCTGAATTTCACAAGATTCCCTCTTTCTTGGTTCTTCTTGGCTTTTTTGATTTGCCGAGTTCCGGAGTCTGTTCAACGACGCAATTGTGAAGGGGGTGGCAGCTTTTCGCAAGGGCTCTAGAGGGATTTCCGCAATAGAGTGGAATTTCCTCTCTTCTTGGGTAACCTGCTCAAATGAAAGTTCTGGATTTTGCAACGGGCGCATATTGGCGCCACGCGAACGAGGAAGATCGCTTGGACCTTTACCGCGTCTGCGTTGAAACTGGCGACTCGGGACAGGATGCAACACCGCTTTTTAATCTGCCGGATATGTTGGGTGAAGTATTTGTCGGTCCCTACTTAACGTTCGAACCTAATTATGCATTTGCGCTAATTAATGAAGGAATATCTGGGTATCTCTTAGCCACGATAGATACAGCGAATTTTGAGTCTAAGCTACAAGATAGTTGGTGGCCCGCCTTACAATCTAAATATGCGGCCATCGATAATTCCTTATTCACATCCGAAGAGTGTGGAATTTTGAAATTCATCAACTCGCCCGAGGTAACGGATGTGGAAGTTACCTCTCAATTTCCCAGCCAGATTCATATTGATCTGCTTCCTCGTAGCCAAGGGGCGGGATATGGGAAAGCCATGATGAAGTACACCCTTGAACTCTTAGCAAAAAATGGATCACCAGGAGTTCACCTACATGTTAGCCCCACTAATGAACGCGCTTTTCATTTCTATCAAGGTTTAGGTTTCACGCTGGCACACAAGTTTGATGATGATTGGCTGATGATACGTTCGCTGTAAAAGTAAAATTAATTGAGAATTTCAATTCTTGATAAATATTTGGCAAAGAGTTTCGCATTATGCATATCTCCGCCTTCAAGGTTGGAGCTCAAGAATAGATCTGGCACTTTACCTTTGCTGGCAAGCATGGCAATAGTTTGTACCACGAGACTTTCAAGAAGGTAGGCGCCAACAATTGTTGAGGTAGCACCAACCGGAGTGGGGATTCCCTCTATGTTCATAAATGCATCTCCAGGAACCCCGCCATTATCTAAGACAATATCTACGATTTCATGGAGTTTCAGAGAGTTTTTCGATCTTGCAGAGCCGCTTGTCGCATGGTTGACGCTTGTCAGAGCGATAACAGTTATGCCGAGTTTTTTAGCTCGCTGGGCTAATTCTAGAGATGCACCATTGCCGCCAGAATTGGAGATAACTATGAGGCAGTCACCCTTATCAAGAGGGTGCAATTTTAAAAGTGAATCAACAACGCCTGGTTCCCGTTCTTTTGCCGTAGCCGACACCACTGCTTTATGTAACATCAAATCATCGTTAACGAAAAGAGAAACGTTCGCGAGGCCACCTGCTCGATAGAAGATTTCTTCGGCTAGAAGGTGTGAGTGACCAGTGCCAAAGGTATGGATAAGTCCGTCGTTTTCAATGGTTGTAGCTAGCGCCTTAGCTGCCTTGAGAATCTCGCTGTTTTGACTCTGACTTTGTGCCAAAAGTAGGGCGAGAACTCTAGAGGTGAACGCTTGTAAGGCATCCGCGCCATTTTCTATCACTTAACGATCATACCCATATAGATTTAGACGGTAAGGGAGGTGACAATCGTGGCAATTGCAGTTGCGGTAGATGGGGGCGGGTCGACCCTTCGCGTCGCCATCCTTGGTGCGGATGTCAGCATAAAAGAATTTCCTGGTTTTACTCCGGGGCAAGGATCTTTTACTGAGTATCTCATTAACTATTTAGGTGAAGCCTTGCAAGGACATACCGCTATAAGCCGCATGGTTGTTGCTTCGGCTGCGCAACCGGCAAATCAAGCCGAAAGAATTCAGATGCAATCGGCACTTCACTCTGCATTCGGTATGCAAGAACTCTGGTTAACCTCTGATGCCGTAAGCGCGCATCAAGCGACAATCAAAGGTGATGGCGTGGTAATTGCGGCAGGTACAGGAGTTGCTGCTCTTGCTGTAGGAAATAAGCGCTCCACCGTTCATGCGCTCAGCGGCGACGGATACCTTATTGGCGATGAAGGTGGTGCATTCTGGATTGGCCAACGAGGCTTGAATTCCGCGCTCCGATCTAAAGATGGTCGCGGGGGCAGCGAACTGCTTTTAAAGAGAGCGTGCGAATTTTTCAATACATCGCCTGAATATTTAGCTGACTTGGTTCATCAACTACCGCGCCCCGTATATTCAATAGCTACCTTTGCTTCAATAGTTGCACAAGCGGCAGAGAGCAACGATGCAGACGCCATTGCGATTCTCACTCAAGGGGCCAATGAAATTTTGCTTATCGCGACTACTGCTCAGAAGTTATGCAATGGCGTCGATGGTTTTGAAATAGCCCTCAGCGGCGGTGCAATTCCACCAGGGAGGATTTTTCACCAACTAGTACAAGCGGCTCTGCAAAATAAAGGAATGTACCTTGCCCAAAGTTGCAGTTCGCCCTTACAGGGCGCAATCGAATTAGCCCAGTTAGAAAACCCTGGAGTTTTTGCATCAGAAATTCATCAAGTCACCTTCAAAGCTTCTTGAATTTAGAAAATGCCCCTGCTGTTTATAATCTGCGTGTCACCAATCTCCCGCACTTTCTCATTACTCGTGGAGATCTTGTACTGTAATTGACTTACCAATAGACCTAAACTACTTTGTACAAATGAATGCAAATGTTCCGGTAATCGCATGCGCAATGCGCACACCTTTTGGAAAATATAAAGGTGGCTTATCCCAAGTTCGTGCAGATGATCTACTGGCTTCAACGATTAAACAACTTCTTAAGAAGGCACCGCAACTTAATCCAGTAGATATTGACGATGTGATTATCGGTGATTCAAATGGAGCCGGAGAAGACAATCGCAATGTGGCACGTATGGGAAGTTTGTTAGCAGGTTTACCAGTTTCAGTTCCTGGGGTAACTGTTAATCGTTTATGTGGTTCTAGCGCCGAAGCAATGGTTTTGGCATCTCGAGCGGTTGCAGCGGGAGAAGCTAAATATATTTTGGCCGGCGGCGTTGAATCAATGAGTCGCGCACCATGGATAGTCGAACGATTGGGCGATCCAGCTCCAGAGAATCCGGTTTTTCATCAATCTACTGTGGGATGGCGCCTCACTAATCCTGCAATGCCAACGGAATGGACACAATCTTTAGGCAAAGGTGCCGAAGATGTAGCAATAGAGTTTGCAATTTCTCGCCAGGCGCAGGATGAATGGGCGCTTAGATCACATCAATTGGCCGCTCGTGCATGGAGCGATGGTTTACACGATGATTGGGTTTACCCTTATGGCCAAGTTAATCGCGATGAGTCGATTCGTGAAGACACATCACTTGAAGTATTGGCTGGGCTTAAGTCGGCTTTCTCTGAGACGGGTCCATTAACTGCAGGTAACTCTTCACCGTTAAATGATGGAAGTGTTCTCTCATTGATTACCAACTTGCAAGGAGCCAGGGATCTCAACCTTGAACCTATTGCACGCATTAAATCTTCACGTGTAGTCGGAGTAAGCCCTGAGCGTTTTACCACCGCCCCGATTTATGCAATTCAAAAGTTGTTGGCAGCTAACAATCTCAAAGCTTCTGATATCGATATCTGGGAAATCAATGAAGCATTTGCAGCTATGGTCCTCACAGTATTGAGTGCTTTCCCTGAGGTATCTGTGAGCAAAGTCAACGTGAATGGTGGTGCAATTGCTATGGGCCATCCCATCGGAGCATCAGCATCGCGCGCAGTCATCGATTGTGGCCGCCAGTTGGCTCGCTCTGGAGGGCGTTTTGGTATTGCTGCGGCGTGTATCGGCGTGGGTCAAGGAATTGCTCTGTTGCTGGAATCTACGACCGCTGTAGAGTTGTAGGGAAGGAGATAAAAATGCCTGAAGATTCACACGAAAAATCCAAGAACTTCGTCCAGTCAATGGAGCGAGGACTTTCAGTGATGAAGGTTTTCAATGCCGAAAACCATCGTCTTACTCTCTCTGAAGTTGCAGATTTAACTGGTTATACGCGCGCTACTGCGCGTCGCTTTCTGTTGACCCTTGAGGAACTTAATTACATCGGCAGTACTGGTCGATTCTTCTTCTTGCGTCCAAAAGTTTTAGAACTTGGATATGCCTATCTCTCTTCTTATAGCTTGGTTTCGATTGCTCAAAACCACCTCGAATTGTTAGCCGAAGAGTTACGCGAATCATGTTCAGCTTCTGTGCTTGAAGGCGAGAACGTGATCTACATCTGCCGAGCAGCGACTAACCGCATCATGACTGTCAATCTTTCCGTAGGGCATCAACTTCCTGCTTATGCAACATCTATGGGGCGCACGTTGCTAGCGGCCCTTCCAGAGAAAGAGCTTGATCAATTCCTTGCAAAATATAAGAGAAAGAAGCTCACAGCAAAGACCATTATTGATGCCGCAGAATTGAAAGAACTCTTAAAGGATGTTCGCGAAAAAGGCTGGGCGATGAATAATCAAGAACTTGAAGAGGGCGTGCAGTCAGTATCTGTACCTATTCACGATAAGACCGGCAAAATTGTCGCAGCGGCAAATGTAAGTGCGCACGCAACTCGCGTATCTATCGAAGATCTAGAAAAGAAATTCTTGCCTAAGCTACAGGCAACAGTTGCAGAGATTGAAAAGGATCTTTCGCACCAACTCTAAAATCAGACTCCATCAATACAGAGGTATTTGATTTCCAAGAACTCTTCGATTCCGTGCTTGGATCCTTCGCGACCCACGCCAGATTCTTTGACGCCGCCAAACGGTGCGCCTTCATAGGAGATGAGGCCGGTGTTAATGCCGACGACACCAGCTTCTAACCCCTCTGCAATGCGCCAAGTGCGACCATTGTCTTTCGTGAAGAAATAGGCAGCCAATCCAAATGGCGTGTCATTGGCAATACGAAGTGCATCTTCTTCGATTTTGAACTTAATGATGCCAGCAAGAGGACCAAACGTTTCTTCGCGCATCACGAGCATATCTTCGGTAACGCCTGTGATGATGGTCGGTTCAAAGAAAGTTCCAGCAGAATCGATGCGCTTACCACCAGAAATAACTTTGCCGCCCAGAGCAATCGCATCATCGATATGTGACATAACTTTCGTTATTGCGCCTTCATTAATCAGCGGACCTTGTTTAGTGTCGGGATCTAGGCCATTACCAACTTTAAGTTTGGAAACGGCGATTTGAAGTGCGGCCACAAACTCATCGTGGATATTTTCTTGGACCAAAATACGATTTGCGCAGACGCAAGTCTGTCCGGCATTACGGAATTTTGAGGCTATCGCTCCGGCAACGGCGGCATCGACATCTGCGTCATCAAAGACGATAAATGGTGCGTTTCCGCCAAGTTCCATGGCAACTTTCTTCACAGTTGAAGCAGAAGCTGCCATAAGCAACTTACCCACTTCAGTTGAACCAGTGAAACTCAAAGCCTTAACGATCGAACTTGATGTTATTACTTCGCCAATCATTCGCGATGGCCCAATGACAACACTGAGAACGCCAGCAGGAATTCCTGCTCGACGTGCTAACTCAGCCATAGCAGTTGCAGATAGAGGGGTATCAGTTGCGGGTTTGATAACCATCGGACAACCTGCTGCGAGGGCAGGTCCAGCTTTGCGCGCAATCATCGCCATCGGGAAATTCCAAGGTGTGATTGCTGCTGTTACGCCAATTGCTTGGCGAATGGTCAGTAGTCTGCGGCTAGAAACATTTGTTGGAATAGTTTCTCCATAAAGTCTTTTGCCTTCTTCGGCATACCATTCGATAAATCCAGCACCGTAAATAATTTCTCCACGCGCTTCATCGAGAGGTTTACCCATTTCGCAGGTAAGAATTTGAGCAAGGTCATCTACGTTTTCAAGAATCAGGTTGAACCATGTGCGTAAAATCTTTGCGCGCTCTAGCGCGGTTTTCTTCGACCAAATTTTGAATGCGGCATCGGCTAATGTAATTGCTCGCTCAATATCCTCGCGTGTGCCCATAGCTACTTCAGCAATTACTTTGCCTGTAGCTGGGTTGACAACTTCTGACCGAGCTCCATCGGAGGAGGGAACCCACTCGCCACCGATAAAAAGATCTTGCTTTAGCAAGGAAGGGTCAGTGAGTTTTATAGATTCTTGGATAGCCATTAGGTCCGCTCATTTCTTTTTCATAACACTTACAACTCTAGTGTAGACACGTTACCTATAAATCGGTAGATTCGTGGTGAACGCAAAATTCGCATTACGAACAATTATGAGTGGAGTAGCGAAAAAGATGGATACCAAGTCGCTTTCAGATAACGATAAACATTTCTTCTTTCATCCCTTTACAGCTTTGAAAGCGCATGAGCAAAGTGGTGGAAAGATCATCGTTGGTGGAAAAGATTCAACCATCGAAGATTCAGATGGAAATAAATTTATCGATTCAATGGCTGGACTCTGGTGCGTCAATATTGGTTATGGCAACCGTGAGATGGCGGATGCGATCCATGACCAAGTAATCAAACTTTCTTACTACCACGCGTTCTCATCTTTTAGCACGGACCTCGCAGTGCAATTATCTGCTCGTCTTATCAGCATGGCGCCAGTTCCCATGTCTAAGGTTTTCTTTGGTAATAGCGGATCCGATGCTAATGACACCAATGCCAAGATCGTATGGTTCTATAACAATGCTCTTGGTCGCACCACAAAGAAGAAAATTATTTCTCGCCGCCGCGGATACCACGGCGTGACAGTCCTTTCAGCAGGTTTAACCGGGTTGGATAATCTCCACGATGGTTTTGATTTGCCTTTACCTATGATTCGCCACGTACGTCCTCCTCATCGTTTGTGGGAGAAAGAACCTGGCGCAACGGATGCAGAGTTTTCGCAGATTTTGGCCGACGAGCTAGAAGCCCTCATCTTGAAAGAGGGACCAGATACTGTGGCTGCATTTATTGCAGAACCATTTCAGGCAGCTGGCGGCGTAATTATCCCGCCTAAGGAATATTTCCCTGCAATTCAAAAGGTGCTTAAGAAGTACGACGTGCTTCTGATTGCTGATGAAGTTGTTTCAGCATTTGGTCGCCTCGGTGAAATGTTTGGTACGACAGCCTTTGGAATGGAACCAGACATTATTACCGTGGCAAAGGGTATTACTTCGGCATATATCCCTCTTTCGGCTTCAATGATTTCTGAAAAAGTATGGCGCGTTCTCGCCGAAGGAAGCGAGAAGTTTGGTGCATTTGGACATGGGTATACCTATTCAGCGCACCCTTTGGCTGCGCGAGCTGCAATGGCCAACCTTGATTTCCTAGAGAAGAACAATCTCGTAGCTCAAGCCGGAAACCGTGGAGCATATCTACAGAAGCGCTTGCGCGATGAATTCCAAGACCACCCAATGGTCGGCGAAGTTCGTGGACAAGGCCTTGTTGCGGCAATTGAATTTGTTTCTTCCAAGAATCCAATGACAGCATTTGCGCCAAGTGAAAAGATCGCAGCGAGAATAGCTCGTAGATCCATGGAACTTGGAGTAATTACCCGCGCACTTCCAGCAGGGGATTCGATTTCCTTTAGCCCACCATTTGTTATCACCGAAGAAGAAATCGACACCGTTGTTAAGACTGCTCGACGCGCAGTTGATGATGTTATGAAGGAAATCGGTCGCTAAATAAAATGTCAGTTCAGCTCAAGGTGGGTTTGATTGTTAATCCCATTGCGGGGATGGGCGGCAAAGTAGGTTTGCATGGCACCGATCTCGCATCCTTCGCGGTTGCCCTGTCCCTCGGGGCGCAACCAACCTCGGGGCTGCGCACTGTTCGCGCACTTGCGGGCTTGGTAAATGAACAAGAACTATTCGATTTTTATGCCGCCGCTGGAGTTATGGGTGGTGATTATTTAGAAGAAGCCGGGATTAGCTATACCCGAATACTTAATTTTGCATCCGATAGGAAAAGTGGAGCAGGTGACACCCGCGCTATCGCTTCATCTCTTATAGAAGTTGGCGTCGACATCATTCTTTTTTCAGGCGGCGACGGTACTGCTCGAGACATTTTCTCCGTAATTGGTGGCAAAATTCCTATTATTGGAATACCGGCGGGCGTAAAGATGCGTAGTGAAGTTTTCGGTATTTACCCAGAATCTATTGCTGGAATCTTGATTTCTCAGGCCCAAAGTTCTGTAGGGACGCGAGTTCGCGAAGCAGAAATCCTTGATGTTTCTGAACTGCCAAATAGAAATGGCATCTGGGATACCGAACTTTTCGGAGTAGCTTTGACACCAAATGCCACCCAACATATTCAGTGCAGCAAGATTTCGGGGGAATCTCATGCCGATATCGGGTTGTGCGAGTTGGCTAATGCAATGGCAAAGGAGATGGCGCCAGGAAAGCTTTACCTTATTGGCCCAGGTAGAAGCGCTTATTTAATTCTCCAAGAGCAAGGGCTTGTTGGAAGTTTTGTAGGTGTTGATGCGCTCGTTGATGGGCAAGTAATTGGGAGAGATCTCAGCGAAGATGCGATTCTTGCTCTGCTAGAGCGGTTTGAGAAACGAGAACTTATCTTGGGCGTCATTGGGGGACAGGGATTTTTGCTGGGCCGCGGGAATCAGCAGATTAGCGCCCGAGTTATCAGCGCAATTGGTTTTGATGCCATCACAATTATGGCAAGCGCCCGCAAGATTTCTGCGCTCATACCAGCTCGCCTACATATTGATTTAGGTGAAAGCGATATATATGCATTGATTCCTCAATATATCCAGGTGCATACCGCTCCTAACCGAACTATCTTATGTTCCACAGAAGTGCCAGCAAATGACAACGTAATGACTACCGTGTGAGGAAAAGATGATGAGCGAAAAAAACCTACCGACGCCGCACCCCTTCATGGCTAACTCTGCTGCCGGAAGTTATAAGGAGATGCTTCGTGTCGCAGAAGTGGGAGATATCGAAGAGCTCTTTGAGCAGATACCTTCGGAACATCGGTACAAAGGTGAATGGAATTTTCCTCGATCGTTAGCTTCTGAAGCCGAGCTCTTCAAGCATATGAATTCGATTCTCAAGAAGAGCATTTCTTCTGAAGATAATCTCAACTTCCTCGGAGCCGGGTGCTGGCAACATTATGTTCCTGCAATCTGTGATGAGATGGTTACTCGCACCGAATTCTTAACTCCTGTATGGGGTACTCCGTCATCGGATCATGGTCGAACCCAAGTGTGGTTTGAATTTCAAAGTCAGATCGGCGAACTAGTGGGGATGGATTTTGTTGGTCTCCCTCTTTATAGCTTTGGCACTGCAGCCGGACATGCAGTCCGTATGGCAGCTCGTATTAATGGTCGAAGTGAAGTTCTCGTGCCATCGACGCTGGATCCGGAACGCTTGAAGGTTTTGAAAACTTATTGCGGATTCCCGGAGCTAAGCGGTTACGTATCTATCGTCATGGTTGCAACGGATCCTCATGATGGTGGAATTGATGTTGCTGACCTCAAATCCAAGATTAGCGAGAGAACAAGTTCAATTTACTTTGAAAATCCAACATATCTTGGAAGCATTGAAGCTCGAGCGCACGAAATTAGCGCTATTGCTCATGGTGTGGGGGCGGAAGTAATCGTGGGAGTTGACCCCATTTCTCTAGGCGTCATCGCACCTCCTTCGGATTATGCGGCCGATATCGTTGTGGGAACTACGCAACCACTCGGAGTCCATATGAATGCTGGCGGCGGCGTTGGCGGTTTCATCGCCACACGCGACGAAGCTAAGTATGCAAAGGAATATCCCACACTTCAGGTGAGCTTGACCGGGACAACGCATCCAGGCGAACTAGCTTTTGGGCTCACGCTCTTTCATCAATCTTCGTATGGTTCACGCGAAAATGGTAAAGACTGGACCGGAAACTCTGTTTATCTCTGGGCTGTTGCAAATGCAACATATATGTCCCTCATGGGACCTTTAGGGTTTAAAGAGATTGGTGAAACGATTATTCAGCGTTCACA
Organism: Actinomycetota bacterium; assembly: GCA_009699205.1. GTDB lineage: Bacteria > Actinomycetota > Actinomycetes > Nanopelagicales > Nanopelagicaceae > QYPT01. The sequence goes on from WLOP01000002.1 coordinate 86,146, forward strand.
TTACGCTGCTGCGCTCATTGACGAGATTCCAGGTGTCAGCGTTAAATGGAAGCAAGGATTCTTTAAAGAATTTGTGGTCGATTTCTCGAAGAGTAAATTAACGGTTGAGCAGATAAATAAGAAACTGTTGGAGCATTCGATATTCGGAGGCAAAGACCTCAGCGTAGATTTCCCAAGCCTTGGTCAATCAGCGCTCTATTGCATTACAGAGATTCACACTGTGGAGGATATTCACACACTTGTTGCAGCTCTCAAGAAGGTGGTCGCCTAATGAGTAAGAAATTGAAGAACTATCACGCGCAGGTGTGGGACGAACCACTAGTAATGCAGCTAAGCGCCGTGGGTAGACGAGGTGCGATCTTGCCTGCTACCGAAAGTGAAATAACGGCTCGCGTAGGCGCCGCCCAAGGGCTGATTCCATATGCGCTACTGCGCAAGAGTCTGCCCGAACTTCCAGAGATGTCAGAGTTTGAAGTGCAGCGCCACTATCTGCACCTATCTCAACAAACAATGGGAATGATGGGAATTAGCCTTTTTGGAACGTGCACCATGAAGTACAACCCTCGCGTCAATGAGCGATTGGTATATCAGCACAATGTGGCTGAAATTAATCCTCATCAACCAGTCGAGACGTTACAAGGAGTCCTAGAAGTGATTAGCAAATTTGATCACTTACTCCGTGAATTATCCGGGTTAGATCACTTCGTATTCCAAGCCGGCGGTGGAGCAGATGCGGCATATACGCAAGCATGCATGACTCGCGCATATCACGCGTCTCGAGGTGAGCTCGCCCAACGAAATGAAATCATCACTACTTCGCAAGCGCACCCATGTAACCCAGCCACAGCTGCGGCAGCGGGATTCAAAGTTATTACACTTCCATTAGAAGCAGATGGATTCCCATCTGTCGAAGCTTTGCGTGCGGTTGTGTCAGAGCGAACCGCTGCTTTGATGGTTAATAATCCTGATGATGTTGGAATCTACAATCCAAATATTGCCGAATGGGTAAAGATTGTTCATGAAGCGGGTGGCCTTTGCTTTTATGATCACGCAAACTTCAATGGCGTTATGACCAGATTACGCGCCGCAGATCTTGGCTTTGATGCATGTATGTATATGTTGCATAAGACTTTCGGCGGGCCCAAAGGTGGCGGAGGCCCCGCTGTCGGCGCTTATGGTTGTACCGAAAAACTGATTCCATTCTTACCTGGTCCACTCGTAGAAGAAGATGGTCACGGCGGATATTTCTTAAAGGAGAACTCCGATGCAGGGGTAGGTCGTGTCCGCGAATTCTGGGGCAACGTACCGGTGGTAATTCGCGCTTATGCCTGGACGCGAGCGATGGGTATAGAAGGACTGCGTGATGCCGCAAATATTTCGGTGCTCGCGAATAACTATATGGAGAAGCGTTTGATGAAAATCAAAGGCATTTCAATAGGTTTTCCAGATATGAAGAAACGTCGCCTCGAAATGACTCGATATGGTCTTGGTGATCTGACCAAGGACACTGGTGTCACGACTGTGGATGTGCAAAATCGCATGACCGATTTTGGGGTAGATGCATACTGGCTCAGCCACGAACCATGGTTTGTTCCAGAACCTTTTACGCCTGAGGCTGGGGAGCTCTGGTCAATTGAAGATATCGATTACTGGATTGATGTCCTCGAACATGTCTGTAACGAAGCTCGCACTAATCCAGAACTCGTTAAGTCATCTCCGCACAACCAAGTAGTCCATAAACTCGACGGCACCAATTTGGACGACCCAGATAAATGGGCAACTACATGGAAGGCTTATCGCCGCAAGTATAAAAAAGATACACCTTGATGAAAATTGCAATTGTTGGTTCTGGAAGTATCGGGGCTGCCTGGGCAATTACCTTTGCCCGGGCGGGTCATGAAGTTTGCGTGCACGATGTAGACCCGACCAAATTGGATTCTCTCAACACCAATTTAATCAATCGTTTGGATTTCTTATCGGCAGAAGGAATGCTTACCGAGGAACCAAGGAAGATTGTTGGGCGAATCTCAACAACTACGGATTTAGGCGAATGCGTTGCTAACGCTGAATATGTACAAGAGTGTGCCCCTGAAAAGGTAGAACTCAAAGAGGCAATTTTTGAAGATTTAGATCGCCTTACTTCGAGCGCTGTAATTCTTGCAAGTTCTTCATCGGCTCTCGGGGCTTCGAAGTTCAATGCGAAGATGAAGCACCCTGAAAGAGCAATTGTTGTACATCCCGGAAACCCTCCGTACCTGCTTTCAATCGCAGAAGTCGTCCCATCAGATGTAACTTCACCTGAAGTCGTGATTGCAACAATGGAGTTGTTAACGCAGGTGGGTATGCACCCCGTGCAGGTCAAGAAAGAGATAGAAGGTTTTGTTTTTAACCGACTCCAAGGAGCAATTTTGCGGGAGGCATACGCTCTTGTACGCGATGGAGTAATTAGTCCCAGAGAGATTGACATTATTATGACGCAAGGATTGGGCAAGAGATGGGCCGTTCTCGGGCCGTTCGGTACATCTTCACTCAACGCTCAAGGTGGCATTCGTGACCACGCATCGCGCATGGGCGAGAGTTATTTCAGAATGGGTAAAGAACGCAATCAAAATGACCCCTGGACCCCAGATTTAGTAGAGAAAGTCGCAGAAGATATGGGTGAGATATTTCAGGTTGCCGATTGGGAAGCAAATGTCGAGAAACGAGATCGCGCACTAGCCGAGATTAACAAATTGATTGCGACGAGCAAGAACTTCAATTTCTACGAAAACTCGTAAATACGAATTATTGTTTCCGATCAACAGGGTGCATCGTCGCTCTGTGAAAATTATCAATATTTACCGCGAAAAGTTTTAAATCAGATATTTTCCATGAACCGTTTTCACGTGTGAATTTGTGATGATACTGACCCCATAGGTATCCAATTTCTTCTTTATCTTGATAACGATGCCATGCGTAAATATAGGAAACGGAATGAGCTAAATCGTCCGAATCGAAATCAAGGATAAAATTGGAAATGTGGTGACTCGTTTGAGCGAAAAGATTCGTGAGTCCTCGTGAAATCATCGTGAACGCTTCACTCTTGCCATGGAGCGGAGCAACTTCAGGGCCATAGTCGATGCAGGCGTCTTCAGAAAATAGATCGACAAGTTTCTCTGGTTGGTTGGTGTCAAAGTAGAGGCAGTACTTCTTTACTAAATCTTCAATTTCAATTCTGCCTACTAAAGTTTCATTTGTTTGCATAATTTCCCTCCAGAAATCTTGCTTAAGTTTCCTGTAACTGGTGCAAAGTAACAAGATGTTACAGAGACGCAGAATCTCTATATTTTGTGCGGAATATGAACAAAATAGTGCGGTAAAGAGCCCCATTTTTCTAGTAAAACCCAGGGATATATGTGAAGATTTTGCTCTACCAACGAAGGTGAGTTAAGAAAAGATGTCCGCAAAAAGTTCCAGCGTCGGATCTGAAGTTCTAGTTGAACTTCGCGGCATTCACAAAACTTTTGGAACTGTAGAAGTTCTCCATGGAATTGATTTGCAAGTGCATAAAGGAAACCACGTAGTTATTTTCGGCCCTTCAGGTTCTGGAAAATCAACAGTACTTCGCTCTATGAATTTACTGGAAGAGCCTGATTCTGGAAGTGTAAAAGTTTTAGGTGTTGAATACGGACCTGGCGTAAAAGGTGAGAAGCAAGTTCCACGTGGCAAAGCAATAGAGCTTCGTAGAAATGTCGGAATGGTTTTCCAACAATTTAATTTATTTCCACATTTAAGTGCACTAGATAACATCGCAGTGTCGCTCCGTAAAATCAAAGGAACATCTGTCAAAGATTCACAAGAGCGCGCAGCGATTGAATTGAAGAAGGTTGGTTTGCTTAAGTGGGCAGCTAATTTCCCAGGGCAACTTTCTGGTGGCCAACAACAGCGAGTCGCAATAGCTCGGGCGTTAAGCATGGATCCAAAAGTTATGCTCTTTGACGAACCAACATCTGCCTTGGATCCTGAGTTAGTCGGTGAGGTATTGGCGGTTATGCGTGATTTGGCTGAGACTGGTATGACTATGGTGGTTGTTACACATGAAATGAACTTCGCTCGCGAGGTAGGGGACTTGAACGTATTCATGGAAGCCGGAAATATCGTGGCTACCGGAGGACGAGATTTCTATGACAATGTGACAAATGCACGAGCACAACAATTTATAGGGTCGGTGCTATAAATGTTTAGATCTGACGATTTGCCACCAGTTAACTTCCATTGGGCTCTTGTTTGGGAAAATCGTTGGGCTTTAGTAAGGGGCCTTGAAGTTTCGATTCAAGTTTCTATAGTCGCCCTGGTTACTTCTGTCGCAATCGGACTTTTTCTAGCAATTAGCAGAATGAGTTCTTTTAAACCAGCTTCAATGTTTGCCGCAAGTTATGTCAATATTTTCCGCGGCATCCCAGCGTTAGTAAGTGTCATCTGGGTTTACTTTGGATGGTCACTTCTCTTTGGATATAACTTCACGGTATTTCAAGCCGGCGTAATTGCACTGACTTTGCTTTATTCGGCATTCTTCTCCGAAATTTTCCGCGCCGCCCTCCAAGCTATTCCTAAGGGGCAACGTGAAGCTGGATTGGCCCTGGGAATGAGCCGCGCGAGAGTCTTCACTTCACTGATATTGCCTCAAGCAACGAAGATTGCGATTCCTAATATCGGAAGCATGTATATCGGTATGGTCAAGGACACTTCTACTTTTGCGATCATTGGTCTCGTTGAAGTTGTACGTGTAACGCAAAATCTAAATGCAACTAATTTCCAGCCATTTGTACTTTATTCAGCTGCTGCCGTGCTTTATGTCTGCATCGCTTTCGCGGTGGACTTAATATTCAGAGGTATTGAGAAGAATTTCCAATACCCACCAACAGGCAGAATATCTAGATTTCTAACTAAGGGAAAAAACCAAAAGGTAGCAGTACTGATAGCGAAGTTTAGCTAGCAGTGGAGCAACCGATTGGTCTAGTTAGAATGCACGGCCTACATCCCATCCACATATAAAAAACGGAAGAAGGAAATTCCATGAGAAAGAAACTATCAGTTGTCCTTGTGGCAGCTCTCACGGCGTCTATGGCGATGCTGGGTGGCAGTGCACAAGCGTCAACACATTCAGCAGCTGCAGCCGTTAATCTGCATCTTGTTAAGGCAGGCAGCCTCACTGTAGGTATGTCCCTTACTTTCAAGCCAGAGATGTATCTCGATGCCAAGGGCAAGCCAGCCGGATATGACGTTGCAATGGTTACAGCTCTTGCAAAGAGCCTCGGACTAAAGCTTGTTATTAAGAACATCGACTGGGCTGGATTGATCCCAGGACTTATGGCACGTAAATTCGACATGATCTCAGCTGGCCACACTGCAACTGCAGAGCGTGCAAAGTCTGTGACATTCTCACGTGACTATGTTCCTTACACCACCATCCTTGCTGCAAAGCCAGGAACTACACGCGCAGCAACACTTGCTGGCTGGAACGTTGCAGGAACAAAGATCACAGCTCTTGAAGGTTCAACTGCTGCTGGTCTAGTTACAAGTAATTTCTCAGCTGCAACTCTCGTTGGATTCCCTGACCAATCAGCGGCATTCCTTGAGGTTTCAACTGGTCGCGCAGATGCAATCGTTGTTGAGGAATACCTCGCAGCTGATTTCATCAAGTCAAACCCAGGACAGCTTGCAGTTGTTAAATTGGCCAAGCCAATCGACGTTGGATTCGGTGCATGGGCTGTACAACTTGGAAACTTCAGCCTTCAAAAGAAGTTGAGCGCCTTCATCTGTACCAACTACAAGAGCGGTGCAATGGGCAAGATGTTCAAGAAAGAAATGGGCTTTGACCTTGCAGAAATGCCAAAGGCCTGTTCATAACCCTCCAGGGTTAGCGCAAGCAGTACTAGTCAGGTAAATGCAATGGTAGGTAACTTGTTTCGGCAAGGTGCCTACCATTGCTACTTGAGTACAAAATGAATGCACTATTGAAATTTGGAATTAAAGAGAACCTGTAGGAGGTGGTCACCATAAATAAAGATGCGGAATTGAATTTTGATTTCGCCATAATTGGTGGCGGCCCTGCCGGAATGGCTGCCGCGATTCAAGCAGCTAAACATGGTGTGAAAATTGCACTTTTAGATGAACGAGTAACCCTCGGTGGCCAAATTTACAAACAGCTCGGCCGTGGTTTTAAAATAGCAAACCAGACCCAATTGCAGGTACCGCCCAAAATTGGGCAAAATTTGATCGCTGATTTTGACAAGCAGAGCATCTCACTTTTTCTCAAGAGCGCTGTAGTATCGATAGAAGAAGATCATCTTCTTTTCGCAACTGAAGACGAGCAAGTGTCACGTCTGAAATTTAAGAAACTCTTGATTGCAACTGGAGCTTATGATCGCCCTGTCGCTTTTCCTGGCTGGACATTGCCTGGCGTCATCACAGCCGGTGCAGCACAAACTTTGGTGAAGACTCAGAGAGTTCTACCCGGTTCAAGAATTCTCTTTGCGGGTAGCGGTCCTGTGGCTCTGGCATTTCCAGCACAACTTGCCGGTTATGGAGCCAACATTGTCAGCGTTCTAGAAGCGGGTTCTGCACCAACTCCATTAAACGTATTGGGATTGCTCGCTGCTTCAACTGGAAATTGGGATCTTATTTCCGATGCGATGAAGTACCGTCTCGCCCTGTTGCGCAAAAGAATTCCAGTCAAATACAGAACCATCATTGTTCAGGCACACGGGATCGAACGTGTAGAGGCTGTCACCATCGCCAAAGTGGATCGTAACTGGCGCGTTAAGAAAGGCACCTCAAAACGTATAGAGGTAGACACCCTTTGTTTGGGTTATGGTTTTTTACCCTCTAACGAACTCTTGAAATTAGTTGGGTGCGACTTCGAATACCAAGAGAGTAAAGGCGGCTATGTAGCCCAGACAGATGAGTGGGGACGCACCTCAGTGCCCAACGTTTATGCAGTAGGCGATGGCGCAGGAGTTGAAGGATCTTACATCGCTATCAGCCGCGGCAATCTTGTAGGAATTTCAGTTGCTCAAGAACTTGGACTCTTGAACCTAAGTCAAGCTAGAGAAAAAGCAGAGCAGTTCCATACGGAAACTAAAGAGCGCAGAAGATTTCAAAGCGCTCTTCGCTCCATGTTTGATGTGAAGCAAGGGATTTTTGAATTGGCAAGCGATGAAACAATTATTTGTCGCTGTGAGATATTGACTAAATTGGATATTGATCGAGTAATTGATTCCACTGCAGATTTATCCGTGGTGAAGGCCTATACCCGCGCAGGTATGGGTCCATGCCAAGGCAGGAACTGCCAACGACAGATTTCCGCGATGGTTGCCCAGCGCCATGGCATCGATATCGCCGATGTTCATCAAGGCACTCCAAGATTCCCAGTCAAACCTGTTGCCCTAGGGGCGATTGCAGATGAGACCGTTTCTGATCAGAAATATTTCTTTGATGGAAAATAGAACTCACGAGCTCATTTCGAGCTACCTTTCCGATGAAGTAGCCAATTCGGAACTTCCTAAGGAATCTGAAACCGTTGTCATTGGCGGGGGATTGCTAGGCACAGCGCTCACGTATTACCTCTCAAAATCTGGGGTAGAGGTAACGTTGCTTGAACGCGGAGAGCTCAATCGCGAAGCATCCGGTACGAACGCTGGAAGTTTCCATTTCCAGATAGCGATTCATCAATTAACCAAGAGCATTACTCCTGAAGAGGAGGCGCGTCTAGCAGGAGAAGTTCGCTTACAACTGGATGCAGCCAATTTGTGGCACGGATTAGAGGATGAGCTCGACGCGGATCTAGGGGTTCACTTCACGGGCGGCTTGATGGTCTCAGAAACTGAAGACGAACTTAAGGTTTTGCGCGATAAACAGAGAATTGAATTAGCTGCTGGATTAGAGACACAAGTGATGACCGGTACAGAGATGCGAGACTTTGCGCCGTACCTGTCACCGAAACTTTCAGGAATTTCTTATTGCGCACAAGAGGGTCATGCCAATCCTCTTACTGTCGGACCAATATTTGCATTACGAGCTGCAGAAAATGGCGCACGGATTCGTAAGAATTGCGAAGTATTGTCAATCACAAGAATTGAAAACAATCCGACTTTTCGTTTCAAGGTGAAAACTTCACGTGGCGAGATTCTTTGTAACCGTTTGGTGAATGCAGCTGGACCTTGGACTCAGGATCTCTCCATGCAACTAGGCATTTCATTGCCTATGGGTTTGAGCGGATTACATGTGAATGTGACTGAACCTTACGAAAAAGTTCTAACACCGATGGTTCAACATATTGGTCGGCGATTAACTTTGAAGCAGTCCTCGAACAACACCTTTATTATTGGCGGAGGTTGGCCTTCTAGGGTTGAGAAGTTTCCCAAGAGATATTCAAATTACTGGGCAAGCGCTGCAGGTAATGCTGCCGTGGCTTTGGATGTCCTACCTTTACTTAAGGATGTGCGATTAGTTCGAACGTGGTCTGGCATCTGGGCATTCACTCATGATTTCAATCCAATTCTGGGCGAATCGAAGAAGGTCCCGGGCTATCACGTAGCGTTAGTACCTACTGGCTTTACTCTCGGGCCGATGGTTTCACATATGTTGGCTGAATATATTTCTTCACAAGGGAAATCTAACCCGATACCTCACTCTTTCAACCCCGACAGAGCAAGTTAAACGAATAAGGAGCTAAGCAATGGACCGTAATTCAGTTGATTGGAGGGGCTATTGGCCCGCTTCTCCCACTCCATTTAAGGAAAATGGCGATATCGACTTCACTCTCTTCGGTGCGCTCATTGATGGTTACCTTCGTGATGGCATGCATGGAATATTTCTTAACGGAACAACGGGCGAATGGTTTTCCCAATCGCATGAAGAACGTAAAGAAGTAGCAGCATTTGTTGTAGATCGAGTGGCTGGACGCGTTCCGGTTGTTGTAGGTGTCACGACATTCACCGCAAAAGAATCTATCAAACTAGGTGAACACGCAATCTCTGTGGGCGCAGCAGGGATTTGTTCTTCTGCCCCTGCATATTCGAAAACTCTTCCCAACGAAACAGTTGCATACTTCGAGGATTTGGGCCGCGGTGTTCCTGCGCCCACAATGGTTTATAACTGGCCGCACGGCACATCAATCGAAATCGAAGGCGACTTAGCACGCAAATTAGCCGACCTTGAATATGTTGTTGCAATTAAAGACAGCACGGGAAATGCAGAACAATTCCTGACCACAACCAGAGCGCTAGTGAAAGATGTACGGATTTTTGGAAATTTCATGGTCCCTGCCAACCTAGATTTCATGATCGAATGTGGCGGAGATGGAACCATCGGAGGCGGCAGTATCTTTGGTGCAGCCGATTCTGCGTATTGGGAGAATTACTGGACTGGTAATTTAGAGCCTGTACGCGTCCATGCAATTCGTAATCTGCAGTTGCTTGAATCCTTATGGGAACCAGGTGGCTGGCGAGGTAAGTGGGGCGCATACCAGAGCCAACTTAAAGCGATCATGGCATTTATGGGCGCACCGGGCGGAACAGTTCGCAGGCCACGTCTTCCCATCACCGATGCGGCAAGCCTTGAAAAGATTAGAGCTATTTTGGTTGAATTCAACATTCCGTTGGCAAAGTAGAGGAGTAGGCAATGTTTCTCGGAGTTGATCACGCAGGTATCGGCGTAGGTGACATGGATGTCGCCTTAGATTTTTGGGGACGAAAGCTCGGTTTCACAGAACTCTATTTCGATTACACGGGGCCAGTGCCTGGACTTGAAGAGATTACGAAATCTAATTCCGTAAAAGCGCGAATCGTGATGTTAGGAAACAAGAATGCCTCTCGCCTAGGGCCAGGAAAGGTGAAGTTAGTCCAACGTTTAGATGGCGCTGGCGCTCCGCCATACCCGGCTGGAATTGGTTACGGCGAAATTGGCTTGGCTGAAGTCTGTCTCCACACAGTTCATACGCACGAAATCTTTAAGGAGCTCGTCGACAAGCTTGGATGCGAATCTTTAATGGTTCCACTTAATGCTGCAGTGAGCCCGCACAACATCGAACTTGATATCGGATACGTTGCCGACCCATGGCGCGGAAAAGTTGAGCTCATCGAATGGAAAGGTCTCTGGACTTCGCGCCCTGGTAAGCCTCGAGTCGAAGGCGTTAACCACGTTGCATTTGGGGTTTCAGATATGCAGGCAACAATTGATTTCTACAAACCGCTAGGTTTCGTGGATCAGATATTTGAGTCAACAGAATTCTTTGACCCGATGGCTCCTTGGTATCAGGTTGGCCGACCATTGCCTGGCCACCACATGACCCTCCACCTAGCTGCGCAAGGGGCAGGAATCGAACCGGTCCGTCTCACACCACTCTATGAAGATTGTCGCGGAGAGTGGGGCCATGTAGGTCCTATGGATTTCGGTATCGGTGTGCAGAACATCAAGAAAGGTGTTGCTCAACTGCAAAGTTTAGGCATTGAGATGCACTCTGAAATCCAAGTGCTAGATGTGGGTAATTCGGAGTTTAAGTATGTGTACTTTAAAGATCCGGATGATCAATACGTCAGTTTGGTCGAGAGTTCCTACTGAAGTTATTTGTTAGCTTGCAGACCGTTCTGGGTTTTAACATCCATTCCTTCTTTGACCCAGGTCATGCAGGCACGCGTACTTGCTACGCCATCGACATTGACCAAACATTCAAAGCAGACTCCCATTCCGCAAAAAACTCCGCGTGGATCTCCTGCCACGGTGGTGCGCATGGTTGAGATGCCTTCGCACATCAATGCACTTGCAACGCTTTCACCTTCGTAAGCGGTGATCGCTACGCCATTAACTTTCATTGACACCGCTTTGCCACGTTCGATATTTCCATCTGAAGGTAAGCGCACTGCGCGAGTGTGTGTCATAGCCCTAGTTTCTCAATAACTTCGCTGATTGGCAACACTAGATGCGTGGCAAGTTCCAATTGAATTTAATGGAAAGTTCGCGTACCGAAATAACTACAGCGCCAGCCACCAAAGATGCAATCAGGGTTGATGCCCCAAAGTTGGCAAGGCTCGCATAAACGACCGACCCTGCCAGACAAGATGTGCCAATTGTTTCACGATGCAAGAGCACTGGTTCGACTTGGCAGAGGACATCGCGCAAAAGCCCTCCTGTTACCCCGCCGATCAATCCCAAGATTACAGATGCAACAAAGTTGACGTTCAGACTTATGGCAAAGCTTGTACTTGAAACAGTGGCAACGGCTAATCCGAAGGTATCTAAAGAGAGAAAGAAGCGGCCAACGGATGCACGTTCTTTGCTTGCGATAGTAAGAATTACTGCCAGCAATATTGAAGCAAAGAGCCAGGGATGGGATAACCATGGAGGCGTTTGTCCAAGAAATAAATTGCGAAGGGTTCCCCCGCTAATTGAAGCCACCGACGCAATGAGGGCAATTCCACCGTAATCCATATTTCGACTTGCGGCGATACGGGCGCCAACAATCGCAAATGCAAAGGTTGCCAATAAGTCTAAGGAAGTTACCAGCGAATCAAGATGCATAGTTAAATGTAGCCTCCGATTTAGGAGGTACTCTATGAAGATGACGCGTTTCCCAAAGAAATCTCTTTTTTCACTGGTTGTACTTTCACTTCTTGCTCCCACTTTTGCCTTCGCTATGGGATCAGGGGATAAGTTCGTGGACGCTCAGACTGGACGGACTTATGGCATATACAAGCCATCTAATACCTTGAATTTGAAGTTGCATACCTTCCAGTCCCTTCTTTGTACCGCCGGCAAAGAGCAATGGGTGGCAGTAAGTTATGGCACAGGTAAGAAGAAGTTAGATATTTACGAGACGATGGCAGGGGATAAATGTTCCGACCCAGGGCTTTCAAAGACTCTTGCTTCGACAACGATTAATGGCGCGCGCGCTGTGGTTCACGTGTACTGCGATCCTATGAATGCGCAAGCATTTAAAGCATGTGGCACCAAAGATATTGCCCGAGTCGGTGGATTTCTAATGTTCACGACAAAGGCAAAGAAGAACTTGAAGGCCACCGAAATCCAAGTTCAAGGTATCGGTGGAATTACCTACCAAGAACTGATTGCAGTCGCTAAAGCCCTCAAGTAATTATTTCAGCGAAAGTGTAAAGGTCGTGCGCGAGCTACCTTCGGCGCCATCGTTGACGCTACCGACGATTCCAAGGCCCCCAAGCGGTGCATCTTGAATCTGCAAATCAAATGTTGAAATCAATTGGTCGAGGTTGGCAAATACCGCGAGGTACCCGGAGCCTGTTACTGATTTCTTGTAAATTTGAGTATTTGCCAAACGTTCTGCTGGGGAGTTCATCTCTGCGATGAGCTGCTTGAGAGAAGTTTCATCAACTCCAAAGTAAATGTAATCCCCATCGCTCACCGAAGGCAGGTTTTCTCCGTAGAAATAATTCTCAAGATTCTTCACGGCAGTTCGCGCCTTACTTGCGTTCGCTGGCGAGATCCGAATTGCCACCAAGGGGCTTGCAGGATCCTTCGGGTTCTGTAGAAGAATGATTGCGAGCGGGCCATCGAGAACCGCCGCATAATCTTCAGGGGAGACATTGCTGTAGTAGCTATCTCCGCCGAGTAAATTTGCGATGTCAGGGTTGTTAGCTATGGCATCTGAGATTGCCTTGCCAACGCCATCTAAGTTAAGCGCAAGCAATGTGTTGGAAGGGAATTGACCAATGGTTGCTTGTGAATCAACTTTACTTGCCAGAGAAGCGACGCTACCCATGCCGCTAGTCCCGAAAGTTGCTACAACGCTATCGGGCGTGACGTGGAATCCAAGAGCGATACGGCCACTGATTTTGCCTAGCGAACTCAGATCAATGCCTGATCCAAAATCATAGAGAAGTGAGTTGATGGTATCGCTGGCGTAATTGGCGATGGGTTTCAAGTCCGCCCAAATGAGTGCAATCTGGTCTCCACCAAGGGCGGCAAGGTCTGATTTAAATTGTGGATTATCGGAGAGATGAGTTGGTGCCGAAGTGATTAAATCGAGCGTTGATTTGTTCGTAGAGATAATCGCAAAACCATTCTGAATCACGTAATTCTCATCCGGTAGTTCTTTTGCGAAGTAGTACTTCATCTCTTGCTCATTTGTAATTTCAAGAACTACAACAGGTTGAATTCCGTTAGCGTCTTCTACGGCGGCTACTGCATATCGGCTTCCAATCCAAGGCTTAATTCTTGACCAATCAAAATTGGAATTAGTAACAAATTGGTTAAATAGGGAGCCAACAGGATCTTTCTCATCGACATTCTTAAAAGTCTTAGGAAACTTGGTGACGAAACGTACGAGAGCGATTTTCTGTCCAATATGTGGGTTGAAGTCAACTTTCGCAAAAGCAACCGTGTCTCTAGGCAGAACATCTTCCGGTTGCGCGCCGCCTCCTGATAGGAGTGCGAAAGATAGGGCGATACCAGCGCCTAGTAAGACGACAACGCCGCCTACTAGGCCAGCAATCTTGACAGGAGTGAACCGGACCTTGGCACTGCCATCGATGGGGGATGCAAGAGTTGTTGGTAGATCGCTTTCATGTGACGTCGTCATAGCTCTCTCATTTCTTAGCCCGGCAACATTCGCCAGAGTCTAACTTCTGGAGAAGGGGCGCACTAGGAAAACTCTTACGCGCCGAAGTAAAACCTCTGTAAATAAGCACAATTTACTTATGGGGGTGAGACTATGTATCCATGGCAACTACGAAGAAAGCTCCGGCCAAGAAGGTCGCTAAGAAAGCACCCACCGCAAAGGTTGCCAGCGCAGTAGTCATTCAGCGCCACGACCGCTTTGATTGGCGCTCGCTCTATCTCTACGCGGTCTGCCTCATCACATTGATGGTCTGTCTTTTTTCAATCGTGAGCCTTGTCCGTAATGGAATCTCAGCCATATTTCCAGACCCTGTGTATATCGATCCTTACAACACAGTAAAACCTAGCGTTGCAGAGAGCGCATTAATGGCCAAGCAGACGCATGACCAGAATCAGCACAGAGCAATTATGAGTTTGGTTGATTCGGTAACAACCTTACTTATTGCTGGCCCGCTTTATCTTTATCACTGGAAGATGGTCCGCAAAGAAAGCTAGTTAACGCTGCGCAAGACAGCGGTGACCTTTCCTAAGATCTCGCAGTTATCGCCGTTAATGGGGGCGAAGTCATCGTTGGCAGGTAGCAACCAGATATGGCCATCTTTGCGCGAGAATGTTTTGACAGTCGCTTCACCATCAATCATTGCTGCAACGATCTCGCCCTTGTTGCAATCTTTTTGAGAACGGATGACAACGAAGTCGCCATCGCAGATAGCGGCATCAATCATTGAATCTCCGACGACCTTGAGCATAAACAAATCACCTTGACCGACGATGGATTCAGGTAGCGGAAAAGTCTCTTCGATAGATTGCTCAGCCAAGATAGGGCCACCGGCAGCGATACGCCCGACCAGCGGGACTTGACGAGTCTTATCGGCTGGGGCGATGTGCGGTTCTTCTCCGGGGAGCAGGACCTCTAGAGCTCGTCCACGGGTCGGGTCGCGGCGGATAAAGCCCTTCTTCTCCAGGGCTTGGAGTTGGTACTGGACTGATGCGGGGGAGGCAAGTCCTGCTGCAGCCCCGATTTCGCGCATAGAGGGCGGGTAGCCATTGGTGGTCACCGCGGCTTTAATCGCCTGCAAGATCTTGAGCTGACGGGTGGTGAGGCCATGCTCATCGGCTGGGCCATCTGGCAGCTCGGTAATTGGGTCGCTGGTTTTGCTGCGGGTCGCCTTGGCGGGCGCTGCCTTGGGGCCTTTGTCTTCGAGGTTTTTGCTCATGGCTAGAGGGTAGAGCAGATTGGCAAAAAATTCAAACATCTGTTCGAATAATTCTTGCTTTTGTCAGTGGGTTGGACTATAAATATCCTATCGAACAAGTGTTCGAAACCTTCCCCAAGGTTGTAAGAAAGTGAAAGTCCAGGAGGCACGACCATGAGCGCAATCGCACTGAATTATCCGTCCCGATCCATGAACGTTTCTTCTCGCACAGGTGCGAGTCGATTAACACGTCGTGGTCGGTTAGCGCGGTTCCTCGTCGTGTTCTCTCTGGCGATAGTGCTGGGCGCTGCTTTTTCGATGAAAGCAGGAGCCGGTAGCGTTGTTACACAATCAGATACACAGACATTTATTACCGTTGTGGTTGCTCCTGGCCAGACTCTGTGGTCGATAGCTAGCGATGAATCCCATGGTCGCGATATCCGCGGCCTCATCGGAGCGATCATGGAGGCCAACTCCCTGACCCTGCCAGATGTTTCGGCGGGGGATCTTCTGCGCATTCCTGCCTAACTCGTCCCTGTTCTGCCTCGCGCGACACGCCCTATGAGCGCCATGCTCTGCCAATACGGGGAAAGCCTTGAGGACGCCTTTACAGTTACCACTAGATATAGGGGTCAAGACGCGATATAGTTCCATAAGTAGTGGTTTCCCACACTACTCGTGGGTTTTAACAAATATTGCTAATACACCCGATTATTCCTAGAGGAAGGACGACGCGCCGCATGATCTGCCCTTTTTGCCGACATGATGATTCTCGCGTCGTGGATTCTCGCCAAGTTGAAGATGGCACGCAGATTCGCCGCCGTCGTGAGTGCCCAGAATGTGGCGCACGTTTCTCCACACAAGAGACAACTTTGCTCAACATTATTAAACGTTCTGGAGCTACCGAACCATTTAGTCGCGACAAGGTAATTGCCGGCGTCGGTAAAGCGTGTCAGGGACGACCAGTGAATTCTGATGACCTAGCTCTCTTGGCCCAACGCGTCGAAGAGGCCCTTCGCTCGAGCGGTCAAGCTGAAATCGAAGCTCAAGAAGTGGGGATGGCGATTTTGGCGCCACTTCGCGAACTCGATGAGGTTGCATACCTGCGTTATGCCTCGGTATACCGTAACTTTAACTCCCTCGAAGATTTCGAAGGCGAGATCGCCCTACTGCGAGCAGTGCCATCGAGTACAACAAGTTCTACAAGTAAAACAAAGCAAGACAATTCCCCAGCACGAAAAGATAGTTCTGCCACGCAAAAAAGTTCAGTAAGTATTTAAGTTCAACGAGAAGAAGACGGGGAAATACACATGTCAGAGACGGTCATCAATCGACCTAGCAAGTCCACCACTAAGTCAGGCAAGGGTTTAACACTCGAGCGGATTTACACAAAAGCTGGAGTGCACCCTTACGACGAAGTGACGTGGGAGCGTCGAGATGTTGTCCAGACAAACTGGAAGAGCGGCGAAGTTGTCTTCGAACAACGCGGCGTCGAATATCCAGATTTTTGGTCTGTGAACGCATCAACGATTGTCAGCACTAAGTATTTCCGTGGCGCAGTCGGTGCAGAAAATCGCGAGTGGTCACTCAAGCAAGTTATTGACCGCGTGGTTTTAACCTATGCAAAAGCCGGAAAAGAATTTGGTTACTTCGCAACTGATGCAGATGCAGAAGTTTTCGAACACGAACTCACACATATGCTTTTGCACCAAATCTTCTCTTTCAACTCACCTGTCTGGTTTAACGTCGGAACAGCCGCTCCACAACAAGTGAGCGCATGTTTCATTCTCTCCGTTGACGACACTATGGATTCGATTCTTAACTGGTACCGCGAAGAGGGCATGATCTTTAAAGGCGGATCCGGCGCAGGACTTAACCTTTCACGGATTCGCTCATCTAAAGAGCTCCTAAAATCTGGCGGAACCGCTTCAGGTCCTGTCTCATTTATGCGCGGTGCTGATGCATCAGCAGGAACAATCAAATCAGGTGGAGCAACCCGTCGCGCTGCAAAGATGGTTGTCCTTGATGTTGATCATCCAGATATCGAAGAATTCATCGAGACAAAGGTCAATGAAGAGAACAAGATTCGCGCACTGCGTGATGCTGGCTTTGATATGGATCTTGGTGGCAAAGACATCATCTCGGTTCAATATCAGAACGCCAATAACTCAGTTCGCGTCAGCGATGACTTTATGCGCGCCTACGAAGGTGGCACAGAGTTCGGTCTTAAGGCTCGCTCCACTGGCGAAATTATCGAATCAGTTGATGCACGTTCACTCTTTCGCAAGATGGCTCAAGCCGCTTGGGCATGTGCTGATCCTGGAATTCAGTATGACGACACAATCAATGACTGGCACACAAACCCAGAGACCGGACGCATCAACGCTTCCAACCCTTGCTCTGAGTACATGTCACTAGATAACTCATCATGTAACTTGGCTTCACTTAACTTGATGAAATTCCTCAAGTCAGATGGTTCATTTGATGCCAAGACCTTTGGTCGCGCAGCAGAGATGATCATTACTGCAATGGATATCTCAATCTGTTTCGCAGATTTCCCAACAACAGCCATTGGCGATACAACACGTTCATATCGCCAACTCGGAATTGGTTATGCAAACTTGGGCGCACTTCTTATGGCTTCGGGTCTTGCTTACGATTCTGAAGGTGGCCGCGCCCTTGCTGGTGCGATCACTTCACTCATGAGCGGTATTACCTACAAGCGCTCTGCAGAACTTGCAGGCATCGTTGGTCCATATGAAGGCTTTGCACGCAACGCAGCCCCACATGCTCGCGTAATGCGCAAGCATGCCTCTGCTTCAATTTCAGCTAAATCGCAGACCACCCTTGATCGTGATGTGTGGACTGAAGCTAACAAGGCGTGGGATGCATGTCTTTCCACTGGCGAAAAGAACGGCTGGCGCAACGCCCAGATTTCTGTTCTTGCTCCTACAGGAACAATCGGTCTGATGATGGATTGCGATACCACTGGTATCGAACCTGACTTCTCGCTCGTGAAGTTCAAGAAGCTTGTCGGTGGCGGATCGATGCAGATCGTTAACCAGACAGTTCCTGCAGCACTTCGCAAACTTGGATATGCAGAAGAAACCATTGAAGCTATTGTCGAATTCATCTCTACCCATGGCCACGTCATCGATGCCCCTGGCCTCAAGCCAGAGCACTATGACGTCTTTGACTGTGCACTCGGAGCTCGCTCCATTGCACCTATGGGACACGTTCGTATGATGGCTGCCTGCCAACCATTCCTTTCCGGAGCAATCTCCAAGACTGTTAACTTGCCAGCTGAGGCAACAGTTGAAGAGGTCGAAGAGGTGTATTACGAAGGCTGGAAGCTCGGCCTCAAAGCACTCGCTGTCTATCGCGACAATTGCAAAGTAGGCCAACCACTCTCTGATGGCAAAGCCGCAAAGAGCGATGCACCAGCTACTGCAGCACCTGCAATGGCTGTCCGCAAGCGTCTACCTAAGTCACGTCCATCGATGACAACTTCCTTCTCTGTTGGCGGTGCTGAGGGCTACATGACCTCTGGCGCATATGCCGATGGCGCTCTTGGTGAAGTTTTCCTCAAACTAGGCAAGCAAGGTTCAACTCTTGCCGGCGTAATGGATGCTTTCTCAATCGCGGTATCTATCGGATTGCAATATGGCGTACCTCTACAAACTTTTGTCGAAAAGTTCACCAACTTGCGATTTGAGCCAAGTGGAATGACTGATGATGCAGATATCCGTATCGCGCAATCGATGATGGATTACATCTTCCGCCGCCTTGCCCTTGATTACTTGCCATTCGAAGTTCGCTCAGGGATCGGTCTATACACCGCCTCAGAGCGCGCTCGCGCCCTTGAAACAGGCACCTATACAGAAGATGTAGCAGCAGAAGAAGATGAGTTCGAGCGCTCAGAGTCTGTTCCTGCACCAGTTGCAGTGGCAAAGCCAGTAGCGGTTGCAATTGAATCCGCACCAATCACCTTTGGTTCTTCAACCGAACTCCTTGAAGCAATTTCAGGAATCAAATCTGATGCTCCACTGTGTATGACCTGCGGAGTCAAGATGCGTGCATCTGGCGCTTGCTATGTCTGCGAAGGTTGCGGAAATACATCTGGTTGCAGTTAATCCCAATAGTTAAAAATCTCCGGCTCAAGATTATTGAGCCGGAGATTTTTTCTTTTCAGAGCTCATACAGTTAAACTCATAAGGTGATTATTGATGTCTGGTCGGATGTAGTTTGCCCGTGGTGCTACATCGGCAAGAAGCGCTTAGAACGCGCCCTGAGCACTTTTGAACATCGCGATCAGGTGCTTGTTCGACACCGTGCTTTCCAACTGCAGCCCGATGCCGCGGAGGTTCAGCCGACACAGCAACTCTTAGCTGAAAAATATAATTTGACTCCAAGTGCGGTTAAAGAAATGCAAGCCAACGTCTGCGCAGTCGCAGATGGCGAAGGACTTTGCTATGACCTCGATTCAACGCTATCGGGAAATACATTCGATGCCCACCGGATGTTGTTATGGGCTCAATCGATGGGAGAGGGCTCTGGGCTCCTGGAAGCGATGTATTCGGGCTACTTCGAAAAATCTAAACCTGTATTTACTCACTCTGATCTGGTTGCCATTGGAATTTCTGTAGGCATTGATGCAGATGCTTCCGAGGACCTTTTACTTTCCGGAAAGTTCACCGAAGAGGTTATTGCTGACCGAAATCTCGCTGCACAATTGGGCGCTACTGGCGTTCCATTTTTTGTCTTCGATATGAAATTCGGCATCTCTGGGGCACAACCGTTAGAGGCTTTTGCGCAAACCTTAGAGTCTGCTTGGAAGCAACGAATTACTCTCTAGATAAGTTAATCTTAGGTATGAGCAATTTCCGCAGAAAAACCTTGGCGTTTATCCTTCTCCTTGCATTCCTTTACCAAGGACCAGCAACGGCTCTCGTGACGATGAAAGCAACGAAAGTTCAGATAGTCAAAACTGGGACACGTCATGATCCTGAAACGGGCTACTATGTTTATGCTCGTTTTCGTATACCAGCGATCAAGGCAAACCAGAATTATACGTGCACATTTGTAGCTTGGACCAAAGCTAAGAAGAAGGTTATTGCGTGGGAGTCGAAGGCAACAGGATTTGCTCCACGTCCAAATTCTGAATATGAAGGTTTTACCAATATCAAACCAGTGCAGGTGCCTTGGATTAAGTCAGTTTCTGTTTACTGCTCACTTGCTCAAGTTTCTGGCACCACAGTGTTGCCACCAGTAATGATTGATCCACTCATAACATCTGAAGCCACTGTGCATTTAGGCAACTCAGTTGTCTTCTCAATGACAGATGACGGCAAGTGGAGTGGGGTAGTGGCCGATTCAACAGTTGGCACATTCGTCAAAGGCGGAGATCAAGGTTCGTACACCACTAACTGTGCGTTTTCTCCGCTTAAAACTGGTGTCACCACGGTCGAACTCACAAATGCAATCGGAACGAAATTCACGATCACTATTACAGTTCTCGCTTAGCTAGGCGACTAATACAGATCGTTTCGAAAGTCCCATAAAGTAGCCATCTATAAGGGTTTCTGGGGGCGTTTCTGGATTTTGCCCAGCACCTAGTGCGACAAAGAGCGGCGTAAAGTGTTCAACCGTGGGGTGGGCGTAAGGCATCCCTGGAGCTAATTCTTTATAGCGAGCGAGAGTATCGATATCACCACTGGCCATCGTTTGTGCAGCCCATGTATCAAATTCACTAGACCATGTGGGTGCTTGCGCATCGGGGGTCCACTCACGCAGGTAACGCAGTCCATGTGTCATAAATCCCGAGCCAATGATGAGAACGCCTTCCTCGCGTAGGGGGGCTAAGCGCTTGCCAAGTTCAAGTAATTTTTCAGGGTCATGCGTCGGCATCGACATTTGCAGGACCGGGATTTGCGCTTGGGGATACATAACCCGCAATGGCACCCAAGCGCCGTGATCGAGACCTCGATTACTTTGATGAACTGGTTCAGTCGTTGGCATTATCCCGGCCACCTGTAGAGCAAGAGCAGATGCATCGGGGGAGTTGTACTCCATTTCATAAAACTTGCGATCGAATCCGCTGAAGTCGTAGACCAATGGCGTGGAACTCTGAGTTGAACTTAAGGTGACTGGTTCTGATTCCCAATGGGCCGACACGATCAAAATCGAGGTGGGTTGCGGGATGCTTGCTGAAATTTCACGTAGTTGGCTCGTCCAAAGTTTGTCATCGAGCAACATGGGCGCGCCATGACCTATGTAGAGCGCCGGCATCTTTTCCATGAGGCGATCGTAGCAGGGGGTAGTTGAAGATTCAACTACTTACAGAGCCGCTAGTGTGACCCCGTGAGCGATCAATCGGCAAAGGTGCGCAAAGCCCTCGAAGCAGCAATTGAGGCCATTGGCGGCACATCGCGCGAAGGCCAGATAGAGATGGCAGAAGCTGTTGCTAACGCACTATCTGACCGTCATCACTTGATGGTGCAGGCTGGCACAGGTACTGGAAAATCCCTTGCCTACCTAGTCCCTGCCCTTGTGCATGGCAAAAAAGTTCTTGTTGCAACAGCAACCTTGGCGCTACAAAGGCAATTAGTAGAGCGCGATTTACCTCGTATTGTTCCTGCGCTGGAAAAGGCGCTCGGTCGCGAGATTTCATATGGGATCTATAAAGGCGTCGGCAACTACATCTGCCTCCAGAAGATGAATAGCGAGACTCCGGACCCGGACGGCGATGTTTTACTGGAAGTTTCGAGTTTAGGGCAAGATGCCAAACGTTTAGCTGCGTGGGCGAAAACTCCTGGCGTTTCAGGAGATCGCGATGATGCACCAGATGTTGATCGTCGGGTATGGGCAGCTAATTCTTTATCAGGGCGTGAATGCGTTGGCGCCGATGTATGCGCATACGGTCATCAATGTTTTGCTGCGATTGCAAAATCTAAAGCGCAAACTGCTGATGTTGTCGTTACCAATCACACTCTCTTAGCAATTGAAATTGTGGATTCGCATCCAATTTTGCCAGAACGCGATGCTGTGATTTTGGACGAAGCACATGAGTTTATGGACCGCACAACACAAGCGGTCACCGAAGAACTTACGGGGCCGCGAGTAAATCGAGCAGCCGCTATGGCGCGCAAACATATGCCAGGCAAGTTGGCTGATGTCTTCACCAAAGCTGCCGACGCCTTCGACGATGCGATGGATGGTTATGGCCAACGCGTAAAGCATGAAAGTACCCTGCAAGGGCGTTTGCAAGAATTACCATCAGAACTTGAAGCGCCGATTCGTAAAGTACGCGAGAGCGCACAAGCGATTATGCAGATGATCAGCGCGGATGAAGAGATTGTCGATTCAGATTCGATTGCCGAACGGGCTCGAGTTAAAGGCGCGGTCAATGAGGTATCGGCCACAGCCGCCAAACTATTAAAGCTCGGCGTTGGGCAAGTGCTCTGGTATGAGCCAACGTTTTCAACGCTTCATTTAGCTCCGCTTGCAGTTTCTTCTGTCCTACGGGCAAATTTGCTAACAAAGACACCCGTGATCGCAACATCTGCAACCCTCACTGTAGGTAACGGGTTTGATGCGATGGCGCGCAATATTGGATTTGTGGTGGGCAATGATGTGGATGCAGAAGTTGAGGAGGGAGATTTAGATCCAGCAAATGTTCAGATGCTTGACGTCGGCTCGCCATTTGATTTTGCTAATCAGGGAATGCTCTACATGCCCAAGCATTTGCCCGAACCAGGTCGCGATGGCCCAAGCATCGAAGCTCTCACAGAACTTGGTGAACTTATCGATGCAGCGGGAGGTCGCACCCTTGCTCTCTTCTCATCTTGGCGTGGAGTCGAAGCTGCAGATGCGCATCTGCGAAAGGTATTGGCAGAACTCCCCATCAAAATCATCACACAAAAACGCGGGGATGCCGTGGGTCCGCTTGTGGAGCGATTTATAAAAGATCCCACATCTATTTTGCTCGGCACTATGAGTTTGTGGCAAGGCGTTGATGTACCGGGCGCTTCATGTATTTTGGTGGCGATAGACAGGATTCCTTTCCCGCGTCCCGATGATCCCGTCATGTCGGCTCGCGCCGCTGAAATTGATGCAAGTGGCGGTAGCGGTTTTATGGAAGTTTCTTTGCCCCGTGCAGCGCTTCTCTTGGCTCAAGGCACCGGTCGCTTGATTCGCTCCGAGGAAGATCGCGGAGTTGTGGCAATTTTGGATTCTCGCATCGTAACTAAACGTTATGGCTCAGTGCTTCTTAATTCAATGCCACCGCTATGGCGAACATCGGATGCTGCCATTGTTAAAGATTCTCTTAAACGATTATCAGAAGAGTTGATGCAAGAGTAATTTCACTGCAGGCCAGGAGGCCGCAAAACTTGGATGCAATTTCATAGCATCGATTTCTTCCCACGAGATCCATCGCAATTCTTGGCCCTCTTCATTCATGTGATGCGGAACTAATTCAGGATGCGCAGCGGCGATGATGGTGTCATAGCGCCAGATTCCGTGGTCAACTGTGTGAGTGAGATGCACCGTCAGCAAATGAGGTTCGATGCCTGTTTCTTCAACTGCTTCACGGATTGCAGCGTCAACGGGGCTCTCATGAGAATCTCTTGCCCCTCCAGGAACGCCCCATGTGCCTCCGTTATGTACCCATTCGGATCTATGTTGCAATAGCAAGGTGTGATCGCGGACCAAGAGCAAACCTGCAGCGCCGTGAAGGCCCCAGTGCTTATTGCCACAGGTGCATTCGACCCAACCATCGCCATCTTTGTGGACCATAACCCCACTCTAGGACGATGCGGAAATTTGCACATCATGACTTGCCACACGTCTGACTTTGGCCATCACCATTTACTCTCGCACGATGAAAAACCTCACGCTAGGAATGAAGTGCTTCTCCTTTTTCACCGTATCTTCTCTCTTTCTTGCTCAGGTAATTGCTCACGCACCTGACACCTATGCGGCAGATTGCATCGTAAGCGCCTGCATTGATGTCTACACCTTGGATGGGCAGATCATTATCGAAGGGCGAAAAGGTTCAGGTGCCACTGCCTCTGCTGCGCCCACTCCTCGAGCGACGCGCAAGCCAACTGTTACGGCAACTGTTAAGCCAACTGTTAAGCCAACTGTTAAGGCAACTGTTGCGCCCACGCCAGCCACCACTTCGAGCGTCCAAGCGAGACCCACTTATCGCCCCACAAGAAAAGCACTTCCACGAAAGATCGTGCCAAAGGCGAAGGTCACTCCAGCGACATCCCTTAACGATCGTTTGGTGAAACTCTTACCTACCGCCGAAGTATTAGTTCAACCGAGCGCACAGGCGCTAATTAAAGTTCCTACTATTTTCTGGTGCGATTTACCTGCGGTATTCACGACGAAGGTTGCAATAGTTGGCGAAGTAGTGGATGTGACTATGAAGCCATCATTTTTGTGGAGCTTCGGAGATGGAACTTTCTT
The DNA here is from genome assembly GCA_009699205.1 of Actinomycetota bacterium. Lineage (GTDB taxonomy): Bacteria > Actinomycetota > Actinomycetes > Nanopelagicales > Nanopelagicaceae > QYPT01. Next base: position 110,445 of record WLOP01000002.1, read on the forward strand.
CCTGACTACAAGTGCCGGTGCGCCTTACCCGCATCAAAAGATTACTCATACTTATCAAAGACCGGGGAAATATATTGTGACCATGATTGCCACCTGGGGTGGGGTGTGGGGCTTTAACGGGATAACACGTGCAATTACTGGTGAAATCCACATGGTTTCGATGAAAGTTCTCTCCGTTGCAGCAGGGCCGATTCGAATTACACAGTAAATTCATCTCCACAGATTTGGACAGTTTCTAGATTGAGTGTGGGTAGTAAATGACATCTTCCAAGGATGACAACACTTACATCACCTCATGATCTATTAGCTGCAGTCCCATTCCTTATCGGGTATCACCCCACTGACTCCATAGTTATAGTCGCACTCAAGAATGAGTCTGTGGGCATGGCTATGCGCGTTGATTTCCCTACAGTTGAAGGCCTCCAAGATTTGGAAGTGCAATTAGTCGCACACCTCGAGCGAGAAGGCGCTGATGCGGCGCTGATTGTTGCCTACCAACCAGCGGGTTCTAGTCAAGGCGAGGAGATACTTGCTCAACTTGCCAGCGCGCTTTTCAGAGCTGATATTGAAGTTCGTGAATCGCTACTCATTTTCGGAAGTCGTTGGCGTTCATTGCTCTGTTGCGATATTAACTGCTGTCCTCTCGAGGGACGCGAGCTTCCTGAGATTTCTACCTCTCGTATTGCCGCAGAACAAGTTGCCCTTGGCCACCCGATGCCTTATGTAGATGAGTCTGAGTTAGGGCAGTCGATCTCTTCTTTACCACTTTCATCGGATGCGCAGTTTATGGCGAGCGTTCGCTCATTTCTTGTAGATCAAAATGATCCTGATATTCAACAGATTCGCCGGGATGGAGCTGTGGCAGTTATCGATTTAGCTTCACGCTTTATCGCAGGTTCACTAGGCAAAGACATTGGCGATGACCAAGAGATTTGTGCGCGAGTTATTGGCAGGCTAAGTGATATCCAAGTGCGGGATTTCGCTCTGGGTTCACACGATCAAGGCACTCAAGATCTCTACTGGAGTATGTGGCGATATTTGTTACGGATTGCACCTGTCGGTTGTGCGGCTCCAGTTGCAACCTTATTAGCGGCAATTTCTTATGAAAATGGAGATGGTGCGCTAGCTCGACGCTCTCTTGAAAGGGCGCGCGAAGATGACCCTGCATATTCTTTGACGATCTTGCTAGCCCGAGTCTTTAGCGCGGGTTGGCCTTCAGAATCTTTTGCTGCGATGCGAAAAGAACTCCACCCCAAAGTGTGTGCGGGGATATTCGAGGGCGCCCCTCACTCCATCAATGAAGAAGTCACGGGATAGTTTTCCCAAAACCCAGACCATCGCGTACGATTTGGCCACGGTCACGAGTTCCAGGTTCCAGCCCCGGCTAACTGGACGGCAACCCTCCATAGCGGCGGGGTGCTCCGGGTGAAGACCAGGTTGATGAGCACCTTTCATCGACAAGCGCGAAGGGTTTCATAATGAGTACACCTCTATCCCCATCGGGACACTTTCCGATTACGGGCGCATGGCTAGAAAGTGACGACCCAGGCGATCGCAAATTTCTCTCCATCGCTTCACTCACACTTGAAAGCGGAGACGTTTTAGAAGATGTCACGATCTGCTATCAGAGTTGGGGCCAATTAAACGCAGATGGGGATAATGCGATTCTTGTAAATCATGCGCTCACTGGTTGGTCTGATGTGCCTGGCTGGTGGCCCTTGATGGTCGGCCCTGGATTGCCGCTAGATACTGATAAATTTTTTATTCTCTGCCCCAATGTCATTGGTGGATGTCAGGGAAGTACAGGACCTTCGAGCATCGCACCTGATGGCAGAAGATACGGATCTCGTTTTCCTTCTCTAACAATTCGTGACATGGTCGCTGCGGAAGTAGCTTTTAGCGATGCGCTAGGAATAAAGAAATATCGTCTAGCTGTAGGTCCATCTTTGGGGGGCATGCGCTCGCTGGAATGGGCGATTCAATTCCCAGAACGTATTGGCGCTATCTGCACCATTGGGTCATCGGCGGTCGCTACTGGAGATCAAATTGGCACTGCTTCGATTCAGATTCGTGCCATCAAGAGCGATCCCCATTTTTACGGTGGGGATTATTACGAGCACGAACGTGGACCTATTGAAGGCTTAGGAATTGCTCGGCGCATCGCGCACCTGACCTATCGAACAGAAGCCGAGATGGATGTTCGATTTGGGCGCGAACTTCAAGGAGATGAGACAGGACGCTATGCCGTTGAGTCATATCTTGACCATCAAGCTCGCAAACTTGCAGAACGTTTTGATGCCAATACCTACATCGTGCTCACGGAGGCGATGAATTCTCATGACATTGGACGAGATCGCGGGGGCGTTGCAGCAGCGCTAGCTCAGATTAAAACCCCAGTGGTCGTTCTCTCGATTGATACCGATCGCTTATTCCCACCGCGCTTACAAGCTGAAATTGCGGATCTAGCGCCCGGTGCTAGGCCATTGGTAACCATCACCTCGCCCTTTGGACATGATGGCTTCTTGGTCGAAGTTGAGGCGGTAGGGGATGTCATCCGCGGCGCTCTCACGCTTGGGTAGAGAGTTTGCTGGCCCCAAAAAGCCTTTTCGATGTGCATTTACCCCTGTGGATAATTTATAATATAGACATCACTTCTTCGCAGTTAATCCTAGAGATTAGCTAGCGAAGTCAAAACAAAGGACTGCTGTGGCTTCTCTTAGTGCGCTCAAAAATAAGGCGAAGAAAGCATCCGCTAAAAAAACTCCTGCGAAAAAAGCCGCACCTGCCAAGAAAGCTGTAGCGAAGAAGGCTCCTGTAAAGAAAGCCGTAGCCAAGAAAGCGGCAGTCAAGAAAGTTCCTGCGAAGAAAGTTCCAGCTAAGAAAATTGAATTAAAGAAAGATTTAACGATCAATGATGTCAAGCTAATCATCAGCGCAAAAGAAGCTGTTGCTCGCCAAAAAGAGGTTCTAGAGGAACTTGCTAGTCGTGGTGTGGTTAGCCTCAATCGAATTCCAAAGACACTAGACAAACCTTTAATTGATGAAGCAAAAGAACTCGCAATAACTGTCACGACTTTGACGGAGAAGCTTCACAAACATGGACTCGGCACTCCTGCACGAATTCTTAAGAAAGTTGAGTACGCACTCGTTGCGCCTCCAGTCGTTGTTGAAAAAGTAGCACCAGTTAAAGCTGAAAAAGTTTCAATTGCGAAAATCAACGGCGAAGATGTCGAATTAGAAGAAGTTGAATTAGAGGATCTTGATGCGCTGGTAGCCGAGGTTTCCGCAGATGAACCGGTAGAAGATAAAGGCAATGCACCACGCGTAGTAAACCTTGCTGAAGAGAGCAACGGTAACGAAGAAGACGCCTTTACTCTCAAGGCTTCTGAAGAAGATGATGCTCCGGCTCAAACTGTTATGACCGCTGGTGCTACGGCAGATCCTGTCAAGGATTACCTCAAGCAGATTGGACGCGTTGCTCTTTTGAACGCCGAGCTTGAAGTTGAACTTGCTACTCGCATCGAGGCTGGACTTTTCGCAGAGCACAAGATCGCAACGGAAAAGAAGTTGGAAAAGAAACTTAAGCGCGAACTTGAATGGATTGTTGAAGATGGAAAGCGCGCAAAGAATCACCTTCTTGAAGCTAACTTACGTCTTGTTGTATCCCTTGCTAAGCGCTACACCGGACGTGGAATGTTGTTCCTCGACCTTATTCAAGAAGGTAACTTAGGTTTGATCCGCGCCGTCGAGAAGTTCGACTACACAAAGGGCTACAAGTTCTCAACCTATGCGACCTGGTGGATTCGCCAAGCAATTACTCGCGCTATGGCCGATCAGGCTCGCACAATCCGTATCCCAGTTCATATGGTTGAAGTTATTAACAAGTTAGCTCGCGTACAGCGTCAGATGCTCCAAGACCTTGGCCGTGAACCTACCCCTGAAGAACTTGCAAAAGAACTCGACATGACCCCTGAAAAGGTCGTTGAAGTTCAAAAATATGGCCGCGAACCGATTTCTCTGCATACGCCACTGGGCGAAGAAGGAGATTCAGAATTCGGCGATCTCATCGAAGACTCAGAGGCAGTTGTTCCTGCTGATGCCGTTTCGTTTACGCTTCTTCAAGAGCAGCTGCATTCAGTTCTGGATACTCTTTCAGATCGCGAATCTGGAGTAGTACAGATGCGCTTCGGTTTAACAGATGGACAACCTAAGACGCTAGATGAAATCGGAAAAGTTTACGGAGTTACACGTGAGCGCATTCGTCAGATTGAATCAAAGACAATGTCTAAGTTGCGCCACCCATCGCGTTCGCAGGTTCTGCGCGATTACTTAGATTAAGAATTAGTTAGAAGCAGATTCAACTAACTTCTCGGTCTCATCTTGGATATGAGCAACGATTGGCTTGAGGCCCTCTGCATATTCTTTTGCATGATGAGCGCAGAACATTAGCTCTCCACCTGAAAGCAAGACTGCACGTACATATGCCTGAGCACCGCAACGATCGCAACGATCGACGGCGTTGAGGGGAGTGGTCTCTAAAATCATTTGGTCAGTCATTAGCGCTCTCCTCACATAATGGGCTCGCTCTGAGCCTCTCACTAGTGAACATCAAACCATGTATTGGTTATTCCCCGCATGCTGAAATACTTTTATTTTGCTGAGAATTCGCGTATTAAATCGACAATTGGAGGCAATCTGCCTCAATCACTCACTATTTGAGATGGATGCGGCGCGCTTACCCTCAATAGAGGCAATCAATGGCTAGCCTTTGCGCCCGTGGCCAGCAAAGATAATGACTCAATAGAGGCGAGCTATACCGCCAAAGATTTAGCTGTCCTTGAAGGTTTGGACGCAGTTCGCAAGCGCCCCGGCATGTATATCGGCTCCACCGATTCTCGTGGACTTATGCATTGCTTGTGGGAAATCATTGATAACTCAGTAGATGAAGCCCTTGCCGGGCATTGCAAGAAAATTGAGATTAACCTCGAATCTGATGGCTCTGTAGAAGTTCATGATGATGGCCGCGGGATTCCTGTCGATAAAGAACCAAAGACCGGGCTTACCGGCGTTGAAGTTGTTCTCACCAAATTACATGCGGGTGGCAAATTCGGTGGTGGATCTTATGCAGCCTCTGGTGGATTGCATGGTGTGGGTGCATCAGTTGTTAACGCACTTGCCTCGCGACTCGATGCTGAAGTAGATCGCGATGGAAAGATTTATTGGATGTCATTCCAACGCGGCACCGCAGGTATTTTTGATGGAGAAGGACCCAAGGCTCCATTTTCACCGGCGTCTGGATTGCGCGTTGTGGGTAAAGTTCCCCACAAAGTTACCGGAACACGCATCAAGTGGTGGAGCGATAAGCAGATCTTTCTTAAAGAGGCAGAGCTTGAATTAGAAGAGATTTACGCGCGCGCACGTCAAACCTCCTATTTGGTGCCAGGGTTAACTCTGATAGTTAACGATAACCGAACTAAAACTAAGAGCACAGAAACTTTCTTCCACAAAGGCGGGATATCCGAATACTGCACATTCCTACAACCTGATGATCCAGTGGGAGATGTCATCCGACTTTCAGGTAGCGGACACTATTCAGAAACAGTCCCGGTTCTTGATGATCAAGGGCATATGGTTTCTACTGAAGTCGAACGCGATATGGGTGTTGATATCGCCATGAAGTGGGGCAATGGCTTTGATACAACGATGCGCTCCTTCGTTAACATCATTGCAACTCCTAAGGGTGGCTCGCACATCCTTGGATTCGAAAGAGCAATAACCAAGGCATTTAACGAGGCTCTGCGCTCGACTAAGACGCTCAAGAACTCTGAGGCTGATGTTATTAAAGATGACATCATGGAAGGCCTTACAGCGGTTGTGACAGTACGTATGTCTGAACCACAGTTTGAGGGACAGACAAAGGAAGTTCTTGGAACTGCAGCGGCGACAAAAATCGTCTCCACCGTTGTCGCAGATGAGATGAAAGCATTCTTCTCAACCACCAAGCGCATCGATAAGGCAAATGGTCGACTAATTCTTGAGAAAGTAGCGGCCGCTTCTCGTACACGTATTTCAGCGCGTGCGCATAAAGATCTTCAGCGCCGCAAGAATGCTCTAGAGAATTCATCGCTACCCACCAAATTATCTGACTGCCGCTCCGAAGATGTTTCTCGTACAGAGCTATTTATCGTTGAGGGCGAATCAGCGCTGGGCACGACAAAAGCTGCTCGAAATTCTGAATTCCAAGCGATTTTGCCTATCCGCGGAAAGATTCTGAACGTTCAAAAAGCTACCTTGTCGCAAATGCTTGAAAATACCGAGTGCGCATCGATCATTCAGGTTATTGGTGCTGGGTCTGGTCATTCCTTCTCGCTCGATGATGCGCGTTATGGGCGAATTATTTTGATGTCAGATGCTGACGTTGATGGTGCACATATTCGATGTCTACTCTTAACTCTCCTCTATCGATATATGCGCCCGCTGATTGATGCCGGGCGAGTCTTTGCAGCCATTCCACCTTTACACCGTATTGAAGTTATGGGCTCGGGAGGCAAGAAGGGCGATTTCCATTACACATACTCAGATGATGAGATGAAGAAAGTTTTGGCTGACCTAGCAAAGGCTGGCAAGAAGTGGAAAGAACCGTTACAGCGCTACAAAGGTCTTGGCGAAATGGATGCCGATCAATTGCGTGAGACGACAATGGATCCCGATCACCGCACCCTTCGTCGAGTAACAGTTAATGATGCAAAGGCTGCCGATTCCATGTTTGATTTACTCATGGGCAATGACGTAGCACCACGTAAGGAATTTATCGCAACGGCTGAAATCGACCGTGACAGGATTGACGCTTAATTCTTTCCAAGGGTTGGAAATGTCACTTTTAGTATTAGACCATTCTCAATTCCGTTGGTGAATTGAATCTTTCCCGAGTGAGCATCCATGATGGATTTCATAATGGATAGCCCAAGGCCAGATCCTCCAGCGGAACGTGAACGTCCAGTGTTAAAGCGAATAAATTCACCTTCTAGGCTCGCAAGAACTTCAACTGGTAACCCAGGTCCGGTGTCTTCGTAAATGAGCGTCGTTCCAGTTGCGTCAGTTTTCAGTTTCAGGGATATTGATGCATCAGGGGAAGTATGTCGGCGAGCATTAGAGAATATATTCGAAAGTAACTGTGAAATGAGGGTTCGTGAACCATGAATATTTGTGGGTGTAGAACCTAGAAAAGTGACTGATCTAGTTGGCTCTAAAATCGCAAGGTCTTCAATAAACCCTTCAATCATTTTGTGCAGGTCAATAATCTCATTTTCAACTGAATTCTTCTCGCCCAGTTCTGCAAGTAAAAGAAGGTCAGAAACTAACGCTTCCATACGTTTCACTTCGACTGAGATTCGTTCCTGAAACTTGGTCCGCCCTTGCTCTGCAAGATGGGTTTCTTTGCTCAACAATTCGTTATACCCACGAATTACCGTGAGGGGAGTACGTAATTCATGCGCGGCATCGCCAAGGAAACGTTGCATACGTTCGCGAGATGAAATTTCTTGGTTAATTAACGCGGCGGAAATTCGCAAGGAACGTGTTTTAAGTATGTATCCGGAGATTGCGAGCGTTAAGGCAAAGAGCAATGCCTCAAATAACGCTAGAAATCGTAAACTTTGTTGCTGGTTGCGGTCTGCCTCTTCGGTGCTAGCTGCAATGAGCGCATAGTCGCCTCCACCTAAGGAGAATGCTCGGACACGATTATTTGTGCCAAGGTTCAAGGAGGCAGTCGAATTCGACACTAAAGCCGATTCTTGCGACGTGAGAGTTCGATTGAGACTGGCATCTGAATCCAGCAGGACCGTGAGCTCTCCATCAGCGGGTACCAATGCCACGCTGAATCGAACCTTACTTTCAGAAGCAAGCGAGAGTAAGTTTGAAAGTGAATCACCTTCGGAGCTTTTCATCTGATTGTTAATATCGGTTATAGCTTCATCAATTCTCGTAATCGCATATTGGTGGGATGTGTTAATCATAAAGAAGCTAAAAGAGCCAGTTACAAGGACGAGGAGAGCTGAAGCAACCAGAGACTTAAGTAAACGTTGCATTTCTATTTATCGGCCAAAAGTTGGAAACCAACACCGCGAATGGTTTTGATACCTTCGAAGCCCTGCTGATGCAGTTTCTTACGTAAGTAGGAGATGTATGTGTCGACTACTGAGCTATCGCTCCTGAAATCAATTTCCCACACTGCCGCCAGTAGAGTTTCCTTAGGAATTACTCTTCCTGGGCGTTCTAAGAAATACTTCAAGAGTCGGTACTCCGTTGGGGATAGGTCTACAGGTTCTTCGCCAAATGTGACCTGATGGATGGAGTCATCTAAAGAAATAGGACCATATGAAAGGCGCTCCGAGGTAACTTCTTTGGATTCTGAACGACGTAAAATTGCTGCAACTCGTAAACTGAGTTCTTCTAAACCAAAAGGTTTAACCATGTAATCGTCAGCGCCGATGCGTAAACCTTCATTGACATCCTTCTTCTCATTCCGCGCGCTCAACATTAAGACCGGAGTTTGATTATCTTCTTTTCGAAGCTTTTCAAGCATTGTTAAGCCGTCCATGCGAGGCATATTTATATCCGTTATCACCAATTGAATATTTTCAGTGCGCAGGATAGATAAAGCTTTTTGCCCATCTGAGGCAGTTTTGACTTCATAGCCAGTCATAGCGCAAGCATCTCTCAGGAGTTCGCGGGTGCCCTCATCATCTTCGACGATCAGGATCGTCACGCTCTTAGCACCCATAGGGAAACGATAGCCCGTTGAGGTAAGTCAAAAGATTTGAGGGGAGTTTTCACAAGGTTTCCACAATTTTGAAGCCCATTGTTAGGGCGTGAGCAAAGGTAACATTCCACTAGAAAGCAGGTTAATAATGAAACGTAAGATGATTATTACCGCCGCAATCACAGCGGCTTTAATGGCTGTGGCACCAACGAGTTTTGCTCTTGATGCTGGCGTTCCTACAGCGGCCCAGACTGCCCGGATCGAATTCAAAGCAGCGATGGACGCGTATAGAACCGCTATGGTCGCCTTCAAGGCAGATCGCCAAGCCAAAGAGGCCTTATTCAAAGCAGCGATGGACGCTTTTAAGATCGCCAATACTGCATATGCGGCGCAACAGAAGTCAATCAATGGCGCTTTGAAAGTAGCGGTCGATGCTGCCAAAAGCGTTCGAAGCGCTGCTTTAGCGAGCTCTCCGACTCCTGCTGATCGAGCTGCAATCAAAGCCACATTCGATGCTGCGGTTAGCGCAGCTACTGCAACTCGTGGGGCAGCAATGAGTTCGTTAGGTACAAAACCAGCGAAGCCAGTTAAAGCCCCCGTGGTAAAGCCTGTAAAACCAACGAGACCTGTAGCGTAATCCTCCTGAGATAGAAAAAGACCCCCGCCGATGACGGGGGTCTTTTTCTATGTAAATTACCTCTTAGCTACAAGGTGGAGATTTTCGTCTTACGTGGCGTTGCAAAAGATTTCCCAACAGCGGTGAGTTCTTCTGAAACTTGTTTCTTGATATTTTCTTCACTCTTGAGCAGAGTTGTTAGCGCAGTAATCGTGGACTTAAGATCTTTTTGCTCGCTCTCTAACTCTATCTTTGACATCTTTGTCAGGCGACGAAGTGGCATATCCAAGATATATGTCGCTTGCTCATCGTTGAGTTTAAAGCTCTTGATAAGGGCATCTTTAGCGGCCGTTGCATCATCGCTTCCGCGAATAATTTTAATTACCTTATCGATATCGATAATTGCTTTAAGTAATCCATCGACTAATGTGAGCCTGGCTGTGGCTTTGGCTTTGCGGAACTCAGAACGGCGACGCACAACTTCAACGCGGTGACCGATAAATACCTGGAGAAGTTCTTTCAAGCCAAGTGTTTGTGGGCGCCCGTTAACTAGTGCAACGGCGTTGATTGCGAAGGCATCTTCCATGGGGGTGAGTTTGTAGAGCTGCTCTAATACTTCTGTAGGTTCAAAGCCATTCTTGAGCTCAATCACCACGTTTGTTCCAGTTTTGCCATCGGTGAGGTCGATGATGTCTGAGATGCCTTGAATTTTTTTAGCCTTAGCTAAATCGGCAATTCTTTCAACGATCTTCTCTGGACCAATAGTGAATGGAAGTTCCTTGATGATGATTCCCATTTTGCGTGAAGTGATCTTGCTAATTTCCACTGTAGCGCGCACTTTGAAGCTACCTCTACCGGTTGCATAAGCTTCGCGAACGCCTTCGGCGCCCACCAGCTCGCCGCCGGTGGGAAAATCTGGTCCAGGAATAAACTTCATGAGGTGTTTAAGCGTTGCGGTGGGGTTTTCAATTAAATGTTTCGTTGCTGCAATAACTTCGCCAAGATTATGAGGAGCCATATTTGTGGCCATACCGACAGCAATACCAGAACCACCGTTAACTAAAAGATTGGGATAGGCAGCGGGAAGAACTGTTGGTTCAAGAAGTTGGCCGTCGTAGTTCGGTGAAAAATCAACGGTATCTTCATCTGCTTCGGCAACCATCGCCATCGCAGCTGTTGCCAAGCGCGCTTCTGTGTAACGCATGGCCGCTGGACCAGCATCGAGGGACCCAAAGTTTCCATGCCCATCGATAAGTGGCAGGCGCATTGAGAAAGTTTGAGCCATGCGGACAAGTGCGTCATAAATTGCGCCATCGCCGTGAGGGTGTAATTTACCCATTACTTCACCGACCACACGAGCGCTCTTTACGTGGCCACGTTCTGGACGAAGTCCCATATCTGCCATTTGATGAAGAATGCGACGATGTACCGGCTTAAGTCCATCTCGTGCATCAGGTAAAGCGCGTGAATAAATAACCGAGTAGGCGTATTCAAGAAATGATTCTGACATCTCGGATGAGACATCAATATCAATAATCTTGCCTGGGTATTCGCCAGGTTTAGGTCCGACAGGTTTCTTACCTTTTGCAGCGCTTTTCGCTGGAGTTTTCGCAGTAGCCATGGCGGCGATTATGCCAATACATCGCCCTAAATCTCGGTAGTGACCTGCGGTCTGGCCCCTGCGATTGCAACACATAGCGCAGCCTGAGTAAGTCCGGCCTCAATACAGGCAGATAATTCTTGGTTGATGAGGAATTGAGCGATGAATCCACCAGCAAAACTATCACCAGCACCAGTGGTATCTATGGCCACTGTTTCTTTCGCGGGGGCGGAGAAATAAACTCCCGAACGATTTTTGCCAACCGCGCCAAATGAGCCACGTTTGATTACCGCAGTCGGGGAGAACTTCAATAAGGATGCAAGTGCGCTTTCGATCTCATTTTCACTGGTTAAGTAGAAAGATTCCTCTTCGTTCATCAGCAACGTATCCATTAACGATAACCATCCATGAATAGTGTGAAGCTCAACGTGGGCCATACCGCCAATAGTTGTCGGATCAAAGAAGATAGGAATAGATTTTGCGCGGATTTCGGTGATCATTTCCAGTACACCATCACGCGATAGAGGATTGAGCAGTGAATAGCCAGAAATGTAGGCCGCATCAAAATCCGAGAGATTTGGTAAATCTGCAATTGTGAGCCCCGCATTAGCGCCAGAATCAGGAATCATGGTTCGCTCACCCGTAGGGTCAACTAAAATCACTACGACGCCGGTGCTAAGTTCAGGAACCGCTCTTTGACTATGTTGAACACCGAGAGCATCTAATTCGGCAATCACCGCTACTCCTGCAGGGTCATCGCCAACTCTTGCAATAAGAAAACTTTCCGCCCCGGCGCTTTTTGCCCAAGAAGCAACATTTGCGCCAGCACCACCACCTCGAGTGACAATAGTCGAAGGAGTGTCCTCACCGTAGTTGAGTGCTGGTGGCACGAAAGCGATGACATCAAGCATGATGTCCCCTATACAGAGTATGCGCGCCACTTTATTTACCGACTTGCTGCCACTGCAATATCTGCGGCCAGTGCTGCATTTGATTTAATGATGTCAACATTCACGCGAATTGATTCGCCATTACTCTGGGTATGGAAGTGTTCGAGCAAGAATGGTGTGACAGCTTTGCCGATAATAGATTCGGTACTAGCTCGCGCTAATCCTGAGGCAAGAATTTGATCATGTAAAGCACGGTTCATTTCCTTTGCAACTGGATTTGCAACGATCAAAGCTGAGCCATTAGTTTTAATGACTGACCGAGAAGCGATAATTGCAGCAATTTCTCCTGCGTTTTCAACGCGATGTTCGAGAGTGAATCCTGAGTCAGTTAAGTAGAAACCAGGGAAATGGAGGGTGCGAAAACCGACAACGCCGATTGCAAGGGTTTCTAAACGTTCCAACGTTGCGGCAACATCAAGTATGGATTTAACGCCAGCACATACAACCGTTATATCAAGTTGTGAAAGGGCGGTCAGGTCGGCGGATTCATCAAAGGATTCCTGGGCACCACGATGAACGCCGCCAAGTCCACCTGTGGCAAAAACGGAGATCCCGGCCAAGCAGGCCAGGTGTGCGGTCGCCGAAACTGTTGTGGCGGCGCTAGCGCCTTTAGCCATAAAGATTGCGAGATCTCGAATAGAAGCTTTGGCTATATCTTCACGCGTTGCTATCACTTCTAAATCGGTCGGATTTAAACCAATATGTGCTTGGCCATCAATTACCGCAATAGTGGCGGGTGTGGCTCCGTGCTCGCGCACAATCGCTTCTACTTCGATAGCAACGTGCAAGTTTTCAGGGCGGGGAAGTCCATGACTAATAATTGTAGATTCCAGCGCAACAATCGGAGTTTTGGCTTTTAGCGCTGCTCGTACTTCATCTGAAAAGCGCACACCGTGGAGACTTTCTATCATTGGCTCACGATAGTGGATTTGATGAGAGGATGTCACCGTGCATTTGGCAGATATCGCGCCGTCAATCTTTTCTAGCCTAGGGCTGATAGATCCTCATGGCCGTACCGCATTTACGCCGAGCCCTACAGGTCGAGAATGTTTATTGCTAGTTGATGGGTTGGGCGCAGAAGCAATTAACGAATATGCAAAGTTCGTTCCAACTCTTTCGAAATTGTTGCACTATGCGCCAGTTGAAACCGCATTTCCTTCCACCACGGCAACAAGTTTGGCGACTTTGATGACTGGTGAATTGCCTGGCACGCATGGAATGCTTGGCTACACAGTTCGAGTTCCGCGAAGTGGTGGTCGAATTTTGAATGCGCTCAAATGGGACGAAAGAGTTGACCCTCACACGTGGCAACCTGTTCCAACTTTTTTCGAACGTGGAGCTGCTGCGGGTATAGAAGTCTCCAACGTTTCGGCCAAGCGTTATGAAGATTCTGGTTTTACTAGAGCGGCATTGCGCGGTGGCACGCATAGAAGCGCAAACACAATTACTGAAATGGTCGAACAGACCAAAGTGGCATTACGAAAATCTCCATCCTTTGCTTACCTATATGTAAACGAACTTGATGTTGCCGGCCATAGCGATGGAGTGGGTTCGGAAAAGTGGTTGGCTGCATTAAATGGAGTCGATTTATTGGTGGCCACTCTTATGAGCAAACTTCCTCAAGGAGTCAGACTCTGGGTGACGGCAGATCATGGAATGGTAAATGTCACTGAATCCATAATTTTAGGAGAAGGCAATCCTTTGTTAGATGGCGTAGCCGTTATTGCTGGGGAGCCTCGTGCTCGCCACATTTATTTAGAAGAGAAACATCTCGCTGATGCGGCGCAAATTGCCACGAGAATGGGTGAGTTCTTGGGCGCCCGAGCAGTTCTCCTCAATAAGAGCGAGGCGATTTCACAAGGACTCTTCGGAGAACATCCATCAGAAGCTGCGCAAGAGCGCATGGGTGAAATCATCATCATTGCCCGCGGTGGATTAGTTTTAATTGAAAAGGCAAAACAGGATCAAGAGTTGGCGATGGTAGGTCATCATGGCGCTCTTACAGATACAGAAAGATTTGTCCCGCTACTCAGTTATGAGATTGATTAATCCTCTAGGTCTTCGTCGTTCTTCTTAGTAGTTCCAAACATAATTTCATCCCATGATGGAACTTTTGCGCGAGAAGTGACTCCGTCAGCAGCGGCTTCAGGTTCTGGGTCCACACGAATAGAAATTAAACGTGGCGCCTCTCGTGGCGTAATCGTTACCTCTGGTTCAGGTGTGCGGGCAGCAGGGTGAGCGCCATACACGAGTCCGTGATCCACGCTTTTTTGTGGAGGAATTTCTTCGCCCACCATCCAACGCGCTCCATCGTCCAGAGCAACCAACGAGCGACGAGTGGTATCAAAACTCCAGTCCGCTACGCCTAATCCATCACGATTGGGGTAGTGAATACGGATAATCCAACTGCCATCTTCGAGGCGCCATGTATTCCATTCCACGGCAGTGATATCAACCTGGCGTGGAGCAAGACGAGAGATGACAACATCATAAAAATTGACTGGGTCGCGTCCGCTTTCTTTGCGCATCACCACAGATTGAGCCATATCGATGATGTAGGTGCGCTCTTGCAAAATTGGCCCAGAGAATCGTTCGATTTTTTCCAGTGAAGTGTTGGAATCTCGAGCGATGCTCTCCATCGGTTCGCCAGCACGCAAACGTGCTTGAATTTCGCGCACGGTAACCGTAGGTGATTCATTTTCAGGAACCGAAGACAATCGAGGTTGATTCACGGTTGCACGCAATGTGTCACTGATGCGAAGCGTATATTCGCTCTCTTCGCCGTCAGTTAAGGTCAAATGCATAGCATCGGGGGTTCTGCCCGTAAGTCGTAATTCAGTCACGAGGCGCATCGTAATCTATTCCAGGTGCGGAAATAGGTAAGTCCCATCAAAATCGCACCGAATAATGCGCCGAATGGAACCCAGAATGCAGTTTGCGCCCCATGGTGGTCGATAACCCAACCACTGATGGCGCTAGCAGCAGCTCCACCCAATGGCATACCCGCGACAACCCATGCAAGCGTTTCGGTAATCTGCCCTGGAGGGACGGCGGTTTCTGCGACGCCATAAGCTGCAACGATGAGCGGTGCAATTGCGAAGCCATTGAAGAAGAGTGCAATTGCTAAGAAAACCATGCTGTGAACGAAAACTAATGGGAGCGATAGAGCGCAAAGAGAAACGAGGAATATCCAAAAACGTTGCGCGTTATTAATTTTCCACTTGATCACACCGTTGAAGATTGCAGCAATCCCGCTCCCGAAAGCCCAGATTCCAAGAATTACCCCTGTCGAAGATTGTGCGTGATGTTCTTGAGAGAAGGCGACAACAACAATTGCAACTGCATTAAAGAATCCTCCGATAAATATTGTGGAGATAACCACCGCTTGAACCGACCGATTGCGCATCACGGGGGGATGAGGTTCGGAGTTATCGCGAGGGTGAGCGGGAGGTTGTGTAGATTTCTGAATTGCCAGAGATGAGACACCAATCACCATAAAAATCATTCCCGCAATTAATCCTGCAGAGGGTGCGATGCTGACTGCGCATGCCGTAGCGATAACTGGACCGAGGATGAAAACGAATTCATCCAAAAGCGCTTCATACGAGTAAGCGGTATTGATCAGAACTCTGTCGTCCCCTAGCGCCCATAACCAGCGCCTTCTTATCAATCCACCGGTGTTATTAACTGCGGATTCTGCGGCGATAATCGAAACAAACCAACTCCAGATTGGCGCATGGCTTGTCACGAGGTAAATGAATATCGATAAGAACCCCACACGTAGCGGCATTGCGATCCAGAGCATGCGCCCTTGGCCGTATCTATCTGCCCATCGAGACCAGATTGGTAGCGCGATCGCAACGACTACTGATGCCACGGCAGCGAGTGAGCCCGCGAGTGCATATGAATCACTGGCTGCTACAACTATGAAGATAAGGGCAAGTGAGTCCATAGAAATAGGCATGCGCCCGATAAACCCAGCTGTAGAAAATGCCAGTCCGCCAGGAGTCTTAAATAAGCGTTTATATGGCGAGAACATGGTGCTCACTCTATTACGCACTTGTTGGCTACAGTTAGAGCATGACTGGTTATGAAGATCTTCTCGCCTTAGCGATGGAAGTTGCAAAAGAGGCAGGCGTACTTCTCATGGAGCGACCAACTACTTTTGACGTTTCATCCAAATCCACTGCGATAGATATTGCAACGCAGATGGATCATGCGAGCGAGAAACTCATCGTTGAATCTCTGCTTAAATCTCGGCCAGAGGATGGAATCATCGGAGAAGAAGGCGCATCTCGTCCTTCGACTTCAGGTATTACGTGGGTTATCGACCCCGTTGATGGGACCGTGAATTACCTATATGGAGTTCCCGGGTGGAGTATCAGCATCGCTGCAAAAGATAGCGACGGGACCGTTGTGGGAGTTGTACATGCTCCGAGTATTTCGCGAACGTGGAGTGCGGCTCGAGGAGCAGGTGCGCAGATGAATGGACGCGCAATTGGTTGTAATGAACCGGTTGCACTCAATCGCGCTCTCATTGGGACGGGCTTTGAATATGACGTTGCTGAACGATATGAGCAAGGCAGAATTGTTGCCGCGCTCTTGCCACAGATTAGAGATCTTCGCCGAATTGGCTCAGCTGCCGTGGATATTTGTCATGTGGCCTCAGGGGGATTCGATGGTTACTTTGAGATTGGCCTCAAGGAATGGGATGCCGCCGCCGGCGCACTTATTGCCACAGAAGCTGGCGCGCTAGTAACGAGGAGCCCCGATGGGCTGACCATTTGCGCTGGGCCTACGCTCCACCCTGAATTAGCCCGCGCGCTCGCCATTTAGCTCTTTCCGCCGATTTAGCGCTTAGGCGGGTGCTGTGGCAAGATAGGCGCCTTACGCGGGTTACACCTAACTGCGCGTTTTACTGTAGATGATGAGGGCCCACAATGAACGTGCTTGATGGCGTAGATGCTGCTTCGCTTCGCTCGGATATCCCAACTTTCCGCGCAGGAGATGAGCTAAAGGTTCACGTTCGTGTTATCGAAGGTAACAAGAGCCGTATTCAGGTCTTCCAAGGAATTGTTATCCGTCGCCAAGGTGATGGAGTTCGCGAAACTTTCACAATTCGCAAGGTTTCCTATGGCGTTGGCGTTGAACGTACCTTCCCAGTTCACACTCCTGTCATCGAAAAGATTGAAGTTGTCCGCAAGGGCGATGTACGTCGCGCGAAGTTGTATTACCTACGCGACCTACGCGGTAAGGCAGCGAAGATTCGCGAAAAGCGCGGAGCGACTGATGAACTTACTTCAACTCCAGCGCCACAAGCAGTTGTCGCGCCAGTTGCAGTTGTCGAAGAGGCAGCGGCAGAAGAAGTTGTAGCCGAGAGTGTAGAAGCCCCCGCCGAGCAGGCGTAACTCAACCACATGCGTCGTAAAGGTGCCGCACTACGCGAACTACCAATACTGATAGTTGTAGCTCTTGTAGTTTCACTTTTAATTAAGACCTTCCTCGTACAGTTTTTCTATATTCCTTCGGGCTCGATGGAAAATACTTTGCAGGTAAAAGATCGCGTCGCGGTTAATAAAGTTCCATTTCTTTCTACAACTATCAAGCGTGGCGACATCGTTGTATTCCATGATCCAGCGAGTTGGTTACCCGAAATTACACCAAGCACCGAACCATTCGTTATCGAAAAGATTCGTGAAGGTTTGATCGCAGTCGGAGTTTTGCCTGACCCCGCGAAGCAGCACTTAGTTAAGCGAGTTATTGGCGTTGCCGGAGATCATGTTGTCTGCTGTGACAATAAAAAGTTCATCACGATTAATGGAATCCCATCGCACGAGCCATATATTTTCAAAGGCGATAACCCCAGTGACATTAACTTTGACGTTACCGTCCCGCAAGGAATGGTCTGGGTCATGGGCGATCATCGCGGCGCCAGCGCGGATTCACGATTCCATAGTGAAGATGTCAACAAGGGCATGGTTCCAGTCTCTAAAATTGTTGGACGCGTTGTAGCTGTTATTTGGCCGCTTAAAGATGGCGCAATTGAACGTCGCATTGACGTCCTAAAATAACTTTTAGGTAAATAGAGCATGAAAATTATCGAGGCGGTTCTGCTCGATGCAGGGATTTCTCCAATCGCCGGTGTTGACGAAGCTGGCCGCGGAGCATGTGCAGGTCCACTTGTGGTTGCAGCAGTGATTCTCAAGAACCCATTCGCCCCCGAACTTAGTGCGATTCGCGATTCGAAAGAGATTTCCGAAAAAGAGAGAGAAGAACTCTTTGACGTTATCCATGATCAAGCAATTGCGGTTTCTGTGATTGAAATTGCTGCATCTGAAGTTGACGCGCGTGGAGTGCATAGAGCCAACCTTGAAGGCATGCGTAGAGCAGTTCATGGTTTAGATATTTCTCCGAATTATGTTCTGACAGATGGATACGTGATTCCTGGGCTGGGGATACCTAACTTAGGTGTGTGGAAAGGCGATCAGGTCGTCCATACTATTAGCGCAGCATCCATCATCGCTAAGGTGACGAGAGATCGAATTATGCGTAAGGCAGATCTTGAGTTTCCACATTATGGTTTTGCCAATCATAAAGGCTACGGAACCGCCGCCCATACGCAAGCGATGTTGCAATACGGACCGTGTTCAATCCATCGACGCTCATTTTCGAATGTGGCATCCCTTATCAACATAGGCTGAGAGCCCACACCAGCGAGAAGTATCAAGGAATATGTCCGTCGTGCTATTTATGGTCGCAGACCTATGGAACATATACGAAATAAATCGAGTAACAATAAATCTACTGGCGTATTTGGCGAAGAAGCCGTTGCGCAATTTCTCCTAGCTCGTGGAGCGAGCATCCTTGATCGTAATTGGCGGGTTAAAGAAGGCGAGATAGATATCGTTGCTCGCCTGACAGATGGCGTCATCGCTTTTGTCGAAGTAAAGACTCGCTCATCATCGGCATTCGGTCATCCTCTCGATGCGATTACCCGCGAGAAAGCTTCACGTTTGCAACGACTTGCCTTAGGTTGGCTAGCTACACATCGTTGCCTCGGCGCTGATTATCGGATTGATTGTGTAGCGGTATTAATTGCAGCCTCCGGAACTCATACGATCGAATACCGAGCCAACGTTCTATGACTCTTGGCATGAGCCTTGGAGTCGCACTAGTTGGTCTTGAAGGTCGCTTGGTCAACGTTGATGTTGATATTGCTGATGGGCTCCCTGGTTACACGCTCTTAGGTTTGCCAGATACCGCTCTGACAGAATCTCGAGATCGCGTTCGCTCGGCATTAGTCAATTCGCAGGAAAATTGGCCTAATAGAAAAGTTACTGTCTCACTTTCGCCTGCATGGTTACCTAAAAGTGGGCCGGGATTCGATCTCCCAATAGCTATTGCTCTCTTATCGGCACAACAAAGTATTCCGATGGAACACTCCGAAAGCGTTCTCTACCTTGGTGAGTTAGCTCTTGATGGGCAGATTCGTGCAGTGAGGGGAGTTCTGCCATCTCTCATCGCTGGGTATAAAGCCGGTATCAAGAGCGCAGTGGTTCCATATGCCAATCGACTAGAAGCTCAATTGATGGTCGAGATGACAATTATCCCTATGCGCAATCTAAGCGAACTATTGCGTTGGTTACGCACCAATGAACGCGAAGAAGAACAAGAACTTCCACTCGTTCACGATGAGCCACAGGGAGGTGATGATTTCAGCGATGTTGCTGGACAAGAACGTGCACGGTTTGCTGCTGAGATCGCAGCTGTGGGTGGCCATCATTTACTGTTGATTGGCCCGCCAGGTGCGGGTAAGACGATGATTGCTCAACGATTACCTAGCGTGCTCCCACCATTGTCGCGCGATGAAGTTCTGGAAGTGACTGCAATCCATTCGATCGCTGGTGGACTTACCACACGTTCCCCACTTGCATCTTGCGCACCTTTTGTCGCACCGCATCACACAGCTACTCGCGTTGCGATGGTTGGCGGAGGAGGTCATTACATACGCCCGGGTGCATGTTCGTTGGCCCATCGCGGCGTTCTTTTTGTCGATGAAGCACCCGAATGCGGTGTCGGCGTTCTTGATTCCCTACGACAACCTTTGGAATCAGGGTCTATCACCATCGCCCGCAGTATCGGAAGCGTTACTTACCCCGCAAATTTCCTTCTCGTTCTAGCCGCAAACCCCTGTCCATGCGGCAATTTCTCTGGACGTGGCAGAAATTGCATCTGCACCTCAATTCAAGTCCGTCGCTACCTAGGAAAGCTTTCGGGTCCGCTGATGGACCGGATTGATATGCGCGTGGAAGTAGAACCTCTAAATCGCGTAGAACTTACGCAATCAAATCTTGGCGAATCTAGCGCCACAATTCGCTCTCGAGTTATCGCCGCTCGCGCCATAGCCGCTGAGCGATTCAAGAAATATCCATGGAAACTCAATGCAGAGATTTCCAGCCGATCATTGCGCATCGAATTTCGACTCGAAAAGGAAGCCATGAATTTTCTTCACAATGAACTCGACCACGAACATATCTCCGCTCGAGGACTTCATAAAGTAATGCGAACTTCGTGGAGTATTGCAGATCTAGCGCTCCATCCACGCCCCACTTTGGCAGACACGGTTAAAGCTTATGAAATGCGTGAGGGGCTAAATGTATGAAGGTTGATGAAGCGCGCCTGCAATTATTTTCTGCAATCGAAGGAGGATCAACTTTTTGGTCTCGAGAGATAGCTGAGTACGGAGCCCAAGGTGTGGTCGATGCCATTAAAGGTGGCAAATATGATCCAATCAAATATGCGCGGATTATTTCGATCATTCGCGAATTCAACGCTCAGGCAACGAAGGAAAACTTGGCTCATGTGGGTGCTCGATTCATTACCCCTGAAGAGAATGCTTGGCCCGATCAACTCAATGATTTAGCTGCACCACCCATTGGTTTAGTTATTAAAGGCTCGGCAGAATCTTTGAAAGTGGCGATGTTGGCAATTGTTGGTACTCGAAACCCGACTAATTACGGAGTCAGAATCGCTTCCGACTTTGCTGCAGGTTTTGTAGACCGCGAATGGGCGATAGTGAGCGGGGGAGCGTACGGAATTGATGCCGCAGCACATCGCGGAGCGCTCATCGCAGAGGGCGCTACTTTCGCAGTACTAGCAGCGGGGGTTGATATTAATTACCCTGCAGGTCATGCACGCCTCTTTGCAGAAATTGCCGAAAACGGTGCGCTAATTTCAGAAGTACTCCCAGGTGTGCGGGCGGTACCTTCACGTTTCCTAACTCGCAATAGATTAATTGCTGGTCTGTCGCGGGCAACCCTCGTAGTCGAAGCAGCTTTCCGCAGCGGATCGCTAAGGACCGCACGAGATTGCGCAGAGTTGATGCGCCCGGTTATGGCAATCCCAGGACCCATAACATCCCCTACAAGTGAAGGCTGTCATCGCCTCATAGGGGAGCGTGCAGCAGAAATCGTCACATCAATCTCAGATGCAGTGGAGTTTGTATCTACTTATAGATGAGAGACTTAGCGCATGAGTGGATTTCGTTCGGGTTTCGTGGCTATTGTCGGGCGCCCTAACACAGGCAAATCTACCCTCGTCAATGCACTTGTCGGCAGCAAAATCGCAATTACCTCTGCGCATCCAAACACTACGCGCCATGCGATTCGAGGAATTGTTAACCACGAAGATTTCCAAGCAATTCTGGTAGATACACCTGGAATCCATAAACCAAAAACTTTATTGGGCCATCGCCTCAACGCTGTAGTGGGCGAAAGCCTTGACTCCGTTGATGTCATTGTTATGTGTATACCCGCCGATGAAACTTCAGGAGCGGGCGATGACTTCATCATCCAAGAAATTGCTAAACATCCACGGAGCAAGAAGATTGCCGTAATAACAAAAACGGATTTAGTGAAGAAGGCTCAATTAGCAGAACGTTTATTGGGAATTGTTGCCCTTGCCAAGGAATTCACTTGGAATGAAATTATTCCCGTCTCTGCGGTAATTCATGATCAAGTTGATCTGCTCTCAGGCCTTATAGGCGGCCTCTTGCCCGCCGGCCCTGAGTTTTACCCGAAGGGAATGGTGAGCGATCAATCGCAGGAGAAGTGGATCTGCGAATTAATTCGCGAAGCAGCCCTGCGCGATGCTCGCGAAGAGCTTCCTCATTCAATTACTGTGACAATAGATGAGATGTCAGAACGCGATAATGACGGATCTCGTCCATTTTTCGATATTCACGCCACAATTCATATCGAACGAGATTCCCAACGGGGCATCTTGCTTGGTCACCAAGGCGAGCGTTTGAAAGATATAGGAACTCGAGCGCGCGCTGACATTGAACGGATACTCTCTGCGCGAGTTTTCCTTGGATTACATATAAAGGTTTCAAAAGAGTGGCAGCGAGACCCCAAGTTGCTCGAGCGTTTGGGTTTTGGGGAAAGTTAAGAAACGTTAGGTTTGCGGCTAGCTAAATAAGAACCGATGAGGACGAGCGGCAATCCAACGGCAATTCCTAAAGTAAATGGTTCTTTCAAGATAAGCACGCCAAGAATGACGGCAAAGGCTGTGTTGAGATAAGTTGCCAAAGATGCGCGGGCCGGCCCAATTTCATCCATAACTAAGAAGAAGACAATAAAGGCGAATGCAGTGCAGATAACTCCAAGAACTATTACTGCAATGCCAGATGCGAGTGAGACGCCATGGCGTGGCCATTGGATCGCAGCAAAGGGGGCATAAAGAAGTGCCGTCATACCCATAGCAACTGCATTGATTGCGATACCTGAAACGTTCGGTAATTTCTGGGTGATCATATTAACTGCATAGCCGTAGCCAATCGCCGCCACCAAGATAAATGCAATCGCCCAGAATGCGCTATTACCCGAAAAACTTTCGATTCCGACTAAGAGAAAAACTCCTATGAATCCAACGACGATTCCGACAAGGCGTTTCTTGTGCCAGACCGATTTATCTCCACCGCGCGATGCGAAGATGGTTGACCAGATGGGTACCGTTGCGACTAGGAGTCCTGCTAGCCCTGAAGAGATTTCTGTTTCAGCTTTAGTAATCAAATACCAAGGGCCAACCATTTCAGTGACTGCATAGAGCAAAACATATTTATAACCTATGAGCGCGGGCTTGAGAGTTTTTTGGTAGAGAGAAATTGGGATGAGAATTACAGCACCGATAGCCACACGGGCGAATACGACAGAGGCGGGACTAAAATCCCGAACTGCAATACGTATAAATAGGTAGGGGATTCCCCAAAGGAGCCCTATAAAGGCAAAAAGTAGCCAGTTGCGGCGGGACATCTATTAGCGCAAGACGCTTGTATAGAGGTCAAATGTTTTCTTTGCAATTGCGGCCCAACCAAATTCATTTACCGCACGTGCTCGTCCAGCCTCACCGTATTGAAGAAGAAGGTCTGGTTGAGTCATTAAGCGAGAAATAGCTTCTGCTAAATCATTTTCGAATGTAGGTGCATCTGAGGTGTAAGTAACGAGTTCGCCAGTAACGCCATCTTTCACAACTTCTGGAATTCCACCAACAGCGGAGGCCAGTACTGCCGTGGCACAAGCCATCGCTTCGAGATTGACAATGCCCAGTGGCTCATAGATCGATGGACAGAGGAAGAGTTGAGCATCTGTAAGTACCGCTTGTAGCTCATCGTGGGGCATCATCTCTTTAATCCACCAGATGTTCTTTCTTGTTTTTTGTAATTGCGCAATGAGTTCAGCAACTTCTTCGCCGATTGCTGGCTCATCCGGATTTCCGGCTGCGAGTACCAAGCCATATTCAGCAGGAACGTTCTGCCAAGCACGAAGCAGGTGTGCCAAACCTTTCTGGCGAGTAATTCGACCCACAAAGAGCGCATAGGGCCCAGTAATTGCGTATTTTTCCAAGAGATGCGGATTAGACAAAGGAGCGAAATATTGAGTGTCCACGCCATTAAGAATTGTGTGGACTTTCGTTGGATCAATTGATGGATAAGAAGCCAGGACGTCGTTACGCATTGAGTTACTTACAGCAATGATTGCTGCTGCGCTTTCAATTGCACTCTTTTCTGCCCAAGATGATAGTTGATATCCGCCGCCTAGTTGTTCGGCTTTCCAAGGTCGTAGCGGTTCTAATGAGTGTGCGCTCATGATGTGCGGAATTGAATAGAGGTTGGAAGCGACCTGTCCTGCAAGATTGGCATACCAAGTGTGGGTGTGAACGAGGTCTACGTTCTTTAGGTTTTCTGCAATCTGCAAATCTGTCGCGATTGCTTGTAGTGCAGCATTTGAATTACGAAATGGTTCGGGCGTCGGATACCCAACTGCATCCGCGCGTGCGTCTCCAAAGCAATGAACCTCAAGGGAGATATCTCTTCGTTCGCGAAGTGCAAATGCAAGTTGAGTGACGTGCACGCCGGCGCCACCATAAACGAAGGGCGGCCATTCTTTGGTAACCATTCCAACGCGAATCGCCATTATTGCCCCTTCCTTATAGATATTCATCTTCCCGACCAATGGAGAGAAGGGTATCCTTATCTCATGACCAGACGTGAACTTCCTCTCGGTATCGTTCTGGCCGGCGGAGAAGGTAAGCGCCTGATGCCTCTCACTGCTGATCGCGCTAAACCCGCAGTACCTTTTGGCGGTTCTTACCGGTTGGTGGATTTTGTTTTATCCAATTTAGTAAATGCTCAAATGCTTAAAATCGCGGTGCTCACTCAATATAAGTCGCATTCTCTCGACCGTCACATCACCACGACCTGGAGAATGTCGACACTCTTAGGAAACTACATCACTCCAGTTCCTGCGCAACAACGCTTAGGGCCTCGTTGGTACACAGGAAGCGCTGACGCAATTTTGCAGAATTTCAATTTGATTCACGACGAAAATCCAAAACATGTTTTAGTTTTTGGCGCTGACCACGTATATCGAATGGACCCGGCTCAGATGTTCGAAGAGCACCTGAGCACTGGTGCCGGAGTTACAGTCGCTGCGATACGAGTCCCTAAATCAGAGGCCAGTGAATTTGGCGTCATTGAATTGGCCGACGATGGAGTCACCATCCGAGCTTTCCATGAGAAACCAGCTGATCCTCCAACGATGCCGGGCAATCCTGATATGTGCCTAGTCTCGATGGGAAACTACATCTTCCGCCGAGATGTAATGGAAGAGGCGCTCATTCTGGATTCTGAGGATCTAGAGAGTCGTCATGATTTGGGTACAAATATCATTCCAATGCTCACTCAAAACGGTTCAGCTAAAGTTTATGACTTTGCCCATAACGTAGTACCCGGCGAAACTGAGCGCGATAAAGGTTATTGGCGAGATGTTGGTTCCATCGATGCTTATTACGACGCACATATGGATTTAGTTTCTATTCACCCAATATTTAATCTTTATAACCGCCAGTGGCCATTACTGACAAATCCGCCATCGCTTCCGCCTGCAAAATTTAGCGAAGGCGGAATTGCCCGCGATTCGATCGTTGGTGCAGGGTCAATCGTTTCCGGGGGCTCTCTCAATAGGAGCGTTGCCTCGTACGATGTTTTGATTGGAGCAGGAGCAGATATTGATGGGTCGGTGTTGATGCCCTCGGTTAAAGTAGGGGAGCGTTCGATAGTTCGCCGGGCCATTTTGGATAAGAACGTAATCGTTGAACCGGGAGCGCAAATTGGCGTGGATTTGGATCGCGATAGAGAGAGATTTACCGTGACAGATAGCGGAATCGTTGTTGTCGGCAAAGGAATTCGAGTAATCGCTTAATTTTTGGCGCTAGACTTACCACGTCAACGAAGACGACTCATGGGGCGCCCATTGCGCCCAATCCTATGAATTCTGGAGTGATTTGCGATGCGTATTGGTGTCCTGACAGGTGGCGGAGATTGCCCCGGCCTAAATGCGGTAATTAGAGCTGTTGTTCGTAAAGGTGTGAAGGAATATGGCCATGAATTTGTTGGCTTCCGCGATGGCTGGCGTGGACCGCTAGAAGGTCTCACCATGCAGTTGGATATTGCTGCAACTCGCGGCATTTTACCTCGCGGCGGAACGATCCTTGGATCATCGCGTACCAACCCATTCAAGATTGAAAATGGCGTTGAACGAATCATGGAGAATTTAAAGAGCGCAGGTATTGACGCCCTTATCGCAATCGGAGGCGAAGACACACTCGGTGTCGCGGCCAAACTAGATGGCCTCGGTGTCAATGTAATCGGCGTACCTAAGACAATTGATAACGACCTAAACAATACAGATTTCACATTTGGCTTTGATACCGCAGTCAATATTGCTGTCGAAGCAATTGATCGACTTCACACCACCGCAGAGTCCCATCACCGCGCACTTATCGTTGAAGTAATGGGACGTCACGCTGGATGGATCGCTCTTCATTCAGGTATTGCTGGCGGGGCCGCATGTATCTTGATTCCAGAGCAGAAATTCTCGGTTGAGAAAGTGTGTGAATGGGTTGAGTCACGATTTAAGACTAACTACGCACCGATTATCGTTATTGCTGAAGGTGCGATTCCTCAAGATGGCGATATCGTTGTCAAAGATTCCACTTTGGATTCATTCGGTCACGCCAAGCTTTCGGGTATCGGCGACTGGCTGGCGCAAGAGATTGAGGCACGCACCGGTAAAGAAGCACGCACATCCGTACTCGGGCATATTCAACGTGGTGGCACACCAAGTGCTTTTGACCGCGTGCTTGCTACACGATTTGGATTAATGGCGATTACCGCAGCCCATGAAGGTGACTGGGGCAAGATGGTTGCTTTGCACGGTACAGATATCGTGCGCGTACCGCTGCTATCAGCTACAGAAAAGTTAAAGGCAGTAAGTCCTGCGCGTTACAAGGAAGCTGAGATCTTCTTCGGATAATCGCCTGCGCGAATATCCAGAGACTCTCTACTCTTGTACCCATGGTTACTTTAGATTCCCTCTTCACGCCAGGGCTGATTGCAGCGCAGCAACCAGCTTGGCCTGGAGGTAGCGATGGGGCTGCAATCAAGAATGCAGTAGCGGAGTTAAAATCCTTCCCTCCTTTAGTTTTTGCCGGGGAGTGCGATAACTTAAAAACTCGTATCGCCCAAGCATCTGCTGGCGGCGCTTTCGTGCTTCAAGGCGGAGATTGCGCTGAAACTTTTGCAGCGGCTACAGCTGATTCCATTCGCAATCGAATTAAAACGATTCTGCAGATGGCAGCGGTTTTGCAGTACCACTCCAGTTTGCCTGTAGTAAAAGTTGGTCGAATGGCTGGGCAATTCGCGAAACCTCGGTCAAATGATTTCGAAACTCGTGGAGATGTAACTTTCCCTGCTTATCGTGGCGACGCAGTGAACGGACTTGATTTCACAGAAAGTTCGCGAACCCCTGATCCTGGTCGCCTAGTCAAGGTTTATAACACTTCAGCCGCGACGCTTAATTTAGTTCGTGCATTCACCCAAGGTGGTTTCGCTGATTTACGCCAGGTGCACGAATGGAATAAAGGATTCATTCGTGACTCATCTGTCGGTGTGCGGTATGAAGAGATGGCTAAAGAAATTGGTCGCGCTCTCGAATTCATGAAATCCGCGGGTGTAGACCCTGAAGCATTTAAAACCGTTGATTTCTTTTCAAGTCACGAAGCTCTCATTCTCGAATATGAAAAGGCGCTCACACGTATCGATTCACGTACACAATTGCCTTATGACGTTTCCGCGCACTTTATTTGGATAGGGGAGCGCACGCGCCAACTTGATGGAGCGCATGTTGATTTTGCTTCAAAGGTTCGAAACCCAATCGGAGTAAAACTTGGACCTAAATCCACTGTTGATGATGCGCTTGCGCTGATCGATAAATTGGATCCAGATCGCGAACCAGGTCGATTAACTTTCATTACAAGAATGGGCGCTAAGACCATACGTGAGGTGCTTCCAAAATTGGTTGATGGCGTCACTAAATCTGGCGCTCAAGTCCTTTGGATTTCTGACCCTATGCATGGAAATACATACGAAGCGCCAAGTGGTTACAAAACACGTAGTTTTGATGACGTATTGGACGAAGTTAAGGGTTTCTTCGAGGTGCATAAATCTTTAGGTACCCACCCAGGCGGAATTCATATTGAATTAACGGGCGATGATGTCACTGAATGTGTGGGCGGCGGCGAGAAGATCTCGCACGAAGATTTGGCGACCAAGTATGAGAGCGCATGCGATCCTCGGTTGAATCACTCGCAGTCTCTTGAACTTGCTTTTCTAGTCGCCGAAATGCTTCGCGATCGTTAATATTCTTTCGTGGCTTTGTTAACTACCTCGTTCAAAACTCCCATAGGCACCCTGCACTTAGTTGCGGATGAGCATATTTTAGTGAGTGCTAGTTTTAACGAAAGCGCGATTGCTGATGAAGCGGTGAGAGTTAAAAGAGTGCCTATCATTTCGGAATTGCTCAATGACTATTTTGATGGCGATTTGAATGCAATCAACGCTATTGCTGTGCGACAAGCCGGTCCAACTTTCTCGCAAAGCGCCTGGAAAGCTATGCGCAAAATAAAACCAGGGAAAGTTCTCTCTTACACTGATTTAGCGGTGAGGGCAGGTTCTGCAAGTGCGGTGCGAGCAGCCGGAAGTGCATGTGCCAAGAATGCAATTGTCATTGTTGTGCCATGCCATCGAATAGTGAAGACAGGCGGCGCGTTAGGAAATTATGCTTATGGTTTGAACGCGAAAGAATGGTTACTTCGACATGAGGGCGCGATTTAACGCCTGCGAAAGCACGTTCCCTGCAAATTCCATCGCGGCATCATCAATATCTAAGTGGGTAACAAGTCGCGCATATTTTGGCCCGAGTGCGCTTATGAGCACTCCCTCATCTTTGGCCATTTGAGCAAGTTCTGCAGCCGAAATTGGTAAAGTTGAAAGATCTAGACCGACGATATTCGTTTCTACGTGATCAGGATTGATGGTTGCAGGTGCAATTTCTGCAATTTTCTCCGCTAAGTATTTCGCACGGCGATGGTCATGATGCAAAAGCGAAAGGTTTGTATCTAACGCATAGTGGCCAGCGGCAGCAATTATTCCGATTTGGCGCATGCCTGCCCCGTAGCGTTTTCTCCAGCCACGCGCCTTAGTAACATTTTCGCGCGTAGAAAGCATTATTGATCCGACGGGAGCACCTAACCCTTTTGAAAGGCAGACACTTATGGTGTCGAAATACTTTCCATAGTCGCGCAAAGCAATTCCTGTTGCTACGTGGGCGTTCCAGATTCGTGCTCCATCAAGGTGGAGGGAGAGGCCCATTTCTTTGGCGCCCTTGTGCAAGGCAATCATTTCTTCTAAAGGTTGAATGGTTCCGCCACCGAAATTATGAGTATTTTCCACTGCAATAGCAGTCGTTGAAACTAAGTATGGTCCAGAATTTGGTCGGGCTATCTCTAGAGCATCTGCCGCGCGAAGTAATCCACGATCTGCTGGCCAGGTGCGCGTGGTAATTCCACTAAAAACAGCGGCGGCTCCAAGTTCAGCGCGAACGATATGCGAATTAGTTTCGGCTAATAATTCTTCGCCGGGGGCAACCAACATTCGAATCGCAAGTTGATTGGCAAGTGATCCCGTAGGTGCGAATAGACCTGCTTCTTTCCCAAAGAGTTCGGCGACGCGTTCTTCGAGTGAATTGACAGTGGGATCTTCACCGTAAACGTCATCCCCAACAGGTGCTTGTGACATTACTTCACGCATAGCTAGTGAAGGTTTAGTGACGGTGTCAGATCGAAGGTCTACGCGCATGGCGTTAGTATCTCACGCTTCTTCTAGAACAATTAGGTACATTGCGGTGATCACCAGTACTCCGCCGACTGCAATTTGCGGAGTCAGAACTTCATGTCCGAAAACCACAGCAAAGAGCGCCGCGAAGACAACTTCCATGGTCAAGATGACAGCGACCTTGGTGGGACTCATATGTGCTTGCGACCATGTTTGAACAATAAATGCGATTGCTGTGGCAAATAGGGCGGTAAAGATGACAACGGCCCAAACTCCAGTATCGGGCGGAGATTGATATCCCTTGGCAAAAGTTCCGGCTCCGGCCATAAGCGCACAGGTTGCTAACTGGACGATGGTAAGTGCGTAGGCATCGCGACCTTTACTCCATTGACCTAAAGCAATGATGTGAGCGGCAAAAGCTATTGCGCTTCCTAAGACGAGGATTTCCCCGCGCCCCACCGACCACCCGTGGAGCGAGAGGAGTCCGAGCCCAATCGTTGCAAGAGTTACGTAGATCCACGTTTTCTTTTCGATTTTCTGACGCAATATGACTGCTGCAATGAGTGGAGTGGCAACAACATAGAGCCCAGTTACGAAGCCTGTAACTGCTGCAGTAGTGAGTTCTAGGCCCAAAGTTTGAAGGATATATCCCGAGCCAAGAAAACAACCAGCAGCAAAACCTTTAAAAAGTAAGTCTTTGGAGAAATGTTTCACGACTTGCGGGCGAAGAAGAATCATCGCTAAGACCGCTAGTGCAAATCGCGTAAAGAGAAAGCTGTTTACGTCCTGTCGTTTAATCGCATCTTTCATTAAGAAAAAAGTAGAGCCCCACATAGCAGAAACTGCGAGTAGGGCGAATGGAGCCATTCGAAGTTTGCGACTCATCCGCGCAATTTCTTGAGTAGCGCAACTTCTTTGCCGTGTTCAGGTTCTTGCCCCGGTGTTTCCAAAATCAATGGGGCGTTAACTATAGATGGATGGGCAAGAAGTTCTTTGAAGGGATCCACTCCTATTTTTCCATCACCGATACTTTGATGGCGATCTTTGAGCGCACCACAAACATCCATCGAATCATTGGCGTGGATCAATTGAATTCGTTCGGCTCCTGCGATTGAAACTAGGAGATCAAGGGTTTGCGTCATTCCGCCCTTAGTGGCAATGTCATGGCCAGCGGCAAAGACATGGCAGGTGTCGAGACAGATACCGACCTTTGGATGATATTCGAGGGCTTCGAGATAATTGGTGAGATCTTCCAAGCGCTTGACGAGGGATTGACCTTGGCCAGCGGTTGGTTCAAGAAGCAAAGTGGGAGAATCATCGCTCAGCGCATTGAGAATGGGCATCATTCCTTCGTGAATTTGTTTCCATGCATTAGCCACATGATTCACATCCACTGCCGAACCCGTATGTATTACTACGCCTAAGGCGCCTATTTCTTTGCCCCGCTTAAGTGAATATGCCGTGGACGCTAAAGAATTTTCGTAAGTACCAACTGTTGGCGAACCTAAGTTAATCAAAAATGGCGCATGTACATAAGTTGCGATATCTAGATCTGCCGCTAATGAACGAAATGCTTCATCTGCGTCAACATTGGCTTCTGGCATCGCCCATCCGCGAGGGTTAGAGGCAAATACTTGGATCGCTTCTGCTTTGATTTCTTTGGCGTAAGCAATTGATCGTTTCGCCATTCCACCAGTGGTGGGAACGTGTGCCCCAATGCGGGGTCGGGTCGCGGACATCCGCTTACCCTACTGTGATGGTGACCGTACTGCCACGTTTAACTTTAGTTCCATTGGCAGGGGAAATATTCTTCACTTTCCCGCCTTTGCCTGTGATCTCAACTACGAAATCCAAGTCCACGAGCATATTCTGCGCATCAGTGAGACTGAGCGAGTAAACATTTGGCACAGAAACCCATTCGGAACCTTGCGATATCACGATAGTAATCTTTGAACCTTTATCGGCTGTTGGCGTTGTCGGAGTTTGTGAAATCACCGCAGTCACAGGAACGATGTCGCTAAATGCATATTCCGAAGCCACATCAAAGCCTGCATCGGTTAATTCGTTGAGCGCTTGCTCTCCACTTAAACCGACGTAGGAAGTAAGCGCCACCTGCTCGGCAGCTTTGCTCACAACAAGGTTGATAAGAGCATCACGTTCTAACTTTGTTCCAGCTTTAGGTGTAGAGCTAATTACGAGTCCAGCGACCAGCCCTGCTTTATATTCTTCAACAACGGTTCCCATTGTGAGAGGTTGCGATGTGATGAGGGCAGTTGCCGCTTCTAGGGTTAAACCTTTGAGGACTGGAACTTCATAACGTTCGGCACCCTTAGAGAGAGTGACTCCGACAACTCCTCCTTCGCCGACTCGGCCACCACCACCGGGCTTCGAGGAAATAATCTTGCCCTTAGGGATATCTTCGCTAAAGGTTTCTTCGTTAATCTCGAGAGATAAGCCGAGAGGCTTAAGAGTTTTCTTTGCTTGATTGATGGTCATTCCAGCAATAGATGGAACAACAACTTTTGCGCCAGGTCCGACAACGAGAAACCATATTCCGGCAGTGAGGGCAACTATGAGCGCAAGTGCGATTTTGCGATTTCTCTTCACGCGCGCACTCGTGACTTGTTTTTTGCTCTTGGAAGCTTTGCTCTCGGTGGCCATAGGAGACACTGTCTCAGGTTCGGCAGGGTTATTCGACTGCGCAACTCGGGGAGATTTGCGAGATTTATCTCGCACAGGTGCTGGCGGAAGATCAAGTTCTAAGCTCATCTGTACTCGTTTTGGGTCCAACAAAAGCGCCACCCGATGGAGAGATTCCAGGAATGCCCCAGCATCGCGCGGGCGCTCATCTGGATTACCGCTAGTAGCGCTCAGGATTAAAGCATCAAATTCGGGGGAGACTGCCGGATTGAGGGTTGACGGGGCAGGAACTTTTTCGTTGACATGCTTGTAAGCAATTTCTATGGGTGTTTCGCCTTGGAAAGGCTTTTCTCCGGTAAGAAGTTCAAAGGCAAGTATCCCCACGGCATAGACATCACTGCGCGCATCCGCAATGCCACGTTGGACTTGCTCCGGAGAGAGATAAGAAACGCTCCCGAGGATGACGCTTGATTCGGCGGTAAGTGTAGAGCCGATCATTTCACCATGAGCTAAACCAAAATCTGCAATCTTCACTCGACCATTGTGAGAAATTAATATATTTTCAGGTTTCATATCTCGGTGAACAATTCCAATTCTGTGGGCAGCAGCAAGTGCGCTAAGAACTGGAGTTAAATACTTGATGGCCTCGAGTGGAGCAAGCGCTCCCTTTTCGAAAATATAATCTCGCAAGGTATGACCCTCAACATATTCCATGACCAAGAAAACGGCGGGGACTCCACTTTGATTCCATCCTTGATCTTGAACAGAAACTATATTGGGATGGGAGAGCGCGGCCGAGGCTTTGGCTTCTCGGATGAAACGAGATACGAAGGCTTCATCATTTGCTAAGTGAGGGTGCATGATCTTCACGGCAACTTTGCGATCGAGGCGAGTATCAAACCCCTCATAAATCGTGGCCATTCCGCCTGTAGCTATTTGCTTAATTAATTCATAGCGTCCATCGATGATTTCACCAGAAAGATCGGACACACCAAAATCATAGGCAATAGCGCTGGTATTAGCCGTGAAGGCGCGCAGTTATCCGATTGTGGAAAGGACGAACAATGCATTTTCGCGCGTTCGGTCGCGGATGAATAGTTCTTCTTCATCCCTCTGCCAATGCACCATTTTTTCCGAGATTCCAGAACCATCACGTTCTAGAACACGTTGTAGGCCAAGAGCAGGGTCGATATCAAGCCATATTGTCGCTAGAGCGAATTCGCGAACGACGGCTTGGGAGCTACCCACCCCTTCAAGAATAAGAAGGTCGCATGGAGAGATTTCGCGTTCAGAATCAAATGAAGAAGTGGCCCAGTTATAGACGGGCAGCAAAAAACTCTCTTCGCGCGCAAGGCTTTCGAAGATACGTGACAGGGTCTCGGTGAGGTGAACTCCCAAGGCGTTCGACCACCCATCATAGATTTCATCGAGATGAATTACCGTGATGAGGCGATTGCTGCTTAAACCCAAGAAAAGTTCGTGTGCCAAAGTAGTCTTCCCTGCGCCAGCTCGCCCATCAATTGCAATGACGCGAGTGGAGCCATGAGGCGGTGATTGGGTGAGGAGATCTTCTAATGCAGAAACGAGATTCATGCCCGTGAGACTTTCATGAGCCAACGTCGCCAACCGATAATCGCCATAAGAGTGAATGCAATGTAGAGGGCTCCGGTAAACCAATAACCTAGGTAGAAATACTCAATTGTTGCAACTGCATCGACAACGAACCACATCGGCCAATTCTCATATTTCTCATAAACCATGAGGATTTGCGCCAAGAAACTCCCGAGAAAGATAAAGGAGTCAGACCAAGTGGCAGTAGCGCCAATTTTATGCAGAGCCGGTGCCAAGAGAATCCAGGAAATCAGTAATGCAACAGTGGAGTATGCGATGGCCCTGCGAGAAAGTTTTCCAGGGATCGCGCCTGTCGGAGCCCATCCAAACCACCCCCAGACTGCTGCTGCGATAAAGATTAATTGAAGTGCGGCGCTGGCAATGAGATCTACTTGATAAAAAAAGATTCCGTACAACGCGCTGCTAATTATCCACCAAGGCCATGTGATGCGTTTTGCAGTAATTCCGTAACCAACTCCTATAAATGAAGTGAGAGCGGCACAGAATTCAAGAAATGAAAGTTGGTATCCCCAAATTGTCGCAAGAGTGAACATTTACAGTCCTTCCAATCCCGCATTACCGGAGATGGTCAAACGGTCGGTCTGAATTTCAGACCCTCTCAGCCGTGTCGGCTCCCGTATTTGTTACTCTAGCAAGAAATCCGAGACAATATGCGCATGAGCAAGTTCGGTTACGTTGCGATGCTGGCATTCACCGTTATCGGATCTTTCTGGCTAGAAATTTTCTTAAAAGTTAGAGTACTTAGGAGAGCAAAGCGGGCGCTGTTGAGTATTGCTCCGGCGGCGCTAATTTTCTTAGTTTGGGATGCCTATGCGATTAGGCAGGGGCATTGGCGATTTGATGGTAAACAAATTCTCGGTATCTACGGTCCTGGCAATATTCCACTTGAGGAATATCTCTTCTTTATCATCGTTCCACTTGCGGCGATTATGACAATTGAAGCTGTCCGAAAGGTCAAAAAGCATTGGACGATGGGGGATGAAAGATGATGTATACCTTCATCTCACTCTTTGCAGTGCTTATGGCGACTATTTGTGATCTATATATTCTCAAAGTTGGCTTACTTAAGCGCCGTGGATTTTGGACTTCCTACGCAATAATCCTTCCCTTTCAACTACTCACTAATTGGTGGCTCACTTCGCGAGAAATTGTGATGTATAGCCCAGATGCGATTCTTGGTCTGCGCATTGCATCGGCACCCGTTGAAGATCTTCTCTTTGGGTTTGCCCTAATTCTTAGCGTGCTATCGATGTGGATTTATCACGGCAGACGTTAACGAGCTGCAACCGCTCGAATATAAGCCGGAAGAGCAACTTTGATTCTTCTCCACTGAGAGGTCTTGGCCCTGTTATTAAAAATATCGTAACCAATTTTCTCTACTTCTTCGACAATTCCACAATAAAGTTCACTGGCCGCTTCAATACATGGACGACTCTCGGGAGCCAATAAAGAAATGCCAGGAGTTGCTTCTTTTTGTAATTCCCGAACTCGAGCAATTTGCTCTTTAAGTGCGCTAATAATTTGTGGTGTGAGAATTTTACGTTCGAGCATCGCTTTATCTACGCCATGAGCCTGCAACTCTTGCATAGGTAAATAGATGCGCCCGCGGTCCAGGTCTTCTCCGATATCGCGAATAAAGTTTGCAAGTTGAAAAGCGATACCTAATTTCTTGGCACTTTCTAGCGCCCCATCAGATAAAGGACCAAGCACTGGAACCATCTCTAGGCCAATAACGGCTGCTGACCCATAGACATATTCCATGAGATCTTCGTAGGTTTCATAACTTTGAACGGTCAGATCCATCTCCATGGAACGCAAGAATGCGGCAAAGTATTCGTGGGGGATTTTGAAGCGGTTAACTGTGTCGATTAACGCTCGACCCACATGGTCTTCGCTTTTGCCGCTACGCAAACTTTCAAGAATTGAATTCCCCCAGTTCCGCAGGTAGTCAGCTTTCTCTTGGGTAGTTAGTTGTGAGCTCAGATCGTCAACAATTTCATCGGCATAACGCGCGAATCCATAGAGTGCGTGCACATAGGGCCGCTTATTCTTTGGCAGTAGAAGCGTTGCAAGGTAATAAGTTTTTCCGTGTTTACGATTGAGTCTCTTGCACTCTTGATAAGAGGCTGCTAAATCATTCATCTATTTAACCGGGCCAACGATTCGTTCTGCGGCCAAGCGTCCAGAAATTAGGACCATGGGCACACCAACTCC
Organism: Actinomycetota bacterium; assembly: GCA_009699205.1. Classification (GTDB taxonomy): domain Bacteria; phylum Actinomycetota; class Actinomycetes; order Nanopelagicales; family Nanopelagicaceae; genus QYPT01. The sequence goes on from WLOP01000002.1 coordinate 146,589, forward strand.
GGGTTGAGTTCCAGAGCCGGTAAAAACTACATTTTCGAAACCCCTTGCAAGATTGCGCGGTCTGAAAGGCCCGGTTTGAAAGAAGGTATGCGCACTGGCAAATGGAGCGCCACGTTCCATGCCTTGTGCTTGCCAATCCAGGGGAGTAGTCATCGATTCCACTTCAATTGAGTCACCGAAGTATGTGTAACCACGCTCTTCAAGAGTCTTAATCATCTTGTCGCGATATGGGCCTGCTTGTGTCCGCCAATCGATATCGGCATCAAGGTTTGGAGTGGGGAATAGCACGTAGTAAGAGCTCTTTCCAGGCGGCGCTAATTCTGGGTCGTCAAGCGATGGAACTGTGACGAGAACGCTCGGATCAGACATGAGGACTTTTTGATTTATTAACTCATCGAAAACGCCATTCCAGGATTCACCAAAATGAATATTGTGATGGGCTAAATGTGAGTAACTCTTATTTGATCCAATCAACATCGTTACGCATGAGGGTGAATATTTAAGTCGTTTAACTGAAAGCGGAGTTTTGCCAAGCAAATCTCTCCAGGCGACAGGCAAATCAGGGTTGAGTACCAAAACGTCGCATTCGATTCGCTCTCCCTGATCGGTGATAGCTGCGCGTGCCCGACCATTGTTATATTCAATTTTGGCGACGTTGGTGTTATATCGAATATCCACGCCATGTTTTTGTGCAGCAGCGGCTAGCGCCCTTGGGACTGCATGCATCCCGCCCTTAGGAAAGAAAACTCCGTTTACTGAATCCATATATGCAATGACTGCATATATTGCCAACGCTTGTTGCGGACTGACCCCTGCATACATTGCTTGGAATGAGTAGACCTTCTGAAGCCTAGGGTCTTTTAAGTATTGGTTGACTTTAGGCGCAAGCTTTCTGAATCCGCCAAGGGCGGCAAGTCGAGCGAGGTTTGGAGTTAACAAATTCAATGGCGAGTCAATGTTGCGATCTATAAAATCATTCATTTCGTATTTATAGAGTTTGGTGACGAAATCTACGTAGCGGCGGTAACCCGCTGCATCTTGCGCATTAACGTTTCGCGCAATCTCAGCTTCCATCTCATCGGTATTGGCATGAACATCTAACTGAGAACCGTCAGCATAAAATGCTCGGTATAAAGGTGAAACTGCTTTGAGTTCCAGCCAGTCTTCCAATTTCTCACCGACACAATTAAATGCATCATCGATAAGGCTCGGCATGGTCAGAACTGTGGGCCCCGTATCAAATGAGTAACCCTCTTTTTGTAACAGTCCGTTTCGCCCACCTGGAACTGCTTCGCGTTCTAGGATCGTAACTTTGCGACCCGCACCTGCTAAGCGCAGTGCGGTGCTTAATCCTGCTAGCCCTGCGCCAACAATGAGAACATGATCGGTCGGACCTTTTACTCTTGCCGGCATTAAACGCTCCTACGTATCGCAATCGCGGCAAGCTCATTGAGAAGAGCATGCGCTGAGGGCTCAATTTCATCACGGTTGAGCGCATCTAGCGCGGTGAGAGTTAGTTTTTCAATCAGTTCTTCCATATGTTCGCGTGCACCAGTTTCGGTGATGATTGTTTGAAGAATTTCGACGCCCTCATTTGTTAAATCTGGGTCACCAAAGTACTTGGCGAGCGCGCTTTCTTGAGCTTGGCTCGCGCGGTCGTGAGTCATGGCCATGAGGACAGTGCGCTTTCCTTCGCGCAGGTCATCACCGGCTGGCTTTCCAGTTGTCGAGGGATCGCCAAAAACACCGAGTAAGTCATCGCGCAGTTGAAATGCTTCTCCAAGTGGTAATCCAAATTCTGAGTAGATATCCATGAAGGCCGTGAGCTTCTGCGGGCTCTCAATTGCAAGGCTTGCTCCAAAGTGAAGCGGACGTTCGATTGTATATTTACCAGATTTATATCGTGCAATTTTTAATGAGCGAGCAACGCTTGACGAACCAAGTGCTTGTTCATGAATGTCCAAAAATTGACCGGCCATTAATTCAATGCGCATCTCGTCATGTATCGCTAACGAACGCAACAATGCTTGAGATGAAATCCCGCTGGTGTGAAACATCTGGTCCGACCACACAAGAGCTAAGTCGCCTAACAAAATTGCGGCTGAAGATCCATATGAGGTGGGCGAGCCGGTGAGATCTTCATCGTTGTGCATCGCTTCAAAGTGGCGATGAATAGAAGGTTTGTTCCGTCGCGTATCTGATCCATCCATCAAATCATCATGAATAAGAGCACAAGCCTGAAGGAGTTCTAAACTAGATACGGCTTTAATTACCGCTTCACTCTCGACTCCGCCAGCGGCGAGGTATCCGCAATAGGCAAAGAGAGGTCGCAATCGTTTTCCGCCATCGAGAAGAAAAGAGTTCATCGCTTCAGCTACCGGAACGAGCTCGCTGCCAATTTCGCCTAGGTAGTGAGTTTGCAGTGCCAGATAATCGGTGAGGTCGCGTTGTACGCGAATTCGGATATCGGCTAAGGCGCGCTGCGGTGGGTGGGTCACGTGATAACGGTACCCTCACTCTCCTAGGTGAGCGAAAGGAAGGGCAAGATGAGATCTACATTCTCCTTTGAGTTCTTCCCTCCCAAGGATGCACAGGGCGAAGCTCGCTTATGGCAGGCGATGGAGGGCCTAACCTCCACGGCCCCTGACTACATCTCAGTTACCTATGGCGCCGGTGGTTCTTCCAGAGACCGAACCATCGCTATTACCTCTGAAATAACTTCTCGAACCAAAATTCCGACCGTTGCACACCTCACATGCGTAGGGTCTAGTAAAGGTGAAATCCTCGATGTTCTTAATAGATATCGAGATGCAGGTATCAAATCAATTCTCGCCCTGCGTGGAGATCCACAAGGCGGGCCAAGTGCGCCATGGGTTTCGACGCCTGATGGCTTCACTCATGCCGACGAACTTGTGAGCTTGGCAGCTGAGTTTGGAGATTTCACAATTGGTGTTGCGGCATTTCCGGATGGACATCCTGCATCGGGAGGTAATTTCGACAAAGATATTTCGACTCTTCTCAGAAAAGAAGATCGAGGTGCGAGCTTTGCGATTACCCAATTCTTCTTTGGAGTTGAAAAATGGAGTTCGATGGTAAATCGACTTGCGGAAGCGGGTTCATCCCTTCCTATCATTCCTGGAATTCTACCGATTACAAATTTCAAACAACTTGTCCGGATGTCAGATTTGAATGGGACGCCAATACCGGCAGAGATTTTGCAAATATTTGCTCCACTTGAAAACGATCCTGATGGCGTACGTAAAGCAGGAATCGAGATTGCGACAAAGTCCTGCCAAGAGCTTTTAGCAGCAGGAGCGCCGGGATTACATTTTTATACTATGAACTCATCTACTGCGACACGCGAAATTTACACCAACTTAGGTATCACCCGATGAACTTTCTTGATTTTAAATCACAATGGGGCTTATTGCATGGCGGCGCGTCAACTTCAGGGATTGTTGGCGGATGGCTCTCTATCTCCTATCGCGCGGCGCGAACCTGTTCTGCGCTGCGGATCACGCCGAACCTACTCACCTCCTCAGGAATCGCTTGTGCAATTGCAGCAGCATGGAGTTCGCCGCATTCTTACGCCGCTCTATTTCTTGCTCTCTCTTTGTTCTTTGATGGAATCGACGGAAGCCTTGCTATTTATCAAGAAATCACCAGCCGAAAAGGGGCAATCTGGGATGGGATCGCCGATCGCATCTCTGAATTCTTTTGGGCAGTTGCTCTTTATCGCCTTGGAGTTCCCGTTGCCTGGGTTTTAGCACTTGTGGCTCTGGCTTCTTTTCAAGAATATGCACGTGCCAGAGTTGTTGGCGCTGGCGTTAAGGAAGTCGGAGTCGTTACTCCTGCAGAACGTCCAGTGCGCGCTAGTTTTCTTTTTTGCGCACTCCTGGCTCCGATAACGTGGGCTACAACTTTCGCAATTGCTTTAACTGTCTTGCAAGGATTTAGTTTTTTCCTCGTCTTGCGTTTTGCTTACCAGAGACTGCATTCGCAACAATCTCCGCACTAATTCCCACGAGCGGTAGACCCCCGCCGGGGTGAGCGGATCCTCCCACGCAGAACAGACCAACAAGTGTCGAAGTATTTTTGGCTCGTAAGAATGCAGAGCGCGCTCCATTGCTAGATGTTCCGTAGATAGAGCCACCTGGTGCCGAAACAGCGTTTTGCAAATCAAGGGGAGTGCGAATTTCCAATACTTCAAGTCGATTTCGGATGGGAATTCCTCGAGCTTCAATTTGCGAGATTATCTTTGCCGCGTAATCTTCATTGAATGACCTACCTGACCAATCAAAACCGTCTCCTGTTGTGCTGTGTCGCGGCGCGTTGACCAGTACTGACCAAGATTCGTGCCCTTCATCCTTAACCATTAACGCATCTTGTGGTGCGCAGATATAGATGGTCGGTTCGTCCACCGGCAGATTATTTGTGAAAATTGCATCAAACTCGGCTTCATAATTCTCCGGGAATAGAACCGTGTGATGCGAAAGTTTGGTCGAGCCTTCCTCGGGACGGAGCCCAAGAAATAACGAAAACCCTGCCACCGAACTTTGCGAACGCGATAGGGCTTTTCTCTGCCTCTTTATAGCAGGCAGATCTTTTGAGAGCATCGAGTTATAAACCGTAGAAGCGTCAGCATTTGCTATGACAATCTCTGAAGCGATGAATTCTCCGGAGGCGAGGTGCACTCCTGTTACCTTCTTGCCGTCATTGGCAATCGTCTCTACGCGAGTATCGAGATGAAAGACTACTCCCAGTTTGAGGGCACGAGAATGAATTGCTTCTGACAACTTTCCGATTCCACCGGCAATATGCCATGCACCAAATGCTTCCTCAACAAAAGCGATAGAGAGCAGGACTGCGGGAGCCTTTCTTGGATCCGATCCGCTATAGGTTGCATATCGATCGAGAATATATTGAATATGAAAATCTCTAGTGGATTTTTGGATGAGAGACCTGAGCGATCGCCATGGGGCGATTATTTTTAAATCTCGCAGAAGTGTAGGTCGCTTGAGAAGCGACATAGGTGAGCGGAGTTCTGATTCGATGAAAGGTTCACGCGAAACATCCCACATCTTCTCTGCGCGCAAGAGCAGAGAGTTCCATTCTTTAGATTCTTCATCTCCGAGTGATTGGGAAATTGATCGTAATGTTTCATAGCGTGAGAGATTTGCAAATTTAACGCTCTTGCCATCGGTAAACCGATAATCAAAAGATGGGTCCACTGGTTCAAGGGTGAGCTCTTTTTCAAGGGGAGCGCCCGTCTTTAAGAAGAGATCGCGGAAAACGGCAGGTAAGGTAAGAAGCGAAGGTCCGGTATCGAAGGCATATCGACCAATCCATTCGGTTCTGCATTTGCCGCCAACTCGGTCAGAACTTTCGTAAACGATAACTTCGTGACCTGCTTTGGCTAGACGCGCGGCAGTAGCCATTCCGCCAATTCCCGCACCAATAACTATTACGCGGCTCATAGAGTTCTGCCCTTCCATTGCACGCGTCCTCGTTGTGCCCAAGAGCGAACAATGAGATAAATCAAGGCGAGGGCGGAGATCGGATGAAGAAGGCTATCTCGAACGCGCCCTTGCGTTGAAAGTGCAGAGATTACGCGCGTGAGCACGATCGCTACATAGCCAATCCATGCCCACGTAAATCCGAGAATAATCATAAGGAATGGGAGCACGCTAGAGGAGAAGAGAAATGCGATTGCAACGAAAGATCCAGCAATCGAACCAAACCCACTCCAGAGAGACTTTGTATATCCATCGCGAACTTGTTTCCAGGAAGAATACATTCGACAACGAGCAATTCGTGATCCATCAAAAACACTCCCATGAAATCCTTGTCGCAATAGAGTTCGAGCCAGAAAGATGTCATCAAGGATTGCTCGCTTGTTCTGTTCGAAGCCACCAATTTTTTTGAGAGCGTGGGATGTACAGATGAGAAATTGTCCATTCGCGACAGCTAATTTCGGATTTGAAGATCTTTCAGCAATACGTAGTAGGACCGTCGACATCCAGGACCATTGCAAGAGTGGTTGAATCAAGCGCTCTGCGAAAGTGAGTGCAATCTGACGTGGATAAATTGAAACGAAATCCAGATTGTGTTGGCCCATTTTCACCGCAGAATTTGCAATGGCGTGGGGAGCTAACCGAACATCGGCATCGATGAGGACGATTGTCTCTGCATCACTTTGCCCAATTAGCTGATGAAGGGCGAAAGGTTTACCGAGCCATTGGGAAGGAAGTTCTTTGCCGCGCAGTGCGGTGAATCGAGAGTCTTCATCAATGTGCGCAAGCAAGTTTGAATATGTGTTATCAGTGGAATTGTCATCTAGAAGATAGAAATGAATTCTTTCTATTCCTACTTGTGAACGCAGGGATTCAAGTAGGCCAATGAGATTTTCCTCTTCATTTCGAAGTGGAATAAGCACATCGACTGAACCGTTGAATTTCTGAGGGATGTCGAGTGGGCGACGTAAAAGCAGCGCATTAAAAACAGTATTGATCAGAAGTGTCAGAGGTATGAACAGTACGAGCAAGTAGCCCACAATCAGACCTTAAGGTCGCCCGAGCCAACGGGAGAAAAAGTAGGGCGCCAGAGTAGTTCCGAGTATTAAGCCTCCAAAGAGGGCGACACCGGGGCGATCGAAAAAGAAAAGATTTCCTATAACTCCAGAAAATAAAGTCCAACCAAGGAAAATATCTACGGCAGAAAAGTTCGCACTCTCTTTGCGTCGCTTGCGTGGAAGGGAAATGTGCAGCAGCGCAGTAAGGCCCATTCCGGCGAGAAGCCAACCGAAAGCATTAGAGACAGGGATTTCTTTTTCGAAAGGGACATGGCTACCAGTGAATACCCAACTCCAACGACCTGCAGCGACCATCTGAGGATCAAGAAAGAGATCCCAAGCCATCATCGCGATTCCGCCATAAAGAAAGACCCAGTGCTTTGTCACTCTTCGCGCAACAATCAAAACCGGATGAGCCATCATCGCCCATGCAAAAGGAACGACGAGTGGTACTCCGTAGATTTGGAATCCGAGAGTTCCGTCGTAGGAATAATTGCCAAAGGGCCAACCGGTTTTAAGTCCAAGTTGTTCTATGAATAAACCAAAGAAGAGCGTGATTGCAAGGTACGGGAAGGCATAACGAGCCCCGTAAGCAAAGAGTGCATGCAAGGACATCGCAGCGGCGCCAAAATAGACAGTGGCGATTGTGGCAAGGCGAAGAGGTTCCCCGCTAATCAATGGGTAAGAAATCTGTAAAGCAATAGCTACTGCTAAGAGAAATGATAAGAAAGTCTTGGCCTTTGGAGAAATTCCACCTCGTCGATTTCGACGAGGGTTATATTGGCGCATCGACACGGTGGTAAGTCTGCCCTACTTTAGAGTGAACCTCGTACATCACGAACTGCAAAGCGGGCAAAAAGTTCTTCCGAATACCAATTGTTGCGTGCAGTTGCCTCGATGGCTTCGCGGTGCGCAGCGCCTTTGTAGGCAAAATCGCGTAGCGCATCTGCTGATTCCCAGAGTGAGAACGTTCCTTGTAATCCGATAGGAGCTTCCCCAATTCCAATTGCTGCTATGAGGCCCGGCGAATTGTGCAAGCTCTTAGTGACAGTAGGTACTGCTTTCCAAAATTTAATATTTTGTTTCCAAGCGATTCTCGCCCTTGTGATAGCAACAACTTGGCCATTTTGGCTAGGCCTCACAGATGAATTGAAAGGTTCTTGTTTTGACCATTGGCCATGCGATGAAATGGGGTCGAGCAGGATACGAAATTCATGTGTGGATCTTTCACGCCAGCCTCTAACAATCTTTGAGTTATCGAAATTTTCGAGAGAGGCGCCATCAATGGTGAAGAGAACGCCCCAGCGATGCAGGTCTGCATCTAGGGGAGTAAAAGTTTCTCCTTTGCCGCACCCCAATACTTTTGCAAAATGTATTCCAGGAAATGCGCGAATAATTCGTGGATCCCGCGCCATTCTCCACAGAGCAAATAGAAATCTTCTACTAGGAATTCGCCAAAAATAGATAACTGTGACCATTAGGAAAGACCAGCGGTTTTTATAATCTCGTTAACGATAAGTGTGGGGTGATCCCACATCGGTGCATGCCCGCAATCGTTAAGAATAATCCACTGAGTATGGGGCGGTACAAGAGAGCGCTCTTGGCAAGTTGCCGCAGGAAGAGTTCTATCTTCGACTCCAAAAATTACTGCTAATGGAACTGAATTTGGTATTTGCCCAGTAAATCGTTTCTTCAACATTGCATCCCACGCTGGATAGTAACCAGCAGAAGTTGCCATGGCTCGAGTGGCATCCAAACAAGTTTCATAGGAGAGATTGCGCCACAGTGGACTAACGCTTTCAAACCCAATTTTTCGCGCCCACTCAAAGTGCAGCAACATTGGCGAAATCACTTTCACGCTACTTGCCATCAATCGCGCAACGGCAGTCCCCGGATATCGCGCGTTAAATGGTTTCAGCCATAAACCGGCAGGCGCTAAACCAATGACAGAAGCTATCGCTTCAGGTTTGATGGCTGCCATTTCGAGCGCAATCCATCCACCGAGAGAATTGCCCACTACATGAAAGCGTTCGTAACCATGTGAGGACATAGTTGCGAATACGGCGCGGGCTAAAGATTGGGGATCCATTAGTTGTTCTTTACTCATCGGAGTTTCACCGTGCCCAGGTAAATCAATGGTCACAACCGTTGTCAGTTCACTTAACTGGTTGAGGATTGGCTTCCAAGCGGTGGAAGCCGAGCCCATCCCATGAATCAGCAAAAGAACTTGGCCGTGAACTTTTCCTGGATATACCGTGGATTTAAGAATCATCGATGGTTAATTTTCATTCACCAACGACCATCGGCTTAGCGCCAGTGCATCGGATTAACTCAGCAAATGATGTCGGGTAGACCGCATGGGGATGTCCAGCAGCAGCCCAAACCACGTCGTAATCGTTTAACGCTTCATCAATGAGGATAATTTCTGGCTTAGAAATCCACCCCAGTGGGCTCACGCCCCCGATAGCGAAACCGGAATGTTCGCGAACAAAATCTGCATCAGCGCGATGAAGTTTTTCGACTCCGAGATTCTGCGCAACAAGGGCTGTATCAACTTTATGGCGGCCGCTTGTGATGACAAGCAGTGGTGCACCGCCTGGGAGTTTGAAAACGATTGAAGAGGCCACTTGACCTACTTCGATGCCAAGAGCTTCGGCGGCTTCAGCTGCAGTGCGTGCAGAATCTGAAAGGTGAGTGATCGAAAGGTTTATTCCCGCGCTTGCAAGAGCGGCTGATACTCGAGCCACGGCTGGATGGTCAACAGACATAAGAGAAAACTACCTCAGGCTAAGTAGGTTTGAATCAAGGTAAAGGCTGCAACGCAAAAGAGAAGATAAGCAAAAGCTCTGCGTAGCGCTATTCCAGAAACTTTTGGAGCATGGTGGGATGCGAAGCTGGCAACCGCTACCGCTGATAGAGCCATGATCGCTGGAATTGACCAATTAACTTCTTGCCATTGGCGGTAATGGGCTAAGAGGGCGGTCAGCGAATTCATGGAGATGATCAATAGAGAAGTTCCGGCAGCTTTATTTTGTGGAGTTTTAAAAGCCAGAACTAAAACGGGGATGGCAAGGAATCCGCCGCCAATCCCGAAGAGACCAGTCATCAAGCCAATTGTTAAAGAAACAAGGATCAAGATGATGGGCGACATTCGTTTTTCATTTCCGCTCACGGGCTTAATCAGCATGGACGAACCTGCCGCAGTCAGAACAATGGCAAAGCCAGTCATGATTGCGCCATCAGAGAGGCGGTGAGAAATCCACGAACCACCAACGTTTGTTAATAGACCTAATGACCAGATTGTTGCCGCTTCACGGATGAGAAGATCACCCTTCTTAAATTTGGGGATTGTTCCAGCGAGTGCTGCAGCAAAAACAATTGCAAGAGCGGCGGTAGATGCGTGGTGGGGAGTGAAGTTAAAGAGGTAAGTGAGAATCGGAACCGAGAGCATTGCTCCACCAGCCCCAATAAATCCAAGGACTGCGCCGATGAAAGAACCGGCGATGAGGGCTCCGAGGATTTCCATTAGCCGATCATGACAGATGCCCGCCACGCTTTCGCGTAACGGGCATCTGTGTAGAGTCGGATTTAGAAGTTAAAGAATGCAGAGGTGATTGATGGTCCGATATTTGCGCCCGCTCCGATAAGAGCGAAGAGCATCAGTGCAGCGCCAGCAAGTGAGAGATCTTTGAAGAATCCGATTGACTCATTCATCTTTGCGGTTGCATCAGTTTCTTTCCAGAATGCGTGCATCAAGAACGCAGTCGGAATTAAGAAGATTGCGATAAGAAGTGCGCCAAGGTCGGCGTAGATTCCAAGGGCGACATAAATTCCGCCAACGAGAATCATCAAGCCTGAGAGAAGCACAGAGGCTTTAGCTGCAGGAACTTTCTTGTACGTGGCGTAGCCAGCCATAGCTTCGAGCTTGAGGAAGTGGTTGATGCCTGAGTTGATGAAGATTATGGCGAAGAGAACTCGCCCGATTACTAGAACTGCGTTCATGGGACTCCTTGTTATGCGGGATGGACAGGTGGAAGAGTAGAAGTAAATGGTTGAAGTTTCAACTATATGAGCCTTTGGCGTGTCCAGCCAGGCTCACTTGCCTATGTCGGCGCTAGGGGCTATTTTTCGAACATATGTTCGAAAAGCAGATCCCAGAGCGGCACGAGGTTATTGCCGATGGCGCGACCCCGGTGGAGTTCACCTACCGTGGCAAGCGTTTTCGCATCCATGCCGTTTTATCGAGGTGGTGTGAATCTGGGGGATGGTGGAACCGCATGAGCGATGGTCTCTTCCGTCCCGATGACCGAGCTCGGGCTCTATGGCGCGTAGAGGCGGCACCTATTGGGTCACTGACCACATTCCAACTGGAGCGAGATGAAACCAGTGGCGAATGGCGGATCACCTCACTCTAATGACTCTCACGAACTCCTTCACGCACCTGCGCACTTATAGCGCTTACTCATTTAAATACGGAACAACACAACCGCACGATCTGGTTGTACGTGCTCACGAATATGAAATGTCCGCGCTCGCACTCACCGACCGCAATGGTTTAGCAGGTGCCACTTTATTTGCTCAAAGTTGCGTTGATTTTGGCATCGCACCAATAATCGGAGTTGATCTTGCAATTGATCTACCCGAACAATCAGGACGCATCACTCTCTTAGCGCACAGCGATGGAGGATGGCGCAGCCTCTGCCGATTACTAACATCGCTCAATACTTACTCAAAAGATAGCGCTCGCAAAAACCCAACGCTTACCCTCGAATTTCTTCAACGCTTCGGCGAGTACAGCAGCAATCTCTTGGCGCTGCATGGACCGGAGTCTCTTATAGGTAATGCAATTACCGAACGACGCCCAGATTTGGCTCTCGAGCGTTTCGCTCAGATACGTGAGTTTTTCTTAGATAGCGCTATCGAATGCGTCTCGCACCTTGTGGCTGGTGATGGAGCACGCTCTACTCATCACGCTGCACGTTCCTTGATATTTGCTCGCGATAACGCAATCCCTGCTGTTCTCACTAACGCAGTACGAATGCGCGATCCCGAAGATGGACCTGTTGCCGATATTTTGGATTGTGCTCGCGCTTTAGTTCCATTGCACCCGCGACATATTGAGCGGAAAAATGCAGAGAGCTATTTCAAATCTACTACGACCATGATTGCTTTAGCAGATGAGATTGCTCGCGCAGCAGGAGAGCGCACGGGCCGTGAATTATTAGCAACGACGCAAGAGTGGGCAGAGCGCGCAATTCTTTCTCCTACACGCGATATCGGTCTTGGCGGGATTCATCTTCCCGAGGCTCATGTAGTCGGAGCCTCCTCGCACCAAGAGATGAAAGAACTTCTTCGCTCGCGATCTCTTGCAGGGCTTAACTGGAGATATAGCGATAGCGCAACAATAAGCAAAGCCCAGCAACGTTTAGATGATGAACTCGCTACCGTATCAACTCTTGGTTACGAATCTTATTTTCTCACCGTTGCCGACATTACCGATATGGCGCGAGGTGCAGGTATTCGGGTTGCAGCACGTGGAAGTGGCGCTGGTTCTTTAATCTGCCATCTTCTTGGGATTTCAGGGGTCGATCCTTTGCAGCATGGCCTACTTATGGAACGTTTCTGTTCGCCACTTCGCCGCGCTCTTCCTGATATTGATATCGATGTCGAATCTGCCAGACGTCTAGAAATTTATGATTTGGTTTTTAAACGTTATGGCGATTCGCAATGGGATAAACCTGGCAACACTTCACGCTGCGCAACAGTTTCTATGGTCGATACCTATCGTGCCCGCCATGCAATTCGCGATACTGGTGCCGCCCTTGGTCTGCCGTATGCCGAGATTGATCTCTTGGCAAAATCTATGCCGCATATCCGTGCACGCAATATCTCAGAAGCTCTTACCAATTTACCCGAGCTAGGCCATATCAATCTTGCAAATCCACTTGTAGCGATGACCATCTCTTTGGCGCAACGCCTAGATGGTTTACCTCGTCACCTCTCTATGCATCCTTGTGCTGTTGTCTTATCTGATGGCGGTTTTCTTGATCGAGCTCCTTTGCAGATTAGTGCAGGGGGGTATCCGATGGTTGAATTTGATAAAGATGGCGTCGAAGCAGTGGGTCTGCTCAAATTAGATATTTTAGGTGTGCGTATGCAATCGAGTATTGCTTATGCCATCACCGAAATTGAACGCACCGAAGAAGAACCAGTAGATATTGATGCGGTGCCACTAGATGACAGAGCAACCTTTGATTTGATTGCATCTACTCGCACCCTTGGCATCTTTCAGGTCGAGAGCCCTGGACAGCGCGAACTAGTTGGCAAGTTAGCGCCCGAAACATTTACAGATCTAATTGTTGATATCTCGCTCTTTCGACCAGGGCCGGTAAAGAGCGACATGATTTCACCATTTCTTTCTGCTCGCCATGGGTGGAGCGATGCGCAAATAATCCATCCAGATCTCTACGAAACCCTGCGTGAGACGGAGGGCGTTGTCGTCTTCCACGAGCAGGTTATTTCAATCATCTCAATCATGACGGGCGTAAGCCTTGCCGAAGGCGATGAAAAGCGGCGCGCACTCGGTGAGCGTGAAAGCCAGCAAGAGGTATGTGATTGGTTCTATCCAGCTGCAATTGCCCGCGGGTATGAGCTTTCAACAGTTGATGCTATTTGGCAGGTTCTGCGCGCCTTTGCATCTTTTGGATTCTGTAAAGCCCATGCTGCCGCTTTTGCTCTCCCTACTTATCAATCTGCGTGGCTAAAAGCCCACCACCCTGCGGCATTTATTGCAGGTGTGTTGACGCATGATCCAGGCATGTACCCCAAACGCTTAATTCTCGATGATGCTCGTCAATTAGGCATCGCTATTGCACCTGTTGATGTCAACCGTTCTGCCGCTACATACCGTGTAGAGCGAGTAGATGCTTCAACTGCACGGACTCCTGTTGCCCTTATTGATAATAAATCAACGGGTCGCACACTGGTTCTACCTGATGGACGAGGGTATGCGATTCGTATTTCACTTAGTGATTTATCCGGTATTAGCGCAAAGGAGATTCAATCAATTCTTGAAGGCCAACCTTATTTGGATTTGTCAGATTTCTATCGCCGCGCAGGAGCCTCTTATCCGATTATCGAGGCGCTGATTCTTGTCGGTGCTTTTGATGAACTTCATAAAGTAGAAGATGGTGTTATCAACCGTCGGGACCTTCTCTTGCACCTTGGTGATTTAACTCGATCTCCTGTGCGCTCATTATCTGGCGGACAATTGAATTTAGGTTTTGACCCACCGCAGCTTCTCTCTAGTGGCCTGCGAGGTCTCGATGCACACGAGCGAGTTCGAAACGAGGTGAAGCATTTAGGGATGGAAGTTTCCCATCATCTCCTCGAGTTTTATGCAGAGTTCCTCAACGAGATTGGCGCAGTACGTTCTGCTGATCTTCTTGCGCAGCGATCCGGGTCATCAGTTCTGGTAGCAGGGGTCAAAGTTGCTTTGCAATCTCCGCCAGTTCGTTCGGGTAGACGAGTTCTTTTTTTGAGTATCGATGATGGTTACGGGTGCACCGATGCAACTTTCTTTAGCGATACCCAGAGCGAGTACTCGAATTTGCTCTTTAATACCCGTCTTTTCTTAGTACGTGGAGACCTTCGTCGTACTGGCTCTCGGGGCGTATCGGTGCGCGCAACTGGGGCATGGGATTTGCGCGCTGCTTACGAAAAATGGTCGCTAAGTAGAAGTACTCTCGTAACGTGAATAGTGCCACCATCTTGCATGTCGATATGGATGCCTTTTATGCATCTGTTTCCGAACGCGATGATCCTTCTCTTAAAGGCAAAGCGGTAGTTGTAGGCGTTGGCCCCAGAGGTGTAGTTCTCTCAGCAAATTATCTAGCACGAACATTTGGAATACATGCAGCAATGCCTGTTGGTCGCGCGCAAAGACTTGCACCCCATGCGCTCTTTATCGCACCCGACCACGCACGATATGCCGAAGTTTCCGAACACATCATGGAGATCTTCCACTCGTATACGCCATACGTCGAGCCAATATCGTTAGATGAAGCTTTCCTCGACGTCACCGGTTCCCAGCGATTACTGGGTACACCGCGTGAGATTGCACAAGACATCCGCTCAAAAATATTCGCACAAGAAGGCATCACCTGTTCGGTCGGCATAGCTCCTTCAAAATTCATCGCAAAACTTGCTTCAGGAAGATGCAAACCCAACGGAATGTTAGAAATACCTGCAGATAGAATTCTCACCTTCCTTCACCCACTTCCAGTCTCTGCTATCTGGGGGGTCGGCCCAAAGACTGCAGAAGTTCTCGAACGTTTAGGTTTGCGAACAGTTGAAGAAATTGCCAATACTCCACGCGCAACGCTGATCCGTGCGCTAGGTGAAGCTTCAGGTTCTTCTCTCTATGAATTAGCGTGGGGCCGAGATTACCGAGACGTCGTCGTCAATGAACCAGAGAAAAGCATTAGCGCTGCCGAAACTTTTGTCAGAGATATCGATGACCCTGAATTGATATTGCAAGAATTCCTCCGTCTTACAGAGAAAGCCACTGCACGTTTGCGCGAACGATCGCTCTTTGCAAAAACGATTTCTATCAAGGTGCGTTACGCAGATTTCACTACTGTCAGCCGATCCAAAACTTTGCCGCTGGCAATCGACAACTCTCATCAGACATATGAAGTTGTTAAAACTTTGTATCAGGCGATGGGCATCGAAGGAGCGAGGCTTCGAATGGTCGGAGTGGGCCTTGAAAACCTGGCTGATGATGCCCCTGAGCAGATGCTTTTAGGAGCCCGCGAGAAGGGATGGCGCGAAGCCGAGAGCGCAGCCGATCAAGCCCAGGCTCGCTTTGGTCGGGGGAGCGTGCGTCCGGCTCGATTAGTCGTTCCGGAGGATGAAGATAAGTAGTTGCTGCCAGTAGGCAATTCACATCTTTATGTTCTATTGTGTATGCGTTGGTCAGTTCTAAGCGAAATTGCCCGAAAAATAGGCAGAGAGGGGAGCCCCAGATGGCGTTATCTGAGCACGAACGTCAGATGCTTGCGCAGATGGAAGAAGCTCTCAGCGCTGATGATCCTCACCTTCTTTCCACGTTAACGGGTACTCGCCTCTATCCCGGCAGATCTCGAATCATCGCTGGAATTTCCCTCGTCTTCCTAGGCATAGCCATACTCTTTGCAGGGTTGATCGCCAAAGCTATTCCCGTCGGAATCGGCGGTTTTCTCATCTCCCTTGCTGGCGTGACTTTTGCCCTCTCAAGCGCCTCGGGACTTCGCGGGCTCAAAGCTCCACGGAGCAAAAAGCAACGGCGCTCGCTGGGCTCACGGATGGAAGAGCGCTGGGATAAACGTAATTTTGAGCGGTAAGTAGCAACCTCTCTCGAAATCCACGGGCCCTAAGGGGCCCTTTTTTGCGCCCGAAAACTCGGCGCGTCATCACCCAATTGCCCGAAGTGGCGATCAGGCGCCAAGTGGGGTGGAAGGGGGAGGCGAAGGGGCCCAAGTGGCGAAAGGTGGTTGAAAATGGAGAGAAAGGGAGTAAAGTGGGGAATCGTTACCTAGGGACCTGGGGAAGGGGACCTGAAGAAAATGTTTCTTGGCACCCACGAACCTCGCCTTGATGAGAAGGGTCGCCTCATTCTTCCTGCGAAATTTCGCGAAGATTTAGCTTCTGGTTTAGTAATTACAAAAGGTCAAGAACGTTGTCTTTATGTTTTTCCATCAAGTGAATTTGCAACTATTACAGAAGCTCTAAGACAAGCGCCAGTCACTGCAAAATCAGCTCGCGACTATATGCGCGTCATGTTTGCTGGAGCTCACGATGAAATTCCTGATCGTCAAGGTCGCATAACAATTCCTCAAGGACTTCGCACTTATGCAGGTTTGGAAAAAGAGTGCGTTGTTATCGGCGCAAATACTCGAGTCGAAATTTGGGATTCAGCATCATGGAATGAATATCTAGCAGATCGCGAAAAGGGATTTGCTGATGTATCCGAGGAGGTATTCCCAGGACTCTTCTAGGAAATTCGTGGCTCTCATTTGTGGCCACCGCCGACCATTAGAAGCGGCGCCCCTTCCCCGGCGCCGCTACACAGTTCCGTCGGGCGGCGGTGACCAGAGGTGAGAGAGACAAAAGTTTACAAGTGAAAAGTTTTATCGGAAGCACTAACTAAAAGGCAGGGGGAGAAGATGGCAAAACATATTTCAGTAATGCTTGATCGCTGCATTGACCTTCTAACTCCCTCTATCCAAGCAACACAGAACCCTGTTGTCGTCGATGCAACTTTAGGTTTAGGTGGACATTCCGAAGCGCTGCTTGAGAAATTTCCTCAACTCACTCTCATTGGAATAGATAGAGACCCAGAAGCGTTGGCCCTTGCAACTGCCCGCCTCTCTAAATATGCAGGGCGCTTCCTTCCAGTTCATGCTGTTTATGATGAAATTCTTGAAGTCATAACCTCTCTTGGATTTAAGAAAGTAAATGGAATTCTCTTTGATCTAGGTATTTCATCTATGCAAGTTGATGAATCTGAACGCGGTTTTTCTTATTCAATAGAAGCTCCTTTGGATATGCGGATGGATCGCAGTCAGGGGCAGAGCGCCGCAGATTTAGTAAATAACGCCAGCCGAGATGAACTAATCCGGATTTTGCGTCAGTATGGTGAAGAACGATTTGCCCCACGCATTGTTGACGCCATCATTCGCGAACGTGAATTGAAGCCATTGAATTCAACCTCCTTTTTAGCCGAGTTAGTAAAAGAGAATATTCCTGCTGCAACACGTCGTACTGGGGGAAATCCAGCCAAACGAACATTTCAAGCTCTACGTATCGCGGTTAACGATGAGTTAGGTGCACTCACTCGAGCGCTCCCAGATTCGATGAGCGCACTTGTTGTTGGTGGACGTTTAGTTGTGATGTCCTTCCAATCTCTTGAAGACAAGATAGTGAAAGAGCTATTTGTTAAATCTACAACTTCTGGAACTCCTCGCGGCTTGCCAGTAGAGATTCCTGAGCTTGCTGCGAAGTTTGCCCTCGTCATCAAGAGCAGTGAGAAGGCAACAGATTCTGAAGTAGAAACTAACCCACGCGCACAGTCAGTTCGATTGCGCGCAATCGAAAGGAGGGCTGCCTAATGGCGATGACAGCACTTGCTCCATCGATTGTTCGCTCAAGAAAAGCAGCAAGTGGAAGAACTGCTAAAGCCGCCCTTTCACTTGTTCCCGATCTCTCATCGGGCAAACGTGTAGACCATAAAGGCTTTGCCATTTTTGTTACCTTCATTGGTGTCTGTGGTTTGTTGGCACTCTTGACGATTAACACTCTCTTAGCGCAAGACGCATTTGAATTGCGCCGGCTCACTAGCGAAGTTACTTCCCTGAGCGATCAACGTGAAGCAGTCATGCGGGAGATTGCCAAAGTTTCTTCGCCGGAGGTTTTGGCGATGCGTGCACATTATCTTGGCATGGTTGCCTCGCAGAACCCGCGGTTTATTTCTTTGAAACCGGATGCAGTTCAACCTGTCGGAAATAAGGGCTAACTATGGGCGATGCTAGGTTAACGCGGGACCGGATTCGCTGGCTTTCAATAATTGTTCTCATTGCGCTGGCGATATTTGCTGCTCGCTTTGTTGATATCCAGGCTTTAAATTCGAGCGATTACACATTACGTGCGGCCAGTGAAATGACTTCTACGCGAACTATGTTAGCGGCGCGAGGCGCTATTACAGATGTCAATGGAATTGAATTTGCCCGAAGTATTGCTTCTGTAAACATCGTAGTGAATCAGAAACTAATTCCCAATCCACTCAAAGCAGCTCAAATCGCTTCTCCGATTCTGGGAGTACCTGTTTATGATTTGAAGGTAGCCCTTACAGGTAAGAAGTTGTGGACAAAAGTTGTATCAGAGGCAACCCCGGCTCAGTGGAATAGCTTGAAGTTGGCTATAAGCAATTACAACGATAGTTTGAGTCGAAGCGAAAGCCAGAAGAAGATTTATGGGTTTTCAGCGGAAAGAACTTACACACGCGATTATCCTTCTGGCTCTTTGTTGGCATCACTTTTAGGTTTTGTCCATGAAGATGGAACCGGTGCAGCTGGCCTCGAGTCCAGCATGAATTCAGTGTTGCAAGGCGTTGACGGAAAATATACTTACGAATCGGGATTTGGAGCCGAAATTCCTGGGTCTCAAAGTGAATTGATAGCGGCTCAAGCAGGAACAACAGTTCGATTGACTATCGATCGCGATATTCAATGGGTAGCGGCTAAGGCAATTTCAGATGCAGTCAAAGCTTCGCATGCTATATCTGGGACTGTAATTGTGATGGACCCTAAGACTGGTCAGATATTGGCACATGCGACCGCTCCTACTTTTGATCCTGCCAAAGGTTCAAGTATTTCTTTAGACCTTACTCGCAATCCATCCGTGCAAGATGCTTATGAACCAGGCTCTACAGGCAAAGTAATGACTATGGCGGCGGCGATTGAAGAAAACGCTATTACCCCCACCTCTATATTTACCGTCCCATATAGCTTGCAAGTATCTAACGGAACATTTAAAGATCATGAACGTCATCCCACGCAACGATTAACAACTTCGGGAATTTTGGCAATTTCTAGCAACACGGGCACTATTAAAATTGGCGCCAAGTTGGATAACAATATCCTTCACGATTATTTGAAGAAATTTGGCGTCGGTAGTTCAACTAATTCTGGATTGCCCGGGGAGTCCAACGGTAAGTTGCCAGATGTTTCTATTTGGAGCGGTACTACTGCACCAACTGTTGCATTTGGGCAAGGTTATTCACTCACCGCAATGCAAGCGACAAGCATCTTCGCCACAATTGCCAACGCTGGTCTTCGGGTATCTCCGACTGTTATAGCTGGAACGAGCGATGCAAGTGGGCATTTCACTCCCGCTGACTCTCAAAAAAGTACCAGAGTTGTTAGTGCGGAGACTGCGGCAAAACTTCGCCTGATGATGGAAAGTGTTGTCTCTGCAAACGGAACAGCACCTGAAGCCGCAATACCTGGCTATCGAGTTGCGGGTAAAACTGGAACCGCAATGCGAGTTGATCCAGCTTGCTCGTGTTACCACGGATATACAGCATCATTTATCGGAATGGCTCCCACCGATGCGCCTCGCTATGTTGTGAGCGTGACTATTCAGGCACCTCAAGGAATTCACTGGGGTGGAACGTTGGGTGCACCTGTATTTAAGAAAGTCATGGCATTTGTCCTTGCGTCAAAACATATCGCTCCAACAAAGACAAAGGCCGTTGCATACCCGCTTAACGAAGCGCAATTAAAGAAAGCAGCGCGACTTGCCGCAGTAAAGGTAAAAAGCTGATGGAAAGACCATTTACTGCTGATAGTAAATCCCTGAATCACATTGAGAACTTCCTCGGAGTTCCGATTTCGAATATTGATCTGCCTGTCACTGGTTTAACGAATGCGAGTTCCGAAGTTGAAGCGGGAGATATCTTCCTGGCCTTTGCCGGCGCGAAAACTCACGGTGCCAATTTTGCACAGGAAGCGCACAAGCGTGGCGCAGTAGCGATGTTGACCGATTCCGAAGGCAGCAGAGTTTTCAATGGATTACCAATAATCGTTGTAGATAACCCTAGACGTGTAGCAGGTGGATTGAGCGCTTGGTTCTATGGGGAACCAATGCGAGATTTATTTTCCGTCGGGATAACTGGTACTAACGGAAAAACCACAACAACCACACTCTTACATCAAATTTGGACTTTAGCGGGCCGTGAAGCAGGGCTGATCGGAACTGTCGAAACTCGCATCGGCAAAGATATTTTGGCGAGTAAACACACGACTCCAGAGAGCGCAGAACTCCAAGCACTTGTTGCTTCAATGAAGGAACGACACGTCACCAATCTTGCGATGGAAGTATCAAGCCATGCGATTGCTTTAGACCGGATTCGCGGTGCTCATTTCTCCATTGTGGGTTTTACGAATCTTTCGCAGGATCACCTCGACTTTCATTCGACTCTTGAAGAGTATTTTTCGGTCAAACGTTCCTTATTTGCTTTCGAATATGCAGGTTTAGCTCTTATCAATATTGATGATTCGCATGGCATGAAGCTTGCACAAAATCTTTCAATTCCGTATCAATCTTTATCTCGCAAAGACGTAACAGCGGATTGGAATTATGTGCATGCGATTCGCGACAAGCGCGGGTATGAAATTGCTATTCGTGGAACTGGCGGGATATTAATCAATTCTTTCTTGCCATTACTGGGGAGTTTCAACCTTGACAACGCATTGATGGCAATTGCTATCGCTTGCGAAAGTGGCGTTGATCCACTGCTGTTGGAAACGATTATTCCTAAACTCACTGGGGCTCGAGGCCGCTTAGAGGAAGTATTCGCCGGACAGAATTTTGGCGCCTATGTGGATTATGCGCATACGCCCGATGCAGTCGCGCGCGTTCTCGAAGCATGCGCCGAGAGAAAAACAGGGAGGGTTATTGGGGTTCTTGGTTGTGGTGGAGATCGAGATAGTTCAAAGAGGCCACTCATGGGACGAGAGCTTTTGAACGGCTGTGATATCGCGGTATTTACCAGTGATAATCCACGTTCTGAAAACCCGAATGCAATCTTAGAAGCGATGACGAGCGGTCTTTCTCTTGCACAACCTCACGCGGTCATTGAAGATCGCAGGAAAGCAATCGCTTATGCCATCTCTCAGGCGAGCCCCGGTGACATCGTGATCGTCATGGGCAAGGGACACGAATCTGGTCAAGAGATCGCAGGCGTAATTCACGAATTTGATGATCGGGCCGTACTGGCTGAAGAGATTGCGAATTTGAAATGATTACTCTATTTGCATCTGAAATTGCCGAAATAGTAGGCGGTGAGTTACATGCTCCGGCGAATTTAACGATTACAGAAAGCTCGACCTTCGATTCGCGAGACGTGTTACCTGGTGGAATCTTTTTCGCTCTCAAAGGCGAACATGCAGATGGACATGATTTTTTAGCGGATGCTTTCGCTCGTGGATGCGCAATAGCGATAGTTTCGCACGCGGTTAATTATCCTTCAATTAATGTTCCGGATGTCGTTGTAGCCCTGACTAAATTGGCTATCCATGTTCGCAAAGAACTAAAGAACCTCACCGTCATCGGCATAACTGGCTCTCAAGGCAAGACGACCACTAAAGATCTGTTACAAGCGATTCTCTCGATTCACCATGAAACAATTGCGCCATTGGGTTCTTTGAATAATGAACTAGGTGTTCCGTTAACGCTGCTTCGTTGCACCCGGAGCACCGAGTATTGCATAGTGGAAATGGGCGCGAGACATAAGGGCGATATCGCCGCGCTCACAGCGGTGGCTCAACCTAAAATTGGAGTTGTTCTCACTGTTGGTAACGCGCATGTGGGGGAGTTCGGATCTAGAGAAATAATCGCAGCAAGTAAGTTTGAATTGATTGAAAGTTTGCCATCCGACGGCACGGCGATTCTCGGTAGTTATGACTCTTTCACCGCGGCGATGGGCGCAGGAAAAGTAGGCCACGTTCTCTCTTTTGGAGAGTTGCCAACAGATCAGGTTCGCGCCGCTGATGTAGAAATACGCGAAGGCCGCGCACATTTTGATTTGGTTACCCCCTTGGGCAGAGAAGCTGTGGCACTGCGTCTAGTAGGGGCTTCTGCGATACCTAATGCTTTGGGAGCCGCGGCTGTAGCAAGCGTTTTGGAAATTCCACTTGATGTGATTGCAGGGGCGCTATCGACCGCCGAAGTTGTGAGTAAATGGAGAATGCAAATTCACGAGCTTTCCAATATCTTGCTCATAAACGATGCTTATAACGCAAACCCAGAATCGATGAGTGCAGCCCTTCGGACTCTGTCGCTCTTTGCGCAAGAACGTGGTGGGCAGTCGTGGGCATTTCTAGGAAAAATGCATGAACTCGGCGAGTCATCTGCCCAACTTCATGCTGAGATTGGGACCCTTGCTCAAGTAATGGGAATTGATCATTTGGTATGCATTGGAGCTCCGGAGTACGCGGGAGCCTTGGGTGCCGATAGTTCGATTGTCGTCCACCAATGCCGCGATCAGGTGCAAGCACAAGAACTTGGCGAACATTTCGCTCCAGGGGATGTGCTCCTTGTGAAAGCTTCTCGTTCCGAAGGTTTAGAAAAATTAGCAGCGCTCTTTGTGGAGAGTTATCAAGGCGAGGGAGAACCTGAACAATGAGAGAGATATTGATAGCCGGAGCTATCGCACTATTAATCAGTTTATTTGGTACTCCGTTTCTCATTCGTGTTATCACTCGTAAAGGATATGGACAGATCATTCGCGAAGATGGTCCTCAGAGTCATCACACAAAAAGCGGTACCCCAACTATGGGCGGAATCATCATTATTCTTGCAAGTTTTGTTGGTTACCTTATAAGCCACCTTTTGACTGGAGTCGCAATTAGCGTTTCGGTTTTGCTGGTTATGGCTTTGATGTTTACCCTCGGTTCAGTCGGCTTAATGGATGACTGGCTTAAAGTTTCTAAGCAACGTTCTTTGGGTTTGCGTCCACGTCAGAAAATCATTGGACAGGCAATTTTTGCTGGTGGATTTGCTGCCTTAGGAATTCATTTTGCGGATGCCGATGGGCTTACGCCTCTCTCCTTAAATCTTTCGACTGTCCGCGATACCTCACTCAAACTTGGGGCAGTTATCGTTGTTCTGTGGGTTCTGTTTATGGTAATCGGAACTAGTAATGCAGTAAATCTCACTGATGGTTTGGATGGATTAGCTACTGGCGCTTCGGTTATGACTTTCCTCGCATTTATATTGATTGGCGTGTGGGAGTTTGGACAAGGTTGCGCAGTATCACCAGGGCTTAACTGTTATCAAGTGCGAGACCCCTTGGATTTAGCAGTGTTTGCTGCAGCCTGCGCTGGCGCGTGCACTGGTTTCCTTTGGTGGAATGCATCCCCGGCCAAAATATTTATGGGTGATACGGGATCACTGGCACTCGGTGGCGCGCTTGCAGGAATTGCATCAACGTTGAGAATTGAGTTGCTTCTCGTTGCTTTAGGTGGACTATTTGTAATAATCACGATGTCTGTAATTATCCAAAGGTATTATTTTAAATTATCAGGTGGAAAGAGAGTCTTCAAAATGGCTCCCTTACAACACCACTTCGAACTTCTTGGCTGGGGAGAGGTAACAATCGTTCTACGCTTTTGGATTATTCAAGGGTTGGCAGTTGCTCTTGGGCTAGGTCTTTTCTACGCGCAATGGGTCGCAAGATAAGATGAAAAGTAATGATTTCAAGGGTGCGCATGTACTAGTTCTTGGTGCAGGCGTCACCGGGCAATCGGTCAAGAAGGTACTAACCAGCTTTGGCGCAATTGTCACACTTGTAGATGATGCCCTCGAAACTCCTTCAGATTTCTCAATCTCACAGACAGATTGGAAAATTGCTATCGCGTCTCCAGGATGGCCCGTGGATCATCCGTTAGTTAAAGAATTGAATTCCCAAGGGGTATCAGTAATAAGTGAAATTGATTTGGCGTGGGATCTTCATTTAGACCTCGCGCCTTCACAAAAATGGTTGGCCATTACTGGGACTAATGGAAAGACGACAAGTGTCGAATTAACGACAGCTATGCTCAATTCGGGCGGACTCAATGCAACTGCGTGTGGCAATATCGGCGATACCGTGATTGAAGCGATCATGCACGAGCCTCCTTACGATCATTTGGTTCTAGAGATTTCTTCGTATCAACTTAAATGGAGTAAGAAACCCGAATTTGTGTCTGCGGCTATTTTGAACATCGCAGATGACCACGTTGATTGGCACGGAAGTTTTGAAGATTATGTGGCCTCCAAAATCAGCATCCTTGATAGAAGTGCTATTGCGGTTCTCAATGCTGGTGACGGTGAAGTAGTTCTTGCCACTCAGAATTGGCAAGGCCGCAAAGTTTTCTATTCTTTAGATACCCCTGGCGCAGGGGAGATGGGTGTAGTTGAAGATCTCTTGCTCGATAGAGCATTTGTCGCAGATGCAGAAGAAGCAACCGTGGTCGCCGAACTTGCGGAAGTCCAGCCAATGGCGGCACATAATGTTTCGAATGCATTAGCGGCTGCTGCACTCGCCCTCTCCGTCGGCGTAAGTCACGAAGATATCCGACGCACGATTAAGGATTTTCGTCCCGGACGTCATCGCATCGAAACAGTTCTTGTATCCGATGGCATTACATGGATTAATGATTCAAAAGCTACAAACCCTCATGCAGCTCTGGCCTCGCTCATGTCGCAAGAGTCCATCATTTGGATTGCAGGAGGGTTAGCCAAAGGCGCCAAAATGGGGGATTTAGTTTCCCGCGTTCACGGACGAGTGAAGGCTGCGATATTGATTGGTCGAGATCGAGAACTCATAGCAGATGAACTCACACGAGTAGCTCCTCAGGTACAAATTTTGCGCATTGATGCCGCGGAAGAAAATTCGCTGATGGAAGAAGTTGTTCGCGCCGCGCTTGACCTAGCCAAAACCGGAGATGTAGTAATGCTTGCACCAGCCTGTGCTTCTATGGATCAATTCATCTCCTACTCTGACCGCGGAGATCAGTTTGCGGAGGCGGTAAGAAAATTGGTGGGAAAGAAATGAAAAAGCAGAATTTTATAACGCGGCCAATAAGCGCCTATTACCTGCTTTTAGCAAGTACGGCTGGCCTCACTGGTCTCGGAATCATCATGGTCCTATCTGCTTCATCAATTCATTCTCTCGAAACCAACGGGTCATCTTTTGCGATCTTCTTTAAGCAACTCTTTTTTCTGAGTATCGCTTTACCTTTAGGCTACGTTGCTTCTCGTCTTCCTCTAATTAGATGGCGAAATCTTGCTAAATTCGCTCTTATCATTACGGTTGCGATTCTGTTCATCGTGCAGATTCCAAGAGTGGGCCAAAACGTTGGCGGTAACGTGAACTGGATAGGAGTTGGTCCGTTCACAATTCAACCAAGTGAATTTGGAAAATTTCTGATGTGCCTGTGGGCCGGATACATGATTGCCAACAGAGAAAATTCGCGTACAAGCCAAAAGAATCTCATGCTCTTAATCTCGCCAGGTTTTGCAGGTGTAGCTCTATTGATACTAAAAGGTCGCGATCTTGGTACAACGTGTGTTTATGCCGCGATATTTGTTGGCGTGCTATTTATCGCAGGAATTTCAATGCGTTTTATTGCTGCGACGAGTGCTGGTGCAGTTGCCGCAGTCTTAGGGTTAATTCTCACGGCGCCTGCCCGCGCCGATCGTCTCAAAGCGGTCTTCAAGCCTTTCGCCCCGGAGTATTACAAATTAGCTGGATGGCAGCCCGCACATAGCATTATGGGGCTGGCAAGCGGGGGGTTCTTTGGAGTTGGCCTTGGTGCGAGCCGTCAAAAATGGGGCAACTTGGCCGAAGCCCATACAGATTTCATTATCTCCGTTATCGGAGAAGAACTTGGATTACTAGGAACTCTTACAGTCATTGTTCTCTTAGGAATACTCATAATTTCTATATTCAGAATTGCCCTGCGAGCTCAAGACACGATGGTGCGTTATACCTGCGCTGGTATTGGCTGCGCGATTGCGGCACAGTCCATTCTTAATATTGGCACTGCGACGAGCGTGTTACCTGTGGTTGGCGTTACTTTGCCACTTCTTTCCTATGGGGGATCTTCGCTGATCGCAACTTACTTATCTTTGGGTTTCGTACTTGGCGCAGCAAGGAGAGATCCTGAAATCGCTAGTGTTTTGAAAAAAGATAAACCATGACCCATCTCGGTAAGACAATTGTTTTTGCCGGCGGCGGTACTGCCGGACATATCGAACCGGCACTTGCCGTAGCCCGAGGCTGGAGGAGCGACCACCCCCAAGATGAGTGCATATTTCTTGGGACCGATAGTGGTCTTGAAAAGTCTTTGATTCCTGCGGCTGGCTTTGCTTTATCAACTATTCCTAAAGTTCCCATGCCACGAAAATTGGAACTATCAACACTACTTTTCCCCGCGCGATTTATTCGAAGCATCTTCGCCGCTAAGAGGGTAATCGCGAATAAAGATTTAGTCGTGGGTTTTGGGGGTTATGTTTCCGCGCCTGCCTATCTAGCAGCGGCAATCTCTCGAGTTCCCATAGTCATCCACGATGCGAATTCGACAATTGGTTGGGCAAACAAATTAGGCGCTCTTTTTACTTCGCACTTAGCGGTGTCACAACGCGTGGATAGCGGCAAATTCATGAACGCTACCGTTACGGGATTGCCGTTACGCCAGGATGTTGAATTGTCCGTACAGGCATCGCGTCTAGATTGGGCTCAAGCCCGCAGTGATGCGCGTCAAAGGATGGGTTGGAATGCACATGAGCCAACGTTATTGATCTTGGGAGGCTCGCAAGGGTCAGTTTTTATGAATCAAGTGATCGCCAAAAGTTTAGATGCGCTTCAAAAGCGAGGTTTTCAAGTTATTCATTCAGTAGGGCAAAAAAATCTCCTTCCGCAGAATCAAGGCGGCTACAAGGCGACCAATTACATCAACGATGTCGCTTCTGCCTACCTCGGAGCAGATGTGGTGATCGCTCGTAGTGGAGCGGTTACCTGCGCTGAATTTGGCGCCCTTGGAAAGATGGCGATATTTGTACCACTTCCTATTGGAAATGGAGAACAATCCAAAAATGCAGATTTTCTTGTGAAGGAAAGTCGTGCCATCGTGGTGAAGCAAGAAGAATTCACGTCGCAGTGGCTTGAAACCAATATTGACCGAGCGCTGAAACAATCTAAGGATTTGCCACAGGAGAGTATGTGGAATGATTTAGCGTCCGTTGAAAAGATTTGTCAGATGATGCGCGAAGCTATGTCGAACGGAGCCGATCGGTGAATTACAGTCTTCAAGACCTGAAAGGTAAACGCGTCCATTTTGTAGGAATCGGTGGATACGGCATGAGCGGCTTAGCCCGCATCATGCGTACCGATGGAATTGAAGTGAGTGGTTCGGATATGAAAGATTCAAAGATACTCACCGGCCTGCGCGCTCTAGGCGCAGTGGCGGTTCAAGGCCATCGCGCCGAAAATGTAGAAGGTGCGGATTTCCTTGTGTACACAAGTGCAATCCATGCAGATAACCCTGAAATGCTTAAAGCGCAGCAGATGGGGATACCAATTCTTTCTCGTGCACAAGCGCTTGCAATCTTAATTTCCGGTTCCGTCAGCGTTGCAGTAGCTGGTGCGCATGGAAAGACCACAACCACTTCCATGCTCACAGTTGCCATTCAAAGTTGCGGCGAAGATCCTTCTTTTTCCATCGGCGGTACAGTCAGTGCAGCAGGTTCTAATGCGCATAGAGGCACAGGTAAGTATTTTGTCATAGAGGCCGATGAATCAGATGGGTCCTTTGTCGAGTACCGTCCTTTCGGGGCAATCATTACCAACATCGAACATGATCACGTTCAACATTTTCCGACAGAAGAATTGTTCTTCGATGCTTTCAGAGATTTCATTGCGACTATCGCACCTGAAGGTTTCTTGGTCTATTGCGCAGATGATGCCGGGGCAGCCTTGTGTGGCTCTGAAACAAAGCATTGCAGAACAATTTCTTATGGAGTTCACCCCGATGCGGATTTGCGCATTGATCACATTGAA
The DNA here is from genome assembly GCA_009699205.1 of Actinomycetota bacterium. Classification (GTDB taxonomy): domain Bacteria; phylum Actinomycetota; class Actinomycetes; order Nanopelagicales; family Nanopelagicaceae; genus QYPT01. The sequence continues at coordinate 174,803 of WLOP01000002.1, forward strand.
CTTAATCCCACCGGTTCCACCGCCCGCGCACTTTGGCATGGCCGCGCAATCGGCACGCTAGAGATACATGTGCCAGGCCACCACAATCTTCTCGATGCAGCAGCTGCACTTAGCGCAGGTTTAGCTTTAGGACTTCCAGCTCTTGAGTTAATGAATGGCCTTTCCACTTTCCGAGGTGCTGGGCGGAGATTCGAATTTAAAGGACAAGTTGACGGTATTCGAGTGATAGATGATTACGGACATCACCCGACAGAGATTTCGGTAACTTTGCAAGCTGCAAAAAGATATGCCACTGATGGTCGCGTACTCGTACTTTTCCAAGCGCATCACTATTGGAGAACGAAAGCATTCGCGACGGAGTTTGCGGCGGCTTTAGATATTGCTGATCATGCTTGGGTATTAGAAGTGTATGGACCAGGTGAAACGCCTCTTGAAGGGGGCATGGGGACTTCAATCACCGATCTCATGAAAAATGGAACGTTCGAACCTAATTTCATTACCGTCGTTGATGCGATTGCTGCTGAGGCTAAACCTGGTGATGTAATCATGACAGTCGGAGCAGGTGGCGATGTGGGCTCTCTTGGGCCAGTGATCTTGGAATCGCTGGCAAAACGAAATGAAAAATAGATTCCGCCGTGAACGCCAAAGGTAAGAAAACTGCAATCGCAACCCTGCTTCTTGCTACGGTCATTGCTATTGCGTATCTCCTCGGTTGGTCTTCGGTTTTTGTAGTTAAATCTTTAGCAGTGCGTGGTGCGCCCTCGACTTCTGTTGCCGCAATAATAGAAACCAGATCTGGTATTCATGTAGGAGATAAGTTAGCTCGAATCGAAACTCGCAAAATTCAGAGCACGCTTTCGGATATTTCTTGGTTAGACCATGTCAATATCGCTCGAAACTGGCTCCGAGGTAGCATCGTTATCTCCGTTTCCGAAAAATCTCCTGTGGCTAAATTTCGCGGACATTTACTTGATGAGCAGGGTAGTGAGTTTGATCTTCCTCAAAGTGCGAAGGTTCCGGTTCCGACCATTACGGCAACAACCCAACAATTGGCGAAATTGGGGCTTCTCCTGATGTACTCGCTCCCCGAAGATATTCGCTCGAAAGTCTCTGGAATCAGCGTCGCTTCACGTCAGGTTTTTTCCTTCACTATCGCGGCAAGTTCTACTAGAGAGATTGCGGTCGAATGGGGAAATCTGGAAGATAGTGAGGTAAAGATAAAGGTTTATCGCACCTTGATTGCATTGCCAGAAAATCGGAAGATTATTTTTATGGATTTATCTTCACCATTTTCTCCAATTGTGAAATGAAAAATATTTAAATTAACTGGCCGTGTCGGTGTTTGCTTCACCATCAACATCGCCCTACCTTCACCTCAAGGAAATACGGCACCATAATTCTCAACCTGAGGTTTATGGTTCATGAGGAGGAAATATCGTGGCTTCACCACAAAATTATTTAGCGGTCATCAAAGTTGTTGGCATTGGTGGCGGTGGAGTCAACGCAGTAAATCGCATGATCGATGTGGGACTTAAAGGTGTCGAGTTCATTGCAATCAATACAGATGCACAACATTTATTAATGAGTGATGCAGATGTAAAATTAGATATTGGTCGTAAATCTACAAAGGGATTAGGTGCAGGCGCGTCACCTACACGCGGACGCGAAGCTGTCTTAGAACATGTAGATGAAATTGAAGAAGTTCTTCGCGGCGCCGATATGGTTTTTGTAACAGCAGGTGAAGGCGGCGGAACCGGCACAGGCGGAGCGCCAATCGTTGCCAAGATTGCTCGCGAATTAGGTGCGTTAACAATTGGTGTGGTGACACGTCCCTTTGCATTCGAAGGAAAAATTCGCACAGCGCAAGCCGAAGCTGGAATCGAAGAGCTACGTGCAGAAGTCGATACGTTGATTGTTATTCCTAACGATCGCCTTCTTGCCATATCAGATCGCAACATCACTGCAGTGGATGCATTCAAGAGTGCGGATCAGGTATTGCTCTCTGGCGTACAAGGAATCACAGAGATTATTACTCAACCAGGTTTGATTAACTTAGATTTTGCAGATGTCAAAAGTGTCATGACCGATGCTGGTTCTGCGCTCATGGGTATCGGTTCTGCGCGAGGCGAAAATAGAGCGTTGCGCGCGGCCGAGTTGGCAATTTCAAGCCCTTTGCTTGAAGCTTCAATTGATGGAGCAATGGGAGTACTTCTTTCTGTCGCTGGAGGATCTGATCTAGGACTCTTCGAAATCAATGAAGCTTGCGAACTTGTACAAGCGGCAGCCCATCCCAACGCTAATTTAATTTTTGGAACCACCATTGATGATGCACTTGGTGACGAGGTACGCATTACGGTTATCGCAGCGGGATTCGAAGGCGGGGCACCTAAGAAAGTGGATATGCCGATTATCGATGCGGCCACACTTAGTGGACACGCAGATCCGATTCCAGCAAATGATCCTTTGGCGGTTGCGCTAGAACTTCCAGATGAGAACTCCACCCGTAAGCGAGTGACTTTTGAAGAGCTTGTTGCTGAAGACGAAATTGATGTACCTGATTTCATGAAGTAAGCGCATGCCTCAAGCAAGTCCCATTAATCGCTTGAGTGAGATTTCTGCTGCACTGACCAAGGTGCGCGAGCAGGTTATCAACTCGGCTATTGCCGCCGGCAGAGATCCCGATGAAGTAACTCTTATCGCAGTGACCAAAAATTATCCATCGAGTGACCTTCAGATTCTAAAATCTTTAGGAGTCAACGATTTCGGTGAAAATCGGGATACCGAGGGCAGTGAGAAGTCTCTAGCGACGGTAGGTACGTGGCATTTTCAAGGTGGAATCCAGAGCAACAAAATCAATTCGATTGCTCGATGGGCAGATGTTGTGCACTCACTAGATAATTCACGGCATATAGATAAGTTTGCAGGTGCAGTTGCACCAGGCAAAGTTCTCAAAGTTTTTCTGCAGGTGGCACTGGATAATTCAGAAGGTCGATCGGGGGTGCAGCCCGCAGAGTTGGACGCTCTCGCCGAAAATGTTATGAAACACCACCAATTGCAGCTACTTGGGTTGATGGCCGTTGCGCCTTTAGGGGAGGACCCAGAGAGTGCTTTCCAAAGATTAGAAGTGATTCATAGAGCCTTTAAGGATAAATTCCCTGATAGCCCTTATCTATCGGCTGGAATGAGTGGGGATTTTGAGGGTGCAATTTCGCATGGTGCGACACATATTCGCGTAGGCAGCTCAATCCTCGGTTCCCGAATGGCGCCCCTGTAATATTCACGCATGGCTAATGCATTGAGAAAAGTCGCGAACTACCTTGGGCTGATGGATGACCCTGAGATGGATACGCCACAAGAGATTGAAAGCACTCCAGTTGTCCGAGTCCCTGATGTTCGCATCAAGACACGCGAAGCGCGGACACCATCTTTGGTTGTTGCCCCTCAACTGGACATGCCGGTACTTGATCGCATTGTAACTTTGCATCCTCGTTTCTATAACGAAGCTCGCACCATCGGAGAGCATTATCGTTTGGGCAATCCTGTGATCATGAATCTCAGCGACATGGAAGAGGGCGAAAGAAAACGTCTCGTTGACTTTGCCAGCGGATTAGTTTTCGGCCACAACGGAACGATCGAACGAGTAACATCAAAAGTTTTCTTGCTCTCTCCAGCCAATATCCGCGTGAGTAACGAGGATAAGACAGCAGCTGCTGAAGCAAGTTTCTTTAATCAGAGCTGAAAGTAGTGCAAATTACCTCTCTAATAATTGCGGTTCTCCGCCTCTTTCTCTATGCACTTCTTGGGCGATTAATATTTGATTACATCCGGATGTTTTCTCGGACCTGGAGACCACGTGGATTTGTTCTCTATATTGTTGAAGGAATTTACGCGATTACAGATAAGCCAACAGCGTTTGTCAGGCGTTTTATTCCACCGCTTCGCTTAGGGGCAGTAAGTCTTGATCTTTCTTTCCTCGTGCTCTTTTTTGCGGTACAAATTCTTATAGGAATTGTCGCTACGCTCTAAATCTTTTAACTTTTTGTAATCTGCGCTGCAAAGCCGAGTTCGTTATCGCCGATTGCAACCGAGATGTCATGTTCGAATGCTAGAGCCAGGACTTCCGCAGAAATCTGTGCAGCAGCTTCTTCGATAGCGCTCTGCGCTGGGGGAAGGCAATTCCATCTGACCTTAATTCTGTCGCTGATTTCAAAGCCTTCAGATTTGCGTAGCTCTTGCAAGAATCGCACCGTTTCGCGTACATAGCCGGCATCGACGAGTTCAGGGGTAAGCGCAAGGTCAAGTGCGACGCTCTCGCCATCATGTGAAGCAACTGTCCAACCGCTCTTAGGTTGTTCTGTGATTACTAGATCAGAAAGTTCTATGAGGAAAGTTTTCGCACCCGAAGCAACTTCTGTTTCTCCTTCTTTACGAAGTAGCGCCACAAGTTCGCCAGCATGAGCGCTATTGATGGCTTGTGCTGCCTCTTGCACTGCGGCCCCATATTTGATGCCAAGGGTTCTGAAATTTGCCTTAATGCTGACATCAACCAGGTCTCCATCAGCGCTTGCGATATCTTGAAGTTCTAAGACGTTGAGCTCATCTGAGATTTGCTCTTTCATTGCATCTGGAATCTGCGCCCATCCGGGAGCTGCGATGAGAGCTCTGCCTAGAGGTTGACGGATTTTGACGGCGGATTCAGCTCTAGCTGCACGACCCAACTCCACGATCCGACGAGTTTGTGCCACGTGAGCAGAGAGTTTCGGATCAATTAAATCGCGATTGGCCTGGGGAAAATCAGCAAGATGTACTGAAGCGGCTAAATGTGGCTCGACAGGGAGGATGAGTTCTTGCCAGACATGCTCTGAGATAAAAGGCACCATCGGTGACATCAATAAAGTTAAGGTTCGTAGCGCTTCATGAAGTGTGGCAAGTGCGGCAGTATCGCCATCCCAGAATCTGCGACGAGAACGGCGGACGTACCAATTCGATAAATCATCGATAAAAGTAGCCAGCGCTTTTCCTGCACGTTGAGAATCAAAGTCCATAAGAGCGTTATCGACTTCCAAAATCAACGCTTGCAAATCAGAGTTAATCCAATGATCCATCAATGGTCGCTCACTCATAGGGGGAGCGGTAGTGATATCGAAAGTTGAAACGTTCGCGTAGAGAGCTAGGAATGAAACGGTATTCCAATAGGTAAGAAGTGTTTTGCGAACTACATCGTTGATTGCATCATGTCCTACTCGCCGAGCGCTCCAAGGAGAACCCGCGGCAAGCATGTACCAACGAACTGCATCGGCTCCATGTTGGTCCATCAGCGCAATTGGCTCGAGAGTGTTGCCCAGGTGCTTGCTCATCTTGCGACCATCTTTGTCCAGGATATGGCCCAAGCAGAGAACGGATTTGTAAGAACTTTGATCAAAGACAAGAGTTCCTATCGTCATCAAGGTATAAAACCATCCACGAGTTTGATCAATTGCTTCGCAGATGAAATCGGCTGGATAGGATGCTTTGAACTTTTCAACAGAACCCTCTTTATGCGGATAGCCCCATTGTGCAAATGGCATCGCACCGGAGTCATACCAACAGTCGATAACTTCATTGACGCGAACCATAGGAAGTGCACATTCTTGGCAAGGCCATGTGATGTCATCAACAAATGGTCGATGCGGATCTAAGTTGCTTAATTGTTGATTGGCGTACTCACCAAGTTCTTTAAGGGATCCGACACAGATGTCGTGCCTATTTTCGCAGCGCCAGATAGGTAGCGGTGTTCCCCAGTAACGATTTCGAGAGAGAGCCCAGTCGATATTATTTTCAAGCCAATCTCCATAGCGCCCAGTTTTGATTGTTTCTGGGTGCCAATCAGTTTTCTCGTTCTCTCTAATGAGTTCAGATTTGATGGAGGTTGTGCGGATATACCAAGAAGGTTGGGCGTAATAGAGCAGGGCAGTGTGGCATCTCCAACAATGTGGATATTGATGCTCGTATGGCTGGTGCTTATACAAAGCCCCAGATTTCTTCAATTCCTTCACTAAGGATTTATCGGCTTCTTTAAAGAAGATGCCGCCAACGATCTCGACATCGGGCAGGAATGTTCCGTCAGGCGCAATTGGATTGACGACAGGCAGACCATATCCACGACATACGAGTAAGTCATCTGCACCAAAAGCAGGGGATTGATGTACCAAACCAGTTCCATCTTCGGTGGTCACATATGTTGCAAGTACAACAAAATGAGAGTCAGGAATCTCAACATAATCAAAGGGCCGCTGGTAGGTCGTTCTTTCGAGATCTTTACCCAGGATCTTTTGCAAGATTTTGATTTCGCCTTTAAGAACACTTAGAAGAGGTTCGGCAACAACGAGAACTTCAGTGCCTGCTTCTGTAGTTTCCGAAACCACGACGTAGGTGACTTCAGGGTGGACTGCAATGGCAGTATTAGAAACTAAAGTCCAGGGAGTAGTGGTCCAAACGAGCAACGAAGCTTTGAGCTGCGCTAGCGGGCCAGAGGTAATAGGGAAACGAACATAAACTGATGGGTCGGTAATAGTTTCATAGCCTTGCGCCAATTCGTGGTCGGATAATCCAGTACCACAACGAGGACAGTAAGGTGCAACGCGATGATCTTGAACGAGTAAACCTTTTTTCCATACCTCTTTCAAACTCCACCAGACGCTCTCAACATATTCAGGAGACATCGTCCAATAGGCTTCATCAAAATCTACCCAGAAGCCCATACGGTTGGTCATTTCGGTAAATGCATCGACATGACGGAGAACTGATTGGCGGCATTGGTCATTGAAGGCAGCGATTCCGTATTTTTCGATATCGCCTTTACCGCTGAAACCGAGTTCTTTCTCTATTGCGATTTCGACAGGTAAGCCGTGGCAATCCCATCCAGCTTTACGGGAAACAAACTTCCCCTTCATCGTCTGAAAGCGAGGAAAAACATCTTTAAATACTCGCGCTTCAATGTGGTGGGTTCCTGGCGCCCCGTTGGCAGTGGGCGGGCCCTCATAAAAAGTCCACGGAGTTCCTGCGCTACGAGCCTGAAGGCTCTTATGGAAAATGGAATTGCTCTCCCAGAATTTAAGGATTTCGCGCTCCATAGAGGGAAGATCCACCTGAGGGGGAATCGCTCTGTAGGGGCTCATTTGACGAACTCTATTCCATCGTGGCGAGAGTGGCATTTCTCTTGAGAAGAGCATAGGGTGCGCGCCGTGGCTGTAAAAGTGAAGAGTAAGAGCGCACCCAAGAAGGTTGCTAAGAAAGCACCTGCCAAAAAGGTCGCCAAAAAATCCCCCGCCAAGAAGGTTGCCAAGAAAGCTCCAGCAAAAAAGGTTGCAGCGAAAAAGGCCCCTGTCAAGAAAGCTCCAGCGAAGAAAGCTCCAGCAAAAAAGGTTGCCAAGAAAGCTCCTGCTCGACCTTTTCCCGCTAAAACAGCAGCGCCGGTCGTAGTACCGACCGTCGTCCTGGCTCCGGTTGTTGTTGAGGAGCGCCGCTTGGTGATGCCTCCACCTCCTCGTCCTTCTAAGAGTGGAAAGAAAGTTGCACCATTAAAGCCAATCAAAGGTGCACCCACCCCTGTCGTTGTTTCTGAAAATGAAGCACCGTGGACTGTCGCCGAACTTAAAGCAATAAGAATTGAAATTGCGAATGATCTCAAGCGTTTACAGGCCGAACTTATCGCCGTAGAAGAAGAGATGGATGATTTAATCCGTGAATCCGGTGAAGGTGCCGGTGATGACCAGGCTGATGCTGGAACCAAAACATTTGAACGCGAACACGAAATGTCTTTGGTAATCAACGCTCGTGACATGGTCTTGCAGACAGAGCGCGCACTAGAGCGTATCGACCAAAAGAGTTATGGAATGTGCGAAGAGTGTGGAAATTCAATTGGTAAAGCTCGCCTACAAGTTTTCCCTCGCGCAACACTATGCATGCTGTGTAAACAGAGGGAAGAACGGCGCTAATTTTGCGCCGCCGCAAGCTTCTCTACAGCACCGCCTTTATTGCTGCCTGGGTAGTGTTGTTGCTAGATCAGACAAGCAAAGCGTGGGCGCTTGCATCGCTTGAAGGAAAATCCGATCGCGAAATCCTTGGCTCCTTTTTGCGCTTCACCTTTACTCGAAATTCCGGCGCGGCTTTTAGCTTTGCGCCGAGTGGTTCTCAGTTCTTAAGCGTTTTCGCTTTGGCGGTTCTCTTTGCAATCATCTTCTGGATCAAGAAAATTACATCTCAAGGGTGGGCATTAGTTTTAGGTTTGGTAGCAGGGGGAATCTTGGGAAATCTCTCGGATCGAGTTTTTAGAAGCTCATCTGGAGCTTTCCGTGGTGAAGTTATCGATTACATCGCCCTGCCTCATTGGCCCGTATTTAATATCGCTGATTCGGCTATTGTGGTGGCAGCAGGTATTGCTTTACTTCTTTCATTTCGCAATATCTCGCCAATTTCGACGATTAAAGAAGATCCAATAAACGAAAATGATTTAGACGGAAAGAGTGAGACCAAAGATGGCGCGTGAATCTCGAACTCTGGTTGTACCGGAGGGCGTTGCAGGCGAACGAGTAGATAGCGCACTTACGCGCGTCCTCGGACTTTCACGCACCACCGTGGTGCGCTTGCTTGAAGATGGCGATATTAAAAGTAGCGGTCGTTCCATGCAGAAGTCGGAAAAAGTAGTTGCCGATCAACTCATCGAAATTCTTATGCCGGATACTGCTTTTCAAGAACCAGTTCCATTGACACCACTTGCGGGACTCACAATTGTGTATGACGATGAACATATTGTCGTTATTGATAAGCCCGTAGGTTGCGCTGCCCATCCGAGCCCTGGATGGACTGGCCCGACCGTTATTGGTGCATTAGCGGCTGCCGGATATTCGATTTCAACAAGTGGAGCACCGGAGCGTGCAGGCATCGTTCATCGTCTAGATGTTGGAACTTCTGGATTAATGATTGTTGCTAAAACCGATAGCGCTTATACGGTGTTGAAAGATGCCTTTAGAAATCGCGAAGTTGAGAAAATTTATCATGCGCTTGTGCAAGGGCATATGGATCCAACAACAGGAACAATTGATGCTCCCATTGATCGTCATCCAAAAGAAGATTATCGATTCGCAGTTGTGGCAGATGGCAAGACATCAATCACGCATTACGAAGTTATTGAATTTTATCGTGCGGTGTCATTAGTGAAGGTGGAACTAGAGACCGGACGTACGCACCAAATTCGTGTTCATTTTTCTGCGCTTCGCCATCCGCTAGTGGGGGATACGACATATGGCGCAGACCCCACTTTGGCTACGTGCCTTGAAATGACGCGCCCGTGGCTACACGCTTTGGAATTACGTTTTAACCACCCCATCACCCATGAGCCGCTAGACCTTCGCGCTCCCTACCCAAGTGACCTCGTGCGAGCGTTGGCGTTGCTTGATACATCCGTCCTTCCATAGGACTACTCTCACCAGCCGTGGCATCCTTCGTTCATCTTCATACCCATACCGAGTACTCCATGCTCGATGGAGCCGCGCGTGTAGGCGATTTAGTGGCCGAAGTTGCTCGCCAAGAGATGCCCGCAATTGCGATGACAGACCACGGGAATGTTTTCGGAGCTTTTGATTTTTATAAGCAGGCCAAGAAAGCCGGCGTTAAACCAATTATTGGAATCGAAGCTTATGTCGCCCCAGAATCTCGATTTGAAAAGAAGAGAGTCAAATGGGCAGAAGGTGGAGACGACGACGTTTCTGGTGGTGGCGCTTATACGCACATGACCCTTCTCGCTGAAAATAACGAAGGTCTTGCAAATCTTTTTCGATTATCTTCGCTGGCATCTCTTGAAGGTTATTACTACAAACCCCGTATGGATCGCGAACTATTAGCAAAGTATGCACACGGAATTATTGCCACTACCGGCTGCCCTGGTGGCGAGGTACAAACGCGTTTACGTATGGGCGCCTACTCTGAAGCGCTAAGAGCGGCTAGCGAACTGCGAGATATTTTCGGCGCTGAGAATTTCTTCCTTGAGATTATGGATCATGGCATTGAGATCGAAAATCGAGTCAAGAGCGATTTGCTCCGTTTAGGTAAAGAACTCAACCTGCCACTACTGGCAACAAATGATCTCCACTACACATTTCAAAAGGATGCCGAAGCACACGAGGCGCTGCTTTGCGTGCAATCGGGTTCAACTCTTGCCGATCCCAAGAGATTTAAATTTGATAATCATGAGTTCTACCTTAAGAGTCCAGAGCAAATGCGCGAACTCTTTAAGGGGATTCCCGAAAGTTGCGATAACACTTTACTTATTGCAAGCCGTTGCGAAGTCACAATGCGCGAAGGCGAAAACCTTCTACCGAAATTTACCGTTCCTGCAGGTGAGACGGAAGATTCATGGTTGCGTAAGGAATCTAATCGTGGCTTGGCAGATAAATTAGGAGGAGTAATCGCCCCCAATTACCTTGAGCGCCTCAATTACGAACTCGATGTCATGATCAAGATGGGATTTCCGGGCTACTTCCTAGTTGTGGCTGACCTCGTCAGCCATGCCAAGAATGAAGGAATACGTGTGGGACCCGGACGAGGTTCCGCTGCCGGATCTCTAGTTTCCTATGCGCTGGGCATTACAGCACTTGACCCGATTGAGCACGGCCTCTTGTTTGAGAGATTCCTCAACCCTGAACGTATTTCGATGCCCGATATCGATCTAGATTTCGATGAACGTCGTCGTAGCGAAATGATTCGGTATGCAACACAAAAATATGGCGAGGATCGCGTTGCCCAAATTATCACTTACGGAACTATCAAGACAAAGCAATCGATCAAAGATTCGACTCGCGTTCTTGGTTACCCATATGCAATCGGGGATAAGTTAACAAAAGCTCTTCCTCCAACAATTATGGGCAAGGATATTTCTTTAGCGGGTGTTTTTGATACCGAAAATGATCGCTATGACGAAGCAAGTGAGTTCAGATTGCTTTACGACACCGATCCAGATTCAAAACGCGTTGTTGATACTGCACTTGGCCTTGAAGGTTTGAAACGACAATGGGGTGTTCATGCAGCAGGGGTAATTCTTTCTGCTGAGCCGCTCCTTGATGTAATACCGATTCATCGCCGCGAGGCAGATGGGGCGATCATCACTCAGTTTGATATGGGTGCGTGTGAAGCAACTGGGTTGCTGAAAATGGATTTTCTCGGTCTTCGAAATCTTTCTGTACTTGATGATTGCCTACTCAACATCAAAGCTAATCGAAATGAAGATGTACTCCTTGAAACTTTAACTCTGGACGATAAGAAGACTTTTGAATTATTGGGTCGCGGAGATACCTTGGGTGTTTTCCAACTCGATGGTGGCCCCATGCGGGCGCTGCTGCGTTCAATGGCGCCAGATTCTTTCGCCGATATCTCAGCTGTTATCGCACTTTATCGTCCGGGTCCTATGGGTGAAAATGCCCACAATAACTATGCCGATCGCAAGAATGGACGCAAGCCAGTCGAGCCGATTCATCGCGAGCTTTCAGATCCATTGCAAGAGATCCTTGGCGATACCTATGGGTTAATCGTCTATCAGGAGCAGGTAATGGCAATCGCGCAGAAAGTTGCGGGATTCTCGTTAGGCCGCGCGGATTTGCTTCGCAAAGCCATGGGAAAGAAAGATCGCGAAATTCTTGATAAAGAATATGTGCATTTTGAAGCGGGTATGAAGAAGAACTCCTTTGGTGATGCAGCAATTGCTGAACTTTGGAAAACTCTGATTCCTTTCTCCGATTACGCTTTCAACCGAGCGCATAGCGCCGGTTACGGCATGGTTTCTTATTGGACTGCCTACCTCAAAGCTAATTACCCCACAGAATATATGGCGGCACTTCTTACCAGCGTTCGTGATGACAAGGATAAGTCGGCACTGTATTTAAGCGAATGTCGCCGCATGGGAATTAAAGTTTTGCCTCCAGATGTTAACGAATCAGATGCTGAATACACCCCACGTGGCGTAGACATCAGGTTTGGATTAGCAGCCATTCGTAACGTTGGCGAAGGTGTTGTGGCATCCATCAAGAATTCGCGCGCCGCTAAAGGACGTTTTACCTCTTTTGGTGATTTCCTGGCAAAAGTTGATGTTCAAGTGTGCAACAGGAAAACTATTGAGTCGCTTATTAAAGCTGGAGCCTTTGACTCCTTTAACTCTTCTCGCAAAGGGCTGATGGCAATTTATCTGGAAGCGATTGATTCGGTTATCGAAACCAAGCGCGCAGAAGCGATCGGTCAATTTGATTTATTCGGGGGAGCATCCGAAACGCAAGTTGCCGGGGTGGAGTTAGATATACCTGAAGGTGAATGGGACAAGACAGCGTTATTAAGTTACGAACGCGAGATGCTCGGTTTGTATGTTTCTGATCATCCATTGCTCGGAATTGAACATGTTTTGAGATCAGCCACGGATATGTCGATTAGTTCATTGCTAGATGATGGTTCAGTAATGGATCAAATGGTGACGATCGGTGGATTGATTACCGGTGTTCAACGGAAAGTTACCCGCCAAGGCGCATCGTGGGCGATTGTCACTATTGAAGATCTCGAAGGTTCGATCGAAGCTCTCTTCTTCTCAAAGACCTACATTCAATATGCGCTTTCGCTGACGGAGGATCGCGTTGTCGTTCTTCGTGGCAGAGTAGATCGACGTGAGGATCAAGTTCGCTTTACAGCTCTTGAAATGACAATCCCTGATATCTCTCAAGGACCTGTCGGCCCGCTGGTAATCACCTTGCCAATTAATCAATGCACGCCTCCAGTAGTTGATCGCTTGAAAGAGATATTCCGTACCCACCCAGGAAATCGTGAAGTTCACCTTCAACTTGATGATTTAGGAAAGATGACAATTCTCAAACTAGAGTCGCGCGTCACTTCATCACCTAGTTTGAGCGCTGATTTGAAATCGATTCTGGGACCCTCCTGTTTGGTGTGATTGAGCACCAAATTAATTGAAGTTCGGGAGTTCGCGCCTAGGCTCTAGACTTGAGCAGTGATACGTACAGTTGATTTTCGTGGTCGCGTTCTTACCAAAGCTGGCTACCGCAGTGAATTACCACGTGCCGACCTCGATGTTTCTGAGGCGATGAAGTTGATTGCGCCCATCCTCGAGCGGGTCCGTACGGGAAACGAAGAGACATTGATTGAGCTCGCCAAAGAGTTTGATGTCGTCGAACCAATGCAGCTAAGAATTCCAGCGCTCATAATTTCGCAAGCGCTCTCATCTCTCGATCCAAAAATTCGCCAGGCACTTGAGATTTCGATTGAACGCATCCGCACCGTGCATGAAAATCAGAGTAAAGATGGCGCAATTACTTCGGTCGTCGACGGTGGCCGAGTGAGCGAAAAGTGGATACCAGTGGACCGTGTGGGTCTCTATGTTCCAGGTGGAAAAGCGGTTTATCCAAGTAGCGTCATGATGAATGTGATTCCAGCACAAATCGCTGGCGTGCCGAGTATCGCGGTTGCCTCTCCACCGCAAAAAAACTTTGATGGGCTGCCGCACCCTACGATTTTGGCAACATGCGCGCTCCTTGGAATTGATGAGGTGTATGCAATCGGGGGCGCACAAGCGGTCGCACTATTTGCTTATGGCATGGAAAATATCTGCGAGAAAGTGGACATGGTCACAGGCCCCGGGAACATTTATGTTGCAGCTGCCAAGAGAGCGCTAAGAGGAATTGTGGGCATAGATTCAGAAGCAGGCCCCACGGAGATTGCAATCTTGGCCGACGAGAGCGCGATTGCTTCAGAAGTAGCAGCAGATCTCATTAGCCAAGCTGAGCACGACACGATTGCCGCTGCAATCCTTGTTACTTCATCAGAAATGCTGGCAGATCAGGTTGCGTTAGAGCTTAAATCACGTGTTGCGCGAACCAAGCATCATGAACGGATTGCCATGGCTCTTTCGGGCGTTCAATCTGCCATCGTCCTTGTAGATTCAATGGAGCAGGGTACGGATGTTATTAATGCTTATGCGCCCGAACATTTAGAGATTCAGACGAAAATTCCAGGTGATGATTCCGCGAGAATTCGCAATGCTGGTGCAGTTTTCTTGGGGAGATTTTCACCCGTATCACTTGGTGACTATTCCGCTGGTTCGAATCACGTTTTGCCCACTGGAGGATGCGCCTGTCATTCAAGTGGCCTTTCAGTGCACACATTCCTTAAGAGCGTTCATTTCATTGAATATGATGAAAAGGCTTTTATCGATATCGCCCCGACAGTGATCACTCTTGCCCATTCGGAAGATTTACCTGCTCACGGTGAAGCAATGACTATTCGCTTGGAAAATCTATGAGTTATCCAACCTGGATTCCCCTGCGAAAAGATTTGCAGGAGTTAACTGCTTATGGCGCGCCACAATTTAACGATGTTGCACGTCTTAATACCAACGAAAATCCTTATCCGCCATCTGCAATTCTAGTAAAGGCAATTGCAGAGAGAGTTGAATCGATTGCAGGAACTCTCAATCGCTACCCAGATCGCGACGCAATTGCATTGCGTACCTCTTTAGCAGGTTTCCTAAATGAACTTTCGGGCACGCATTTCGCATCGGAAAATATCTGGGCGGCAAATGGAAGCAACGAAGTTATTCAATCCCTCTTCTTAGCTTTTGGAAGCCGAGGAGCCTTAGGTTTTACCCCTTCATATTCGATGCACCCTTTGATTGCAAAGGTGACGCAAACTCCTTGGAGTGATGGAGTCCGACGTGCTGATTTTACTCTTGATGCCACAGCCGCAGCTGAGCAGATCCGCAAAATTGCACCATCCATAACATTTGTGACAACGCCTAATAATCCCTCAGGCACTACCGTCACTATTGGAGAGTTGAAGGATATAGCGCAGGCAGTGGGAGAAGTGAGCGGCCTTCTCTGCATAGATGAGGCATATGCTGAATTTTCATCTGAGGAATCTGCAGTAAGCCTCATCGAGCAATATCCCCATGTGATTGTTATTCGTACGATGAGTAAAGCCTTTGCATTCGCGGGTGCGAGGCTGGGATATATGGCCGCGCACCCAGAAGTAATTGCGGCGCTTTTACTTGTTCGATTGCCCTACCACTTGAGTGCAATCACACAAGCTGTCGCTTTAGTGGCACTCGAGCATCGGAAAGAACTTTTGGAAACAGTAGATGCACTGGTCCGTTCACGTGCTTGGGTTGCCGATCAACTGAGCAACCTTGGGCTTAGAGTTCTGCCTAGCAACGCGAACTTCCTACTTTTCGAGGTTTCGACCCCTACCCAAGTGTGGCAAGAACTCTTGGAAGAAGGAGTTCTTATCCGCGATGTGGGATTATCAGGTTATCTGCGAGTAACAATCGGCAATGAAGCCGAGAACGCCCTATTCATTTCATCGCTGAAAAGTTGCTTAGAGAGGAAATCATGAGGTCATCTAGAGTCGAACGAAAAACAAAAGAATCTCACGTAATTGTGGATTTAGAGATTGATGGAGATGGGTCGATTGATGTGTCAACGGGGGTGCCTTTCTTTGATCACATGATGAGCCAACTCGGTAAGCACTCTGGCTTTAACTTGATGATTCGAACAACGGGGGATGTTGATGTTGACACCCATCACAGCGTAGAAGACACCTCTTTAGCTTTTGGCCAAGCACTTCGCGAAGCCCTAGGTGACAAAATTGGTATTCGCCGTTTCGGTGATGCCATGGTGCCGTTGGATGAGGTGCTTGTGCAAGCCGCCGTTGATCTTTCGGGACGTCCATATCTTGTCCATCGCCAACCAGAGATAGTTGAGTTGATCGGAACTTTCGATACAACATTAGGTAAACATATTTGGGAATCAATTGTTGCCGAAGCCCACATTGCACTTCATGTTCGAGTACTCGAAGGCAGAAATGCTCATCACGTATTGGAGGCGCAATTTAAAGCGGTTGCACGAGCGCTCCGCGACGCTGTGAGTTTAGATGGCAGAGTTGCCGGTATTCCTTCAACAAAAGGCGCTCTTTGATAGCCATTCTTGATTACGGATCCGGAAACCTTCGGTCGGCTCAACGTGCCTTCGCGACCACCGGTGAAGAAGTCGTCGTTACTTCAGATCGTAAAGTTGCAGTGGAAGCACGCGGACTGGTTGTTCCCGGGGTAGGTGCATTTCAATCATGCATGGCAGGCTTAGTTGCTATCGATGGAGATTCAATAATCCGTGAACGTTTATCTTTGCAACGCCCCACGTTAGGTATTTGCGTAGGAATGCAGATACTTTTCGAAAGCGGGACGGAACCTTCGCGAGAAAGCGCGGGTCCCACACCTGGGGTAGGAATTTGGTCCGGTTCGGTATCTCGGATGGTTGCACCGATTCTGCCCCATATGGGTTGGAATACAGTTATTTCTAATCCTCGCTCCACTCTTTTTGCTGGAATCGCCGAGCGCTCCTTTTATTTTGTTCACTCCTTCGCCGCAACTCGTAGCGTAGGAAAATTTCAAGCATGGGGCGAGTACGGTCAAAAATTCCTCGCAGCGATAGAAGATGGTCCAATTTCCGCTACGCAATTTCACCCTGAGAAATCGGGTACAGCGGGTTTGCGGTTAATTAACAATTGGGTGAGTTCGTTATGACACATCCTTATCTAGAACTCCTTCCAGCTGTAGATGTAAAAGATGGCCGAGCCGTCCGATTGGTTCAAGGGGCGCTGGATCAAGAGAGCACCTATGGAGCACCTCTAGAAGTTGCCCTTGCGTTTCAAGCGGCGGGCGCGCAATGGATTCATTTAGTGGATTTGGATGCCGCCTTTGGGCGGGGAAGTAATGCAGATTTGATTGCAGAAGTCATCGGTGCGCTAGATATTAAAGTCGAACTCTCCGGCGGAATCCGCGATGACAGATCCCTTGCGGCAGCGCTCAAGACTGGATGCACACGCATAAATCTTGGTACCGCTGCTCTTGAAAATCCTGAATGGACCTCTCAAATAATTTCCACATACGGCGAGAAAATTGCAGTGGGGTTGGATGTGCGAGGACACACCCTGACCGCACGGGGATGGACAAAAGAGGGTGGCGATCTCTTTGAAACAATTGCAAGGCTTGATGCCGACGGGTGTGCTCGGTATGTCCTTACTGATGTTTCTAGGGATGGAACTCTTACTGGACCAAATCTTGAACTTTTGCTTTCGGTCTGCGCAGCTACGACAAAACCTATCGTTGCTAGTGGTGGTATTTCATCACTAGCTGACATAAGCGATCTTGTCGCCTTGCATGGACGTGGCGTTGAGGGTGCAATTGTTGGGAAAGCTTTATATGCACAGGCTTTCACTTTGGAGCAGGCGCTCAAGGTAACGCGATCATGACACTTTCAGTTCGAATTATTCCGTGCCTAGATGTTACCGACGGGCGAGTGGTTAAAGGAATTAATTTTGTAGACCTTGCTGATGCGGGAGATCCAATTGAAATGGCCGCGCTCTATGATCGCGAAGGGGCTGATGAATTAACTTTTCTTGATATCTCTGCAAGTAGTTCTGGGCGTGAAACCACTTTGGATATTGTTCGAAAATGCGCTGAAGAAGTTTTCATCCCGCTGACTGTGGGTGGAGGAATTCGAAGCGTCGCTGATGTCGATCAACTTCTGCGTGCCGGAGCAGATAAAGTATCTATAAGCACCGCAGCAGTTCAACGCCCCGATTTGATTGCAGAGATAGCCGATCGATTTGGTTCGCAGGTACTTGTTTTATCTATCGATGCACGACGCGCAAATACTGAGTCTGGTTTTGAAGTGACGACCCATGGCGGACGCGAAAGTGCGAACATTGATGCTCTGGATTGGGCTCAACGTGCTTGTGCACTTGGAGTCGGCGAGATCCTGCTGAATTCAATGGATACTGATGGAACGCGATCTGGTTATGACATCGGAATGATTCGAGCTTTTAGATCGGTGACGAAGGTCCCCTTAGTGGCAAGTGGGGGAGCAGGGACCCTCGGAGATTTCGCGGCTGCATTAGATGCGGGGGCAGATGCCCTTTTGGCTGCGAGTGTTTTTCATTTCGGGATACATCGCATCGGAGATGTGAAGGGATACCTCAAGGGCGCCGGATATAGCGTGCGCGAGAGCGACCTAAGTTAGGGCAGAATAGGACAATGAGCGTGGGCGAACTATCTAGTGAAGTACGCGCGCTTTTGAAATCCGATGGCGAACTTATCGCAACAATCGCTCAAGATATTCATACCAAAGAGATTCTCATGTTGGCTTGGAGTACCTCAGATTCCCTCGCTCAAACAATTGCTACAGGGCGAGCAACTTACTGGAGTAGAAGCCGTAATGAGATTTGGGTGAAAGGTGAAACCTCAGGAAACCTACAGTTCGTGAAAACAATATTCGTTGATTGTGACGGAGATGCACTTGTATTTACGGTAGACCAAATTGGCGTCGCTTGCCATACCGGCGAAAAAACTTGTTTTCATCGGGAAATATTATTGACTGGTATAGAAGAGAAATGAAGATAGAAGAATTTCGTCAATACGCTAAGGAATTCAATGTAATTCCGGTTTCGCGCACGTTATTGGCAGATAGCGAAACTCCATTAGGGGTTTATCGCAAATTGGCTAAGAATCTCCCTTCAACATTTCTATTGGAATCCGCAGAGCACGGTGGCGTGTGGTCGCGATATTCTTTCATCGGAGTCCGAAGCGAAGCGACTCTGACTGAAAAAGATGGAATCGCACTTTGGGAAGGAACTCCTCCAGTGGGAGCGCCAGCGGGAATCCCAGTTCTCGATGCTCTAGCCTTAGTTGCGCAGCAATTGCGTTCACCAAGAATCCAAGGACTTCCTCCTTTAACCGGTGGCCTAGTTGGTTACATGGGTTATGACTGCGTCCGTGCACTTGAAAAACTGCCGAACTTAGCTTCAAAAGATTTACCTGTAGCAGATATCGCATTCATGCTAACAAGTGATCTTGCGGTTCTTGATCACAGCGATGGAACAATTACCTTGATCGCTAATGCGATTAACTGGGATGGCAGTGATGATCGAGTGGACCAGGCATGGTGGGCAACTCAAGAACGTCTCGATCGTATGCAGGAAGATCTTTCTGTCTCTGCCCAATCCACGGTTTCGGAGATTCCAGCCAAGAGCGCTCCTACTTTTGATCGCAATATCAGCGATGAGAAGTATCGATCATTGGTGGCGCAGGCAAAGAAGGAGATCACAGCAGGGGAAGCATTCCAAATCGTTTTATCACAACGCTTTTCCATGGATTCTTCGGCTGATGCATTAGATGTTTATAGGGCGCTGCGCCTTCATAACCCAAGCCCGTATATGTTTATTTTACGTTTGCGCGATGGTGTGGATGTTGTTGGTTCGAGCCCTGAAGCTCTCGTCAAAGTAACCGACCGCGAAGTTCTTATCCATCCAATAGCAGGAACTCGTAAACGTTCTGCTTCACCCGAAGAGGACCACAGGTTAGGCGAAGAACTTCTAAGCGATCCGAAAGAACGAGCAGAACATCTCATGCTTGTTGATTTGGGGCGCAACGATATCGGTCGCGTTTGTGCACCAGGTTCTGTGGAAGTTGTTGAATTTATGCATATCGAACGCTATTCGCATGTCATGCATATCGTCTCAACGGTCACCGGTAAACTAGCCGACGACTCAACTGCTGTTGATGCTCTTTTTTCCGTTTTTCCTGCAGGAACCCTCTCGGGCGCACCGAAACCTCGCGCTATGGAGATTATTGAAAACTTAGAAACCACACGCAGAGGTATATACGGTGGCGCAGTTGGCTATCTAGATTTCACTGGGAATATTGATACCTGTATTGCTATCCGTTCTGCTCTTCTCTATGACGGCAAGGCCTATGTTCAAGCCGGCGCTGGAATCGTTGCAGATTCAGATCCCGAATCCGAAAACCAAGAATGCATTAACAAAGCGGCAGCCGTCTTGGGAGCCATCTCTGCGGCAAATCAGATGCAGGTTAGGTAAATGTTGATTTCACTTCTGGTAATAATTCTCTCTCTAGTTTCAGCTATCTATGTTGCTAAACGCATCATGAAATTACCTTCTCGATATTCTCGAAATTCTAGAACGCCTCGAGCTCAATCTCCCTGGAGCGCTTTAGACGAGGGAATAGACCCAACACATAACGAGAAGTCATGAACGTTCTCGACTCCCTTATTGAAGGTGTGCGTGAAGATTTAGAAGCGCGCCGCATTCCAATGGCAAAAATTGTGGCACAAGCTGCCCAAGCAGAACCGGTGCGCTCACCGTTACTTGCACTTACTGGTTCACAGATGAAAGTGATTGGGGAGGTAAAGCGATCCTCGCCGAGCAAAGGCGCGCTTGCTCAAATTGCAGATCCTGCAGCGCTAGCGATTTCATACGAGAAAGCAGGAGTCAGCGTTATCAGTGTTCTTACTGAAAAACGAAAATTTGGCGGTTCATTGGCAGATTTGGATGAAGTCCGCACAGCCGTTTCTATTCCAATCTTGCGAAAAGATTTTATGGTTGATGAGTATCAATTCTTTGAGGCGCGTGCACATGGGGCAGATCTGGTTCTCTTAATCGTTGCGGCTTTGGATAGCGCTCAGTTATTGGATTTCTATCAATTGGCGCAAGGTCTAGGGATGCAAGCACTTGTTGAAGTTCACTCGGAAGACGAGTTAGAACGTGCACTTGATGTATCGCCATCTATTGTGGGAGTGAATTCGCGCAATCTAAAGACTCTTGATGTGGACTCTGCGGTTTTTGCATCCCTTATTCCCCGGATACCCAGTGAGATTGTAAAAGTAGCCGAATCAGGAATTGCCGGACGTAAGGACGTTATTTTCGCCCAAGAATCAGGGGCCAATGCGATATTGGTTGGCGAAACTTTAGTTAAGGGCAGCGATGTTAGTTTGACTATGCGAACTCTCTTAGGGCTCGAGTAGAGTTGCGCCCACTATGACGCAGATAGATGGCCTCGGGCATTTTGGCCCTTATGGCGGACGCTTTGTTCCAGAGGCGCTGATTGGAGCTCTCGATGAGCTCGCAGCCGCACATTCTGCTGCGATAATTGACCCTGAATTCCAGAAAGAACTTGCGCATCTACATGCGACTTACACGGGACGTCCAAGCATTATCACTGAGGCAAAAAGATTTGCCGAACACGCAGGTGGCGCCCAGATACTTCTCAAACGTGAAGATCTCAATCACACCGGTAGTCACAAAATTAATAATGTATTAGGACAAGCTCTTCTCACGAAGAAAATGGGCAAGAAAAGAATCATTGCAGAAACTGGGGCGGGTCAACATGGCGTAGCCGCTGCAACTGCCGCCGCGCTATTTGGCCTCGAATGTGTTGTGTACATGGGCGAAGAAGATACCCGACGCCAATCCCTCAAC
>WLOP01000003.1 GCA_009699205.1 Actinomycetota bacterium
AAAGGCTCGGTGTTAAGTCGCCAACAGGATAAGTAGATTTCATAAATCTTTCCAAGTCATCTTTCTCTTGGTTTGTTAGATTTGTAGGGATTTCTTTCTGGATTAAGTATTTTTTTACAAAGTCTTTTGTTTGCTTCCTGCTATATCGGCTTTGGCCACTTGAAGTTAGGAATTGGTACATTGCCAATCCAAGGTTGCTTTGAATATCCTTCTTGTGCCGTTGGCCCCAGTTGCTCCAATTCGCTTCAGAGTATTCTTGAACTAATTTCGCGAAAGTTTTTCTACCTCTGCCCCAGTCTTCTGGTTCTCCACTATCAGGGGAGAACTTGATGCCAGCGTCATTTGCCTTATCAAGCGCCTTTTTATAATTTTCAGCCCTAGCCTTTGTAGGAAACGCTCTCGTGTGGTGTCTTGCGTTTACCTTCCACTTAATTCTGTATTTGCTTTTAGCGTCCGCGACTTTAGTGACACTGTAAATTTGTACTTTATCCATCACAGAACTCCTTCTGGAAGGTCATTCATAAAATCGTTGAACCAATCTTCGCGAACTCGTAGTTCACCATTGGGCAATCGTTTAGCTCTGGGGCCCTTTTGGGAAGCCCTCCACTTGTAAAAAGTGCTTGTTGATATTCCGAGATATTCACAAACCTGTTGAACGCTGAACCAGTTGTAGGTTCGGTTTTCCTTGATATTTCGCTTGTTTTCCATTGTGCTCTTTATGGTGCGCGGAAGCCAAAGAAGCGCATACGAATTTTTAAGGCAAGTAAGTGGCTTTTGAGCGGTATGCTTGGGGGCAGTCTCCAAAGGAGCGTAATTCCGTAAGGAAATGGCAAGCCTTTGGTACGGTAGTGGTACAAAAGTAGGTTGGAAACTTTCCATAGTTTGCTCCCTTGAAGTAATTGTAATGATTTTTTTATAAAATCATTGTTTTACAAGCACTTCACCACTTGATAGAAATCGTTGGGGCCTTTAGCTCAGTCGGTAGAGCAACGGACTTTTAATCCGTGGGTCGTCGGTTCGAGCCCGACAGGGCCCACTTATTTCTTCTTATACCCAGCAGGACATTTACTTCCTTTAACCACTTTTGTCACTTTGCCCTTGACGCACGTTACCTTTGCACGCGAGGCAGCTAGCTTTGCAGCAGCTAGCTTTGCAGCAGCAGTTTTATCTGCTTGAATTTTCGCAGCCGCTGCGATATCGGCTAGGCGGTTTTGTTCGGCTAGAGCTTCTGATTTAATTTTTTCGTCGTAGGCAGTTACAAGATTAACTGCCCCTAAAGTTGCATCAGAAATTTGAGTAGAAGTTGGCTCAACAGAATTCGGATCCTGCATCAGCACTCCGTGAGGGTTGCCCACATAGGCGGAGTATTTAGCTGATGCAGGGATATATTGACGGAAGACATGTAGGCCTGTGCCCTCTATAACGTATGGCGTGAAATTTGTTGTGCAGCTTGAATCTACGAGAGTGCACGGACTCTTCTGGATGGTTTCCCATCCTGCACTTGTAAGTTCTTGGAGCCACACCTCCCCTAGGTCTTGCCCCCAATACATGTTTTGTGGTCCCCATTTTTCACCTGTAAAGCAGAAATCATAGGTACACATTGTTGTTGTGTAATCTGCTCGCGAAAGAATTCCAGTGGTGGAAGTTTTCGCCCAAAAAGGTCCGGTCTTTATATCTGCTCGCACAGTGAATTCTTTTCCCACACGCCATGTGTCTGGAACATCGAAGATACATCCTTTTGTAATGTCATAACTTCCGGTAATCGAAGTTGTTCCGTAATCCAAAGTGCATATAGTCAATGAAAGTTGATTCACCGAAGCTAATTCTTGGATAAAGCCCCAACTAAATCCTGGAGTTTGCTTGCCGACGACGGCATAGAATTGACTGTTTCCAATCATTCCAGCGCTTGAGTAGCTCGCTTTCTGCACCCATTGCGTGGCATCAAGAGTTTGTCCACCACCCGCCCAGATATTCATCTGAGAGATATCTGCACCCGATTTATCCCCTCCGAAATAGTTCTGGCGAGTTAGGTCAATAGTGATTCGCTGATTCAAAACTGGGTGGGCCGTGGATGTGCATTCAGGAACACCAATCATTAACTCCGAGGAGTTGATGCACGTGTGTGAAACGCCAAGCGTGTGAAAGTATTCATGGATTAGGAATATTCCCATTGAGCGCAATCCGTAATAAGAAGTTGAATATCCATCTGAGTCATACTGCAAACAAATAGGGGATCCATAGAAGACCCCTTGGTTGCTAAAAGTCTGCCCACGCCCGCAGTAAGTGTTAGAAACTGCGCCATCCACAATATAAAGGTATGTCTTCGGATTTTCAGTCTTTCCAATTACCGGCGCAATCTCGGTAGTGAGGTCTGAAATCAACGTTGTCGTTTCTAGCGCCTTAAGTTGGGCGATTGTGTATTTGCTCTTTAAGAAAGTGATGTCGTAAGCGCCATCTGCTGTATCGATGATGAGCGACCGCGAAATCTGACCTTTGAGCCAAATTTGCACCGCATCAATCCACGTGGCGATAGTCCCGTTTGTATCCCAACTTCGTTCATTAAAGTCAGCAGGTACAACGTAAGCAAAATGTATTTGATATCCGGTCACATCATCAGGGCGGTCAGTGGTGCTCCGGCTCTGTGCTGCTGTGGCGGCAGGTGCAGTTATCGGTGCAACGAGCGCTAGAGAAATAGTCAGGAAGAGTGCGCGAACCCAGAACGCTTTACCTTGTAGGTCCATGCAGTGGAATTTAAAGCAATTACACCCTTAGGACAAGGATTGAGAGGCGGGGTTACCGCCACTGTAAAAAAACATCTCCTCTTTTCCACGAGGAGCATCCCATCCTTGGGCAAAGAACCACTCGCCCCGGTATTCCAACATTCCACCCCACGCCAAAGTCGCGTTATGGGTGAAATCTAAGGGCGTATATGGATTGCTGAGATCGAAGAGAGCTTGAGCACCTGCATGGTGGCCATTGTTATCGTTATAGAGGAAATCCATCACTAGCTGATCCCCGTTGACGATGGCGCAAGCGATTTCGTAGATATGTTTACCAAATCCATCAGGCAGAGGTAAATACTCTTTCTTCTCAAAACTCCAATCAATCATATTTGTGGAGTGCCCCACGTATTGAAATCCGCCGCATCCCTCACTTAGGAACATCAAATATTCACCATCAATTTTGACCGCTTCGCCTTGGCCGTTGCGAGGGATTACTGCACCTTTAGCCCATAGTTTCGAAATCTCGTAGGGGACGGCCAAGCCTTTCTTCTCCCAGTGGAGAAGATCACTACTCAGTGCGTAGTTGATATCGCATGCCACATCTCCGAAAGGTTTTGCATACTCTGCAACTGATTCGGCAGATGCTCTCCAGGCCCCGTTATAAAACATGATGTATTGATCTTCTCCGTATTTATAGACTTTGGGATCCTCGACGCTAAGGATTTCATTCTCTTGCGTCGGAAAGAGAATGGGGTTTTCTGCATAATCTTCCCATCCTTGGCCATCTGTATAGATAGCAAGGCCAACTCGAGACCCTAAAGATTCCTTTTTAACAGAGGCGCGATAATAAAGATAAATTTTTTCATCTTTGATAATTGTTGAAGGATTAAAAATAGATGATGAAGTCCAACCGATTCCAGTGGGATCTGCCATCTGAGTGGATTTCACAAAAGTATAAGTATCATTCTTTGCGAAAGGTCCTATCGCCCAACTCTTATCAGTTTCATACTTGGAGATGAATTGAGTTTGAGTTATCTCAGTGATCTCTTCATTGATAGGTTGATTAAGTGCTTCAAGGTAATTCTCTTGCAACGTCTTTTTGTAGTTATCCATGTCTCTCCCTCAACTCATTCAATTCACCAGCCATTATTGGTCCTAAACATTTCTTTGTCGCGTTTACGTACTTTTGCTTATTTGTGTCAACTATCTTTTTCTTGCAAAAGAGAGAATGATGTCGCACGTTATGAACCCCGATGAAACTCCTAAATCCATCTTTACTGCGCTGAAATATCCCAATTTTCGACGTCTTTGGATTTCAAGCATCATTTCCTCAGTTAGCGATCAAGTCTTTCCTATATGCGCCACAATGGTTCTACTCGGACAGAAATCAGAAGCGCTAGCAATCTCACTCCTGCTTTCACTGCGGGTAATCGCTTATTTAATCTTTTCACCGCTAGGTGGAGTCTTCGCCGACCGACTATCGAGGATGCGCATCATTCAAGGTGGGCTTTTACTGCGCTCATTACTCTGTTTTCAGCTCTTTTTCTTTGGCCATACGCCAACCTTGTTACGTTTGAGCATCACAGTCTTCATCATGGGAGTGATTGAAGCCGGTACGGGGCCAGCGGGGGCAGCAATCATTCCCGATCTGGTTGATCGTGATGTCCTGCAATCAGCGAACGCACTTCGCGCTGTAACGGGACGTATCGCTTCAATATCTGGTCCCGGCATAGCGGTTGCCCTAGTTGCTCTCACGAGTCCACGATCAGGATTTCTCTTTACAGCAGTAGGACTCTTACTTGCGCCGCTAGCTTTGCGCGGACTCAAACTTTCATTTGCGGAGCGCGGTCCACATTCACCATTCCGCCAAGAACTCACACAGGGTTATCAATTTGTTAAGCGAACCCGGTGGATGCTCCCAGTAATGATCTGTATCGCACTGCAAACATCAGTACTTTTCGGCGCAGAGATGGTTCTCTTACCAATTATTACAACTCGAGAATTCGGAACAGCAAGTGTCTATCCGATGGCGATTATGTCTTTAAGCCTTGGATCACTGATTACCGCTGCATTTGCTTCACGGCTACGTACTAAATATCCCGGCAGATGGTCATTTGCTGCATGGTCGCTCATCGTCTTTCTGCTTATCGCTCTGATCTTTCCCATATCGCCAATCTTTGTCATCATCTGCTACTTCATCGGAGGGGCCGCGACAGAGCCCATGGGAGTTCTCTGGCAGACCGCAATTCAAAAGAATGCACCTGGTGAAATCCGAGCTCGTGTGATGAGTTTTGACTCCATGGTCAGCAGTGCTCTTATGCCAATCGGGGTGGGATTAGCTGGGCCCATGAGTCGATTAGTTGGAGAAAATGCATATATGGCAGGAGCTTCAGTGATCTTTGCGTTACTTTGCGTTCTTATCCTCTTTGTTCCAGGAGTTTCAACTTTTTCGACCCCTAAATAATTCAAATAAATCAACGTAATTTTACGTAATTGTTGATTTGCTATTGCGCAATCCTTGCGCGACCTATACCTTGCAAAATCAGAACGCAAACGTTTGCGTAAAGATTACGTAAGGAGGCGACAATGGCGTCGGCGAAGGCACTAGCTGCAGATCTTGGGGTTTCGATCGCCACTGTCTCGCGCGCCCTCAACGGCAAGCCTGGCCTTTCTGCCTCTTTGCGTACGTCAATTCTTGCCGAAGCGGCGAAACAAAATACCTTTATTAATCCCGCAGCTCGCATGCTTGCAACGTCAAAAAGCGAAAGCGTTTGTTTCGCGGTGTATCACTTATCAGGGCCAGTATCTAAGGATCCTTTCTACTTTCCGATTTTGATGGGGCTCGAAGAAGAAACTCGCCAAGTTGGCTTGCAGTTAACTCTCGAAGTAATCGGGGATGAAGAAATTAAAGATGCCGCTAATTGGCGAATGGTTCGCGAACGCCGTGCCGATGGCGTAATTCTCAACGGACCATTCGTTCCGGCTTCGTTTATTGTTAAATTGCATGCTCTTGGTATTCCAGTAATTCTTATCGACAACTATTTAGAGCACGTCCCTGTCGATGCGGTCGTTGCCGACGACCGCGGCGGAACACGCAAAGCTGCAGAGCACGTTATTTCACTGGGACACAAGAAGGCAGTTATTTTATCTGGACCTAAGGATTGGTATTCAAGCGGAGAACGCACCGCTGGATTCTTAGAAGAGTTTGCAAAACACGGATTACCTGCACCAACCATTCTTTATGGCGATGACACCACTTTTGAAACTGGACAGAAACTATTTGCGCTAGCGCTTAAGGAAAAACCTACCGCGATACTTTGCGTCAACGATGCTCTTGCACTTGGAGCAATGGATGCGGCAACCGCTAAAGGAATCAAAGTTCCATCTGAAATGAGCTTCACCGGATTTGATGATGTAGATGCTGCTCAAAATGGAAAAGTTCCACTAACGACAATTCAAGTACCACGCGAATTTCTCGGGCGTGCTGCTGGTCGACTTTTTTGGTCGCGGACTGATGATCCAACATCACCACGCCAACGAATAGAAATCGAGACAAAGCTCGTAGTTCGACAATCCACGCGTGCAATCTAATGATGACTAGGAGCTGACCAGTTATGTCCGATCTCGCCACACGTTTTGCGATTAACCCCGTCGTAAGGCCCGAGGATGTTCCACCTAGCGTTGAAGGGTTTGAAGTCACCTGCGCATTCAACCCAGGAGCTTTCTCGTACAAGGGACGAACTGGTTTAGTTTTACGCGTCGCCGAACGTCCTCCCACACGTGAGGGTTTTATTGACTCGGTAACAACTTCAGAGACTGGCGAATTGGTTATCACTTCATTTGCGCTGGATGATCCTGACCTAACTGTGGGCGATTCACGCGGTTTCTCACATAAGGGAATCGATTACCTCACAACACTTTCGCACTTTCGGATGGCTTGGAGTGATGACGGGGAAAAATTCGAAGTCGATGCCAAACCTTTGATCGTCGGATCAAGTGCTTACGAAACTCTAGGTATCGAAGACGCGCGCGTCACCGAACTAGAGGGTCGTTATTACCTCACCTACACCGCGGTATCTCGCAATGGCTATGGCGTCGGAATGCGAAGCACGACCGATTGGGAAAATTTCCAAGAGCATGGCGTAGTTATTCCGCCATTTAATAAGGACTGCACACTCTTTACTGAAAAGATTAAAGGTTCGTATCACATGCTTCACCGCCCAACAGGTGCAGGACTGGGTGGTCCATATATTTGGAGCGCAAAGTCACCAGACCTAATTCACTGGGGCGAGCACAAGTGCATCGCACAAGCGCGTCCAGGGATGTGGGACTCAGCACGTGTTGGCGCGGGTGCTGCACCAATTAAAACTTCCGAAGGATGGCTCGAGATTTATCACGGAGCTGAAGAACTTGGAGTTAACGGCCACCGTTATTGCCTTGGCGCACTTCTTCTTGATCTTGACGACCCAACAAAAGTGTTGGCTCGTTCGCACGATCCAATTATGGAACCAACCGAGACATATGAACGTCAAGGATTCTTTGGCAATGTTGTCTTCACTAACGGACATGTTGTCAAAGGCGATGAAATCACTCTCTACTACGGTGCCGCCGATTCATACAGTTGCGGCGCCCGGCTATCGATAAACCAGATTCTTACTTCTCTCAAAGGAGTGAGATAACGCGCAATACAGCACGACGCTCTGCGGACTCTCGTCAGTGGAGTAAAAACCTCGAAGGGAACCAAATGATCAAATCTAAAAAGTGGCTAGCGGGAAGTGTTGCGTTCGCTTTGATCGCACTTCTCCAAACTCCACTTGCTAACGCGGCAATTCCACACGTTTCGGTAGTAATGCCAAACCAGTGGAAAGACGCTTTCGAACCAAAAATCAAGGCATTCAATGGCAGCCATACAAACGTCAACATCGATGTCATCTGGGGTGGCGCACAAGATCAATTGATCGCCGCTAACAAGTCGCCAGACATCATCAATACAGGTGACCTTTTCGTTGCTGCACAGAAGAACCTTTTGGTTGACTTGACTCCTTACATCGCTAAGGACAAGACAATCAACGTCAAGGATTTCTATCCAGCACTTCTTAACGCTGTGAAATTCCAAGGCCGTCAGCTAGCTCTTCCTTATCGCTTCAATGTTGGTCTTCTCTATTACAACAAGACCCTCTTTGATGCAGGCAAGGTTGCATACCCAACAGCTAAGTGGACCCAGAAAGATTTCATCGCAGCAGGCCAGAAGCTCACAACAAAATCTGGTACTACACCTACATCATGGGGCGTTGGCTCAACATTCGGCTGGTGGGGCGAGTGGTTAATTCACGTTCGCCAAGCGGGCGGAGAATGGCTATCCGATGGAGCTGTCGCACTTGATAGCCCACAGGCAATTGCCGGACTTACTTTCTTCCGTGACAAGGTGACAAAGTACAAAATGTCTCCAGGAGCAAAAGATGATGCTCTAGGCGGATTCAGTGGTGGAAAGACAGCCATGGAATACGGCGGACACACTGGTAACTGGCCTTCATACAACGGAGTATCAACTCTGAAGTGGGATATCCAAGTTCTTCCCAAGGGTCTCAAGTCATCTAAGGGTGCAGAGCTTGCACTTGAAGCATGGGGCGTATCTGCTAAGTCAGCAAACATCGCTGCCGCTTACGCAGCAGTTGCTTACATCACCTCTGCAGACTTCTTAACTACACAATGGACTGCTTTGCGTCTTCCAGTAACACGTATCTCTGTTGCTAAGGCCGCACTTGCAGTACCAAAGGCTTCACGTCCATCACCACAGAACCTAGAAGCACTCTTTGGTGGAATCACAACTGGTACGACACTTCCACGAACAATTCCTTTCATCAAGGTAACTCAGGAAGTTGTACAACCACTGGTAGACAAAATGATCGAGGGAACATTGACACCTACCGAAACAGGAAACCAAGCAACAGCAGCTGCAAATAAGGCACTATCTATCTTGCAGTAGTAGTAAATATCTGGACGGCGGCCAGGGGCCTTAAAACCTCTGGCCGCCACTAAGAAATGAAAGGGGTTTTAGGTGAGTGTTCGTAATCGTAAAGACACCAGAAATTTCTTTCTCTTCAGTGGAATTTCAATCTTCGGCTTTTTAGCATTTTATGTTTATCCAATTTTCCGCACAATCTTTCTAAGTTTTACAAATACCAGCATTATGGATCCGCTTCACGACTTTGTTGGCTGGAAAAACTTCAAACGCGCAATTCTCTACGATGATGTTTTCCATTTGGCTCTAAAAAACACCTTTAAGTATGCAATCTTCGTTGCGGCTTTGAAGCTAGCGCTCGCGCTTCTCGCGGCTATGTTATTAAATAATAAGATTCGTGGAATTGGGATATTTCGCGCAATATTCTTCTTGCCATTTATAATTCCAACCTTTGCGGTTTCGTACGTATTTCGATTCTTTTTTCACCCCGCTAACGGTTTAGTCAATCAAATGTTGAAAAAGGTAGGTGTCGAAGGAATTGGTTGGTATGCCGATTCTAAGACGGCGATGATCACTCTAGTTATTTCAAGCTTGTGGGGATTTGGCGTTCCTATGCTTATTTTCTTGGCAGCTCTTCAACAAGTACCAAAAGAGCTTTATGAAGTGGCAAACCTAGATGGTGCAACACGTTGGCAACAATTTCGCGTAATTACCTTCCCGGCTATCAGCGCAGTCTTTCTCTTTAATGTAATTCTTTCCACTGTCGATTCATTAAAGAGTTTCGACCTTGCCTTCCTTATGGGCCACGGTGAGGGATATCCAGCTAACTCAACTTTGCTCTATTCGGTATATCTCTTTAACCAAGCCTTCCGTAATCCATGGTCACTTGGCTACGCCTCCGCCCTTGCCTTGATCTTCTTTGTCGTCCTCTTGGTTCTGACCGCAATTAACTTCGGCCTAGGCCGCCTCTATGTAAAGAATGAGAATTGATATGACCAAAAAATCCCGTCCGGTCACTCTTTTTCTTTACATCTCGTTAATTGGCCTATCAATCACTTTGTTATTGCCTCTACTTTCCTTGATCCTGACTTCATTTAAGACATTTGATGAATCTGTCGGTGTCTATCGATGGATCCCTAAACAATTCAACTTCAAAAATTACCGAGATGTATTCGCTCTCGAGAATTTTCATTATTGGACCTATCTCCGGAATACACTCACAATCTTTGTATTTAAAGCAATCGGGACGATTCTCACCTGCACCTTGACCGCATATGGTTTGATTCGGTTCGACGTTAAATATCGCAAAATACTCTTCACCGTTCTCTTATCGGTCATTTTATTGCCAGGCGAGCTACTTGCGATTCCGATGTATCAGATCTACCTCTCTGTCGGCTGGTTTGATACTTACTACCCATTGGTCACCGCTTGTTTCTTTGCCACGGATGTATTTATGATTTTTATGTTCCGACAGTTCTTTATGTCAATACCAAAAGAACTTTTTGAAGCTGCTGAAACCGATGGAGCTTCCGAATTTAAGATCTATTGGAAGATTCTGATGCCACTGAGTCGGCCGGCAATTATGACCTGCCTAATCCTCTATTTCACTGGAACGTATAACGATCTTTATGGTCCACTTCTCTATATTTCCACTCCAACAAAATGGACGATGGCTCAAGGAATTAAATCAATTGAGGATATTTTCAATCTCGGGCCACGCGATTACATCGTCCCCTGGAACTTGGTATCTGCTGCGACACTGCTCTCACTCATACCTGTTCTCATTCTCTTTGCATTTGCTCAACGTCAATTCATGGACAGTATGGCGCGCACCGGCATTAAGGGCTAAACCATGTCTTCAACGATTTTGGAGCAAGGAGATTTCCGGATAGTTTTCGGTGAGCATCCACAATCTGGCTACCATCTAGAAGTACGCGAAGGTTCACTTTGGAGACGAGCGAGTTCGCCTAACAATTCACTGGTATCTGGTCCATCTTTTGATTTGCGTCCCACCGAAATACGGGCAAGCCAACAGGAACTTCACCTCAAAGGTAAGCAAGCACTACATGGTTACTCGTGGGGCGCAAAAATTACTCGTGTGGGAACGCAATGGATCAAAGTTGAAATCACGATCGATTCGCCCGGATTTGTACTTGGCAAAATTGGCGGAATTGAACCAGAAATAACCTTAGATCTGGGAGCTCTGCCACCTTATGAGCGAGGCGATCACGTCTGGTTTAAGGTAAATATTGATAATCCGACAAAGTGGAATGACGAAGCTCGTAGTAATGATTTTCCTGCTACTTATTACTACGACCCTTACGGGCACAATGAGTTCAGAATGTTTTTTGATATGAGCGCGATGTCTTGGATGGGTCCAGAAAATGTTGCACGTTTTCGCGATCTTCGTTGTGGATTCAGGCGCCGATTTGATGGAGAGCTTAAAGCCGAACTTGGCTTGATAGGTGAAACTCAATCTGGGTTTATATTTCCTCAAGGGGAGCAAAGGATTGTCTATTACATAGGCGCAGGTCATCGTGAACATTTTCCGACGTCGCCAACTGCGCGTGGTGAGTTAATTTCGCTTGTCGAGTCATGTCTTGCTCTGTTGCCAGAACCTTCGGAATTTCCGAAGAACGCTACTTCCTGGGATGACTTCGCCCGTGGATCGGCAAAAGATTTGATGGATACCGATCATTCGTGGAGTACCGATAACGACGGTGAACATCTCATGGGCTACGTCGATGCGCGTTCAGATGCTTGGGCGCTAGCAATGGGAGCGCGCGGTCGCGAATGGGAAGGCACAGGTCCATGCCTTGAAGCGGGCCTATGGATACTTCACCCTCTTGAAATATTGTCACGAGTGAGACCAGATCTTCCCTTTGAGCCACTACGCCAGCGCGTAAATACATTTACTCGTCGACAGATATTGAGTTCGCAAAGTGATCTATTCGGAGGCATCGCATCTAAGCCGATGAACGTTGGTACATGGCAATATATTTATATCATCGCCGAATGTTGGCGTATTTACGCACTCAGCAACGATAAAGAAGTGCTCGAAAGAATCCTAAAAGAAGTTCATGAAGTCATGCTCCCTATGGTGGCAAATACTGGCGGCGTATTTCCGTTGGAATTCGATAAGTCAACTCTTAGAAAAATTGGTTCTGGGGATGGTCACGCAATCGGGGGTCTCTTCGCTCTCTTCATGCTCGAAATTGCACAATACACAGCAGATGAAAGCTATAGAGAGCACGCAAAAGCGGCCTTAATTACCCTATATAACTTACCCATTAACGCGATTACTCAAGAATCATTTCTCACTGCCCATGCTGCAGACGCGGCGGATCGACTTGCTGCACTGGATAAAGAGAATCCCGAATGGGCGCAGATGAGTCGATATTTCGTAGCGCAATCACTTCGGATGATGTATTGGTATAACGACTCCACTAGTGAGCGAAATAAAATGGTCGAACAGTTAGGAATGTTTGTTGCATGCGGAACAATTAACTATCCCGCCTTCTTTGAAAACCTAGAGATGGATGCGCGCCTTAGCGCACTCATAAATGTCGGAACCCCCAAGAAGGAATTCCTCAGCGTTCTCGATCATGGGCGACGTGTTAACTTTCATTTCTTCCCAGTTGTGCAACCAGATTTATATGGACCAATGCCGCTCCAATATATTCCTTATGAAGAAGTACCTGTTTTAGAAGGTGGACTTGCTTCTGATGGTTTTATTGGTCAGGAAATCTATGGATCGGGTTGGGTATTTAGGGCGCTTCTTATCTGGGAGGCGATTTCTACCTGTACAAATCGCGAACTTATGGTTGTCAATACCACTTCTTATCGTGAATCCAAGAAGGTGACCTTGGTGGTTTCGAATTCAACTGCCACAATCCAAAGTGGAGAACTCGAGTTTCCGGCTCTGGCCTCTGGTAAAAAAGCCAAAGTTTCATTGACGCAAGACGGAGACCTCCTTGGCAATTGGACTCTATCTTCAGGAGAGCGGATTCCCGTTGAAATTCTCCCCGGTAAATATATTGAAATGCTCTATGAAGAAATATCCTCATGATTATTTCTTCAGCATCACTTGATGTAACCGTTACCCCAGAAAAAGGGTGTGACATTCTCGCTATCGTTCACAAAGAATCTGGAATCGATCTCCTCTTTAAATCTCCCTGGGAACTCCCCGTCCCCCACGCGGAGTCTGCTGATTGGCTTGCCCGGTACCCCGGAGGTTGGCAAATACTTATATCCAGCAACACGATTGAAGGCTCAGAGCTTTATGGAGAGTCATCTTTGGCGGCCTGGGAAATAAGAGACTTTTCGGAAACCTTTCTCGTTGCTACTTTAAATCTAAAGTCGGCGCCGTTATCCCTCACACGAAGAATTGAAGTTATCGATGGCCACATTCTCATTTCCGAGAGCGTGGAAAATCTAAGTACGATTCCGCAAGAGATCAGTTGGCTAATTCATCCAGCATTTGGTTCGCCTTTGCTAGAGGCCGGGAGTCGAATCAAAACAGGAGCGACAACTCTTATTCTGGAACCAGGGCGCACCCCATATTCTACTGAGCAGGCAGTGACAGTCATTAAAGATATGAAATCAAACGTTGCGGCCATTGACCTTTCTAGAATTCCAGACACTCCTCGAGAATTCTTTGCCACCTTGGGCGATTTCGATGAGAGTTACGCTGTACTCATCAATGACCGTCTGGATATTGGTGTTGCACTTTCTTGGGATAGCGAAATTTTTCCTTACGCATGGTTCTGGCAAGACCTCAACGCAGTGCAAGAATCACCTTGGTTTGGCCAAGCGTATGTAACTGCGATCGAACCTGCCACTCACAAAACTCAATCAGGCGAAAACCAAAATATCCCAGGACAAAGCCGCCTAACGACGACAATCACTTTTTCACTTTTCAATAACGTTCAGAATGAAGAAATAGTTAAAGAAACTCTCTTGGAAGCTAAATTGCTCCAAGATCAGCTATCTGGGATAAAGGGGTAATGATGAAATCCATTTCGCGACGAGGGCTGATTATCGGAACGCTTGCCCTCATACCGTTAGCCGCCATTGGTAAGTTCGTCATCGCAGGCGGCAAGAAAGTAAAAGCATTCATCAGTTCACCCTTGATCGATGCGATGCCCATCAATCAAAAGACTGGAACGCTAATTGATTGGAAAGTACGCGCAAAAGCTACCTATGACCTTCTCTTTGATTTCAATGCAAAGGGCACGAATTTACCTGTCATTTGGGTTGATACTGAACGCCGCAACTACAATTTCGACGTTTTCGCACTTCCCGCATATTTAGGCGATTATCGCCAAAATCCAGAACATCAAGGCTCGCACGAATCTGTTGCTGGCGTCGGTGCAGTGCTCGGTGCTTCGGTGTTCGGTATTGATATGCATGATTACCAAGGTCGAGATTTCGTGAAAGAGATTCTTGGGTACCACCAACAAAACCGAGTTGCGAAAATTCTATTTAATCAAACCGCCGACAGTGGCAGTGAAACATCTTTTTGGTACATGATTTATCCAAATATTGCATTTTATGCAATTAACAGTATGTATCCGAAGGAAGAATTATTTGAAGGTGTATCACGCAATATCGCTGACGAATTTGTCGAGATGTTGACACACCTAAAAACAATCGAAGGCGCGCTTTCATTTGAATTTGCTGGGTATAACTTCCTTAACAAAGAAGGCGTTTATGGATCGCAAAAGGAACCTGATGCCGCCGCAGGAGTTGCTTGGGTTCTCTACATGGCTTATGCGCGCTTCGGTGATAAGAAGTACCTGGAGGGAGCTAAGACCGCTCTTGATTATCTAGAGAAACGAACCGTTGCCGAGAATCCATTTTACGAAATTCTTCTCGCCTTTGGTGTCATCATCGCGGCTCGCATGAATGTTGTTGAAGGAACTGATTACGACGTCGCTAAGTTCTTTGACTGGATATTTGATGGCTTCTCGGATGCTCGCCCAGGTTGGGGAATCATTTCCGATATTTGGGGACTCTACGAAGTGCACGGATTGCAAGGTAGCGTTTCAGATTCCGGTGGCTACGCATTCGCGTTTAATACCTACAACATAGTTGCTGCCCTTGCTCCGCTTCCGATTTATGCTCCGCAATACACTCAAGAAATTGGTAAGTGGCTCTATAACGTCGCTCTTTCGGCACGCCTGTTTTATCCTGATCAATTGCCTGCTGAGAATCAGAGCCAACCTGAACTTATAGGCCTCTATAACAACGCATTGGCGTACGAAGGCGTTCGCAAGGAATGGGCATTTGTTTATCCATTCGCGACAGCAGATTCTCGCCGCAATACCTGGGCATCAACTGATATCGGGATTTATGGTTCGGGTTTGGTTGGAGTTCTTGCAGGCCTTATCTACTCAATCGAAAGCACTGGTGTAGTTGTTTTCGAGATCTCTAAAACGGACTTCTTCCCTCTTAAGCCAGACAAGGTTCTCTTGGCATATAACCCAAGTGATGCTGATCAAAGTTACGAGGGCCACACTCTCAAATCTGGTGAATCAGTAATCCTTTAAGGATTAGCTTTTCTCCGGCACCATGATTATGGAACCTGATGGACATTCGGTGACACAGATTCCGCAACCTTTGCAATAGTCGAGGTTGATTTCGAAACCCAATCCAGGGCCCAATTTGATAACTGCGTTATCAGGACATACGCCGAAGCAGTTGTCGCACTCAAAGCAGTTGCCACACGACATGCAACGACGCGCTTCATAAAGCGCAGTCTCTTCATCGAGACCTTTAACGACTTCATCAAAATTGGTTGCCCGCCTTGCACCCTCTAAGCGATCGCGCATTGCATGAGGTGCATCCGAGTAATACCAAGGGTTCAATTTCTCGTATTCGATAACCTCTGGGGTTTCAGCTTTTGTGAATTCGCCCTTGCGCAACCACGCGTCGATATTGCGAGCGGCTTTCTTGCCATGTCCCACACCTGTGGTGACAGTGCGATCAGCTGGCACCATGTCACCACCAGCGAATATCCCCGCACGTCCGGTCATCATTCGCGAATCAACTTGGACAGTGCCATCTACAATTTGTAGATCTGTCATATTAGAAAGAAGCGAGAGATCAACCTCTTGCCCTAAAGCTAAAACTAGAGAATCCGCCTCTAACTCTTCAAACTCTCCTGTCGGTTGAGGGAAACCGTTGGCATCAAGTGCCATCTTCTCGATCTTCAAAGTTCCTTCTTCGGCATGTTTCACTGTGGCAAGCCACTTCATCAGGACGCCTTCTTCGATTGCTTCTTGAATTTCGCCATCATCGGCGGGAGCCTTTTCGCGCGTACGACGATAAACAATGATCGCTTCTTCAGCACCTAAACGTTTCGCTGTTCGTGCAACATCAACGGCAGTATTTCCGCCACCATATACGACAACGCGACGTCCAAGCAGTGGCGCCTGTCCATCTTCTACATCGCGCAGAACGCTTACTGCGTCAAGAATTCGTGCAGCTTCACAAGCAGGGATATATGCGCGCTTGCCGATTTGAGCCCCAACAGCAAGGAAAACCGCATCAAATCCATCATCAATCGCATCCTGCAAATTATCTACGTGGTGCTCGAGCTGAAAGTGCACACCCATCTCTTGAATCCGCGCAATCTCTGCATTCAATATATTGCGCGGCAAACGATACTTCGGAATTCCAAATCGCATCATCCCGCCAGCAACTTTGGCAGCATCGCGAATAGTTACATCATGACCGAGGCGACGCAGATGATATGCCGCTGATAATCCTGTTGGTCCTGCGCCGATAATAAGAACTCTAAATCCGGATGCATGTTCTGGCGCTGGGATTTTCCATCCCTTTGCAATTGCAAGATCTCCTAGGAAGCGCTCAACGGAGTTGATACCCACTGCTTCATCTAATTTTGCACGGCTACATACATCTTGGCATGGGTGGTAGCAAACCCGTCCCATGATTGCAGGGAATGGATTCTCCTGAATCAGAGCCTGCCATGCTGCTTCGTAGGATCCATCTTCGGCGATGTAGAGCCAATTCTGAATGTTTTCTCCGGCAGGACATGCGTTATTACATGGAGGCATCAAATTCACATATTGAGGTCGCTCAACGCGCCATGATCCAGTGTGATTGGCCAAACTTGATTCAACATCAAGTGTGATTGCGTAAGGCTTTTTCATTTACTCACCCGCGCTTTCTAGCAGGTCATAACGGACGATATTGCGATCTGCCATAGCTTGTAAGTGGTCGATAACATCATCGCGACGTTTAGGTGAGAAGAGATGACCGTATCGAGCTTGCAGTTTTAGATATTCCTCAACTGGTACTTGGCGGCGAATCTTCTTCGACGCCGTTACTTCACCGCGCTCTGCTTCAAATACAGGGAACAATCCGCTTTCGGTTGCAAGGCGAGCAATCTTTACCGTGTCACACGATTGCGATCCCCAACCCAGTGGGCAAGGCACGAGAACATGCAGGTAGCGCGCCCCTCTCATCTGCATTGCCTTTTCAACTTTATTTTCTAGGTCACGCAAATCCGCAACAGTTGCGGTAGCAACATAAGGAATTTCGTGGGCCATAGCGATACGAGGCAAGTTCTTTCCCTGCCCAAAAACATTGCCAGGGGCTTCTCCCACAGCTTGCGTCGTCGATGTACGAGCCGCAGGAGGCGTGGCCCCTGACCGCTGAACACCGGTGTTCATATATGCCTCATTGTCGTAACAGATATAGAGAACATCATCATTGCGTTCGAACATTCCAGAGAGAGCACCGAATCCGATATCTACTGTTGCGCCATCTCCTCCTTGTCCAACGACACGAATATCGGTCCGCCCTTTAGCTTTTAGCGCTGCTGCGATACCTGTCGCAACTGCTGGCGCGTTCCCAAATAGAGAGTGGAGCCATGCAATGCGCCACGATGTTTCTGGGTAAGGCGTTGAGAAAACTTCGAGACAGCCAGTGGCATTTACGGTGATGACTTTATTATTTGCTACTCGCATTGCTGCATCGAGTGCGTAACGGGCACCTAGCGCCTCACCGCATCCTTGACAGGCACGGTGACCTGAAGTGAGTGCATTTGTGCGGTCGGCATCCGATTGCACTGACCCGGCCGCTGATGGCAATAAGCGATTGCCGATTGCGTAGCTACCTACTTGATAAAACTTAATTGGCGCAGTTGTCATGATTGCACTCGAGTCTTTGCGATTTCAGTATCAACAAGTTCTTGATCAAGATCCAAGAAAGTCAGTGCTCTTAAATCATCTGTCACTGCAGTTTCGAAGAGTTCGTGCAGTGAAGCTTTTGTTATCTGCCGTCCACCAAGACCGGCAATAACTGTGTACTTAGCAATATCGATTCCAGCCAAAGCCATCCTTATGTTCTCGGCAACGATGCCCCCGATGCCAAGTGAAAAAGCTTTCTCGATGATGATTACGCGAGTGGCATTTCGCAGAGCCGTGCGGACGACATCAAATGGAAATGGTCTAAAGGAGATAATCCCAAGAACTCCGATTGATACTCCAGCTTCGCGTTGCTCATCAACGACATCTTTGATCGTGCCGAGCATTGATCCAAGGGCAATCACAACCGTCTCGGCTCCTGCACATTTATATGGACGAATAAGTCCGCCCGAGTGCCGATGGAAAACACCTTCGAATTCTTTTGCAACTTCTGGAATCACATCCAGTGCTCGCAGAGTATTGGCATGGGTTATATAACGCACCTCTGTAAAGGCTTCTGGCCCTACCATCGCTCCGATTGAAACGGGATTTGCTGGGTCAAGGACTTGGCGAGGAACGAACGGCGGAAGGAATTTATCTACTTGTTCTTGCTCAGGAACATCCACTTGTTCGTATGCATGGGTCAAAATGAATCCATCCATACAGACCATCACTGGTAGAGATAACTCTTCAGCAATTTTGAAAGCTTGCACATGCAAATCTGCTGCTTCTTGATTGGTCTCGGCATACAGTTGAATCCAACCGCAATCTCGTTGGCTCATAGCATCAGAGTGATCGTTCCAGATATTGATTGGACCACCGATTGCGCGGTTTGCAACAGTCATGACAATCGGTAAACCAAGCCCCGACGCGTTATAGACCGCTTCAATCATATAGAGCAAGCCTTGGCTAGCGGTGGCGGTATATGCGCGAGCACCTGTTGCACTTGCGCCAATCGCAACCGACATCGCAGCAAATTCAGATTCGACGTTAACAAATTCGCAACCAAGTAATTCGCCAGATTTGACCATGCGGCTTAAACCTTCGACGATATGAGTTTGTGGCGAAATCGGATACGCACAAATAACTTCAGGGCGACAAACTGCGACTGCTTCGGCAACGGCACGCGATCCTTCTATCTGCTTAAGCATGTGGACTCACTTCTCCTACAGGAACTTTCTGCGAAATTTGCGCCATCACAATTGCATAAGCAGCAGTAGCAGCTTCACTGTTTCCATCAGCAAGCTTGCCTTTGAACTTTGCGCCGATTGCATCAGTAACTGATTTGATAGAAACAACTTTTGTTAACGCGGCAAAAGCTCCAAGCAAAACTGCGTTTGGTACTGGGCGACCTAGATGTTGCATTGCCAACGCAGTTGCAGGTACCGTCACAAATCGATCGCAAGCGCCGGAATATTGATCAAGCCCGAGTTCACTAAAAGTATTGGTTGAATTAATAAGGACAAATCCCGCAGGAGCCAATCCAGCAAATACATCAAT
The DNA here is from genome assembly GCA_009699205.1 of Actinomycetota bacterium. Lineage (GTDB taxonomy): Bacteria > Actinomycetota > Actinomycetes > Nanopelagicales > Nanopelagicaceae > QYPT01. Next base: position 19,401 of record WLOP01000003.1, read on the forward strand.
TGCTCGCAAGAGGGTTTCATCTTGCACGATAAGGGCATCCGGGATCATCACTGGTTCGCGGACCCGGATCGCGCTATCGGCGATACGACAGAAGGCGACAACGGGCGCCCCGGTACGTTCTGAGCCAAAACTGGGGAAAGCTTGAGCGTGGCGCCCCTCATCAAAAGCGGCTTGGGCCAGCAGCTCGGCGGCGGTAACTACGCCTTGGCCTCCACGGCCGTGGATTCTGACCTGAAACATCGCTTAGGGGACTCCTCTCCGAGAATCACGCTCAACGGTCACCATAGACCCGAGCCCTCGTCGATTGGCCTGAGGTTACGAGTGCTCACTCTCCAAAAAGTGTGTCTGTCGGCACAAGATAAGTAATAGGTATAGCTATATAAGTAATAGGTATCCCGCTTGGCGATATGTCCGTTTTGTCCGACCTCCGCGACAAAGTACCATCGGATTCGTAGTAGCAGGTAGAGGCGGCGACGGTCGGCTCTGCACTACATAACCGGTAAAAAAGGATCCCAGAAGTGTCAAAGAAATCTGCAGCTCACGCAGGTCCGATTGATTGGACTGTTGCGCAGCTGGGTGCTTTCTACACAGAGCACCGCTCAGAACTTCTGACACATGCAAATCGCGTTCTAAAAGATTCAGCCAAGGCCGAGGAAATCACTCAAGATGCCTTGATTAAGTTCATGCTCGCAGCTCCAGAGCTTGAGTCCACTGAACATGCACTCTCTTATCTACACCGCACTATCGAAAACCTCTGCATCGACTTCTTCCGCCTCGAAGGACGTCGCCCCAACCTGGTTCTTCTCGATGATGCAACTGCCGAAGTAGAAGCAACATGGCAAAACAGCGGAGATCACTCCGCAGCACTTAGCGCAGCAGAAGATGCAGCAATCATTCGCCAAGCACTTGCAATGTTGTCACCTGCAGAGCGCGCAGCACTTGTGATGTGGGAGATGGAAGGTCGCTCCACAGAAGAGATTGCCGCCGAACTTGGTATCAAAGAATCTGCAGTGCGCCACACAGTTTCACGTGCTCGCGCTTCTTTGCGTCGCGTACTTTCTGAAATTATTGTTGACGAAGAGCGCGGACTTACAGCCCTTGATCTTCTCTCGACCTCTTACAAGAAGGCCGCAGTCATCGCCAAGAAATCTTCTAAGGTTGCACTCTCACTTATCCTCCTTTTCACCGCATTCCTTGGCTTTAACTCAATGACCGGCAACGAAGGATCAAATATTCCTTTGGCTCAATCAGAGATTTCGAATCAGACTCCAATTCTTGACGATGCAACAACTCCTTCGCTTTCACCAACAACTGACAATGCAACATCACCTGCCGCTAGTGCAGCAGCGACGAAGCAAGCAACTGCAGCAGCCACTGCGGCCGCTCGCAAAGCAAGCGCACTAAAGAGTGGGCTAACAATCAAGACCCCACGCCTTTCATTTGCTGGCCTTGATAAAGATGGAGTACCCACAGGATTTACTGTTACTGACTCCACCAACGTTGCAGGCAAACTCTTCGTTGGAAAAGATGCACCAGTCCTTACTTCTAACGGCATGATTTTGAGCAACCACGCGATGACATCCGGAGATGCGCCAAACGTGCTTCTTGGACAATCCATCACCGTAGATCCATCAGGTACCACCTATAACTCAACTGTCACAGTGGGCATCAATGGCAGTTGGACTCGCCTCAATGTCGCTAACACCACGACTACAATTGACCGTTTGGCCACGGGCCAGTACCTCATGACTGTGACCTTCGCCATTGATTCGGCTCAAGAGTCGATGCTCAGCGTTTCCACAAACGGCAGAGGGTATGATTTCGCCTCTGCGCCAAAGACAATCACCACCCGTCTTCTGCTCACAGCTGGCAAGACTCAGATTCTTGCCCAAGCCGTATCGATCTCCGGTACAGCAGATGGAGCCTCTTCATGAAGCGCTCCGTAATAACCCAGATTTCCTCCGTACTCCGGATAGTGCGGGGGGAAAGAGATGCGTTAGTACGTACAACGCATTTCAAAGCCGCAGTCGAGAACGTCTCGATTGCGACAATCGAAAGGAAAACAATGTCTACAAAGACAACTCTCAAGCGCATCGCGCTTGTTGCTGTTGCTGCAACAGGTTTCGGCCTGATGTCTGTAGTGCCTTCATCGGCAACACACTTCGGTGACACTCTCACCGTTTCAGATGCAACAGATACCATGGCAATTGGTGGCACTGCTGCTACTACAACAGTTACTCAATCTTTCTTGGCACCTGGCGGTACCGCTGACTCCATGACTGTGACAGCTTCTGTTGTGAGCTCACCAGCCACAATGTCTGCAGTTCCAGTTCTTACTGTTGGTGCAGGAAGCGTCAATACAACTCCAGTAGTTGTTGGCCAGGTTGTTTCAGTTAACGCTGACTCTGCTGCAGTTACAACAGGTGTAATTACCGCAACATTGAACGCAACTGTTGCTGGTGTTTACATAATCAAGTTCACACCTGCAACTCTAGATACAGCTCCAGCTGGCGCTGTATCGGCTACTGCAGTTACATGGACAGTTACTGTTGGTGCGGCTAAATTAGTTAGCGCATCACACACACTCTCATTAATCGGACCACTTGTTACTCCTGCTGCTTCAGTTGCAGCTGAAACTGCAGCTGGCACGCTTAACCACTACAAGGCAGCCCTTACAACTAGTGCAGGTTCACAACTTGCAACAATCAAGGTAACTCCTTTGGATGATGCAGATGCTGCACTAAATACAAACGTAGCTATCTCAGCCAAGATCGTTAGCGGCCCAGGATCTCTAGGCATTGCTGCTTCTGCAGGTGCTGCAGTTCCAGCCGGACGTGACGTAACTGATGCAACAACACGCACAGCTCACTACGTTGGTATTTGGGGCGATGGAACTTCAGGTACAACTGTTGTTAACATCTACACAGGTACAACTCTTCTATCAACAGAGTCATTCGTCTTCTACGGCGATATTGCATCTATTACAGCCACAAAGGTATCTGGACTAGTCCATGCTGGCGTGACTAACACAGCTGCAATCACAGTAGTTGCTAAGGACTCAAATCAAGTAACTATTCCTGTTGGAAACGTTTACTTCACCTCTTCAGATCTCACAGTGATTAACAACAGTTACTCAACAGTGGATCTTGCAGTAGGTACAGTTTCACTAGTAACACTTGTTGCCGGAACTGCAAACATCACATTCAGTGATGCCAACACAGCAGCTGGTACAACAGTGACTTCAAACGTAGTTGCAATGCGTGTAGCTGCGGCTGCTGCAACTGCAACAATTGCATTCGACAAGAGCTCATATGCTCTAGGCGAGAAGGCAACTGTTACAGTTTCAATCCGTGATGCTGCTGGACTTCCAGTAGATAAGACTGCAGTTGCTACTGCTTTCGCAGCCGGTGGTATGGTTTCAAACTTCGCCCTTACAGGCGCTGATTTGACCCTCGCTAGCGTTACACCTTTGCTTGACTCAGGTGATGCTACATACACCGTTTACCTTCCAGCATATGCTGCAGATATCACTCTTACCGCAACTGGTGGGGCTGGACTTGCAACTGATTCTGGTCTAACAATCACATCGCCAACTGTTTCTGTAAGTGACACTGCTGCTGATGCAGCATCTGCCGCCGCTGCAGAAGCAACTGACAATGCAATTGCTGCTTACGAAGCAGCCGTTGAAGCAACATCTGCTGCAGAAGATGCAGGAGCTGCTGCTCTAGCCGCACAAGAGTCAGCTGATGCTGCTCTTGAGGCAGTTACTACTCTGGGAACAGATGTAGCTGCAGCAATTCAGAAGATCTCTGATCAAATCACAGCTATCAACGTTGTATTGGTCAAGCTCGGAACGACACTTGCTAAGCTAGCTGCAAAGAAGTAAAAAGTTAGTTTCTAACTAACTTCTCACCGAAACCCGGTTCCTACTTTGGTAGGGGCCGGGTTTCGGCTTTCTAAAAGGCTTTCGCTCTTGCTGTCATAAAGCGAGTCAGTGATTTAGTATGGGCGCAGGAGTGGGTAGCGAGGGGATGGGATTGTGAAGAAGTTAGCTCAGTTAGGTGAAGTCGAGGCAAAGCAGAGTAGGCGCTTGGTTTTGGCTGCTGGGACGCTCACTACTCTGCTGGTCTGGAGCACCTTGGATGACCCCATCAATATCCCGAAAATGTTTCTTCTCAGCATCTTTGCTGCATGGCTCTTGGCAACTGTCGGTAGTTCGTTTCTTGCGACACGTAACTTTGGGTTCAATTTAGGTCAGATTTGCGTGGGGCTTTTTGCTCTAGGAATTTTGGTTGCAGCCATGGTGAGCGATCTTCGATATACCGCCTTTTATGGAGCGCCACAGCGGCACTTAGGGGCATTTTCCTATTGGTCTTTAGCGGTAGTGGCATTTGCTTCGATGGCATCTTTCACGTTGAACACTCTCACTCAGATTCGTTCACTTCTTTTTTATCTAGGTATCGCCATGGGGCTTTATGCCCTTGTGCAGAGCACGGGACACGATCTATTCAGCTGGGTGCTTCTATATGGGCCAGTGGTCGGCACTCTAGGAAATCCTGACTTTGCTTCGGGACTTCTTGGAGTGACAACAATTGCAGCGCTTTGGGTTGTGGTGAATCCGCAAGGTTCGGGTGCTCGAAGAATACAGATGCGTGTTCTGGCGGGTTTCGGATTAGTAGTTGAACTCCTTGCAATAAAGAAAACCGGATCAATTCAAGGATTTGCAGCATTCGCACTCGGTCTGACTTCGTTGGTAATTATTCTTGCTTGGCAAAAACGTAAGTACTTTGGATACATCGCTCTCGGGGTTGCTGCAGTTGGGGTATTGGGTGTGGTTGCTGGTTTGCTTAACAAAGGTCCATTCGCTGCGCGTATTTATCAATCCACATTACTTAACCGTTTAGATTATTGGAAAGCGGCGTGGAGCGCATTTAAAGCCCATCCACTTTTCGGTATTGGTTTAGATCGTTTCGGCGAATACTACGGTCAATATGCTCCGCAAATACAGGTGGTTGAGAACCAAGGAACAGATAATGCTCACAACGTGTTTTTGCAGTTGTTAGCAACGGGAGGGCTAGTTGTTGTACTGCCTTATCTATTGCTTCTTGGAGTTATCTTCTGGGCAGGCTTACGTGCAGTTATACGGAGTAAAGGTAACAATCAGATTCACCTTGGTGCACTTTTTGCAATCTGGTTAGCTCTTTTAGCAATCTCAACAATCTCTATCGATAATTTGGGTATCGCAATCTGGCTCTGGATTGCAGGGGGCGCTCTTTATGCGGCTAGCGCTAAGAATGTTGGCGCTGGCAAAAATTCTCAAAGTGCCACCCTCATTGCACCGATTGCGGGACTTGTTTTCTCGGTTATCGCCCTGGTGGTGATATTTCCTGTCTGGAAAACTTCGGCGCTAGTCTTTGATCTTCAGCGAAATAGAGGTGCGCTCTCTGAACCTGATCTGAAAGCTAAAGTGGATCAATTAGCAACAATTAATTCGAGCAACGTTCAAGCTTTGATAAACGCGACTGACTTTGCCTTGCAACTAGATGATAAGCCGCTTGCACTTTCCTATGCCAAGAAAGCATTGGCGCTTGACCCACGCTCGTACTACGGAAACTATCTCAGCGCTTTGGCCAATGAGATGCAAGGGAAATTTGCAGAGGCGATTGCCTTTAGAGTCCAGATAACGCAGACCGATATTTGGAATACCAACAATATGCTGGAATTAACCAAAGATTATGTGAAAGTAAAAGATCTATCCAGCGCTAAGGCTATGGCAAGCAAGATTGCAACGCTTAAACCCGAGAGCGATAACGCCAAAGCGGCTTTAGCGCTTCTCAATGGATAGGGTTGCCACGTGCCTTCACGCGAAAAAACAATTGCAATAATCGGGCAGGGCTACGTTGGATTGCCCCTAGCCATGGCTGCAGTTGAAGCCGGTTGGACAGTATTTGGTGTTGAGAATTCGCCAACTAAATACGCGTTAATCGCTAGCGGTAAAAGTCCAGTCGAAGATGTGAAAGATCAATTGATTGCCGGCGCTTTGAAATCCGGGAAGTATAAGATTTCAGATACCTCCATCTCTGTTGCTGAGGCATCTATTGTTGTCATTTGCGTACCAACCCCACTGGATGACAATCGCGCGCCAGATATATCTCTCTTAGAATCTGCAGTGATATCTATTGCGCCGCACGTGCAATCAGGCACGCTAGTGATCAGTGAATCGACTTCTTATCCCGGCACTGTGCGTGATGTTGTAAAGCCGTTGATAGAGAAACATAAGAAAAGCGCTGACATTTCCGTAGATATTGCGGTCGCACCCGAGCGAGTTAATCCAGGGGATGCGATATATCACCAGAAGAACACACCGCGACTCGTGGGCGGATTAGATGCTGCTTCAACTAAGCGTGCAGTGGATTTCTATAGCTCGATTTGTGATCAAGTGGTACAGGTATCAAGCCCAGAGGTTGCAGAAACAGCGAAGTTACTCGAAAACACTTTCCGCTTAGTCAATATTGCTTTAGTTAATCAGCTTGCTCAATTATGCGCAGATCAAGATATCAACGTTCATGAGGTCATCGAGGCAGCTGCAACAAAGCCATATGGATATATGAAATTCACACCGAGTGTAGGTGTTGGTGGCCATTGCATTCCGGTGGATCCAATGTATCTCTCTTGGTGGGCCGAGAACAATGGCAAGAGCGCATCTATCATCGACACTTCGGATGCAATCAATGTTGGGATGCCGCTATATATCTCTTCCCGAGTTCGCCAACTTATTACCGGGGCGAGCAAGCGAGTATTAATTATGGGTGTTGCATACAAACCTGGTGTTAAAGATGTCCGCGAGACTCCTGCAACAGCCTTACGTGATGACCTCATAGCGCACGGGTGCGAGGTCGCCTGGATTGATCCGCTGGTAGATGAATGGGATGGCTCAAAACCCGTTGATACTCAATGGCTTTGCGATGTTGTTGTAGTTGCCACGGCCCAGCCGGGACTGCCTGTTGCTGAATTTTCAAAGCGCGGAGTTCCGATTTTAGATTGCACGGGTACTTTTAAAGATCTGCCTCACGTCACTCGAATCTAAAAGATTTTATTTAGATTTAATGTAGTCAGCAACATCTTTGATAATAGTTTCAAGGTTGCGCTTTGGTGCCCAGCCAGTAAGTTCTTTAATCCGATCAATATTTGGTACACGGCGTTCCATATCTTCAAATCCAACTTTGTACGCTTGCTCGTAAGAGACGTGAACAACCTTACTTGCTGAGCCAGTAGCGGCGATTATTTTAGAGGCAAGGTCGTTGATAGATATTTCTTCGCTATTGCCGATATTTACCACAGTACCAATTGTTTTATCTGTACTTGTCACCGCAATGAGTGCATCGATGATATCTGCGACATGGCCAAAGCAACGCGTTTGATTCCCATCGCCATAAATTTGAATATCCTTATTTGCAAGAGCTGCTTCCACAAAGCGAGGAACAACCATTCCGTATGCACCGAGTTGACGTGGGCCAACGGTGTTAAAAAAACGGACAATCCGAACTTGAAGGTTTGCATCTTGGTAAAAAGCAAAGGCGAGAGTTTCATCAATCGCTTTGGCTTGGCTGTAGGACCAGCGCAGCATGAGGGGCGAACCAAGAATTCGTGAATCATCCTCTTGAAGCGAATCGGAAATATTCTTTCCATAAACTTCACTGCTGCTCGCGATGAGGACTGGACGCGAATGTTTAAGAGAAGCGTCCAGGACATTCTCTGTTCCGCGAATATTTGTCATCAAACTTGCTAGGGGTTTGTCGAGAATATTAAATACACCAACAGCAGCGGCAAGGTGGTAGGTGAAATCATTTTCGCTCACTAAGCGCTCAACAAGTGGTGCATCAAGAACGGATCCGTTGATAAAGGCGAGCTGCCCGCTAGCTTGTGCGCCCTCAAGGTTGGATAGCTGGCCTGTCTCCAAGTTATCCAGGACGCAGACCTGGTGGCCATCGGCGATAAGGCGATCGCACAGGTGTGAGCCGATAAAGCCTGCTCCACCGGTGACAAGTACGCGCATGGGCTCAGCCTATTGCCTCACAGGGGTTGGTGAGCCGGCCTTGAGTCTCACTCAGGTGCGGGTCATATCTACCTCACATTTAACTCTCAGGTTTATAGGGTTATCTATCGCCATGTCACATACAGCGCGCCCAGCGAGAACAGCGGGGGTTGATTGGGCGGCGTTGCTGACCGGATTAGGCCTTGGTCTGACTATCTCTTTAGAACTGACAACGTTACGTTCGTCAGATATTTCTTCGGTCTATGCATCGATAAATACTTTCTCGCGTTTGTGCGCACTTGTCGGCACCTACTTTGCACTCCTTGGAATCTTGTTAGTTGCACGTATCCCTTGGGTCGAGCGCGGGGTCGGACATGATCGCTTAGTTACTTGGCACCGCAAATTGGGACCGTACTCACTCTTTCTTGTTGGCTTTCACGTTCTCTTCATTACTTTGGGATATGCGGGACAAGATCACATCTCATTGATCGTTGAACTCTGGCGATTGCTTCACCAGTACATGTGGATGTGGGCCGCGCTCGCAGGATTTATATTCATGATTAGCGCTGGCGTAACTTCGTATAAAAAAGCTCGCGCCAAGATGAGTTATGAGACGTGGTGGATTATCCATATCTACACCTATCTCGCAATCGGGCTCTCCTTTATGCATCAAGTACTCAATGGGCCGATGTTTATCGAGCACCCCTTGAATCGCTTGTATTGGACTTTGCTCTACGTATCAATGGCCGCAAGTATTGCAATTTGGCGAATCGGCATCCCGCTTCTGCGATCTATGCGCCATAACTTACGGGTTGAGAAAGTTGTCATCGAAGGTCCCGGAATTATCTCTGTCATTATGCGCGGTCGTAAGTTAAGCAAACTTGCTGCAGAAGGTGGACAGTTCTTTGGTTGGCGCTTCTTCTCGCGTGGACACTTGTTAATGTCACATCCCTATTCGCTCTCTGCGGCTCCAACAGAGCACCTATTACGAATCACCGTTAAAGATCTAGGAGATCACTCGCGATCTCTTGCTTTCATTAAACCTGGTACCCGAGTTTTCGTTGAAGGCCCATACGGTGCATTTACCGCAGGTCGCTCTACCCGACCACATGTGGTCCTCGTTGGCGGAGGCGTAGGAATCACGCCTATTCGCGCCATTATTGAGGAATTCCGCGATGGTGTGCAGATGGATGTTATTTATCGGGCCTCCAAGAATGAAGATTTAGTCCTAAAAGAGGAGCTGGATTATTTAGTTTCTAAATCAGGCGGGTTGATGCGCGTTCACTACCTTGTCGGGCCAAGAAAAGATCATCCAATGGATGCCAAAACTTTGCGTCGTTTAGTGCCTCGCTTTGCTGATTCTGATATTTATATCTGCGGTCCCGCGCCACTTGTTGAGGCTGTACGTCAAGCTTCACGCGATTGCGGAGTTCCTAAGAATCGCTTCCACGACGAAGCCTTCGCGTTTCATTCCGAGTAATGATGGTGACAATGGACTTTAAAAGTCGCACCTTCAGCACTGGTGCATCTAAGGGATCTCTCAGGCACTTACGTCAGAGTGTGCTTGTTGATGTGAGACATCTTCTCAACAGGGGGTCAAAATGAAGCGGGCGTTGCTTATTGCAGGGGGCACTGTAGGTGGCCTTGGCGCGGTTTTGTCGATCACTCCTCCCCACCTAGGTTCCTCAGCAATGACGAACTTGGCTGGTCTTCCTAGTGCTTCGACAAATTCGGGGACCGCAGCCACACCGCAAGCAACAGCGAGTCAAACTCCTGTGGCTTCAACAGCGTCGGCAACGTCCGCTTCATCACCAACAAAAGCAAAGGTAAAAGCTCAAGCCACCGTGAAGGCAACAGCTAAGAAAGTTGTTAAGGCTAAGACGATAAAGAAGAGTTCTACTGCTTCTTCATCTCACACCACCAGTAGTTCATCGGTTGCTGCGACAACACCGACAGCAACTCCAACTCCAACGCATACTACGACTCCAACGCCAACTCCCGCTGTAAAAGCAGTGACAGGAACTTTCACGGGTAATGCAGTTAATGTTGGTTACGGCATTGTTCAAGTGAGAATTACAGTGGATAACGGACACATTACAGATGCCCAAGCAATCCAAACACCAACCGGGCGTAGCGATCGATATTCAAACTACGCCGTGCCAATCCTGCGCCAACAGACAATCAAAGCTAACTCAGCAAAGATTACTGGCGCCTCGGGAGCCTCATACACTAGCTACGGCTGGTACACCTCTTTAGTAGACGCGCTTTCAAAAGCCGGTATGTGACATCATCAGGTGTGGCTCGCTTAACTGCAAAAATCGAAGTCTGGGGAACAATCCTCTTTCTTGATATTTCTTCTCCTAATATCAAGGAAGAAATCCTCGAATCAAGTATCGAAAAGGTGCGCGCCTTTGCCATTCATGTTGATGAAGTTTTTTCCACTTACAAAGAGAATTCGATTATTTCGCAGTTGCGCCGAAAAGAGATTGCTATTGAAGATACAAGTGATGTAGTACGCGAAGTCTGGGACTTATGCGCACATACTCGCTATTTAACCGATGGAGCATTTGATCCTTGGGCGGTCGAAGGTGGCTTTGATCCATCAGGTTTAGTTAAAGGTTGGGCCGCAGATAAATGCGCCGAGATTTTATTGGCCGACGGAATTGAAAATATTCAAGTTAACGCAGCGGGGGATTTAACTCTGCGCGGAGGTGTTATGGAAGATGGAGTAATCGCACCGTGGGCTATAGGTGTCGTGAACCCGGATAGCAAAATGGAAGTTGTGCAAGTTTTTAACATTACAGATGGCGCTATTGCAACGAGTGGAACGTATGAACGCGGGGCACATATTGTTGACCCACACTCGCACTTAATTGCAATAGGAGCAAAATCTGCGACAGTGCTTGGCCCAAATGGTGCGATCGCAGATGCGCTAGCCACTGCGTTGATGGTTGATGGTCGCGATGGAGCTATCTGGTTTTCACAGCCCGAATTGGCCGAATATTCAGCGTGGGTAATCGATCGTTATGGCGATGTGGCGTGGAGTCTGGGTCCGGCAATAGGGCAAGATTGAGCCATGAGTATCTGGGTATGCGGAGAAGTTCTCATCGATCTTCTCCCACATGGGGCTGTCGTTGGCGGAGGTCCTGCTAACACCGCTAAAGCTCTGGCGCTCTTAGGTCACGACGTTCAATTTATTGATGGACTTTCTCGCGATGCATATGGAGTTACTGCACGTGAGGAATTAATAGCCGATGGCGTGGGTCTTACCTTCGCGCTCGATAGCGAAAAACCTATGTGTACCGCTGCCGTCACCCTTGATGAAAATTCGAGCGCATCATATGTATTTACCATCGACGGCACAGCAACCTTCGATTTCAACGCGTCATGGCTTCCTGATCCGTCTCGCCACAAACCGCAACTTTTGCATATTGGAACATTGGCCACCATTGTTGAACCAGGATCGCTTGCGCTTTATGACTGGGCGCTACAGGTTGCAGAGTTTGCACCAATCGTTTTCGATCCAAATATTCGATCATCTGTCCTTAGCGACCGCGATATGTATGAGGCAGTCGTTGAAAAATGGGTAGCAATATCTACCGTTGTGAAGGTGAGCGATGATGATTTAGCGTGGCTCTTTCCCGGGGTTGATTACCTAGAAATTGCGAAACGTTGGGTCAATGATGGAGTTGCGATTGTTTTTGTTACTCGCGGAGCGGATGGAATCGCCGCAGTTACAGAGAATAAAGTTACCCAAGTCGCTGGAGTGAAGGTAGATGTAATCGACACTGTCGGCGCAGGGGATACAGTTGGTGCAATTGTTTGTGAAGCTTTAATCGCGCAAGGCGTTCTCAATCTTCGTGGAGAAGCAATGCGCAAAGTTCTAGAGCGCGCAGTAGTTGCTGCTGGGATAACCTGTAGCCGTGCGGGTGCAAAACCACCGACTCAGCGCGAACTCGCGCAAGCGCTTAAGGAGCGAAAGTAATTGGACTTTATCGATGATGCAGAATTTCAAATTGCAATAGATCTAGATCAAGGCGCACGCATCGCCTCATTAAAATGGCGCGAAATGGAATTCGCTCTACCCTTCCGCGGTGAAATCGGCACCTGGGGTTGGTTTCCTATGGCTCCTTGGGCTGGACGTATCCGCGATGGGATTATTACGAGCCCGCAAGGCGAAGAATTTCAATTACCCGTAAATTACGATCCACCTCATGCAATACATGGATTTGGATATACATCTTCTTGGCGTGAAATCGGCCCGGGGCGGGCGTTACTAGAGCTCCCCGCGCCATATGGTGGTGCCACTGTGGAGCAGACCATCGAAGTACTTGATGATGCAGTTCGATGGAGTTTGGAATATGACCCCGGAAAGTGCGAATTACCTGCGTGGTTAGGTTTCCATCCTTGGTTTCCGCGCGACCTAGATCGTGGCGATAGCGCAGAGATTGATTTTAAAGCAGCGGTCATGCTCGAACGCGCAAGTGATGGAATTCCTAACGGAAAACAAATCGAGCCAACGAAACAACCATGGGACGATGCGTTCACACAAATTCGCGGAACGCCTTCGATCACCTGGGAAGGTGCAGCCCGCATCGATATTGAATCAGATGCCCCATGGTGGGTTGCATTCACTGAAGACTCCGAAGGTATCTCTCTCGAACCACAAACAGCTCCGCCGGATGCAGCCAATCTAGGAATTTCTGGCGAGCACTATCTTGAAGCGCTATTTCTATTCTCGGAAGGATAAGAGATGATCAACCGTCAACGCCTCGCAGAACTGAACGCTATCGAAGAGGCGCGGTTCTTGCAGCTGCATCCCAAATCTGGCGAAATGTTTGAGTCGGCGAAGAAGGTAATGCCTGGCGGCGTACCGATGTCATGGATGGCAAAGTGGCCCGGCGCATATCCAATCTTCGTTGAAAGCGCGCAAGGTGCACACTTTGTTGACGTCGATAACATTTCGTATATTGATTTTTGTTTAGGCGATACTGGATCGATGACCGGACATTCACCAGCTCCCACGGTTGCCGCAATTGCCGAACAGATGAAGCATGGTTTTACTTCAATGCTCCCTACACAAGATGCAGTCACTGTTTCAGAGGAATTATCTCGTCGATTTGGACTCCCGCTGTGGCAATTCACTGTCACCGCCACGGATGCCAATCGCCATTCGATACGTTATTGCCGTTTGATTACAGGGAAATCCAAAATCATAGTAATTGATAAGTGCTATCACGGAAGCGTTGATGAGACATTTGCAACGTTAGATAGTGCAGGAAATACTATTAAGCGAGAAGGTAATCTCGGAGCGCCCGTTGATCTAGACCAGACAACACGTGTAGTTGAATTCAATAACTTACTCGCGATGGAAGACGCCTTAAAACATGGTGATGTAGCTGCGATATTGATGGAACCGGCCATGACCAATATCGGAATTGTTCTGCCCGAAGAGGGCTATCTAGAAGCAGTGGGAGTACTTGCCAAGAAATATGGCGCTATTTGGATTATCGACGAAACTCACACAATTTCTGTTGGCCCTGGCGGAATGACAGCGCTCTATGGCCTTAAGCCAGATATGTTAACAATCGGAAAAGCTATTGCAGGCGGTATCCCTACTGGAACATTTGGAATGACCGCGGATGTGGCCGCACAAATCAAGGAAAGAACATCTCGCGAAATCATCGACACGGGTGGGATTGGTTCTACCTTGGCAGGTAACTCCATGAGTCTTGCAGCAATGCGCGCAACGCTCACTCAAGTTTTGACGGTTTCTGCTTTTGAAAAGATGGTCAAACTAGGAACCGCTTGGTGTGATGGAGTCGATTCTGCGATTAGAGAATTTGCTCTGCCATGGTTTTGCTCACGTCTTGGAGCGCGCGGGGAATATCTCTTCCAAGCAACAGCGCCAAAGACAGGTAAGGAAGCGGCAGATGCCGGAGACTTCGAACTCGAGCAATATATTCATCTACGTATGCTCAACGACGGATTCTTGATTACGCCATTTCATAATATGGCACTGATGTCACCAGAGACTTCAATGGCTGATGTTGACGCACATACCGTTGCTTTTAGAAAGATGTGCGCTGATTTAGTTGAAGCCTAAGTGCGAATAGAGCGCTAAGCCTTTTTCATTATCAGCATCGACATAGAGCATTGCCTCCTTGATACCTTTACCTATCAAGTAATTGATCGCCGCGACGGACACAGCTCGACCTATTCCTTTACCTGAAAATTCTGGATCCACACCAATGACATAAAGCTCTCCGGTGGGGTCTTGGTTGACAAATTCATGGTGGATTTTTGTCCAACAAAAGCCAATAATCCGGCCCTTTTCGACCGCTATAAAGAATCCGCTCGCATCAAACCAGGGCTCGGCAATGCGATTTTCTAAATCCGCCAGCGCCCAATTACCTTGATCGGGATGGTTGATGAAAATCGTGTTATTTAGCTTTAACCACGCCTGCTTATGAGCCTCAGGATCAAAAGTTTCGATTGTAAAACCTTGGTGGGTTTGCGGGAGTAACTCCTGCAACGAGCGATGGATTTTTAGTATGTGACGCATTCTTACACGCGCTCGGAAGCGTGGCTATCTTTACTCCCACTCGAGACAGTAAAGCGATATCCAACGTTTCGAACTGTGCCAATAATTGATTCGAATTCGGCGCCCAATTTTGCGCGAAGGCGACGTATGTGGACATCAACTGTTCGAGTACCACCGAAATAGTCGTATCCCCAGATTTCTTGGAGCAACTGCGCACGAGTGAATACGCGTCCTGGGTGCTGTGCAAGATATTTTAAAAGTTCAAACTCTTTGAATGTTAAGTCGAGTGAACGGCCCTTAATTTTTGCCGTGTAAGTTTTTTCATCGATGACAATTTCTCCGCTACGTATCTCACCCGTTGTTGGATCTGCTGCATTACGGATTGCAGTGTGCTCACCAATTGCAAGGCGGATGCGGGCTTCAACTTCTGCAGGACCTGCGGTATCAAGTATGACATCTTGCACGCCCCAATCTGTAGTGAGCGCAGAGAGACCGCCTTCTGTTGTAATAACAATTATTGGAGCACCGACTCCTGTAGTTGTCAGCAAACGCGTAAGGCTTTTAGCTGCAGGTAGTTCGCGCCTTGCATCAATAAAGAGGAGATCGGTTTCAGGAACATCTACCAAGATGCTTGCTTCTGCTGGCAGAATTCGAACGTGATGTTGCAAAAGTCCAAGGGCCGGAAGAACTTCAGCGCTGGCGCCATGAGTGTTTGTTAATAACAGAACACGGGCCATATTTGACTTCCTCCCCTATAAGTAGGACAGACTACCCGTGTGAAATCCTTGATTCCAATCCTGATTGTTCTGGCAATCGCTAGCGCCTATGGAATCTGGTATCAGCGAAGCCGAGGCAAAATAAAGGCAGCTAAATCAAGCACTTCTGGGCTCACATCCGAGATCCTTGGCCAACCACTGGGTTCTCGGGCAACCTTGGTGCAGTTCTCGTCGGCATTCTGTACCCCTTGCAGGGCTACGCGTACCTTGCTGCAAAACATGGTGGCAGATTTATTCGATGTTGAGCATATTGAAATCGATGCTGAAGCTAACCTCGATCTCGTACGTAAACTTGATATTCGCTCGACTCCAACGACCCTCTTCTTGGATTCGCGAGGAGTTGAAGTTGGCCGTGCAGTTGGTGCCCCTAAACGCGAACAAGTTGCAACTGCTTTAGCTGCACTGCGCTGAAGATGCGACCTTTTCGCAATTAGTTTAATTTGCGAAACTTGCTTATCCTTTTCCAATGTTTCAAACAGAGCCAACGCATTTCACTAAGCGCCGAGTTTTGGATTACGGCCGCTTAGCTGGCTCCTTGTGTCGAATGTGATGTAAGCGTTTATAGCTTCCACATCCATTCAACCCAAGAGAAGGAAATCACATGTCACAAGTATTTTCTAAAGAATCTATTCAAGCAACTAAATCGATTTCAATCGATGCGCGAGGTCCACGTTTTTCTGCACTACTTACCGTTCTTGTACTTTCAACAGCGCTAGTTACCCATTCCCTTTGGGTTGTAATTGCTCAAGCAATTGTTTTTGCAATTGGTGCTTTCCGTGGCCCACAGTTCACACCCTATGCGGCGATATTTCGCACCGTTATCCGCCCGCGCTTGAAAGGTGAAGTTCCAACCGAGGATGTCCGCCCACCACAATTTGCGCAAAGTGTGGGACTTCTATTCGCGTTGACTGCGATTGTCGGCTCACTCACGAGCGTGCCACTTCTCTTTACAATCGCTCTTTCTTTCGCATTAGCTGCCGCTTTCTTAAATGCTGCCTTTAACTTCTGCTTAGGTTGCGAGATTTATCTACTTCTGCTTCGCCTGAAGTAGGATAACTTCATGGCTGAGCAACATGAGTTAAGAGATAAAGGTCTACGCCTTACCCCCCAACGCGAATTAGTACTCTCTGCTGTTCGCGCGCTAGGTCACGCAACCCCTGAAGAAGTTGCTGAGAAAGTTCGTCAGTCACATCCAGGGATCAATCTCTCAACCGTTTATCGCAACCTTGAAACGCTAGAAAATGTTGGCCTCGTGCAACATACGCACTTGGGACATGGTGGAGCGACCTATCACGCAGCCGAAGAACTCACTCATCTACACCTCGTCTGCGGAGTTTGCGGATCTGTCGGAGATGCACCGATTGAGGCTGCAGCTAATTTCGTAAACTCTCTCGCCGATGATTACGGGTTTAAGACTGATGTCACCCACTTTGCGATTTATGGCACCTGCTCTGCATGTATCCCCGTAGAGGACTAGATTTGTCGTTGTGAGCGCGGTACTTGTTGAAGATGGCCCGGATAAGGGCGCTATTTGGCATTTCGGAGAACCAACAAATGAACAACGCGCCCTTGCTGCAGGCAGTGCATGGGCAGACCTATCCCACTTTGAAATCATTGCTGTTGCCGGAAGCGAACGTCTCACGTGGCTTCATTCGCTAACAACTCAGCATCTCGAACATTTACTTCCAGGGGTTTGGCAAGAAGTTTTGATTCTTGATCCGCAAGGTCATATCGAACATCAATTCTTAATGGTTGATGACGGGGCGACCTCTTGGTTGATTGTGGACCCGCACCGAAGTGAAGCCCTGATTGCACATTTAGAGAAGATGAAGTTCCGAACGGAAGTTGAGATCCGTGATGCTTCTCGCGAATTCGCATTACTCAAAGCACCGGGTATTACCGACGAACTTGGCGGTCCGTATGCGTTGGTGCCACGGGCGGAGTTAGAACAGATGCGCGAGAGCTTCTCTTCCATTGCAACACAGATAGGCACCTGGGCACTTGATGCAGAACGCGTTGCATCTGCTCGCCCACGTATTGGTTTTGAGATGGATGGTAAATCAATTCCGAACGAACTTGGTTTGCTCAACAAGGCAGTTCACATGAATAAAGGTTGTTACCGTGGACAAGAGACTGTTGCTAAGGTTGCAAATTTAGGAAGCCCACCACGGCGATTAGTTCTTCTCCATCTAGATGGAAGTGTCGTATCTATTCCTGCGGTAGGGGCTGATGTTGAGAAGGATGGAATTCGCGTTGGTTTTGTTGGCACGACCGCACGTCACCACGAGCTAGGGACCATTGCCTTAGCTGTAATAAAAAGAAATACTCCGATAGAGGCAGAGTTAACAGTCTCTGGAATACCTGCAAGCCAAGAAGCTATTTAGTAAACCAGAGCTTGTGTGGCGTCCTGCGTAATCTCTTCTACAAATGTTGCAGCACCAGCAATTCGGATCCCCGTAATTTGATCGCCATCAGCGATATTTCGACGAATCGCACATTGCGAACATAAAGTGATTGTGCCGGCAGTCAAGATTGTCTGAAGCATTTCATGCAAAGGTGCGGCATGCGCAAGCAAAAACTCCTCAGCTTTCCCTGGTAAGGCAAACCATGACGCCTCACCTGTAAGCCAAAGTGAAACCTCGATCCCGCTTGCAAGTGCAGTGGATGCGACCGAAAATGCCTGAGAGACCCGCTCGGGTTCTTGAACCCCTGAAGCGAGTTTGATGACTAGACGAGATGAACGTGCCATGAGGTAAGGGTAAAGCCTCTAACGGGTAGGCTTACAACTATGGAGCGCAGATGGAGTTAATTACTTCGATTGCGCTCGCATTGGCTGCAATTATTCTTGGCGCAGCCTTAATCGCCTACGGAGTGAGCGATTTTCGCCGAAAGGGTAGACGGTAATGGCATTTGTAATTCCCGAAGGACTTCACGAAGATCTCTATCCGCTTGCCTGGTTGGTAGGAACATGGCGCGGAAAAGGCCGAGGCGAATACGAAAGCGTTCCAGCTTTCGAGTTCGACCATGAAGTTGTCTTTAGTCATGATGGTCGACCATTTCTAACTTACTTCTCTCGTTCGTGGATTATCGATGACAAGGGCGAAACTATTAGAGCCGGTGCATCAGAGACCGGTTTTTGGCGCGTCAAAGAAGGCAACGTTCTTGAAGTATTAATCTCGCACAACACTGGCATTACTGAAGGTTGGGTAGGTCGCTTTGATGGTCCGAAGATCCAGTTAGAAATGGATCGGGCTTATTCGGCACCAAGCGCCAAAGTAGTGACGGAAGGTTCGCGTCTGTATGGTCTAGTAGAAGGCGAGCTATTTTTTGCTTATGACATGGCCGCAGAAGGCTATGTCATGCAACCGCACTTGTGGTCGACGCTACCTCGCGCGCACTAACGGTGATAGGTACGTTTTGCTGCAGTGAAAGCAGTGAACTGAGAAGCTGAGGTCATCGAAGTATTAATCTCGACGCTCAGTGTTCCATCGGCATTTACTTGAAGTCCAACAACTCCTCTTACCATTCCGGCACCTACTGTGTAACCAACTGCATGAGGGAAGGTACTTCCTGCTTCTGGCACGGGCGATCCGGGCGGATCGTTAGCCACAAAAGTCACTAACTGGTAGGCGACTAATCCTGCTGCAGATGTTAATTTATCTGGAGCGAGTTGCCCTTGGGAAATATTGAACATTACTTGCGTTGCGTCTCCATCTGGATTAGTCCACCAGCCAGTTGAGAAAATCCATTTACTTATATCAACAGGTTCTGGCGCAATTGCAAGGTGGCTCCAGGAGTAATCATTTTTTCCGGCGACTGACCCACCCGATATTAAGGAAGTGGCATTTTGATATGTAGTGATTAAATTGCCACTATAGCCAATCGTGCCATCCAAGAACCAGTTACCAGAGGCGGCGCCTATTACATCGTAATCAATCTTGCCGATGCGATTGCCCGTGGCACGTTGTAATTGAGCTTCATAGGCAGCCCGTATTTCTGCTGAGAAAAATGGTAGCGGGTTTGCGGTGTATGGCTTTGTTTGATCTTGAGATGTATACGAAAATGGATTTGCAAATCCACTAAGCCAACTAGTGCCATCAAAAACGTTGAAGTCCAAAGCGTTATCTCGTTGTTGGCCAAATTCTTGTCCAGCCTTTATCGGGACGTTAACGCTGACCGATCCTTTGCTTGCAAGTTCGGCTGCATACGAAGCCAAAACCCCAGATGGTCGGTTAAGAACCATGTAGACAGAAACTACGTTGCACCCATGATCTATGACGACTCGATTTGATGTGGGAGAACCAAGAGTTGAAAGTTCAATGATGGTGCCATCTGCGGGGGCTGTAACAGAGGCATAGTCGGATTCTGTGCGGCTAGCCAGTGCCTTAAAGAGAGATTGAACTCCAAGGTATTCATGGTCAATAGGAGTGACGTGGCCGCCAATCATTGCCCCGTAAGGAATTGTGGGAGCAATTTTATCGAGAGGAATTACAGGTGAGGTAAATTTTATTGAGCTAGGCGCGCACGTAGGTTCAGTTGTTTTACCCAATTGTTGAGCCAAACTCGGATACCAAGATGGTCGCGATGTATATCCCCCAGCTGGAGTTGCTGGGATATCCGAGGGCATCGCATAGCGGACTTTCGCATTTGCACAGACTGCAAGTGCGCCGTCAACTAAACCGAAAACGCCATCTTTACTACAGGACATCCCCAGTCGTTTTCCGTAGAGATAACTCTTGTCATCGGTTGATGATGCGCCACTACCAGTTCCACCTCCACCAGTGCCTCCACCACTTTGTGGAGGTTGCCATGCATATTTACCATCGACACCTTGCAAACATGTCAGTTCTTTTCCGGAGGAGCTTTTACCCGTTAAAGATTCTTTTGGATCGCAAATGACACCTTCAACCACGGTGGTAGTCGTCGTTGCAGTTCCGGTACCAGTTCCCCCACCAGTTCCTCCACCACTTCCTGTTGACTTAACGGGGACCCCTTTAGACCAAACAAATTTCTTCCCAGACTTAACACATGTATAGGTCTTGCCATTAAAGACAACTTTTCTTTTCTCTTTTGCGCAGGTCGCACCCGCTTTCGGGGTAGCAGCAAAAGCGTCAACAGATACCGATAATGATGAAATTAAGAGGAGAGCAATCGCTATGGCGCGGCGTCTAGGAGTAAATTTCATAGGCAGGAGCATAGAGTGTCCCCATGCTAAATAAAAGAGATTCCAATCCAGAAGTTCTAGCCGAGATAGTCCGAAGCGAAATGGTTGAATCCAGACATAGGGGATTTTTGCTGCTTCTTAACGCCGATGGCAGCGAGTTATTTTCCTTAGGAAATGCAGATGCGCTAGTTTTCCCACGTTCAAGTATCAAATGTATTCAGGCTTCGGCAATGGTGCGGGCTGGGTTGTCGCTCGAACCACGCCTTCTCGCACTCGTTGCTGCGAGCCACTCGGGAAGTCCGATGCATCAAGACGGGGCCGTTGAGATTTTACGACAGGCGGGGTTAACCGTTGATGCGCTCCAAAATGCCAAAGACCTTCCTATCGGCGAAGTTGATCGCCGCAATTGGGGAACCCAAGCTCCAACATCACTCGCACAAAATTGCAGTGGTAAGCATGCAGGAATGCTGGCAACGTGTGTGGCAAATAATTGGCCAATCGAAAATTACTTATCTCCAGTCCACCCATTACAAGTTGCAATTCGCGAAGAGCTAGAAGAGTTGGCCGAAGAGAAAGTTGCGCTCATTAGCGTCGATGGCTGTGGAGCTCCGCTATTTGTAAACTCTCTTCAAGCAATTGCTCGCGCAATTCACAAAATCACAATTTCGAATGACCCAGTACATCAAAGTGTTATTGAAGCTTGTAGAAACTTTCCTGAAATGGTTGCAGGTGAAGGACGACTTACCACTCGAAAGATGCGCGAGATTCCAGGGCTATTTATGAAGGAAGGCGCTGAGGCTGTAAACGTTGGCTCTATGCCTGATGGCCGTACTTTCGCTTACAAAATCGAAGATGGATCTCCGCGCGCTTCGGCGCCAATATTGGCAGCAGCGCTTAAAAAGCTAGGGATTACCTCCATAGATGAGCCCGTATACATTCATGGAGGCGGCAAAGTGGTTGGTTCCATTCGCGCAAATTTCTGACCTAGGTAGAATATGCAGATGAAAGCGCATATCGCCACCTTGATGGTGCACACATCACCACTTGATCAACCAGGAATTGGTGATGCTGGCGGCATGAATATTTATGTCGCCGAAAGTGCAAAACGTATGGCAGCGATGGGCGTGAAGGTTGATATTTTTACGCGACGCGCAAATGCTGACCTTCCCGATGTCGTTGAGTTAGCTCCTGGAGTTCTCGTTCGGCACTTAGATGCTGGTCCAGTCGACGGGGTGACCAAAGAAGAGCTGCCTCAGTACATTCCTGAATTAGCTGACAAATTCACTGCAGCGTTGCAAGGTAAAACAGCCTATGAAGTGATCCATTCGCATTATTGGATTTCAGGTGAAGTAGGTATGCCTGCAAGTAAGAAGTTAAATATTCCGTTAGTGCATACGATGCATACGATGGCGAAGGTGAAAAACCTTGCACTTGCCGAAGGCGAGACCCCTGAACCTGGCTCTCGTGTTCGCGGAGAGATGGAAGTAGTTGCTGCAGCTAGTGCGCTCATAGCTAACACCGACGCCGAAGCGGCGAGTTTAGTTTCTCTCTATTCGGCTTGTCCCGACATTGTTCAAGTTGTAAGTCCTGGTGTGGATCTCTACACATTCACCCCCGGTGAAGGCCGAGCTCGAGCACGTACATCACTTGGAATATCTCCAGATGCACACGTCATCACTTTCGTCGGCCGCATCCAGCCGCATAAAGGCCCTGAAATTTTGATTCGCGCCGCTGCTGAAATGGTCACGCACTCACCTCATCTGCGTAGCAACTTAATTGTTTACATCATCGGCGGTGCTTCAGGAAGTGGGAAAGGGGAAGTCGCCCGACTACAAGAATTAGTAAAGTGGCTCGGAATCGTCGATGTCGTTCGCTTCTTGCCACCAGTAGCGCGCGAAGATTTGCCGAATTGGTATCGCACAGCAGATTTAGTCTGTGTACCTAGTTATTCAGAATCTTTTGGACTAGTTGCCCTTGAAGCCCAAGCATGTGGCACCCCCGTTGTTGCAACTGCTGTTGGTGGATTACGAACAGCAATTGCCGATGGAATTTCAGGAGTACTTGTTGATGGCCACGACCCACGTGCATGGTCATCAGTACTTTCACGCTTAATACTTGAACCGCAACGTCGAGTTCTGCTGGCAATGGGTGCCCTTGAGCATTCTTCACATTTTGGTTGGGATACAACAGCGCGCGGAACGCTAGATGTCTATGACCACGTACTCTCTGTCGCGAGAGCGGCAAATATAGTTTCAGGCAAGTAAATGGTTGCCATTGATCCACGCGCCATCATTGAGGAATTCTTAGATTCACATGACCTCGAATTCGAAAGTAAAGATGAAAATACTTTTCTTATAACATTGCCAGGGGAGAAGAAGTTAGAAACTCACTGCGCACTCATCGTTGGTCAGCACTCATTAAGTATTAATGCATTCGTTATACGCAAACCAGATGACAATCAAGATGGTGTTCATGCTTGGTGCATGCGCAAGAACGCTTCAATGTATGGAGTTGCATTTGCAACCAATGATCTAGGTGATATTTTCCTTGTCGGACGCTTACCGCTTCCTGCAGTGAGCAATCAAGAAATCGACCGATTACTGGGAGCGGTATTGCAGTATTCGGATTCTGCTTTCAATCCGCTACTCGAACTAGGTTTCTCTTCAGCAATTAGGCGCGAATGGGCGTGGCGCGTATCTCGCGGAGAGTCACTGGCAAACCTCAAAGCTTTCGAGCATTTGATTTAATCTCTGCATCTTTGAGAAGATTGCCCTATGACCTCAACTCTTATTTTATTGCGCCATGGCGAAAGCGAATGGAATGCCAAGAACTTGTTCACCGGCTGGGTTGACGTAAACCTTTCAGAGAAAGGTCGCGCAGAAGCAAGTCGCGGAGGCGAGTTACTGAAAGATCACAACCTCCTTCCTGATGTCGTGCATACATCTCTGCTTCGCCGCGCGATACACACATCTCAACTGGCTTTAGATTCTTGCGACCGCCATTGGATTCCTGTTCGTCGCTCGTGGCGTCTCAACGAACGTCACTACGGAGCACTGCAAGGAAAAGATAAGAAAGAAACGCTCGCAACGTATGGCGAAGAGCAGTTCAAACTTTGGCGTCGCTCTTATGACGTTCCGCCCCCACCAATAGAAAATGACGACCCCTTTAGTCAATTTGGCGATCCTCGTTATGCCGATTTGGGGTCAGAACTACCAACGACTGAATGCCTCAAAGATGTTGTAAACCGGATGATTCCTTACTGGAGAGAGTCAATAATTCCTGACCTTCGCGCCGGAAGCAGTGTTCTTGTCACGGCTCATGGAAACTCATTACGCGCCCTGGTTAAACACCTAGATGGAATTTCCGATTCAGATATCGCAGAATTAAATATCCCAACGGGTATTCCACTTCTGTACAACCTTGATGAGAACATGGCGCCAGTCGGCAAGGGCAGATATTTAGATCCAGCTGCAGCAGATGCCGCAATTAGCGCAGTAGCTAATCAAGGAAAAGCTTAAGCCTCATCCGAGGCGTATTGGCCAGTAACTAAGAAGTACACACGTCGCGCTACTGATACGGCATGGTCAGCGCAACGTTCGTAGTAGCGACCAAGAAGAGTCATATCAATTGCGGTTTCAATTCCGTGTGGCCAAGCATCATCAAGTAACGTTAAGAAAAGTTTACGATGCAACTTATCCATTTCGTCATCATCTTTTTCTAGTTGCAAGGCCGCTTCCAAGTCGTGCGATTCAATGACACCAGTTGCCTTAGCGATTATGCGTTTGGCTACATTTCCCATTTCCTGAATTGTGAGAGCTAGTTCAGGAGGGACCGCCGTTGCTGGATAACGCATTCGAGCCAATTTGGCGATGTGGTGAGCTAAATCTCCCATGCGCTCAAGATCAGCACTCATACGTAAAGAAGTAACCAAAGTTCTTAGATCCCCTGCTACAGGTTGTTGGCGGGCTAGTAAGGTGAGAGTTTTGGCATCTAATTCGTGCTGCATAGTGTCAATAAAATCATCGTCAGAAATTACCTGCTCGGCTAACTTCAAGTCGGCTGTAAGCAAGGCTGTTGTCGCCAATTCCATAGCAACTTTGACTCGGTCCCCCATATCAATCAAGGTTTGACCGATGGAATCGAGCTCGTCATGAAAGGCATCGCGCATAGCGTGAATGCTATCTATATGACGCCTCATTTAAAGGTTTATTAGTGAACGCAAGTTTAATGTGGCGTTAAAAGTTGACGTTTTGAGCAGGACAAGAGCACCCCCAAGGGGCAACTCCATCTAAGAGTCTCTACTATGGGGGTGTGATGCGACGCCGTCGAAACCGACAGACCGAGGTTGATGACTGGCAAATCCCCGATGGGCTTATCGATTTACTAATGGTTATTGATGCTGAGCATCTAATTTTGGCGCCAGGGGAAGTAGTTCTGCATTCATCTCAGGGCACTGGAGTTTTGAGTTTGGTTAAAGAGAAAAAATTGGTTTCTGAACCTCTAGTTTTGTTGGTTCGCGCAGCACGTCGATCTGGGATCTACCAAGAAGCAACCGTGGAATTGCCTCGGGGTCCGGTCGGTGAAGGTACGCACGATTTGTTAGTCCGCGTGACACCTATTAGTAACCGTGGGTTAGTTATTGCCCTTATATTTGATGACAGCGAACTTCGTCGTCTCGACTCCATTCGTCGCGATTTTGTCGCCAACATTTCACACGAACTTAAGACACCGATTGGAGCACTTTCCATTCTTAGCGAAGCGGTACTTGAAGCAAGCGACGATCCTGAAGCGATCGTTAAGTTCGCTTCTCGCATGCAACTTGAGGCAAAACGCCTGGCAGATCTCGTGCAGGAAATTATTAACCTCTCTCGATTGCAAGATGATGATCCGCTCAAAGATGCCAAAGTGCTCTCTTTGACAGACTTAATATCCGAAGCAATTGATTCATCAAAACTAGCTGCTGAAAATAGGAAAATTTCTATCGCCTTCGCTGTGGCGGCCGATGTCAAAGTTCGTGGCGATCGCGGCCAAGTAGAGATGGCTATTAGTAATTTAATCGAGAACGCAATAAATTACAGTCCAGATGGAACGCAAGTAGCTATTGCTTTACGTGAATACGGCGCGCTTGCCGAAATCTCAATAAGCGATCAAGGAGTTGGAATTGCAGAGAAGGAGCAAGAAAGAGTGTTTGAAAGGTTTTACCGAGTAGATCCTGCGCGATCTAGGGATACAGGTGGAACTGGACTTGGGCTTTCAATTGTAAAACACGTAATTACAAATCACGGCGGCGACATTTCAGTTTGGAGTGTAGAAGGTGCGGGAAGCACTTTCACAATTCGCTTGCCACTTTATAGAGAACCAGAAATGGTCAATGAGATGAAGAACAATTCCGTGGAGGCAAGCAAATGACCAGAATCCTTGTTGTTGAAGATGAAGAATCTTTTTCTGAAGCTTTGGCTTATCTCCTCGGGCGCGAAGGTTTTGAGGTGGGAATAGCAGACACTGGTCCTAAAGCCATCGAAGAATTCGATCGAAATGGCGCAGACCTCGTCTTACTTGATTTGATGTTGCCAGGTTTGTCAGGAACAGAAGTGTGCCGCCAACTTCGAAGCCGATCGAATGTGCCGATTATTATGCTCACTGCCAAAGATGGTGAAGTGGATAAGGTCGTTGGACTTGAATTAGGCGCTGATGATTATGTAACAAAGCCATATTCCACACGGGAACTCATTGCCCGAATCCGTGCAGTCCTGAGGCGCAACGGAGAAGAGTCAAATGCCGGAGTTGATGGACATGTGCTCTCTGCAGGGCCTGTACGAATGGACACGGAGCGACACTTGGTTTCGGTGGACAACCAGAGTACGAATTTGCCACTAAAAGAGTTTGAATTACTTGAATTTCTTATGCGAAACTCCGGCAGAGTCCTGACCCGAATGCAATTAATTGATCGTGTTTGGGGCAGCGATTATGTGGGAGACACCAAGACGCTAGATGTACACATTAAACGTTTGCGTGCGAAGATTGAAAAAGATCCGGCAAATCCAGTGTTTATCCAGACTGTTCGGGGTCTTGGCTACAAGATGGAAGCCTAAGCAACAACTCCAGAATAGATTCCACTTTGTTCGACAACGAGTGCGTCTAGAGTCATTTCACCTGCGCGTGAAAAAAAGATTTTAACTGGCACGCGGTTGCCTGGCAGGATATTAAGTCCTATGAAAAAAGCTTTCGCGTTTGCGGTGTCTCCAGAAAATCTTAGAGGTTGATTTTGTAGCATTGGCAATGAAGTTTCAGAGAGAGTTCCCATCACTTGCCCGGCAGCTATTGCAAGTAAATCTTCTTGTTCTGCAGCGGCATTTACCATTGTTGCAACAAGGACTGCCGAACCATCTGGTTGTGCAACAAGGAGTAAGCCGGTAACTGTGACATCGCTACCGTGATCTACGATCTTTGCTTCAACACCATCGGTTACTTGCTTAGTATTGGCAGTAGGTGAATTAGCACCAGCTGCACATCCTGTAATTGAAAGAGCAATAGCCAAGCTGAGTGCGGTGACCGAATACTTGCGCATGTAATGCTCCTTCATTAATTAACACCATCAACAAATAACATTGATGCTATTTCCTGCGGGAATTCTCTCACGCGCATGCAAATAAGCCATATAAGCCTTTTTTGCGCCCAAAACCCGAGGTGACTGGCCTCACTAATGGCTGGTATTCTTAGCCCCTAACGAAGGGCATTACATGTCATTTAAGGTCGGCGAAACCGTTGTTTATCCCCATCACGGAGCGGCTCTCATTGAAGCTATTGAGACCCGAGTGATCAAAGGCGAAGAAAAGACCTATCTCGTTCTCAAAGTGAAGCAAGGGGATTTGACCGTTCGTGTCCCTTCCGAAAACGTTGACCTTGTCGGGGTTCGCGATGTCGTAGATAGCGCCGGCTTAGACCGCGTATTTAACGTTTTGCGTCAGCCTTATACCGAAGAGCCAACAAACTGGTCCCGCCGTTACAAGGCAAACCTTGAAAAACTCGCCTCAGGTGATGTCATCAAGGTTGCCGAAGTAGTTCGCGATCTCTATCGCCGCGATCTTGACCGCGGCTTATCAGCTGGAGAAAAACGCATGCTTGCAAAAGCGAAGCAAATTCTTATCTCTGAGCTCGCACTTGCAGAGCGCACAGATGAAGAAAAAGCCGGAGTAATCCTCGATGAGGTTCTTGCTTCTTAATTCTTTTTACTGAGTGACCGAAAGGTAATTTATGACTCCGCTCAACTCTGAGGGCGTCAGCGCTTCATCATTTCGTACAGGTGTTGGTGTTGACGCACATGCTTTCTCGCTCGATCACGATTGTCAGATGTGGTTAGCCGGTTTGCACTGGCCCAATGAAATCGGAGTCGAAGCTCATTCAGATGGGGATGTAGCAGTACACGCAATTTGTGACGCGCTATTTTCTGCGGCCGGTCTTGGGGACCTTGGAACAAATTTCGGAACTGACCGTCCCGAGTATGTAGCTGCATCAGGCTTGCAACTTCTCACCGAAACTCATCGGTTAATTTCTGCAGCGGGATTTCGCATCTCAAATGTATCTGTTCAAGTAATTGCCAACCGTCCCAAATTAGGTGCTCGCAGAGCTGAAGCTCAAGAGGCAATGTCCACTGCTCTCGGTGGTGCTGAGGTTTCGATCTCTGCCACAACTACCGACGGATTAGGTTTTACAGGCGAAGGCAAAGGGATTGCCGCCATCGCTTCGGCTCTGATCTACAAGACCTCCTAAGCTTTTCGCCAACGTAAGAATAGACTTCACCAATGAGTTCACTCGAGTTATATGACACGCTAACGCGAACGGTGAGCCCATTTACTCCCATCAAAAAGGGCGAAGTTTCTATCTACTTATGTGGGGCAACAGTTCAAGCTCCACCACATATTGGTCATATTCGCAGCGGTGTTAACTTCGACATTCTTTCGCGTTGGCTGACAAAGAGCGGATATGCAGTTACTTTTATTCGCAACGTCACAGATATAGATGACAAGATTTTACAAAAAAGCGAGATTGAGAAAATGCCGTGGTGGGCGCTGGCCCAGAAATATGAACGGGCATTTAGTAAAGCCTACGCCGCGCTAAATGTTGCGCCTCCGACCTACGAACCTCGCGCTACAGGGCACATCACTCAAATGATTGAATTAATGAGCACATTAATCGCACGCGGCGCTGCATATGCTCCAGGCAATGGCGATGTCTACTTGGAGGTCCGTAAACTTTCCTCTTATTTAACTCTTTCACGACAGAAACTAGATGACTTACTTTCTGCCGACGATGCAGAAGAAACTTTTAAGAAAGACCCCAGGGACTTTGCACTTTGGAAGGGCGCCAAACCTGGAGAACCTTCATGGCCAACTCCATGGGGACCTGGTCGTCCAGGCTGGCATCTTGAGTGTTCTGCAATGGCGCATGCATACCTTGGCGAATCATTTGATATTCACGGTGGCGGTTTAGATTTAATTTTCCCTCATCACGAAAATGAGATCGCACAATCAGAAGGCGCCGGATATAGCTTTGCTAAACGTTGGATGCACAATGCATGGGTCACTACATCAGGCGAGAAGATGAGTAAGTCGCTTGGAAATTCACTTCAAGTTACAGAGTTGTTAAAAAGTGTTCGAGGAATCGAACTGCGCTGGTATTTGGGAAGTGCGCACTATCGATCGATGCTCGAATTTTCTCAGGCGGCACTTGACGAATCAGCAACTGCGTTTCGCAGAATTGAAAGTTTCTTGCATCGAGCGTCGGAGACTTTAGGTCATTTGCCCAAGCCAACTCTCTCGCAGGAATTTACCGACGCCATGAACGATGATTTAGCTGTGCCTGCAGCTCTGGCCTCGATTTCCGAGGCTCTGCGCCTTGGAAATATCGCACTTAGTGCGCAAGATTCCACCGGTATTGCGAACAATGCAGGCCAAATTCGAGGCGCCCTTGAAGTCTTGGGCTGCGACCCATTCGATCCAGCCTTTGCATCTTCAGAAAGTGGTGATTTAACCGCCGCACTTGATGGGACAATTGCGCTGGCCCTTGCACAACGCGCAGCGGCCCGCGATAGAAAAGATTTTGCTGCATCGGATGAAATTCGTGATGGCTTAAGTGCCCTTGGAATTACCATCGAAGATACGCCGCAAGGACCACGGTGGTCGATTTCACGTATAGAAGAGCGGTAGTTGAAATGGCTGGTAATTCATCACGTAAAGGAGCCGTGCGCGCTTCTAAAAAGGGTCCTACAGGTGGTAGCGGCGGAACAAATAAGAAACGTCTAGCTGGAAAAGGTCCCACACCAAAAGCTGAAGACCGTCCCTATCACGCAGCTGCAAAACGCAAGAAGGCGGCTTCCAAAGATACGCGCACCCGTGCACCACGCGTTAAGAGCGAACGCCCTAAAGGCGGAGGCGAATTAGTAGCCGGCCGCAACGCAGTTGTTGAGGCGCTACGTGCCGGAGTTCCTGCAATCGAATTAATTGTTGCTCGAAGTATTGATGTTGATGATCGCATTACTGAATCTTTGCAACTTGCACTCAGCATGCATCTTCCTATCCGCGAAGTGCATCGTGCAGAAGTTGAAGGTCTCTCAGGAAGTAGCCAAGGAATTTTGTTGGCCATTAAGCCATTTCAATATTCAAGCTTTGAAGAAATTATGATCCGTGCCACCGAACCAAAATTAATCGTTGCACTCGATGGAGTCACCGACCCACGAAATCTTGGAGCAGTTGTGCGAAGTGCTGCTGCTTTTGGCGCCCATGGAGTTGTAATGACTGAACGTCGGGCAGCGGCAATGACCGCATCGGCTTGGAAGAGTTCAGCAGGAGCCGCAGCACGCTTGCCTATTGCTCAAGTTACCAACCTTGCACGCACCATTGATGCCGCAAAGAAGGCTGGCTGTTTTGTTATTGGTTTAGATGGAGAATCTGAACAAACGCTCACAATGATGAAGGTGGCAAGCGAGTCGCTCATGATTGTTGTAGGTAGCGAAGGTAAAGGACTCTCTCGCTTAGTAAGCGAGAAATGCGATCTTGTAGTTTCTATTCCCATGAACTCCAGCACCGAATCACTCAATGCCAGCGTTGCGACATCAATCGCACTCTTTTGGGTGGATGAGCAACGCCGCAAGTAAATGTTATTTAATAGATATATTGCTTGCGGTGATTCCTTCACAGAAGGAATGGCTGATGAGGTTGTGCGCGGCCATTTTCGTGGGTGGGCTGACAGGGTTGCCGACGTGATGGCCGAGCAAGTAGAAGGATTTACTTACGCTAATTTGGCTATCCGAGGAAAACTTGTTCATCAAGTCATAGAAAACCAAATCCCAATTGCAATCTCATTTGTCACTGGCCCCGAAACGCTCATCTCTTTTCACGCTGGCGCTAATGATGTACTTCGCCCAAATTACAAACCGGAGTTGGTACTTCCTGCATATAAGAAAGCGGTAAGAACAATCGCAGAATCTGGCGCAACCGTCATGCTCTTTACTGTTTTGGAGCGCACTGATGGTTCAGGTAAGTCAGCGGAAATTTGGGCTCAGAGGTTTTCACAGTTTAACGAAAACGTTCGAAGCATTGGTAAAGAGGTGGGCGCCATTATTGCCGATGCAAATGAAGAGGGATTTCTTAGCGATAGAAGATTTCTTGCAGAAGATCGTTTACATCTCAATCCAATCGGCCACGATCGTGTTGCCCAGGCTGTCCTGGAAAAACTCGAACTTCCCTTTTCGGCCGAGTGGAGAATCCCACTTCCTCCACGCGCACCAACTCCTTGGCACACAAGGGTCTACCAAAATTTTCGATGGTTCGTGACTTTTTTGGCTCCATGGATGTGGCGCCGATTAAGGGGTAAGTCATCGGGAGATGGACGTAGCGCCAAGCAATCTGCGCCTATACATTGGCCAATTGGCAACGAATAGCCCTATAACACTCGATTGGTTTGTCCTATTGTGGCTTTCTAGTCACCCTCTATTCACTTTGATTGGAGAACCTTGACCCATGGTTCACTCAGATCAATTGACTGACCGAGAACTCAGTTGGCTTTCCTTCAACCAACGAGTTCTCGAACTGGCAGAGGATGTTTCACTTCCTTTGCTCGAGCGCGTGAGGTTCTTGGGCATCTTTTCTTCGAATCTCGATGAATTTTTTATGGTACGTGTCGCAACCTTGAAGACAAAAATTGATAGCGGAATTACATCTAGAAACTCGGCGGGATTTACACCACATGAGCTGCTTAAAGAAATTTCTGAGAAAACTCGCACGCTTATAGATCGTCAATATGCATGTCTTCATGAATCGATTCTGCCTGCGCTCAGCACAGAAGGAATAGCCCTTGTCTCTTGGGAAGAGATGGACCTACAAGAGCGAGAGTATGCCACTGGCCTTTTCAACGAACGAATTTTCCCTGTGTTAACGCCATTGGCCGTGGACCCTTCACACCCCTTTCCCTACATTTCCGGACTTTCGCTTAACTTGGCGGTAATTGTCAAGAACAAAACAACAGCAGAAGAGTTCTTTGCGCGAGTAAAAGTTCCACCAGTTCTATCTAGATTTGTTGCAACTAGCCCTTCAGGGAGCAAGCGATTCATTCCTCTAGAAGATCTCATTACTGCACATCTGCATCAACTTTTTCCGGGCATGGAGATTGAAGACCATTTCACATTCCGCGTGACGCGCAATCAGGATTTAGAACTTGACGATGAAGAAACGGAAGACTTGCTCTCATCCTTGGAACAGGAATTGCTCCGCAGACGTTTTGGTCCTCCAGTTCGCCTTGAGATTGAATCTGGCATCAAGCAAGAACTTCTTCACAAACTTACTCAAGAGCTAGAGATTGATCCATCTGGAATCATGACTTCAAGGACGCCATTAGATCTCACAGGGCTTTTCAAGATTGCCGATGTTGATATGCCCCATTTGAAGTTCTCGAATTTTAGATCTCAAAACGTACCTGCTTTATCAGGCATTGACCTTGAGGACTCCGATGCTTTCTTTGCCAGCATTCGTCGTGAAGAAATTCTGCTGCATCATCCCTATGAATCATTCACAGGATCAGTAGTTCAATTCCTCAACCATGCCGCACAAGACCCTCATGTTCTGGCCATAAAGCAGACCCTTTATCGAACATCTGGAGATTCGCCGATTGTTGAAGCGCTCATAGAAGCTGCAGAAGCTGGCAAACAGGTCCTTGCTGTTGTAGAAATCCGAGCTCGCTTCGATGAACAAGCAAATGTTCGCTGGGCGAGAAAACTTGAAGCAGCCGGAGCGCACGTTGTTTATGGATTAATGGGATTGAAAACTCATGCAAAACTCTCTTTGGTTATCCGCGATGAATCACATGGATTGCAACGCTACTGCCATGTCGGTACTGGCAATTACAACCCGAAAACTGCGAGGTTCTATGAAGACCTTGGCTTAATTAGCGCAGATCCAGTTTTGACCGAAGATCTCATGAAGCTATTCAATCAGCTCTCGGGGTTTGCGCCTCAATCCGAATACGCCAGATTATTAGTCGCACCCAGGACTCTGCGAAGTGGATTACTCGCAAAGATTGATCGTGAAATTGAAAACCATAAAGCTGGGCTTAAATCAGGTATTCAATTTAAATTGAATTCACTCCTGGATGAAGATTTTGTCGAGGCGTTATATAAGGCATCTGAACATGGCGTGCCCGTGGAACTAATCATCCGTGGTATCTGTGCCCTGCGAACTAATATGCCTGGGCTTTCAGAAGATATCAAAGTGCGATCAATTCTCGGCAGATTTCTTGAGCACTCTCGCATATTTCATTTTGTCAATTCTGGTAGTGATGAGTATTGGATTGGGAGCGCAGATTTGATGCATCGAAACCTCGATCGCCGAGTTGAAAGCTTGGTTCGGCTCGATAACGCTTCGCATAAGAAAGAGTTACAGCGAATTCTTGATTTAAGTTTCTCTCCAGGGGTATCTAGCTGGCATTTGAAGAAAGATGAATGGGTTCGTCATGCTTTGAGCGCAAATGGAGAGAAACTCGCTGACATCCAGGAGGCGATGATCGCTCACTACCAAAAGGAGCGTCTCTAAAGATGAGTTATTCCGAGGAGTTCATCCAGGCGGCTGGAGCTGTGCTTTGGCGCCGAGATCGGGAAAAGATTCTTGAAGTTGCCCTGATACATCGTCCACGTTATGACGATTGGTCGCTACCAAAAGGTAAATTGGAAAAAGGTGAGTCACATATTGCCTGCGCGTATAGAGAAGTGCAAGAAGAGACTGGATTTAGCGCGGTATTCGGCCCGGAATTAGGGGAAACGATTTATAAAGTTGAAGGCCAACTCAAAGTGGCAAAGTATTGGTCTGCCGAAGCGACAGGTAAACCCTTGGGCAAAGTTGATCCCAAGGAAATCGATAAATTACTCTGGCTTACACCAATCGACGCGAAAGAGAAATTAACAAACAAGGATGACTGCAAGATAATTGATTTCTTTCTCGAATTTGGTCCCGACACCACCCCATTAATACTTCTTCGCCATGCGAAGGCAGTTAAACGTGAAGATTGGGATGGAGATGATGGAGATCGTCCTCTAGATACTTTGGGACAAAAACAAGCCAAGAGGTTTCTTCCGAATTTTCTTCCTTATGGTTTGAAGGAAGTCCATTCCTCTGACGCTATGCGCTGCCTTGAAACCTTAGAGTTGCTAGATCGCTCTCTTGATATTCAAGCAAAAGTTTCACAAGATCTCAGCGAATATGGATACGCTCGCGATAAAGATGCGCCGGTTACTTATGTAGAAAAGATTGTGAAGAAGCGCCTGCCCACATTAATTTGTAGCCATAACCCAATTCTCCCGAAGGTTGTTAAATCACTGATTGGCAAGAAGAATTTCAAGAATCTGGACTATGAAAAGCTAAGCCCTGGCGATGCATGGGTACTCCACCACCGTGATGGCGAAATCATTGCAGTTGACTGGGTTTTGGCACCTTTGGTCTAGCGCTCATTCCAATCAAGCCACTTCAAGATAACTCCTTCACGTAGCGCCCAAGGGCAAATTTCAAGTTCAGAAACACTCATAGATTCCATAACTGCTTGGGCCACGACAGCGCCAGCAACAATTTGTTGGGCCCGCGTAGCTGAAACTCCAGGTAACTTCGCTCTCTCTTCAGTAGACATATCTATAAGGCGCGGGATGATTCCTAAGAGCGCATTTGCTTCAAGATATTGGGCCTTATCTCCGTACCAATGATTTCCAATGCGCGCTAAGGTACGAAGAGTTTTACTTGTAGCCACGAAATGATCCGCGTCGTGCGAAAGCAATTTGGCTGGCATTTTATTCGCTACGATGTTTGCGACATGAGCCTCAAGCGCTTTCAAGCTTTTGCCCGTTATCGGACCATCACTTAAGAATTCACGGGTAAGCCGAGCAGCGCCTAATGGAAATGAGACTGCGGTATCTGGGCTCTCGTCGACTCCTGTAGCTAATTCGAGAGAACCTCCACCGATATCAAAAACCAGTAGTTTTCCACTTGACCATCCGAGCCATCGGCGAACCGCTAAGAATGTTATACGCGCTTCTTCAACACCTGAAAGTATTTGTAAATCTATGTCGAACTCTTTATTAATGTCCGCAATGATTTCTACGCCATTCTTTGCTTCTCGAAGAGCAGAAGTGGCAAAAGCCAGAATTTCCACTGTATTGAAATTCTTGGCATGCGCCACTGCGTCACCGATAGATTGGCGAAGGAGAGCGACACCTTCTTGGCTAATTGCACCCTTTTTATCGAGATATTCGGTGAGGCGAAGTTCAACTTTATGATTGGTGGTGGGAGCTGGCCTTGCACCGGGGTGGGCATCCATAACCTGGAGATGGATGGTATTTGAGCCTACATCCAAGACTCCCAGTCGCATGGCGCCAACTTACACGCTTAGCACTGGCAATTCAGGCATCGAGTTGATGGCATAATGCTCCAGTACCAAATGCCTCCCTAGCTCAGTGGTAGAGCGCCCGCCTTGTAAGCGGAAGGTCGTCAGTTCAATCCTGACGGGGGGCTCCAAATA
The DNA here is from genome assembly GCA_009699205.1 of Actinomycetota bacterium. Taxonomy (GTDB): domain Bacteria; phylum Actinomycetota; class Actinomycetes; order Nanopelagicales; family Nanopelagicaceae; genus QYPT01. Next base: position 54,971 of record WLOP01000003.1, read on the forward strand.
AATTAGAATCTCTGCTAACACGAAAGGATCGACAATGGCTAACAAAGAGCAAAAGAGCAACGCAAACCAGAAGAAAGAACCAAAGCTTTCTCTCAAAGAAAAGCGTGCAAAGAAGCAAGAGAAGAAGGATAAGAAGTAGTTATTCCATTTTGGGGAGGTTCTTGCATTGACTGAACAAACCCCAAAAAACCCATTCCCTAGTGAGTTTTTTAACGATTGTTTAAAAGCTAATGGTGAGTTCGCTGCTGGATTTCAAGGTAGCGCTCTCACTGGGTCAGCAGCTAAAGGTCTGGCAATCGTTACCTGCATGGACTCCAGGATTAGTCCTTTGGCAGTTGTTGGGATGGAATCTGGCGATGCCAAGATTTTACGTAACGCGGGGGCTCGCGTCACAGAGGATGTGCTGCGCACCTTGGTCTTAGCAACTTACCTCCTGGGCGTAGATCGAATTCTGGTAATGCCTCATACAGATTGTCGGATGGCCCAGAGTGAAGAGGCAGATATCCACGCCACCATTAATCAGCAATTTGGGGTTGATACTCGCAGCATCGAATTTAGGACTGTGGCCGACCAGAAAGCGGCTCTGGCTACTGATTTAACCCGCATTCGAACCTACCCATTGCTTCGCACAGGGGTACACGTGGGCGGGGCGATTTATAACGTAGGTACGGGAGTTCTCGAGCCTTTTAACGGCTAACACCTGCCTATCGCTCAGGTGCTCAGTAAAAGCTCAATGACGTGGGGTTAAACTCGCTGACGTGTTACCTCTTCGCCCCATTATCGCCTTAGCCGGCCTTGCGGGCTGGCTCTCCAGAGTCAGCCGACAGGGCAGCGGCGTAATGGTCTCGGGCCGCCTCTTACTCAAAATTGCTCCGCATGCTGTGCGCACCCTTTCTCGAGATAAGAAAGTGATCTTGGTTTCGGGAACAAATGGCAAGACGACAACAACATCGTTGATTTATCACGCACTGGCATCCGAGAACAAAGTTGCTACAAACTTTACAGGCGCAAATCTCTTTGCAGGAATTGCTGAAACTCTTGGGCGCTCGCGCAATGCAACTCTGGTAGTTCTTGAAGTGGATGAAATGGTGATGCCCTGGGCAATAGATGAGACAAAGCCGCGGCTTATCGTTCTCCTGAATTTGGGTAGAGACCAACTCGATCGACTTTCGGAAGTTCGCCAGGTGGCACAAAAATGGAAAACGGCTTTGACTCGCATTCCACCATATTGCGTAGTGCTAGCCGATGCCGATGATCCATTTGTTACTTGGGCTGCCAAAGATTGGGTCAATGTCATTTGGTTTACCAGTGGCGCAATTGGCCACATCGATGCCTCCACTTGTCCCGAGTGCGGAATCATTTTAGATTGGAGTAAAGATCAATCGACATATTCCTGCACCTGTGGTTTCAAGAAACCTCAACCTGAATGGATTATGCGCGGGAATACTTTGACTGGCCCCGAACGCAAAGAGATAGTCGTGCGCACCGCGATTCCTGGCGCCGCAGCTATGAGCAATGCGGGACGTGCGATTGTGGCTGCATCCATATTTAAGGTTGATGGAGAAAAAGCAGCCGAAGCAATCGCCTCCGTTTCTAGCGTCGATGGTCGATTCGGAAAGTTAACCATAGGAGCCACGACATTTAGGTTGCTCTTATCCAAGAACCCTGCAAGTTGGCGCGAAACGCTAACTACAAGCGCACTGGGCCCAAAGAATGTGCTCTTAGTTGTCAATGCAAATACTCAAGATGGCAAAGATACTTCGTGGCTATGGGACGTTGATTTTTCACCATTACAAGGGCGGAATGTGATTGTTACGGGCGAAAGAAAACTCGATCTCTCTGTACGTCTCACAGTAAATGAGATACCTCATCAAATCGCCGATACTGAAGCCAAGGCAGCAACGATATTTGGCGCTAGCGAAGCCGACATTATCGCCTCGTATACGGCCTTTCATCGCTTAAGTAAGTTGGTGAAAAGAAGATGACTCTGACCCTTGTTCACTTACTCCCTGAACTCCTTGGCACATATGGCGATCGCGGCAATGTTGATATCGCGAGCTGGCGCCTCACTCAACGTGGAATCGCTCATGAAGTTCTTACCATTCATGTGGGTGATGTCATTCCAACGAATGCGGATCTATATTTTCTGGGAGGCGGTGAAGACGATGCCCAAATTGCCGCCGTCGAAATTCTTGCAAAAAACCAAGTTACAGAAAAGATAATCAAACAAGGTGGGCACTTCTTTGCAGTATGCGCTGGTTTCCAATTACTCGGCGAGAGTTTTCCGGCATCAGGGGAGCGGATCATCTCTGGTCTTGGAATTCTTCCTATCAAGACAGTTGCTGGATCTCCACGCAGCGTCGGTGAGTTACTTGCGACAGCAACAATTCCCATCGCCATGCTGACAGGTTTTGAAAACCATAGCGGGCAGACGCATTTCCTCCAGGATTTACAACCACTAGGCCGAATTGAAAAAGGGATAGGAAATTCTCCAGAGAGTAAGGTTGATGGCGTTGTGACAGAGCAAATCCTCGCTACTTATATGCATGGTCCCGCATTTGCCAGAAATCCAGAGTTAGCGGATTGGGTTTTATCTCGCAAGGTTGGCGCGTTGACTAAATTGGATGCGCCGATATTTCAGCAATTACATGATGAGCGAGTTGCTACCGTAAGTTGATAAAGAAAAAATTATTCTGAATCCATAATGTGGCGATTGCCGCGATCAAAGGTGAGGTAATTCCACATCCAGTCAGTCACGGTGAGTACTTTATTGCGCCCGCCTAAGAGATAGAACAAGTGCAGAGTTAACCAAGCGCTCCATGCAATTGCTCCCGTAAGTCTAATTCTGCCAACTTCCACGACAGCTTTGTGGCGACCAATTGTTGCCATAGAGCCTTTATCTTTATACACGAAGCGCTTTGTTGGTTGAGAGCCTGCAACATTGAGAATTTGTCTAGCAACCCACCGGCCTTGTTGCATCGCAACAGGTGCAACCATAGGCAAGAACTTGCCGTCACCGCTCCTAGAACCGGCGATATCTCCGATAGCCCAGATGTGAGGATAATTCTTTACTTGCAACGATTCTTCGACATCAATTCGTGTGGAGGTAATGGGTAAATTCAAAATACCTGCAGTGGGTTCACCGCGAACTCCTGCTGCCCAAATAGTAACTTCCGAAGGAACAAAATCTCCGTTTTTCAAAAATATCTTGCGAGGTTTAATTTCTTGCACCGCAGTGTTGCACAAGACTTTCACGCCGAGTTTTACTAAATCTTTCTCTGTTCTGGAGGAAAGGGTTGGAGAGAAACTTGGCAGAAGTCGCGGCCCCGCTTCAATCAAGTAGACATTTATATGTGCCGCTGCATGTGGCTGGTCTAACGTGAGTGGGCCACGAACAAGTTCTGCCATCGCCCCAGCCATTTCGACACCTGTTGGGCCGCCCCCAATTATCGCTATTGAAAAGATAGTGTCATCTTCGAATCTGCAAAGATCTTCAAAACGCCGCATCACTTCTGCACGAATGCTGAGCGCTTCAGTGACGCTTTTCATTCCTAGTGCATGATCGGCTACACCTTTGACTCCAAAATCAGCCGTCGCCGAACCTAAAGCAACAACGAGATGATCAAACTCAAGAGTTTCACTGCTGTCGAGTTTTACTGCTTTATTTTTGTGATCAATGGAAATGGGGCTACCCATGCGAAATGCGACATCTGTTTTTCTCAGCGCGCCACGAATTGGATAAGCAACGTGATCTGCCGCTAATCCCGCCGTTGAAACTTGGTAGAGAAGAGGGAGGAAGGTTTGAAAATTATGTCGGTCCACTAAAGTTACGTGGGCTTTTCCGGCAAGAGCTCTCGCTGCGGTTAAGCCGCCAAAGCCAGCACCAAGGATTACTACGCGTGGCTTATTCATGATTCGCCTTTCCGCGAGCGGTCTAAGAGGGTTAAGTCTAAGGTTTGTGATGTGAATCCGCAGATGATTAATCGCAGATACCTGGTCACTGGCGCTTCGGGCTATGTTGGCGGGCGTTTAGTGCGCGCTTTAGTTGAAGATGCGCGCAATGTTCGAGTTTTCCTTCGCGATAAGTCGAAAATTCAAGGACAACCGTGGGCACAAGAAGTCGAGATCTTTGAAGGAAATGCCAATAGTTTCGAAGATGTGAATAACGCTTTAGCCGGAATTCATACCGCCTATTACTTGCTGCATTCAATCAACCTTGGTCCGGATTTCGACAAGATCGAAGCTCAGATGGCCCGCAATTTTGCTCAAGCTGCAAAAGCTCAAGGCGTTTCTCAGATCATCTATCTTGGCGGCATTGCCAATGACAAGAAGAGAAGCAAACATTTAGCCTCACGGGCACAAGCTGGCACCGAACTCGCTTCAACCGATGTTTGCGTTATGGAACTGCGAGCAGGAATTGTCATAGGTTCCGGGTCGGCATCTTTCGAAATGCTTCGCCACCTAACTCATAGGTTGCCGATAATGACAACTCCGAAGTGGGTAACTAATAGAACGCAACCAATTGCGATTCGCGACGTGCTTTGGTATTTAAGAAAATCGGCCTCACTTGAGCAACCTGTATCGGCGATTTTCGATATTGGCGGACCCGAGGTACTTACGTATGCAGACATGATGCAAAAGTTCGCTCAAATATCAGGCCTTCGAAAGAGATGGATTATCAAAGTTCCAGTCCTCACTCCAAAACTTTCAAGTATGTGGATTGGATTAGTAACGCCAGTACCTACCGCGCTGGCACGGCCACTTGTCGGCTCGTTGATAAGTGAAGTCGTTGCCGATCCAGAAAAAAGTATTGATGCACTCATTCCACCTCCACCAGAAGGATTACTCAACGTTGAAGGTGCCATCAGGTTGGCTCTTAGTCGCATTTCAGAACACACTGTCGAAACTCGTTGGTCTGATGCTGGAATCGCTACGGCTCCGTGGCAGAAAGCTCAAGGTGATCCAGAGTGGTCGGGAGAAGTAGTTCTACGTGATCGTCGTGAAATTCTTAGTCCGCTTCCCGCAAGCAAAATCTGGAAAGAGATTGAAGCTATTGGCGGAGACAATGGTTGGTATGGGGCCGATTGGCTTTGGTGGCTACGTGGATTATTGGATCGATTTTTCGGCGGAGTAGGACTTCGCCGAGGAAGACGAGATCCAGATTATTTACGAGTTGGCGAAAGTTTGGATTTCTGGAGAGTAGAAGCGTTAGAGAGCCAGAAGAAACTCCGCCTTTACGCTGAAATGATTTTGCCAGGAAAGGCTTGGTTGGAATTTACTTTGCAAACAGTTGTAGGCGGAACTCTTGTTACCCAAGAAGCAACATTCGCCCCTCGTGGCTTGGGAGGCCAAATTTATTGGTTTTTGGTTTCACCTTTCCACTCATTTATCTTCCCGACGATGCTCAAGAATATTCTGAAAAAGAGTGCAAGAAAGTAACGTCACCAAAGTTTAAAATAATCAAGGCAACTGAAATAAGTAGCAGGATCGTGACAAAAATACTTTTGCGTGTACCAAGAATCTGCGGGAGACCCAACATCCCGGCAGATCGATCATTCTCCATATCCTTGAAACCATTGATGAAATGAGCGCTCACGCCAGCTAGCGCTCCGACTGCGAGAACCCAAAGAGGGAGGGTTGAAGATTTACTTAACACGATGGAACCTGGAAGTGCTGCAAATCCAACTGCATAAGGCAACGGTGATAACCACATAGATTTGAAGTAGAAGTTATAGGCAACACCAAAACCGACGCCCAATAAGTGGAAGAGTCCGCCCGCAATCCCAAGCGGCCCAAAAATAGAAAACAGAACGCAGATAAATAAGGAAAGAAAAGTTAAACGTTTAATTGCTTCACGAGAAACTTCCCCGTTGGCTAGAGGTTTATTCTTGCGGCCCTGGGCTTGATCACTTTCTTGGTCTACTAAGTCATTAGTCCATCCCACGCACAGTTGCCCTGTAAAAATAGTGAAAGCAATTACATAGGCGGGACCCTCCCACCACATTTGGAGCGCTAAGAAATAGGCAATAAATGTGACCAAAAGGGTTGGCCCGAGGTGGGCGGTTCTTAAGACACGCATAGCGCAATCCTGCCTCAAAGTGGCACACTTACAACCATGCATGAGTTCACATCTGAGTTAGAAGTTTTAGCAGCAAAAGCCCTGGCTTACAGCCTCGAGAGATTGAAAGATGATCCGCCTCTTGATGGCCCACGTTCTGCTGAAGATCTCTACGCAGAAGTGGGAAACACAATTACTGCTCAAGGCATGGGTGGGCTTGAAGCTCTTTCAGTTTTTACTGATGTCCTAGCGCGCGCATGTATTTCGACAGATCACCCACGTAACTTGGCTTATATTCCTTCGGCTCCCAGTGAACATGCAAACCTTTTCGACTTAGTTGTGGGGGCGAGTGCGCTTTATGGCGGATCGTGGCAAGAAGGTGCGGGCGCGGTATTCGCTGAAAATCAAGCACTTCGTTGGGTTGCCGATCTAGCCGGGTTACCTCAAAGTGCCGGTGGAGTATTTGCTCAAGGTGGAACTGTGGGCAACTTGTCATCGCTGGTTGTAGCAAGAGCGCAAGCGCGCAAAATTTGGCCGGAAACAACGCGATGGGCAGTGGCTTGTAGCAAAGAAGCACACTCTTCGATTGCATCTGCTGCAAATGTTATGGATGTTGATGTTCTGCTTATCGAACCATCTGAAAGCAGAAAACTCACTGGAGTAGAAGTAGCTCGCGAAGTTGATAACTTTCATGCAACACATTCGGCGCGAGTATTTGCTGTAGTTGCAACGGCCGGAACAACTAATTTGGGAATTATCGATGACCTGATAAGCGTTGGTGCCGCCGCAAAAGAACGGAACCTTTGGTTCCATGTAGATGGCGCCTACGGTTTGGCTGCGCTCTGTGCACCATCAGTGCGTGCGAAATTTAACGGAATCGAAAATGCAGATTCATTTATCGTCGATCCACACAAATGGCTCTTTGCACCTTTTGACGCTTGTGCACTTTTATATCGGAATCCAGAATTAGCGCGAGAAGTACATACACAAAGTGCGTCTTACTTAGATGCGCTGCACGAAGGTGGCGCATGGAATCCTTCTGACTATGCAATTAACTTAACGCGTCGCACGCGCGGTTTACCATTTTGGTTCTCACTCGCAGCAAATGGCACCGATGCTTACACGGTCGCGATGGAGAAAACTTTATCGATGGCTCAAATCGCCGCCGAGAAAATTCGTCAGCATCCGCGCTTAGAGCTTTATCGTGAGCCTGAACTTTCCGTTGTTGCATTTACTCGCCCAGGTTGGCAAAAGAGTGAGTACAAAGCATGGAGCGATAAATTGCTCGAAGACCAGATTGGATTTATCCCGGCATCTTCAGATAAAGGTCAGCCGATATTGCGCTTTGCCATCGTGAACCCTTGGACAAAGGTCAGCGATATCGATGCAATCTTGGCGACGCTCTAAATCCCACAATTTGACGGGACTTTGGCTTAGGCTGAGCTTCATGGACGAGAGCGTGGCTACTGAATTTGACCTGCAGGTTGGCACCTTGAGCGACCTCGAGTCACGAATTCTCGATTTCGAGCGGAGCTGGTGGCAGTATGCCGGGGCGAAAGAGAGCGCAATAAAAGAACTCTTCGACCTCACCCCGCCTCGCTACTACCAACTCCTCAATGATTTGATCGATCGGGAGGATGCTCTACTCGCCTCTCCCATGCTTGTAAAACGCCTGCGCCGCCTGCGTCAGGCTCGCATGGCTGCTCGCTCAGCTCGCTAGCAAAACCCCTGCCACCACCCCACCTCGCACCTGCCCTCGGTTTGCCCCGAGCCACGCCCTGCTCTAGATTTAGCGTTAGCACTCTCGGGGTGCGAGTGATAAGTACCCCCATAGCGAAGAAAAATAGGAGTAATTAATTATGGCAAAGCAGATTGCCTTTAATGAAGAGGCCCGTCGCGGCTTAGAGCGCGGCATGAACATTCTCGCTGACGCAGTCAAGGTAACCCTTGGACCTCGCGGACGAAATGTTGTACTCGAGAAGAAGTGGGGAGCTCCCACAATCACCAACGATGGTGTCTCGATTGCAAAGGAAATTGATCTTGAAGATCCATGGGAGAAAATTGGCGCAGAGCTTGTAAAAGAAGTTGCCAAGAAGACTGACGATGTCGCAGGTGACGGAACAACCACAGCAACAGTTCTCGCTCAAGCCTTAGTTCGCGAAGGCCTACGTAACGTTGCAGCTGGCTCCAACCCAATGGCGCTTAAGCGTGGAATTGAAAAGGCAGTCGAAGCAGTTATCGCTGAACTCGTAGCTATGGCTAAGAGCGTTGACTCTAAAGAGCAGATTGCAGCAACTGCATCTATCTCCGCAGCAGATACAACTATTGGCGAAATGATTGCCGAAGCCATGGACAAAGTTGGCAAAGAGGGCGTTATCACCGTTGAAGAGTCAAATACATTCGGTCTCGAACTCGAGCTCACTGAAGGTATGCGCTTTGATAAGGGATATATCTCGCCATATTTCGTCACAGATACAGATCGCATGGAAGTTGTCCTTGAGGATGCTTATATCCTGATTGCTAACTCCAAGATCTCAAATATTAAAGATTTGCTACCTATCCTTGAGAAGGTAATGCAATCAGGTAAGCCACTTGCCATCATCGCCGAAGATATCGAAGGCGAAGCGCTAGCAACTTTGGTCGTTAACAAAATTCGTGGAACTTTCCGCTCTGCTGCGGTCAAAGCTCCAGGATTTGGTGATCGTCGTAAGGCTATGTTGCAAGACATTGCAATCCTTACTGGCGCCACAGTTATCTCTGAAGAAGTTGGCCTCAAGATGGATCAAGCAGGCATGGAACTTCTCGGACGCGCTCGCAAAGTTGTTATCAGCAAGGAAGAGACAACGATTGTTGAAGGCGCCGGCGATGCAGACCAGATCAAGGGCCGTGTGACGCAAATTCGCGCCGAGATCGAAAAGAGCGATTCAGATTATGACCGCGAGAAGCTGCAAGAGCGGCTAGCTAAATTAGCTGGTGGCGTTGCAGTGATCAAAGCTGGAGCAGCAACTGAAGTCGAACTTAAAGAGCGTAAGCACCGCATCGAAGATGCAGTACGTAACGCAAAGGCAGCAGTCGAAGAAGGCATCGTCGCCGGTGGTGGCGTTGCTCTCTTGCAAGCTTCAAAAATTGCATTCTCTAAATTGAAACTTCAAGGCGATGAAGCAACAGGAGCGAAAATTGTTGAGCTCTCTGTTGAAGCACCGTTGAAGCAGATCGCAGTCAATGCTGGCCTTGAAGGCGGAGTTGTTGTCGAGAAGGTTCGCCATCTCGAAGCAGGCTTTGGTCTTAACGCAGCAACTGGAGAATATGTCGACATGATTAAAGCCGGCATTATTGATCCAGCGAAGGTAACGCGCTCTGCACTCCAGAACGCTGCATCGATTGCTGCACTATTCATTACAACAGAAGCAGTCATCGCAGATAAGCCAGAGAAGAAGCCAGCAATGCCTGCTGGTGGCGGCGGCGGAGATATGGACTTCTAATGTAAGAACTTAAGCGTGGAAAGGTCCTCCGATTACCTCGGGGGACCTTTCTGCTTTACCCTTACCCCATGGCCTTATTTAAGAAGACATCGAAGAGTAAAGAAGTTGCAGGCTTTGATGCCTTAGATTTTGCGCGCGCCGCAGTCCTTGCAGATGCTGGTGACCCAACACTTGTCGGCGAATTTGTTAGCGTTGATTTCGATGATGAAGGCAGAATTGCTAGTTATCTTTTTGAAGCATTTCTCCCTGCATATAAAGGTTGGCGCTGGGTTGTCACTGTTGCCAAGACTGACGAAGATTCAGATCCAACTATTTGCGATGTTGTAGTCCTACCTGGGCCTGATTCTTTACTTGCACCTCAATGGATTCCATATGTTGATCGTTTGCAACCTGGTGATGTCGGAGTCGGTGACATCGTTCCATCATCTCTTGAGGATGCGCGTTTGGTTCCGGGGTTTGCAGCGCTTCCCGGTGATGAAGATTTAGATGCAACACAAGTATGGGAACTTGGTTTAGGGCGCGCACGTGTGATGTCGATTGAAGGTCGCGACCAAGCGAGCAAACGTTGGTATGAAGGTGATCGTGGCCCAGAGAGTGCAATCGCCAAAGCTGCACCAAAACCCTGTTCCTCTTGTGGTTTCTTTATTCCAATTTCTGGTTCGCTGCGTGGCGCTTTCGGTGCATGCGCGAATGCAATCTCCCCTGAAGATGCACGCGTGGTTTCAGTTGACCACGGCTGCGGTGCTCACTCAGAGGCCACCCTTTAAGCCTGTTGCAGAGGCCTCTTTCAGAGAAATAATTCCGCTTCCCCCCACACCAAGGTTGAGATAAACTTGCCCCCTGCCCGCACCCCGCGGCCTACACGAGTTCAGTAGAGATTTCGAAGGAGCGTTCCCTAAATGCCTACAGGAAAAGTTAAATGGTTTAGCTTGGAAAAAGGCTTTGGGTTTATTGCATCCGATGAAGGTGAAGATGTTTATCTTGCCGCCACATCACTTCCTGAAGGTGTGACAACTGTAAAGCCTGGCACCAAACTTGAATTCGGAGTTGCTGACGGACGCCGCGGACCACAGGCATTATCGATTCGCATTATCGATGCGCCGCCATCCCTAGTTGCAAACAATCATGTCAACGCTGATGACTTGGCTGCAATGATCGAAGACACAATCAAGATTTTGGATAAAGTCGGAAATGGTCTTCGCCATGGACGCCATCCCTCACCTGTGGAAACTGAGCGACTTGGAAAAGTATTGCGTGGAATCGCTGGGCAGTTAGAAGCTTAAATACCGCTTCTGCGTGCTCGACGAATTGTGTAACGAATACCAGTCAGGCCCAAGACTGCGCCCATCGCACAAGTCCAGATAATTTTTGCATCTGTATTCATGGCCATCGCAATTACGCCAGCGACTAACCAGAGAACTGTTCCGATTGCGATGAGCGTTACTACCGATTTCACATTGCTTGCCATATGAAAATCCTATCGCAGCGCCCCATGATGCCTCAAAAGCATCGCTAAGAACCGATAAGGTGGAGCGCTAAGGAGTTGTGAGATGCGCATAGATGAGAATGGGAATTGGCGTTCTTTTCGTCATCGAAATTTCAGAATTCTCTTCGCCGCAAATGCTCTCTCAAATATTGGTTCTTGGGCCCAACGCATCGCACAGGATTGGCTCGTACTCGAACTTACTCACAGCGGATCATATTTAGGAGCAGTAACTGCGCTGCAATTCTTACCGACGCTACTCTTTAGTTTGCATGGTGGCGCACTCGCTGATCGTTTTAATAAGCGAAAAGTATTGATCTGGACGAATATTGGTGGCGGGGCCTCTGCACTCCTCTTAGGAATCTTGGTTACTAGCCACTCGGTAAAGTTGTGGCACGTATTTGTATTAGCTTTTGGCCTTGGCGCTTCGAGCGCACTTGATGCACCGGTACGTCAAGCTTTTACCGCCGAGGTTGTGGGGCGCCCGGATGTTGCTAATGCAGTGAGTTTGAACTCTGCCAATTTCAACGCCGGTCGACTTATCGGACCTGCTTTATCGGGGCTATCTATTGCTGCTTTTGGCACCGGTCCTTCATTCCTTTTAAACGGAGCCTCCTACCTCTTAGTCATCTATGCACTGACGAAGTTAAACCATGCTGAGTTTTTCGTAGACCCTAAGCAAGCGGTTGTAGGAAATATCCGTGAAGGAATTCGTTATGTGCGAGCTCGTCCGGACCTTTACGCCATCATGATTGTTGTTTTCTTTATGGCTACCTTCGGATTAAATTTTCAGATATTCAACGCGCTAATGGCGACACAAACTTTCCACCGCGGCCCGGCATCCTTTGGTTTACTCGGCACCACCTTGGCAGTTGGCTCTTTCAGCGGAGCGCTAATGTCGGCCAGGCTAGAACGTTTTAGACGAACAATGTTTGTGGTTTACGGAAGTCTTTGCTTTGGAACAGGTTTGATTATTCTTTCTGTGATGCCGACCTACACGACATATTCGCTCTTCTTGCCATTGTGTGGATTTGCAGCGCTCACAACAATGATTACCGCAAACTCACTGATGCAGATTAATTCTGACCCACTAATCCGTGGACGTGTGATGGGCTTTTATCTATTGGTCTTTATGGGAGGCGCACCCTTTGGTTCTCCATTTGTTGGAACGATGGGCGAGCATGTTGGTATCCGCCAAACCATTGCCATGGGTGGAATTATTACAATTCTTGCTGGACTATATGTCTTCTTTCGTCTTCGTCACAAAGTTGCAGTGCCAGTGGATTTCTCGATCGATGTAGTTCTACCGCCCACTTATGAAAATAAGAGCTAGCAAACCAATCAAAGTCACCAAGGTTATTAGCCTGCGAGTTTTGTATTTCATCCGGCTACAGAGCGCTTACGACATATTCGATTGAAGCGGTCAAGGCATCAATATCACTTGGCTCCACTGCAGGGAACATTCCGATACGTAATTGGTTTTCACCCAATTTGCGATATGGCTCGGTATCAACGATTCCATTTGCGCGCAGTGCCGCTGCAATCTTTGTAGCGTCAATTGCATCGTCGAAGTTAATTGTTCCGACAACGTTTGAACGCATTGCAGGGTCAGTAACAAAAGGAGTTGTGTAAGAGGTTTTCTCTGCCCAGTTATATAGACGTGAAGCAGAATCAGCGCTGCGACCAGCGGAGAACTTCATTCCGCCATTGTTGTTCATCCACTCAATCTGATCAGCAAGCAAGATAAGTGTGGCAACTGCTGGAGTGTTGTAGGTCTGATCAAGGCGCGAGTTTTCGATCGCAATAGTGAGATCAAAGAATGCCGGTACCCAACGTTTGCTCTCTTTAATCTGAGCAACGCGTTCGATTGCCGCTGGGCTCATGAGTGCGAGCCAGAGGCCGCCATCAGAGGCAAATGATTTCTGCGGTGCAAAGTAATAGGTATCAAATTCTTTTGCATCAACGGCTAAGCCACCGGCAGCACTTGTTGCATCGACCAAGACGAGAGCGCCTTCGATATCTGCTGGGCGCTTGATTGGGGCTGACACACCAGTGCTGGTTTCATTATGAGTGAGCGCATAAACATCGACACCGCTTTCAGCTACTGCAAAAGGATGTGTACCTGGCTCAGATTTGATGACAGTGGGGTCACCAAGAAATGGCGCTTCTTTTGCGGCTGCTGCGAACTTAGATGAAAATTCACCAAAAACTAGGTGCTGCGAGCGCTCATTAATCAATCCAAAAGTTGCGATATCCCAGAACGCAGTTGATCCACCATTGCCGAGAACAACTTCGTAACCTTTTGGTAATTCAAAGAGTGAGGCAAGGCCTGTGCGAACGCGATTGACAACATGCTTAACCGGTTTTTGTCGATGCGAAGTTCCGAGTATCGAAGCACCCGATGCTGAAAGTGCAGATAGCGCTTCTGGGCGAATCTTGGATGGACCACATCCGAAGCGTCCATCGGATGGCTTTAAGTTCTCTGGGATTTTAATATCGTTGCTCACGGGGCAGAGCCTACGGGTAGAAGCGACCTATCTGCCATTTAATTTCCGCAGAGCCATCTGTGATGATGCGCTCATAGCGCAGGCGATCGTGTAATCGCGAATGTCGGCCTTGCCAGAATTCAATCTCGTGTGGGAATACCCGATATCCGCCCCAATGTGGCGGAGTGGGAACTTCGCAACCTTCGGGCCATTTAGCGGCAGCTCCATCCCAACGCTCTTGCAACTCTTCACGAGATGCCAGTGGTGCAGATTGTCGGCTTGCCCAAGCACCGATTTTGCTCCCCCATGGCCTAGTTGCGAAATACTCCTCTGTCTCTTCTCGCGAGATTTGTTCGGCTTCTCCAACAATTATTAATTGTCTTTCCATTGCATACCAAGGAAAGAGAAGTGAAACCTTGGGTTGGGAATGTATCGCCAGCCCCTTGCGCGATTGGTAATTAGTAAAGAAGGTAAATCCGTTCCGAGAGATATCTTTCAAGAGGACGGTGCGAGCGGACATTGCTCCATCATGATTCACCGTGGAAAGAACCATGGCGTTAGGTTCGACAATCATGGGGTTATCGTGAGCCTGCGCCAACCATTGAGCGAAGGCGACAAAGGGATCATCGGGCAAAGCTTCAAGGCCGGCTTGCCCGTAGGAGCGGCGCATCGCGGCAATCTCTTCGCGGGTGAGTTCTCTTGCCATACCTGTATCTAACGTCACTTTCTCATAAAAGGCATCTTCCGCGTAAATGAGCGCTAGTAGGCGCATGATTGGTCGAAAGTTCGCCAAAGGTGGAGCAGAATTACTGTATCGCTATAAGGCATCAGATGATGCAGGACTAAGGAGACGGCCGTGAGTGACGATTTCAAACCAGGTCTTGAAGGTGTAATTGCTTTTGAGTCGGAAATTGCGGAGCCGGATAAAGAAGGTAGCGCACTGCGTTACCGCGGTGTTGATATCGAAGACCTCGTTGGTCGAGTCTCCTTTGGAAACGTATGGGGATTGTTAGTTGACGATGAATTTAATCCAGGACTTCCACCTGCAGAGCCATTTCCTTTGCCAGTGCACTCAGGAGATGTACGTGTAGATGTGCAATCTGCAATTGCAATGTTGGCACCAGCATGGGGATTTCGCCCGCTGCTAGATATTTCTGATGAAGAAGCTCGCAACAATTTGGCTCGCGCATCAGTCATGGTCTTGTCTTACGTTGCACAATCTGCTCGCGGTACATGGCAACCGATGATTCCTCAATCCGAAGTTGATAAAGCGCACACTGTTGTAGAGCGAATGATGATTCGCTGGCGCGGAGAACCAGATCCACTGCACGTTCGCGCGATTGATGCGTACTTTGTTTCAGCAGCAGAGCACGGCATGAATGCATCGACATTCACTGCTCGCGTCATTGCATCAACAGGTGCTGATGTTGCAGCTGCGCTATCAGGTGCAATTGGTGCGATGTCGGGTCCACTTCATGGTGGAGCACCTTCACGCGTTCTGCACATGATTGAAGAAGTTGAAAAGACTGAAGATGCTCGCGCATATGTAAAGGGCATCATGGATCGCGGCGAACGTTTAATGGGATTTGGACACCGCGTTTATCGCGCAGAAGATCCTCGCGCTCGCACTCTGCGCCGTACTGCAAAAGAACTTGGAGCGCCACGTTATGAAGTTGCACTCGCGCTTGAAAAGGCTGCACTCGCAGAGTTACACGAACGCCACCCAGAGCGCGTCCTAGAAACCAACGTTGAATTCTGGGCTGCGATCGTTCTGGACTTTGCTCAAGTACCGGGGCATCTATTTACTTCAATGTTTACAGCTGCTCGCACCGCTGGTTGGAGCGCCCATATCTTGGAACAAAAGCGCACAGGGCGCTTAGTTCGCCCCTCAGCTCGATACATCGGAAAAGGCCCTAGAAAGGCTGAAACCGTGGTGGGTTGGGACGATACCGTGGAGCAGTTGCACAAGTAATTTCAGTAATTTAGAGCCTTTATAACAATCCCGTAAAGGGGTGCCTGCCACTTCGTCGTGGCTTGACCTTTGCCTCCAAAGCGGTTGGAATAGCCCTGCTGACACCCTCGTGCAGCAAAACTATCCTGGAGGATTTAATGAATCGTAAGCGTCTGGGTCTGCTTGGTGTTGTCACCACTGCTGCTCTAGCAATTTCGGTAGCGCTAGTTCCATCTGCGTCTGCTGCCAAAACTATTCTTATTTGGGCTGATGACACTCGCGGTCCAGCACTTGCCAAACTTGTTGCAAGCATGAATGCAGCAGTTCCTGGCTACAACGTAGTCGTCAAGTCATTTGCTTCCTACGATGCACAAGCATCTGCATGGGATAAGGCAACTGCTGCAACTGGTCCAGATATCTACCTTCGCGACAAGGCACTTGCTACTGTCGGCGGAAAGTCCGGAAAGATTAAGCCACTTGCTATTAGTTCAACGGTTAAGGCTGCATTCTCGGCTTCAACTTGGGGCGCAGTGAGCTACAAGGGACGCGTTATGGGTATCCCAATTGATGCTGATACAACAGCCATGATCTACAACACTGACCTTGTTACCTCTGCACCAAAAACAGTACAAGAAATGTACGACTACTTCATCGCTCACAAGTCAACACTCACCAATGGTGTCTGTTCATTTAACGGCACATGGGGCGCACAGCCAGTTTTGACTGCACTTGGTGGCGGAGCATGGGCTTATACCAAGAAGGGCGCAGCTGATTTCAGCAAGGTTGCCTTTAACTCACCAACCTTCAAAGCCAATGCTAAGAAGTACCTATTGGGTGCCGATGGCAAGACCAATAACTTCTTCTCATATAACGGTTGCGATACAGCATTCAAGGCTGGCAAAGTTCCTTACGCACTCGTAGGTGCTTGGAACATGGACAGCATTCAAGCTGCAGGCATCAATTACAAGTGGGGTTCAATGCCTGGCACAACTGCTGGAACATTTGGTAACCAGTGGATGGGTCTTGGCGTTGCATACCTTTCTTCATATGTCATGAGCCACGGTACCTACACAGGTGCAATGCAACTCCTTACAAACTGGTTCGCATCAGAGGCTGGACAGCTTGCACTTGATAATGCACAAGCTGCTCCACGTCCATTGGCTCACTTAACTGCATCAGGGAAATTGACTGATAAAGATGCAGCCGGAATCGGTGCTTCTTCAGCTAATGCCGTTTCTCAATTAGGTGCTCTTGATGACAACACAGGCGGAAGCAACTGGTATGGCGTTTCAGATGACGCGCTATCTAAGTTGTTTGCAGGTAAGGGTGTTGATGCCTCACTAGATCCAGCGGCAGAAACCTTGGCTAAGAACTTTAGCCACTACGCAGCAAATAACTAATATCGCTGCATAGTAATAATGAAGTAGGGAGGTGTGCCGAGCAATCGGCACACCTCCCCATTATTTGAAGGTTATTGGTTCATCAGTTAACAAATGCGATGAAGAGGAATAAATGATTTATGCTTTAGTCGGACTTAGAGGATCGATTGCCTTACTCCTTAAGTTTGCAATCCTTGGGGCCACAGATGCTCTTTTAATTTGGATTATTTCCGTTGCCCTAGGCAAGAATTCAATCATTTTGGCAGTGGTTTTAATTGCCGCAACTGCCGCGCTCAACATCACATATTTAGTTAAAGGCGCGGTCCCGCTTAAATTTCTCATTGTCGGAATTCTCTTCTTTTCTATTTTTGTTGTTACGCCAACTGGTTACACAATCATCATGTCTGGCTTCAATTACAAGACCGGTAATGAGATTGACAAACCAAGTGCTATTGCAGGAGTCCTCGCAAATGGCTTGAGCACAGATGAATCGGGTACCGCCTATGACATGTTCTTAGGAAAGACTCCGAGTGGTCAATGGGCAGCAATTCTTGAAGATCAGGTTACCCACTCTGTGGTTTTCGCAACAACTGACGGTGTACAACCGATAGGCGAATCAGAGATCACTCGTAACAGTGATGGGATTATCACTGCGGCGAATGGGATTAAGCAGCTCTCTCAAGACGAACAAGCTACTGCTGACTCAGAAATCACTACCCTGCGGTTCCCTCTGGGAGATAATTATTTTGCTAGTCCACAAGGTGCAGAGGTTGCGCTGCGTATGACTCAGGTGATGAGCTACGACAAGACCTCTGACACCTTCACAAATAGCCAGACCGGTGAAGTCTTCGTAGACAATGGCAAAGGAAATTTTGCTAACAAAGCTGACCTCGCCCAAGTCCTTGACCCGGGCTGGAGATCTTTTTCTGCATTCGATAATTACAAGCAGTTGATAATGGATAAAAAAGTCAGAGACCCTTTCATAGGGGTGTTCGTTTGGACGATAGCTTTTGCTTTTCTTTCAGTGGGAACAACCTTTGCAGTCGGGATGCTCTTGGCGCTTGCGCTGCAAAATCAGTTGCGCTTCAGACGCTTTTATCGCGGCTTCTTGATTTTGCCATATGCAATCCCAAGCTTTATGTCGATCTTGATTTGGCGCGGATTATTTAACAAGGATTACGGTGCCATCAACCACCTTTTGCATACTCATATTGGATGGTTTGATGGTCCATGGACTGCCCGAGCTGCAGTGATCTTGGTTAACTTGTGGCTCGGATTTCCTTATATGTATCTCATCAGTAGTGGCGCTTTGCAATCAATTCCTTCCGAATTGGAGGAGGCAGCCTCAATTGATGGCGCAACTGGTAAGCAAGCATTTATTGCTGTGAAATTGCCGTTGCTAGTTCAGATCCTTGGGCCACTTCTGATTTCAAGTTTCGCCTTTAACTTCAATAACTTTAATATTATCTATCTGCTTACTGGTGGTGGTCCCACCGATGAAAGCACTGGTGCAATTGCCGGAGCAACGGACATTTTGATTTCTTATGCTTACAAGACTGCTTTCGGATCAACTTTCCAGAACCTTGGGCTATCTAGCGCCATATCGATGATGATGTTTTTCATCGTTGGAACTCTCTCCATGTACACGCTCAAGAAGTCAAGAGTTTTGGAGACGTTATGAGCAACACCGTTGGAGTTAGAAATCTTTGGCGCCATGTCCTTGCGCTGATTCTCGTATTCTTCACTGCATTTCCCATATATGTAGTCATTATGACTTCATTAGACCCAACTGGCGGCATCGCCTCAGATAGCTGGCTTCCTGTTAAGTTCAGTTTCAGCAATTACACCAAACTCTTCACCGACCCGAGAATTCCTTACCTTTCATGGATGCGAAATTCATTAATTATCGCTTCAGCTACTGCTGTGACTTCAGTGATGATTGGTGCTGCCTCAGCCTTCGCTTTTAGTCGTATGCGATTTAAGGGTCGCAAGATTGGTCTGCAGGCACTTTTACTTGTGCAAGTTTTTCCTTCATTCCTTTCTCTCTCAGCTATTTATGTGATCATGGAACGCATCTATCTAGTAGTGCCTGCGCTGGGGCTTGGAAGCATCTGGGGTCTTTACCTGATTTATATAGGTGGAGCAATGGGAATAAATGCCTGGTTACTTAAGGGATTTCTTGACACCATCCCGATGGAGCTAGATGAATCAGCTCGTATTGATGGCGCATCAGTGCCACAAATTTATTGGTTAATTTTCTTCCCATTGGCATCACCAGTATTGGCAGTTACTGCCGTACTTTCCTTTATTGGAACTTTTAATGAGTTTGTTCTCGCAAGTTTGTTCTTACAAGATGTCGATAAGCGCACCGTTGCTGTTGGCCTTCAACAATTCGTCGGTGGTCAATATGAGCAGGTATGGGGGCCATTTGCTGCGGGTTCAATCATCGCCTCTATCCCACTTGTCATTATCTTCCTATCGATGCAGCGTTACATTATTGGTGGCTTGACTGCCGGTGCTATCAAAGGATGAAACAGGCATCACCACTTCCACACCATGACGGAAGCGAACTTTATGTCAGCAACTCTGCACCCAAGATCGGTGACAAAGTAGAGTTAAAGATTCGGGTGCCCACAGGCGATAATCCTTTGGCAGTGCATGTCAGGCTCTTTCACGATGGCGAACCACGTACATTTGCTTTAAAAAAGGGCGCGTCCACAAAAATAGAAACATGGTGGAGTGCAAAGGTTGAAATTCTCAACCCCGTTACCCACTACCGCTTCATGTTGGTGGATAAAGGTTCCTACCGTTGGCTCAATGGCGAAGGTGTCTTTAAGCATGATGTTGTTGACCGCGAAGATTTCCAGATCATTGCAAAACCTGCTTATCCGGAATGGATTAAGAGTGCAGTTTTTTATCAAATCTTTCCTGATCGTTTCGCTTCCTCTGGCGAAAAACGTCCGTTACCGGCTTGGGCAGTCCCACGCGAATGGAATACGTTGCCTGCAGGTCGAAGCAAAGTTACAGGACAAGAATTTTATGGCGGAGACTTTGCAGGCGTAGCTGAGCAATTGGGACACCTAGAGTCTTTAGGCGTTAACGCAATCTATTTCACTCCATATTTTCCTGCACGCAGTACTCACCGCTATGACGCGACGAGCTTTGATGAAGCAGATCCACTACTCGGGGGCAATAAAGGTTTTATTGAATTTGCAAATACTGCACACGCGCATGGCTTTCGCATCATGGGAGATTTAACATCCAACCACTGTGGTGCTGGACATGACTGGCTTCAGAAGGCGCTCAAGAAGAGTCGTTCACCCGAACGAGAATTCTTCTACTGGGATAAATCAGTAGATCATGGATATGTGGGCTGGTGGGGATTGGCTTCTCTGCCAAAGTTGAATTACAACTCACAGTTGTTGCGCGAAAAGATGTATGCGGGCGCTAACTCAATTGTGAAGAAGTGGTTAAAGCCTCCATTTAACGCTGATGGTTGGCGTATCGATGTGGGCAATATGACTGGTCGCTATCGCGACGAGGATCTCAATCAAGAGGTGGCTCGCGGGATTCGCAAGGCAATGGATGAAGTTAATCCTGATGCTTGGTTAGTTGCCGAAAACGCTGATCATGCGCCAAGTGATTTAGATGGTTTTGGTTGGCATGGAACGATGAATTACGTGGGCTTTGCTCGCCCCCTCTGGAGTTGGCTGAGCAAGTCGGCAGACTTTGCGGATAATTTCTTAGGGCTCCCTTCAAAGATTCCATCTTTTAGTGGTGAAGGCGCGGTCACAATGTTGCGCTCCTTTAGCGCGGGTATTCCTTGGCGCTCATTTACTGCCAGCATGCTCTTGCTTGATTCTCATGACACAGCTCGCTTTAGAAATGTCGTGGGCAAAGATCGCGAACGCCATCTTGCAGGCGCGACAGCACTTTTAACTTATCCAGGAGTTCCTTCAATTTTTGCTGGAGATGAAATCGGTCTAGAAGGGGAATGGGGCGAAGATGCTCGCCGCACAATCAATTGGGAAGAGCGCAAAGGTTGGGATCAGATTCTATTTGCTGGCTTTAAGGAACTTATCGCTCTCCGAAAGAAATCTCATGCACTTACCCATGGTGGTCTGCGCTGGGTAAAGGTCACGGCAGATTCCATTTGTTATCTCCGTGAATCTAAAAAGGAATCCGTCGTGGTTTACATTTCGCGCAAAGGCGGAAAGCACAGCGTTGACCTAAAGCCTTACGGATACTCTGTGGCAGCAACTCTGTATGGCGCGCAGGCTAAGGGCGCTGTTATTTCATTTTCTTCCAAGGGAGCGACAAGCGGTATCTGGCGCGTAAAGTGAGAATCTTTCGGCCGATCATAATTTCAGCGCTATCGCTATCGATTTTGGTAGGAACTCTTGCAAGTACACACGCCGATGGTCTCCCTGCGTTGGCAAAACCGGTGGCACGAGGCCCCCAAAGCGATGAATCAGTTTACTTTGTTATGACCGATCGCTTTGCAAACGGGGATACAAGTAATGATCAAGCTGGCTTAACTGGCGATAGATATTCCACCGGTTTTGATCCCACCGATATTGGATGGTGGCACGGTGGAGATTTCACTGGTCTAACCGCACATCTTGATTACATCAAGGCGATGGGGTTCACGGCTATTTGGATAACTCCACCCGTGAAACAACAGTATGTGCAAGGAAGTTCTGGGGCGTACCACGGCTATTGGGGGGTTGATTTCACCACTGTTGATCCGCATTTAGGAACTGAAGCTGAGTTTAAGAACTTTGTAGATCATGCCCACACCCTTGGACTCAAAGTAATTCTCGATGTTGTTGCCAACCACACCGCCGATGTCATCAAATATAAAGTTGGTAAAGCATTTCCGTATATCCCCGAAGAGTTAGCAACGATTAAGAAGCCTGCCTGGCTTAATGACATTAATAATTACCACAATCTCGGGGATTCAACTTTTTCCGGAGATAGCGTCCTGAATGGTGATTTTTATGGCCTCGATGACCTCTTTACCGAAAAACCCGCAGTGGTACAGGGCTGGACTCAAGTCTGGTCCGATTGGATTACAAAGTTTGGTATCGATGGACTGCGTATCGACACTTTCAAACACGTAGATCCTGCATTTTGGAAAGCAGTACTCCCTAAAGTATTAGCAGTGGCCGCAAAAGCTGGCAAGGTTGATTTTCCTATATTTGGCGAAGCATCAGATGTTGATGTAGCAACCCTTGCAACATATGTCTCTGAGCATCAAACCCCTAGCGTTTTAGATTTTGCTTTCCAGCAGAACGTTGCGATGTTTGCTAATGGTGGTGATAGTTCAAGCTTGTTGGCACTTTTCAATGATGATGATGCATATACGACTAGCACAACTAGCGCTTATGGTTTGGCTACCTTTTTAGGTAACCACGACATGGGTCGTACGGGAATGATCCTTTCCCAGTACGGAAGCGATGCTGAAATTCTAGAAAAATCAAAGTTGGCCAATGCACTTCTCTTCTTGCTGCGCGGTGGTCCAATTCTGTATTACGGTGATGAGATTGGCATGGCTGGTTCTGGCGGAGATAAATCGGCGCGCCAAGATATGTTTGCTACACAGGTTCCTGAATGGCAGAGTGAAACACGTATCGGCGGATCGCCAATCGGTACAGCAAGTGGATTTGATACTCCGAACCCACTTAGGGATGAAATTACTCAACTTCAATCGGTGATTGCTGGCAACCCAGCTTTGCGCTCTGGGACTCAACAGAGTCGCTATGCCAAGAAAAGTACTTATGTGGCAACTAGATTTGCTGGTAACCAGGAATACATCATCGCTTTTAACTCCGGGGATGTATCTGAGCAATCGATTTTTACAGTGGGAACGCCATCTGCAGAGTGGAGTGTTATTGCAGGTGCGGGAGTGCAGAAAACCACAGGAACAAGCGTTACCTTAACCCTGGCCCCTCGCTCATATGTTGTATTTAAAGCAGGCAAGAAATTTGTCCCTCAAAGTAAATTATCTATCACTCTCAAGCCCCCTGCCGTTGATTACCTCATGCAACGTTGGGTCGGTCTATCGGCAACTGTTTTAGGAAACGACTACACAGAAGTTACCTTTGCTGCCCGAAAAGTAGGGGGCGCTTGGAAAGTTATTGGCACGAGCGATCGCCGAACTGTTGCAGCCGCTCAGACAAAGGGCGGTTTATACCGGGTCTTTTTGCACCCAGCTGATTACAAAATTGGCACCAAGATTGAAGTTGTTGCTATCGCCAAGAACGCGGCCGGTATTCGAGTTGCTTCGAAAATTCTTAAATACGAAGTTAGATAGTTAAAGACCGCTGAGCCAGAATGTCATTGGTTGGTCTAGATACTTAGCCCACGAACGTTCGTTATGTCCAGATTTTTTATATACGTGAGTGTGAAATTCGCGCCCTAAGCGCCATCCGAGTTGTGACATCTTCTCATCTGCATATTTTTGGAATGGCGCGTAATCAGCATCTAATCCTTTGTCACCGTGGCTCATCCAAACTTTATGTCGCCCTGGTTTTGGCAGCGGATCAAGGAGCGCATCAACAAGTGGATTGCCCCCAATTGGCCAATGAGTTGATAGGGCAAGTGCTGTTGTAAAGAAATCAGGGCGCTTACCTAATGCATAAAGTGATGCCAGGCCACCCATACTCGAACCGATGATTGCAGTATCTAAAGATGGTAAATCCAAACCCAACGATTGAGTAATTGTTGGCGCAATCTCGTCAGTAATTTGCGAGAGATATGCGTTTCCAGCTAGATCCTCCTTTTTCATATCTCCCGAGATTTTCGCAAGCACTTGCACTGTGGTCTGGAAAGGATCTTGTGGGGATAAATCTTTAGCGCGACCCCAAGGATTTTCTGGGGTAGAGCTATGAAATACGCCGATAATTGCTGGGGGAGCAATTCCAAGTTTTTCGCTCACGCGAAGCGCAGATTGTGCCATTTCCCAAGTCTTTAGATGGGTAGCGGTTCTGCGGTCAAAAACATTTTGCCCATCGTGAGCGATGAGTAAATGACCTGTGGGTTGATATGGGCTCCAGTAATCAACGATTCGCCCATTGAAATTTACGCGTTGAACTAACCCCGGAACGCCCCTAATTTGAAAGCGCTTGATCTCATTCATAGTGCTTTAATCATGCCATGAAACGGAGAGCGATTTTCTGGTTTCGGCGTGACTTACGTCTTGCTGATAACCCAGCCTTGCTTGCAGCAATTGCAGAGTCCGAAGAAATAATCCCGCTCTTCATCATGGATGATGCCGTCGCTCACAGAGCTGGCGATCATCGCCGTGCATATCTTGCTGATTCTTTGCGAGCTTTAGATAAATCTCTTAACGGAACTCTTCATGTGATTAGTGGCAATCCTGTCGAAGTTCTTACTGAGTTAATCGCTCGCTATCAAGTTGAGAGCGTTCATTGCGCCGCTGAATATGCGCCATACGGTGTCTTTCGCGAGAAAGAAATAGAAACTCATGGAATTGTTTTAACCAAAACTGGAAGCCCATATGCAGTTGCACCTGGCCGCGTCAGGAAAAGTGATGAAACCCCTTACCGTGTCTACACGCCGTTTTTTAAAATGTGGGCTGCACATGGGTGGCGTACGCCAGTTGCGCCACCTAAGAAGATTAATTCAGTGACACCAGAGAAAGCAGATCGACAATTTCCAGATTGGAAAGTTCCAGATGGCGTGGTCTTACAACCTGCCGGCGAAGAAGCAGCGCTGAAACGTTGGAAATCATTTCAATTAAATGAGCTTGAAGATTACGACCAGCAGAGAAATCTTGCAGGCATTGATGGAACCAGCAAAATGAGTGCGCATTTACGCTGGGGCGAAATTCATCCACGCACTCTATTAGCGGGGTTAGGCAATAGCACCGGAGAGCAAACATTCAGGAAAGAAATCGCTTGGCGCGAATTCTATGCAGATGTACTGCACCACAATCCTCATACATCTCGCGATTATTATGCGCCCCGCTTTGCGAATATGCGCTATGACAAGCCGGGTGAAAAGTTCAAAGCCTGGTGTGAAGGCAGAACTGGGTTCCCATTTGTAGATGCTGCGATGCGTCAATTGGTACAAGAGGGATGGATGCATAATCGCACTCGTATGGTGGTTGCCTCCTTCTTGGTTAAAGATCTGCATATCGAATGGCAACATGGAGCCAATTACTTTATGAAATACCTTATCGACAACGATATAGCTTCAAACTCCCATGGTTGGCAGTGGACGGCTGGATGCGGCACCGATGCATCACCGTATTACAGGATTTTTAATCCCATCGAACAGGGCAAACGTTTTGATGAAGAGGGACTGTATATTAAAAAATACATTCCTGAATTAGGCCATTTGTCTGCTGACCAACTCCACGAACCCTGGTTAGCGCCCGAAGGCTATGCCCATGGCTATCCCAAGCGAGTTGTTGATCACGCAGTTGAGCGATTGGAATCCTTAGCTCGATTAGCTGAAATCAAGAACGCTACCTGAGTAGACCCCAAGATTTTCTCGTTTTGCTTGATACATAGCAAGATCGGCCCGACGCAAGAGATCACCTTTCGAGTCAATTTGGATGTGACCGATGCTGACTCCCACGCGGATTGCATGTCCAAAAATAGGGAAGGGATAACTTAGCGTCGCACGGAGTGCGCGGGCAATTTCAATTGTACTTTCGGAATTTCCACGCACAATGACAGCGAATTCATCGCCACCCAACCGAGCAAGGATTGAACCTTCTGGAAGTGCGCGCATGAAGCGTTGTGAAATCTCTTTCAATAATCGATCTCCAGTAGCATGACCATGTTCATCATTTATAGGCTTAAATGAGTCAAGATCTAAAAGTAAGAGTGCGCCAACTTCCTTTGCCTTAGTAAAAGCATTCAAATGGGCCATAAATTGGCGACGATTAGGAATACCCGTCAGCTCATCAGTTCGTGCCATCATCCTTTCTTCGCCGATACTCGTTGTCTGAACGAGTGCAATGACCATGCGCAATAGGGAAAGGAGAAGTGTTGCGATAATTGGAATGCGTGCATATGTGGGGATAAGTTGAGTATGCAGCGACGAAACTGCCAGCAAGGTAGCTGAAGAGAATATCGCCAGCGTAATCAAGAGAGAGTAGATGTTGCTTGCAATTTTCCTATCTTTTACTTTATGACGCACCCCTTCAAACAAAATGAGAAAGGAGAGTAACCAGCCATCATCGGCGATGGATCCGAATTGATAGGAACCGTTGATCTCCTTCCAGATAAAGAGAAAATCAAAGAGTACAAATAGCACGATTGCTAAAGAAATGAGGTTATTCCTAAGAGAATTGGCCGATAGTAGGGCAAGTGCGAGGGCGACGGATAAGAGCAGATAATCCGCGATCGGAGAGATTGATTGTGCCCATCCTTGCAGCCCCGAAGTTCTTATTGCCGGTAGAAGCTTGGTAAGACCAAATGATAGCGAGAGTGAGAAAAGCCCAAGGGCAACAATTACGCCATCGAGAATATATGTCGCATTACGATTTATCGGCGGAATAAGAAGAAGGCCAAGTGTGAATAAGAATAGTAAATAGAAGAGTATGTATACCGCCGTTATTGCGCTATTGGTATATTCCGGGAGAGATATAAATTGTGTGAGAGTTGAAAGTGCCGACGCTAAAGTCCAGAGCGCCAACGTCGAAATGATCCAAAGTTTTCCGCTAAATCGTTGCGAGAGCGCAACTACGATTATGAGTGAGATGGGAACTACGCAGTAGGCAACGAGATCTATCGCAATCGAAGTTGATGAGATAAAAACTTTGCAAAGCAGATGACAAAGTAAGAGGCTTGGCGCTATGAGGCGCAGGAATTTATCTCGACCCACACCTCAGATTTAATCAACTTTCCCTACCTATTAAATAGGGCTAGCCATAGCCTAAAGTTTTATAGGCCCTTCATGCAGATCATCGCGCGACCTTGTAGGGATTGGCCAAGCCCTGTCTTAAGGGCGGCGATATCACTCGATGCTTTTGTCTTCTTAGAAAGAAGGGTCGTATTAAGTTTGACAACTTTATCTGTGGCAATCTTTATTGCGCTCTTAGCGCTTTGAAGTTTTAGTAACGCTTGATTGTACTTATTAACCGAAGCCAAATTCTTAGCAGCATTCGCGCGGTCATTTGCTAATACATCGCGCTCAGCCGTGAATTTTGTAATCATGTCCTCAAACTCTTTGATCTTGACGTTGTTGGCAGCGATGGTTGCTAAGTATTCCGCAGATTGCGTATCAAGATCTGCCAGTGTGGCTGGTAATTTAGCTGCATAGAGCTCATAACTTGTTTTCGCATTTGCGTACGATGTAACCGCCTTGAGGCATTGAGTGGAAAGCCAGAGTAACTTGGCACCCTTAACTTGAAGATTCGCTGCGGACACATAATTGACCGATGAACCCGTGCCCAATTTCAGAGCAGGTACACACTTGTAACCGAAGCCAGAGACGATTTTCGTGGCATTAGCTTTGGTACATACCGCACCGTTGTTAACAGCGACGGCAGCGCTTGCACTAGGAGAGATCACCGTTCCGGTGATGAAGAGAGCAATAATCGATGCAGTAAACACCTTGCGAAACATGATGACCTCCATAGTTGATGGCCCAATGATACCTAGAGGACTCTTATCTGACGGGTAGAAAAGCGCCTACGGGCTAGGAATTCACTGTGAATCTAGCCGAGCACCCTCTATTTACGACGTTGTCTGACTCGTACGTTCATTCCTAGTTTGCGGACAAGGGTTCTGGGACCGTATCGGGAAACTGTTGAAAGAATTTTGTACTGCCAACCGGGGACGGAAAGGGCAAACCCTGCAAGGGCATCACTCCACGCTTTCTTCACTAAGAATTCCGAGGATAGCCACATGAACTTAGGCAGACCCTTCATCGACATCTTCCCGCGTTCGTGAAATTCAGTACGGGTAAATCCAGGACAGAGAGCCATTACCGTCACTTCGGTATTCGAAAGTTCGGTATGTATCGATTCGGATAGTACGGTCAGGTAAGACTTCGCTGCGCTATATGTACCCCCTGCAATCCATCCAGCAACTGAGGAAACGTTAATAACGATCCCGGAATTTCGCGATTTCATTACTGGCAGCACTGCGTGCATCAATCGCATGGGAGCGGTTACGAGAACATCAAGAAGTTGCTGTTCGTCTTTGATATTGCTTGTTGTAAAACTCGATTTAATCCCGAAGCCCGCGTTGTTAATGAGAACATCTACAGGATTTTCTTGATCTAGCAGGCGTGCTTCAACTTTTCTCAGGTCAGCAGATACAGTCAAATCTGCACGCAATACTTCGCACGTGATACCAAATTTGCTAGTCAGAATTGCGGCACTTTGCGTAAGTCTTTCCTCGTCTCGTGCAACGAGTATGAGGTCATAGTTTTCGCTAGCTAAGAGATCGGCAAAACCTGCACCGATCCCAGCGCTTGCCCCCGTGATTAGTGCGACTTTGCTCATTGCTCCGCTCCTTTTCTTTTCATCTTTCCTCTACACTTGAATTATGGTGCTCACAGTCGATGTTGGACAATCAGGCGCACGGTTGCGCTGGAGCGATGGTGAGCATATTTCTACTCGTGCAAAGCGAGCGGCGGAAACTCCAGTGGAAGCGCTTCGAGATATTTTCGATGAAGCGATAAAGGCGCATGGGGTTCGTACGCATGACGTTGTTGCGCTAAGCCTGACAGGGTTTTATGGCATCGTTCCAGATCCAACTCCCTACGGGTTGCTCGTTCAAGAACTCTTCGGCGCGCATGCCGCTGCCGTGATGGATGATGGACTTGCAGGTTTTGTCGGTGCACTCGGCGGAGAAGATGGCGTCGCACTTTCAGTCGGAAGTGGAGTCGTTGCAATTGGCGGCCGGCAAGGCAAATTCGCACATGCAGATGGACTTGGCCACATTGCAGGCGATGAAGGTGGCGGTTTTTGGCTAGGAAAAAATGGTTTAGCAAGGGCGTTAGCAACGCGTCAAGGACGAGAAAGTGATTCCGAACTCCTAAATTTTCTCAAAGAAGAGGTCCAACTCTTTGATAAGTTGGAGAGCAAGACAGGAGCCGAGGCTCAAACTCTTTGCATCTTCTCTTCGCGCAGAGTATTAGAGGCCGCAGAGGAAAACATTGCAAGTGCGGTCACAATTCGCGATCAAGGGGCTGAAAAATTAGCAAAATCTGTTGCAGCGGCGTGGATAGGCGCCGGTGGCATGAAAAATGAAGGACTGGCTCTCGCACTACTTGGTGGAAATATTAAAAATCGAGGTTACGAAGAATCGATTCGTAGAAGAGTTACAGCGCTACTTCCACAAGTCCGCTTAGTTACCCCTACTGGAAGTCAATTGGATGGCGCATATTCTGTAACAAGGTTAATGCAGGAAGATGTTCTGCCTTTACTTCGTTGGTGGCGCCACTCGTAGAAAAGCTGGTGCATTCGCTGGAACAACCGGTGAGCGCGGCACCACCTGTGCAACCTTCTTATAGTTGCCACCTTGAGTTGGTCGTAAATCTTCGTCACCTAGATTTGGCCACATAGAGAGTGCGCGCTCTGCTTGAGCGGTGATTGTTAAGGATGGATTGACGCCAAGATTTGCAGTAATTGTCGAGCCGTCAACAATGTGAAGAGTTGGATAGTTCCAGACGCGGTGATAAGGATCAATAACGCCTTCTTTTTCTGAAGAGCCGATGACACAACCACCTACAAAGTGTGCAGTAAATGGAGCATTGATGAGGTCGCCAATATTCCCGCCTGCGATACCACCATAGTTTTGGGCAATCTTGCGCACCGTTTCATTTGCGGCAGGAATCCACGTGGCATTGGGATGCTCTGAGTCATTAGTTGAAGTTAAACGCCAACCAAGAATTCCACGTTTAACCTTTACCGAGATTGACGAATTAACGTTCTGCATGACAAGTGCAATGACTGTTCTTTCGCTCCATTTGCGCACGTTAAAGAATTGAGGCAAGAGAGAAGGTTTACGAATAACCATTGAAATCCATTGTCGCCTACGATCTTTAGCGGAAGAGCCATCAGTCATAATCGTCTGTAATAGGCCCATTGCGTTGCTGCCTTTGCCGTACCGCACGGGTTCTACGTGGGTATGTTCATCTGGATAGAAAGATGATGTGATTGCCGAACCAGTGCTGAAATCGATATCTGTGTTAGGCATAATCGCGCCGACGAGTGACTCACTGTTTGTACGAGATAGTTCACCTAGCTGATTTGATAACCGAGATAGTTTCCCTGTGGCTTTTAGGCGATGCAAAAGCTTCTGGGTGTTAAAAGTGCCAGCAGCGACAATTACCTGTCTTGCCGTGAAGACTTTCGTGCGGGTAGCAAAAGGTCCAGTTCTTTTTGCACTCACCTTCCAACTGCCATCGGCAAGTTCTTCGATGGTTTCGACAGTTGTGAGCGGGAAAACTTTCGCACCAAATTTTTCGGCAAGACCAAGATAGTTTTTAGGCAGAGTGTTCTTTGCATTATGGCGACAGCCAGTCATGCAGCCTCCGCACTGCATACACCCTTCGCGATCGGGGCCGACTCCACCAAAGAAAGGATCGGCAACTTTTTCTCCGGGGCTCTTACCGAAATGTATTCCGAGTGGCGCCATAGTGAATGTATGACCTACACCCATTGCTTCAGCCGCTTCTTGCATCGCTTTATCGCTCGGGGAGTAATAAGGGTTGATTGTTACACCCAACATCCGACGTGCTTGGTCATACCAAGGTTCAAGTTCAGATTTCCAGTCAGTGATATCGCGCCAATGTTCATCGTTAAAGTATTCGTCCCCTGGCTGATACAAAGTGTTGGCGTAGACCAGAGATCCACCACCAACTCCTGCACCAGCAAGAACGAGAACATCGGGCAGAACATGAATGCGTTGAATTCCGAAGAGACCCAACTTAGGAGCAAAGAGGAATTTACGTAATCGCCACGAAGTTTTGGGGAAGTCCGAGTCGGCAAAGCGCCGTCCTGCTTCCAGGACAGCAACCTTGTAACCTTTTTCGACTAAGCGCAGCGCAGAAACAGAACCACCAAAACCAGAGCCGATGATGACAACGTCATAATCTGGCTTCATGGTTTATATCTCGATTCCGCTCGTATCTTCATCCCTTATTGTCCAACTTGTTCCGTAGGATTCAAGCAGGTCAAGGAATGGCTTTGAATCAAACCATTCAGGTCCATTCACGCCCTCTGGCTGCCAAATTCCTTTATGAATCAACTCCATCGCAATAACTGGGTTAACAGCGGTCTGCCACACGACCGCTTGATCACCATATTCGGCCATTGACCAAGAGTTATCGACGACGTTGTAGATGTAACAGGCATAAGGCTTACCCGCTTTATCGAGTCCCTTCACCAGTGCACCCGCACAAGTTTTGCCGCGCATACGTTCGCCAAGAGTTGCAGGGTCAGGTAAGGATGCCGCTAACAAATCACGTGGCGATACAGAGACACCTTGAACATCTACATGTTCTTTGCGATCCATACCCAACATGTGAATAGTTTTCAGAGTGGTAATAAATTGAGCTCCAAGGCCATATTTAAAATTAACCTTCTTGGCATCAACTTTCTGAGGAATCAGAACCACTTCCTCATGCTCTACGTTGACGCATTCAACGGGACCGATTCCTTCAGGGAAATCAAATATCTCGATTTCACTAAATGGTTCCGTCGTAAACCAACCACGGCCATCTTCCCAAACCAATGGTGGATTTAAACATTCTTCAATCGTGGTCCAGATAGAAAATGAAGGCGCAAAGTTATGTCCCTCAACAGTTAAATTAGATCCGTCTAAAATTGTTATCGAGTCGAGGCGACTAAAGAGATAATCGGATGCATAACGCGCAAATACATCGCTCATACCCGGTTCGATGCCCATACCAACGAGCGCATAGATGCCTCGCTCAGACCAGTTCCAATCACGAGCAAACTGCTCATCACCCAGTTTCACGCCCGTTTCTGTATTGGGATAATGCGGGTGGGGACGCGATAGCGACATCGCCATATCGATGTAATTAGTGTTTTCGATTTCACATGCCAAGAAAATTGGCATAACAAATCGTGGATCGACAGCGTTAATAACGACGTCGGGGTCTGCCTTCCGGATGAGTTCCCGAATATCTTCTAATTCAGCTGCATTAACTTGCGCAGCTGAAAAACGTGAATCTTTGACTCGGGTGACGGCTTCTTCAGCACGGGACAGATTTCGGTCGGCGATTACCATGGAAGTGATAAATGGTTTTCGAGACGCGATATTTGCGATTGCTCTGCCAACGCCACCCGCGCCTATTACCAGCGCTTTCATTGTTGGCCTTTCATGTAGGAAATACTTGGTTTTGCTCTTAACCCTAGGCTAGCCATTAAGTAAGAATCTGCCAATATTGCGCTGTACCCTTACCTATGTTTTAACGCATAAATGCGTTTGTCCCCGTAGCTCAGTGGATAGAGCAACCGCCTCCTAAGCGGTAGGTCGCAGGTTCAACTCCCGCCGGGGACACCACTCATTAATAGCTAAGTTATTAATAATTAAGTTCTAGATGAAATTACCTGAGCAAAGTATGCATCTGCATCTTTCTCAAAGGCAGACTCATCGAACCCATATGCCGCTTTAAATACTGAAGCGGTATCTGTTCCGGGCGTTCGAACCATTTGGAATAGAGAATCTATTGACGCCATTTTCCAGACTAGATATTCCGCGGCAAAGTAACCTTTTGTATACTCGCATGCATGGGAGTAACTACCTTGGCCCGTCATCTGGGATAACGGAACTCTTAAACATCCAGTATCAATATTTCTTGCATATAGATCATGGATTTCTTTGTACGAGAGCTTGTTGTCATAAGAATACGAAAGTACCTTGAAGAATTCAGCACCACCTTCACGTAACCAAGCAGGTTGATAGTTCCAGTAGTCGGAATTTTTAGCAGCAATTCCGAACTCCTCCTGTGCCACATGTCCAATTTCGTGAGGGATGTTTGCCGTGATTCCAAACTTGCTCATTTCGCCACTATAGTTTTTTCAACTCCATCGTATCCCCAGTTATTTGCAAACCAGAGTAGATCTGCGTAGATAATTCCACCACCACAAGAGCCACCGCCAGAGTTGGAGTGGCAAAAATCTGGAGTAAATTGATTTCGATAATCTGGACCCCAGGAGATGTAGATATTCAACTTATTTGTTGGCGTGACGCCTAAGACTTTTAGAAGCCTTAAAGCCATAGTCAGGCTCGCTACCGAATCCTTACTCCACTGTGAATCAGCGAGTAAAGGATCAATATGTATTTCAGCTAAATCAGTCAAGGCGCTGAAATCAGCAGCTTGTAATTTTGCAGAAATAGGCATCAAGAGATCTTCAATGAGTAGAACTTGAGGAAGGGTTGTTGGCTCCGGTGTCGTTGTTGGCGTTGGCTCCGGTGTCGTTGTTGGCGTTGCCTTCGGCGTTGGTGTTGCCTTCTTTACCCAGATTAATTTCTTACCGCTTTTCTGGCAGATATATTTAAATGATTTAATCGTCACGATTTTGCCAGCTTTAGGGCAGATGCCAGAGGCTTTGTTTACTGCAGAACTTGTACTCATTTGTGATGCAAGGGTGAGTACGAGAAGACTGGCAAGAAGGATTCTTAAGGGGCGGTGACTAGGTTGCACAGATTCCCCTGTCTGGTGATTTCGAGATATTCTAAGGTTTCTCGAAAGACAACCATATGGGGATAGCCCTGTTACTGAAAAATAACCGTCCTATCGCCAACAATAAAGATTCTGTCTTCAGCAAAAAGTTTGACAGCGCGCGCAAGGACTCTGCGTTCGATATCACGACCTAAGGCGATCAATTCATCTGGGGATGATGCATGAGTGACGTGAGCAACGTCTTGCTCAATGATTGGACCTTCGTCTAAATCACCGGTCACGAAGTGTGCGGTTGCGCCGATGATCTTTACTCCACGAGCATGTGCTTGGTGATAAGGCTTGGCGCCCTTAAATCCGGGTAAGAATGAATGGTGAATGTTGATGATCTTTCCGGGCATTAAATCGCAGAAATCCTGCGAGAGTATTTGCATGTAACGAGCAAGGACGACGAAATCGATTTTTAGCTTCGCGATTTCTTCGCGTACGAGATTCTCATTTCCTTGCGTATTTTCAAAGGTAACGCCATGGGATTCAACGAGCTGGCGCAAATCCTCGTGATTAGACATCACAAGTGGGATCTCAATCGGCAGCTCTTCAAGTTCTAGCAAGTAGAGCAGATCTCTTAGGCAGTGACTTTCTTTGGTGACCATAACTAGTGCACGCCTTTTTTCGTGTGCTTTGCGCACATGCAGAGTTGGCGAAAATCCTGAAAGTTCTGAGTGCAGAATCTTCCGTGCGCTCTCTGCAGTGTCATTGGTTTCGAACTTTGTCCTCATGACAAAGGTTTCAGTAACAGGATCTGTGAACTGCTGATTTTCAATGATATTGCCCTGGCATTTGAGGATCGCCGTGGTCATCGCATGCACAATCCCCGGTTGATCGGAGCATTGAAGCGTGACGATGATTTCCATAGCCAAAGGGTAACCCGAGCTAGTGTGAAAGAGTAAATCTCTTCAAGGACTTAGGCGCCCACCAGTTCTTCTCGCCAAATAGACGCATTAGCGCGGGCACTAATAAGGCGCGAATCAATGTCGCATCAAGGAGCACGGCAAAAGAAACGCCGAATCCCATTAACTTTATTGAAGTGATTCCACTCAGAACAAAGGTGCCGAAGACGACAGCAAGCAAACCTGCCGCGGCAGTGATGATTCGGGCTGATCTCTGGAGACCTGTTGCAACCGATTCCATATTGGATTTACCAGCAAGGTGTTCTTCACGAATACGAGAAAGCAAAAATATTTCATAATCCATCGATAGCCCAAAGACAACTACGGCAATCAAAATTGTTGTACCGGTATCAAGGGTTCCGGTCTGCGTGAAATCGCCGACGAGCCATTTGAGATGGCCGTCAATAAAGACCCAACTTAATATGCCTAAAGTTGCTCCGAGAGAGAGTCCATTTAATACCACCGCTTTGAGCGGCAGAAGTATTGAACCGGTGAAAACAAATATTAGGATTAAGACTGAAAGAGCGATCCAACCTAAAGCCCAGGGCAGAGTATGTGCAATTCCATCCTGCGAATCGGTGAAGTCTGCAGCAGGTCCGCCAACAAGAGTGCCATCTAGATGCGCCAGCGCACGGATCTCGTGGATCATCTTTTCGGCTTCCATCGTGCGCGATGGCATGCTCTGAATTGCAGAAATTCGCAGGTCACTGCCATTGCTCACTGGTGGATTTACTCTTACTACTCCATCGACTGCCTTAACTGCATCAACGAAATCCGAAACTTGAGATTCCATAGTTGTTCCGTTTGGAATGATGATCTCTATCGGACTGCCTTCTTGTCCAAGGAATCGATCAGCAATTACTTGAGAAGCTATCGCTGCTTTATCTGCTTTAGGGAGTACCCGAGCATCAATCTGAGCGAAGGCGATATCTTTAATAGGAGCAGCGACGATTGCAAGGATCGCCAGACTTACAACGACAACAGCAATCGGCTTTCGCATGACAAATCTTGCAGTCTGTGCCCAACGACCATCTTCCTTAGGCGCGATTGCACTCTTGCGAACCAACCCTTTATCAACTTTGTTTCCCAGTAGGGCCAAAATTGCTGGCAGGGGAACAAGGGCGCCAACCACCGCAAGAGTTACGACCGACATACCTGCATAGCCAAATGATTTGAGAAAATTAAGAGGGAACATAACTAGCGCGCCAAGTGTGACCAAAACAGTGAGCCCGGAATAGAAGACAGTTTTTCCTGCAGTCGACACCGTAGTAGTTACTGACTCTTCAACACTTTTACCTGAATGAAGTTCTTCTCGGAACCGGTTGACAATCAAAAGCGCGTAATCGATTCCTAGCCCTAAGCCCAGACCTGTAATCAGATTGAGTGCGTAGATACTGACATCGGTGAACAGAGTGATGAGGAAAATGATGAAGAATGCGCCAAGTATGGCGCTGATTCCAACCACCAGTGGCATTGCCGATGCAACCAGTGCGCCGAATACAAAAGCCAAGAGAATAAAGGTGAGGGGAATCGAAATTGCTTCCGCTAGCGCTAAATCTTTCGAGATTTTGCTATTGATGGCGTGTGTAATCACTCCACCACCAGAAGCGTAGACATGTAACGATTCAAACTTGCCATCGTATTTAGCTTGAATATTCTTGCCGATATCACTGACAGTTCCAAAATCTGTTTTAGTTGTGTAGATAAATAGGAAACCAGCTTTGCCATCTGTTGAAGAAAGAGTTAGAGCGCCACCGGCAGACCAGTACGAAAGCGTTTGACCCACACCTGGCTCAGTTTTAATTAGTGATTCAAGGCGTAGTGCAGAAGCGCTAACAGTTGGATCGGATATTGCTTGCGAACCAGCATCGAGCACGAGTACGACACCGGGATCTTTAAGGTTGAAATTCTTGGCAAGGTATTTAACAACTTGTGCCGATTGACTCTTTGGGTCGGAATATCCACCACTATCGAGTTTAGAAAAAGCTAAGGATCCAATACCACCTGCAAAGAGGATGATGAGGATGAATACGATGAGCGTTGATTTTCGTCTCTTGACAACAAAGTGTCCTATCGCGTTAAACAACTTTCACTCCTTGATTTATCATTCGTGCTGGTAACATTAATGTGATGAGTGAAATCTGGCCAAAGACCGCTTCTGACGAAATAGATCCTCGTGATCAACAAGAGGAAGAAAAACGTCGCGATGCCGAGATTGCTTCAGATAAGCCGCCACATCATGATGATTAGTGAAGTTTAATCTACTTTTGTAACAGAATTACTTTTCGTTTCAGTTGAAAGAGGCGCTGGGCTCGTGTCTTTGGCCACAGAAGGCGTTGCAGGTGAGGAACTCTTCGAATCGGTCTTATAGAATCCGGATCCTTTGAAAACGACACCTACAGCTGAGAAAACCTTGCGAACTTCGCCCTCGCAGATAGGGCAGTGAGTCAGCGAATCATCTGAAAATGCTTGGAAAACTTCGAATTCATGGGCGCAGGCGTTGCATGCATATTGATAAGTAGGCATCGCATTGCCTTTCATTCGATTAAGAGGAATCACCCAGCAAGGGCAGTAGAAGGAAGTCTAAAGAAGTGAGACGATACAGGCGAATTAGGAGCTATCTAGAGAGGAATTGGGATGCGTAAAGTCGTTCTGGCCGCTCTCGCGGCGTTCTTTGCCCTCACTAGCCTCGGTAGCGCGCAGGCCAACTCGGTGATCAGTACCTCTCCGATAAGTGGATCGACTATAAATTCAGCGCCGAGCGCGGTGACTATTTCGACCCAAGTTACTTTATTGGATATGGGAAGTTCGGTAACTATCACCGACCCTCAAGGCGCTCGCGTAGATGACGGCAATTTAACAATTAGCGATACCGACATGATTGTTGGTCTTACAGATCTTACTATTTCAGGGATTTATACGGTGACGTATTCGCTTTTGGCCGAGAACGAAAATCCACTAGAGGGAACTTTCACATTTACGTTTAAAGCGCCTGCAGTCATCACCCAACCAACAGCAGTTCCAACAACATCTTCTAGTGCGACTCCTGTAGTAACGGGCAAGTCGAGCACTTCGGTGATGGTCATTGGCTTAATCTTTTCTGCATTTCTAGTCTTCGTATTATTAATAATGTATGCCAGAAAGATTATTAAATCGAAATGATTTCTTTGGCAGCATCTATTGCAACTTCTGGTCCACTCGTCGGCGCAATGACAACGATAAGTAAATTCATCGGAGTGACTTCCAGCTTTTTCCTTGTTGGCACCCTTTTAGCCGCTGGTTTCTTACTTACGGATAATCACGGAAAGTTAGAGCCAGCTGCACTCCAACTTCGGATCGTCGCACTATGGTCGAGCGCTGTATGGGCGATTTCAAGCTTGATAAATATTATCTTTACTTTGGCCAATATTTTGGGTTCATCAATCGGAAGCGCACTTGACCCCACGACAATACGTTCGTTCATTACGCAAATAACTCTGGGGCAGTATCTCTTTTTCCAATTCCTAGTGGGACTTTTTGCCTTTGCTGTATCAATGCGTCTGAAGAAAGTTGGAGGAGTGATCCTCTTGCTGATTCTTGTAGTACTCGGAATCATCGCTCCGATTTTCCAGAGCCACTCTGCATCAAGTGGATCTCACGCGTTGGCAATCGGCTCACTCGCCATCCACGTTATTGCGCTTTCACTTTGGGTCGGCGGAGTTTTCGGGTTGGGGATTTTGGACTCCAAAGATAGAGCTATTGCAACGCCACGTTTTAGTCAGTTAGCACTTTGGGCTGCAATCGCAGTGGTAGGCAGTGGTACAGCCAACGCATGGGCGCGTTTGAATTTTCTCTCTGCTTGGCACAGCACATATGCACTTGTGGTCGTTGCCAAGACCTTACTGACCGTTTCCTTAATCTTTATTGGCTACCTTCACCGCAAGAATCTTTCAAGTAAGAATCCACTCTCAATTGACTGGCAAAAATTTGCGCGCTTGATCATGGTCGAATTGATCATCATGATTGGTGCTCTTGCCCTAGGCGCATGGCTCTCCTCGAATAAACCACCTTCACCAGCAGGCGATCCAAAATTTAGCGCAGCAATTACGGTGGCAGGACTTCCTATGCCAGGAACACCAACTCTCAGTCGTTTGTTACTTCTTTATAACCCCGACGCTCTCTTCCTTGGATTCTTAGTTCTAGCAGTCGCGCTTTACAGTAAAGGCGTTCTCATTCTAAAAAGACGCGGAGACAAATGGCCGGTCGGAAGGTCTGCTGCATTTGTCGTGGCAATTATCGCAATCGATTACGCAACGAGCGGCGGCTTTGGCGTCTACGCACACTTCTCTTTTTCGTATCACATGATTGCGCACATGATTTTAGGAATGATTGCGCCGATTGGTTTGGTATTGAGTGCGCCAATTACTTTGGCGCTAAGAACTTTGCCGCAAAGCCGTGATCATCAAGAACGAGGAGTGCGTGGCACTTTAGTTGCTGCTCTTCATTCCAAGTTAGCAGGATTCTGGGTAAACCCAGTTGTTGCTCTCCTTATTTTCGATGGCTCCCTGTTCGCTCTTTACTTCACTTCGCTATTTGGCGGGATGATGCAGAGCCATACGGGTCACCTGGTTATGGATGTGCATTTTGTGCTCTCGGGATTCCTCTTCTTTCACGTGATCATTGGAGTTGACCCGAATCCAAAACGCGCTCCATATATCGCTCGCATAGTCACTCTATTTGCAGCGATGAGCATTCACGCCTTTTTCTCAATAGCGGTCATGTCATCAACAACGCTTCTCGACGGTGGATATTTTGCCCAGCTAAAGGCCCCATGGATCTCAGATCTTTTAGCTGACCAGCACTTAGGTGGGGCAATTGGATGGGCGATGGGCGAGATACCTATCTTGTTAGCTTTGATTGCGACTTTCATCCAATGGGTCCGCGATGATTCGAAAGAAGCTAAACGAATCGATAAGAACACCGAACGTTTAGCAGCAATGGGCCAACCAGATGAGTTAGCTGAGTACAACACTTACCTTGCTCAACTTGCAGAAAGGGATCGCAATGGAAAATCTATTTGAACTTCCCTCAGAATATGAGGACCTGCGAACCAGCGTACGTTCTCTATCCGAAAAAGAGATTGCTCCCTTTGCGCAAAGGGTCGACGAGGAGGCGAGTTTCCCTCAAGAAGCTTTTGATGCGCTACAGAAGGCGGGATTAGCAGCGGCTCATGTACCTGAGGAATTTGGCGGAGATGGTGCTGATGCTCTTGCAACCGTCATCATTATTGAAGAAGTGGCACGAGTATGCGGCGCATCTTCGTTGATTCCTGCTGTCAACAAACTTGGTTCGTTACCTTTAATGCTGTCAGGATCGCAAGAACAGAAAGAGCGCTGGCTACGTCCATTAGCAGCGGGCAAAGGATTTTCGTATTGTCTTTCAGAATCTGAAGCGGGATCGGATGCCGCCGCTATGAAAACTAAAGCAACAAAATCCAAGGATGGCTGGGTTATTAACGGAAGCAAGAAATGGATTTCAAACGCAGGATTCTCTGATTTCTACACTGTATTGGCGTCGACTGATCCTGCCGCTGGCGCAAAAGGAATTACTGCCTTTGTCGTTGAAAAATCTGATGTTGGCATTTCCTTTGGTGCTCACGAAAAAAAGATGGGTTTTCGTGGCTCTCCTACGCGCGAAGTATATTTCGATAATGTAGAACTCTCTGATGATCGGCGAATAAGTGGCGTAGGTGAAGGGTTCATACTCGCTTTACAAACACTTGATCACACGCGTATAACAATTGGAGCGCAAGCATTGGGCTTGGCTCAAGGTGCGTTAGATGTTGCAAGTAAATATGCCCACGAACGCAATCAATTCGGGAAACCTATATTTGATTTCCAAGGTGTTCAATTTATGCTCGCTGATATGGCAATGAGCATCGCTGCTTCGAGGCAACTAGTTTATTTGGCTGCAGTTAAGAGCGAGAACAATGCCAAAGACCTCAAGTTTTTTTCAGCGGCGAGTAAATGTCTTGCCAGTGATACTGCAATGAAAGTTACGACAGATGCAGTCCAAATTCTTGGTGGATATGGATACGTGTCCGACTATCCGGTTGAACGCATGATGCGCGATGCAAAACTTACACAAATTTATGAAGGTACTAACCAGATTCAACGGGTAGTTATGGCGCGCAATCTTCCGAGCAACTAAGAGTTAAAGCGGAGGATCGAAGCCGGGCTACAGGCAGCGTCAAGTGGTAGGTCGTGTACTTCTCTTGGTAAATCTCGAGTGCACAATTCATTTTCCCAAATGAGCCCTACTTTCCATGCGTCAAATTCTTTCAACGCGCGGTCGTAATAGCCACCTCCTTGGCCCAGTCGATAACCGCTCTTATCAATGAGTAACGCAGGCACAATCATTACTTTCACTTTCGATAGCTCAGTAAAAGCGGGTCCTACTGGTTCGTGAATTTTCCCGTTCTTCATCAACGAGCCTTCTGCCTGACTCCAACGAACCCATTCCAATAGTTGACCGCTAATTCGCGGAAGCAAAAGAATTTTCCCTTCTGCAAGCAGAGCGCTATTTAGTTGATCTGTGTGCGGTTCGTCACCGTAGGAATGATAAGAAGCGATAATTTCGGCTGAAGAAATTTCAGGTGCAGAGAGAAGTATTGAATAATCCGCAGATGAAATATTATTCCTGCGGTCAAGACGTGCCTGAGTGCGCAGAAGCGCTTTTTCTTCAGGTATTGTCACCGAAATCCCCTAGTTAGATTGGTTTAACAAGTATGGTGGGATTATGTCAGAGCAGATAAAGGTAGATGAGTTCCTGAGTTCCTTATTGGCCATCTGCCATCCACTCGATGCCTTTGATATGCCGTTGCTTGATGCCCATGGAGCAACTTTGGCGAAGGATATCTATGCTGGCGAAAGACTGGTGATGGGAGCAGACACGCGAATTCGCTCCACACACATTGGGTTAGCCGCTTCGATCGGTCTCGGGCAATTGCCTACGCGCCCACAACCTCGCGTTGTGGTGATTTCTGCAGGGCCAGATCTTGTTGAGCCCGGTAAACCTATAAGTGGAACCGAAGAATATGAAACTAACTCGTGGTTATTGACCACTGCTGTGCGCGAAGCCGGTGCCGTTGGCTATCGCGTGCACTCAATCCCTGATAACGATGGCGAACTTAGAGCCTTGGTAGAAGATCAACTTGTGCGAGCAGATCTCATCGTCATTAGCGGCGAGCGAGGAGATGACTCCTTCGACATGATTACTCGGACACTCTCACTACTCGGAGAGATTACAACAGTGGATTTAGCAATTGAAAATAGTGGCCGTCATAATTATGGTGTTATCGGTCCGGACAAGACACCGGTTGTCACGCTTCCAGGTGATCCTATTTCTGCATACATCTCACTCGAGCTTTTTGTGCGTCCAATGATTCGTACGATGGTGGGCTCTGAAAATATCCATCGTCCCTCGGTGAAAGCCCGTTTAGAAAAACCTGTGGCATCCATACATGGGATGCGCTCGTATCTGCGAGGTTTTCTTTCTGAAGACGGTAAAACGGTCCGTGCGCTACCTCATCAAGAGGAGATGTCCACTCTTTCCGATGCCAACGCGCTCATTGCCGTGCCTGAAGGGGTAGAAGAACTCGCAGCAGGTGCTCAAGTAATTGCCGTTGTATTGCGTCGTAGGTATTTCTAGAAAATAGTATCCATGAGAACTCATTGGCCAGTGGTTATTGATTCGGGTGATGTAATTTTGCGCCCCTTACGCTTGCGCGATCAGCGCCAATGGAAAAAGGTACGGGCCAAGAATCGTCAATGGCTCGAACCATGGGAGGCTACATTGCCCAAAGTTCCTGGAGATGTCGCGCTAAATGAACCTCCTTCATATCTGGAAATGATTCGCTCATACAACAAAGAGGGGCGATCGATTCGATCGATCTCACTGGGGGTTTGGTATCAAGGGGCTTTGGTCGGCCAGATATCCATGGGCGGAATTATCATGGGGGCACTTCGCGGAGCTCATATCGGGTATTGGATTGACCAGTCTTACGCCAATCTAGGAGTCACCACTGTTGCAGTCGAAGCCATGACTCACTTTGGATTCAAAGAACTATCGCTGCATCGCATCGAGATAAATATTCGCCCCGAAAATGCAGCCTCCATTCGGGTCGCAGAAAAGAGCGGGTATCACTTCGAAGGCGAACGGCCCCGGTTTCTCCATATTGATGGACAATGGCGCGACCATCATTGTTATGTCCGAGAAAATTCCCAAATTTCTTAAGAAATAAACCCAGCAACACTTGCGGGTTAATACCTGATTGAGCGTGATTCCGCCTCTATCTTTGGACATCATGACCTCCGGAATCATCTATCTAGCAATCATCGGAATGTGGGTTGCCTATTTCGTGCCCCGCTGGGTTCATAACCATGAAGAATTTTCAGGTAAATCCGTAGAACGTTATAAGAGCGCACTGCGTGTAGTCGCGACCGGATCTGATACATCAATCAAGAGTTCGGTCAGCACAGATTCAGATCACGAAGCTAAGAACGCTCACACTCTAATAAAGCGCAGAATTATTTTTGCACTACTTTCAGCTTCACTCGTTTTCACACTCCTTGAATTCTCTCTCAGCACTTTAGCTTTTGAATATAACCTTCTGCCTCTCTCGGGACTTGCAATATATGTTGCACATGTTCGCCGACAAAGTTTGGTTGAAAGTTTGCAACGTAGGCGCATCGTTCAATTACATCGCTCCACCGCCGGAGTATCGACTACGAATCTGTCTCAAGTTGTCGCGCCAAAACAAACTCGCGAACATTGGATTCCGCTTTCAGAGCGGGAGTTAACTGGCGTCGTTCTCTTGCCTCAAGGGTCTGCGCAAGAGAGAGATTCATGGTCGCCGGTTAATATCCCCGTCCCGACTTATGTGAGCGCACCAAAAGCGTTCGTACCAAAGCGAGTAATTGATTTAACTATTCCAGGTGCCTGGAGTGAAGAGCAAGAAAAACTTGAGCGCGAAGCTTTAGCGGCTGCTGCACCATCTGCAGATCAAGTTTTCGATCAACAACTTGCAGAGCAAGCAGTTGAGCGTTTTCGTGATGCATCAAATAGTTAATTCCGCAGGATTGTTGAGGGGGCTGTAGCGCAGTTGGTAGCGCGCCTCGTTCGCAACGAGGAGGTCAGGGGTTCGATTCCCCTCAGCTCCACTCAAGCTAAATCCAGGACGGCCACCACATATGTGCGTACCAATCGCTGTAACTCAACACTGAGCCGTTGAATAAGGGCAAGAAGTAGAGGAAATTCGCAGCGATTGCCAAAGTAATGAGAGCAACGATTAATTGACGGTGACGCGCTCTGGGTTTGTCGCCCAAGAAAACTTTGGCGCAATACACAACTGCCAGAATTAAGAATGGCTCGAAAACTATTGCATAGAAAGAAAATACAGTGCGTTTTTGAAATAGAAACCATGGCAAGTATCCAGCGGCAATACCGACCAAAATGATTCCCGCAGCCTTATCTGGTTTCTTTCGAATCACACTTGTGATCCAGTAACCAAGAACTGTAAAGATTGCCAATGTTCCTAACCACCAAAGAAATGGCGTTCCGAGTGCAACTACTTCTTGCGCGCATGAAGATGCACCACACGTCTTTGGAGTCTCGTAGTAAAAAGAAGTGGGCCGCCCCATTACAAGCCAACTCCAAGGATTAGCTTGGTAAGAATGTTGGCTTGTGAGATGAGTATGAAAGTGCAAGATCTCGGCGTGGTAATGCCAAAAAGAGCGGACGATATTTGGAATGAAAGAATGTGCTTGCGTCTGCGCCCAATGTCTGTCCCATCCACGCGGAGATGCAAACCAACCGAACCACGTTGAGATGTAAACCAGGAGAGGCGTAATCCCCAGTTGAGTGATTCTCAAGAGAAAACGTTTGACACCTAATTGATTCGTTGAGTAGTCGCGATAAACCAATATGAGGGCGAATGCGATTAAAAAGTAAATTGCACTCCATTTAGTTCCAAGTGCTAGTCCAAAGAGAATTCCAGATAACCAATAGCGATCTTTAAGCCAAGCTAACGTTGCTAGAAGTACAAAGAAAGTAAGGAAGAGATCCAAGAGAGCGGTGCGTGAGTGAACAAGTTGCAGCCCATCGAGTGCCATCAGTAGAGATGCCAGGGTGCTAAATCCTCGAGATCTAAAGAGCAACATTGCAACGCGGGCAACGAGAAGAATGAGGAGGGAGCCGATGACAGCAACGCTAAAACGCCAGCCGAATTCGTTATCTCCGAATAACTTAATGCCGATACCGATCAACCATTTGCCAACGGGAGGGTGGACAATAAATTCTGATCCTGAACCAGTTACT
This sequence comes from Actinomycetota bacterium, assembly GCA_009699205.1. Taxonomy (GTDB): domain Bacteria; phylum Actinomycetota; class Actinomycetes; order Nanopelagicales; family Nanopelagicaceae; genus QYPT01. The sequence goes on from WLOP01000003.1 coordinate 99,757, forward strand.
TCGACACCGTATTTGAGTAAGTCTCTTGCCCCGTCGACATAGTAGAGCTCGTCAAAAACTAAACCTTTAGGGGTTCCTAAATTCCAAAGGCGCAGGCAGAAAGAAAGGATCGCGATCAGTACGGCTGCCATGGCGTTAGCCTAGGTCTCAACTCGCAATTTACTGAGAGGATTGACCTATGAGTTTGATCCTTGCTGCAACCCCACTAGGCAATCCAGGTGATGCCAGCGCACGATTGCGTGAAGCCATCGAAAGCGCAGGCGTAATTGCGGCAGAAGATTCTCGGAAATTTCATCGGCTCTGTCAGGATCTACAGCTGACATTCTCAGGGCGCGTGATTTCTTTCTTTGAGGGCAATGAAATTGAGCGAACTCCGGAAATTTTGCAGATGCTACAGGCAGGAGAAAATATTCTCGTAGTGTCAGATGCAGGTATGCCAACCATCAGTGATCCTGGATTTCGACTTATGCGCGATGCAATTGCGCAAGGAATTGACGTTTCGGTAATACCTGGTCCAAGTGCGGTGACAATGGCGCTTGCGCTCTCGGGTTTGCCAACAGATAGATTTACATTTGAAGGCTTTTCTCCACGCGCAGCCGGGGCTCGCAAGAAGTTTTTCGAAGTACTCGAACATGAAGAGCGAACAGTTATCTGGTTTGAAGCTCCTCATCGCCTTGAAGAGTCGCTCGTTGATGCAGTTTCGATTTTCGGCACAGAGCGTCCTGCTGTTATTTGCCGAGAGATGACAAAGAGATATGAAGAGACAATCCGAGGCACTTTAGAAGAACTCGTGAAGTGGTCTCAAACTCATGAAGTGCTCGGTGAAATAACCATCGTTTTGGCGGGAGCTGCGAAAGATTCTGCCGAAAAAACGGCGAGCCAATTAGTGGAGCGCGTTAAGACCTACGAGGAAGCTGGGATGGATCGCAAATCGGCCATTGCCACCGTGGCAGATGAATATTCTGTAGCAAAGCGAGTGGTTTTCGCTGCGGTCGTTGATGCGAAATCAACCTCTAGGATATCCCCGTGAGCAACTCCGGAGAGAAGGCCTTCTATTTAACGACGCCTATCTATTACGTCAATGACGCTCCCCATATCGGCCATGCATACACTACAGTTGCTGGAGATGTACTCACTCGGTGGCACCGCCAGCGCGGCGAATCAGTCTGGTTTCTCACTGGCACCGATGAGCACGGGCAGAAAGTTATGCGTACTGCGCAACAGAACGATACTTCCCCGCAAGCATGGGTCGATAATTTAGTAGAGAGCGCTTGGAAACCTAACTGGCACTCTCTAAATATTGCTAATGATGATTTCATCCGCACGACAGAAGTGCGTCACACCGAACGGGTTCAAAGATTTCTGCAGGGTTTGAAGGATGCCGGCCATATATATGCGGGCAAGTACGAGGGTCCATATTGCGTGGGCTGTGAAGAATTTAAATTACCCGGAGATCTCATAGATGACAAAGGCGAAAAGCTCTGCCCAGTGCATAGCAAGCCAGTTGAGATTGTTAATGAAAATAACTGGTTCTTTAGATTAAGTGCATTCGTCGAACCTTTGCTCGAACATTACAGAAGGAACCCTGAAGCTTGCCAGCCCGAAAGTGCTCGCAACGAAGTTCTCTCTTTCCTTGAAGGTGGAGTTTCTGATCTCTCGATTTCACGTTCGACATTTGATTGGGGTATTCCAGTACCTTGGGATAGAGATCAAGTTGTCTATGTCTGGTTTGATGCGCTGCTTAACTATGCAACAGCAGTCGGACTTGGCGATGATCCAAGTTCTGAAGGCGGCAAGAAGTTTGCACAAACATGGCCAGCCGATGTTCACTTAGTGGGTAAAGATATTCTTCGCTTTCACGCCGTTATCTGGCCAGCTATGTTGATGGCCGCCGGGTTAGCGGTCCCTAAAAAAGTATTTGCTCACGGCTGGTTGCTAGTGGGCGGCGAGAAGATGAGCAAGAGCAAACTCACCGGAATTGCACCAAGTGAAATTACCGACCACTTCGGGGTTGATGCATTCCGTTATTACTTCCTGCGCGCGATTCCCTTTGGAACAGACGGATCATTCTCTTGGGAAGATATGAGCGCCCGGTATACGAGCGAGTTGGCCAATGATTTTGGAAACCTCGCATCCCGCCTTGCTGCGATGGTCGAGAAATATTGCGCTGGAGTTCTGCCTGCACCGAGCAATGACCCAGGGCTCGAATCTTTCCTAACAGCGACGGTCGAAAAAGCTGATGCGGCAATCTGTGCTTTGGATTTCCAAGGCGGAATCAACGCAATTATGGAGTTTTGCAAACGGGTCAACGGTTACGTCACTGAAAAACAACCGTGGGTTTTGGCAAAAGACCCCGCCAATCAATCAGAGCTTGAATCAGTTCTTTATAACACTGCCGAATCCTTACGCGCTCTTGCGGTACTACTTAACCCAGTGATGCCTGCAACGTGCGAAATTCTTTGGCAATCCCTTGGCGCAGAAAAAGTTCTTGGCGCTATCGGCAATCAAGAAATTGGAAAAGTTTCCACGTGGGGACAATTACCTGAGGGTGCAATCGTTCAAAAGAGCGCGGTTCTATTTCCGCGTCTAGAGGTTGGCGAGTAATTTAGATGGCAGATCGCCATAACCGGGATATTGACCGCCCATTTGCTCCGTTGCCACATCCTCTACCTGTTAGTACCGTTGATTCACATGCACATTTAGAATTAGTTACGAACGACGCTCCGAATTCAGCGGCCGTTGGTGAAATTCTGAAGCAAGCTAAATCAGTGGGCATCGACAGAGTGATGCAAGTGGGATATTCCGCTGAACAATCTCAATGGTGTGTAGATGCTGCGCAATTCTGGAACGAAAATGTTTTAGCTGCAGTAGCACTTCATCCCAATGAAGCGCCTGTCGTTGCCGACCTCGCTAGAGATCAATTAATTATCGCAAACCTTGCAGAGCATCCACGGGTGCGCGCAATTGGTGAAACGGGCCTTGACTATTTCAGGACGCCGCCAGAATTGAGGAAAGTTCAGCAGGAATCTTTTAAGTGGCATATTGAGCTTGCGAAGAAAACGGATAAAGCTCTGGTAATTCATGATCGTGATTCCCATGACGATGTCCTATCTATTTTGCTTGAGGTGGGAGCGCCAGAGAAAACAATCTTTCATTGTTTTTCCGGAGACCTAGAGATGGCAAAAATATGTGTTGACCGCGGATACATTCTTTCCTTCGCTGGCACGTTGACGTTTAAGAACGCACCACAACTTCGCGAAGCGGTAAGAATCGTGCCCATCGAACAACTACTTGTAGAGACTGATTCACCTTTTTTGACGCCAATGCCTAATAGAGGAGCGCAGAATTCTCCGGCGCATATTGCAACAATTGTGCGAGCTATGGCTCTCGAACGTGACGATGACATTGGCGAATTGGCGTTAGCCCTTGGCGCCAATGCAGAGCGCCTATTTGGGTCATTCTCTTCATGACCACTCTTCTTGGAGCTGCAGAAATACGTGCCTTAGCCGAGCAGATGGGGCTAAAACCGGCAAAAGCTTTAGGCCAGAATTTTGTTATCGATGGCAATGTCTGCCGCAAGATAGTAAAACTTGCTCAAGTCAGTCCAGAAGATATTGCGCTAGAAATTGGCCCCGGGCTTGGTTCGTTGACCTTGGCGTTGCTCGATGAAGCAGCAGGTGTAGTTGCGGTCGAAATTGATTCGCGTCTTGCAATGCAACTTCCGATCACCGTGGCTGCTCATACAGATAAAAGTGCAAACCTGAAAGTCATCAATCAAGATGCTCTCACGTTGCAGGAGCTACCTGTGGCTCCATCAGTCTTAGTTGCTAATTTGCCTTACAATGTTTCGGTTCCAGTTCTTTTACATTTGCTAGAGAAGTTTCCCACTCTTCGCTCTGGCGTAGTGATGGTTCAAGCCGAAGTTGCTGACAGATTGGTTGCGGGACCCGGCAGAAAAGATTATGGAATTCCAAGTCTTAAAGCTGCTTGGTGGGGAAAAATGTCCCACGTGGGTTCTGTTTCGCGTTCAGTATTTTGGCCCTCCCCAAATGTTGACTCCAAACTTGTGGGGTTCACACGAGGTACACCTCCAGGAGATGAAGCGATGCGACGGGAAGTTTTTGCTGCTATCGACAGCGCATTTGCCCAACGTCGCAAAATGTTGCGCTCTGCTCTGAGCAATTGGGTTGGAAGTTCAGCAAGCGCCGAAACACTTTTGATGAAAGCTGGAATCGATCCGACTTTGCGTGGAGAAGCACTCGTCATTGAAGATTATTGCGCCATTGCCCGAGCAAAAGCAGAAATGGGCATAGGGTCGTAATATGACAGCGGCGTTGAACAGTGTGATGGTGCGTGTTCCAGGGAAAATAAACTTGCAACTATCCGTTGGCCCTAAAGAGGCAGATGGTTTTCACGGATTAGTTACTGTTTTCCAAGCAATTTCAATTTTTGATGAAGTAACTCTTACGCGAAATATTGAAGGTTCCGGAATTGCAATATCAATAAGCGGCGATCAAACACATGGCGTTCCCACTGATTCCAGCAATCTCGCGTATCGCGCAGCAGCGCTCATGTGCGAAATACATTCAATTACCCCTGATTTGCTGATAAATATCAAGAAATCGATACCCGTAGCAGGGGGAATGGCCGGAGGTAGCGCAGATGCTGCAGCAACGATTCTTGCAGTTGATGCACTTTTTACCTTAGGACTTTCACGAGATGAGATGCAAGCCGTGGCATCGCAACTTGGAAGTGATGTTCCATTTATGTTGGTTGGCGGAACTGCCGTTGGCCGTGGGCGAGGTGATGAAGTGACCTCTGCGCTTTCGCGCGGTACATACCATTGGGTTCTCGCCCTTTCTACTGTAGGACTTTCGACGCCTGCTGTTTATGGCGAGTGCGATCGACTACGTGCAGGAATGGATGTTGTGGCACCACATGCCAACGATCAACTTTTGCAAGCGCTACTCGCGCAGGATGCAGTTTCACTTGGAAAAAATCTCGTGAATGACCTGCAATCTGCGGCATGTTCTCTTCGCCCCGCGCTTCGACTCGTCTTGGATGTTGGCGGTGAATACGGCGCACTTGGTTCAATCGTTTCTGGTTCTGGACCTACAGTCGCATTTCTTGTTGAAGACGAAGATCAAGCATTGGATTTAGCCGTAGCTCTTACATCTAGCGGTGTTGTTGGAAGCGTTGCTCGCGCATACGGTCCCGTGCACGGCGCGAAAGTTATTGAATTTTCTTAAACTTGCTCATCAAATGGTGCAGCGAGTTCGGCAAGCGTTGCAGCAAGTTGTGCTCGGTCTGCTTTACTAAGTGATTGCAAGAATTCTCGTTCACGAGCGAGTAGATCTTCCATCGCAGAATCAACTGCGCGGATGCCGCTCTTTGTAAGCGTTACTAAACTTCCACGTCCATCGTTTGGATCAGCTTTGCGTGTGACAAGTCCCAATTCTTCGAGACGATCCAATCGATTAGTAATGGTTCCGCTGGTCACCATTGTTTCTTGCATTAATTGCCCAGGGGAGAGTTGATAAGGAGTGCCAGCGCGACGAAGCGCTGCTAGAACATCAAACCCCCAGGTATCTAGGTCAGCAAATGCTTTTCTGCGGTCGATATCTAGGTGACGTGCAATTCTGGTGATCCGGCTGAGGACCTCAAGAGGTGAAAAATCTAGGTCTGGGCGCTCACGTTTCCAGGCCGCTACGAGGCGATCGACTTCATCACGCATAGGTGGGCTCACCAGATCTCATAGTAGGTAACGGTAGTGGTCAAAAGCATCCCCGCGGATACGGGAGAATACGGGTTCCGCCATTGTGTAGTGGCTAGCACATGGGCCTTTGAAGCCCAGGGTCCAGGATCGATACCTGGTGGCGGAGCAACCTTGGCCGCAAAGCCGAAGTTATTCTGGCTGACAATTAGGCTAGGAGCACCAACAGGATCCATTAGCGCTAGCGATGGGAGCAGGGATTGAATCGGCTTGATTATGTAATCGTCCTAGCGGCCGGCGAAGGCACGCGGATGAAATCAACAACGCCGAAAGTTTTGCATTCCATTGCAGGTCGCACACTCCTTGGTCATGTTCTTAGCGCAGTCGAAGATTTAGCTGCGAAAGAAGTTCGTGTTGTTGTAGGTGCTGGGCGCGAAGCTGTTCAAGAACATCTTTCGCAGATTGCCCCACATGCGCAAATAATTTTTCAGGAAAAACGCGGCGGTACTGGCCACGCAGCTCAATTGGCGCTCGCCGATGTTAATTCTTCCGGAACAGTTTTAATCCTTGCTGGGGACACGCCACTTCTCACAGGCAGCTCTCTTTTGCAATTGCTTGCAGCCCATAACGAAGGCGGATTTGCTGCGACCGTTCTTACCGCCGAACTTCCTGATCCCACTGGATACGGGCGCATTATTCGTGGGGAAAACGAAGATTTACTTCGCATCGTCGAAGAGAAAGATGCCACAGAAATTGAGCGCGAAATCGAAGAGATTAATTCTGGGGTATATGTTTTTGATCTTGCCAAGCTCTTGGAGATGATTGGCAAGTTAGTTAATTCCAATGCCCAAGGTGAGCTGTATTTAACCGATGTCATCGAACTACTTCGCAAGAATGGCGATCGCGTACTTCCAGTTTTGACTCCAGATGCCGCAGAGATTCTTGGCGTAAATGATCGCGTGCAATTGGCAGAATGCGCCGCTCTCATGCGTGATCAGATTAACGATCAGTGGATGCGCGCAGGTGTCACAATGATTGACCCAACTACAACGTGGGTTGATGCCAGCGTTGAAATAGCTTCAGATGCCGTTATTTATCCAGGTACCGCTTTATCTGGCGCCACAACAGTCGGCAGTCGCGCCACCATTGGCCCTCGCACAACGCTTATTGATTGCACTGTTGGAGAAGGCGCCAGTGTCCAAGAGTCCTATTGCATCGGTGCATCGATACAGTCACATGCACACGTTGGCCCATATTCATTCTTACGCCCAGGAGCAAACCTCCACCCACATAGTCGGGTCGGCGCGTTTGTCGAGATGAAGAACTCGCAATTAGGCGAAGGCTCCAAAGTCCCACATCTTTCATATGTTGGCGATGCAACGATCGGAGTCGGCACAAATATCGGTGCCGGAACTATTTTCGCCAATTACGATGGCGAAGCAAAACATGCCACCACTGTTGGTGATCATGCCCGAGTGGGAAGCAATTCCGTCTTGGTTGCGCCAGTCACCATCGGCGATGGGGCTTACACCGCCGCAAGTTCGGCAATTACCGAGGATGTTCCAGCCGGCGCCATGGGTGTTGGCAGGGCAAAGCAGAGAAATGTTCTAGGGTGGGTTCTAAGAAAGCGCCTTGGAAGTAAGTCAGCAGATGCTGCACAATCCAGTGCCGAGAGAGGAAAACCAACTTCATGAGCGAACTTAAACTCGCATCCGAAAAGCGTCTACGAATATTCAGTGGTCGCGCTTTCCCCGAGTTAGCAGAACAAGTCGCAGCGGAACTTGGAATTCCAATTACTCCTACATCGGCATATGACTTTGCCAATGGTGAAATTTTCGTCCGCTTCGAAGAGAGCGTTCGCGGTAGCGATGCCTTTGTTATTCAAAGTCACGCCAACCCAGTCAACAAACACATCATGGAACAACTCATCATGGTTGATGCTCTCAAGCGCGCATCGGCAAAGAGAATTACTGTTGTTGCGCCTTTCTACGGATATGCACGCCAAGATAAGAAGCACCGTGGCCGCGAGCCAATTACTGCACGATTGATGGCCGATCTATTTAAAACTGCAGGTGCCGATCGTCTAATGGTCGTAGATCTTCATACATCACAAATCCAAGGTTTCTTTGATGGTCCAGTGGATCACCTTTTCGCTCTACCTTTGTTGACTAACTATGTTGGCAGCAAGGTAGATCGTTCTCGGTTAACAATTGTGTCGCCAGACTCAGGGCGAGTTCGCGTAGCTGAACGCTGGTCAGATCTTCTCGGCGGATGCCCCATCGCATTTATTCACAAGACTCGTGATCCTCGAATTCCTAACGAGTCTGTTACTGGCCGCGTCGTAGGAGATGTTCAAGGACAAACCTGCGTAGTTATCGATGACATGATTGATACGGCTGGAACAATCACAAAAGCTGTCGATGCTCTATTTAATGAAGGCGCTAAAGAGGTAATCATCGCGGCAACTCACGCAGTTCTTTCGGGCCCTGCAGTAGAGCGCCTCAAGAATTCGCGCGTCAGCGAAGTTGTCATTACTGACACCTTGCCTATCGCTGAGGAGAATCGTTTCGAGCGTCTGACTATCTTGCCTATCGCCCCACTTTTAGCTCGGGCAATCAAGGAAGTATTTGAAGATGGCTCAGTGACGAGCCTCTTTGACGGGATGAGCTAGGCCAGATTGGCCGATTTGCCCTCAAGCTCGCTTCTTCGCTAACCTTTCGCTCGTTCCGGCGAGGGTAAGAACCGTAATCGACGGCTTTAAAAGCTAAACGATTTACAGTGCAATCCCTCTCAAACCAACGTGAACATACCGAAGGTATTTACAGAGGAGATTTAAAATGGCCGAGATCAGCATCAATGGCGTTAGCCGTACCGAATTCGGTAAGGGCGCTTCCCGTCGTGCACGTCGCGATGGATTAGTTCCAGCTGTTATCTACGGTCATGGTGCAAAGCCAACACATATTGCATTGCCTGCCCGCGAACTCGGACTCGCGCTAAAGACCACTAACGTACTTCTCGATATCGTCGTTGATGGCAAGACCGAACTCACACTTCCTAAGGCAATCGTGCGCCATGCAATCAAGGGCACACTCGAGCACGTTGACCTTGTCATCGTTCGCCGCGGAGAGCGCGTTGTTGTTTCTATCCCAGTTCACACATCTGGTGAATACGATCGCGACGGAATTCTTGAGCACAACAGCACATCTATTGAAGTTGAGACAGAAGCAACTTCGATTCCAGGATTCCTACCTTTGGATCTGACCGGTTTGGTTGCAGGACTTTCACTTTATGCAGAAGACGTCAAACTTCCAGCTGGCATAACACTCGTGAGCGATCCTCGCATGGTTGTTGTTCACCTCTCAGTTCGTTCAAGTCATGATGAGGTTGAAACTACTGCTACACCTGCAGCCGAGGCTGCACCTGCAGCAGATGCTGCGGCTACCGAGAAGAAGGATGCATAAGTACGCATTTAGCGAACTTATTTCCTGACCGGGCAAGTACCCTTTAACTATGGTCTGGCTCGTTGTAGGTCTAGGAAATCCTGGCGATGAATACGCCTCGACTCGTCATAACATCGGAGCGATGGTTGTTGATGAGTTAGCTGCGCGCAACAAATCTCGCTGGAGTTCTCATAAGTCACGTACCAATGTGGCAGCATTCAAAATCGGAGTCGGTATTGATCCTGCCTCTGTCATCGTTGCCAAATCACACGGTTACATGAACGAATCTGGTGGACCGATTAAAGCTCTTTCGGCATTTTACAAAGTTGAGCCTGCACAAATCATTGTCATTCATGATGAATTGGATATCGGTTTTGGAGCAATACGCGCCAAAATTGCAGGTGGCGATAACGGGCACAATGGTTTGAAAAGTTTGACCTCTGCATTTGGGACCGCTGAATATTTCAGAATCCGCATGGGAATTGGCCGCCCTATGGGCCAGCAAGATCCAGGTGATTTTGTCCTTAAAGGATTCTCGAGCGTCGAGAAGAAGCAATTACAGGAATTCATTGTGCGAGGAGCGGACGCCGTCGAATCCCTCATTACGCGTGGCCTTGAAACCACGCAGCAGAATTTCAATATCTAGATTCGTCTAGACGCTTGGGGGGTCGCCCCATAAGATTTACGCCATGACATCACGTAGCGATCACAAAATTCTGCTCGAAGAATCCGAAATGCCAACTCAGTGGTACAACTTAATCGCTGACTTGCCAACGCCTCCACCACCTCCGCTTCATCCTGGTACCCACGAACCAATTGGCCCAGAAGCGCTTGCACCTTTATTCCCAATGGAATTGATTATGCAAGAAGTGACCGCAGAGCGTTACATCGATATTCCAGAAGCGGTGCAAGAGATTTACCGCTTATGGCGTCCATCTCCACTATTTCGTGCACACAACCTTGAAAAAGCACTTGGGACACCTGCACGTATTTATTACAAGTACGAAGGCGTTAGTCCAGCAGGTTCGCATAAGCCAAACACTGCAGTACCTCAGGCTTATTACAACTCACAAGCTGGCATCAAGAAGTTAACAACTGAAACTGGCGCCGGCCAATGGGGAACTGCTCTCTCATTTGCATGCGCACTCTTTGGTATGGAACTTGAAGTCTGGCAGGTAGGTGCTTCATACGATCAGAAGCCTTATCGCCGTCTCATGATGGAACTCTTCGGCGCCAAAGTGCATCGCTCTCCTTCAAATCTGACACAAGCTGGTCGCGATCAATTAGCAAAAAACCCTAACCACACAGGTTCATTGGGTATTGCAATTAGCGAAGCTGTAGAAGTTGCTGCTCAAGATCCTGCAATTAATTACGCACTTGGTAGCGTTCTTAATCACGTCCTTTTGCACCAGACAATCATTGGCGAAGAAGCGCTCAAGCAATTTGCCAAAGTTGGAGATTATCCTGATGTTATTGTTGGTTGCACTGGCGGAGGCTCTAACTTTGCCGGCCTTGCATTCCCATTCATTCGCGAAAACCTGACCAAGGGCAAGAAGACTCTTATTCGTGGAGCCGAGCCAGCATCATGTCCATCACTCACACGTGGTGAATACCGATACGACTTTGGTGACACTGCAGGAATGACGCCACTGATGAAGATGCATACCCTCGGACATGATTTTGTGCCAGACCCAATTCACGCTGGTGGATTGCGTTATCACGGTATGGCTCCACTGATTTCACATGTCTACGAATTAGGACTGATGGATGCAGTAGCTGTTGGACAGCTCGATTGCTTTGCCGCTGGTGTTCAATTTGCTCGCACCGAAGGAATCGTTCCTGCCCCAGAACCTACTCACGCACTTGCGGAAATTATTCGTCTAGCAAATGAGTGCAAGGAAACTGGTGAAGAGAAGGTTCTTCTTACAGCTCTTTGCGGACATGGTCACTTTGATCTTGCTGCCTACGATGCATATCTTGGTGGCAAAATGGTCGATCACAAACTCTCTGATGAATCAATTGCCGCAGCGATGGCAACTGTTCCACAGATTTAATTCAACCTGTATTACGCAGCCCCGCTGCGACGCCGTTGATAGTTAACAAGAGCGCGCGTCGCAGTAGGGGATCTGCATTTTCGCCAGCGCTTCGAACACGTTCAAGTAGGTTCACTTGTAATAAGTGGAGCGGAGATAGGTAGGCATCCCTTACCTGCAAAGTTCTGGCCAACAGTGGTTGATCTCCAAGAAGTTCGCTCTTGCCAGTAAGTGTAAGAATTTCGCGCTGTGTTAGCTCAAACTCTTCACGGATGGTGTCCAAGAAATGGTGCAGATTTTCAGGGACTAAACGAGAGACATAACGTTGGGCGGTCTCAAGATCTGTCTTAGTTAAAGTCATTTCTACGTTACTGATAAAAGTTCTAAAGAAATGCCAGTCGTGGAGCATTTGGTTCATGACGTCGGTTTTCCCCGCTTCACGTGCCGCCTTAAGTCCGCTACCAACTCCAAACCAACCCGGGACAATTTGGCGCGATTGAGTCCAACCAAATACCCAAGGGATTGCGCGCAAACCTTCGAGACCAATACTTGCATCAGGCCGGCGCGATGGACGCGAACCCAGGAAGAGTTCGCCTAATTGTTCAACAGGGGTAGATGCGTAAAAGTATGCTGGCAAATCTGGATGGTCGACGAGCGAGCGATATCTCTTGAACGATTCTGCGCTCACTAAATCCATGCACGCGTTCCATTGCGCAAGATCCTGCGGTGATTGGCGTGGGCCACGATTAAGAACTGTTGCTTCAAGAGCTGCAGCCAATGAGAGTTCAATATTTTCGCGGGCTAGGGCTGGTAGCGCATATTTATCGCTGATGACTTCACCCTGTTCGGTCATCTTTATTTGTCCATCAATGGAGCCCCACGGCAGTGCGATTAGCGCGTCATAAGTTGGGCCTCCGCCGCGACCAACTGACCCACCACGTCCATGGAATAGACGTAACTTCACGCCATGCTTCATCGCAACATCGCGCAACCTTCTTTGTGCACGATGGATTTCCCACTGACTTGTTGCGATGCCAGCATCTTTATTGGAATCTGAATAACCAAGCATTACCTCTTGAATATCACCGCGTATTGCCACAAGAGCGCGGTAGGAAGGTTGGCTAAGTAGCGCTTCCAAAATAACATCGGCTGCACGTAATTCAGCAACAGTTTCAAGAAGCGGGGCGAAACCGATGAGAACTTCCTTCTTGCCAAGGTCAACAAGTCCGGCTTCCTTCGCCAATACAACTGCAGCGAGTAGATCATCTGCACCCTTGGTCATCGACACGATATAAGTTTCGATCGCTTCAGGACCAAAGCGTTCAATGAGGTCACCAATTGCAACAAAGGTTTCTAGCGTTTTACTACCTAATGCGTCCAAAGTTCCACTCTTGCCGCTCACTGCAGTGGTGAGTTCCGTAGAGAGGAAGTCATAGCGCTCTTGCGGTGAGAAAGTTTTGTAAGCGTCGGCAAATATCTGACCAAGTGCATGATGATGTGACTGCGCATGCTCACGAATATCCATAGTTGCGTGTGTAAGGCCAAACGCGGCCACTGTTCTAATAGTTCGCTCAAGAAGGCCGGTGGCAATCAATTCTCCACGATGAATCATGAGTGAATCTCGCATGAGTGTTAAATCGGCCAATAGTTCGGCAGTATCTTTGTAATCACGATGTGGGATGTGATCGGTTCCCTTGGCATGACGCTCTCGAGTGAGATTTAAGCGATGAACAATTGCGGTTGCCTTTAATCTGTAAGGCTCTTCGGCATTAATACGTCGAAAGCGCGCTTCAATTTCAGGAATTCTAATGAGATCCTCTTCAACCGAGGCGACAAGAGCATCAGAAACTCCAGCGATACGAGTGGATATAGAAAGTATTTGACGAATCTCAGCCATCGCAGCGAGCGTCACGCGAATCGAATGCCCTACTTGCAGAACTAAAGTTTGGCGCGTGACATCGGGTGTGACATTTGGGTTACCGTCACGGTCGCCACCGATCCATGTTCCAAAAGAGAGCGGTCTACTTGTAGGCGAGAGCTCGACGCCAATTCTCTTAACTTCGCGCGCAAATTCATCCAAAACATCAGGGATAGTGAGAGAGAAGAGATCATCAAGATAGTAAAGAGCATTTGTTGCTTCATCTAAAGGTTCGGGTTGGCCAAGTCGTAATTCATCTGTTTGCCAGAGCAGATCAACAGTCTCTTCAAGGCGTCGCTCTTGCTGGCCGGTTGGCTCTTGATCGAGCAAGTGTGCAATTTGCCCGAGCTTTCCAAGAATTGAACGGCGCGCAGCTTCTGTGGGGTGCGCTGTAAATACAGGACGTACCGAGAAATCAGAGAGCCAATGCGAGACATCTTCTTGAGAAATTTCATGTCCAGCCACTGGATGCTCTTGTGCGTGAACAATTTTATCGACTGCGCGAGTTAACCAGGAACCGCCTTCTAATCGAGCTTGGGCAATTATCCGAGAGCGGTGAACTTGCTCGGCAACATTTGCTAAATGAAAGTAGGTACTAAAAGCTCGAACTAGTTGTACTGCTTCTTTGACACTTACGTTTTCGAGAATTTCTTCTCCGCCGCCTTCGCGAACTGCGCTACGTACCGCCTCTACGAGTTCGAGAAGTTCGATGCCTTCCTGACGAACAAGGGACTGTCCCAGCAGATCCCCAAGTTTGCGAACATCGCTGCGCAATTCACCATCATCGTTGGCAGATTCAACGTAGGCGTTTTCGGCAGACATGTGGCTAATCATGACAGGTGTTTTCTGCTCTAGACTCAACCCTGCCCCCCCATCTTTTTGGAGCGGGGCTAGTTGGCATTTACGAGGGAGGTGCGGGCATATGAAGGGCTTACTCACGACTTTGCTTACCGACCCTCAGATTTCGCAGCTTTCTACAACGGACGAGCGGGCAGTTGCTCCAACTCCGCTCTATCCATTTCTGATTGCTCTCCAAGGGCAATCTCGCCCGGTTTTAGTAGTAACTGCATCAAGTCGCGCCGCAGAAGATTTAACTTCAGAGATCAAAGTTCTTCATAACAATGTGCTGGAATTTCCAGCCTGGGAAACACTGCCGCATGAGCGATTAAGTCCTCGCAGCGATACTGTCGCAAAGCGAATCCACGCTCTTTACCAACTTGAAAACCAAAAACTTAATCAAGGGCAAGAGTTTCCAATCATCGTTACACCCGCCCGCGGATTAATTCATCGCTTCATTTCAGAGTTAGCAAAATCCCCGTTGAAGGAGATTGAAAAAGGAGAGGAAGAAAGCCTTGAGGCACTCGTACGTCATCTCTCTGAACTGGCTTATACGCGAACAGATTTAGTTGAACGGCGAGGAGATTTTGCCGTCCGTGGTGGAATTGTAGATATTTTCTTACCGCTCTCTGCGCACCCAGTTCGTATTGATTTTTTCGGCGATGAAATTGAAGAGCTAAGTTATTTTGATGTATCTGATCAACGCACAATCTCTCCGGTAATTGGAAAGCTACCTATTTATCCTTGTCGAGAACTTCTGCTCACACCTCAAGTTCGCGAACGAGCACGCGGCTTGCGCGAAAAGTTCCCTGGCGCTCTAGAAGTGTGCGACCGCATCGCCGAAGGAATTGTCACCGAAGGCATGGAGTCTCTCATCCCACTTTTGGTTGATGGCCAAGAAAGTATCTTGCATCGTTTGCTGCCGAATACGCAGGTGATTTTTCTCGATCAAGAACGTATTCGTTCAAGGTCAGCCGACCTGCTTGCAACAAACGAAGAATTCCTCGCTGCCTCATGGTCGAATGCCGCCAACGGTGCAGTTACTCCATTACATGATGGTCAAGGTACCTATATGTCTTGGGATGAATTGCAAGATGAGATAAAAACACTTGCAGTGGCCTCGCGTAGCTTCAACTCATTTGGTAGCGATCTTGACGTTGACACTCAATTCTTGGACTGCTCTTCAATTGAACCAATGCGCGGAGATGTTCAAAAGGCGATCGGTGCCATATCCGAAGCGCTGCTGCAAAACTATGCCGTTGTTTTCTCCGCTTCTGGCGCCGGTATGGCAGAACGTTTTGCGGATATCTTCCGAAACGCAGATTTGCCAGTACGTATGGTGCCCAATGTGAACTCCCAACCCGTGAGAGGCACAGTTCATGTCACGGTGTCGGCAATCAGCCACGGATTTCTCTCTCATCAAGGACAAGTACTCCTTATTACTGAGCGCGATCTATCAGGTAATAAAGGAAGCGGTAAAGACGGAGATCGTTTGCCATCTAAGCGCAAGCAAGCGGTTGACCCTCTCGAACTTCGTGCCGGAGATTTCGTAGTTCACGAACAGCATGGGATTGGGCGATATATCGAACTCGTTCACCGCACAACAGCCGGCGTCACTCGCGAATATTTAGTTATTGAATATGCGTCAGCAAAACGTGGGCAACCAGGTGATCGCATCTTCGTGCCGACCGATTCCCTTGAACAAGTAAGTAAGTATGTAGGTGGAGAGGCTCCAACGGTTCACCGCATTGGTAGCGGTGAATGGCAGAAAGCTAAGGGGCGGGCTCGTAAGGCAGTCCGCGAAATTGCTGGAGAGTTGATACGACTATATGCAGCACGAACAAGTGCGCCAGGCTTTGCATTCTCACCCGACACTCCTTGGCAGCGAGAGTTGGAGGATGCATTCTCTTACATCGAAACTGCAGATCAACTTTCGACAATAGACGAAGTTAAAGCTGATATGGAAAAGCCATACCCGATGGATCGAATTATCTGCGGAGACGTGGGATACGGAAAAACAGAAATTGCCATTAGAGCAGCATTCAAAGCCGTCCAAGATGGAAAACAAGTGGCAGTTTTGGTTCCAACAACATTGCTTGTTCAACAACATTCAACAACATTCGCCGAGAGGTATTCGGGGTTTCCGCTAAAGGTCGCCGGGCTATCTCGATTTAACACACCCAAAGAGAGTAAAGAAGTGTTAGAAGGGCTCTCTCAAGGAACCGTCGATGTAATTATTGGTACACATCGCTTACTTTCTAACGATGTTAACTTCAAAGATCTGGGCTTGGTTATTGTTGATGAAGAGCAACGATTTGGAGTAGAACAGAAGGAATCTTTGAAAAAGCTGCGAACATCGGTAGATGTATTAGCGATGTCCGCTACGCCTATCCCACGTACATTGGAGATGGCAGTAACCGGAATCCGCGAAATGTCCACAATTACCACGCCACCAGAAGAGCGCCATCCAATCTTGACCTACGTAGGACCCAGCGAAGAGTTACAGATTTCGGCAGCCATACGTCGCGAACTCTTGCGTGATGGACAAGTTTTCTATATTCACAATCGTGTTGAATCAATTGATAGAGCGGCATCCCATCTTCAAGAACTGATTCCCGAAGCACGCATCAGGGTTGCACACGGGCAAATGGGTGAGCACCAGTTAGAAGATGTCATTGTTGCGTTTTGGAATCGCGATTTCGATGTCTTGGTCTGCACAACAATTGTTGAAAGCGGCCTAGATATTGCAAATGCAAATACTTTAATCGTCGAACGCTCTGATCGATTTGGACTTTCGCAGCTCCATCAATTGCGCGGTCGTGTGGGACGTGGGCGCGAAAGAGCCTATGCATATTTTCTCTATCCAGCAGACCAACCACTTTCAGAGTTAGCTCACGATCGCTTAACCACTATCGCCGCTAATACCGACTTAGGATCTGGAATGCGCGTGGCCTTAAAAGATTTAGAGATTCGAGGCGCGGGCAATTTGCTAGGAGGCGAGCAGTCGGGACATATTGCCGATGTTGGTTTTGATTTATATATGCGCATGGTTGGTGAAGCAGTCTCTGATTACAAGAGTGGAATCATCGAGCAAGAAGAGAAACATCTTGAATGCAAAGTGGAACTCCCAGTCAATGCGCATCTTTCACATGAATATGTTCCGGGAGAGCGATTGCGTCTTGATCTCTATCGCCGTCTAGCTGATGTGAAAACTGAGGAGAGCGTTCTTGAAATCGCTGCGGAACTCTTAGATCGCTTCGGTCCACTCCCAGAACAAGCACAGGCGCTTCTCGGGGTTGCATCCTTACGAGCCGTTGCTAAATCTTTCGCATTAACCGAGGTTGTTCTCCACGGAAAATTCTTGCGCCTAGCTCCTGTCCGATTGGCAGAGTCCACTCAACTTCGTTTGAATAGATTGTTCCCAAAATCACTCTACAAATCAGCCACAAATAGCGTCTTGGTCGCGTTACCGGCGGCGCAATCTTGGGGTCCGGCAACACAAGGGCAAGAAATGGTGGATACTTCTCTTCTGGCATGGGCCACAGAGGCCATCAAAACCGTACTGGCGCCAACAGACCCGAAGAGAGCGAGCTAAACGTGAAGAGAATTATTGCCCTGATTTCAATTGCAGGTGCTCTTGTTTTAACGGGTTGCTCATCGATTAGTTCTGCCGCCACCGTAGGTTCCGAGAAGATCTCGCAAGCAACGGTTCAAACAAGTATTGATACTGTCCTTGCTGAACGTGCAACAGTTGATACCTCGCAGATGACAAACCTAGAAACTGGCGCTGCGCTTAACCGTAGCCAACTTCGCTTTCACCTCATCGTCGCACTCTTAGGTGCAGTCGGAAAAGATGCAAAAGTTACCGTCACTAAGGCCGAGATCGATACACGTCGTGCCAGCATCATTTCTCAAATTGGTGGGGCAGCAGCACTTCCAAAGGCATTAGTTGGCGCTGGCATAGCATCGGTTGATCTCGATGCTTATCTAGAATTAATCCTTACCTCAGAGAAGATTTCGGCTGCGGCAGTTGCTGCGGGAGTCGACCAAAGTACTGTTGGTGATGAAATTCAAAAACTCGTTGTTGCTAAAGCTCAAGAGCTAAAAGTAACTGTTAACCCACGTTATGGAACATGGGATAGCGTTAACGGAGATGTCATCGCAGTCGATTCAGCAAGCCCAGCAGCAAGTACCGCTGCAACCCCATGACGATCTCTCACTTGCAACGACTCGTTGCGGTGATGGATCAGCTTCGCTCACCAGGTGGTTGTGTTTGGGATGCTGAGCAAACACACGAGAGTTTAATTAAATTCTTACTCGAAGAGTCATACGAATATATCGAAGCAGTAGAGCTCGATGATCGCGAAGCGATGAAAGAAGAACTTGGCGATGTTTTGCTCCAGGTGTATTTCCATGCGCGTATCGCACAGGAACACCCGACTCATCCATTCTCTATTGAAGATGTTGCAGAGGGTGTTGCGGATAAATTGATTCGACGCCATCAACACGTATTTGGGGATGTCGAAGTTTCATCAAGTGATGAAGTTCTAGAAAACTGGGAAGCTCTCAAAGCAATTGAAAAAGGTAGAAAATCAGCGGTTGAGGGCGTCCCCATGGGCCAGCCTGCAATGCCACTAGTTGCCAAGCTGATGTACCGCGCGCAAATGAACAAAATCGCTCTAGAGCTACCTTCGGAAATCACGACACCTAATGAAGCTACGGCTGAAAGCGTGGGCAACGTACTCGTTGCCACTATTGCATGGGCTGTTGCGAATGGCATTGATCCCGAGAAAGCCTTGCGTGATGCCGCGCGCGGTATCGCCGATAAAATCGTTGAGTTAGAAAGCACGGTAGGATAAGCCCGCAATCAACGTTGATTTCGCGCCTTATGTAATTTTCACCCTTGAAGGAGATACAAAAGTGGCCGTTATTGAAGCTCTCGGTGCTCGCGAAATACTTGATTCCCGCGGAAACCCAACGATTGAAGTTGAGATCGCACTCGAAGATGGAAGCCAAGCACGTGCCGCCGTTCCAAGTGGTGCATCTACCGGCGCATTCGAAGCGGCAGAACTGCGCGATGGTGCAAAGCGCTATTCAGGAAAAGGCGTCGAAAAGGCAGTGGCCTTTGTTATGGATGAAATTGCTCCAGTAGTCATTGGATTAGATGCACAAGACCAACGCCTCGTTGATGACGAGATGATTAAGCTCGATGGCACGCCAAATAAATCACGCTTAGGTGCAAATGCGATTTTGGGTGTTTCACTCGCAGTTGCCAAGGCATCTGCTGAAAGCGCCGACCTTTCACTCTTTCGTTATCTCGGTGGACCAAACGCCCATCTGCTTCCCGTACCGATGATGAACATCCTCAACGGTGGCGCACACGCAGATACAAATGTTGATATCCAAGAATTTATGGTTGCCCCAATAGGCGCACCAACATTTAAAGAGTCCCTACGTTGGGGCGCCGAGATTTATCATGCACTTAAAGCTGTATTGAAAAAGCGCGGCCTTGCTACGAGCGTCGGCGACGAAGGTGGATTCGCACCAAACCTTGAGAGCAACCGCGCTGCTCTTGACCTAATCCTCGAAGCGATTGTTGCCGCAGGCTTCACGCCAGGCAAAGACATTGCCTTAGCAATGGATGTTGCAGCCACAGAATTCCACAAGGATGGCAAGTACTCATTCGAAGGATCTCAACGGACCTCAGATGAGATGATCGCTTATTACGCAGAACTAGTAAGCGCATATCCGCTAGTTTCAATCGAAGATCCACTCGATGAAGAAGATTGGGCAGGCTGGGCGAGCATGACTGCCTCCCTTGGTTCAAAGGTTCAAATAGTTGGAGATGACTTATTCGTCACCAACCCAGTTCGCCTTGCAAAGGGAATTGCAGCTCACACTGCCAATGCGCTCTTAGTTAAGGTCAATCAAATTGGAACTCTGACTGAGACACTTGATGCCGTGGATTTAGCGCACCGTGCAAATTATCGAAGCATGTTGAGCCATCGCTCAGGTGAAACGGAAGATACAACTATCGCTGATTTAGCTGTTGCTACTAATTGCGGGCAGATTAAGACTGGTGCTCCAGCACGAAGCGAACGCGTTGCTAAATACAACCAATTACTACGTATCGAAGAAGAGCTAGCAGAAGGCGCACGCTACGCGGGTAGGGCAGCCTTCCCTCGCTTTAGCGCATAAACAATGGCTCGACGTCGCTCGGGTTCTTCCCGCCGCAGTGGCTCACCTCGTGCATTAGCACTTGGCATCGTTCTCTTTCTTCTTGCTTTGATGTTGGCACCGCCAACACAAAGGTACTTCGCACAAAGAGCTCAGATCAGCGCAGTACGTGCGCACGTCAATGCAAACAATCAAGCACTTGCTGATGCGGCCCGCGAGTTAACTCTCTGGAAAGATCCTAATTACGTCAAATCCCAAGCACGTTCACGTCTGCACTTTGTCATGCCAGGGGAGCGTCAGTACATCGTGACAGATCCGGCCACTGGTACAACTAAGCAAACAACCACAGCTGTGGCTAAAGATATTGCTTCAGGCCTACCTTGGTATAACAGATTGATTGCCTCGATTACAGAAACTGGATCGGCGTGAACAAGGCAACTGCCGATGATTTGGCTTGTATCGAACTTCAACTTGGTCGCACTCCGCGCGACGTTCATGCGATTGCATATCGTTGTCCTTGCGGAAAACCTGCAGTTGTTGAGACCGAACCTCGTTTAGCTGATGGAACGCCATTTCCAACTTTTTACTATGCAACCTGCCCACGGCTCACGGGTGCGATATCAACTTTGGAATCGACTGGAATGATGGCGCAGATGAATGAACGCTTAGCGGTAGATGCCGAACTCTCTGGCGCTTATTCAGCAGCTCATGATGATTACATTGCTGCACGCACAGCTTTAGGTATAGAAGTTCCTGAAATAAAAGATATCTCTGCCGGAGGAATGCCCAACCGTGTTAAATGTTTACATTCACTCGTTGCACATTCACTTTCTGCTGGCGAAGGCGTCAATCCATTAGGCGATGAAGCACTTACCGCTTTGCCTCAATGGTGGCTCACCGACCCTTGTAAGTCGGAGGAGTAATGCGCGTTGCCGCCATAGATTGTGGAACTAATTCGATTCGTTTGCTTATCGCAGATGTAGATGGCGTTAATTTCCGCGAAGTTTATCGGACGATGGAGATTGTCAGATTAGGTCAAGGAGTAGATCAAACGGGTCGATTCCATCCTGATGCGATCACACGCACCCTTGCAGCGGTAGACCTTTTTGCTGGCGAGATTAGGCGTCGAGGTGTTGAAAAGATTCGCTTTTGCGCAACGAGTGCTACGCGCGATGCTACAAATCGTGACTTGTTCCTCAATGGTGTGAACGAGCGCCTTGGCATTTTCCCAGAGGTTATTTCTGGAGAAGAAGAAGCAACGCTTTCATTTCAAGGCGCGATACGAGAACTTTCACAATCCCAATCACCATTCTTAGTCGTAGATATCGGTGGCGGATCCACCGAATTTGTCTTTGGCAGCTCAATTGTTGAATCAGCTAAGAGCGTCAATATTGGCTGCGTCCGTATGTCAGAACGACATTTCAAATCTGATCCACCATCTGCGGACGAGATTGCCCTTGCGACCGAGGACATCAAAATAGCGATTGCTGAAGCAGCCTCAATCGTTCCAATTACAAAAGCAAAGACACTCGTTGCGGTTGCAGGCACCGCAACCACTGTGGCAGCAGCTGCTTTAGGTCTCGAAGAATATGACAGGTACGCAATTCACCTTTCGCGAATCTCAGCAGCACAAGTGGCCGAAGTTTCACAGATGTTCTTATCTCTTAGTAGCGCGGCACGCGCAGCTCTCGGCTACATGCATCCTGGACGGGTTGATGTAATCCCCGCAGGCGCACTTGTTCTCAATCAAGTCATGATTGCAACGGGTGCTAAAGAATTTGTAGCATCCGAAACAGATATCCTCGATGGAATTGCGTGGTCTCTTGCCTCGAGTTAAACGAACTGCGGTTGCAAAAGTTGCGGCACAGTGCACTTCGCTTCTACAAATTGATACATCAATTACCGAGTGCAACGCCTGCCCTCGCTTAGTCCAATGGCGAGAGGAAGTCGCAGTAGTTAAACGCAAGGCATATCTCAATCATGATTACTGGGGCAAGCCAATTTCAGGATTTGGCGATAGCAAGCCACGTTTATTAATTATTGGTTTAGCACCTGGTGCGCACGGCGCAAATCGAACGGGACGGGTATTTACCGGTGACCCATCTGGAGATTGGTTATTTGGATCGCTGCACCGACTTGGTATCGCCAAAATTCCCACAAGCACCGGGCGCGAAGATGGACAGAAGTTGAAACAGACGCGCATCACCACAGCAGTGCGATGTGCGCCACCAGATAATAAGCCGAGTAATGAAGAACGTGATAAGTGCTCACCATGGCTATTGCGTGAATTTGAGATTGCCCAATCAACGACGAGAGCTTTTGTTGGTCTTGGAGGATTCGCATGGAGTGCGCTCATCAAGGCGTTGCGCGAGTTAGGTCATCCGATCCCAACAGTGAAGTTCGGTCACGGAGCAACTTATACATATAGCCATAACGGCAATGAATATATGCTGATCGCCAGTTACCACCCCAGCCAACAGAACACTTTTACCGGGAAATTGACGGAGAAAATGTTGGATTCTGTTCTCCAAAAAGCGGGTACATTTGCCCACGTTATCTAGCACGTGGCCCCGATAGCCCAATGGCAGAGGCAGAGGACTTAAAATCCTCCCAGTGTGGGTTCGACCCCCACTCGGGGCACCAATATTTCTATCATCCAATCGATTGATATCGAGGCCACCCATTAATATTGAATTATGAAGCGCTTCAAAATAGCTTTAGTAATCCCAGCGCTTCTCATCGCCTTTATTCCATCAATAGCTAAAGCACAACCAACTAATAATTGCCGTATCGAAACATCTCCGTGGAATATCGTTTCACTTGGATTTCCATTGAAAGTAGAAAGACTGGCAAATAAAACTAATCCCAAAATTCTGATTTTGCCGTATCAACTAAAAGGAGAGCCTGAATACACTTTCACCGAAGTGGACAAAGAAAGCTTCAATGGTGCAGTAAGAAACATAAGCCAATTATCTGGAAATAAGAGCAACGTAACCCTCGTCTTTAGTGAAGCTTTAGAATTAGGTCAGTCGGCAGCTGATCTAGATTTCATAAAGAGAAACGTCCAGATGACCTGGCAGACTGACTTTGAGAAATCTACCTTTGGTTTTGTCACAAAGACGATACTTGCTGGGGACTCAAAGATTGATTACAAAGGTATAGATGCTGTTGTCTTGTTTGGCTCCTCACAAAGCAAGAAAGAATATATTGGCGAAGCAATGATGTTCACTAATGATACGAGTATAAAAAATAATCCTAAGAAATCATCAGGTGGTAGCTGGTGGGATCCCATAAAAACAAGTGAAGGTGAAATTTCAAACGCGGTGTTACTCTATAACGATCTTTCCACCGACACAATCACACACGAAATTATGCATCTTTATGGTCTCACTGATTTATATGGCTCAGTAAGTAGCCCAAATTTCAGCATTATGGCTACAGGCGGATTAAAACCTGCCACCCTTCTTCCATATGAAAAATGGGTTCTGGGTTGGTTGCCCGACGAAAGCGTTACTTGTGTTAATTCGATAACTGAGCTTTCTTCAAATCCTGCCGATAATAGATTCACTTTTGACTACTCAACGGGTGATAAGACTCTTGTAATCCCAACTGGTTCTACAACTGCATTAATTGTTGATGTCTTCAATTATCAGCAGAGTACCTACCTGCAATATTATTCTTTAGACAATAATGCACGCCCTCCGATTTTAAGAGTTACACCGGGGCCACTGCGTTTAAGTAATTTTCGAGGAGTATCAACTCAATTTGAGTCTCCAAACTACACATTATTGATTAGTGATAACGACGGTTCAAATGTTGTCATCAATCTAATTCCTACCAGTGGTGTTAATTCCGTAGATTCGGTGCAGCTCATTACTAAGGCTGGTTCAAGAAAGTTAGAAATCGATGCCATGCTCATTGCCAAGCAAGAAGCAGATGCCAAGGCTGCGGCAGAGTTAAAAGCCAAAAAGGAATCAGACGCTAAAGCTGCTGCGGTTAAGAAAACGACCATCACTTGCGTCAAAGGTAAGCTCACTAAGAAAGTAACTACGATTAAGCCAGTTTGTCCTGCCGGGTACAAAAAGAAGTAAATCCTCCCAGTGTGGGTTCGACCCCCACTCGGGGCACCATCTGATTAATAAACCCAGAGGGCTGTGCGAACACGTGGCTCCCCCCAGGAAAATGAATGCACATCAGCTAAATCTTGCTTTTCAAGTGGCGGGGCTTTCACCTCTACCCCTGGTCTCATCTCGATGCTTGCATGCACCGTTTATACCTTGGTTGCACAATCACGTGTGTTGCCAAAGTATCGCGCGGCATTAGTAATGTCATCGATGGTTACATTTATTGCTGGCTATCACTATTTCCGAATTTTCAACTCATTTAATGAATCTTCGGTCAAGAATGCAGTCACGATCGGCACATCACAAGGTTCATTTAACGAGGCTTACCGATACATCGATTGGATCCTTACAGTTCCACTTCTTCTCGTCGAAGTAATCGCAGTGCTTGCTCTTGCAAAGGCAGCCTCTAAGTCTTTGATCAATCGCTTGGTTCCAGCATCAGCAGCGATGATTATCTTGGGCTATCCAGGGGAAATTTCAACAGACAGTGGAACAAAGATTCTATTCGGAATCTTATCTACGCTTCCATTCCTTTACATTCTCTATGTCTTATTCGTAGAGCTAACGAAGTCAATGGACCGCCAGCCAGAGGGTGTTGCAGCGACTGTAAGCCGTTTGCGCTTACTCCTAATTGCTACCTGGGGTGTTTACCCAATTTCATATTTGATTCCAATCTTAGTGAAGAATCCATCAGCGAGTCAGATGGCAATGCTCTTCACGGATCGCCAGATCGGTTACACAATTGCAGATGTTCTTGCAAAGTGCGTATTTGGTCTAACTATCTACAAGATTGCAAAGATGAAGTCTGTTGCTGAAGGCATGAAAGACGATCACTAATATCTAGCTTGTAAAGAGGGGCCCTGCAGTTGCAGTGCCCCTCTTTACGAATAGTCCTAATTCTTCGCTCGTTTCTCGACTAGGAGTAGACAATGACTAATCTTCGTTTTGGTGGCTATTTACTCGTGGCTATCGGCTTGATTAATTTGAGGTATCAAACTGGACATCACAACGCACTCCTCCACAGCATGGCGATAGTGGTTCCTGGATTACTACTCTTAGCTGGAACGTATATTTCGGCTACTCAACGCATATTAATGAGAAAGAATTCACAACTCCTAGTGGCTCTATGTGCCGCTCTCTTGCTTGTCTACGCGTTCACCAATTAGACGTTTCCTGATCAAAAAGTGAATAATCTTCTAGATTCATCAGAAAAGGTTGGGTCTACCCAACCCCCCCCTTCTTGCACTTCAGGCTTGTGTCTGTGAAGGTTAGCCTTTTAGCCTCCTAACAACTGTCGATGGTGGTCGATACGGAATCATGTTGCACGAGGAAGTTGGAGAGAGTCGATGGCTATTTTGAACTTTAATGAGGGCGGTCGCTCACGCGCCCCCAAAAATAAAAAGTTCAAACTCATATTTGGTACCGGGCTCTTAGCGATCACGCTAGGGCTAAGTTCGACCCTTGCTGCAAATATTGATATCAACTCGGGTCCTGTTGAATTCGGGCAAGGTGTAGCGCAAACAACTGCCTGCGATGGCAACGTTGTAATGACACCAAGTTCAACTTTTTCAAATATTCAGGATGGTGGGGAATTCCTCTTTACTTCCTTCACGGTCTCGGATATTTCGAGTGCCTGTGATGGCAAAGTTTTCACAATTAGAGCTTATAAGGATCAACAAAGCGAACCTCTTGATTTATATACGACTGTCGGAACTACTGATCCCTATACTGAAATTCAGGTTCTAGACGATGGCGGAAGCTTCAGCTTTGTCGGGGGAGGCTTGTTAGCAGATGACATTGTAGATATCACTAATGGCTTTACGGTTTCTATGGTTACATCTGGCCCCCCAGCGAGTACTGCCGTCGCCTTAGCTAATGATGTGGATCGAATTACAATTGAGAGTGGAGAATACGTCGCAGGTACTCCCGCCCCCGTAGGTACAAGTTATATTTACGTAACAACGGATGGCGTGTCGCCCTATGCCATTGGGAGAGCAAATCTTGACGGTACCAATTTCGTCACTGATTTTTCTAACGCATCTGCATTCACTGGTTCAATCATTACAGATTCATCACACATCTATTGGAATGATAGATATACTTTATATAAATCCGCTCTAGATGGAACCGCTATCACTGAACTCTTTACTGTGCCAGGCAATTGCTGGCCCCCAGCCACTTCGGGCATCGCCGTAGATTCGACATACATTTATTACTCAGATTCCTGTACAAATTCAATTGGAAGAGCGAAATTAGATGGAACTGAAAGAAATGATATCTTCATAATCGGTACCAGTTCACACGGTGCAGCCTTTGTCGGTAATGATCTATACGGACTTTATGTAGGCAATAATAAAATTTATTGGGCAAACTACACAACCAATACGATTGGTAGAGCAGATATTGACGGCACGAATCAATATAATGAATTCATCAGCACGGTTACAGGTGGAATTTGTGGTGTCACTATTCAAAGTGGCTATATTTATTGGACTAACTTTGACACCAATACAATTGGTCGGGCAAATCTCGATGGTTCTAATATAGATAATTCCTATATCGATACAGGAAGTTCCACCAATCCGTATTACATTGTGTCAACCGCTTCTCAGTTATTTTGGACGGATTACACTTCAGGCGCTGTAGCTCAATCCAATCTAGACGGCTCTGGAGAATCCATTCTCTTCTCTTATCCAGCCGCGACTGGAATTGCGCTGTCAGCTGGGTTAAATTGATTTAAGATTGTCACAGCTCCTGCAACCTCAGTTCCTCATGCATTCAAGAAGGAAGCGAATCTTTCTCCGAATCTAGATCTTCCTGCACCGGGGGAAGTGTTTCATAAATCGCAAGGGCGGGGATTTATGAAAATTGTGATTATCATTGTGATCGGACTTGGCCTTGTTGGTGTCTATCAAGCGATGGTGCACGGAGGCAGTTCCAGAGGGATCAAATACCGCTAGTTACATCAGATAATCGCTTAAAGTACTCCCATGAGATATCGACATCGGAGTGTGTTTTGGATTCTGTTATTTTCCTGCATTGCGATTATGCCTGCTGGGGCAGCAATTACCGAATCATCGGTTTGCAAGAAGGTGGACGTTACTACCAAAGTAGGTGCAGCTACCTTTAAGTGCACCAAGGTGGCAAAGAAATTGGTGTGGCTGAGGTTCTTCACTCAGGATGAAGCCAAGCAAGCAATTTCAGAACTTCAATTTGCCAATGGGAAGATTTCTGACTTACAGGCTAAGTTAGATGCTGCGCAAGCGATTCTCGATGAGAATGAAAACGTTAAGAGGGCACTTGCTCAAAGATATAATCCGTTTAGCGAGTTATTAGCGAAGGCTTACCAGGATTTCTTGGCGACAACCTCGGCGGAAACTGCCAATTATGCTTCCAATGTTTCTAGCAGTGGAAAACTTTGTGCGCCGGGAGTTTTGTGCTTAGTCGGAAGCGCTGGCCCTGGTGGTGGAATAATTTTTTATGACGCAGGGGCGCAACAATCATGGGGACGTTACCTTGAGTTTGCACCAGAAGGTTGGTCAGGAGATTCGGGGGATCCATCCGAATATTGGTGCGATGTCACGAGCATGGACTTTAGCGCTGCGGTAACTGATGCAAAATTGAAGTTATCTATAGGCAATGAAATTGGCAAAGGGCAAGCAAATACTGATTTGATGTTGGCGGTATGTAAGAGTGGCGCCGCTAATGTGGTTCATGCCTATAAAGGTGGGGGTTTAGAAGATTGGTTTTTGCCCTCAACTGATGAACTTAACGAGTTGTGCAAATTAGCTGGCAGTACCAATGAAGGGTTTGAGGCTTCCGGAGATTGCGCAAATTTGGCCACCCTCGAAGCTGGATTTTCTGATGCCGGTTATTGGTCATCAACTGAATCAAGTGATGTGATGGCCTCGTATCAGGATTTCTCGGTAGGGAGTATCTTGAATTTCTACAAAGAGGATTTCCAATTGGTTAGACCAATCCGCGCTTTCTAGTAACCGCAGTTGAGCCTGAAATCTAAGAATCTATAAGGTATTTCTCAGCAATTGAGCCTGCCTAGCGATTGCCGGGAAGGTTTCCAACCTTAGAATTGTTCTACTCGTGATGGAAATGCCATCGCAAGATAAAAGGAGACACGAATATATGCGCAGCTCAAACCCTGTTTTGGGAAGAGCCTTCAATCAGCGTGGATACGCTGCATTTGATCCCACGAAAACTCATGATTCGCCAGAGACGCTAGAGAATCTTTACAACGCCCCTGCTGCATCATCACTTCGCACTGGTCGTATGACGATTGACGATGTAGTTACGCGTACAGGAATTCTCTTTGGAGTCTTAGTAATCACAGGCGTAATTGCTTGGACACTTAACTTCGGCGTCACTATGTTGATGGTTGGCGTATTTGGCGGATTTATTATGGCCATGGTCAATAGTTTTAGTAAGACTGTGCGTCCAGCACTTGTCATTGCATATGCCGCATTTGAAGGCGTTGCACTCGGAACTTTGAGTCATGTCTATAACTCGGCATACCCAGGAATTGTTAGCCAAGCAGTGATTGGAACACTTGCGGCATTCGCTGGCGTTCTCTTTGCATATCGCAGCGGACGGATCCGTGTTACACCTAAATTCACACGAATGATGATGGGTGCACTTATTGGCTACCTCGTCCTTGGACTTGTGAGCATGTTCGCAGGTATGGCAAATGTTGGTGGCGGACTTGGTTTCTACGGAGTAAGTGGCCTTGGATTACTTCTTGCTTTCGGTGGGGTAGCGCTTGCAAGCTTTTTCCTCATCTTGGACTTCGATCAAATCGAACAAGGAATTCGTCAAGGAGTTCCTGAACAAGAGTCATGGAGAGCAGCTTTCGGATTGATGGTTACATTGGTCTGGCTCTACATGGAGATCTTGCGTCTGATTTCAATATTGCGTGGTAACGATTAAATAGATTTACTAAGAAACCCGGCTCTCACAAGGAGTCGGGTTTTTTATTGCAAGTGTGACTTACGGGTCTCAGGCAATCTAATCGCCAACACAATTGCTATAGAGAAAACTATGGCTGACACGGTAAATGCCGTTCGGAATGAATAGAGATCTGAAAGAGCGCCAACTGCGATAGGTCCGATAATCATTCCTAGATCACCTGCCATCTGCCAAAGTGCGATGACTTGCCCGCTCTTTCCGCGTATGACATCGCCTACGATATTTGCGGGCGTGGTTGATAAGAATGCGCCCCCTAATCCCACAATTGCCATGCTCGCTAAGTACATCCAGGGATGAACGGCGAAAATAAGCATAAGGACTCCGCACAAGACCACAGTGGTACCAATCAATAACGCGGCACGACGTCCCTGGCGATCGGATATATCGCCTGCAGGAAGAAGTAAGAGCCCCTGAAGCAGCGCTGCAATGGTGAATCCCAGTCCTACAACGGCTGTTGTTGAGTGCAATTCCTCGGTGACAAAGAGAGGGAGTATCGATGAACGTAAACCAAAAAGAACCCAACTGGTCAGAAATGTAAGCACAAGTGCGGTCCTGTACGGAGCCAACTTCAAGGCTTCAGGGATTCCCATATTTTCATCACTTTTGCTTTCGGCTTTAGTGGTGGGTTTTCCTGGTGACAGGAAGAAGAAACCGACAGCGCCAGCGATAATCAATGTAGAGCCGTATGAGATAAAGGGCGCCCGCAATGAAATCGCACTAATTGCGCCACCGATTGCAGGGCCAGCAATACCTCCGACAAGAAATGATCCGTTATATACCGATTGCGCGCGACCACGATGTTCATCTGAAACAGATCTCATGATGATCGACCCGGCAGCAACAGAGAACATCGAAGAGCCCAATCCACCGGCTGATCGAAAGATCAACAGTTGGTGGTAGCTATGTGCGAATGCGCAGAGGAAACTTGAGATTGAAACCATGAAGATTCCAGTAGTAAAAACGGGGCGCTCGCCAAAGCGATCGACAAGTTTGCCTGAAATTAGCCCCGAAGAAAATCGTGCAATTGCAAAGGCTGAAATAATTAGTCCGACAGCAGAGTTATTGACCCCGAAAGACTTAGTAAAGAGCGGAATAGCGGGAACAACAATTCCGAATCCGACCGCAACAAAAAATGAAGCTGCGACCATGACTCGAACTTCTCGGGGTAAATCCCCCAGAAGTTTTTTGGGGATCAACCAATCGCCTCGCCAGCTGCTTCTTCTCGGGCTGCGGCGTAATCATTGTTTGTCCGCAAAGGCAATTCACGCAACGAGAGTGCAAGGATAAATCCGAGCGCAGTCACTGGTGCGGCAGTGTAGAAAACAATATGGAATGCATTGACGTATGCATCGAGTGCAGTGTTGACAACAACCGGCGCAAACGTTTTAGGAGCCGCGATGATATGTGTAATTCCTGTTTGCGAGAGATCTACACCAGCTACCGCAGTGGGATCTGTTGATGCCAAGTTTGCAAAACCTGAGGACATGTAATGTGTGAGGCGATTGTTAAGTACAGCGCCGAAGATTGCAGTGCCGAAGACGCTACCAAGGGAGCGGAAGAAAGTATTTGAGCTTGTGGCAACGCCCATATCCTTGAAATCCACCGAGTTCTGCAGGGCGATAACGATGGTCTGCATGGAAAGCCCCAAACCTGCTCCAACCAAGATGGCGTAGATCGAGAGCTGCCAGTAAGGCGTATTGCGGGTCAGGCTAGTCATAAGCAAAATTCCAACGGTCATTACTGCAGTACCAATAACTGGGAATAGTTTGTACTTACCGGTTTTGCTGATTTGTTTTCCGCTGAAGATGGAAGTTGAGACGATGCCGAGCATCAACGGAATTAATTTCAATCCAGCTTCAGTTGCAGTGTTTCCTTTTACTATCTGTAGATAGAGAGGCAACATAACAATTGCGCCAAACATGCCTGCGCCGATGACGCCTCCAAGAAGAGAAGTCAATGTAAATGTATGGTTCTTAAAAAGGCGCATAGGAAGAATTGGTTCTTTCGCCTTTCCTTCCCAGAATACGAAAATAACTGAAAGCACAAGACCGACAAATAGGTAACCGAGTGTTCGAGCATCGAGCCACCCATCTTGCGGTCCGTAAACAGCCAACGAGAGGAGCATTGTTGTCACGCCAGCGACCAGCAATAGCGCTCCGAGATAATCGATTGAGTGCTCACGCTTAACTTTTGGAATATGAAGTACTGCTGAAGTGATTGCCAACGCTGCGATACCAAATGGAAGATTGATGTAGAAAATCCAACGCCATCCAGTCACACCGAGAATCTGTTGATGATCTGAGAAGAATCCGCCAAGAAGTGGACCAGCTACAGATGAAAGTCCCCACACCGCTCCGAAATATCCTTGATAACGACCACGCTCGCGTGGGGGAACAATGTCGCCGATGATGACGAATGTAAGAGCCATTAGTCCACCAGCGCCAAGACCTTGCAGCGCACGGGTAGCAATGAGCTGAGTCATGTTCTGTGAAAGACCAGCAAGTAAGGAGCCGACCAAGAAAGTGACGATCGCAAACTGGAAGACAACCCGGCGTCCATAAAGATCCGAAATCTTTCCGTAAAGCGGAGTTGATGCGGTAGAAGTAAGAAGGTATGCAGTGACTACCCAGGTATATTCCTTGAGGCCGTGAAGATCGATCACGATTGTTTTCAGCGCTGTAGATACGATGGTTTGGTCTAAAGCTGCTAGGAGCATTCCGGTCATCAATCCACTGAGGATGATCATGATTTCGCGGTGGGTATGCGCCTTCTCTGGTGCTCCAGTACCGGCTTTCTTGGACATGAGTAACCTTTCATAGCAATCAGCATGCGTGATTTTCGAGTTTCACAAGCTTGTGTAGAGAGGTAACTTTACCTCGTGAAATCGATTATTGCAGAACATCTGGTCAAGACCTACCGTAACGGCGAAGTCCTTGCGCTCAATGACTTAAGCCTTGATGTTGAAGAAGGCACGGTTCTTAGCGTTCTTGGTCCCAATGGCGCAGGCAAAACAACAGTTGTGCGCATACTGAGCACTTTGCTTACCCCAAATTCGGGATCAGCATCGGTTGGTGGAATCGATGTGATAAAAAATCCCGACAAAGTTCGCGAAATTATTGGGCTATCAGGTCAGTACGCAGCTGTCGATGAAACTTTGACTGGCTGGGATAACTTGGTGATGTTCGGTCGTCTTTATCACTTGGGCAAAAAAGCTGCGATAGTTCGAGCAGATGAGTTACTAGAGAGATTTTCACTTACCGAAAGCGCTCGTCGCCCAATTAAAACTTATTCAGGTGGAATGCGTCGCAGGTTAGATCTAGCAGCAGCTCTAATCGTCCAACCAAAAGTACTTTTTCTTGACGAACCAACAACAGGACTTGATCCGCGTGGGCGTCAAGAGATGTGGGGCGTAATTGAAGAACTCGTTAAAGGTGGGGTAACGCTTCTTCTCACTACACAATATTTAGATGAAGCCGATCAACTCGCAGATGAGATTGCAGTCATCGATCATGGCAAAGTGATTGCACGTGGAACTTCCGATGCGCTGAAAACTCAAGTTGGCGGAGAGCGTCTCGAAGTAGTAGTTGATGTGGCGCATATTGCACCGACCATGGAGATCGTGACTCGTGTGAGTGGCTCTGTGGCTTCGCTCGATGAAGGGTTGCGCAAAGTCTCGGCTCCCGTAACTACTGGCGCTGGCGCACTGATCGAGGTGCTGCGCTCGCTCGATGGCGCTGGGATTCACCCATTAGATGTTGCTCTTAAACGCCCATCCCTCGATGACGTTTTCATGGCTTTGACCGGCCACGCTGCTGAAGATGAAGTAATTGCGACAGAAAAGAAGAAACGCAAATGAGAGCACTTACCGACGCATTGATTATTACCAAACGCCAACTCTTGCAGTTGGCAAGAGTCCCAGAAGTGTTGATCTTCTCGACTATCCAGCCAGTGATGTTCGTTCTCCTTTTCCGCTATGTCTTCGGAGGCTCAATCGACACTGGCCAACCTGGTGGTTATGTTCAGCTGCTCATGCCAGGAATCTTCGTTCAGACAACGGCATTCACCTTGGCAGCAACTGCATCAGGGCTTGCCGAAGATATGACAAAAGGTTTGATTGACCGCTTTAGGTCATTACCAATTTCTCGCGCTGCACTTGTCTTCGGACGAACACTCGGCGATGGATTGCTCAACATTGTTGTGTTAACTGTTATGGGTCTTGCCGGTTTCTTAGTTGGCTGGCGGCCATCATCAGGGCTTGCGAAAATTGCCCTCGCCTTTATTTTCCTACTCGCATTTGGCTATGCGCTTTCTTGGGTTGGTATTTATGCAGGTTTAGCAGCTCGAGATGCGCGTGTAGTACAGAATATGAGTTTCTTGATTACATTTCCGTTGACATTTCTTTCCAATGCGTTCGCCCCTACAACTGGTATGCCGCGAGCGCTTCAGTATTTTGCTGAATGGAATCCAGTTTCGACAATGGTTGCAGCGTGCCGCGAACTCTTTGGCTTGCAGAATCAATTTGGCGCAACAGCTGGATCTTTTCCTAGCGAACATCCATTGACGATGTCTTTGATTTACATGGTAATTATCTTGGCAATCTTTGTGCCGCTAAGTGTTCGTAAATATACAAAGACAGCAACTAAGTAATTCTTACTGGTAGAACTCAGCTTCTAGGATTGCTACTTTAATTTCGCGACCACTGGGAGCGGTGTAAGTAACGGTATCTCCAATTTTTGCTCCAAGGACTGCGGCACCTAGTGGCGACTTCTCGCTATAGACATCTAAATCCCCAGAGGAAATTTCGCGAGAACCTAAAAGGAATTTCATTTCATCGCCGCCAATGTCGGCAGTGATAACCATTCCTGCTCCAACAAAACCGGACTCATTCTCAGGAGGGGCGCCAATATGAGCATGCTCGAGCATATGTTTGAGTTGGCGAATACGCGCTTCCATCTTTCCCTGCTCTTCGCGAGCTGCGTGATAGCCGCCATTTTCTTTGAGGTCACCTTCGGCGCGGGCAGTTTCAATCTTCTTAATAATTTCCGTGCGCCCAGTGCTCTCAAGCTCAGAGAGTTCTGCTTGGAGTCGGTCTGCGGCTTCTTGGGTGAGCCAAGTATTAGTACTCATAAGTGTCGAAGGTTACTGTGTTGTAGCCCAACAGCGCGAGATACCTGCATTGACGCTGGCACTGCGCGTAGCGATAAGCGTGATTGTCTCGATATGGGCTGCCCCTGCTGGGAAAAGCGCATCGACCTCGCCCACCACATTCTTATCAAAATCATGGGCGACCAGGGTGCAGGTTACGGGCAGCGATGGATCACGTCGATCAAGTGAATACCTGATGCTGACTTCTCGATCAGAGGAAACTGAGAAAGAAATAAGTGATGCAGATATCGCAGGGCGCGAGTGATGGAGACCGGCCCACAGCAGCCAAGCTCCGCCAATGATGAGTAAAGTCACCGCTAGAGGTTTCCAGCGAGTGGGCACCTGGCCGTATCTATCGGAATAAGAGAACTCGGACATGGGATTATTCTTTCAGAGTTAAGGGGTTGACATGCCAAAGAACATCGAAATTGGAGCGGCAGGTTCTGTCACTGTCTCCATTCTCGTCATAGTTTTCGCTCTTCTGATGCGTAGCTTCTACAAACGTTACACAAGGATGGAGAAGCGCAAGGACGATGCTGCGCAATAGAGCCAAACAGGGAGCTGGGTTTCTCCTCCTTATTACAATCGCGAGTATCTTTTTTAGCCTGGGAATGTGGCAATGGGATCGCGCTCAACAGAGTCGTCTCAAGCCCACCGTCAATAATAATCTGACTTCGCTGGAGTCTTTGCTCCAACCTCGGATTGCCCTGCCTGCAAAAGTTGTCATGCGCTATGTCCGCGTTACAGGTAAGTATGTAAAAGTTTTCCGTGCCCCTAATCAAGTTGATGCACGCGGCCGCAAGAATGATTGGCAAGTTGCGCTCTTGGAAACCAATAATGGCGGAGCGATTTTGATAGTTCGTGATTACTGGGACCAAAAGAGTTTTGTAAATATGACCGAAGAGGTTGTTGTCTCGGGCCGTTTACTGCCACATCAAAACGATAATGTTGCCGATAGTGGCGAGGGCGTGCTGAGCCGAATTGATAGCGCACTTATTGCAAATCAAAGATCCTTAGACCTCTATGACGGTTACATAGTTGCCTCGCAGGAACAGCATTCAGATGTGATTCAAATGCTCCCGCGTATCACTCCGCCGGCACCAAAATCGGCAGTTCCAGGCTTTTATTGGCAACATATCTCCTATGTCGTGATCTGGTGGCTGATGATTGCTGTGGTGTTCTACCTACCTTTCTATCAGAGGCGAGTACAAAGTAGAGTGGGGCAAGCAAGCATAGAATTCCAAAGTCGAGAAGGAGAGAAGTAAATGGCGTCAGCATCAGGTGGAACTTTGATTCGCTTCAGAATAATGGCGATTTTTTCAGGAACGATGATGCTCTTACTTTGCTTTGTCGAGATCCCTGTGAAGCACCTACTTAACAACCCTGATTTGGCCTCGAATTTGGCATGGATTCCTGTCGTCCATGGGTTCACCTATCCGCTCTACGTACTTGCTGCAATTCAACTTTCGATCCAAGCTCGATTCTCAATTCCAAAGATGTTCGCATTTATTTTGGCTGGAACTTTGCCTGTGGCATCTTTGCTTGCAGAACGCCATGTCGTTTCTCGTTATCGGTAATTGGCCAATGCGCGCACCACTCACAGCTGGGCTTAGACGATTTATTAAGTCCTTGCTCTATCCGCTGTATGAAGAGCGCTTGGCAAGGTCATTGGATTTTTCGCAAACACCCAAACACGTGGGCGTCATTCTCGATGGAAATCGACGTTGGGCGAAGTCAAACCCTGATGAAGTCGGAATGACATCCTCAGCCCGCGGACATCGAGCAGGTTCGCATAAGATCGTTGAATTTCTCGGATGGTGCGAAGAGGCGCAAGTAAAGGTCGCAACGCTCTGGTTACTTTCGACTGACAATCTCAACCGCACCCCCGAAGAGCTAGAGCCACTCCTACAAATAATCGGCGAAACTGTTGATGCTCTGACTGCGACTAAACGCTGGAAAATTAAACCTATGGGCGCCTTGGAATTGCTCCCGCTTTGGCTGCAAGACAAACTCCGCGCAGCGAGCCAAGCGAGCGTTGGCTCTGAGTGTATTCAGGTAAATGTTGCCATTGGATATGGCGGACGTCGAGAAATCGTGGATGCGGTAAAGAGCTACTTATTAAGCGAGGCATCGCAAGGTCGCGATATAGCCGATGCCGCCGAGAAGATTTCGACAGAAGAGTTATCTAATTTCCTCTACACAGCAGGCCAGCCAGATCCTGAGTTAGTAATTAGGACCTCGGGGGAGCAGCGCCTCTCGGGTTTTCTACTCTGGCAGAGCGCGCACTCAGAGTTCTATTTCTGCGAAGCTTATTGGCCAGATTTCCGTCGGGTCGATTTCCTGCGCGCCCTGCGCTCTTACTCAATGCGCCACCGTCGATTTGGTTCTTAGTTTCTCTTTCTCTCGCACGTAGAAATAATGAAAAAACTTTGTGAATTGTAAGAATCGATTGCGCGTGTCGGTGCAGATTCAGCCTTATGAAGTTCTACATTTTTCTTGTCAGAACTAGCCCCTCTAGTTGCCCAGCAAAGACAATTCAAAAGATTGCGGGATCTACGTTTGACGGCTCAGACCGAAAAGAAGACGTATGTTCTAGACACCAGTGTTCTACTGGCTGATCCTGGCGCGCTTATGCGATTTGCCGAGCACGAAGTAGTCCTGCCGATAGTTGTTATTAGCGAACTCGAGATAAAACGTGATCACCCTGAATTAGGTTTCTTCGCCCGGGCCGCACTGAGATCCCTCGATGACCTTCGCCTTTCGCATGGTCGTTTAGATCAACCGCTGACTATTACTCCTGAGGGCGGGACTCTCTCCGTCGAACTTAACCATTCGGACCTCTCTTCATTGCCGCAAGGTTTTCTGCGAGATGGCACCAATGATTCGAGGATTCTGGCTGTTGCCCGCAACCTCATGGCTGATGGCAGAGATGTTGTTTTAGTCAGTAAAGACCTTCCTTTGCGCGTAAAAGCTTCATCCATGGGAATCGAGGCGGAGGAGTACCGGGCCGAACTCGTATCAAGTAGTGGTTGGACCGGCATGGTCGAACTTACCGTCGCCTCATCTGTCATCGATGATCTCTACTCATCTGACCGCGCAGAACATGAAGAAGCCCTCACCTTGCCTTGCCACACTGGCGTAGTTCTCCATTCAGATAAAGGAAGCGCCTTAGCTCGCGTTACTCCGGAAAAAGATTTACTTTTGGTACGAGGAGATCGCACCGCTTTTGGACTACATGGTCGTAGCGCCGAGCAAAGAGTCGCTCTGGATATCTTGATGGATAGCGAAGTCGGAATTGTTTCCCTGGGCGGTCGAGCCGGAACAGGCAAAAGCGCTCTAGCTTTATGTGCCGGTCTTGAAGCGGTGATGGAGCGGCGCCAACATAAGAAGGTTGTTGTCTTTCGTCCTCTCTATCCTGTGGGCGGGCAAGAGTTGGGATACCTTCCTGGCTCCGAAGGGGAGAAGATGTCTCCTTGGGCCCAAGCTGTTTTTGACACTTTGGGCGCCTTAGTCAGCCAGCAAGTGATTGATGAAATTCTCGAACGTGGGTTAATCGAAGTCCTACCTCTGACTCATATCCGAGGACGCTCACTTCATGACTCCTATGTCATCGTGGATGAAGCCCAATCTCTTGAACGCGGAGTTTTACTCACCGTTTTATCGCGTATTGGTCAAGGTTCTCGAGTGATCTTGACCCACGATGTAGCCCAAAGGGATAACTTGAGGGTGGGTCGCCATGATGGAGTCGTCGCCGTGGTCGAAACCCTTAAAGGCCATCCGCTCTTTGCTCACGTGACCTTGACCCGAAGTGAGCGCTCGCCAATTGCCGCCCTGGTCACCGAACTTCTTGAAGGTCCGATCACCTCTTAGCCCTGCCACCCTCTCGCCACTTCATGGAAAGTGCTCGTATCTGGCGGTGAAAGGCTTCAAGAATAGGTCACACTCACATTTCGGACATATCGGACTTCCCCCTAGCTGACCTGCGCTTTTACTTATCCACCAAGGATGATATTTCTTTATCTTCAGGCGCCACGCGTGTTGGAATTTGCGCCTAGCACCCCTTCTTGCCACCCTTAAACCCTTCCCCCGACCCCATAGCCCAATTCTGGGCTTTGGAGAGTTGGGGAAAATTGGCAAGAGCCAGTGAACGAGAAGTGAACGAGAGAGAACGAGAGAGGTGGGACGAGATGGAGTTAGTGCTTAAGGCGCTTGCTGCCCGAGTTCGTCGCGCCCGCCGCAAAATTCTGACCCTCTCCTTTTTCACCTGGGGCAGTGTGGGAGCGATGATCGTTCTCTCGAGCGTTCAACCCACCGCCTATGGTTTGGATTTTCCGATGGTTACCCATCTGGTTCTTCCATCGGTCAATGGAGAAGTTCTTGCCCAGGAACCTTCGGTCGCTCTCTTTAGCCAACTGACGACCAAGGTTTCAATCTCCGCGAACGCACTTGCCGAAGTCTCTCTGGCAAGTCGTAATATCGTGATAGCTCATAAACCAGCCGGCGCCAAAGTTGTAGCTAAAGCAATTATGCAGAGTGAATATAACTGGGGAAGCCACCAATTTTATTGTTTAAATACCCTCTGGGAACGTGAGAGTCATTGGAACTATCAATCTCATAACAGATCATCAGGTGCCCACGGCATCCCGCAGGCGATGCCAGCATCAAAGATGGATTCGATAGCTACTGACTGGCGAACAAATCCTGTGACGCAGATTCGTTGGGGACTCCATTACATTGAAATGCGCTATTCAACGCCTTGCAGCGCCCTAGTCAAATTCCAGCGGAGTAATTACTACTAGAGATGCATTGGATTGCTTTAGGCCGGAGGCCGAGATCCAATCGACATTGGCTTAGAAGTTTCAGCAAAGAAATCATTGCCCTTGTCATCAACCACGATGAAGGCCGGGAAATCTACGACATCAATTTTCCACACAGCTTCCATGCCGAGTTCGGCAAAATCTAAGACCTCGACCTTTTTGATGCAATCTTGCGCCAAACGAGCTGCCGGCCCACCGATAGAACCTAGGTAAAACCCGCGGTTGTTCTTGCAGGAATCTGTCACTGCCTTGGAACGATTGCCTTTCGCGAGCATCACAAATGATCCGCCTCGCGATTGGAAATACTCGACATAGGAATCCATACGGCCAGCGGTGGTCGGCCCGAAAGAACCAGAGGCATATCCCTCAGGAGTTTTGGCCGGACCTGCGTAATACACGGCAAAATCCTTTAAGTACTCTGGCATTGGTGCTCCAGCATCCATATCTGCCTTAATTCTGGCGTGAGCCAAATCGCGAGCAACAACCAATGTGCCAGTAAGTGAGAGGCGAGTTTTTACTGGGTATTGACTCAACTGCGCGAGGACTTTTTCCATTCCTTGATTGAGATCAATGTTGACGACGTTGCCATCGCTTTCAATCAAATGGGCATCGGTGGTATCTGGCAAGAAGTGAGCAGGATCGCGCTCTAGCTCTTCAAGGAAGATGCCATCTTTAGTGATTTTTGCTCGGGCTTGGCGATCGGCCGAACAGGATACGGCGATTGCAATCGGAAGAGAGGCTCCATGGCGGGGCAAACGAATTACACGCACATCGTGACAGAAGTACTTGCCGCCAAATTGCGCACCAATACCAAGAGTTCGCGTGAGTTTAAGTACCTCCTCTTCTACTTCAAGGTCTCTAAAACCATGCCCTGTCGCTGCATCTCCAGATGTGGGAAGAGAATCTAAATACTTAGTGCTCGCAAGTTTTGCACTCTTGACTGTGTGCTCTGCGCTTGTTCCCCCGATGACAATTGCGAGGTGGTAAGGGGGACATGCTGCTGTACCGATAGAGCGCAATTTTTCATCAAGCCACGTATAGAAACTGGCTGGGTTGAGAACAGCCTTAGTCTCTTGATAGAGGAAAGTCTTGTTCGCGCTTCCTCCGCCTTTAGCGATAAAGAGAAATGAGTACTCATCTGGATGATCGGTGTCAGCATAGATTTCTACTTGTGCTGGCAAGTTATTGCCGGTGTTCTTCTCTTCCCACATCGTTGTTGGAGCCATCTGCGAATAACGCAGATTGAGCGTTGTAAATGCTTCATATACGCCAAGGGCAACCTCTTGCTCATCTTTGGATGAAGTCAGAACTCGTTGCCCTTTCTTTGCAGTAACCAGAACAGTGCCAGTGTCTTGGCACATGGGCAAAATTCCACCAGCAGAAATATTGGCGTTCTTTAGTAGATCTAGCGCTACAAAGCGATCATTAGGTGAGCTTTCAGGATCTTTAAGAATGTTGGCCAATTGCTGCAAATGGGCGGGCCGTAAATAATGCTGAATATCGTGGATAGCAGTTTCGGTGAGCTTGGAAATCGCTTCAGGTGAAACTTCTAGAAAAGTCTTATCTCCGTAGGTAACAACTTTTACGCCATCGCTTCCAAGAAAGCGGTACTTCGTTAAATCTTCTCCAACTGGTAGTAAATCAGAATAAGAAAATGTTGGGCTCATGATTGTGGCTTAATCTTTTCAAGTTTTGCACGAGCCCCGTCGAGCCACTCTTGGCAGAGCGCCGCTAACTCTTCACCGCGCTCCCAAAGTTTGAGGGATTGTTCAAGGCTTACGCCACCGGCTTCGAGAGAAGTTACGACCTCAGCAAGTTCATCGCGCGCTGCTTCGTAGGAAAGTTTCTTTTCAACTTTGTCACTCTTCTCAGTAGCCATGGGGTAAATCTACTCTCAAGGTCGGCTTACTTGTGCAGCGATCTGGCCATCGGCAAGCCTGATGCGAAGTTTCTCACCAATATCTAGCCCTTGAGGGTCGCGCACAATCGTGCCATCGTCGAGTTGAACCACGGCATAGCCACGATCGAGTGTGGCTTGTGGTGAGAGAGATCGCACTCGAGCTGAAATCTGTACTAGTTCCTCGCGCGCCAAATTAAGCGCATGCGTTGCGCTTCGATGTGACCTATCGCGCAAATTTTGGAGAATTTCCCCGCGAGAAGTTATGAGGACAAATGGATCCTTTAGTACTGGGCGTTCACGCAG
The DNA here is from genome assembly GCA_009699205.1 of Actinomycetota bacterium. Taxonomy (GTDB): domain Bacteria; phylum Actinomycetota; class Actinomycetes; order Nanopelagicales; family Nanopelagicaceae; genus QYPT01. The sequence continues at coordinate 141,141 of WLOP01000003.1, forward strand.
ACTGTTAATTCGGGCATATTCAAAATCAAGAAGGTTTGAAATCTTCCTCCGTGAACGTTGTTGAAATTGGCTAATAAGTTCTATCTCTTCTGAGATATCAGGGACGACTTTCTTGGCTGCATCAGTCGGCGTCGAAGCCCTTATATCTGCTACGAGATCAAGCAGAGGAGCATCTTGTTCATGGCCAATGGCGCTCACAATTGGTGTCTTGCAGGATGCAGCTAATCGAACCAAACTTTCATCGGAGAATGCCAAGAGATCTTCAAAGGATCCTCCGCCGCGAGTGATGATGATGACATCTACTTCTGGATTGGCTTCCAGTTCGGCAAGAGCTGCTGATACTTCTACAACTGCTGCAGCTCCCTGTACCGCAACTTCACGAATCTCAAATTGAACAGCTGGCCAACGTCGCTTAGCATTTTCAACAACATCTTTTTCCGCGGCGCTATTTCTTCCGCAAATTAAACCGACGCGGCGAGGCAAAAGTGGAAGTGAGACTTTTCTTTCTTGAGCAAAGAGCCCCTCTGATGCTAATAGTTGCTTGAGGGCCTCAAGACGTGCAAGTAATTCGCCAACTCCTACTTGTCGAATTTCCTTCGCAGAAAGAGTGAGTGTTCCACTCTTGGTGTAGTAAGACACTTTTGCAAAAACGACAACGCGAGCATTGGCAGGTAACGGAGAGACCGGTGCGAGAACGCTGCGATGACACATCACAGAAACGCTCATATCTTCGCTGGTATCGCGCAGGCGCATAAAGGCCATGCCAGTTCGCTCATTAATTTCCGAGAGCTCCCCTTCAATCCAAATGGGGCCAAGGCGATCTACATACTCTTTTAGGGCAATCGAAAGAACACGTACTGGGGCTGGGGATTCGGCTGAAGTTTCGAGCACGCGCTAATCCTAATAGACTCCCCTCCATGTCCAAGAGAGTTCTGCTGGCTGCTCCGCGTGGTTACTGCGCCGGAGTTGATCGTGCTGTCATTAGCGTTGAGAGAGCCTTAGACCTTTATGGCGCGCCTGTATATGTTCGTAAGCAGATTGTTCATAACAAGCATGTTGTCGCAACGCTCGAATCTAGAGGCGCCATATTTGTCGAAGAGACCAATGAAGTCCCTGAGGGTGCGACAGTTGTTTTCTCGGCTCATGGAGTTTCACCGCAAGTCCATATCGATGCTGCAAGCAGAAATCTCAAGACTATTGATGCCACCTGTCCGCTCGTCACAAAAGTTCATCACGAAGCAAGACGTTTTGCTTCTGAAGATATTGAAATCCTGCTCATTGGTCACGAAGGACACGAAGAAGTCGAAGGCACTGCGGGTGAAGCGGTCGGTAAAGTCCAACTCGTGGATGGCCTTGACCACATCAAGGACATCGTTGTTAAAGATGAAAATAGAGTGGCTTGGTTAACTCAGACGACACTAAGTGTTGATGAAACTCTTGCAACAGTAGCTGCGCTGCGTGAACGTTTTCCTCACATCATCGATCCACCGAGTGATGACATTTGCTATGCAACCCAAAATCGCCAAGTTGCTATTAAAGAAATTGCGCCACGTGCCGATCTCGTTCTGGTTGTGGGGTCACAGAACTCCTCCAACTCTGTGCGACTTGTAGAAGTTGCCAAGGAATACGGAACACCTGAGGCATATTTGATTGATTTTGCTGCTGAAGCAAAAGTCGAATGGCTTGAAGGAGTCGAAACTATAGGAGTTACCAGCGGCGCCTCAGTGCCAGAGATTTTGGTTCGGGACCTCCTCGAATGGTTAGCCGGCCATGGCTTTACCGATGTTGAAACTGTCACAGCAACTGAGGAGTCGCTACTTTTCGCTCTGCCTCCTGAGCTACGCAAGGATCTCAAGAGCGCTGGAATGCCCACCAGCACACACCTGGCTTAGTTCCACATAACTCACGCCTTCGAAAATCCCCATATTCAAAGAGCCCAAGAATCCTCTCCGTGGCGCAATCGGCGCTTGGCGATTGAGGGGAGTTACTGGTGTCAATAAACCAAAATCTTGTACGGATACATTTAGTGATAGCTCGAGCAGTAAATGGGAAAATTAGTGAAGGGTTCAATAAGTTTGCAAAAGATGAACAGGGCGATGTTCCGGGTTGGGTCTTAGTTGTACTAATGACGACCGGATTAGTAACAGCAATCTGGACTATCGCAGCTCCAAGGCTGACTGCAATTTTGCGCAACTCATTGGATTCAATGAATGGCATCCACTAAGGATTTTTGGAAGAGCGAAGATGGGGTCCTGGAAAGTTCTCTAGTGATGATTCCACTTGTCATAACTTTCTTGATCGCCTTCCAATTGGTAATTGCTATCAATTACAGGAACATAGAGATTGCAACGTTACAAAGCGGAGTCAGCTCCAGCGCTTTGAGTGGAGAAGTGACAAATCAAGATCAGATTATTTCTCTCACCGATGCATCTGGTGCCCCACTTCGCCTATTAATTCGCAATCAAGAAAAGAAGATCCCTAACCTTTTACCAAGATTTTCCTTTTTGGCAGATGCTGCAAATCGCTCGACCGATGTAACTGCGATTGCTGTGATGGAGGAGAAACCTTGAAGAAGGAATCTGAAGGAAGCGCCTCAGTCGAATTTGTGACGCTGGCGCTTCCGCTTTTCGTGCCTATCTTTCTTTTTCTTACACAATTTTCGCAAGTGAGCGCTCTCGAAGCTCATGCCCGTACTTTGGCACGTGAAGCGGTACATGCCTACGCCACTGGCGGGGAGCTCTCGAGCGCTCAAGAGCGGGCATTTGCCGTTCTCAATTATTCTGCGCCGAAATTGGGATTTAGCGCCTCAGAGATTGCCAGCATGCGACTTTCCTTCACCTGCGATTCATCGCAATGTTCGCAAGCAGGGGAACGAGTAAGAGCCGACTTAACTTTCACGGTGTCGAGTAGCAATCGCACGGTGCACGTTGGCGCACAGGAATACATCTCGCCATGGCTATAAGAGAATTGTTGGTACCAACTCTCTTCTCTATCGCCGCAGCGATACTGCTCCTTGACCTCCCTGAGTTCACAAAGCCTAAATTCTTTACTTTGAGCGAGAACCCAAAGGTGCGCAGCCGATTAGCAGCGATAGGTCGAGAGAGCGAGTATGAAAAGTTTCGTATTGACCAGCTAACACATTCGATTATTGCCGCGGCTTGCGTTACATGTGTATCAGTTGTTGCGACTAAGAATCTTCTTACTTCCTGCCTTTTTGCAGGAGGCGTTGGTACGTTGGCATTTTTCATGATTGATCGAGGGCTAAGTGGAGAAGTAAAGAGGTACCAACGGAGAATTGAAAGCGAGTTTTCATCAATCATTGAGATGCTCACACTTGCGCTATCTGCTGGTGAAACACCAATCAGCGCACTAGCAAGAATCTCAGAACGATCTCACGGCAATCTTTCGGGCGAGCTCAAAGTTGTAGTCAAAAGCGTAAGGATGGGAACGCCATTTCACGTTGCACTTGATGCCTTAGGCCGCCGCGTTGATTCTGTTGTAATCCGCCGTTTCGTCGATGCGTTGATTACCGCAATGCTGCGCGGAGCCCCACTGATAGATGTATTGCAACGTCACGCTGCGGAAGTGCGGTTAGTAGAGCGCAATCACTTAATGGATAAAGCGGGTAAAGCTGAAATTTCAATGATGATTCCGGTGGTATTTCTGATTCTTCCAATTTCAATACTTTTCGCTCTTTGGCCCTCTTTAACGCACCTTAATTTATTTGCGGCCTAGGTCCAGCTCCAACATTTCCGTAACGGTGATTGGTAATTGCAATGCTCTGCTCCAATAACCAACGAGGCATTTCAATATCTCCGCGCGCTGCCAGTGGGCTGCTATCCAGAGATATTCCCTTTTCAAGTAAAGCAAGTTTTGGCGGAGCTTCATCAGAGAGCCAACGGACTTTATCAATGCCGGAAACCCGTAAAACAAATGCATCAATGCTTTCGTTGATCGCTTGCGGAGAAAACGGCGCATCACTGGCAGAACTCCAAGAAATGTGTGTACCTGTCATTGAAGCTATTTCGGAGATGAATGCAATGTGATCACGTGGAGTTTTCTCGTCCACGCGAATAGCGATACCGCGAATTGAGGGCAGGTAGCGTTGATAGTTGCGTTCAACAAGAAGGCCCGATCGATCGATTGCCTTACAGCCGGTGGAGTCCCACCATTTTCTCGCTGAGGAAAGGCTCTCTTCGACAGAGACGAGTGGCTGCCATTTGCGAAGGTTGTTGAGGTAATTGTTACCTCCAGCTTTAGCGCTTCGGCCCACGCTGCTTCGCTTCCAGCCACCGAATGGTTGGCGATTAACGACAGCGCCAGTGATTCCGCGATTCACGTAAAGATTTCCTGCTTGTACCTGTGAAATCCAAAGTTCGCACTCTTGCTCATCCAAGGAGTGAATTCCTGCTGTAAGTCCGTAATCAACATCGTTCTGCCATGCAATTGCCGTATTTAAATCAGGCGCTTTCATGATTCCAAGAACTGGACCGAACCATTCATTGCGATGGCTCCATGAACCAGGTGTGATTCCTAGTTTTACTCCGGGAGACCAAAGGTGTCCGCTGGTATCGAGTTGCTGTGGTTTCACCAACCAGCTTTCGCCGAGATCTAAAGTTGTAAGAGCGCGCAATAGAGAACCGCTAGGTGGGCGAATAACTGGTCCCATTGTTGTGGAGTATTGCGATCCCGCACCTACTTGCAAACTTGTGACAGCATCTGCGAGTTGTTTAATAAATGAAGGATTGTCGTAGATACTAGTTTCAACAATTCCCAAACTCGCAGCGCTGCACTTTTGTCCACCATGGCCAAATGCAGATTGAACTAAATCTTTGACTGCGCTGTCGATATCTGCGCTAGCTGAGATGACAATGGCATTCTTTCCGCTTGTTTCTGCCATCAATGCAAGAGAAGGTTTCCAAGAAGTGAACATCAACGCGGTATCGAATGCGCCCGTCAAAATTACGATGGTGACGTCATCGTGGGTGACAAGGTGGCGACCGACTTCATCGTCTCGTGTGGAAACGAACTGTAAGACAGATTTAGGAACACCAGCGCGCCATAGTTGTTGTACAAAATGCCAAGCAGTGGCAACTGTTTCTGGGGCCGATTTGAGGATGACAGCATTTCCCGCTGCAAGGGCGGCACAAACCCCACCAATAGGAATTGCGTAAGGAAAATTCCACGGCGGAACAACAAGGACTACGCCAGCGGCTTGAGACCCATTTTCCTTTTCAATACAAGAGAGCGCATAAAAACGTGCGAAGTCGATTGCTTCACTTACCTCAGGATCAGCTTCGGAGACTGTTTTGCCGGCATCGCGAGCCATAACGGCGATAGAAAGTGCGCGTTCGGTTTCCATAAGTTGGGCTGCTCTTTCCAGAATCTCTGCTCGCGCTTTTGCTCCGCAATTTTCCCATTCTTGCTGGACCTGCCTTGCACTCGCAGTTGCAAGGTCAACAGAATTTATATCTGCAACGTTGTAGCGATACCAAACTTCACCATTCTTACCAGGGTCGGTACCGACTTCAGTTTCAGATGAGCGCACTTCTTGCCCATTGATTACTAAAGGTATTTCCATTTCCTGCTTATCGAATAAATCTCTCCAAGCGTTTTGCAGCTGATCACGAAATTCTGGATTTGTGGCATCTCCATCGCGTTCGTTAAGGAAGATTCCTTTCTCGAAATCCGCATGTGGGTCATCGCGTCTTAGCCCGTGACGTCGGCTAAGGGTTGATATCTTGTGGCGCTCTACAATTGAATTCTGAAAACGCTCCGCCTGTTCACGGTAGCGATCGTTTCCGAAAGACATTTCGAATGAGGCTCTGAGGTAATTTTCTAGTGATGTGTTTTCATCGAGGCGACGAACAAGATATGCAACAGCAGCGGGAAAGTCATCATGCTTAGTGACAGGGGTATAGAGAAGGACGCTACCCACTTTGCCCACAATGGCGAGAGCTTCAGCATTGGCCATTCCCTCGAGCATTTCAATATCTAATTGGTGGAGCACCCCTCGTTGTTTAGCCACTTCTATTGCAAAGGCAACATGGAAAAGGTTGTGACTAGCCAACCCGATGCGAACAGCATCAGCATGTTCTGGTCGCAAAGCGGTATCAATAAGACGGGCGTAGCTGGCATCGACATCTGACTTGCTTGCATATGGCGCTGCTACCCACCCATGTAGCTCGGCTTCGGCCTTCTCCATCGCTAAATTGGCGCCTTTTACCAAGCGAATTTTGATTGCAGCGCCGCCAGAATTCTTTCTCTCGCAGGCCCATCTCACGAGATCTGCAAATACCGCATGGCTTTCGGGGAGATACGCCTGCAACACGATACCTGCGCTCATCGAGAAAAACTCTTTCTCGCTTAGCAGTTTCTTAAAGACGGCGACAGTAATTTCTAGGTCACGAAACTCTTCCATATCAAGATTGATGAAAGTATTTTCCTTGAGCGCTTGCGTATAAAGAAGTCGTAGGCGAGCTGCAACTCGCTCAACAGAACCAAGGTGGTCAATCGTGATGAGTTGGCTGGCAATCGAAGAAATCTTTACTGAAGCGTAGTTAACTTCAGGGCGCTTAACCATCGCAATAACTGAATCGAGGCGCTCCGTCGCCTCATGATTGCCGAGTACTGCTTCGCCAAGTACATTGATATTCAACCGCGCCTTATCAATGTTGCGTTTGCGTATGTGACGTGAGAGCAGATTCTCTTCAGCCGGTAAAATAATCCCTGTAGCAGCCATCCGAACTCTCTGGTGAACAATCTTCATAATCAATTTTGGCGAGAGATAAGAAACGACGCTGATCAATTTCAGTCCTAGAAAATCCCATATTCCTAAACCAACCGGTGAGGCGGTGACGGAAACCTTCCGAAGAGTTTTTGCAGCGCTCCGCATTGAACTCATGCGCATTACTTCATCAGTGAGAGACATTGTCAGAGATATTGCGGCAGGATCCTTGAGTAAACGCGCAAAACGTTTGCGATTGGCTTCATCTCGGCGAGATCGAACCTTGTCCGATTCCTGAAGCAGGTCGGCAACCATATTGATTGATTTCTCTGAAAGATGGTCGATATCGCTCAGTGTTTCAAGCGGACGGTTTTGCACTTTCTCCCTTTCGACTACTGCTCATAGTAATGATGAGGAGGTGTTTTATATAAGGGCTAAATGGCTACCTACAGCGCGATTGCAAGGCTAGCCATGAGAACAATTGTGAGAGGCAGCGTCGCAACTAACCCTTTTAAGGTTGCAATTGTGGCGCCGGGACCAAAACGTTTATGGTTAAAAACGCCAAGCACCGAGGCGATGACAGGGTAGGTAGATAAGGCTCCGGCAAGTCGAGGTCCCAATACCGATGCAGAGCCGCTGAGAATGAGGATTAAGAAAACCGTAACAGCCATTCTTACCGGGAGCTCCCATCTGGGAGGTGAAGTGGTGTGAGCAACTTCTGGAAATTTCGGCCAAAATTTTGTGGCCAGTAACCAGAAGAGAAGTAAAGCGATTAAAAGTGGAGTTAGCGCAATACTAAAGCTAGTAAGAGCCAAGCCACTTGCTATACATGCAGCAGTGCCCACGGATAGCGCTGGGATGCCATCTAGTTTTGTTGCCGCTTTCGCGTAACTCCACGTGTAAATAATGAGAGAGATTTGCCCGACCAATACGCCGTGCGCTGCTTGGCCAGCAAAGGATCTTCCTTCTTGTTGGTAGATGATGTAGATAAAAGGGCCAGTAGTGAGAGGCAGCCCAATCAGTTTGCCGCCGATGCCATCACCCCAACGGGATTGAATAACGGTAACAAGCGCGACAAAGGTAGGTGCTAAAAAAAGTTTGAGTAGCAGGAGTGTGGACATATTTATGGCGCTGTGATTATTTTCTTGGCGCTCGTAATTTCCTCTATGAAATCTAAGTCGATCTCAACGCCAATTCCAGGCTCCGTCGGCACAGTCAGTTGACCATCGTGCATAACAAAAGGATTAGTTATATCGCGTTGGAAAAAGCGAGAGGAAGCGCTGGTGTCTCCAGGAAGCGTGAACCCAGGAAGCGAAGCCAGAGCAACGTTTGCAGCTCTGCCAATTCCAGTTTCGAGCATCCCTCCACACCACACCGCAATGTTGTTTTCGACGCAGAGATCATGAATGCGTACTGATTCTAAATAACCGCCAACGCGTCCAGGTTTTATATTTATAACAGTTGTTGCTTTTATAGCAAGAGCATCCCGTGCTGATTCGAGTGATGTGATCGATTCGTCTAAACAAATCGGCGTTGAAATCTTGGCGGCCAAAAGTGCATGACCAAGAACATCATGTTCATCAAGTGGTTGTTCGATGAGGAGAAGATCAAATGGATCAAGCTTGCCGAGTAGCTCGATATCGTTACGCGAGTAGGCCTGATTGGCATCAACTTGTAATGGCATATCCGGCCACATTTTTCGAATGACGCGTACAGGTTCGATATCCCAGCCTGGTTCAATCTTTAACTTGATGCGCCGATATCCCTGAGAGATGTAGAGAGATACTTCTTCGACCAATGCATCAATTGTTGGGGCGATACCTACCGAAACTCCACAATCAATTTTGGGTTTCGATGAACCTAAGTAAGATCCAAAAGAAATCCCAGCCATTTTGAGTTGGGCATCCAAGATGGCAGTTTCAATCGTTGCCTTCGCCATTTGGTGGCCAAGTATGGGTTTAAGAATGTGTGCGACTTCTTCAGCGTGAATATCTCCCGCTTGGAAAACCGAAGGTAGAAGAAATCGCTCTATAACATCTGCGGCTCCTGCAAGGTATTCAGGAGAGTACAAAGGTTCGGACATTGCAACGCATTCAGCCCAACCTTCACCACCTTCATAGGTCGAAATTTTCATCAGCAGGAGTTGGCGAGCGTTTTGAGTTCCGAAAGAAGTTCTAAATGGGCGAACGAGCGGCAGTTCGATAGTTCGCAATTCAACGCTTTTAATTTTCATAATTTAAACCACTCTCTTGGAGACTATGTAGGCACCATCGTGAGTAAATCCTGTTATCTGCCAGCCTGCATCGAGTCGAGATTGGAGTTCGTGACGAAGTGCTAAGCGCCACTGCAAGGCAAGTTCAGAATCTTGCGCACGCAACTGAACAATATCTTCAGGCAAATAGCACAGTACTTTCTCGGCGTCGCACTGGCGGGAGATAGGTTTCCCATCGACGATAGCGAGAGCGGTTTCAATTCCTTCTCCGTTGAATTCTGGCTGCCAATCTTTGGTGAGTTCCCACTGTGCAATTACTCGATCAGTTGGGTCCCCAGCGTTGAGGGCGTCATCTAACTCACCATAAAAATCTGGAAAATAGTTATAAACGCGCACGCCCAACTTGCCAAGATTCAATCGCGCATTTCTGCGAACGAGGGGATCAAAAGTCCAGCGAATCTCGTCATATCCGTTTTCTAGCGCCCAGAGTTTTTGATGTTTCTTTAGCGCCGAACCAATATCTTGATTGCGAAATTCCTCTTTTACTGCCGCCATATGTGAATGTAAGTGCAGATGCTTATCCTCACCTAAACCTGGGAAAGCAAATGCCGCAGCAACAATTTCGCCATTGATAAAAGCCCCAGCAACGTATGTGCCGTTATGGACCATCGCTTGAAGAAGGTTTGCGGTGATCTGCGTGCCATCACTGCTTGGCCACACTTGATCGAAAATACCGCGAGCTAAATCCTGCTCTGCAATGCCAGCAAGAATTCGAATCGAGACCATGACCCCAGCGTAGAACACAGCAAGACATTTAGTCTCTACCCCTTTAGGCTTGCAAGCATGAGAGCAATCGAAGTTACCCAATTCGGCGGTCCAGATGTCATGAAGTTCGTCGAAGTCGCAGACCCCAAGCCTTCAGATGATCAAGTGTTAATTACCGTTTCCTCGATTGGCGTGAATTATGCAGATACTCACCAGATTGAAAATAGTTATCTGGTTGCACAAAAACTTCCGTTCTTTCCTGGACTTGAAGTGGTTGGCACAACGAGTTCTGGGCGACGTGTGCTCGCTCCAGTACATGAGGGCGCATATGCTCAGCTGGCTTTAGCGCAAAAAGATTCTTTAATCGATATTCCTGTGGGAGTTTCTGACGAGCAAGCGCTTGCGATGCTTGTTCAAGGAACAACTGCTTGGCATATTCTCAAAACTATTGGTCACGTAAAGAAAGGTGAAAGCGTCGTCATCTTTGCAGCCGCTGGTGGAGTGGGCTCAGTCGCGGTTCAACTTGCAAAGATGTGGGGAGCTTTTGTTATTGCAGTTACTTCATCTGCCGAGAAAGCAGATATAGCGCTCTCGCTTGGTGCCGATGTAACAGTGGATGCTCGCGCATCTGATTTACCAAAAGCGCTACGTGAAGCCAATGGAGGCAAACGCCCTGATTTGATTTTAGAAATGGTTGGCGGAAAAACTTTCGATGATTCACTCGCGGTACTTGCACCCTTTGGACGTTTAGTCACCTACGGAATGGCTTCGCGAACTCCAACAACTCCTATCCAGACCGGAGCCCTCCTTGGAAGCACCAAGACTGTCTCAGGGTTTTGGTTAGGAAATTGTTTTGGAAAACCTGAGTTGATTAACGATGTCATTGCAGAACTTTTCTCTTTGATCCAGGCAGGAAAACTCACTCCGCTCATCGGTCCAGTATTTGCGCTAAGCCAGGCGGCCTCTGCTCACAAAGCAATGCTTGCTCGCGAAACAACTGGGAAAGTGACCTTAAACCCTGCCCTCTAACGCTGGCCATAACGGGAAATTTTCGAATTATCGAGGTCTGCCTGTACGCTCACTTATTGTTGCGCGCCCCCCTAGCTCAGTCGGTAGAGCGTTTCCATGGTAAGGAAAAGGTCAACGGTTCGATTCCGTTGGGGGGCTCGGAACTAAATGGCAAGAAACTGGCAGAAAAAGTTAGGAAAGGTTTGGCGGGGTAGCTCAGCTTGGTAGAGCAAGCGGCTCATAATCGCTGTGTCGTGGGTTCGAATCCCGCCTCCGCTACTAGAACGGCAGGACCACGTGTAAAAACGTGGAGCAAAAGGTTCAATTTCACACCTTGCAGGGTGGTCAGGTAGCCTGACGCCCTCATCTACGAAGGAGTTCCACCATGGCAAGTAAGAGCGCGGACGTTCGTCCAAAGATCACCATGGCCTGCGTGGATTGCAAAGAACGTAACTACATCACCAAGAAGAACCGCCGCAACGACCCAGACCGTCTTGAACTCAAGAAGTTCTGCCCTCGTTGCAAAGCTTCAACTCTTCACCGCGAAACTCGTTAATGCTCAATCCCGATTCCGTCGGGCGCACGTTTTACGGTGCGGAGCCAGTTTCTGTCACGCAATCTGAAATCGATTCATTTGCTGCTGTCGTTGGCGAATTAAATCCTGTTGTTGCTCCACCAACTTTTTCTATCCGAATAACTCTGGCGCAATCTCAACAACTTCTTTCAGACCCATCAGTTGGTTTGGATTGGTCGCGTTTGGTACATGGTGATCAAAAGTTCGAAATACATCGCCCAATAGTTGCTGGTGATCAATTAACATGTTCATCGACCATTGAAAATTACAAAGTCGCTGCCGGAAATGAAATTGTCACCGTTCGATCAGATTTGCATGCAGGGTCTGAATTAGTAGTTTCAACATGGTCGACTCTGGTGGTGCGAGCATGATTGAAGTGGGCACCAAATTAACTGAGAGAATTTTCTGGATTGACCGTGCGCTCTTGAAGCAATACGCGGACGCAAGCGGCGATCAAAATCCTATTCACCAGGATGAAGCCTTTGCCAAATCTGTGGGGCTACCCGATGTCATTGCTCATGGAATGTTAACGATGGCACTTGTCGCCAAATTCGTGACAGATTGGTCGGGCGGCTCTGCCTCAATGAAAGAGTTCTCTGGAAGATTTACTAAACCAGTAATAGTGCCTGCTGGCGCTCAAGTTGATTTAACGGTTAATGGAATCGTTGTGGAAGTCGATGAGCAGACGGTGCGCTTAGAGCTCACCGCGACCTCGAATGGAATCAAAGTGCTAGGAATGTCTAAGGCGCTAACCTTTTACTCATGAGCGACCTTTCTCAGTACACGAGTTTGCGCGTGGGAGGACCTGCCAAGAATTTCGTCGAAGTTTCCACTGAAGCCGAGATAGTTGCAGCGCTGTTGGCTGCGGGGGATTCGCCAATTCTTATTCTTGGTGGTGGCACAAATATTCTTGTGAGTGACTCTGGTTTCGAAGGAACTGTCATCCGGATTTCGAATAATGCAATAAAGGCCGAAGTAGATGCATGTAGCGGCGCGACATTAACAATTGGTGCCGGTGAAAATTGGGATTCATTTGTTGAAACCACCATCGCCAAAGGCTTTGCTGGCTTAGAAACTCTTAGTGGGATACCTGGGACCGTGGGTGCTGCACCAATCCAGAACATTGGTGCATATGGCCATGAAGTATCCGAGTTTATTACACGTGTACGTACATTCGATCGGATTGAGAAGAAGATCCGTACCTTTACGAATCAAGAGTGCGAATTTTCTTACCGTAGTTCTAAGTTCAAATTGGAACGTGACAGGTTTGTCATCCTAGATGTTGCTTTTCAACTCCGTATCGGCGAAATGTCGACCGGCATCGTTTATGAAGAGCTAGCCAAAGAGCTTGCAATCGCAGTCGGCGAGAAATCGGCAGTGACTGCAGTTCGTGCAGCAACTCTAAAGTTACGTGGAATAAAAGGGATGCTCATCAACCCTGATGATCATGATGCATGGTCAGCAGGTTCGTTTTTCACCAATCCAATTATTAGCGCTGAAGAAGCGGCGAATCTTCCTGCAGATGCTCCTCGATGGCCTCAAGCAGGCGGTCAAGTGAAAACATCTGCTGCGTGGTTGATGGAGCATGCGGGGGTTCACAAAGGTGATTCAGTTTCAGGTGCACGAATTTCCACGAAACATGTTCTCGCGCTGACAAATTCAGGAACAGCAACCGCTGCAGATATCGCGACACTTGCTAAAGAGGCTCGGAAGAAAGTTTTCGAGAAGTATGGAATTACGCTTGAGCCCGAAGTGAACTTGGTTGGAATTAACCTTCAGTAATTAGCTTCTTAATACGGGCGATACCTTCCACGATATCTTCATCGCTGGTTGCATAGGAAAAACGCAAATATCCAGAGGGCCCAAAAGCTTCACCAGGCACTGCTGCCACTTCAACTTCTTCCAGGATTAACGTTGCTAATTCCGCTGACGTTTGAGGCGTCTTACCGCGAATAGTTTTACCGAGTACGCCTTTAACTGATGGATAAACGTAGAAAGCGCCGGTTGGCATAGGACATTCAAAGCCTGGGATCTCATTGAGCAATCCGACAATTAATTTGCGGCGACGGTTAAAAGCTTCGCCCATGGCACGCACCGCTGATAAGTCTCCTGTGAGGGCAGCAATAGCTGCGCGCTGAGAAACGTTAGAGACGTTGCTAGAGAGATGAGATTGCAAATTCGTTGCAGCCTTAATTACATCTTTAGGGGCAATCATCCAACCGACTCTCCAACCAGTCATTGCATAAGTTTTCGCAACGCCATTGAGAATGATTGTTTGGTCAGCCAACTCTGGAAGCAATACAGGCAAACTCGGAGCTAGTGCTCCGTCGTACAGAAGGTGCTCATAAATTTCATCGGAAATAATCCAGATTTGATTCTTGAGCGCCCACTCACCAATCTCTTTAACTTGTTCGGGAGAATAGACAGAGCCAGTTGGGTTGCTAGGTGAGCAAAAGAGCAAAACTTTTGTCTTTGGGGTGCGGGCAGCTTCTAATTGTTCGACAGAGACTAAGTAATTTTGACTTTCATCAGCGAATACTTCAACGGCAACTCCGCCAGCTAATTTCACGCACTCTGGGTACGTTGTCCAGTAAGGAGATGGCAGTAGAACTTCATCGCCTGGATCAAGGATTGTTGCGAAGGCTTGATAGACAGCTTGCTTGCCTCCGTTAGTGACAAGAACTTGATCTGAAGTTATTACGTAGTTGGAATCGCGAAGTGTTTTTGCAACGATCGCATCGCGCAACTCCGGCAATCCTGATGTGGGCGTGTAGCGATGGTTGGCCGGTTGCGCTGCAGCTTTTTGCGCGGCTTCAACGATGTAGCTAGGCGTTGGAAAGTCAGGTTCTCCCGCTCCAAAACCAATCACTGGGCGACCAGCAGCTTTCAACGCTTTGGCCTTGGCATCAACGGCTAGCGTCGCAGATTCAGCGATTGCGGCTATGCGGGAGGAGATTCGTTTCGCGCTCATATAGCTAAGTCTGCCGTAATAAATAAGGAGTCGCTCCCACCCCCTAGACGCTCAATTAAGCCCTCGCATAGAGAAGCGGGCTTGGAGCCCAGAATCGAGTTAGACCTAACCCATGGTGAGCCTCTACACTTCAACGCTCACGGGGATTTGGTAATTCTTATGGTTTTGCCATGCCTTCGCGAAGGGCAGTAGCTCAATTGGCCAGAGTTCCGGTCTCCAACACCGGCGGTTGGGGGTTCAAGTCCCTCCTGCCCTGCAATGTAGGTACGGCTCGAACTAACGAAAGGAAGGTTCACAATGACAGATGTAGTTGCATCTGAAGATGCGAAGAAACTTGGTCTCTTCGCGCGCATTGGCCTGTTCTATCGCCAAGTAGTTTCAGAACTTCGCAAAGTTGTGTGGCCAACTCGTAAGCAGTTGACCACATACACCTCAGTCGTTTTAGTTTTCGTAACTTTTATTATCGTTGTCGTTTCCCTGCTCGATCTAGTCTTAACCAAGATCGTTTTCTTGGTATTTGGATAAGGAACTCACATGTCTGAAGAAATTAAACCGGATGCTTTCGAAGCGGCTCTTGCTGCTTCGGCAGTTGAGGAAGCTCCGGCTGCAGTTGAGGTTTTGGATGAAGTTGCATCAATCGAGGAAGTTGATGCAACCAGCTCTGAAGAAGAGGAATTCGATCCCAACGCAGAATTTCGTCAAGCACTACGTAACGCCCCTGGCGATTGGTATGTAGTCCACTCTTACGCCGGCTACGAAAAGAAAGTTATGGCCAACCTTCATCAGCGCATCGCTTCATTAAATATGGAAGATTACATTTTCCAAATTGAAGTACCTGAAGAAGAAGTCATGGAAATCAAGAACGGCCAACGCAAGATGGTTAAGCGCAACATCTACCCAGGTTATGTCTTGGTCCGTTTAGACCTCACAGACGAGTCTTGGTCTGCTGTGCGTAACACTCCTGGCGTCACTGGCTTTGTTGGTAACGCTCACCACCCAAGCCCATTAACTTTTGATGAAGTAGAGAAGATTCTTGCCCCACGTCCAGTCAAGAAGTCCGATAAGCCTGAGATCCGCGTAGTTGATTTCGAAGTTGGCGAATCCGTCACTGTTATGGATGGTCCATTTGCAACGCTTCCAGCATCAATCAGCGAAATCATGCCTGAGCAGGCAAAGCTCAAGGTATTGGTTTCAATCTTCGGTCGCGAGACTCCAGTTGAACTTTCATTCCACCAAGTCCAAAAGATTTAATCCACCAACAAAGAGATAGAAAAAGGAAACCATCATGGCCCCGAAAAAGAAGATCAGCGCAATGATCAAGCTACAGATTCAAGCTGGCGCTGCAACCCCTGCACCTCCTGTGGGCCCTGCCCTCGGTCAGCACGGTGTGAACATCATGGAATTCGTCAAGGCATATAACGCTGCGACTGAATCACAAAAGGGTCAGATCATTCCTGTTGAAATCTCTGTCTACGAAGATCGCTCTTTCACTTTCATTACTAAGACACCTCCAGCATCACGTCTTATCTTGAAGGCTGCCGGAGTCGAAAAGGGTTCTGCTGTCCCTCACAAGACAAAGGTTGCTTCGATCTCTAAGGCTCAGGTCCTAGAGATTGCAAAGACAAAGATGGAAGACCTCAACGCCAATGACATGGATGCAGCCAGTTTGATCATCGCAGGTACTGCGCGATCAATGGGCATCACAGTCACTGACTAATAAATTTCTGTAATCCACCCCGGATTGCAGATGTGGGAGAACCGCGCTGGTTCGTCTAACCACAATCACTAAATCTTCAAAGGAAAAGAAATTTTCTTAAGAAGAGAAATTGGAGAAAGAAATGAAGCGCAGTAAGAAATACAAAGCAGCGGCAGAGAAGGTCAAACAAGATCACCTCTACTCACCGCTTGAGGCAGTAACGCTAGCTCGCGAAACCTCGACTACTAAATACGATGCAACTGTTGAAGTTGCACTATGCCTCGGCGTAGATCCAAAGAAAGCTGATCAAGCAATCCGCTCAACCGTTAACTTGCCACACGGAACTGGTAAGACAGTCCGCGTTCTAGTTTTCGCAGGTGGAGAGCGCGCTGAAGAAGCACGCGCAGCTGGCGCTGACATTGTTGGGGCCGATGATTTGATTGATGAAGTTTCAAAGGGTCGCCTAGATTACGACGCAGTCGTATCCACACCAGATTTGATGGGCAAAGTCGGTCGCCTTGGAAAGGTACTTGGGCCTCGCGGTTTGATGCCAAACCCAAAGACCGGAACAGTTACCACCGATGTTGCGAAGGCAGTGACAGATATCAAAGGCGGAAAGATTGAGTTCCGCGTTGATAAGAATTCAAACCTTCACTTCATCATCGGCAAGGTTTCATTCACTGCCGCACAACTAGCCGATAACTACGCAGCAGCACTTGAAGAAGTTCTGCGCGCGAAGCCATCCTCTTCAAAGGGACGCTTCATCAAGAAGGCAACTGTTTCCACCACGATGGGGCCTGGTATTCAGGTTGATCCCAACTTGGTTCGCGAAAGCAGCTCAGCCGAGTAACTTTCAGTTTGACGAGGGTGGGCGCTTGCGCCTACCCTCGCCATATAACCAAAGACCGCAGGTTATGAACTCATCGCAAGATGGGCTCATGAAAAAGACGAAAGTCTCTCCCGCGTAGGTGTTCACGATTAACCCGTGCGCCCTTACGCGTCACGGGATTTCTGCTTTTTAAGACCTAATTTTTACCCACGCACCACTTAATGGATAAAGAAAGGTGAACCGAATGGCTCGCCCAGATAAAGCAGCAGCAGTTGCTGAGCTGACGGAAGATTTCCGCACAGCGAACGCCACAGTGCTCACCGAATATCGCGGTCTTTCCGTGACTTTGATGAAGCAATTACGCCGAAACCTTGGTTCAACAACCAAGTATTCAGTTGTAAAAAACACCCTTACCAAAATTGCAGCGAAGGAAGCAGGCGTTGACGTTCCTTCAGAACTTCTCAAAGGACCTTCTGCAGTTGCATTCATTAAGGGCGACCCAATCGATGCAGCTAAAAGCTTGCGCGATTTCGCTAAAGAAAATCCTTTCCTTGTTATCAAGGGTGGAATTTACGAAGGCAAATCAGTAACAGCAGCTGAAATCTTCAAGTTGGCAGATCTTGAGTCCCGTGAGGTTCTCTTGGCAAAGCTTGCTGGCGCTATGAAGGCATCGCTTGCTAAGGCAGTCCGCACCATTGATGCTCTTCGTATTAAGAAGGAAGCTGGCGAAGCACCTGCTGCTCCAGCTGCAGCACCAGTTGTTGAAGCAGTTGTTGAAGCACCAGTTGCTGACGCAGTTGCAGAAACCCCAGCAGCAGATGCTGCACCAGAAGTAGTCGCCGAAGTAGTCGCCGAAGTAATCGTCGAAGATATTGAGGCACCCCAAGCAGCGGAAGAGAAGGAATAAATCATGGCAAAGCTCAGCACCGAAGACCTATTGAGTCAGTTCAAGGAAATGACACTTGTCGAACTTTCAGAGTTCGTTAAGTCATTCGAAACTGAATTCGATGTAACAGCAGCAGCACCAGTTGCAGCCGCAGGCGCAGCAGCACCAGCTGCAGCAGAAGCAGCACAAGATGAGTTCACACTTATTCTTGATTCAGCTGGATCACAGAAGATTGCAGTGATCAAGGAAGTCCGTAACATCAATTCAAGCCTCGGCTTGAAAGAAGCCAAGGACCTCGTTGATGCATGCCCAGCAACACTGCTTGAGAAGGCATCTAAGGATGCAGTCGACAAGGCAAAGGCAGCTCTCGAAGCAGCTGGCGCAACTGTCACCATCAAGTAATTCGCTTCACCAAGGAAGACCCCGGGCTCAGGCTCGGGGTCTTCCTTTTGCCCGCTCAAGGTGAGGGGGTACCCCTAGATATAAGGGGGGAAATATAAGGGGGGAACAAATCCCCACATAATTTTGCCAAATCCATGGCGGGGGCCCCGAGGTTGTGATACAAGCCTCGGTTGGACACGCGGGGGCTAAGCCCGATACCCTTCGCTTTCGCACAAAATCCTTGAGGTCAATGCATATAGCGGCTGAGACCTTTTTCTCCGTGCGTCACTAAAACTGTTCGAAAGGACAACCCTTGGCCGCGTCAAAATCAAAAAATGTTGCACCACGCCGTATTTCTTTTGCGAAGATCCGCGAACCTCTCGAAGTTCCTAACCTATTAGCGCTGCAAATCGAAAGCGTTGACTGGCTATTAGGTAACAACGCATGGCGCGAACGCTTAGCCAAAGCCGAAGTAACTAGTCGTGGTGAGCTCCCTCAGCAATCTGGTTTGGAAGAAATCTTTGAAGAGATTTCACCAATTGAAGATTTCCAAGGCACCATGAGTCTTTCTTTCAGAGACCATCGTTTCGAGCCACCTAAGTATTCAATTGAGCACTGCAAAGAGCGCGATACAACTTTCTCGCAACCACTCTTCGTCACTGCTGAGTTCACCAATAACACCACAGGTGAAATTAAGTCCCAGACAGTTTTCATGGGCGATTTCCCTGTCATGACAAAGCGTGGAACTTTTGTTATCAACGGCACTGAGCGCGTTGTTGTTTCACAGCTAGTTCGCTCACCTGGTGTCTACTTCGAACGTAAGATTGAAAAGACTTCAGATAAAGATGTTTTCACTTCAAAAATTATTCCTGGCCGCGGTGCTTGGCTTGAATTTGAAGTTGATAAGAAAGATTTGGTCGGTGTTCGTATCGACCGCAAGCGTAAGCAGTCAGTCACTGTCTTCTTAAAGGCACTTGGCTGGACAACAGAACAGATTCTTGAAGAGTTCGGCGAGTTCGAATCAATTCGTGCAACTCTTGATAAAGATACCGTCAAGACACAAGACGAAGCGCTTCTCGATATCTATCGCAAGCTACGTCCAGGTGAGCCTCCAACAAAGGAAGCTGCACAAAATCTTATTGAGAATCTTTATTTCAATGCAAAGCGTTATGACTTGGCC
>WLOP01000004.1 GCA_009699205.1 Actinomycetota bacterium
CATCGCTTCTCTCCAAATTCATCGTGCAAGGTGCTCCCGTATGGACCACGCACGGCAACTTGTGAGGAGGCCGATGGGTTAACCCTTACAGGTGCAAGGGGAGAGTGCAAGGCAGGGGGTTGGGCAGACCCAACCTTTTAGGATGAAATCTGAGCTTCGTCTCCTTTTAAGGCGAGCAGGCCCCAGGGATGGCGATGTCCCCGAAGGCATTCGGATCAATGGCAACCCCAAGCGGCAAGTCAAGGCAGATGATGTTCGTCCATTTGAAAACATCCCAGCTAATGGTTTGGACACTTGAAGGCAGAGAGATTGAAGAGAGAGCGGTGTTATAAAAAGCTCCGTGATCAATCCTTACGAGCGTGCTGCCAACAATAGTAACCGAGGCTAGGTTTGTGGAATCAGCAAAGGTATAGGAATTGATTATCCCGACACCGTTCCCGATGGTCACACTCGTCAATGAAGGTGTGGAGTTAAAAGCCTCTGCCTCAATATAGGTGACTGAATTGGGGATTATCACATCTGTTACATGCGAACCCCGTAATCCCCAAGGGCCGATGGAGGTTACAGAGGAGTCAATATTCACCGCGCCAACACAATTGGAGTTTGTATCGAGAATTCCATCGGAAGTTACGTGGTAAGTCCCGCTAACGCCACAAGGGAAGTCTGCATCCGTATTAGATGGCATCTGATCTAATGAGCGCCAATGATCAACCCCCCAGGTGTCATCGCGAGTTTCAATAGTAAATTTGTATACATCTGTGGAGAGTGCGAATGTTCCACATGGGCCAAAGGAGCGATTACCATCGAAATTTGCGACAAAACTTGTCGCAGTTATATCGCTCGGATAAATACCGACATCGTTGACAACATATGCATATCCATGTCCATCACCAGTGACATAGTCACTGTTGCCGGTGGCACCGGAATATCCACCCCATGGATCACCATAAACATCTAACCCAGGATAATCGCTTGCATCGCGGCCACCATCAAAGAGAACTTCAGCACTTTGTGTCGATGTGCCCTGGTTGGCACACGTAGGAAGTGCGAGATAGAGAGGATTAGATTCGGTTCCCGAGTAGGCCTTTATGAT
The DNA here is from genome assembly GCA_009699205.1 of Actinomycetota bacterium. GTDB lineage: Bacteria > Actinomycetota > Actinomycetes > Nanopelagicales > Nanopelagicaceae > QYPT01. The sequence continues at coordinate 1,094 of WLOP01000004.1, forward strand.
GAAATCTTTACCGTTGCATTCACTGGGAATATTACTTATCTGAACGCCGCTAAGTTGGAAGTCACCTTCATTGGCGCTATTAACAAAACTCGAAACAGGTGTAACGGTAAGAGTGCTCTCTGCGTTCGATCCGCAGTAAACAGTCTGCGCAACCCCTTGTCCAAATTCAACGGGCCCTGAGTTGATATTGATATTTGCAGCAAGAGTAGAACCAAGAGCGACGGTAATTGAAAGCAGTCCGATACCTAAAATGATTTTGACAGGTTTACCTTTAGGGGCGCGAGAACGACCGCCATCGCTAAAGTTCAAGACCGACATCGAATCCCTCCCTATTCCTCGAGTCTTCACGGTCCAGTATTGGCCGTGCATGGCCACGTGTGAGGCGGCCGACGGGAGCAATCCTGAGAGCCGAGGAGCGCAACTTCAATTGCAAGGTTGGGTTTACCCAACCTAATTAGAAGTTATTTTCGAATTCGACTGAATCGATTCTTCTGTAGGCACTTTTAAGTCTTACTGGTGGCGGGTGAAGGATTTGAACCTTCGAAGGCAGAGCCGGGGGATTTACAGTCCCCTCCCATTGGCCGCTCGGGCAACCCGCCAGGGTCGAACAGAACTTGCGGCAATTATGGATTGTGCGAGGTCAAAGGATACCGTAGGCAAGTAGGCGCGCAAACCGCCTTTTTTAAGGGCAAGTAATGAAAGAGAGTAATGAAAATGGCTTCAGATAGCAGTTTTGACGTAGTTTCTAAGATCGACCGTATGGAGCTCGATAACGCGGTCAACCAAGCAATCCGTGAGATTGATACACGTTTTGATTTTAAGAATACTGGAGCGAAATTAGAGCTCGAAGGCGAAAAGATTTTGATCGAAGCCGGTACCGAGGAACGCGCAAAGGCAACGTTAGATGTCTTGAAAGATAAATTGGTAAAGCGCGGAGTATCCCTTAAGCATATTGACCCAAGCGAGCCATCTCTCAGTGGCAAGATTTACAAAATTAACTGTCCGCTTAAAGAAGGTATCTCTACCGAGAATGCCAAGAAGGTCGCCAAATTGCTACGCGACGAAGGTCCAAAATCAATCAAGACCCAAATTCAAGGGGATGAACTCCGCGTCACTAGCAAGAGTCGTGACGACCTACAAGATGCCATTGCCATGATTAAAGAAGCAAAATGGGAATTCGCAGTTCAATTTACTAACTACCGGTGAGCCCGAATTAGTAAAATCGAACATAAAGCAACAGGGCTCTTCTACGGAGTAATGGCCTACACCCTCTGGGGATTGTTGCCCGTGTACTGGCACCAACTCAAGAAAGCTACTGCATTTGAAATCTTGGCTAACCGCGGAATATGGGCTTTAGTTTTTTGTCTCCTTTTATTAGGGGCACGTAAACAACTCGGTAAAACAATTGCGATAATCCGCACGCGACGTACATTTGCCTTACTTGCACTCTCGTCAATGTTTCTGACAATCAACTGGGGTGTATATATCTGGGCCGTGAGCGTCAACCGTGTTGTTGAGGCGTCCCTTGGGTATTACATCACCCCCCTCGTCACAGTTGCTGCTGGAGTTTTAGTTTTCCGCGAACGCTTGCGCACCTTTCAATGGGTCGCTGTGGCACTTGCAGCAATCGGGGTGGTCGTACTTACTGTGGAATTCGGATCTGTACCTTGGATTGCCTTGGCGGTGTCGATCTCTTGGAGCTCCTACGGTTTCATGAAAAAAAGCTTGAATTTAGGGGCTTTAGAGTCTCTCTCCATTGAAACCCTTATCGCACTTATCCCCTGTGTTTCTTATATGGTCTTTCTAGAAAATCAACAGCGGGCTCAACTGGGCCACGATAGTAAGTCAACGCTTCTACTCGTAGGCGCGGGTGTAGTGACTGTTGTTCCACTGCTCTGGTTTAACGGCGCAACAACGCGGTTACCATTCACAATCACTGGTTTATTGCAGTACATCACTCCAACAATAATGTTCTTAATCGGAACGCTCATCAATCATGAGGCGATGCCGGCGGGCCGACTCATCGGCTTTGCATTTATCTGGTTGGCATTGACTTTCTTAGGAACGGATTTGGTTCGGTCAAACCGAACTACCGCTAGCGCTCTTAAGAACTAGCGCACGCCCTGCTTCAAGACGCGCAACCGGAACTCTAAAAGGCGAACAAGAAACATAGTCAAGACCTAATTCATGGAAGAAGTGAATACTGCGAGGGTCTCCCCCGTGTTCACCGCATACACCTAATTTAAAATCGGGACGTAAGGAACGGGCTTGTTCGGTTGCAGTGCGAACCAAGATTCCCACACCTGCCTGATCCAGAGATTCAAATGGGTTAAATGGCAACAACTCCAGGTCAAGGTAGCGCGGCAAGAAAGTGGACTCAACATCATCTCGACTAAATGCCCACGTCAACTGCGTAAGGTCATTGGTGCCAAATGAGAAGAAGTCTGCGTATTGACCTAGACGACTTGCTGTAATTGCTGCGCGCGGAGTTTCAATCATTGTCCCAATTGGGATATCTAATTTCTGTCCTGTGCCGATGAAAGTTTTTTTGATTTCATCTTCAAGAGTTTCGCGAAGATAAAGCAGTTCCCGCTGGGTTGCGACAAGTGGAATCATCACCTCAGGTTTTGGATCATGCCCTAATCGCTTTACCTCGAGGTAGGCATGAACAAGGGCCCGTACCTGCATCTTGTAGAGCTCTGGAATCAGAATTCCAAGACGAACTCCACGCAACCCAAGCATGGGGTTGGCTTCATGAAGACGCTTAACAGCGGCGAAAATGGCTAGGTCTCGAGGAGGGACTTCCTCACCCAAGGCTTCTGCGCGTGCCATTTCAGAGCTAAGGGCAGCAAGGGGTGGAAGGAATTCATGTAATGGAGGATCAAGAAGTCGAACAGTTACAGGTAAACCAGACATAGCCATCATGATGCCGACGAAATCACCGCGTTGCAGAGGTTCCATTTCAGCAATCACACCGCGTTGCACATCTTCATTTTCTGCCAAGACTAAGCGCTCTACATAGGAACGGCGTGGCCCAAGGAACATATGTTCTGTGCGACAGAGCCCAACACCTTCTGCACCAAGAATTCGTGCGCGCACGGCATCTTCAGGAGTATCGGCATTTGTGCGTACTCGGAGAGTACGGATTTCATCGGCATAACTGAGAATGCGATCGACAGCTTTAACAACTGGAGACGCTTCATCGCTTGCAGCCGACAATCGACCTTCTAAATAGGAAGTCACTGGAGATGCAATCACTGGAATGACTCCCATATAAACATTTCCTGTCGATCCATCGATAGAAATAATTTCGCCTTCATAGACAGTCAAACTGCCAACGGTAAAGAGTGATGCGCGTTCATCGACAGAAATACTTTCCGTACCGCAAACGGCCGTCTTGCCCATTCCGCGTGCAACAACTGCAGCATGTGATGTTTTGCCACCACGACTTGTCAAAATACCTTCAGATGCGACCATGCCGACAAGGTCATCCGGACTTGTTTCGCGACGCACCAAAATTACTTTCTTTCCAGAGCGCGCTAAGTCGAAAGCGCGACGCGAATCAAAGACCACTTCACCCACAGCCGCTCCAGGGGATGCAGGAATTCCCGTCGCGATTGCTGTAACAGAACCAGCAAGATCGAATTGTGGGAACATCAATTGCGCTAATTGGTCGCCAGAGGTGCGAACCAACGCCTCATCCATACTTATCTTGCCCTCATCAACTAACTGTGTGGCGATACGGAACGCAGCCTCAGCAGTGCGCTTACCTACACGAGTTTGAAGGATCCAGAGTTTGCCCTTTTCGACAGTGAATTCGATATCGCACAGATCTCGATAGTGATCTTCAAGAAGGGTCATCACGCGTTCAAGTTCTGCATGTACTACAGGGCTCTTCTCACCAAACTCAACGAGAGAGATCGTGTTACGTATACCTGCTACAACATCTTCACCTTGTGCTCGCTCAAGGTAATCCCCGTAACTGCCTTTTTCGCCCGTTGCAGGGTCGCGGGTAAATGCCACACCAGTACCTGAATCATCGCTGAGGTTTCCAAAAACCATCGATTGGATATTTACAGCGGTGCCCAAGTCGGAAGGAATACGTTCACGACGACGATATAACTGTGCGCGTTCTGAATTCCATGAGCGAAATACCGCTTCAATAGAACGCATCAAATGATCCACGGGATTCGTTGGAAATGGCAAACCTGTAACAGCTTCGGTTGTTTTGATGTAGCCATCAGCAAGTGCTTGTAAGCCCATCACATCTAACTCTTGAATACTAGAAATTCCGAAGGATGAGAGAACACGACTTTCAGTCTTATGGAACTCATCAGGTGAAATATCACAGACGATACGCCCGTACATATCAATGAAGCGACGGTAAGAGTCCCAAGCAAAACGAGGATTGCCAGTTTGGATAGCCATGCTTTCAGCAACTTCTGGTGTCATTCCAACATTAAGTACAGTCTCCATCATTCCTGGCATAGAAAACTTTGCACCAGAACGTACGGAGACAAGGAGAGGATTTGCCGCATCTCCAAATTTCTTTCCTAATGATTTTTCGAGATCCACTAAAGCTTTCTCGATTTGCTCAGTAAGTCCTTCAGGAACAGTGTTAGTTGATAAATACTCACGACATGCATGAGTGGTAATTGTGAAGCCGGGAGGTACTGGAAGTCCGATTCGAACCATCTCAGCTAAGTTTGCACCTTTGCCGCCGAGTAAATCAGATTGCGTGCGATCACCAAAGGTGAATGGATAAATAAAATCTTCAAACATGTTGACCTATCCCGCGCCGTTGAGGGTAAGGCTAGGTTAGCCGACTGTGGAGTTTTCTTGCACCGTAATTAGTGAGTGCGCTCTGTCACCATGTCGCAGAGTGAGAAAAGTGCGGATGTCGCATCCCCTATAGGTAGTGGCCCTAAAGCTAAGCGTGCTTTGTTCGCTACCTGCACAAGTGCGCTACGCGACTCTTCAATTGCAGGGTGAACACGTAGGGCTGAAAGTACCTGCTGCACAATAACTTCGGACTTAATAGGGGCTTTTAGAAGTTCTTGCAGTTCGCGATCAGCAGGGTTTGTTGAACGGAGAACATTAAGAGTGACAAGAGTTGGTACACCTTCGCGAAGATCTGTCCCAGGTGTTTTTCCTGAATCCTCAGAGTCGCTTGCAATATCTATAACATCATCGGCCAATTGAAAAGCAATTCCGATTTGCTCACCAAACTCCGTAACAGTGGCAACAAACTCTGGTTTGGCGCCAGATAAAAGCGCACCAAATCTTGCACTGGTTGAAATTAGGGAACCTGTTTTATCTGCGACAACCTGTAGGTAATGTTCAAGTGGATCTTGGCCGGCATCTGGCCCTTGAGTTTCCATAATCTGTCCGATTACAAGCCTTTCGAAAGTGCGAGCTTGTAAGCGCACGGCTTCGGGACCTAAATCGGCTAAGAGATCGGAGGCTTTGGAAAAGAGATAATCACCAGTCAAGATTGCGATTGTATTTCCCCAGCGAGAGTTTGCACTTTCAACTCCACGGCGTAACGGCGCTTCGTCCATAACATCGTCGTGATACAAAGTTGCCAAGTGTGTGAGCTCGCAAACTACTGCCGCTTCAATAACTTCATATCTTGTGGGATCACCTAGATGGGCTGCGATTAAAGTCAGCAGTGGGCGTAAACGTTTTCCGCCAGCTGAAACTAGATGATGGGAGGTTTCTTCGACGAGCGGATACTTACCTTTGATATGACTGGCAAGCAGGTTCTCTACCTTTACTAGTCCTTCTGTTAAATCGCGTTCAAGTTCCTCTGAAACTGTGGGAATTCCAAAGGTGGACATCAGCGAAGGAATACAGCCAAGGAAGAGATAAAGTTAAGGAAAGGAGTTGGGAATACGCCAAGGAAAATTGTGATGGCAAATGAACCCAAGACTGTCACCCATGTAAGAACTGATGGAATTATTACGGTGGTGCCATCTTCGACAGGATCACTGAAGAACATCAGAACTATCACGCGGATATAGAAGTAAGCCGCAATTGCACTTGAGAGCACACCGACGAGAACAATTGCGTGGTTGCCGCTTTCATACGCCGCGGAAAATATGGAGAATTTCCCAATAAATCCGCTGGTTAGTGGGATACCAGCAAAGGCAAGGAGGAAAGCAGCAAAGAGTGATGCCACAAATGGCGACCTCTTGCCAAGGCCTGTCCAACGCTTAAGGTCCGTGACTTCTCCTGAGGAATCGCGAACCAAAGTCACAATTCCAAATGCGCCAACAGTCGCTACGCCGTAAGCAAAGAGATAGAAGAGTGAAGCCTCTAGCCCTGCTTTGTTAAGAGCGATAACTCCAGTTAATAGAAATCCTGCGTGGGCAATTGAAGAATATGCCAACATTCTTTTAATATCGCGCTGAGCGATAGCAACTACCGAACCAAAGAACATGGTGATGATTGCAATGCCAGTTAGCATCGGGCGCCATTCCCAATAAGCATTTGCAAAAGCTGTGTAGAAAATTCTCAACATCGCACCGAATGCGGCGACCTTTGTTGCTGCCGCCATAAAGGCTGTTACTGGAGTTGGCGCGCCTTGATAAACATCTGGACTCCACGCATGAAACGGAACAGCTCCCACTTTGAAGAGCAGGCCGATCGATAAGAAGGCGATTCCGATAAGCAAGATGACATCGTTTCCGCTGCCACCAATAACTGATTCACGAATTCCATCGAGTGAAACGCTTCCTGAATATCCATAAAGGTAGGCAGCGCCAAAGAGGAAGAAGGCAGATGAGAAAGCACCGAGCAAGAAGTATTTCAGCGCCGCTTCTTGTGAAAGCACTCTGCGTCGGCGAGATAGACCCGCCATGAGATACAAGGGCAGCGAGAGCATTTCGAGTGCAACAAAAAGTGTAATTAAATCGTTTGCAGCTGGAAATAGGAGCATTCCTGCAACTGCGAAAAGAGTAAGTGGGTAAATCTCTGTTAACTGCTCACCGCTTTGAATAGAGGCATGCTCTTCGGCAGATCCTGGAGTAGCAGCAGCAAGTGCAGTGAAGTGCTCTTGATCTGCAATTAAACCCACTGCTAATAGGGAGATAACCAAGATTGACCCTTGCATTAGAAGGGTTGGACCATCAATGACAACCGAGCCCATGGCAGCGCTGAGTGATGATTGGCCGCGAATCCGCCAGACTTGAATCAAAGCTAAGAGCAAGGTGCCAAAGGTGACGCTGAGCTGAGCAATAGGGCGTACTTTTCTTGAAGCAAATGCCTCAATCAGCACGCCGATTACTGCACCACCTAGGACCACCAAGATTGGTGACAGAAGCGAATAATTCAGGACTGGCGATAGAAATGTATTCACTTACTTACCAACCTCTCCGTTGATCTGAGGCAGTGGGTCAGTAAAACCAGCATTTGCAATCGTGTGGGCCGCTCCGGGGTTGATGACATTGAGAAGCGGAGAAGGATAGAAACCTAGAGCAACAATCACAGCAAGAACTGGTGCGATTGCAATCTTCTCTCTTAAATTCAAATCCGTGAGGGCTTCATTTCCGGCAGTCACTGGACCATGCAGAGCTTTTTGAACAGGAATCAAGATATACAGCGCTGCAAGAACGATTCCGAATGTTCCAATTACTGCTGCGACTGGATATCTCGTGTACGTCCCGACGAGAACAAGAAATTCGCTAACGAAACTGGAAAGTCCAGGAAGTGCCAAACTCGACATACCTGCAATAAAGAAAGTCCACGCCATCACGGGCGTCACTCGTTGCAATCCCCCGAAGTCAGCAATCTTTGATGAACCTCGTCTAGAAATCATCCAACCAGCTACTAAGAAGAGCGCCGCTGTTGAGAACCCGTGGTTAAACATGTACAAGGTCGCACCTGAATGACCTTGAGATGTCATTGCGAATATTCCCATAGTGATAAATCCAAAGTGCGAGATCGATGTAAATGCGATCAAACGCTTGATATCTTTTTGACCAATTGCCAAGAATGCTCCGTAAATGATTGATATCACGGCGAGGGTCAAAATTACCGGGGTGAATGTTTTGGTGGCGTTAGGAAATAGTGTGAGGCAGTAGCGAATCATTCCGAATGTGCCAACCTTGTCCAGCACACCCAAAAGCAGTACTGATGTTCCTGGGGTTGCTGCAGCGGCAGCATCAGGTAACCAAGTGTGGAATGGCCAGACCGGAGCTTTAATTGCGAAGGCGATAAAGAATCCTAGGAAGAGGAGATTTTCCGTCATCGAACTCATCTTCAGATGTGAAAGTGCGAAGGTATCGAAGGTGTGTCCACCTTGTTCGCCGGAAAGCACGTAAAGGGCGATGATCGAGACCAACATCAAAAGGCCACCAAAGAGGCTATAAAGCAAGAACTTCACGGCTGCTGCAGCTCTTTCGCCGGTGCCATATCCACCAATGAGGAAATAAACTGGAATAAGCATCGCTTCAAAGAAGACATAGAAGAGGAATACATCGGTCGCTGCAAAGACACCAATCATCATTGTCTCTAGAACAAGCATAAGAACGTAAAAAGTCTTTACTCCCCAACGTCCACCGTTAGGTTCATTCCATCCTGCCAATACGACGATTGGAGCGAGCAGAACTGATAACAAGATCAATACAAGTGCAATTGCATCGACTCCGAGGGCATAACTAATTCCGAAAGATGGAATCCATGAATGGACTTCAACAAATTGCATATCGACGTTATCGCGTTGAAAACCAACAGCCATAGCAATCGTTGCTCCAGCAACAACCAAAGTTGTTGCAAGTGCTACGGGTTTGACCTTGTTGGACATTGATTTTGGAAGTGCTGCGATTACGAGAGCGCCAAGAAGGGGCAGCGCCATCAAAGTTGTTAACCAATTCATAGCGTCACCATCCAAATTGCCGCGACCAAGCCAACTGCGCCGAGGAAGATCCACATCGCATAGCTACGAACAAACCCAGTTTGAGTTGTACGCAAAACGTTTCCGGAGCCACGCGCTAAACGCGCGACGGCGCGAACCGCTCCATCAATGACTGCAACATCAGTCTTGACCAAGCCACGAGTAATAGCTTGACCAGGGCGCATAAATACAGCCTCGTTAAAGTCATCTTGCATCAAATCTCGACGTGCCGCGCGCGTAAAGACTGTGACATCCGTTGGCGCGACAACAGGAACTTCAGATAAGAAGTACTTGATTATTGCTAGCCCGACACCGACAACAACTAGAGCGAGGGCAAGGATTGAAACCACGGCAGGGCTCATTAGCTCTGCCTCGTGAACAGGCATTGGCTCGACAACAGGGGCAAGCCAATTACGTAACGCATCTCCGCGAGTGAAGAGGAATCCCGAAGCAACTGATCCCACTGCTAGTAAAACCATTGGTGCCCACATGAGAATTGGTGACTCATGTGGATGAGCTTTCTCATCCCAACGTTTATTGCCAGCAAAGGTGAGAATGACGACGCGGGTCATATAAAACGCTGTTATTGCCGCACCCAATAGCGCTGCGGCCCCGAGAGTAATTCCTTTAATTCCGCCTGCGTTAAATGCGACTTCAATAATCTTGTCCTTGGAATAGAACCCAGCAAATGGTGGAACGCCGATGATTGCAAGGTATCCGAGACCAAAGGTTGCAAAAGTAATTGGCATAAATTTGCGTAAGCCACCAAAGCGACGCATATTTACTTCATCGTTCATGCCGTGCATGACAGAACCTGCACCTAAGAACATGCCAGCTTTAAAGAATCCGTGAGTGAGCAGATGCATAATCGCAAATGCATATCCTGCAGGTCCAAGGCCGGCACCCAAAACCATGTAACCAATTTGCGACATCGTTGATGCAGCAAGTGCTTTCTTAATGTCATCTTTAGCCATACCGATAACTGCGCCAAAGAGAAGTGTGATCGCGCCGATGATTGCTACTGCCAATTGCGCAGTCGGAGCGGCATCAAATATGAAGTTAGAGCGAGTGATGAGATAGACGCCAGCTGTAACCATCGTTGCAGCATGGATCAAAGCAGATACTGGAGTTGGGCCGGCCATCGCATCGCCTAGCCATGCCTGCAATGGGAATTGCGCAGACTTTCCAGTTGCAGCGACGAGCAACATAATTCCAATTGCTGTGAGCGCTCCAGTTGATGCTTGGCCTGCATGTTCTTTAACGCCAGCGAATGAAACGGTTCCGAGGGTTGCAAACGCAATCATGATTGCTAGTGAGAGCCCCATATCGCCAACGCGGTTCGCAACAAAAGCTTTCTTTGCGGCCGTTGCGTAGGTTGGCTTCTGGTTCCAGAATCCAATAAGAAGGTATGAGGCAAGGCCTACGCCTTCCCAGCCGACGTAAAGGTTGAGGTAAGAATCGCCAAGAACGAGCAAGAGCATCGCTGCAATAAAGAAATTGAGGTAAGCGAAGAATCTGCGACGATCTAAATCATGAGACATATAGGCGATGGAATAGATGTGAATCAACGTTCCGACGCCAGTGATGAGTAAAACAAAGCAGATTGAAAGTTGGTCGACCATCAATCCCGCATCAACCTGGAAAGTGCCGACTGAAATCCAACTAAAGAGTTTTTGGGTGAGGGCGCGTTGGCTATCAGGTTGTCCGAGCATTACAGAGAACTGATAAAGGCCAACTCCGAATGCGCTTGCTGATATCGCCGTGGCAAAGAGATGACCCCAACGATTGGTGCGCTTTCCGCCAAGCAATAAAAGTGCTGAGCCAAATAGTGGCAATGCGACTAAGTAGACGAGTGATTGAGATGTCATCGGATCACCGTTTCAACAAACTGGCATCATCAACTGATGCCGAACGACGTGAACGATAGATGGTGACAATAATCGCCAAACCAACAACTACTTCGCACGCTGCAACAACCATCGTAAAGAAGGCAACCACTTGTCCATCGAGGTTTCCGTTGATGCGAGCAAAAGTAACGAAGGCTAGGTTGGAAGCGTTGAGCATGAGTTCAACGCACATGAAAACAACGATCGCATTGCGGCGAACGACCACACCGATGGCCCCAATGGTGAACAAGAGAGCCGATACATATAAGTAATTAGCGGCGTTCATTACTCTTCCTCCTCACGGGCTTCAAGTTGGAATGGCTTGGATTCAATAACATCACCACGAGCTTTCAACGTTTCAGAGACTGAAGAAGTTGCAGCAGTTCCGTCCGGCAAAAGTCCTGGAACATCTACCGCGTTATGTAGAGCGTAAACACCTGGATTAGGTAGTCCTGCAGCCGAAGCCAAAGATCCAGATCTAAAGCGCGCAGTTGAAAGATCGCGCTGAGTAGGGCGTGAAATGATTCGGTGGTTGTGAGCTAGAACCATTGCACCCAACGCAGCGGTAATAAGTAGCGCCGATACAACTTCAAAAGCCCACACATACTTTGAGAAGAGAAGCGCGGCGAGAGCTTGAACATTGCCCTCGGCATTTACATCAGCTAATCCCACAGATGTGCGACCTAAAGTTGCGCGGCCAAGGAGAGAGACCATCATCCCGCCAAAACCAAGAGCTGCAGTTATCGCGATTGGACGTAAGCCACGAATTGTCTCTGTTAGCGAATCTGATGAATCAACGCCGACCAACATCAAAATAAAGAGGAAGAGCATCATTACTGCGCCCGTGTAAACAACAACTTGAACAATGCCAAGAAACACTGCATCTTGTGCGATGTAGAAAATTGCAAGAGTAATCATGACCCAAGCGAGCAGAATCGCTGAGTGCACTGCCTTCTTAACTAAAAGCATTCCAAGGGCTGCAATAACCGCTAATGGACCAAGTATCCAAAAGAGAACGGCTTCAGGTGTTTGAGTCTGCCCCACATTGATCGCTAGGTTAATCATGCTTAACCTCCTGCGAAGGATGGGATCCAAGGACATCGCCCTTGTAATAATTAGTGTCGTTCATATCTGGATACATTGGATGCGGAGGCATCAACATGCCTTCACGAAGCGGAGTGAGTAAATCCATCTTCTCGTAAATCAAATCTGAACGTGAACTATCGGCTAACTCGTATTCGTTAGTCATAGTTAAGGCGCGCGTTGGGCAAGCTTCGATGCAGAGTCCACAGAAAACACAGCGCAGGTAATTAATTTGGTAAACCTTGCCGTAACGCTCCCCGGGTGACATCCGGTTCTCTTCAGTATTGGCTTCACCTTCAACATAAATTGCATCTGCAGGACATGCCCAAGCGCATAGTTCGCAACCAATGCACTTTTCCAAACCATCTGGATGTCGATTGAGTTGGTGGCGTCCATGAAAACGTGGAGCCGTTGGCTCTTTAACTTCTGGATACTGAACGGTGTTTGGCTTCTTAAACATTGCACGGAAAGTTACCCAGAAGCCCAGTAATTGCGTACCGAAACTAGCAGCACCATTGTTGACGACAGGCTTCGACGACACGGCTTCGAGGCCGAGATCGCGGCGCGTTGGTTGAATTTCAGACACGTGGCTCCTCCGATTGTCGTCCAGGAATTTTCGGAACAGCGAAACTTGGGGCGGCAACTTCTACTTCGGGAACTGCCAGCGTGCGCTTCTTCGAAGCATCGAATGCCATGCTAATCAACATAACGATAAGAACGATTCCGCTCGCAAAGCCAACAACAGCTGCGCGTGGAGCACCTTGAAGTGAAAGAACTCGAAGCGTCGAAACAATCATGATCCAGAACAAACTTGTAGGAATCAAAACTTTCCAACCAAATTTCATAAATTGGTCGTAACGCATCCGTGGCAAAGTTCCACGGAGCCATACGAAAATAAAGAAGAAGAAGAGAACTTTGACGAAGAACCAGATTGCTGTAAACCAGCCACCAAGCCATTGCTCGGTAAATGTGAGTCCTGGTAGCGCGTGATATCCACCCAAGAAGAGTGTGGTTGCGAGAGCTGATACAGCCACAATGTTGACGTACTCCGCAAGGAAGAAGAGAGCGAATTTAAGTGAGGAGTACTCGGTGTGGAAACCACCTACGAGTTCGCCTTCGGCCTCAGCTAAATCGAAGGGCGCACGGTTTGTTTCGCCAACCATTGAAATCGCATAGATGACAAAGGATGGGAAGAGAACAACAGCAAACCACCACTTTTGTTGAGCGGCGACAATGTCAGATGTGGACATGGATCCGGCATAAATGAAGACCGCAACTAGCGAAAGTCCCATGGCAACTTCGTAAGAAATTACTTGTGCGCTTGAGCGCAATCCGCCAAGGAGTGGATAGGTCGAACCTGATGACCAACCTGCAAGAACGATTCCGTATACGCCAACTGAAGCGATAGCCAAAACGTAAAGTACGCCGACTGGAAGATCCGTCAGTTGCATCGCTGTCTTGTGGCCAAACATCGTTACTGGTCCAGTAATTGGAATTACTGCGAAGGACATAAAACACGTGGTGGCACTAATAATCGGTGCGATGATGAAAACAATTTTATCTGCTGCTGCAGGAATCAAATCTTCCTTGAGCGCCAATTTCACACCATCTGCTAACGCCTGTACTAATCCAAATGGGCCAACGCGGTTTGGGCCAACGCGCATCTGCATACGAGCGACGATGCGACGTTCGCCCCATACAGACATGAGCGTGAGGAGAACGCAACCGATAAAGACAAAAAGGCCTTTAACGGCTATTAACCAACCAGGATCTTGTCCGAGGAGTGCTGCAGTTGTCATTAGTCCTTCACCACCGTTACGCGTGCGCCGCTTGCAACGCCAAAGGTTGCAAGAAGATGTGAGCCACGCGAATTGCGTGGCAACCAAAGAGCATCATCATGAATATTCTCAACGAGAACGGGCATCACAATCACTCCGTTGTCGTTAGAAACTCGAACTGCATCGCCATCGACAACTCCAATAGAGGCTGCTCGTTTTGGCGAAATCACTGCAACGCTTTTTCGCGCGGTAGCAGCCAAATTCTCTTCGCCTTGTTGCAAAGTTCCTTCATCAAGGAGTCTGCGCCAAGAAGTTAAGAGCGCATCGTTGCCGGAAACCGAAATAGATTTAGCCGGTTTGGCAGCGGCAAATTTCGCACGTGCACCATCCCATGTGGAAAGCGACGCTAACTCTTTAGAAGCAGCTTTAACCGTTGGGATTCCGATTGGACGATTCATTTCATCGGCAATCATCGAAAGAATTCTTACATCGCTACGATTAAGTGAATCAACTACCGCTGCTTCAAAGTGGCGGGCTCGGCCTTCCCAGTTCAGGAACGACCCAGACTTTTCTGTAACCGCTGCGACTGGAAGAACAACATCGGCAAGTGCTGTGACAGCACTTGGACGAATTTCTAATGAAACTACAAATGCTTTCTTCAGAGCTGCCAGAGTCTGGTGATGATTTTCGCCATCGAGTGGATCCACACCTGCCACAACGAGTGAACCAATCTGACCAGCATTGACCGCTTCGATTATGGCGCAAGCGCTAAGACCGACGGTCGTTGGAAGTGCATCTGCACCCCATACTGTCGAAACATCAACGCGTGCAGAAGCATCTGAAACTGGACGTCCACCTGGCAATAGGTTTCCGATTGCTCCGGCTTCAAGTGCGCCACGTTCGCCTGAGCGACGAGGAATCCAGGCAAGTTTCGCGCCTGTGCGATCTGCAAGTGCTGCAACCGCTGAAAGCAATCCTGCGCTTTCGGATGCGCGTTCTCCGACAAGAATAATTGACTGGGCTGTGAGGCTTTCTGCAGTGACTGCATCTGCTTCGGCACCAGGTGCTACACAGAGGAAATTAGCATTTAATTTTTCATTTCCGCGTGAAAGTTTGCTCGCAACTGCAGTCACCTTAAGTGAGCGTTTGCGAACTTGCTTGTGAATGCGTAAGAACACAATTGGTGATTCTTCTTCTGGTTCAAATCCAACCAAGAGGACGGCATCGGCGCGATCTATATCGCGATAAGTCGTAGAACTTCCGACAACTTTTGCCGCGAGGAAATCGCGCTCTTCATCAGATGAAACACGGGATCGGAAATCAATGTCGTTGGTGTTAAGGGCTACGCGAGCGAATTTGCTATAGCCGTATGCATCTTCAACCGTGACACGTCCACCAACTAATACTGCAGAACGATTTGCGCCTAATCCATTGGCTGCCGCTGCGAGAGCTTCGGGCCATGAAGCCTCATGTAATTCGCCATCTTCTCCACGAACGAGGGGATGAGTGATGCGATCGCCGGCGGTGACATATTTAAATGCCCAACGCCCTTTATCGCAGTTCCATTCTTCGTTAACTTCAGCATCATCCCCCGCTAAGCGGCGAAGTGTTTTACCGCGACGAACATCGGTACGCAAGGAGCAACCTGATGCGCAATGTTCGCAAGCAGAAGGTGTTGAAACTAAATCAAATGGGCGAGCATGGAAACGATATGAAGCACCAGTGAGTGCGCCGACTGGGCAGATTTGAACGGTGTTTCCGGAGAAGTAAGACTCGAATGGTTGCTTCTCGTAAATTCCTACCTGCTGCAGCGCCCCGCGCTCGTTAAGAGTAATAAATGGATCCGCAGCGATTTGATCTGAAAAACGCGTGCAACGCGCACAAAGGATGCAGCGTTCACGATCAAGAAGTACTTGCGCGGAAATCTTTACTGGCTTTTCGAATGTTCGCTTTGTTCCTTCAAATCGAGACTCGGATCGTCCCGTGCTCATTGCTTGATTTTGAAGTGGGCACTCCCCGCCCTTATCGCACACTGGGCAATCCAATGGGTGGTTGATAAGTAAAAGCTCCATGACGCCTTCTTGCGCCTTAGCCGCAACTGCTGAAGTCAATTGAGTTTTTACAATCATTCCTGGTTCGACGGGAATGGTGCAAGACGCTTGAGGTTTAGGAAATGCTCGACCGTTGATTTCGATATCTACCAAACACTGGCGACATGCACCTACTGGGTCAAGTAGTGGGTGATCACAGAATCGTGGAATCTGAATTCCAAGTTTCTCTGCTGCGCGGATAACCATCGTGCCTTTAGGAACAGTGACTTCGAATCCATCAATGATGACGGTGATCATGTCGACTACTTCAGTGCTCACTTATGCACCTGCTCTTTCGGTTGCAAAGAGGGTCGATGCATGAGAATCGAATGGGCAGCCACCATGTGTCACGTGCGCGATGTATTCGTCGCGGAAGAATTTGATGGATGAAGTGATTGGACTTGTTGCGCCATCTCCAAGTGCGCAGAACGAGCGCCCCATGATGTTGTCACATAGATCCAATAACTTATCGAGATCTGCGGCGGTACCTTTACCGTTTTCAAGGTCGCGCAAAATTTGCACTAACCACGTCGTACCTTCACGACAAGGAGTGCATTTGCCGCAAGATTCGTGCTTGTAAAACTCACTCCAACGCAAGACAGCGCGTAGAACACAAGTCGTCTCATCAAAAATTTGCAGTGCTTTGGTACCTAGCATCGAACCCGCCGCTGATACACCTTCGTAGTCCAAAGGAGTATCCAAGTGATCTGCGGTGAAAATTGGTGTTGATGATCCACCAGGAGTCCAGAATTTAAGTTGATGTCCTGGGCGAATTCCGCCAGAGAGTTCAAGTAATTGGCGCAATGTAATTCCGAGAGGGGCTTCAAATTGTCCTGGGTTCACTACGTGGCCCGAGAGAGAATAAAGAGTCATTCCTTTGCTCTTTTCGGTTCCCATCGCTGAAAACCATTCGGCGCCATTAGCAATAATTGCCGGTACTGAAGCAATAGATTCAACGTTATTTACCACTGTTGGTCGAGCATAAAGGCCAGCGATTGCAGGAAATGGTGGGCGCAAACGTGGTTGTCCACGGAATCCTTCGAGTGAATCAAGTAGCGCTGTCTCTTCGCCACAGATATACGCTCCTGCGCCAATGTGAAGAACTAGTTCGAGGTCGACACCGCTTCCGAAAATATTCTTACCTAGGTGTCCAGCTTTGTATGCATCTTCAATAGCTTGCTGCAATCGACGAGCAACATGCACAACTTCGCCCCGCAAATAAATAAATGCGTACTTTGCCCGAATCGCATATGAAGCAATAATCATTCCTTCAATTAGCACATGTGGGTTAGCCAAAAGAAGTGGCATGTCCTTGCATGTACCAGGTTCAGATTCATCGGCGTTAACAACGAGATAGTGATCTTTGTTATCGCCTTGAGGAATAAATCCCCACTTCATCCCCGTAGGAAATCCTGCTCCTCCACGGCCGCGAAGCCCGGAATCTTTCACCAATTGAATTACTGCATCTGGTTCCATCTTCAACGCTTTTGCAGCGGCTTCATAACCGCCATGGCGTTTGTACCCAGCGATAGTGAAGGAATCGCTTTCATCCCAATGCGCTGAAAGAACAGGGGTCAAAGTACTCATGCTTTGCTCCCCTTCTTTGCAATCTTTAATCCGAGCAATGATGGATCGCCTGCTTGAACCCCTTCGCCTGCACGGCCATCGTTAATGCCAGCAAGCACTGCAGAATTTTCTTTCCAGGTAGGCAAAGAGTTTGGGCCACGAGTAGGAGGAATTGGATTTCCTGCGCGCATAGAATCAACTAAATCTTTTGCAGATTGGACGTTCTGATTGTCGTAGAACTCCCAGTTAGCCATGACAACAGGGGCATAGTCACAAGCCGCATTACATTCGAGATGTTCTAACGAAACTTTTCCATCTGCTGTAACACCGTCATTTTCAAGACCGAGATGCTCTTTAAGGCCAGCGAGAATTTCATCGCCCCCCATGATTGCGCAGAGAGTATTTGTGCAGACGCCTACGTGATATTCGCCGACTGGTTTGCGCTTGTACTGTGTATAGAAAGTGGCAACGGCTGAAACTTCAGCAGTTTCTAGCTCAAGTTTCTTTGCGACGAGTTCAATGCCTTCGCCGGTAACAAAACCATCGTGTGCTTGAACAAAATGCAGGAGAGGCATAATCGCAGAACGCTTGCGTGGATAACGATTAATTATCGTATCCATAGTTGCGATGTCCCGATCTGTATATGCCATTAGCGATCAACTCCACCCATAACTGGATCAATTGAAGCAACTGCGCCAATGATGTCGGCAATCAAACTTCCTTCACACATTGCAGATGTTGCTTGCAGGTTGTTAAAAGATGGTTCGCGGAAATGTAGGCGATACGGTTTCGTTGCACCATCTGAAACCAAATGGACGCCTAGTTCGCCACGTGGAGATTCAACTGCCGAATAAACTTGACCTGCTGGCACTCGGAATCCTTCAGTTACTAACTTAAAGTGATGGATAAGAGATTCCATAGATTCGCCCATAATGTCGCGAATATGCTCAAGGGAGTTACCCATTCCATCGCCACCGATTGCTAGCTGTGAAGGCCATGCAATTTTCTTGTCGGCAACCATTACTGGCGCTCCCTCAAGAGTCTCAAGTTTGGCTACGCATTGTTCGATGATGCGTAAAGATTGCTCGAGTTCGCCCATACGGATTAAGAAACGACCATATACGTCGCTGGTATTTGCGGTGATGACATCGAAGTCATAATTTTCGTATCCGCTATAAGGCTCAGTCTTACGAAGATCCCAAGGCATACCTGTTGAACGAAGCACTGGGCCAGTGATACCTAAAGTTGTACAGCCAGCAAGGTCGAGGTAACCAATACCTTCTGTGCGCTTCATCCAAATGGTGTTACCGATAAGAAGTTTCTCGTTATCTTTGAAATCGCGGCGTAACTCTTTTACAGTCTCGCGAATTTTGGAGAGCGCTCCGGCTGGTAGATCTTGTGCAACTCCACCTGGGCGGATGTAAGCCATATTCATACGCAGACCGGAGATGAGTTCGAAGATATCAAGCACTTTTTCGCGTTCGCGGAAGCAGAAAATCATAGGTGTGAGAGCGCCGAGCTCGAGAGCGCCCGTGCCTAGTGCAACCATGTGCGAAGAGATGCGGTTGAACTCCATCATCATTACGCGAATTGCACTTGCACGCTCTGGCACATCGTTAGTGATACCAAGCAACTTTTCTACACCTAGGCAATATGCGGTTTCGTTAAATAGCGGGGCGAGGTAGTCCATACGAGTTACGAATGTGACACCTTGGGTCCAGCTGCGAAATTCAGCATTCTTTTCGATACCTGTGTGAAGGTAGCCAATTCCGCAACGAAGTTCCTTGACGGTTTCGCCTTCAAGTTCGAGCACTAAACGTAAAACTCCGTGAGTGGATGGGTGCTGTGGCCCCATATTTACAACAACGCGCTCTTCTTTGGTGGCGCCAATTTCAGTGATGAGCGAATCCCAATCGCCACCGGTTACGGAAAATACTGTGCCCTCGGTAGTTTCTCGAGATGATGCATATGGATCTGTGAAAGTACTCATCGATACGACCTCCGCTCATCTGGTGGCGGAACAGTTGCACCTTTGTACTCGACGGGAATTCCGCCAAGTGGGTAATCCTTACGTTGCGGATGTCCGCGCCAGTCATCTGGCATCAGGATGCGTGTGAGTCCGGGATGCCCATCAAAAATAATTCCGAACATGTCAAATGTTTCACGTTCGTTCCAATTATTTCCTGCCCACACTTCAACGAGTGAAGGAATATGGGGATCGGAATCTGGGACACAAACCTCTAGGCGAATACGTCGATTGTTTGTCATCGAGAGCAATGGATAAACCGCGTGAAGTTCGCGATTGGTATCGGCTGGGTAATGAACACCGTTTACTCCGAGACACATTTCAAAAAGTAATTTATCTCGCAGGACTAGAGCTACATCAACTAACTTTTCGCGTTTCACATAAAGGGTTAATTCGCCTCGATCTACAACGACACGTTCAATGGCTTCTGCAAAATCTGGATACGCGCGTTCTAAATCGTCGGCAACTTCATCAAAGTAACTTCCAAATGGACGCTCGCTAGAACCTGGATTTGCAACAGTGCGGACTAGGCCTCCAAAGCCCGATGTATCGCCAGTTCCTGGAACTCCGAACATTCCATGGTCGCTCATGCCAGCAACCCCTTCAATTGAAGTGTTGGCTTGGCTGCCATTGCTGCTGCTTCAACTTCAGCAATAACACGCTCACGATTGGGCCCGAGCTTGGTGTCGTTAATCTGCTGATGCAGTTTCAAAATTGCATCCATCAGCATTTCAGGGCGTGGTGGGCAGCCCGGAAGATAAATATCTACTGGTACTACGTGGTCAACGCCTTGAACGATTGCATAATTATTAAACATTCCACCAGAAGATGCACACGCACCCATGGCAATTACCCATTTTGGTCCAGCCATTTGATCGTAAATCTGGCGCAGTACTGGAGCCATCTTATTTGAGACTCGACCAGCAACAATCATGAGATCTGCTTGACGTGGTGATGCGCGGAAAACTTCCATTCCGAAACGCGCTAAGTCGTAACGTCCACCACCGGCGGCCATCATTTCAATTGCGCAACAAGCTAAACCAAATGTCGCTGGCCAGAGTGAGTTTTTGCGCATGTACCCAGCAAGTTTTTCAACGCTAGTTAAAACTATTCCGCTAGGTAACTTTTCCTCTAGACCCACAATTAATCCCATTCCAGTCCGCCGCGGCGCCATACATAGGCATACGCAACAAAGACCGTGGAAATAAAGAGCACCATCTCAACCAACCCGAAGACTCCGAGTTTGTCGAATGAAACTGCCCATGGATAAAGGAACACAATTTCAATATCAAAGATAATAAAGAGCATTGCCGTTAAGAAATATTTAATAGGGAAACGTCCACCTTCAGCAGCTTGCGGACTTGGTTCGATACCGCACTCATAGGCTTGAGCTTTAGCTCTGTTGTAACGCTTTGGTCCAGTGATTGCGGCAATCGAAATTGAGATAACAGCAAAGCCAAAACCAATAGCGCCAATAACTAGAATGGGTACATAAGGATTTGCAACGGCGGTCATGGTGGTTAAATCCTATGGTCGCGAGCGCAAATGCTCTAACCGCTAAGCCTTTATCCCACTGTGAACTGCGACAACCCCACCCGTCAGGTTCTTCCAGGTCAGCCCTGTCCAGCCCGATTCAGTGGCGATCTGTGCCAAGGCGCCCTGATCTGGCCAACTCTGGATCGATTGGGCTAGGTAGATATAGGCATCCGGATTGCTCGAGGTTAATCGGGCGATTTTAGGGAGGGCTTTCATGAGGTAGTTCATGTAGAGGAGGCGAAATGGGCGCCATGTGGGGTGCGAAAACTCAGCAATGACCAAACGGCCACCACTTTTAGTCACGCGAAGGGCTTCCCCTAGGGCTTTCTTTGGGTCGGAGGTATTTCGCAGGCCAAAAGAGATAGTGACTACATCAAAGCGTTCTGCCTCAAAGGGGAGATTGAGGGCATCAGCCTTGGTAAATGTCAGCTCTGGATGGCGCGCTCTGCCAGCGGCGAGCATGCCTTCGGAGAAATCGCTGGCAATGACATCGGCCCCAGCCTTTGCCAAAGGAGCGCTAGATGAACCAGTGCCAGCGGCCAAATCTAAAATCTTCATCCCTGGCATCGGAGCGATGGCGGCGGTAGTGGATCTGCGCCACGCCTTGGTACGGCCAAGGCTCAGAAGGTCATTAATGAGGTCATACCTCTTGGCAACCCCATCAAACATTGCCGCGACTTCATCGGGATCTTTATCAAGGTTGGCGCGGGACATGCCCTTATTCTCGCGCAGAGTAGGCTCACCTCACAACTCAGAGCCATCCACGAAGGAGTCCCAATGTCGTTATCGTCCATTTCGTTGCGTAGCGCTGTTTTCCCTCGCTCAACTACTGCAGATAAGGCTCTCCTTGTTGCCGGTGGCTCTGTCTTTATCGCCCTGTTAGCTCAAATCGCGCTACCGATTCCAGGATCTCCCGTGCCTGTGACAGGACAAACTTTGGGGGTTCTCTTAATCGGCACAAGTTACGGCGCAAGCCTTGGTCTCACAACAATTCTGACCTATCTCCTCGCTGGAATCCTTGGCGCTCCCATCTTTGCAAGCGCTGGACATGGGTTGTCGCACGTAACGGGCGCAACTGGCGGATACCTTTTCGGAATGGTCGTAGCTGCATTCATTATTGGAAAACTTGCTGGACGTAAATGGGATCAACGATTACAAACATCATTATTTACGATGCTCTTAGGTAATGTAATTATTTTCTCATTTGGACTTCTTTGGTTGCATGCCTTTACTGACAAGAGCTGGGCTTGGACATTAGCTAACGGTTTCACTCCATTTATCATCGGTGAAATCCTCAAAATTGCGATAGCCGGAACTTCTTTACCACTTGTCTGGCGATATGTTCAGAAATAAATTAAATCAATGTCCCCTTTAATTTCTGTAACTACCGCGCGCCTTGGTGATCATCTGCCGCTATTGGATTTATTGCCGGATGCAGAGCCGCTCTCTTGGGTGCGCAATGGCGAAGGTTTGGTTGGCTGGGGAGTTCATGCCACGACCACAATCTCAGGGGCAAATCGTTTTCGAGAAGCCCGCGCTTGGTGGCATCAACAACTTGAAGCTTTCGCAATTACAGATTCCGTTCACTCAACCGGGACGGGGCCAATCCTCTTTTCATCTTTCTCATTTTCTCCTGAAGAAGATTCGGTGCTTGTCATACCTAAAGTCGTTGTTGGAACGCGTGGTAGTAATTCTTGGATTACGTGGATTGGCGAAGAAGCACAGCCAAATCTTCTGGGACACATTGAATCACTGACTTCTCCACAGTATTCCTGGCGAGATGGCACGATCAGCGCGCCAGAATGGCAAAGTAAAGTAGCCGAAGCGATCACTGCAATTGGCGCTGGAGAAATCGAGAAAGTAGTGCTGGCTAGGGATTTAGTGGCCTCAGCCGCTTCTGCGATTGACCCTCGTTTAATTCTTAGAAATCTTTCTGCTAATTATCCCTCGACCTGGACTTTTGCTGTTGATGGCTTGGTCGGGGCAACCCCCGAACTATTACTTCGCCTTAACCGAGGAATGGTCACATCACGTGTTCTAGCCGGAACAATTCGTAGAACAGGTGATGATGAAAAGGATTTGGCTCTTGCTGCATCCCTTGCACGCTCATCAAAAGATTTAGAAGAGCATGATTTTGCGGTGCGATCAGTCGCTGACTCTCTCGCTACTTTCTGTCCATCGACCAACGTCCCAGATTCTCCATTCGTTCTGCATTTAGCCAACGTCATGCATCTAGCGACTGATGTCACTGGAGCTGTTGCAGATACACCGCAACGTATTGATGTATTTTCAATTCTTGAAAAGCTGCACCCGTCTGCCGCGGTCTGCGGTACGCCTACCGAAAGTGCCGCAAAGGTAATCGCGCGCCTCGAGGGAATGTCTCGCCAGAGATATGCCGGACCTGTCGGGTGGATTGATGCAAAAGGTGATGGCGAGCTTGGTATCGCGCTTCGCTGCGGACAGATAGAAAAAAATGAAATTCGGCTCTTCGCTGGATGCGGGATAGTTTCAGGATCAATTCCTGAAAGAGAGTTCGCTGAAAGTCAGGTTAAATTCTTGCCTATGGAAAGTGCTCTACAAGAGAGCAGTTAAAACTTTCTTTAAGATTTGTGCATTCTTCTCTCTGCTAGGAACTTCGATCACAACAACTGATAAACCTTTAACTGGCGCGTCTATAACTTCTTTCAGTTCTTCCAAATTTTTTACCGTGGTTGCAGATATTCCAAATGAAGTCGCGATAGATTCAAGATTGCGACCATGTGGTGTCCCAAAAATCTTCTCAAAACCTTCTACTCCGCTTTGGGGAAGTGTCGAGAAAATTCCGCCTCCATCGTTGTTAATGACCAGGATTCGTAAGTTCGTTTTTGGAGCGCCGAGTAACCCTGTGATGTCATGCAGAAAGGAGAGATCGCCCAACACGGCAGTGGTGGTTTTACGTGAAAGGGATACTCCTAGTGCTGAAGAAATATTGCCGTCGATGCCTGCAAGGCCACGGTTAGCAAAAACTTCAACTCCACTACGAGGTGAAGCAAAACCTTCGATATCTCTTATTGGTCGTGATGACGAGATAAAGAGCGCCGAGCCCTCGGGAAGAGATGACGCAATTTCGCGAGCGATATTCTCTTCAGACCATTTAGGTAGCGACGATATTGCAGAAAGACTCCGCGAGCTCGCTGCCTTCCACTGCCCTAACCATTGATCATCAGGTGAAAATTCTTTCTTAACTATCGGCAAGGTTTGAAAAATCTGATCAGCACTTCTTTTCATATCAACGTTGGATGTGCGCGGATCTATAACAATTTCAAGTTTGGCTGACCGGATAAGCGCATTCGTAGATCGCGAGAGAGTTGTTCGTCCTACAACTATTGCTACCTGTGGCTGCAAACTTTCGCGGGTACTTTCAGAGGAAAGAAAGAGCGAGGCATGAGCGATGGAGTGAGAGAAGGAGAGCGGATCTTCAGCAATCAGCGGCCAACCGATTTCTTTAGCAAGGGTATCAATCTCTGCAACCGAGAACCCACCTCGATCATGTCCAACAACAATTACTCCGCGGGGTTGTGTGAGATGAAGTTCCTCAGGTAATTGTTCTCGCTGGGATTTCCATTTCCCTGCTTTAACTCCTTTAAGCCATTTTTCTGAGTCATCAGGTAGGAGCGGTTCATCAAATTGAATATTCAGATGTACGGGTCCGCTCTGTAATCCATTGAAAGCGCGAGTTAACTTAATATCTGGATCAGAAATATCAGCTTCGTAAACGATTGTGCTGGTAAAAATACCAGCCTGCAAAGTTGTTTGATTTGCACCTGTCTCGCGTAATTTCTCGGGGCGATCGGCACTAATAGCCAATATGGGAATCTGCGAATGGTAAGCCTCAAGAATTGCAGGATGATAATTTGCTACCGCAGTTCCACTTGTACAAACTAAGGCCACCGGACGCTCTGTAGCTTTAGCGATTCCTAGTGCAAAAAACCCTGCAGTGCGCTCGTCAATGCGTATATGAAGGGTAAGTAAGCCAGCTTCTTCCGCTGCAAAGAGCGCGATTGATAAGGGTGCATTACGAGATCCGGGCGATAGGACAACATCGGTAACTCCACCTTCAATGAGTTCGCGAGTGAGCGTACGAGCAAGTGTTGTTGAGGTATTCACCAACTCCACCCTTCTACGGCAATCCACTCTTGCGCTCCAGCAACCCAAGTATTGCGTATTCGTTCACGCCACCAAGCCAATCTTTCTGCAGGGACTGCATATGTTGCAATAGCTAATGGGTTAGGTCTAACGGCAGTCAATTCAATAGAACCACCAGAAATTGGCAAAGATCCAATATCGTTCTGAAGGAGTGCGCCTGTTGCGAGTCCACAAGGAAAATTCAATTGAGGTAAAACTGAAGCTAACCGCAATCCGCGAGAAATTCCAACGGCAGATTCAAGTGCGCTTGAGACAACTGTAGGTAATTTATGTAAGTCAGCAATTTCTAGCGAGCGCTTGATGCCACCAAGCGGCGCCACTTTCAACATCAATATGTCGATAGCACCACCCAGGTCTAGGGCTAAAGGTGTTGCGCTTTTACGTATTACTTCATCACCGGCGATAAGAACTTCACCGTTAAGTTTGGTGTGAAGTTCGCGAAGTTCGGCAAGCGTCGCACAAGGTTGTTCAACATATTGGATTGGACCTAGCGCAGAAATCTTCTTAATGACCTCTAACGCCTCATTAACTTTCCAATGTCCGTTAACATCCAATCGAATCGCCGCATCTGGTAAAACCTTTCGCGTATATGCAATGCGAGCCATATCTTCTTCAAGGTTATTTCCGACTTTAATTTTGACAGCCGTTGCTCCTGGATACCAAGAAAGTACTTCACTAATTGCTCTTTCACCATCAATCGCTGGCAAGGTAGCGTTAATCGCAATTTGGGAGCGAATGGGTTGTGGTGGAGCGACAGTCGCTGCTTCAATGGCGCTGACCAACCATGGCACGCATTCACTAGGGGCGTATTCCAAGAAGGGAGAAAATTCTCCCCATCCTGCAGGGCCCTCAAAAAGTGCAATCTCCCGTGAAGTTACAGATCGAAAGTCCGTCTTTGTTGGAAGTTCGATGACACGCAAAGATTCAAGAATTGAATCCAACATTTATGGACGCCTTGGGAATTTTCCAAAATCTGGTGGTCGCTTCTCTTTATATGCATCGCGTCCTTCTTGACCTTCTTCGGTCATGTAGAAAAGAAGAGTTGCATCCCCCGCGAGTTGCGCAACGCCAGCAAGTCCATCATCTGCAGCGTTCAAGCTTGCTTTTAGCAAACGTAGCGCCATCCCAGAATTACGTAACATCTCACGACACCAAGAAACTGTCTCGGCTTCCAATTCAGAAAGTGGAACAACGGTATTTACAAGACCCATATCGAGAGCTTCTTGAGCGTTGTACTCGCGAGTTAAAAACCAAATCTCTCTTGCTTTCTTCTGTCCCACATGTGCAGCTAAGAGTCCTGCGCCATAGCCACCATCGAAGGAGCCAACCATTGGTCCTGTCTGACCAAACTTTGCATTCTCTGCGGCAATCGTTAGATCGCAGACAACATGTAGAACATGTCCTCCGCCTACTGCCCAGCCAGCAACCATTGCAACAACTGGCTTAGGTGTTCGGCGAATTTGTACCTGTAAATCGAGAACGTTGAGACGACCGATTCCTTTTTTCGCTAAAGAATCATCGCCGAGGTATCCGTCATCGCCACGTACGTGAATATCTCCACCAGAACAGAAAGCTTCTGTGCCAGCGCCGGTAAGAATTATGACGCCGACGCTTTCATCATCGCGCGCTAATGAAAAGGCGCTCTGCAATTCGATGATTGTTTGCGGGCGAAACGCGTTACGGCGCTCTGGACGATTGATGGTGATCTTGGCTATTCCTTCGGCCACCTCAAAAATGACGTCAGAAAAATTCTCGCTACCAGCTGATTTTTCCCACGACGGGATGGCGCGACTGCCGAACTCACGCTTGATTGGCTTGCTCACATTTCCTCCTGCACGGTTACGAGCACTAGCCTACGGTGGCAATGGATAAGTCGTCACAACGAGAACTGCGGACCCTAGGCGCAGCCTGCTCAATTTCAGAGCTGATGCTTGATTTGGCAAAGGCTTTAGCGGGAAATGGCCCAGCTTTGGGCTTTGGAGAGATTGCATCTACTTCGGTGCCAGAGCGCATCGCAGTAGTTATCGGCACCAGTGGCTCTACCGGAAAACCTAAAGAGGTCGCTTTAGGAGCGCCTGCATTGATCGCATCCGCGCGGGCTTCGAACAATTTCCTTGGCGCAAAATTTGGAGAAGTCTGGTCGCTACTTCTCCCTCTTACTCATATTGCGGCAGTGAATGTATTGGTGCGTTGCCTTGAATTAGGAACAACACCCGTTGATTTGCGACAGTCCCATTATTTTCGCAAAGTAGATTTCACGGCAATTGTTCCGACGCAACTATTTCGCGCACTTAATGGTGACGATGCGCTACTTGAGCATCTACGCAATTGCCAGAAAGTTCTTGTAGGCGGGGCGGCACTTCCAGATGCAATTCGTACGCGTGCAATCGAATCTGGAATCAACGTCGTCTCTACTTATGGAATGACCGAAACTTCTGGAGGATGTGTTTACGACGGTAGCCCTCTTGAAGGCGTAACAGCGGAAATTGACTCTAACGGGATTATCAAAATATTCGGAAGCACCAACGCATCGACTTATCTCAATAACCCACAGGAATGGGAAAGTTCAAATATTGATGGATGGTTTATCACAGATGATCGTGGAAAATTTGTTGATGGAAAACTCGTTGTTGAAGGTCGTGTCGACGATGTAATTGTAAGTGGCGGCAAGAAGCTCTCACTTAGCGCTGTCGAAGTCGCTCTCAGTGCAGGGTTTCCGCAGATTGAATGTGCAGCATTTGCGCTCGATGATGCGGAGTGGGGGTCTGCACTCCATCTTGCCATCGCATCAAACCATGAAGTTGATCGACTTGGAATTTCTCATTACTTAGCTGCAGCTCTAGGAGATGTTGCAAAACCGAAAGGTTTCCTTATGCTTCCTTCATTACCTACATTCGGTGTAGGAAAAATCGATCGTAAGGCGCTAGTTCAACTAGCTCTACATGAAAGGCAGAGTTAATGGCTAGCGCAAAGCTTTGGGTGCAAGGTGCGCGCCCACGAACTCTCCCAGCAGCAGTTGCGCCAGTACTTGTCGCAACTGCTCTTGCCAAAAGTAACGCCAATATTGCGCATGCGCTCTTGGCCTTAGTCGTAAGCCTGGCTTTGCAGATTGGCGTTAACTACGCCAACGACTATTCCGATGGGATACGCGGCAGCGACGCAGATCGTGTCGGCCCCACTCGTTTAGTAGGCAGCGGATTGGCGAGCGCGCAAGCCGTTAAGAATGCGGCTCTTATCTCTTTCCTCGTGGCTGCAATTGCTGGACTCCTTCTAGCAATTCTTACCGCTTGGTGGCTAGTGATTGTTGGAGTGATTTCAATCTTTGCCGCATGGGCCTATACCGGCGGCAAGAAACCGTACGGGTATAGCGGATATGGTGAAATCTCCGTCTTTATTTTCTTCGGCGTTGTTGCAACTGTGGGCTCTTACTACGTGCAAACCGAAATCTTCACTCTTAAGAGTTTTATCGTCTCGATCCCCGTCGGAGCCATTGCTTGCGCACTCCTTGCAATTAATAATATTCGTGACCGAGCTAAGGATGCTCTCGTTGGTAAGCACACCCTTGCAGTTCGTTTAGGTGAGGGCGGAAGTCGTAACTTCTACATCGCCTTACTTGCGAGCGCTCATGTTGCAGCGCTCATGATCTTCTCGCCTTGGGCAATTCTTACTCTTGCACTAACGCCCTTAACTTTTTCGCTCATGAAGCGTGTAAAGAGCGGGGTCGAAGGCCTTGCCCTCATCCCCGTCCTTGCCAAGACCGGTGAGTTGCAGCTTCTCTTTGCGGCCCTGTTAGCAATCGCTCTCTGGCTCTCATAAGCAAGGTAGGCTCGCACCATGATTCGTTACCTGCCAGTTGTTTTGGCATTTGCATTTGCTATCTATTCACTCGTTGATTGCGCTAAAGCCGATCAATCAGAAATTAGAAATCTTCCCAAGTGGGCATGGATCTTATTAATTGTTGTTATCGGAACTCTCGGAGCAATCGCTTACTGGATCGCAGGTCGCCCTCGTCGCCCTCGTCCAAACCCTGGACCTCATCGCAGAATTCTTCCTCCCGATGACGATCCAGATTTTCTTCGCACTATATAGAGGGTAAAACTACAACCCCGAGTAAGTGTGCTTTCCGGTTCCCCATACATTCACATATACGTAATTAAATAAGAATGTAGAGCCTGCAAATAAGCAGAGCCATGCAGCTTTACGGCCACGCCAACCGACAGTCACGCGCGCATGTAAATACGCTGCATAAGCAACCCAAGTGATGAATGCCCACGTCTCTTTAGGATCCCAGCCCCAGTAACGCCCCCATGCATGTTCTGCCCAAATTGCTCCGGCAACTACTGCAAAGGTCCAAAGAGGAAATACGAATGCAACCAAGCGATAAGAGAGTTGGTCGAGCACTTCAAGTGAGGGCAAGCGCTTAGCCCAAGCTTTGCGTTCGCCTTTTGCTTGCATTGAGTCCAAGTACAGGTAGGCAGCAGCGATTGTGTTTGCAAGTAAGAAAACTCCGCCAGAAATAATTGCTGCAGATACATGGATTACAAGCCAGGTAGATTTCAGTGCCGGAACAAGTGGAGCACTCGGACGGTAGAGAACTGTGATTGCAGTACCAAGAGTCAAAAGTACTGCGATTGAAACTAGAAGTCCTAACCAACGAAGATCATATTTGCGAAGTGCTGCAAGATAGGCACCACAAAATGCGAGTGCGCCAGTAATTGAGAATTCATACATATTGCCCCAAGGAACGCGACCCGCAGATACCCCACGCGCGATCACACCTGCAAAGAGAAGTACGAATCCTAAAATCATAAAAGCTGTTGCGATGCGCGCAACCTTTTCTGTGCGGGTGTAATCAAGAGTTTTAGTTAATAAGTTGCCCTCAGGCGTTTGGCTTTCGGGGGCGCGAACAGCCCATGCAGTCTCATAGGCATGTGCAAAAAATGCCAAGGTATAAACAGCCATCGATGAATAGATGAGGTAGTTGGATAGATAGGCCCATGAAGAATGTGTCATCGTCTCTCCTTCTGTAAGTACTCAACTATCTCTGTGATTTCTCGTTCAAGGCCGGGGGCCGCATTCTTGGCCAACCCTGCAACTTCGATACTGCCATCACTATTTGCACGGATCCAAATTCTGCGGCGGCGTGTAAACAAAGATGCAAGCAAACCAAGAATCGCAACAATAGCGCCAAAGAGTGCGTAATTCTTGCCGGGATCTCGGACGACTTGAAGGTTAACCCATGGCACAAACCCGTCGAAAGTTATGGAACCTTCTGTGAAAGTAAATGTCTCTCCCACCTTCAAGGAATCTAAACCAATCTGCTTCATTAAAGAAGTGTCGATTCGATAGACCGATTGTGGGATTCCGCGATCGAGTCCTAAGTCACCTTGCCACACGGAGAAGAGAAGTTTTGGATCTAGCGCTTCAGGGAAAGAGGAAATCCCACCTTTGATGGCATCTCGCGCAGCAGTCGGTAAGAAGGAGGAAACAAAACCAAGTTGCGGAGTCGAATCTGGAACTTTGATTGCCCCGATAGATGTGAGGTTGCCGTCTTGAGGCAAAAATGGAATCGGTCCTTGCAGAACAATTGCGCCTTTCTTATCTCTTACGGTTACAACCGGGGAATATCCATTGGCTTGTAAATAAACGTTGGTACTTCCAAAACTCAAGGGACTATTAACTTTAATTATGCGCTTAACAGGGGTATCACCAGGCTTATCGGTGGCGGTCACAGTCAATGTGTAATCCTGGGGAGCGTTTGTAACCAGATCATATTTAGCTTCAAAGTTGTCAATCTGCAGAGAGAAGGGCGTGAGCGATCCATCACTGAAGAGTTTGCCAAAAGTGAGCGAGTCATAGGTTGTCGGTGTATTACTGAAGCGCTCTCCTACATTCACTATCGCTTCGCCTTTCATGCCAAAAAGGGCACCAAGGCTTACTCCGATCAAAATCAAAATCAAAGCGAGATGGAAGAAAAGATTTCCGCTCTCGCGTAGGAATCCTTTCTCTGCAGAAATTGCACCTTCGAATTCTCGGATACGGAAACGATGTTTTTTGAGATATACCTTGCCTTGAGCTAATTCATCTCCTCTACCTGCGAATCGGGAATGAAATTCCATTCGGTCAAGGTTTTTAGGAGTTAAAGGAGGTAGAGCACGCGCTGCCTTAAAGTGCTCGAAACTTCTGGGAAGAACGCAACCTATAAGCGAGATAAAGAGCAAAATATAGATGGCGCTAAACCAAGGCGATCCATAAACATCAAAAAGGGAGAGTCGATCCATCCACTGAGCAAGAGTTGCGTTGTTGCTGAAATATTCGCGCACAGCCATTGGATTTTGACTTCGCTGAGGAATTAAAGACCCTGGCACAGATGCCACGCCTAGGAGTAGCAATAGAACCAGCGCCGTCTTCATGCTGGTGAGTTGCCGCCAAAGAAAACGAAGTGCGCTAAACCCTGTTAACTCTGGAACTTCTATTTGATTGGCCATAGAGATCACCGATTAAATCACTGGGATAAAGCCAGAGATAAGGGCTCGCAAAGAGTTCATGATTGCATTCCAGAGACCGAATACTTGCATCAAGCCAATCGTGATTAAGAGAAATCCACCGACATTGGTGATCACATTTCCTCGACGTGTGATGAAGCGGCGCAAACCTTGTGATTTATCTAGGTAGAGCCCTGAAAGTATGAATGGTGCACCTAACCCAATGCAGTACCCCAAGGACAAGAGCGCACCACGGGTAGCGCTGGCCTCTTGAAAAGCTAAAGTTTCAACGGCGCCAAGGGCTGGTCCAATACAAGGTGTCCAACCAACTCCAAATAAGAAACCTAGTAACGGCGCACCTACGAGGCCGCCCACCGTCGAAATCTTTGGCTTAAATATCGGCATCATCGGAAATTTCCCCATGAAAATTAGCCCTAAAAGTATTGTAAATATTCCAAGAATTCGTGTAATCGAATTCTGATGAGTCAAAATCTTTGATCCAAGTCCACCAAAAAGCGCACCATAGGAAATAAAGAGTGCGCTAAATCCTGAAACGAATAGGACTGAACCAAGAAGTAAACGGCCACGACTCTTGGACAAACCAGCAGCGAAGGATAAGTAACCTGGCACCAGCGGTAGTACGCAAGGCGACAAGAAGGAGATAAGCCCAGCTAGAACTGAAATTGGAAATGCAGCAAGGAGAGTGCCATCAAGAATTTGGTTAACAAAGAAATCCTTCATTCGGCCACCAAGCGATCAATTAGATCGGTCAAAGACGCCACAGTGATTTCACCAGAGATTCTTGCTGCGACTCTTCCCTTTTTATCAACCAGTAAAGTAGAAGGAATTGCATTTGCTAGCAGTGAATCATGGAAATCTAAGAGAATTCTGTCGTCTACCAGTGTGGGATATGTAATCTCAAACCGCTTGATAAAGGCTTTAGCGGTTGCAACATTATCCCGAGTGAGAATTCCTACGAAACTCACATCAGAATATTTCTTAGAAAGCGCCTGCAGAGTGGGTGCCTCTGCGCGACATGGGGCACACCATGATGCCCACACATTTATTACTTTTATCTTGCCCTCTTGAGCACGAATCATGTTGCCGTCAATACCCTCACCAGAGATTGCCGGCGCAGGAAAGCGAGTTTCAGCTTTGAGGAAAGTTACTGTGCCGTTGCCCGCGATGAAACTTTCAGCGCCATCGGTTGAAGATCCACCCCCGCATCCGACGAGTAAAAGGATTGCCGCGATACTTAGTACCGATAATTTTGAGGTAAGAATCATTTCTTCTTCACTGGAAGTAGATGACGAGCTGGTTCGCTATACGTAAGTCCAGTAATCACATTTTCTTCGTCAAAATGAATGCTCGTGACCGAGGCTAACGAACATGCGCGTTTGCGTGGATCATGAATCATGCGGCGCCCTTCAATCGCACTGCGCAAAATCCAAATCGGCAATTGATGTGAGACGCATAAAGCATCTTTACCATTTGCCGCGCTATGTGCGCTAAAGACTGCAGCAAGCATTCGATTGATTTGTTCTACATATGGTTCGCCCCAGGATGGACGCCATGGATTCCAAAGATGCTTCCATGCCGATGGGTGCTTTAAAACTCCATCGCCGATGCCGAAAGGTTTTCCTTCAAATATATTTGACGCTTCAATAAGACGTTCATCAGTTGTAATTGTTAACTTATGAAGTGCCGCAATCGGAGCTGCAGTTTCTTGCGCACGTTGCAACGGTGAAACATGGAGCGCCCCAAGATCGAGATTCGACGACCATTGAGCGGCAGCTTCCGCCATTTCACGACCTCGTTGTGAAAGTGACCACCCCGGTTGGCGTCCATAAAGAATGTGGTGTGGATTTTCTACTTCGCCGTGTCGCAGGACGTGAACAGTTGCCATTGGTAAAGCATAAAGCGTCTGCGGGCTCTCTTCATCGCTATGGTTGAGCCATGACGACCCCCCGCAAACGTGCGGCATTCTTTGATGTCGATAACACGCTCATAAAGGGCTCGTCGCTCTATTTTCTGGGCCGAGGGATGTATCAGCGCGGCTTTTTTAGCAAGAAAGATATCTCGAGATTTGTCCTGGCAAATTTAAGATTTAGTCTGACTGGAAAAGAAAATCCAGAAGAAATCAAACGCTGGCAAGATGCTGCGACGGACTTTATCGGTGGCCATGATGTCAAAGAGATAGAAGTCATGGCGCAAGAAATCTATGACAAATATATTTCTCCGGCGTTATGGGAAGGAACCATTGCAATCGCCGAAAATCATTTAGCCAACGGTGAAGAAGTTTGGTTGGTTACAGCAGCCCCTGAAGATATGGCGCACCTAATTTCTCAACGTTTAGGTTTCACTGGCGCACTTGGCAGTAAAGCCGAACATAAAGATGGCAAGTACACCGGAGCTATGATCGGAAATCTCTTGCACGGCAAAGAGAAAGCCACTGCAATCACCGAACTCGCCCTCGAGCGCGGATTTGATTTGTCTGATTGCTACGCGTACTCCGATAGCCATAACGATTTGCCGTTACTACTTGCTGTCGGAAATCCATGCGCAATTAACCCCGATGCAATTCTTCGAATTCGAGCTCTTCGCGAACGTTGGACGATGCATGATTTTAGAAAGGCCCGCGTCCTCAACAAATTCTTGGGGCCGATCGTCTGCCGTTTTGCCGCCGTAGGCGCGTTTCTTACGCCTCGATGGGGGCGTTCTAAAGATTAGGTAAGCGCACTATCGGATCTGGCACTAATGTAGGCAAGTTATGGAAACGCGATCCTTCACAGATTACCTTCGGGGGCTAGATGATGCTGCCCTGCTCCGACTTTTCGTGCTCCGTCCAGATTTAACATCTCCTGTACCACCTGAAGTTGCATCCCTTGCAGTGCGTGCAAGCTCTCCCCCAAGTTTGGCTCGAGCAATTGATTCGCTCAATGAGTGGCAATATCAAGTACTAGAGGCCTGCGCTGCACTCAATGAGCCGTTGACCGAAAAAGAAATCATTGCCCTAACCGATTCTTCAGCAAAAATTGTCATCCCTCATTTATTAGAAATTGCTTTAATTTATAAATCCTCAGATGGTTACCGTTTACCAAACTCATTGCGCGAAGTTATTGGACACGAACCGGCCGGACTTGGGCCTGCATCTATGGCGAAGTTATCGATGAAGAAATTGGATGAAGCCCCCGAAGCGGCAGAGAAAATTCTGCAACGTCTTGTTTGGGGCCCACCACGAGGAAGTGTTGGAGATATTCGAAATCCTGGACCTGGAATTGCCTGGCTACTCAAAGAAAATTTCCTAGTACCGCTAGATCAAAGAACAGTGATCCTGCCTCGAGAAGTCGCTCTGCATTTGCGTGGAGGCAAAATACATAAAGATCCGCAGCCAAATCCACCAATCGTTACTGGAAAAAAAGTTGAGAGACCAGCAGCCGATCGCGCTGCAATTGCAAATATCTCAACCGTGCTCCGATGGTGTGAGGAAATTCTAAACTTCTGGTCCGAAGAACCACCTAGCGCTTTACGTGCTGGTGGACTTGGTGTGAGAGATTTGAAATCAGCGGCTCAGCACTTAGGAGTCGATGAAGATTGCGCTGCATTTATCTCCGAATTAGTTTTTCTTGGAGGGTTAGCAGTAATCGATGGCGACGATCGGGTACTTCCGACACATGCATTTGATCTTTGGTTGACGCAAAACCCAGAAGTGCGCTGGCGCTCCCTTGTCTCTCTTTGGTTGATCACTTCTCGAGTGAGCGGATTAGTTGGGCGTGGAGATTCAAAACATATCGCCGCCCTTGGCCCCGAACTCGATCGAGTGAATGCGGCGACAACGCGTAAATTGGTCCTTGAAACTTTGCTGACACATGCAAATCTTTCCGCAGAAATTGACTCATTTCTTGCCTACATTAAATGGCGAGCGCCATCTCGTCGCAATCCTGGGCTGCAAAGTGAGTTAGTAGCCTGGACTATTCGAGAATCCGAATGGCTTGGAATTACTGGCCAAGGAGCGCTCTCTACATATGGAGCAGCATTCATACTCCAAGAGGAAAACTTGGGAGTCGCGCAAGATTTACCAAAACCGGTGGATCACATCCTTATTCAGAGCGACAACACTGCAATTGCTCCAGGGCCCCTTGAAATCGAAATTGCACGAGTTCTAGATTCCATAGCTGATATTGAAAGTCGTGGCGGTGCAACAGTCTATCGATTCAGCGAAACTTCCATCCGCCGAGGGCTTGACCACGGTAAGACTGGCGAAGAGATAAAAGAGTTCTTACGTAAAACTTCTAAGACTCCAATGCCACAACCTTTGGAGTATTTGATTACAGATGTTTCAAAACGACATGGTCGCTTAAGGGTCGGCAACACAACTTCTTATCTACGTTGTGAAGACCCGGCTCTTCTTACACAAATCTTGAGCGATAAGAAACTCGACGGATTACCCTTTCGACGTATTGCACCAGAAGTTCTCGTGTGTGATCTTGAAGCAACGGATGCAATCTCAGCCTTACGCGCAGCTGGATATATGCCGGCGGCAGAATCTACTTCTGGAATATTGCTCAATGGGGTTCGTCTTAATCGCGCAAAGTCCAAACCGCGCCCACCGCGAATCATTGGTGAGATTGAATCTCCGAGCGAAGAATCCCTAGCGGGAGCGCTCCGTGCACTTCGTGCGGGAGAACGTTCTAGTAAGAAGCAGAGCTCTTTGCGAGAGATAGCATCTAACGCACTCACAGCCCTGCCACGCACTACTGCAAATGAAACGCTAGAAATTCTTAACAAGTATGTGAAAGAACAGCGAACGCTCTCGATTGGTTACGCAGATAACAATGGTTCGGCTACCCATCGAATAATTGATCCTCTAAGCATCAGCGCAGGTTCACTCATCGCTCGAGATCACGGCACGGGCGAAGTTCAAACTTTCAGAATCCCGCGTATTACTGGGGTGGCACCGCTATGAGTACCCTGCAATCAGATAAATACGGCACAATTACACCCATGCTCGCAGCCCTTGAAGCCCTTGTTAAATGTGAATCTCCCACAGAAGATTTAGATGCTTGCCGCGATGTTGTGCGTCTTGCAAGTGATATTGCGACGCGAGTACTCGGCATTCCCGCTCAGATTCATGAAGTTAAGGGTCGTCCAGTTTTTTGGTGGGGCGCCGAAGAGCCTGAGATTGTTCTTCTGGCTCATCTAGACACAGTGTGGCCTCATGGATCTTTCTCACCATTATGGAGCGTTGACGGTGATGTTATTCGCGGGCCAGGCACTTTCGATATGAAAGCTGGATTCGTTCAAGCACTCTTTGCCCTCAAAGGTATTACCGGATCTGTAGCCCTAGTTGGCACGACAGATGAAGAAACAGGAAGCGAAACATCTAAAGATTTAATTATGGAATTTTCTCGAAATGCGAAAGCCGTTTTGGTCCTCGAATCGGCTATCGATGGAAAAGTAAAGACCGGTCGTAAAGGTACTGCGATGTATCGAATTAACGTCCATGGCCGTGCGGCACATGCCGGTCTTGAACCAGAGAAAGGCATCAACGCCACTGTAGAAATTTCGCACGTTGTTTTACAGCTAGCTGCACTTGAGAATTCAGAACTCGGAACCACTGCTGTACCTACATTGATGCACTCCGGAAACACAACAAATACCGTTCCGGATTTAGCAACGCTAGATGTTGATGCTCGATCTTTTTCACAAGCCGAATTAGTTCGTGTCGATCAAGCGATTCGTGCAATCAAACCCAAGCACCCTGAAGCAACTATTGAGATTAGCGGTGGATTAAACCGACCTCCTCTTGAATTAACTTCGACAATGGAACTTTATGAGCGTGCGGCTAAAGTTGCTGCAACACTCGGCATTACTTTGGGCCATGCCTCAGTTGGTGGGGCTAGTGACGGGAATTTTGCAGCTAGCGCCGGAGCAAAAGTTTTAGATGGGCTTGGTGGGGTTGGTGCTGGAGCCCATGCTCACAACGAATGGGTGAGCGTTAAAGCACTTCAAGAGCGATCAGATTTTCTTCATGCATTTATTAAGGATCTACTTAATGACTGATGGACCACTCATTGTCCAAAGCGATAAGACCTTGCTCCTTGATATCGATCACCCTCTTAGTACCGAATGTCGTAGAGCGATTGCGCCTTTTGCCGAACTAGAGCGCTCTCCTGAACATATTCATACTTATCGCTTAACTTCTTTAGGTCTTTGGAATGCTAGGGCTGCAGGACATGATGCTGAGCAAGTTATCGACACACTTATTGAATATTCTCGTTACGCCGTCCCCCATTCTATTTTGGTTGATGTTGCAGAAACGATGTCACGTTACGGACGCCTTCGCCTAGAAGCAGATCCGATTCATGGGCTGGTACTTATAACAACTGATGTTGCAGTACTTGAAGAGGTCATTCGCGCTAAGAAGATTGCACCTCTGCTAGGAGTCCGAATAGACCCAGAAACTATTGCTGTTCATCCCAGCCAACGAGGACATATCAAACAATCACTTTTGCGTTTAGGTTGGCCGGCAGAGGATTTTGCAGGTTATGTCGATGGACAACATCATGAGATCGATTTAGTACAAAACGGTTGGAAGATTCGCCCTTACCAAGAATTAGCAGCAGAAGGATTCTGGCATGGTGGTTCAGGGGTAGTCGTGCTTCCTTGTGGCGCAGGAAAAACCATTGTCGGTGCCGCTGCTATGGCGCACGCTAAAGCCACCACATTGATCCTTGTCACTAACACAATCGCTGCTCGTCAATGGCGTGAAGAATTGTTGCAACGCACAACGTTAAATGAAGATGAAATCGGCGAATACTCGGGTGCCAAAAAAGAGATTCGCGCAGTCACTATCGCTACCTATCAAGTGATGACCAAGAAAAAGAATGGCACCTACGCGCATTTAGATCTCTTTGATACTCATGACTGGGGTTTGATTATTTACGATGAAGTTCACTTATTGCCGGCGCCAATTTTCCGTTTCACTGCCGATATTCAATCCCGTAGACGTTTAGGACTGACAGCAACTCTTGTACGTGAAGATGGCCTTGAGGGAGAAGTCTTCTCACTCATTGGACCAAAAAGGTATGACGTCCCGTGGAAAGAGATTGAAGCCCA
The DNA here is from genome assembly GCA_009699205.1 of Actinomycetota bacterium. Taxonomy (GTDB): domain Bacteria; phylum Actinomycetota; class Actinomycetes; order Nanopelagicales; family Nanopelagicaceae; genus QYPT01. The sequence continues at coordinate 39,744 of WLOP01000004.1, forward strand.
AGGTTACATAGCGCCAGCTGAATGTATCGAGGTTCGTGTAACCCTGACCGAAGCTGAACGTTTGGCTTACGCCACTGCAGAACCAGAGAATCGTTACCGCCATTGCGCAACAACTCGCACAAAACGTGATGTTGTTGTGGAGTTAGCGAAGCGTCACTCTGAAGATCAACTACTCGTAATCGGTCAGTACATCGACCAACTCGATGAACTCTCGGAAGTCCTGGGTGTCCCGCTCATTAAAGGTGATACTCCAGTCAAAGAACGCGAACGCTTATTCAACTTATTCCGAAGCGGTGAACTAAAATCACTCGTTGTTTCCAAAGTCGCAAACTTCTCAATTGATTTACCTGATGCAACCGTTGCTATTCAAGTCTCAGGAGCATTCGGATCACGACAAGAAGAGGCGCAACGCCTTGGGCGAATCCTTAGGCCCAAATCAGACGGGCGGACAGCGCGTTTTTATTCTGTTGTTTCGCGCGACACTATTGATCAAGATTTTGCTCAAAACCGCCAACGGTTCTTAGCAGAGCAAGGCTATTCGTACAGAATTATTGATGCTGACGATGTCTGGCAAGGGAAGCTCTGAAGCGATCTGGATCGACGCGCCAGAAATCATGGTGGTGACCATCTATCTGAATTACCGGAACCTGTTCTCCGTATTTCTTTTCCAAATCAGGATTGCCATCAATAAATTCTTTCTCGATATCGAAATCGAGTTCGGGCTGTAATTGAATCAGCGTTTCCAAAGCGACATCGCATAGGTGGCAATTATGACGCGAGTAAATCTTCACGATATTGCGCATAGCCAGAGCTTGCCTCGCCTTCTTGTGAGGAGCCTGGGAGCCTCCCCCTTAGGAGCAAATCATCGCACCCTGATACCGTTCGACAGTATGAAAAATAGGAGATTGCGTCGGCGCACTGGGGCCACATTGGTCGCTGGGATTATCTGTGCTGCCATCCTCACAACTCCCCAAGCACAGGCTCGTTCACTAGTTCATGAATTCCCATCTACTTCATGGGGAAATATCTATGCCGGAACCGCCAAAACTGGCACAGCAATCCGCACTACCTCGGGCATTCACTTAGAGGCAAAGAGTAAATTTGTTGTTACTTACAAGAATTTTCCCACGTGGGCTAAGACTGACATGCAGGCTGCGATTGATATCTGGGCTGCAAACTTCGAATCAGCCGTACCTATTCACGTTGAAGCCACATGGGGTCGAGCTCCGCGCCCAGATATTTTAGGTAGCGCTCAATCGGCCAACTTCTTTACAAATATTCCTAACGCCCCAGATGCTTCTCTTTACTATCCATCGGCCCTAGCGAATGCAATCGCTGGCGAGGATTTAGATAAAAAGAACGTCGAGATCAACATCACCGCAAACTCTGATGCGGACTGGAATACTCGAAATGATGGCCTGCCAACGAAAAATGAATTCGATTTAGAATCAGTATTTATCCACGAAATTGCACACGGTTTGGGTTTTCTTTCGACAAATGCTTACGACATCTACTTTGGTTGGGGGGCGCTTGAACACCCAACGCCCTTTGATGCATTTGTACAAACATCAGATGGAAAAAGTCTGGCTGATTTTCCAACTCCATCGTTAGCCCTTGGGCAAGCGATGACTCGCACTTTGCTCTGGGTTGGCGCAGAAGGAGTCAAAGCTAACGGTGGCCAAAAGCCACTTCTCTATACGCCAGCGAACTATTTAGATGGTTCGTCGGTAAGCCATATCGATGAAGATACATATTCTTCCTCGCTTCTTGATTCGGTGATGACACCAAACCTTGGCCCTGGCGAAATATTTAGCGGTCCTGGTCCTTTGCTGCTTGCGATGATGAAGGATTTGCGAAGTAAACCTCCAGTCGGCCCTGCCGCAACCGCCCCAGAAGTACCACGAAATGTGCAAGCGATAACTGGCGACAAATCAGCAATTATCGCCTTCGATCCGCCCGCATCAGTGCGGACCTCTCATATCACCAATTACACAATTAAGAATATTAAGACTGGTAAATCGATTACCGTTAACAGCAGCCCTGTTGTAATCAGCTCACTTCAAAATGGAGTCAGCTACACCTTCGCTGTGAGCGCGACTAACTCTTTGGGGGCTTCAGAAGCGGTAACAACTAATCCCACCACTCCTACCGCGTCTTGGGCAGCCAGCGTCTTGGATCTCACCGCAGATGGCAAATATCTTTCAGTTACTTCCTTCAGGAATCAACCTGCTATTGCTTATACCGATAGCAAGAATGGTGACCTGAAATTAGCGCTCTGGACTGGTAAAGCATGGCGTCGTGTCACTGTCGATGGCAAAGGCGGTGTGGGCGGGAAAACTAGCCACGATGTTTCGGGTCCAGTCTCGGTTTGTGTGAGCGGTGTTGGCACTAAGCAAATCATGCATATTTTCTACACGGATTTGGCAGATAAAGATCTAAAATATTCGACCTATAACAACAGTTCTTTTACTTATGAAGTTGTTGATGGAAATGGCGCAACCCCCATCCCCTACGACCAGGTTGAACGTACTAGGACTGCTGCAGATGTAAGCATCACAAATGCGTGCGCCATTGCTCCCGCCGGTCCAGAAGTCTTCTACCGTGACGATGACCAAGGAGTTCTCCTTGGTGCCTATAAAGATTTCACAAACAGATGGGTTTACGAAGTTGTCGATGGCGATCGGAAAACAGATGGGCGCACTACAGGCGACGTTGCATTTCACTTGAGAGCGCAAACTGTCGGTGCCACAATTTCAGTAATTTACGATTCAGTAACTGATCTATCGCAGAGTAAGCAAATTGCTGCAGGTGAGATTCGGCTTGCAACGCGCACTATTTCTGCCCTAAATAGTTGGGATTACCAAAATCTTGATGAATCTAATTCCACGACCGCTGTGGTTGGTTTTGAGGTTTCACTCGATAATACAAAGGATGGTTTGATTGCCAGCTGGTTAGCTTCCTCTTCCTCGTTCCAAACAAAGCCAGATCAAATTCGCTGGGTTAACCTCAAAAAGCCAACACAAGTGGTCAGTGTTACTCCCACTGGATACGGAACTCCAGGTTCGCCGTTAATTACAGATGCCAAAACCTTAATTTTTGGTTGCATGAGCCGGCTATGTACCGTCGGGCTAAGCACAAGTGCAACAAAGCCAACAATTAAACTAGTAACAAATTTTCGAAACGCAGATGCCGCTCAAGCAGGCTGGGTAACAGTTAATAAAGTTCGTTACGCAGTTGCCAATGTGGGCGGCAAGATTTCTCTCTTGAAACCCTAGCGAAGAGCTCTTAAATTATTTGGCGTTGCGACGTTGAATGCGGGTCTTCTTCAGAAGTTTCTTATGCTTCTTCTTAGCCATCCGCTTACGTCGCTTCTTGATTACTGAACCCATACGCCACAATCTCCTTCTAGAGTTGGAGCCGTTAGCTCCAAGGCAGTTAGGTTACCTTGTAAGTGCATGAAAAATCGAAACGCCTGTGGCGCTTGAACCGAGGACCACTAGCCCTAAATCTGTGCTGTAAGCCAGCCCTATTGGCGAAATAAGCCCCGTTGCAGAGAATGCTTGCGTTATCGCCCCGTTTGCCCCAAAGAGCAAGGCGATCACCGCTCCCTTACTCGCCTTCCATTGGCTTATTCCAGGGATGGTTGATGTCGAAGAAAAGACCATGGCGTTAGATGTTGCAGATGTATTGATCGTGAGAGCTGGGCCAGTGGAAGGCAATCGTGTTGTCCATGTTGGCGCAAGGGTATTTCCAAATTTCGTTACTACCGCTTGTACTTTTCCTGCCAGGGTGACATCACCTCCTAAGAAAATAGTTTTACTCACGCTAAACCAATTGCGAAGACTCTGCTGATTTGCGCTTCGGACTAAAGCAATAATCTTATTGCTGCTAGAAATAGTTGCGATAACTCCATCTCGAAGCCCTTGTGATTTCTTGCCAGCAATTGTTTCAGAGCTGCCTCCTACAACAATGAGGTTGCCATCGCTTTTCCTCATAACTCCATTGAAGCTTGTATCTGATACTCCAACCAAAAGAGGTTCGGTAAAGCTCTGGGAATCTAGCGACTGAGAAACAAAACCGATTGTTCCTTTAGCAGAGGTAGTAATGCCTACTACCGCTAGCTTTGGTGAAGTCACAACACTCGCTTGAACAAGAATTGGACTCTTCATGTCACGAGAAATTGTTGCGAGCAATTGACCAGCGGGTGAAATTTTCCAGGCAGTAAGTACTGTGAGATCGCTCCGTAAAGTTACTTCAGGATCGAGAACCACTCCATCGGGATTTAGGCCGCCGGGAGTTGGGCTCGCAGATATAGGTGCCCCTTGCGCAGTTGCTGCACTTCCAAAAACCCATATATTGCCCGAAGAATCAAGTGATGCAGAGGATGCAATTTCATCTACGCCTGTATCAAGTGTGAGCGACCAAATCACCGTCCCAGCGTCATCAATTGCACGAATAAAACCATCGTTATTTACGCTTCCTTGTGAGCTACCAAAAAGGTACAGGGTCTTTCCTTTAACTAGTAAACCCGATACTTGGTCAGTTGGGAGCAGGCTTGTTATTTGAACCATCGCTTTTACTGGAACGTTTTTAATCGCAGATTCTGCGCTTTGCGGCGATAGGACTCCAAGGATTAAGAGAAGTGCTAATGAGATACGTATTTTCAAGCTAATTCCTGAGAGCGATTGCGGGCAGCAGTCATTGCCTCTCTAACAGTCTTAGCGATGTCGGCGCTATTGAAGGAAGCAATAGCTGCTGCGGTGGTCCCGTTTGGGCTTGTGACATTTTCGCGAAGTGTTGTCGGGCTCTTCTGGGAAGTTGCTAGTAATTTGGCCGACCCAATCATTGTTTGCACGGTCAAGGTCGTGGCAATTTCCTCAGTAAGTCCTAATTCCATTCCAGCTTTAATCATCGATTCAACAAAGAGAAAGAAGTAGGCTGGCCCTGATCCACTTACAGCAGTCACAGCATCTTGAAGTTCCTCTCCTACTTCAACAGTTTTACCTGTTGCACCAAGGAATTCGCGAACAAATGTTGCTTGTGCAGGTGTCACACCATCTCCTATTGAAATTGCCGCCATCCCTTCGCCAACAAGGGTAGGAGTATTTGGCATTACTCGAATTACTGGGTTGGCCGTCCCAAGTGCCGCTGAGATGAAATCAATTCTCTTGCCCGCTGCAAAGGAGATGACCAAAGTCTCCGGGCGCAGTGAAACTTTGATTTCGCTGAGCGCCGTCGCCATATCTTGCGGCTTAACCACCAATAGCAGCACATCAGAACGTAATGCGCATTCTTCAATTGCGGCGCTGCTTATGCCGTAGCGATTATGTAGTTCATCAACACGCTCTTGGCGTTTTTCAGAAATCGTGATATCCGCTGGTCTCACACCTGATGTAATCAAGGCGCTAATTAACGCCTCACCCATAACGCCAGCACCGATTACTCCGATATTCATCTCCTAAGGCTACCTTCATCTGATGTGCGTTATGAGGCAATAACCCGTAGGCTCTGCAACTATGTCTGAAATTAAGCCAGGGTTTGCCCGCGATTGGTTTGAGTTCACCGATCCCAACGATGAGAATGAAATCTTCAAATGCGACCTCACATGGTTGACCTCGTTTTGGACCTGTATTTATGGTGATGGCTGCAAAGGTGTTTTTGAAAATCGTCCCAACGATGGATGTTGCACCGAAGGCGCTATGTACACCGATGAAGATGATGAAAATCGAACTTTGAAAGCCGCGGCAGATCTCACCCGCGAAATGTGGCAGTTCTACGATGAAGCACAACCCAAGAAGTTAAAGGGCAAATTACAGATAAGCGATAGAGATGAAGATGGTGACCGAAAGACTCGCACCATAGATAACTCTTGTATTTTCCTTAACCGCAAAGGTTACGAGGCTCCAGGCTTTACTGGAACATTTGGTTGCGTTCTCCATCATTTAGCGGAGAAAGAAGGTCGCCACTTCGTTGATACAAAACCTGATGTGTGCTGGCAGCTTCCACTTCGCCGCAGTTTTGAAACACGTGAAGTTGGCGAGCGCGAATATTCCGTCACAGTCATCGGGGAATACGAACGTCTGGCCTGGGGCGATGGCGGTAATGATTTTGATTGGTACTGCACCAGTAATACTGATGCCCATGTGGGTAGCCAACCCGTCTACATCTCAAATAAGACAGAGCTCATAGCCCTTATGGGCCAAGGCGCCTATGACATTTTGGCTAAGCACTGCGATGCTCGTGTGCAAGCAATCAGAGAGATTGAAAAGCGCGCGCTGCCGCTATTTGTAATTCAGCACCCAGCAACCTTGGCCGCAAAGCAATAGTCAGCGCCCCGCTCTAGGCTGTACCCATGGCAAAACCAGAGAAAGATCCATATCGCTGCGTTGAATGTGGATGGACTACCAATAAATGGGTTGGTCGTTGTGGCGAATGTCAGGTGTGGGGCAGTGTCGAAGAGATTGCCGCACCTAAACGTCTATCACTCGTTCCTGGTGCAGTAACACATGCTGCAACACCGATTGGTGATGTCGATCTTTCCAGCGCAGCTGCACGTTCTACTGGTGTCAGCGAACTCGATCGCGTACTCGGTGGGGGGCTCGTTCCAGGTGCTGCGATTTTATTAGCAGGCGAACCAGGAGTGGGTAAGTCAACTCTTCTCCTTAGCGTTGGCGCACAGAGCGCATCTCGCGGAATTCGCGCTCTCTATATCAGCGGCGAAGAATCCGCTTCCCAAGTACGTCTTCGTGCAGAACGAATTGGTGCAGTAGATCCACTCCTTTGGTTAGCCTCAGAAAATGACCTCGGAGCTGTGATTTCACATATCGATGAAGTTAAGCCAAATTTACTTATCATCGACAGTATCCAAACGATGAGTAGCAGCGCAGCCGATGGCGCATCCGGTGGAGTAACACAAGTACGCGAAGTCGCAGGCGCGCTCATTCGTTTATCTAAAGAACGAGATATCACTCTTTTATTGGTTGGGCATGTAACAAAAGATGGATCGATTGCAGGGCCACGCCTTCTGGAACATATCGTGGATGTTGTTTTGCAATTTGAAGGAGAGCGACATTCACGTTTACGTTTAATACGTGCAACGAAGAATCGCTTTGGAGCGAGCGACGAAGTTGGTTGCTTCGACCTTCATGATGGCGGCATCGAAAGCGTTCTAGATCCCACGGGGCTCTTCACCACACGCCATGCCGAACCAGTACCTGGTACCTGCGTCACGGTCACTCTTGAGGGCAGACGTCCATTACTCGCAGAAATCCAAGCACTTGTGGGCGGAGGGCGAGATAACGATTATGGCAATGCGCGTCGAGTAACCAGCGGCCTAGATTCTGCACGGACTTCTATGACTTTAGCTGTTCTTGAATTACGTGCAAATATTCGAATAGCTGGCCGCGACGTTTATGCCGCGACAGTGGGTGGCATGAAAATGACTGAACCTGCAGCAGATCTTGCCTTAGCACTTGCCGTCGCTTCGGCCGCAAAAGGCTTGGCTTTGCCCGGTGATTTAGTGGCTATCGGTGAAGTGGGTCTTGCCGGAGAAATTCGCAAAGTGAGCGGAGTTGACCGTCGTCTCAACGAAGCGTATCGACTCGGCTTCAAGCGGGCACTTGTTCCCCAAGGCAGCGATATAAAAATAGATGGCATGGAAATTGTTGAAGTATCACGCCTTGATCAGGCTCTCAATCGAGTAAAGATTTCTGGAGAATGAGCCTGCTCGAAGAAGCAATTATTTCTTGGTTTGAAGTAAATAAAAGAGATCTACCTTGGCGCTCAAGCACTCCTTGGGGAGTTATGGTCAGCGAATTTATGTTGCAACAAACCCCCGTCGCCCGCGTACTTCCCAAGTGGCACGAGTGGATGGTGCGATGGCCGACTCCTGCGGATTTAGCCAGCGCAACACCCGCTGAAATAATTACAGCGTGGGGACGTTTGGGATACCCACGCAGAGCACTTCGCCTTTATGAAAGTGCAAAAGTTATTGCTAAAGATTACAACAATGAAGTTCCGCGATCACAGGAACACCTTCTCGCCCTTGCTGGCGTCGGTGAATATACTGCTGCAGCTATTGCATCTTTTGCGTACCAAGAAGAGAACTTAGTTCTCGATGTAAATATCAGACGTCTTTTTGCTCGCCTCTTTGATGGGCAAGAGATCGAAAGCGCACATCTGTCCAAAGTTGAAAGGACGTTACGCCGTGCTCTTATTCCAGAAAACCGTGGACATATCTGGGCAGCGGCAACAATGGAACTGGGCGCACTCATCTGCACGGCACGCACTCCTAAATGCGATGTATGTCCTGTTTCATCGCAATGCGCTTGGCGGGCACAGGGTTATCCAAAATCTGATCTCGTTAAACGTGTGCAGGAATGGCACGGAACTGATCGCCAAATCCGTGGAAAAATAGTGCAGGCGCTGCGCGAGAGCGCCTCTTTAACCCAAGCACAAATTGAACTGCTCTGGAATGACGAGCAGCAAGTCGAAAAAGCTCTGAAAACACTCGCTAATGATGGACTTATCACGCGCGAGGGCGATTTTTATCTGCTCCCCACAACCTAAACTGTAGGCATGAGCGGCTACTTCCTTGCAGCGGTAGTAATCCTATTTATCAACTTACTTCCAGCATTTGCCCCGCCAACCTGGGCGGTTCTTCTCTACTTTGTCTTCACTCAAAACTTAAACCCGTGGGGGTTAATTCTTATCGGCCTCATCTGCGCGACTGCTGGCCGTGCCGGACTCGCCCTCTATTTCCGTAAACTCGCCTTTCTTTTTCCAGATAAATTCCTAGCAAATATGAAATCACTTGCCTCCTTAGTTGAAGCAAGTCGAGGAAAGCTCACCGCCCTGCTCGCAATATTCTTCTTCTCTCCTGGCTCGTCGGCTCAATTATTTGAGGCTGCCGGAATGATCAAAGGTGTTCGCCTAAAACCACTCTTGCTTGTTTTCGCTGCTGGGCGCTCCGTGAGTTACACCTTTTATGTTTTTGGTGCACAAAAAATCCATGGTTCATCTCTTGGCGAAGTGATGGGGCGATATATGACTTCGCCTCAAGCAATCATTGCTCAAGTAGCCTTTATCGTCGGCCTTGTCGTATTAGGAAATGTGAACTGGTCTCGCCCTAAACCGTAGGAGTTTGAGTTAAATCTCCAGGAGTATCGGGCATCAATGACTTTTCAGATCCTGCAAAAGTAAATTTGGCATCTGAGCCTTCACCCACTACATCGACAACGATAATTTCGCCAGCTTTAAGTTCTCCGAAAAGAATCTTCTCTGACAAGTTATCTTCAATTTCGCGTTGAATAGTGCGACGCAATGGACGAGCGCCCATCAATGGATCGTAACCGCGGGCAGCTAATAATTCTTTTGCCGCAGTCGTTAGCTCGATTCCCATATCTTTTGCCTTAAGGCGATCATCAAGGTTGGTAATCATCAGATCAACAATCTGAATAATTTCAGGCTTAGTTAATTGATGGAAGACAATGATGTCATCGATGCGGTTGAGGAACTCGGGACGGAAATGAGTCTTAAGTTCATCCCCAACCTTGGCCTTCATTCGCTCATAATTGCTCAATTCATCATCTGAATTAGCAAACCCGAGTCCTGCGCCTTTGGATATATCGCGAGTACCGAGGTTGGTAGTCATGATGATGACAGTGTTTTTGAAATCCACAACGCGACCTTGTGCATCGGTGAGGCGTCCATCTTCAAGAACTTGAAGAAGTGAGTTGAAGATATCTGGGTGAGCTTTTTCGATTTCATCGAAGAGCACAACAGAGAATGGTTTGCGACGTACTTTCTCGGTCAACTGTCCGCCTTCGTCATATCCAACAAACCCTGGAGGTGCTCCAAATAGACGCGATGCTGTGTGGCGTTCGGAGTATTCAGACATATCTAATTGGATTAACGCATCGGCACTTCCAAAGAGGAATGCAGCCAAAGTGCGCGAGAGTTCGGTCTTACCAACACCTGATGGGCCAGCGAAAATAAATGAACCACCGGGGCGCTTAGGGTCTTTGAGCCCTGCGCGCGTACGACGAATCGCTTGTGAAAGCGCTTTAATCGCTTGATCTTGACCGATGACTCGGCGGTGCAATTCATCTTCCATACGGAGCAGACGCGCAGTCTCTTCTTCGGTCAACTTGAATACTGGAATTCCAGTTGCGATTGAAAGTACTTCCGCAATGAGCTCTTCATCAACTTCGGTAACCATGTCGAGGTCGCCAGCTTTCCAAGTTTTTTCGCGCTCGGCTTTCTCAAGAATTAAGTTCTTTTCTGTATCGCGAAGAGCGGCTGCTTTCTCGAAATCTTGCCCATCAATTGCAGATTCCTTCTCCTTGCGGGCGGTTGCGATTTTTTCATCGAATTCGCGTAGCTCAGGAGGTGCGGTCATGCGACGGATACGAAGTCGTGATCCGGCTTCATCGATGAGGTCAATAGCTTTATCTGGCAGGAAGCGATCAGATACATAACGATCTGCCAAGGTTGCAGCAGAAACAAGTGCTGCATCGGAGATTGAAACTCGGTGATGGGTTTCGTAGCGATCGCGAAGACCTTTCAGAATTTCAATAGTGTGAGCAAGAGATGGTTCTGCCACTTGAATTGGCTGGAAACGACGTTCTAGCGCAGCATCTTTTTCAAGGTGCTTGCGATATTCATCCAAAGTTGTAGCACCGATTGTCTGGAGCTCTCCACGAGCCAACATTGGTTTAAGAATGCTAGCTGCATCGATTGCGCCTTCAGCAGCGCCTGCGCCCACAAGGGTGTGAATTTCATCGATAAACAAGATGATGTCACCGCGTGTGCGGATCTCCTTCAAAACTTTCTTTAGGCGTTCTTCAAAATCTCCACGGTAACGACTTCCAGCAACAAGGGCGCCAAGATCAAGTGAGTAGAGCTGCTTATCCTTAAGGGTTTCAGGAACATCGCCCTTCACAATTGCTTGAGCAAGACCTTCAACAACGGCTGTTTTACCAACACCTGGTTCGCCAATGAGCACTGGGTTATTTTTTGTACGGCGAGAAAGAACTTGCATCACACGTTCGATCTCTTTTTCGCGACCAATAACTGGATCTAACTTACCTTCACGTGCTGCTTGTGTGAGGTTGCGACCAAATTGATCAAGAACCAACGAGGTTGAAGGCGTACCTTCGGCTGGACCACCAGTGGTGACAGTCTCTTTGCCTTGATAACCCGAAAGAAGTTGAATTACTTGTTGGCGAACGCGAGCAAGATCTGCGCCGAGTTTCATTAAGACTTGAGCGGCAACGCCTTCACCTTCGCGAATAAGGCCGAGCAAAATATGTTCTGTGCCAATGTAGTTGTGTCCCAGCTGCAACGCTTCGCGGAGAGAGAGTTCGAGAACTTTCTTTGCGCGTGGAGTAAAGGGAATGTGACCGCTTGGTGCTTGTTGTCCTTGGCCGATAATTTCTTCAACTTGCGAACGAACTGCCTCAAGTGAAATTCCTAGCGATTCAAGAGCTTTTGCAGCAACGCCTTCACCTTCGTGTATCAGACCAAGGAGAATGTGCTCGGTGCCGATGTAATTGTGGTTGAGCATGCGTGCTTCTTCTTGAGCCAAGACAACAACTCGTCGGGCTCGGTCTGTAAAGCGCTCAAACATGTAGTACTCCTTCATCGACTAATCAGATAAGCCTAATGCCACGCGGGGTAAGCATGCGAGGCGAGGTTTGGTCCTGCCCTCTACAACCCTAGATATGGGCTTTTTATGCCCGTATGCCCCAGATATTGAGGAGCAGGTTAGAGGTGTTTGAGCATTCGGGTATTGCCCAAGGTGTTGGGTTTTACGCTCTCAAGATCGAGGAACTCAGCGATACCTGTGTCATATGAGTGGAGAAGTTGGCTATATACCTCAGGGTCCACAGGTGTTCCTTCAATTGCTTCGAAACCATGGCGCCCAAAAAACTCTGTTTCGAATGTCAGGCAGAAAATTCTCTTCACACCAATAGCTCGAGCTCGATCAATAACTGCTTCGAGAATTTGGTGGCCAACGCCTTTGCCTCGCAAATGCTCAGCAACTGCAACGGTGCGAACTTCTGCTAGATCTTCCCAGAGAACATGGAGCGCGCCGCACCCAACGACCGCTCCATCTTCGATTGCAACTGTGAATTCCTGAACGCTTTCATAGAGCGTTACCGTTTCCTTCGAAAGCAAGCGACGTTGTGGTGCGTATGTATCAATAAGTTTGCGGATGCCTTTAATGTCAGTTGATTTTGCTGGCCTGATTTCTAGCATCGTTACTCAACCTCAGGCTTAACTAGCGGGAAGAGAATTGTTTCACGAATACCTAAACCAGTAAGCGCCATTAATAAGCGATCGACTCCCATACCGAGTCCACCCATTGGGGGCATTCCAAATTCCATTGCACGTAAGAAATCTTCGTCAACGCTCATTGCTTCGACATCGCCCTTTGCACCCAAGCGCGCTTGCTCGACAAGACGTTCACGTTGAATAACCGGATCAATAAGTTCGGAATATCCTGTTGCCAACTCAAACCCATCTACATAGAGGTCCCACTTTTCTACAACGCCAGGGAGTTCGCGATGTGCCCTAACAAGTGGTGCATTGTCGATAGGGAAGCCCATAACAAATGTTGGTTCTGTTAACTTTCCAGCGGTCACATGTTCAAAAATCTCTTCGGCCAATTTGCCGGTGATCCAATTAGGATCCATTTTGATACCTAGTTTGGTGGCGATCTTCTTCAATTCTTCGTGTGGAGTAAGGGCCGTAACGCTCTCCCCTACACCATCAGAAATTGCATCATAAAGAGAAATCTCTTTCCACGTTCCGCCGAGATCTGATTCGCGACCATCATGGTGCTTAGCCACATGAGACCCGAAGATAGCCATGGAAGCGTTCTGAACTAAAGCGCGAGCAAGATCGGCTTTAGTTCGCCAATCTGCGTACGCTTCATAACTTTCAATCATCGCAAACTCTGGCGAATGGCTTGAGTCCGCTCCTTCGTTTCGGAAGTTACGGTTAATCTCAAAGACTCGTTCGATTCCACCAACAACGCAACGCTTCAAGAAAAGTTCAGGCGCAATCCGCAAGAAAAGTTCCATGTCATATGCATTGCTTAAAGTCTTAAAAGGTCGAGCTGCAGCGCCACCATGTTGAACTTGTAACATTGGTGTTTCGACTTCGAGATAGTCGCGTGAGTGGAAAGTTTCGCGCAAGGAACGCATAACGGCAGGGCGCATGCGAGCATTAGTTCGCGCTTCTGGCCGAACAATTAAATCTACATAGCGCATGCGAACTCGAGTCTCTTCAGACATCGGCTTGTGATCGTTTGGTAGTGGGCGTAGTGATTTTGCAGCGAGCTTCCAGCTATTAGCTAGAATTGAAAGCTCGCCTCGTTTAGAAGTGATGATCTCACCAGTCACGCTGACAATGTCACCTAAATCAATTTCGCTCTTCCAAGCATCTAGCGAAGTTTCGCCAACTTTATCTAGCGAGAACATAGCTTGGAGTTCTGTGCCATCGCCTTCACGAAGCGTCGCAAAACATAACTTGCCTGTGTCGCGCTTGAAGATAATCCGACCAGTAAGGCTTTCGATATCCCCTGTTGCTACATCAATTTCTAGCGCTGCATATTTGCTGCGGACGTGCGAGAGAGAAGATGTGCGGGGGACAGAGACGGGATATGGCTCAATACCTTGTTCGAGGAGCCCGGCACGCTTTTCGCGTCGGATGCGTAATTGCTCAGGTAGATCTTCGTCTGGGATTTCGTTCTCGGCCATAGTGCGGTAAGCCTACCTATCTATGCATTTCTCTCGTGAATTAAACGCAGCCCAGTCAAGGTCAGATCTGGCTCGTAGTGCTCAATACTCTCTGCAATCCCGAAAACTAGCGGTGCAAGGCCACCAGTCGCAATTACCGTGGGTTTGCCTTCATAACTCTCTGCTAATTCTTCAGTAATTCGCTTCACAAGACCATCTACTTGCCCGGCAAAGCCAAATATCGTGCCAGATTGCAAAGCCTCAACAGTGTTCTTGCCAATTACTGATCTCGGCCGAACTAACTCCACTTTACGCAGCTGCGCGGCGCGAGCAGCTAGAGCATCTACTGAGATTTCGATTCCAGGAGCGAGTGCACCACCTAAGAACTCACCTTTAGGCGAAACAACATCTAAGTTGGTAGAAGTTCCAAAATCTACAACGATCGCTGGACCATTGGGATAAAGCGTGTGTGCTGCCAAGGTATTAACAATTCGGTCTGCCCCAATTTCCTTAGGGTTATCAACCAAGAGCGGGACGCCGGTTTTGATACCGGGTTCGACTATGGAAGTGGGAATATTTGGATAATAGTTATTAATCATCGTCCTGAGTTCTCGCAACGTTGCTGGAACTGTAGAGCAAACCGCTAATCCAGTTATTTCATACTGTGCGACGAGGGCACCAAATTGCAGCCACAACTCATCTGCAGTATTGCGAGCATCAGTCTTTACGCGCCAAGATCGGATGAGCTCTTTATCTTTGAATACGCCAAGAACTGTATTTGTATTTCCTACATCGATTGTAAGTAGCATTTAGATCTCCGCCTTAAGGTCGAGTCCGATATCTAGAACTGGTGCTGAGTGTGTAAGAGCGCCAACTGCAAGAAAGTCAACGCCGGTTTCTGCATACTTCTTAGCGTTCTCTAGAGTGAGACCGCCTGAAGCTTCGAGCTTTACTTTTCCACCACTAAGGGAGACTGCTTGCTGGCACTGCTCTGGGCTCATATTGTCGAGCAGAATCAAATCTGGGTTAAGGGAAAGAGCCTCATTTAACTGTTCGAAGGTATCAACTTCGATTTCGATTTCGATATCTGGGTATTTTCCACGGACGCTGTTAAAAGCTTGAGTAACGCCACCTGCCGCTTCAACGTGATTGTCCTTAATTAACGCTGATTGGCTGAGGGAAAGTCGGTGGTTAGTTCCACCGCCCATGAGTACTGCGTATTTTTCAAGTTTGCGCAAACCAGGGGTTGTTTTGCGAGTATCCCTGATCTTCGTGGATGTCCCTGCGACTGCATCTACCCATGCACGCGTCAACGTTGCAATACCGCTTAGATGAGAGAGGAAGTTCAGCGCAGTGCGTTCTGCAAGCAAGAGTGCGCGCGTATTTCCTCGGGCTCGCAAAATCACCGTTCCTGCTTCTACTTTAGATCCATCTCCTACCAAAATTTCGATATCTGTAATTCCCAAATATTCAAGAACTTCTTGTACGACACCGACTCCAGCTATGACTCCTGGTTTTCTGTTGATGAACTCTGCAACTACTTTTTCGTTTCCTGTAAGAGTTGCCATTGAGGTTACATCTTCTCCGCCAGCTAGATCTTCTGCTAATGCGGCTTTAATTAACTCTGTGTACTGATTCAATTTGCCACCTCCTGCAGTGTTGAATTCCATGTCCCATCCTTTTCCAGATGTTGCAAAATTCGTTTGCTCCACTGAGGAGAGGTTTCGGGGAAGTCTTCGCGCCAATGAGAGCCGCGTGTTTCTTCTCTCTCAAGAGCTGAACGAACAATCGCTTGTGCTAGTTGTAGAAGATTGCTTGTTTCCCAAGCTTCGACACATGGGTTTGTACTAGTGCTTGTTGCAACAATTGCCAATTCTTTTTCGGTCTCTTCTAAAGAATGGGCCGAGCGCAATACACCGGCTCCACGGCTCATGCTCGATTGCAAATGTTTACGTGCTTGTGGCTCTATAAGAAACGATGAATCTACTTCATGAATTGGCTCTGTAAATTCCGGAAGGTTCTTTGCAATATCAGCTGCGATTCGAGCGCTAAAGACCAAGCCTTCAAGAAGTGAATTGGAGGCCAATCGATTAGCGCCATGGACTCCAGAACATGCAGTTTCACCACAGGCATAAAGTCCTTTCACGCTTGTATGTCCGTTGAGGTCAACCCTTGCACCACCGGATGCATAGTGTGAAGCGGGCGCTACCGGTATCAAATCTCTCAGCGGATCTATTCCATGCGCCAAACATGAAGCGTAAATAGTTGGGAATCGATCAGTAAATCCTTCGATGTGGCGAACATCGAGCCAGACATGATGTGCACCTGTTTCATTCATGCGACGCATGATTGCAATTGCTACAACATCTCGTGGAGCAAGCTCGGCCAAAGGATGCAGTCCCACCATAAATCTTTCACCTGCGTCGTCTAACAGGTATGCACCTTCTCCTCGCACCGCTTCGCTAATGAGTGGTTGCTGCCCCTTTGAGCCATCGCCTAACCAGAGCACGGTCGGATGGAATTGGATGAATTCAACATCAGCAACTTGCGCACCCGCGCGCAAGGCGAGAGCGACTCCATCGCCCGTGGAAACTGGCGGATTTGTTGTTTGTGCGAAAACTTGTCCTAATCCCCCAGTAGCAAGTACAACTGCGCGACCAATCGCTTGACCTACCCCATCACGTGTTCCTGCCCCAATAACGTGGAGAGTCACTCCACAAACTGCACCGCTTTCGTTCTTGAGTGCATCTAATACAAGTGCGTGCTCGACTACTTCAATATCTGGATCATTACGAACGGCAGCAAGGAGCGCACGCGAAACTTCTGCACCAGTTGCATCTCCTCCTGCATGCAGAATTCGATTGCGCAGGTGTCCACCTTCTCGCGTTAAAGCAATCTCGCCAGTGGCTTCTTTATCAAAAACTGCGCCTCTTGCAATGAGTTTTCGTACGGCTTCTGGCCCTTCTGAAACTAAAACTTTGACTGCATCAAAATCACAGAGCCCTGCACCTGCAACAAGGGTGTCTTTCTCATGCTGATCCGGAGAATCGCCTGGCCCTAGCGCCGCTGCGATACCGCCTTGTGCCCATTTAGTAGAGCCCGCATCTACCCGAGCTTTAGTAACAAGCAGAACCGAAAGTCCGAAGGTTCGAATTTGAAGTGCAGTTGTTAATCCCGCAACTCCCGATCCAACAACAATCACATCGGCACGAGCAGTCCAACCCGGCTTAGGGGCAAGAAGTTTCATGCGTGTGCCTGACTCATGGGTCTATTGTCAATCAAACGGACTCCATTTATCCAACCGGCAATGATTGCGCGCTTAGATTTGCTCTCATTAGTAGCAATTCCAAAAGTTTCTTCATCGATTATGACGGCATACTCACAGGTGAAGGCTGGTTCAGTAGCTAGCGCTAGCTTCATCGCCTCTGTCGCTTGATGAACATCTGCAGATGTATCTGCCGCGCTGAGAGCCCGCCATATCACCAAAGCCGCTCTTTTATCCTTGTGATCCAAGTGAATATTTCGAGAAGAAAGGGCGAGTCCACCTTCGCTACGGATTGTTTTGGCCCTGATTATTTTCACTTTTAGATTCTCTTCTTTCACCATCTTTTCAATTAAGAATAATTGCTGAAAATCTTTCTCTCCAAATATCGCCCATTCAGGTTTTGCTAAATCAAATAGCCTCTTCACGACGGTGAGCACACCTGAAAAATGACCGGGGCGACCTAAACCTTCAAACTTTTCACCTACAACACCTGCAGATAATTTCTCTATTTCGCCAGGGTAAATCTCATCTTCTTGAGGAAGCCATAAAGTCGATGCTCCAGATTCTCGAGCAAGATTTTCGTCGCTCTCTGGAGTGCGTGGATACTTAAGTAAATCGCTTGTATCGTTAAATTGAAGTGGGTTCACGAAAATGCTCACGACAACATTTTCAGATATTTCACGCGCTTGGCGAATGAGGGATGCATGGCCTTCATGAAGAGCGCCCATCGTCGGAACAAGCGCTGACGCTGAAGGCAATTGCGCCGATTTCTCTACTATTTGCATCCGCTCCAGTCCTTTCGGGGTACCGGGCCAAGAGGTAAAGGTTACTGCGAAGGCGGCAGTTCTTCCAAAATCTGCTCAATCAAACCTCGTCCTACGAGGTGAGCGGTAGGTTCTATTTCAAGCCAAGGTTCAAGAACAAATCGTCTTTCATGCGCACGAGGATGTGGAAGGGTTAAATGCGGATCACTGCTTTGAATATCTCCAAAGGTAATGAGGTCGAGATCGATGATGCGTGGGCCCCAGCGTTCAACTCGAATACGCCCCATACTTTTTTCAATACCTTGGAGCATATGTAAGAAATCAGTTGCAGAAACTTCGCTTTGAATAATACATACAGCGTTGAAATAATCAGGTTGTTCTGGGCCACCTACTGGTTTTGTTTTATATAAAGATGAAACTGCTAAGACTTCAGTGGCTTCACGTAAAAGCGCTACTGCAAGTTCGATTGCGCCTTGTGGATCATCAAGATTTGCGCCAAGCGCCACTACCGCTTTCAACGAGAGCGTTCAATCGAAACAGAAATATCTAGTACTTCCACTGCGACTGGAGCTTGTGGCTTATGTACCGTGACAACCACTTTGTTTAGGAGTGGGAATATAGTTAACAAACGATCAGCAATAGCACCGGCAAGTGCTTCGATTAGCGAAAAGGGCGGACCAACAATTTCTTCAAGAACGCAATCGCAAACCTTGGCATAGTTAATTGTTTGAGATAAATCATCACTTATTGATGCCTCTTGAAGATTAAGTTCAAGGAGCACATCAACGTAAAAATCTTGACCAGTTTTTCTCTCTTCTTCAAATACTCCGTGGTATCCGAAGCCATGAATCCCATTGATTCTGATTGCATCGCTCATGCAAGTTCTCCTGCCACTGCAATTGCATCGCGATGTGGTTTCACGCTATGAACTCTAACTCCCCATGTGCCACGTTGTGCCAAGAAATGAGTGAGAGCAATTGTCGCAGCTTCGCGGTCATCTGGATTTTGTGCTCCAGTGAGATTACCTAAGAATCGTTTACGAGATGCTCCAACTAATACCGGGAACCCCAACTCTTCAAGTGCGGGAAGGTTTGCGAGAAGAGTCCAATTATCTTCCGCCTCTTTGGCAAAACCCAACCCTGGATCAACAATTAAAGAGTCGCGTTTGATCCCAGCATTTAGCGCCGAGGTAACTCTTTGTGAAATTTCTTCAGTAACTTCTCTCACCACATCAGAGTAAGTTGCCATTGACTGCATCTGTTGTGAATCCCCTCGCGTATGCATCGCAATATAAACACACCCGAGAGATGCAACTTTTGAGAACATCGCTGAGTCGGAGAGCCCTCCGCTCACATCATTGACTATTTGCGCACCAGCGGAAATGGCTTTTTCGGCAGTAATCGCTCTCTTGGTATCGATGCTTATGATTGCTCCCGCTTTGGCTAAGACTGTAACCACGGGCAAAATGCGCGCTAATTCTTCATCGACATCTACGCGATCAGCGCCAGGCCGTGTTGATTCTCCACCGATATCAATTATGTCTGCGCCTTCTTCAAGCATGACCAATCCACGTTCTATTGCACTCGCAGTGGTTTGATACCTACCGCCATCAGCAAAAGAATCTGGAGTCACATTCAATATGCCCATAACAATCGTGCGATCTGTGGGTAAATTTAAATCTTTTACTGACATTTCAACTACCTACGGGTAATAAGGCTGATTGCTTCTGCGCGAGTAGCAGCATCACGCAATTTGCCGCGCACAGCACTTGTCACGGTACGCGCTTGAGTCTTTCTGACTCCTCGCATCGACATACATAGGTGTTCACATTCGATTATGACAATTACGCCTGCTGGTTCAAGAATTTCGACAAGGGCATCAGCGATTTGAGATGTCATACGCTCTTGAACTTGTGGGCGTCGAGCAAAGAGATCAACTAGGCGAGCGATTTTCGATAGACCAGTAATCCGTCCCGACGGGATATACCCGACGTGTGCGACGCCATGAAAAGGAGTGAGGTGGTGCTCACAATGCGAGAAAACATCTATATCTCTAATAATTACCAACTCTTCATGCCCAATATCAAAAGTAGTTGTCAGCACATCTTCTGGCGACTGCCATAGGCCCGCGAAATTTTCGCTTAACGCCCGAGCAACTCGTGCTGGTGTTTCTCGGAGTCCATCGCGATCTGGATCTTCACCCAGCGCTAAGAGCAGTTCTTTTACAGCTCTTTCAGCACGTGCTTGGTCATAAGGGTGTTGGGCCCGACCATCTTGTGGGCCCATAGATACTGAATTAATTTCACTCACTAGTTTTCTTTGTCTTTCGAACTTTCTTCACAGGCGCTTCGACTTCAGCAACACTGGCTGGGTGAGTAGGAATTGGTGGGATTGTTGAAGGTTTGCGCGTAGGAGAACCTGTCCAAGCTGGTCGCGTTGGATAAGACTTTACCCGCTTAAAGATTAAGGAAATCTCATCCTTGTTAAGAGTTTCCTTATCTAGTAACTCCAAGACCATTTCATCAAGAACTTGGCGATTTTCAGCCAAAATATCGAAAGCTTCTTGGTGAGCATTCTCAATCAAGGTTCGAATCTCTTGATCAACCAGCGCTGCAACACTTTCAGAGAAATCTCTTGTGTGCCCATAATCGCGCCCCATAAATGGCTCGGCTGCATCGGTACCTAATTTAATTGCTCCGATTGCTTCAGTCATTCCATATTGAGTGACCATCGCACGTGCTAGCGCTGTTGCTTTTTCAATGTCGTTACTGGCGCCTGTTGATGGATCATGGAAAATCAATTCTTCAGCTGCACGGCCGCCTAACGCATATGAAAGTTGATCTAGCAGTTGGTTACGGGTCGTCGAGTATTTATCTTCATCTGGAAGAACCATCGTGTACCCAAGTGCGCGCCCGCGCGGCATGATCGTAATTTTGTGAACCGGATCGGTATGCGGCAGCGCATGAGCTACAAGTGCGTGACCTGCTTCGTGATAGGCAGTGACGCGACGCTCTTCTTCGCTCATTAAACGGCTCTTACGCTGAGGTCCCGCCATCACTCTGTCGATTGCTTCGTCCAACTCAGAATTGCCGATTACCTTCTTCTCTTCACGCGCCGTTAACAGCGCTGCTTCGTTAAGAACGTTGGCAAGGTCAGCGCCAGTAAATCCTGGAGTACGGCGTGCATACGAAATCAATTCAACGTTCGAATCTAATGGTTTGCCTTTCGCATGAACTTTAAGAATTTCTTCACGGCCTTTGAGGTCCGGACGTTCTACAGGAATCTGTCGGTCGAATCGGCCGGGACGCAAGAGCGCAGGGTCAAGAACATCTGGACGGTTAGTTGCAGCAATTAAAATTACTTGTCCGTTTGATTCAAAACCATCCATCTCGACGAGGAGTTGGTTCAGGGTTTGTTCGCGTTCATCATGTCCGCCACCCATACCCGCACCACGCTGACGTCCCACTGCATCAATTTCATCAACGAAAACAATTGCTGGTGCATTTTCGCGAGCTTGCAAGAAGAGATCGCGTACACGTGATGCTCCAACGCCAACAAACATTTCAACAAAATCTGAACCAGATATTGAGTAGAAAGGTACGTTCGCTTCTCCTGCAACAGCGCGCGCTAAGAGTGTTTTACCTGTTCCTGGAGGGCCATAAAGGAGTACGCCCTTGGGAATCTTCGCTCCCAAGGCGACATACTTTGGAGGGTTGGCAAGGAAGTCTTTGATTTCAAGTAACTCCGCTACTGCTTCTTGTGCACCAGCGACATCCGCAAAAGTTGTCTTAGGAACATCATTTGTTTGGAGTTTCGCGCGAGAACGGCCAAAGGAAAATGCTTTTCCGCCTCCTTGGGCATTGCTCATCATCAAGAAGAACAAGAACCCAATAACTAATATCGGCCCAAAGGAGAAGAAGAGCGAGAGCAGTAGGGATTGGCTAGAAACCTTTACATTCCACGCTTTGGGCGGAGGATTGCTGGTCAGTGCATCAACAAGAGTTGGTTCTTCCCCTGTTAAGTAAGAAGCTTCAACTTTGGTTGCACCGCTGATCGATGAGCCAGATTTAAGAATCACTTGAATTGTTTGTGCTCGATCGAGAATTAAGACTGATTCCACTTCACTTTTTGCAATCGCATCAAGGATTTCAGAAGTCTTGACTTTCGTATATTGATTTCCAGCGCTAGATATCTGCCCGAAAACAGTGACGCCGATGATGGCGGCAATAATCCAGAAAAGAGGCCCTCGCAGTAATTTTTGACCACGAGTTTGTGGCTTTTTGCGAGGTTCCTTTTTCTTCTGCGCCATCTTTTTCTCTTTCATTAGGAATACATGTGCTTAGCTAGGACTGCGATGAAAGGAAGGTTGCGATATTTCTCATTGAAATCTAAACCGTAGCCGACAACAAAATCTGGTGGGATTTCAAATCCAACGTATTCGCAATGGACATCTACTTTGGCTGCTTCAGGTTTTCTTAGAATCGCAAGAATCTTTACGCTCTTAGCTCCACGGGATTCGAGGTTTGATTTCAGCCATGAAAGTGTTAGACCGGAATCGACGATATCTTCAACAATGAGAACTTCGCGTCCGGTGATGTCGCGATCGAGATCCTTTAGAATTCTTACGACGCCGCTAGATTTTGTTCCAGAACCATAAGATGAAACGGCCATCCAATCCATTTCAACATGGCGTTGTAGTGCGCGTGCTAAATCTGCCATCGCCATGACGGCGCCTTTTAAAACGCCAACTAAAATTAGATCTCGCCCTTGATAATCTGCATCAATACGTGCAGCAAGTTCTTTGACCTTCATTTTTAGCTCTTCTTCGGTGACGATGATTCTTTCTACATCGGTTCCTACGGCTGTTAGGTCCACGGTGCCTCTCAAGAATTCTCTTAGTTGGATGGATGTGAGAGCGAAAGTCTGCCCGAAATTCGGGAAACCTTCACACCACCGGGCATATCTAAGGCTCCCTGCCCATGCCATGAGGTGACAAGAGCCTCAATTGCGCTCACATGATCGGCCGAAACCGACCCTTGAGGGGCGCCAGCGGCATAAAGGGCCAGTTTGAGAACCCTCGTCCGGACCGCTCGAGGGAGGGCTACAAGGTTTTCAATGGCAATCGATTCCACTTCTACTCCGCTAAACGCCTCAAGCGCCCAACCATCAAGTGCGTCGGCATCATCGCGAAGGAGCGCCGCACTGCGAGCTAGTGCCGCACTAATCCCCGGCCCAATCGTTTCTTCTAGTACTGGCAAAGATTGTGTGCGCACCCGAACGCGCAAGAATTGTTGATCGCTGTTGTGTGGATCAATCCATGGAATTAAACCAACTTCACTGCATGCGTTAACTGTTTCTTCACGAGTAATGGATAACAATGGACGCACATACTTGCCAGCGTTCGAAGCCATACCGGAAAGCGAACGTGTACCAGACCCCCGAGCCAGCCCTAGTAAAACACTTTCCGCTTGATCGTCACGAGTGTGTCCTAGAAAAACTTTACTCGCTCCATACTTTTTACTCGCTGCATCGAGTGCACCATAGCGCGCTTTGCGAGCCGAAGCTTCGAGTCCATCTTTCAACTCAACTTGTACATCAATAATTTCTGAGACCGCAATACCCATCATGTGGAATTGCTCGATAACTTTCTCGGCTTGCTGTCGCGATTGATCCTGGAGCTGATGGTTAATGGTGATTCCGATTACTTGAAGAGTTAGTTTTTGCGCCTCTTTAATCAATGCGTAACTTAAAGCAAGTGAGTCGGCACCACCCGAACATGCAACAATTACTTTATCTCCAGGTTCGCATGTGGCTAATTCGGAACGAACCGCGCTGCGAATTGCCACCATAGAACTACTGGTGGGAGTGGACATGGGTTAAGACTAGACCCGACCGCCCCACGGCATAAGCCCATTAATGCTGTACATATTGGAGTAAATCAAACCCCTGCTGCGTGAATTGGCTTCCCACATCATGCCCCCACCAGCATAAATAGTGATGTGATGAATCGTCGAAATTGAGTTTTTATAAGCGTAGAAAAGTAGATCTCCTGGTTGAAGTTCGGTCAGCTTTACGTGCATCGTTGCCACCGAATAAAGAGCGGCATTAAGACGATCCCAGTTTGGGTAACCAAGTCCTGCAGATTTATATGCAGCATAAACAAGTCCAGAACAATCATATGAATTTGGGCCTTGCGCACCCCACACATAAGGCTTGCGCGCCAAAACTTGCTTCTTCGCATAAGCAACTGCAGCGAGGCGTTGTGCAGGTGTTGCGCGAGTCCATGTGCGACCTTTAAATCCTAAATCTGGCCACACTTTCTTCTGTCCTGGAGTCTGTGTGGCTTTTTTCGCTTGTGCCTCTTCAAGGAGGGCAAGTTGCCGCTGTTGCTCGAGGGTGGTTCTAAATTTCTTTGCACTTGCCAATTGCTTCATTAAATCATCTTGCACTGCTTGTAACTTATTAACTTCCTGTTGTTGCGCATATCGTGCAGAGTCGGCAACTTTCTTTGCCGCCGCAACTCTTGCAGTCGCCTTTTCTTGTTCGCTTTGCGCTGCGTCGGCCTCTGTTTTTGCTTGACGCGCTACAACTTCGGCAGTTTTATATCGATCTAAGGCTGTTGAGTTATGTGCACCAAGGGTGGAAAGGGTTGAAAGTTGATCTACTAAGTCTTGTGGTCCGGTTGAACTTAATAGTGGGACTAAATCATTAAGCCCACCACCCATGATGTAGGCATTTGTTGCCAACTGGCCAATAGTTCGATGCGCTGCGCTAACGGCTGCTGCAGTAATTTGTGCATGTTTGGCCGCGGCTTTGGCGACTTTAGTTGCTGCTGCCAGCTCACGGAGCGCTTGTTCATATTTCGCCCGCGCATCATTTGCAATCTGAGTTAAACCGCGAAGAGTTTGATTAGCCTTTGCTAATTTTGCAGCCGCGGCTTTTGCAGCTTCTGCTTTTGCAGCTTCTGCTTTTTTGGCCGCAGCAATTTGGGCCAACGTTGGTTTAGGTGTCTTGGCATAAGAAGGGGTCGCAGAACAGAGCAGGCCAAGAACGATGGCGCTCACAAGCAGGCGATTGCGTTTCATTGGGGACCCTCCTAGGAACGCTAAGAATAGAGGAGGAATCCGGGAAAACTTATTAAGACAGGTATGTGTCTCTAGTTTGATACATCTCGGCGGCGAAAGAGCACGCCAACAATTAAGGATCCGGCGAGAAGGAATACAGAAACACTCACAATGGCATGGGAGTAAGAAGAGTTAAAATCTCCCCCTGCAGCGATGCTATTAATCATCTGACCGGGCAACCATTTTCCAGAATTCTTTACAGTTGCCGCAATAATATTTTCGATGATGAGCAACCAGGCTACACCAATAGAAATCGCTGTAATTGGAGATCTAAATAGAAGACCTAAAATCATTCCGATTGTTCCTGACGCTAAAACCGAGATAAATACATTCAAAAGAGTGTGAGCAAAGGCGCTCGAGGCCGCAGTAGTAGTCCATGCACTGTTATCTACTTTTGCTCTTCCCGAGAGTGCAAATGCAAGGCTAATACTGACAACTGCCGAGATAAGAACGGTGAGTAGCGCAAAAACTTTCATTGCGATGAATTTTCCGAGCAAAAGAGTCAAACGTTTAGGTTGGCGAACCAATAGGTTTCGCAGAGTTCCGTATGTGTATTCCTGCGCAGTTTGCGCAGCGAATACGCAAAGCGCAACCAGCCCAAGCAGACCCGCAGATCCGCTAAATCCAACTGTTATTCCTGTGGGTAGCGCCAAGATTCCTCGGTTGATGATTGCACCACGATCAGAATTTCCTTGAGGCGAATCGATTAATAGGAACAAGAGCGATGTGACAAGTGCTGTGACAGCAATTACCGCAAGACTTGCACCAAGGAAGAGGGTCGGCCGACGCAATTTTCGCCATTCGGCAAAGAAGACGCGAATCATTCGTCATCTCCTGTCATCTCAAAGAATGTTTCTTCCAAAGAAGGTAGCACTGGCGAAATTTGAGAGAGTGTGATTCCGGAGTCAAAAGCCAATTTATTGAGGGTCGGAGCCCACTCAGCTGCTGCAAGAATATGGGCGACGCCATCAATCTCACTTCCTTTATGGCCTGATGATTCGGCAATTGCAAGCAACTTACCGATGTCTTCAGGATTCTCGCATTTAGCAATAATTGTTGGCTGTTGACGTTCGAGAAGATCTTGCGTTTTACCAGCAAAAATTACCTTCCCTTTTCGCAACATCACAAGTGAATCACTAATCATTTCAATTTCAGAGAGTAAATGCGATGAGATAAATACTGTTGTCCCCTGCGTTGCTAGCGAGCGCAACAGTTCGCGAATCTCTTGAATACCTGCTGGGTCTAGCCCGTTTGTTGGTTCATCGAGCATTAAAAGGTGAGGGTTGGGCAGCAGCGCCGCGGCAATGCCAAGTCTTTGCTTCATTCCAAGTGAATAAGTCTTGTACTTAGAGCCCCCGCGATCTCCGAGTCCGACTCGATCGAGCAAGCTCTGGACAGAGTTGATGTCATGTCCGCCTAAAGTTGCAAGTACTCGCAAGTTTTCGGCGCCGGTCAATGCCGGATAAAAAGCTGGTCCTTCAATCATTGCGCCAACGCGATGGAGATAGCGCTCGGGATGATTAATGGGTTCACCAAGGATGGTGCCCGAGCCTGCGGTCGGTGTAATCAAACCTAAAAGCATTCTCATTGTTGTGGTTTTGCCAGAGCCATTTGGCCCAACGAATCCGCAGACCGTACCTAAAGGCACTTCAAAACTGGCATGAGAAACCGCCATGCGATTGCCATATTTCTTACTTAGGTCTTTCACGCTGATGGCTAGTGTGGACACGGTTGCCACCTTACACTTTCCCCATGAGTAAACGTCCATGGGGTTACCAACCACTTCCGGAGCGACCAGACCCAACGTGGCCGCTTCATAGCCAAACGCATGCAGTTCGCGCAGGGTTGGCACGCTCAGGATTCGGCGAAACTTCTGAAGCCCTTTACCTTAATAGTGGTTTTACCTATGCGAGCGCAGAACAAGCTGCCCAATCCTTTGGCGATGAAATAGATCATTTTGTTTACGGAAGATTTGCCAACCCAACCATTGCAATGTTTGAAGAGCGTTTAGCGGCAATCGAAGGCGCTGAATTTTGTGTCGGTACAGGGTCTGGAATGTCAGCCATCTTTGCATCCATCGCATGCATGGTTAAAAGTGGCGATCACATTGTTGCAGCAGCTGCAATGTTTAGTTCATGTTATGTAATTCTTACCGAAATCTTGCCCAAGTGGGGCGTCACCGTTGAAATGGTCGATGGCAGCAACGCCGAGCAATGGGCCGCCGCACTTTCCAAACCAACAAAAGTAGTTTTCATTGAATCCCCAAGTAATCCAATGTTAGAAATTGTAGATATCCGAATGGTCAGCGACCTCGCTCATAAAGTTGGTGCAACAGTCATCGTAGATAACGTGATGGCCTCACCAATTCTGCAGAAACCATTAGCACTTGGCGCAGATGTCGTTATGTATTCGGCTACCAAACATATTGATGGCCAAGGTCGAGTTCTGGCTGGGGCAATACTTGGGAGCAATTCGTATCTGCAAGAACATCTCAGCCAATTTGTTCGCCATACCGGACCATCTCTTAGTCCATTTAATGCTTGGGTGCTCCTTAAATCATTGGAAACAATGAGTATGCGTGTTGAGCAAATGAGCAACAGCGCCCAGAAAGTAGCCGAGTTTCTTGAATCTCGTTCTGAAATTAAGACCGTTCTCTATCCAGGTTTGAAATCCCATCCTGGCTATGAAGTTGCGCAGAAGCAGATGACGGCGGGCGGCACGACCATGGGCCTCGAATTTGCGGGTGGTCAGGCAGCGGCCTTTAAATTCATGAACGCGCTGCGCGTTATTGATATCTCTAATAATTTGGGTGATAGCAAGTCATTAATTACCCACCCTGCATCAAGTACCCACCGCAGAATTCCGCCTGAAGTAAGAGCAGAGATGGGTATTACTGATGGAATCCTTAGACTTTCAGTGGGCTTAGAACACTCATCTGACCTATTGAAAGATCTAGAACAAGCTTTCTAAAGTAGCTGCGCGACGACCAAAAGGGCAGAAAACAAACTCAAGTAGCTAATCGACCATTGGAATATCTTTCCGGCAGCCTTTTCATAATTATCTGAACTTTCACGAAGCCCCGTCATCGCACGCGCAAAAACTAACCCGAGAGCGATAGTGATTATCAATGACCAAACCGGAAGTTTTGCAGTTTCAATGAGGGCAATCGACGAAATAATCATCGCAATTGTATGAAACCACATTTGACGTTGGACATTTGATTTTGTCGCAACTACCGGCAGCATTGGAATTCCGGCTGCCGCGTAATCTTCTTTATATTTAATTGCGAGCGCCCAAAAATGAGGGGGCGTCCAAAAGAAGATCACAAGAAAGAATGCAAGAGCAGACCATGACAATGAATCGGTGACCGCTGCCCAACCGATAAACACTGGCATACAACCTGCTGCGCCACCCCAGACAATATTTTGCGCAGTACGGCGTTTTAGAGCCATCGTATAAATCAGAACGTAGAACGCGATTGCGATTAAAGTTAAAAGTGTTGCAAGTGGTGTGGTAAAAAACCAAAAGATTGCGAGTGCAAGCGCGCCGACAAGAGTTGAGAAAACTAATGCTTGATTATTATTTAATACGCCAGTAACTAATGGACGTTTTGATGTTCGTGCCATCAAACGATCAAGATCGCTTTCAATAACCATGTTGTATGCATTAGCCGAACCAGCAGCTAACGTTCCGCCAATAATTGTCGCCGCAGTTAAACCAAAGGAGGGTAAACCTTTCTGGGCAAGCACCATTGCAGGAAGAGTTGAGACCAGCAGAAGCTCAACCACCCTCAATTTCATGAGGTCCAGGTAGCCGCGGATCAATACACGCGGAGTCACGCTTAGAGGTTTAGTCACTGGTTAAGATTACTCAGCAACGTTAGGTCGCGTTCCCAGCCCTCTCCCAGTTTCGCCAGTTACTTTGCGCTTAATCGAAGGGATAAAAAGATGACATCGCAAGAGCAGAAGCCCGAATGGTTCGAAATGGCCGAGAACGATCTCACTCCACGTCCAAAGTTCTCACGCGGGGTCAGAATTTTCGCTCTCAGCGCACCTCTATTGGCCCTTGGCATAGGTTTTGTATTCGCCCAAACTCAAGATGGCGCTCCCGCGACAGCGAGTGAAAGCACAGTTAACGCTTCGGCTACGCCCGTAACTGCTGACGTTCCCGCGCCTGGCTCTGCTTCGATGGAATCAATCAATGTTGATCCTCTTCCTGTTGCTGCCAACACTTCGGCAAGCACGGTCGCAACGACTGCATCGACAGTTACACCGACCACACCTGCTCCTCCTACCGCTGGAGTATCTACGCCTCCACAAATTGCTCAACCTCCAGCGATGGGTGGGGGCGAAGATGACGGTTTAGAAGGTAACGAAGGTAGCGAACATTCAAAAATAAAAACAGGTAAACATAAATCTGGAGATATTTCCAAGCTCCCTGTTGGTGGTGGCGAAAGCAATGAAGGTTCTGAGGGTGGCGAGGACGACGATTAGATAGTTTGAGATTACGCAGTTAAGGTAGGGCGGTGCGCAACCGCCCTACCTTTCTCTTTGTAGCAATAATTGCGCTTTCCCCTTTTTTCACACCAGACTCATCGGCGCAATCAACATCAGCTTCTACTAAAATGGTTTTAGTAAATACAATCAATGGAAATATCACTCCAAAATCAGTGACTGCTTCTGGTACCGGAATCGTTAGCGCGCAGAACATGATGTATCGACATTCAGTCACAATTTACGACGCCACAACAATGAAGTTACTTAAAACAATTCCAGACACAGTGAAACTATCCAAATTCGGTCTGACACAATATTCAGGGAGCTACCAAGGTGCGCCAGTTGAAGGCGCCTATTCCCCCGATGGCCAATATCTTTATGTCACCAATTACTCGATGTATGGCAAAGGATTCAATAAAGAAGGACATGACGTCTGCAGTCCTTCTTCGAATTACGACAAGAGCTATCTTTACAGAATTAATCTAAAAACCTATCGGATTGATGCCGTGTATCCAGTTGGGGTTGTGCCAAAAGTTGTTGCAGTAACACCAGATAATAGGTTCATTTTGGTGAGCAATTGGTGTTCATATGACCTCAATGTGATTTCAGTGGCAAAGCAGAAGGTCTACAAGACAATCAAGATCGGCCCATATCCTCGCGGCATCGTAGTTTCACCTGATTCAAAGAGTGCTTACGTAGCAGAAATGGGCGGGACAACTGTTCATGAGATTAACCTGACAACTTTCAAACAGAGACTTATCGAAGTTGGTATTAATCCCCGCGCGATCGTGCTCTCCCCTAATGGAGCTAATCTTTATGTAACTTTAAATAGTTCCGGAAAAGTTGCTGGTTTCCAATTAAGTACGAGAAAAAGAATTGGAACGGTAACAACAGGCAAAGCAGCTCGTAGCCTCGCAATATCAACTGACGGAACAGCGCTCTTTGTGGTCAACTATGAGAGCGGCACCATGAGCAAAGTGCGCACCTCGGATTTCAAAGTGATGCAGACTGTTGATGCGTGCACACATCCAATTGGTGTAACTTACGAGCCACTTACAGATAGAACCTGGGTTGCGTGTTACCTCGGGCAGATAAAGATTTACGCCAACAAATAGCCAGTTCGCGGAAGCTTCCTACCAGAATATTGCTATAAGCAGGTTTGTAGTTACTAGGCCAATCATCGCCAACCATACGCTGTTCTTCACTTCGCTCTTTTTAGCGTTGCGATAACCAAGAACGAGAACGGCAATCAAAATCGTGAACTTTATTGCGACCCACGCGTTATTGAGTTCTGGCCATTTATCTGGATTTTCAATTGTAAGTGGCGTGCGTATCCCAACCATTACTAAACCTGCTAGCAAAGCGGTGGCTCCACTGTG
This sequence comes from Actinomycetota bacterium, assembly GCA_009699205.1. Taxonomy (GTDB): domain Bacteria; phylum Actinomycetota; class Actinomycetes; order Nanopelagicales; family Nanopelagicaceae; genus QYPT01. Next base: position 70,516 of record WLOP01000004.1, read on the forward strand.
AAGCACGCCAGGGTGAATAATCCTGGGAGATTTCTTGATTTGATGGAGCAAGAGGGATAGAACTGCAACAACGGAGAGGATGTGAAGAACGAGAGCAATAGCTTGTACCCATGCGAGTGTGGTCATGAAAAATCCCCTTCAAAGGTTATCTATAGATAGCGTTTCTAATGTATTCAGTTTAGAGTGCCAACCATGCTTCCACCTGCAACTATCGGCCCGGGCGAATTTTTCCCTGTGGTTGGCGTTGGACCTCATCCCAAACCTTGGCCAGAGGGCGCTGAATTTGACCCTGAACTCCTTGAAAACGGAGATCGTCGAAATGTTCTCGATCATTATCGTTATTGGTCGGTTGCAGCAATTGTTGCTGACTTGAATACCAAACGACATAAACTGCAGATCGCTATTGAGAATTGGCAGCATGATCTCAATATTGGTTCGATTGTGAGAACTGCAAATGCCTTTAATGTTTCTTCTGTACACATTGTCGGCAAGCGCGATTGGAATAAACGTGGCGCGATGGTCACAGATCGCTATCTCACCGTTATGCACCACCCAACGATTGCTGATTTCGCAATGTGGGCAAAAGAAAACCAAGTACCGATTATTGGTATAGATAATGTTCCAGGATCTAAGCAATTGGAAAGCGCAGAATTGCCAGAGTCATGTGTCCTGCTCTTCGGGCAAGAAGGCGCAGGGATGTCCGATGAAGGAATTGAAATCTGTTCAGTTCTGTACGCCATCGAACAATATGGGTCTACTCGTTCAATGAATGCCTCTGCTGCAGGAGCAATCGCCATGTATCACTGGGCGCTGCAGCATCTACCTCGATGAAATCTCGTTGGTTAACTCGCAACTTAATAATCCTTACCTTGGTCTCCTTGGCGCAAGATGCTGCAAGTGAACTCCTCTATCCGCTACTACCTCTTTTGCTCACCGGAGTCATCGGTGTTGCTCCCTTTGCGCTTGGACTTATTGAAGGTTGCGCAGAAGCTGCGGCAGGTTTTACAAAGCTTTTTGCCGGTAAAGCCAGTGATCGCTTAGGTCGCAAACCATTTGTAATGGCGGGCTACGGCGTTGCTGGAATCGGAAAAGCTCTTGTAGTAACAGCAACTATCTGGCCATTGGTATTTCTAGGACGCGTAACAGATCGCATTGGGAAAGGTTTACGTAGCACTCCAAGAGATGCACTCATCAATGATGGCGTCGAGAAGAAAGATTTAGGAAAAGCTTTTGGCTTCCATAGAGCTGGAGATAACTTAGGGGCAGTTATTGGTCCACTACTTGCACTCCTTGGTTTATCGCTCCTTAATGACGATATTCGTCAAGTAGCTAAGTGGGCTTTGATTCCAGCAGCAATTTCTGCACTCCTCACCTTCTTTGTAAGGGACTCTGCAAGAATTCCAACGACACAGAAAAGAGAAATTATTCCCACCGGCGTGCTGCCGGCCCACCTCAAGCGCGCGATCTCGGTATTAGTTCTCATTCAATTAACAAATATCCCGGATGTTCTCCTACTTCTGCGATTGCATGACATTGGTTTTTCGACTCGTGGAGTTGTATTGGCATATGTTCTATTTAGCGCCGTAACAATGCTCTTTGCATTTCCAGCAGGATACTTAGCCGACCGATTTTCTCCCCATGTAATTTATGCGGTTGGACTCGTTGCGTTTGCACTCAGCTACTGCCTACTTGGCTTGACGCAGAACCATGCGATTGCAGTAGGTGCGCTCATTCTTTACGGGCTATTCCCAGCGCTTACTGATGGAGTTGGTAAAGCGTGGATTGCAGGACTGAGTCAAGATGACCATCGCGGTAGGGCACAAGGTGTGTATCAAGCATCAATGAACTTTGCAGTACTTGGCGCAGGTATTTGGGGTGGCGCGCTCTGGAGCCAAAGTTCGCGCGAGTGGCCATTAGTCATTGCAGGAGTTGGAGCAGTGCTAGGAGCTCTCGCTATCCTCATCGAGAACGTCAGAAACAGCCGCTAAACGCCGCTCAATTTCATCTGCTTCAGCAATCCGTCCTTGTGCACGCATCACCGTTGCAATGCGCTTTTCTACCTCAACAATAAGTTCGAAATCTTTAGGTTCATCTTCTGTGGCGTTCTGTAAGACTTCTTCGAGGGTAGCGATTCCTGCTTCTGCCTTGCCGAGAAGTACTTGTGCTTTACCGTATTCCAGTAAAGCGTAAATTTCACGTCGCTCATCATGAGCAGTCTGGAAAACATCTAGCGCCTTGCGGGCAGATTCCAGGGCTAGTTCACCTTCTTCTAGCGCATTAAGGCATGATGCGATTTTCTGATCAGAGCGTCCTACATTGATTACATCGTGGTTTTTCTTAAAGAGCGAGCGCGCTTCGCGAAAGGTTTCCATCGCTTCAGAATAATTCTTTATCTGGCGATATGCGCAACCGATCAAATATAGATCGTTAGCTGCGCCAATTTCATTTCCGTCGACAAGATGCTCTTGTGCGCATTCGCGCATCGTTTCAATTACTTTCTCATAATTTTTAGAGGTGTACCACCATTCACCCAATGTGCAGGCAAGCTCGAGCGCAATCGGAGATTTGTTAGTCCGTAATATTTCTACAGCTTTACTCATAGCTGTGGCTGCTTCGTCCATACGTTTTAATTGATTGAGATTAAAACCAATTGCCGAATATGTTTGCGCTAAACCTTCAGTGGGTGCGCTGGTACCAAGTCCCATGTAGATATCGCACGCAGTTTCAGCCAGAGCAAGCGCTTCGTCATATTGTCCACGAGCATAAATGCGAGCGCTGAGTTCGTAGTAGGTGCTCGCACGTTCGACACCATCAACTTCTGGAATACGATCCCAGAGCATCTCCTCGGTAATGAGTTCGTCTTGGCCGTTATCGTCATCGTCGCTCAAGGTGCTCCCCTCTCCGTTACCCCGAAACTCTATACTGACCTAGCGAAGGCGGTGTGGCTCTTGCCTCCCGCTCACTGCTACTGGTTGGAACGATAGATGTCCTAACTGCAACTTTTCGCCCACTCAATACTCGATTGCACTCAATTGCGACTCCATTGGCAGATATTTGGCCAACGATCGCAACGGCGGGGGTAATAATCGATGGGGTCATTCTTATTGCGCTTTCTTTTTCATTGAACCGGAGAAGTCACACTGGTTATCTTATTACTCAGATCGCGCTAACTTTAAATATCCCACTTCACCTAATCACTGGGCATCTACTTTTTTTGCTTTCCGTCATACCTATTACCTTTCTTCTCCATATTCGCCACGAGTTTTACGCCGAAGCACACACAAAGATTCTCACACGGGCTTCCATAGTTTTCAGCCAAATTCTTGCTTTAAGCGTCGGGATCGGTATCTTTCTCATCCTCGCTCCCGAACGGCTTTTTGGTGGAGAAGTAACAGCCCAACAGGTGATGAGGACTGTCCTTAATGGGTTATTTGGGAATCCTGATTCCTGCCTTAGGCTAATTTCAAGTGGACAGAGCCAAAGAGCTCCTTTATGCTTTATACTTGCAAACCATTCGCATCTAGGGAGGGCCATGAATCTTGTTGCTCAGGTGAACCCTCCTCGCACCCCTCTGCGCGATCGACTTAACCCCGATGAATGGCGTCGCCTCTATGCCATGTTTGGCTTTATAGCCCTTCTGCACGTATCTGGCGCCCTTTTAATGTGGGCTGCAACAAGTGGCAATTACAAACTCGCCGACGGCTCTCTCTTTGGTTGGGGTACAGCAGCGTTGGCCTACACACTCGGCATGCGCCATGCATTTGATGCCGACCATATCTCTGCAATTGATAACACGACGCGAAAGTTAATGAGTGAGGGAAAACGTCCCTTAGCTGTTGGTTTTTTCTTCTCACTCGGGCATTCATCAGTCGTTGCGGCACTTGCAATCTTATTGAACTTCGGAATTAAAGCCCTTGGCGTGCAGCTCAACGACAAAAACTCTTCACTGCACCATTACACAGGGTTGATTGGAATAACTGTCAGCGGAACATTCCTAATGTTGATCGCGATACTAAACCTGGTCATTCTCATTTCCATCGTGCGCGTCTTCGTCGCAATGCGCAAAGGAATGTACAGCGAAGAAGAATTAGAGAAGCATTTGAATTCTCGTGGTCTCTTGATGCGCTTCTTTGGCCCTATTGCCCGTCGCATTGATGCAAGTTGGAAAATGTATCCGTTGGGAATTCTCTTTGGATTGGGTTTTGATACTGCCACTGAAATAGGCTTGCTCGTTCTCGCAGGCTCTTCTGTTATTGCCGGTCTACCTTGGTGGGCAATACTTTCCTTGCCTCTGTTCTTCGCTGGTGGAATGAGTTTGCTAGATACAATCGATGGCTCTTTTATGAACTTTGCCTACGGCTGGGCATTCTCTAAACCAGTTCGCAAGGTTTACTACAACATCGTTATTACATCTCTATCCGTCGCCGTAGCGCTTTTTGTTGGGGGCCTCGAACTTCTTCAAGTTTTGGCAAAGCAATTGGAATTAACTGGTGGCTTCTGGAACTACGCAGCGAGTTTTAACTTGAATTCAGCTGGTTACATCATCGTTGCAACCTTTGCTGTTGTATGGATAATCGCGCTACTTCTCTGGCGCTACGGAAAGATTGAAGAGCGTTGGCATGACAAGGCTCATGCGGCACAGCTTTCCCGTGGTGAAAATACAGATCACGCTAAAGCGGGTATTGAATTGGGACCCATCCGCGGAGCATTCAAGCTCGATTAATTTTGATGCGGCCCTGGCTTATTGCCGCACCTAAAAGAACAATCAACGCCCCTAAAGGTTCGTTCCATGTCACTGATTCGTCTAAGAAAACAATTCCAACAATTACCGCAACTACAGGCGTCACATACGTAACAGAACTTGCTACTGCACTTCCGGCGGCGGCCATGATTTGAAAATTCCAGATGTAGGCATATCCGCTACCAAAGATTCCTAAGGCGAGCATGGCAAGCACTGGTCCCGGGCGGTATTCATCTTTGGCGATACCATCGATGAGATAGAACGGTAGCAAAGTTGTTGCAGCCAAAGTTAATTGCGTTGCGGCAAGTGCCGTAGGTTGCAGGTTAAGCGGTAGAACAAATTTTCTTGAATAGGGAAAAGAAATTCCGTAACAACCCACAGCAAAAATCAAAGCGAGTACAGCAAATACTGGGTTGCTTCCGAGCCCATGCCAAACTCCAAGAACTGTGAGAACGCCTGAGAATCCAATACCAAGGCCAATGAGTTGAAAGCTTTTCACTTTCTCTTGCCTGAAAACAATCATGATTGCCAGAAGCGTCATAAGGGGCGTAACCGCATTAATAATTCCGGCCAGGATGGAAGTCACTTTAGTTTCAGCGAGGGCGAAGAGAAAACCTGGGACAACATTAAGGAGCATCGCAATGACCCAAAGGTGGGCCCACACTTTTTTATCTTTCGGTAAGGCAATCTTCTTTGATTTAGCAATCGTTAGAAGTGCCATCGCGCCCAAGGATGTGCGCCCAAAAGCAACACCTACTGGCGTGAGGAACTCAAGCCCTAACTTGATGAAGATAAAGGAACAGCCCCATACAACGCCTAAGGCGATGTAGAGGCTGACCCAGTTGGGAGTAGATTGTTTACGAGAATGAAAGGGCGAATGCACCAAGCAATGATGACACAGTCATCCAGACCCACCACACATTTACGATATCTACGTGCCAGTGATCAGCTTTGTAAATACCAAGGCGTGAGCGGTTCCAGTTGCCAATCGCAATAAATACCGTGAGCACTAAGTGCAGGGTATTTAGGCCGGCAATCAAGAAATAACAAGAGGCATATGCACCTGACGTTGTAGTAAATGGAGCGCCACTGATTTGAATGAACTGATAAATAAGTGCGCCGATACTAAATAGAGCTGCCAAGCCACCACCAAGAACCAATTGCGTCTGATTCTTAGCACGGACGCCTTTGAGGCCGTAGAAATGTGTCAGTAAGCCAAGAGCAGCTAAGCCTGTGACATACCACGTGCCCTTTGGTGAAAGTGCAACAACTGCAGGATTATCTGAAGTCGCAGCAGGCAACCACATATTGTTGACGTTTTGTTGTCTCAGATAAAAATAGACAAAGAGAACACTGAGCGCCATTGCAATATCAGCAACGAGAATCAGAATCACTCCAAGGCGATTGCGGCTTCCAACGACATCAGGGTGCTCGTGATGTGGGTTGGAATGTGCGTGTGTCTCGACGCTCATGACTGTGCCTTTCCATAACCATAAGGATCAGATGTAATAACAGGCAACGTTTCAAAGTTCTCTAGAGGAACTGGGTTTGCAACAGTCCATTCGAGAGTCTTTGCTTGCCAAGGGTTCATCGGTGCTTTAACACCACTTCGCCATGAGGAGATAACTCCATGGAGTAGGACGAGCATGCCCGCCATAATTGTGTATGCACCTATCGTGGTGACAAGGTTTCCCTTATTGAAGATTTCAGCATATGACTCGACACGTCGAGGTTGTCCTGCAAGGCCAACCATAAACATGCCCATGAAGGCAACGTTGAAACCAATCTGGACGAGCCAGAAAGAAACCCAGCTAAGAGTCTTATCAAACATGCGACCAGTCATCTTTGGGAACCAGTAGACCAATGATGCAAGGGCGCCAGTTAAACCTGCACCCATCAAGGTGTAATGGAAGTGCGCGGTGACATACATTGAACCGTGCAAGAAAGCATCAGCGGGCACATCCGAAAGATAAATTCCAGTGATTCCGCCAATCATGAAGTTCCACAAGAGCGCAAAGATTGACATCAAAGGCATTGTCATCCAGAGACGGCCACGCCAAAGTGTTCCGATGAGCACCAAGAACAACATTCCTGTTGGGATGGAGATTAATTCGGTGGTCAACATAAATGGTGCGTTAAGTAATGGTGCCCATCCGCTGATATACATATGGTGCGCCCAGACAAGTACTGAAAGCCCAGAGATGCCAGCGATACCCATAATCGCTAAGTTGAAGCTAAAGAGTGGGCGACGTGTAAAGACTGGCGCCATCTCCATAAGTGCTGCAACAGAAGGAATAAGGATTACATAAACTTCAGGATGACCCATAATCCAAAAGAGGTTCTCGTAGAGCCAACCACTTCCGCCACCGGCAACGTTGTAAAACGAAGTTGCAAATGCGCGATCTAGTCCAGACATAATCTGGGATAAGAAGAAGACTGGGAATGCGGGAAGAGCTAGCGCTACAGAAGCAACGACACCGTAGATAAAGATTGGTGTGCGATTCCAGGTCATACCCTTTGCGCGCATCTTCACGACAGTTGTAGTGATATTCGCTCCAGCAACCATTGTCGAGATTGCGAATATACAGATAAATGCGATGTAACCATTCATGCCTAGCGCAGATTGAGAAGCCAACGGGTTATAGGCGGACCATCCGGTAGTGATTCCCCCTGTGAAGAAGGAGATAAATACTGGTGGCACTGCAGCAACAATCAACCAGAAGCTCAACGCGTTAAGGCGAGGGAAGGCCATATCGCGAGCGCCGATCATGATCGGCATAATGAAGTTTCCGAATGGTCCGGTGACCATGATAATTGTTGCGACAATCATGATAATTCCATGCCAGCCAACAATTGCGTTATACGTCTGAGGTTCAATCCAGCCGCCTTGGGCATGGCCCAAGTTGGTGCGAATGAGCATGGCAAGAATTCCGCCGACAAGGAAGATAATAATTGTGATCACTAAGTATTGGATTCCAACAACTTTGTGGTCAGTTGTGTAGCGGAAATATCTCTTTACGCCTTGCTCTTTACCAGCTAAGAACATGTTCTCGTCATGGTTGAGGTCTTTGCCCATTAGCCAGCGGAACGGGCCAATGAGAGCACCAATGCCGGTCATAAATCCGACAAACCAGGCGATCAATGCAAGCAACATAATTTTGTCTTCGCGGTTAAAGAAGAAAGCAGTATCTGCATCCTGTGGAAGCAACTTAAGCGCAAGTTGCCAAACGACAACAGAACTTACTGCACCAAGAACTAGAGCGGTGACAATATTTAATCTTTCGATTAAAGGTTTTCTACTTGCGGTGTGTCCCGCAGATGCTGCTGGGCGATCCATCACTGTTGTCATTAGGCAGCTCCTTCAATCGTAGATTTAGCAGTAAGCCAAGCGTCGTAATCTGCCTGGCTCAATACATGCACCTTTGTCTGCATATACGCGTGGAGCAACCCGCAAAGTTCGGCGCATCGAATATCAAAGACGCCAATCTTGTTTGGGGTAACAGCGGTCTCTGTGACATAGCCAGGATTTGCATCCATCTTGATTCCCATTTGCACAATCCAAAATGAGTGCTTCACATCAACTGATGTCACGTGAAATACCACTGGCTTATCAACTGGTAGATAAAGATCAGCGCTGCGAACACCATTGCTTTCAACGTAATCAAAGTTCCAGACCCATTGCTGGCCGGTGACATTAACGTTCATGGCGGTTGCATCGAGGATAGATTCATTATCTTTCTGCAAAACAACGAGCCCTGTGATGAGGGCGAAGAGGCAGAGAAGAGTTGAAACAACTACCCACGTCGAAGCTACACGAGGACTATTGGAAATCTGGTGGTCAGCTTCTGCTGGCGGATTATCACCATAGTGGCGTTTACCTGAAAGTGAAGTGAGCGCAAGAGCTGCTACTAGAGCTGCGACTGGCGATGCTGCCCAAGTAAAGACACCCATCAAAGTCTTCACTGATGCCATTACTTCAGATGCAGGGGCACCGATTGAGCGAAGTTGCACTGTCGTTCCGACATATCCAATTATTGGAGTAAGGATTAACCAAAGGAGGAAAGTTTTTTTGACATCGGATTTCTTCCACCATTTGGTGGTTTGAGGAGTCTGAAGGTTTGTCATTTCGCGCCCCCTTATGAATTCACGACGTTGAAGTGGCCGGACATGTAACCCATGCTTGACATCGCGTTGCCGAATTTAGCAACAGTGCCATCGCCACATGGATATTCGCAGTTCCAGACATACTCGCCTGCATCACCAGTGATCACTGTAAAGACAGTCACGTTTGGTGTGGCGGTATAACCCTCTTCCGGCATATCTTCTTCTGCTACTGCTTGCATTGGAACGCTAAAGAAAAGCTCGCTCTGCTTGCTTGCGATTCCATGCACGGTAAATGTGTGGCCAACATGATCAGGAGCAACATTTGTTATGGTTACTCCGTTCAGTGTTGCCGTTCCGCCAATTGTTCCGCGGACCTTTCCAAAGAAATCGTTATTCAAAGTTTCGCCACCGTCATAGTTTGAAACGGTGATGGTGATGGCCGAATGCGCTGGGACTTCAAAGTTAGTAACCGGCCCGTAGCTCACCCATCCAGGATGTCCGCCACCAGTACCGTGGCCGCCAAACATCGCATCTGGATATACAGACATATCTAAGGTGTAGTGGGGCAGCGTGCCTTGCGGAGTTTCCATAGTTCCCGCTGCTGTAGCTGCAAGCACTCGTGAATCATTCTTTGCAGATGCGACATATGTGCCGATGCCAGCGATTGCCGCTGCGCCAAGAATGACAGTTCCGAGTGCGGCGAATAACCGCTTATTCATTTGACCCCCAGTAGTGAGCCACGCCACAGAGGCGCGCTTAACTTCGCAAGGGTAAGGGCTACTTCCAAGTATTCCAAGCCTATTCTCAGCCTTACGTGAGTGCTAGCCCTCACGTGAGCCTGAGGTTGTCTTGCGCCTGCGCCTCTTCTACCGATTGCGCCAGAGGGCTAACCTGCTCACCTATGAGTCACATATGGATATGAGCCATGGAGCTAATTTCTGGGCGAGTTGGCAACTCGCCCCAGAGATCACTGCCCCGCTCCTATTAATTGAATACCTCTATTTACGTTTTGCCCACGCTCACATCCCCCATAGCGATCCCATCGCCCAGCGCCAACGCCGCTTTTTTCTTGCTGGCCTTACCTCAATCGCCTTAGTAGTCATCACTCCAATTGGTGTTTTCTCGGGTCAATATTTCTGGTGCCATATGGTTCAGCACGTTACCTTGATGATGATCTCGGGGCCGTTGCTTGTCTTGGGCACGCCTTCTAATTTTCACCCTAAGAATCTGCTTTTCAAAACATTAACCCGCCCCGTTGTGAGTTGGCTCGTTTATGCGACGCTAATGATCGGCGTGCATCTTCCATTGCCGCACGTCTACATCATGGAACGACCTTGGTTACATAACTACGTAGAAATTCCAGCGTATTTTATTGTCGCTTACCTTTTCTATTTCAACCTTCTCGATCGCAATTTAGTTGGTAGGCGAATCTCGCCCGCATTTGCAGTCATCTCACTATTTCTTATGATGGTTCCTGAAACTCTGACAGGATTCTTTATCTACGCTTCCCCTAAATCGCTTTACCAAAATATGTTCACACTCAGCGACCAACAACGTGGTGGATCAATCATGTGGTCGGGTGGAATGATTATTGATGCAGTATGGATTGCATTTGCGGTGCATCATTGGCTAAAAAGTGAAGAACGCCGATCGAAAGAAATTGACGCAGAGATTGCCGCTGATGAGCAACGATAAACCAGAAAAGAAATTCGAGGCACCGCAGTGGGTGTTAGATGAAAACAATCCAGATCTTCCCGAACCATCTGCTGAAGTAAGCAAAAAACAGCGGATAGTGCTTGTAATAACGCTGATATTCGTCTTTCCATTTTGTATGTGGGCTGGCTGGTTCGAATTCGGCAGAGCTCAAAGTGGGAATTGGCGTGCATGGGTTTACACATTCGAATGGCCATTCTTTGGTGGGATTGCAATTTATCTATTCAGACGACTTATGCGCGGCGATGTTCCAAAAATTCCTCGTCCAGATCTAGATGCGCTGGCACGAGCCCAAGATGAAGAGGCTAGTGAAAAGTAAACCAGAGCATGCAACTTACGCAGATTCCCACCATTGCGATGATGAGCGCATAAACGCTTTGCATACGTGCAGAGGCTTTAAATTCACCCATAAGGCGCTTATCTCTAGCAATGCCAAACATGTAACAAAGTAGCGGAAGCAATAACACCGCATTAAGTACTTGAGTCCAGAGCAAAATCGTAATCAACGGAGCGCCAGGCAAAAGAATTAAACCGGCGCTAATAATCGTGATTGCGGCAAAAGTTCCGTAGAAAAGAGGGGCTTCTTTAAAGTGATCATCTAGGGCCGCAGGGCGCCCTGTTAAATCGCTCACTGAATATGCAGTCGATAAAGGCAAAATTGAAGCTGCTAACAGCGCCGCACCAATAAGTCCGATTGCAAATAGCTCTTTAGCGAGCGTTCCAGCAAGTGGCTCGAGTGCCTGAGCGGCTTGAGATGCATCTGTAATGCTAAATATTCCTTGATGGTTAAGGGTTGCTGCGCAAGTAACAACTACAAAGAAACCGATCACACCAGTTAGCAACGAACCCGTCCAAACATCAACACGCAAAAGTCGCAAATCATCGCGGGTGAGACGTTTATCAACTGCATAGGACTGAATGAATGCAAGCCCCCATGGCGCCAAAGTAGTACCAAGAGTTGCTGTTGCTAGGAAGATTGCGTCGTGATCAAAGGGCATCGAAGGTACAACCATGCCGTGTAAGGCCTGGCCCCAATCTGGATGCGCCAAGAAGCCAGCAAGAATGTAAGAAAGAAATACTGCAGAGAGAAGGAAGAACACTTTCTCAACTCTTCCGAAAGATCCGCGAAGCACTAAGAAAGTAACAAGGAGTGCTCCGATAGGAACTGAAACGTATTTAGATATTCCGAATAGCTGTCCTGCTGCGGCAATGCCAGCAAACTCTGCTGTCATAGTTCCAATGTTTGCAAGAATTAATGACGATGCGCTAAAAACACCAGAGCGTGCACCATATTTTTGGCGAACTAAACCAATAAGTCCTTGGCGGGTGACAACGCCAATGCGCGCGCCGAGATCTTGAAAAAGAATCAGCGCCAAAGTGGAGAGCACTAAGACCCAGAGAAGTCGGTACCCATATTTAGCGCCGAGTTGCGAATAAGTGGTAATGCCCGCTGGGTCATCATCTGAAAGTCCGGCAATGATTCCTGGACCCATCACTGCAAGAAGTGCTGCTAAACGAATCTTGCGGTGTGAAATTACGGGCGCCTTACTTGGCGCCTTCTTTAGATCGCTCATGCCAGCGCACCGCTTCCTTGAGCAAAGCCCCGGCGTCCAGTGCGCGCGACAAGTGCATCCACCAAGTCATCGGCCATGATTCGACCCACTGGTTTATTAGATTCATCAACAATCACAATTGAAGAACCTCTGTTATTTGAGAACTCTTCAATGACCTCATCCAGCGGTGTATCGATATTCACCGCCATGGGCAATGGGGCCCCGATTAAAGTGCTCAAAAGTGCGCTTGATTTCGCTGAAACTAGTTCGATCATTTGAATGTGATCGAGTAATTTGCCCTTTGAATCAACGACGACAACGCCATCGGAGATATCACGTTCTCGATTTTCAACTAGAAGTTTAAGAGCGGCTCCGACAGTATCTGTTTCACGCGCGATGACCATATGTGTTGTCATAACACCACCAGCAAGTGTTTCGTCGAATGAAACAAGTGTGCGAAGAGCTTTTGCAGTTTCTTTCGCCATTGCGCTCAAAATAGATTCGCGGTGTTCTTCATCCAAATCACGCAATACTTCTGCTGACTCATCTGGTTCCATGCGTACTATTAATTCGGCAGCGCGATCAGCAGATAAACCACGAAGTAAGCCAAGCAAATCTTCGTCTTCCATTTCTTCCAAAACGTCGGCCGCGAGATCTGGATCAAGTAATTCGATAAGCGCACCCTGTTCGCGACCTACTAAATCTTCAATCAAGTCAGCTAAGTCGGCGGGACGCAATTGGCTCAACGCAGAACGTGGACCCGCAGTGCGCACTTGTCCAGTGCTATCGGTAAGAGAAGCAACGCTCGCCCAGTCAACTACGCGATCTGGTGTGGGGCGACGGCGAATTGTGCCGGGGAATACTCGGCGCAAAAATGAAACGAAAGATACATCCACGCCGACAAGGCGGATTTCTCGATCAAGAGGTGCTAAGTAAAGATCGGCAGAGCGGACAACACGCAAACCATTAACATCAACAATTTGGTGATCAATAACGTCGGCATCGAGCAGTGATTCTCCGGGACGTCGTGTGTATTCGCGCAAATTAACTTTTGTTGAAGAAAGTCGGATTTCGCTTTTTGTTAATTTCGAAATGCGAGCGCCATCGATAAATGATTTGCGAGCGCCAACTTTTACAATGAGCCCAGACACCGCTGGATATGTTTCTTCACCGTGACGAACAACAATGTCAACAAGTTTTCCTAAATCGCGTCCGTCGTTGTCACGAACCGGACGACCAATAAGGCCAGCAACTGATACAAGTGATTCACGGATATTTTTACGTGCCAAGACCGATTCCCCGCGAGTAACCAGACGCTTTGCTCGCACAGCAACAGTGGTAATAGGTTTGGCTTTCACGCGCTGATTTTAGCCGTCGGGTGGTGGTAAATGGCGCTAATAATCCAAGGTAGACTTGCCCACGTTGCTTCACCCGAAGCAGTGATCACTTCCCCCAAAGTGCAGCAAATGCCGCACTTACTTGCGAGTCTTATCACCACCTGACAGGCCCAGCACGACCGGATTGCATTGAATGCAAACCAGCACGACCGCTAGTTGAAGAGATAACTAGCCCGCAACAATTGGCCAGTCATACCGAGACGCGCTTGTCGTCTCGATTGGTGTCTTAAAACATGTCCGTGCAACCACGCTCAAAATCCGCTGCGCCTAAACGCGTCAAATCTGACAAGCCTGCTCGTCGAGGCACAGCAGCAAAAACCTTTTCTCGCGATCGCGAAGAATCAGCAACAGCTGCGCCAGCTAAATCCACGTGGATTAAAGGCACACCTAAAGCTGGCAAGCTAACAGGTAAAACAACTGCTCGCGCAGGAAGCAAAGCTCCAGCGCGCAAACCAAAACCTTCTGCAACAACTCCTGCAAAGCGCGCCAAGAACAGCGCACGTTCGATTGATCGCGCCAAGCGTTTTGCTGATACTCGTGGCCCTTCAATAATTCGTACACCTCGTGCCGAGGCAACAGAAACAACGCCAACAACGCCAACAACGCGTCCAACAAGATTCACACCAGCTCGTCGCGTCGATACACGAGTTGATACTCGTAATGACACGCGTCCAACTACTCGTCGCGATGCACGGATTGCTGAAGTTGCCCGCGGAGATGGTCGACCAAACTTTGAACCAAAAAAGCGCACCAAATTTATCCCCGGTGGAAAACGCACAGGCGCACCTGCAGCCCGCACTTCGACCCGAAGTGCGCACACAGGAATCGCAACGCCTCATAAGGGCTCAACATTTCGTCCAAGTCCTTCACGCAATACAGATCATGTTCGTGAAAATAATTCTGGTCCACGTTCACATAACGGTCGCGGTTCAGCTAACAATTACTCAAATAGCCAATATGTTGAAGATTTCGGCGCCGATGACAACTACATCAACGATGTAGAACAGGAGACCACTGAGGTCGCGCTACATCACAAACCAACTGAAGGTACCGGCAAGACTTGGACCGAACTTGGTATTGCACCAGCACTTGTACAGGCGCTCACAGCGCAAGGAATTACTGCACCATTTCCTATTCAAGTTGCCACACTTCCTGATGCACTTAAAGGTCATGACATCTTGGGACGCGGACAAACAGGATCAGGTAAGACACTTGCATTCGGTCTTGCGCTTCTGACTAATCTCGAAGGTAAACAAGCAGCGCCACATCGCCCACTTGGATTGATTCTTACCCCAACACGCGAATTAGCACTGCAGATCAACGATGTAATCACGCCTCTTGCGCGTGCAATACGTCTTGATTCTGTTGTTATTGCAGGTGGAATGCCCTACGCAAAACAGATCACTGCAATGCGCAAGAGCTGCCCAATCCTTGTTGCTACACCTGGTCGCTTGATCGACTTGCTTGATAAGGGCGAAGTACAGCTTGATGATCTACAAATCACCATTCTTGATGAAGCCGATCAAATGGCTGACATGGGATTCTTACCAGTGGTTAAGGAAATTCTTGATCAAGCTCGACCAAATGGCCAGCGTTTGCTTTTCAGTGCAACTCTTGATCGCGGCGTTGATTCTCTTGTCAAAAAATATCTCAATAATCCAAAGACTCACTCGCTACAGAACGATCGCGCTTCAGTAAGCACAATGGAGCACCATGTTCTTGTGATGCACCCAGGTGACAAGGACGAGATCACTGCTCAAATCGCAGCTCGCGATGGCCGCACAATCTTGTTCGTGAAAACACAACGTGGAGCAGATCGTCTTGCTGACAAACTTGCCAGCGTTGGTGTAGCCGTCGGTGCACTACACGGTGGAAAATCACAAGCAGTTCGAACCCGCACCCTTGCACATTTCAAGGCAAGTGAAACTGCAGCCCTTGTTGCAACAGATGTTGCGGCGCGTGGTATCCATGTTGATGGAATCTCATTGGTTGTGCACGTTGATGCACCAACCGATCACAAGGATTATTTGCACCGCGCTGGTCGAACAGCTCGTGCCGGAGAAGCAGGCGTTGTTGTAACGCTCGCAACTTCTAAGCAACAGAGCGCTGTTCGTGGCTTAACATCACGAGCTGGGGTATTTCCTAAGTTTGTTGATGTACGTCCACACCATGCAGAGTTGGTATCAATCACTGGCTCTAAAGAGCCAAGCGGAATTGCATACATCGCTCCTGTGATGGCTAGCGATGGACCTCGCCGCACTGGCAAGCCACGTCCTCGCAGTGATCAGCGTCGCCGTCGCCCAAGATAGGTGTGGTAGCTGTACTTCCTAATTAAAGCGAGAAATATCAAATGGTTGTAGATCTCGATCTACTTGCTCTCCATTAACCAACGCAGCAAGTACTTTGCCAAGCAGCGGTCCTGCCGATAAACCCATGTACGGGAACATCCCGATGTAGGCACCTTTATATCCAGGTACTTCACCGATTATTGGCCGCTGATCTGGTGTTCCATTTCCGACGCCTATCCATGTTCTGATAATTCGCACGGGCGCAATAGAAGGAACAACCTTCACTGCAACGCGCATATTCGAACGTAAGGAATCTGGATTGAATACTGGGATCCCTTCGGAGTTGAAACGTGCGGGCCAACCGCCACCAATTAATAGCGAACCAGATTTGGCTTGCTTGAAAGTTAATTTCTCACCTGAAAAGTAAACAAGATGTTTTACCAACGGCTCAATAATCTCGGAGACGCTCACTTGTACGGGTTCGTCAGTAATCGGAAGAGTTAGTCCGAAATTCTTGCCCAACGTCGCCAACCCGGCATTAGATGTGAGGATTATTTTCTTGCACGTAAATTCACCATCAGATGTTGTTAAGCGATAGATATCACCATCTTTTACAATGGAGTGCACTGTTACCCCTGTAAAAATCTTTGCGCCATGCTTCTTTGCTGCAGCAGCAAAAGCTGGGGCGGCCAAAAGCGGATTGGCTTTGCCTTCTATGGGAGAAAAAGCTGCACCCAGCATCTTCTCCGAAATATAGGGAGCTTTCTCTCGTAATTGATTTCCATCAAGTAGTTCGGCGGCAATCCCTAAGGTTTGTTCGAGTCTTACTTTTTCTGCCAACAAATCCATCTCTTGCTTTGTCTCGGCAACCATCAACCCGCCATTGCGAAACACTTCAAGATCAGTCTCGAGCTCTGCTGATAGAGAGCCCCATATATCTAATGAATCTGCCATAAATTTCAATGCAGGCAAGAAACTCTTAGCCCACTCCATGCCCATCTGATGGAAAGCTTCAAATTGAATTTGGCCGTGCAAGCTTCCTGCATTGCGACCAGATGCTTGCGTGTTTAAATCGAATTGTTCACATAGCGCAATTTCGCAACCGCTCTTAGCGAGAAAATACGCTGCAGCAGTGCCGGCTATTCCGCCACCAACAATAATGTTTTCAAAATCGCGCTTTGTTTTAATTGCGCTCTTCTCTAAAAGCATATTTCTATTATAGGGTCTACTTAAGCGAAATTAACATGAAATGAATGAAGGAAAAAATGAGCCATGATTTCCGGGGAAGTTATTCTGTCTTAGTTACGCCCTTTACTTCCGATCGCAAACAAATCGATGAGGGTGCACTTAAATCATTCCTGGACTGGCAAATCAGTGTTGGGGTGCCCGGAGTAATTATGTTGGGTACGACTGGCGAATTTTTAACTCTTTCAGATGATGAACGCCGCCAAGTCGTAGATGTAACTGTCAAACACGTCAATAAGAGAATTCCTGTTTTAGTGGGAACAATGAATGCCTACACGCCAAATGCCGTTCGTTATAGCAAAGAAGCAGAAGAATTGGGGGCAGACGGGTTAATGATCCTGCCTCCTTATTACTACACCCCTACCCATGACGAGATTTTCAACTACTACAAGGCAATCTGTGAAGCTATCCAGATTCCAATCATGATTTACAATAATCCGTATACATCTAATGTAGATATGCCTGCCAAGTTGATTGCGAGTTTGGCACGTAGGCTTGAGCAGATTCGCTACATCAAAGAAGCAAGTACCGATGTTGCTCGAGTGCGCGATGTAATTGAAGAATCTGAAGGACTCGTAAAGGTATTTGCTGGCGAGCGCGTTGTTGATTCTTACCTATTAGGTGCAATTGGCTATGTAAATCCTTACGGTAACTACATTCCTCACGCATCTTCAGAAATTTGTAACTTGATGGATGCCGGCCGCGTTGATGATGCTCGAAAAGTGCAAAGATTGATCGACAAGATTGATCACATCATCGCTGAGGGGCACCCAACTTATGGGCACCAGTGTTATTCCAAGGCTCTGGCAGCACTTGCTGGCTACCCTGTTGGAGATGTGCGTCCGCCACTGACAACTTTTTCTGAACTAGGTGCAGAAGGTGTTGCACGGGTCGAGAAAATTAAGCCACTTATGGCCCAGCTTGATACTTTGATGGCGGAGTTAGCTAAGTAACTTTTACTGTGGCGAAGGACGTGGCGCAATTCTGCGAGCACGTTCAAATTGTTTCTGCCAAACAATCCTGACGCCCAGCTCTTCCGCGGCGGCCATCGGCCAGTGAGGGTCACGTAACATGGCCCGTCCTAGCATGACTGCGTCGGCTTGATCTGATTGCAGAATCTGTTCTGCTTGAGGGGCATCGGTGATTAAGCCAACAGCAGAAGTCAGAATTCCTGTTTCCTTCTTTATCTCTTCTGCAAACCGCACTTGATATCCGGGGCCTGTGGTGATTTTTGCATAATGGACGAGACCGCCAGTTGAAACATCCAAGAGATCCACACCGATTACTTTGAGAGCTTTGGCTAATTCAATCGAATCCTCTAGCGACCAGCCGCCATCTACCCAGTCTGTCGCTGAGATGCGGACAAAGAGCGGGTGTGATGCAGGAACAATGGCCCGAACTTTTGTCGCAACCTCGCATAAGAAGCGAATACGATTTTCGAGAGATCCGCCATATTCATCGCTGCGCTCATTTGAAAGTGGCGACATGAATTGATGAAATAGGTAGCCATGGGCTGCATGCAGTTCGAGAACGTCAAATCCAACTTTTAGTGCGCGTTGGGCCGCTTGGACAAACTTTTCGGTGAGCGCATGAATCTCATCTACTGTCATTGCGTGTGGGACGGGGAAATCTTGGTAAGAAATTGCACTCGGTGCATCAGTGATCCAGCCGCCTTCATCACTCGTTGCAATGACGTGATCATCCCAAGGCAACAGCGTTGAACCTTTACGTCCTGCATGTGCCAACTGGATTCCAATTCGCGTACCCATGGAATGAGCAAAATTAACCATGGGAGCAAAAGCTTCAGCGTGCTTATCGCTCCACAAACCAGGGCATCCTGTAGAAATTCGCCCTTCCGGAACAACGCCAGTGGCTTCGACCATGACTAAGCCGGCTCCCCCAGATGCAAATGCACCAAGGTGGATGCGGTGCCATTCGCCGACAACTCCATCAATAGATGAGTACTGGCACATTGGGCTCACCCAAACACGGTTAGAGAATTCCATATCCCTAATTTTCAAACTATCAAATATTGAATTGGCCATGTTTTCATCTACTCCGTTGATCGTTGGGTCTGCAGTTTTCTAACATTTCATTACCGAACATATGTGGCGCCGTTGATATCAATTGTCGCTCCTGTGAGGTGGCGACACTTTCCGGTTGCTAGGAATACAACAAGATCGCCAACGTCACTGGTTGGGACAAGTTCTCCAAGTACAAGAGCTGCTTTCATTTTATCTTCACCACCACGTGCAATTGCAGCGGCATCGGCCATTCGCGTCTTCACGATTCCTGGTGCGATGACATATGCGAAGATACCTTGCTTGGCGTAATTCTGCGCGACAGTTTGTGTTACCGCTTTAGCGGCAGCTTTAGAAGCGGCATATGCTGAAAGTTCAGCGATAGCGGAGCCTCGTTGACCAGACCAGCTCGACATCGAAATCAAAATTCCACCACCATTTGCTAGAAAGTGTTGAACTGCTTCTTTGATGAGATTAGAAGACTCAAAGACATTGACGCGCATGGTTGTTTCCCAATTCTCATCCCATATCTTGTTATCGCCAGTAAATGATGTATCTAAGTTGACTGCAGCGTTGTTGAGGACAATATCAACACGTCCTACTTTGGCTAGCGCTTTTATGAATAATTCGCGTCCACTACCTGGCACAGATAGATCTTCACCAATAAATACTTTGCGCTCCTCAGGAATATCCTTAAGAACTTCGCGAGCGCCTTCTTCGAAAGAACTAAAATGTGCAATCACCTTTGCTCCAGCGTCGGCTAGCGCTTTGGCAGAAGCAGCTCCGATACCACGCGAAGCACCAGTTACCAGCACTGTCTTGCCAGTTAAGTCATACATGCGATTTCCTCACTTTAGTTACATCACTCCAGCATCAACATTGACAATTTGTCCTGTAATCCCGTTGGCCAATTCACTGCTTAAGAAAAGAACGGTATTGGCTACATCTTCGGCAGTGGCCAGACGTCCCAGCGCCGTTGATTGAGCAAGTCGCTCTAGGGCCTCATCAAATACTTTTTCATCGCCCGCACTGCGAGTTTTAACCCGCGACAAGAGAGCTTCCGTTGCAATAGGTCCTGGAGCGATCGCATTAACTCGGATTCCACTCTTACCAAAATCAATAGCAGCAGAGCGAACGATTCCGAGCGCGGCATGCTTGCTCGCGACATAAGGCACTATGTTGCCATCGCCTTTCCAGGCATTGAGAGACGCGGTAACCACTACGCATCCGCCAGGTTTGCGAAGTAAATCAAAACTTTCCTTAAGTGTTGCAAAGAGCGCGCGTGAGTTAAGCGCCATCACTTCATCCCACACTTGCATGGATGTTGTAGCAATCGAAGACCAACTTGGGACTCTTCCTGCATTCGCAAGTAACACATCAATTGCACGAAATTCTTCTGGAATTGATGCAAATGCGTTTTTAGTTGAATTGTCATCGGTGAGATCACAATGAATATAAATCCAACCTATTGGTAATTCATTTGGTGCAATTACATCTATCACAACACCTGTTGCGCCCTGCGAACTAAATGTGCGCATCATCATTTCTCCGAGGCCGCGAGCACCGCCTGTCAATAAAACACGTTTACCAATCATCGAAATGTTCGGCATACGCACCTCTTTCATCGAAGAATAAGTTTCTTGAATATTATCTTTCCCTCACAACATATATCAGTTATATTCTAGTCAAGAAATTAATATATGGAAGGTTTCTCAACACGTGATAATCGGAGATAAATGAGTAAGTTCAAAAGTCTCGAAGAGGCTATTAAGGAACTTGTTCATGATGGCGACACAATCGCCATGGAAGGTTTCACGCACCTCATTCCATTTGCTGCTGCTAATGAAATCATTCGACAAGGCTTAAGTGATTTAACACTTGTGCGCATGACGCCCGATTTAATTTATGATCGTTTAATTGGCGCAGGCTGCGCATCAAAATTAGTTTTCTCATGGGGTGGAAATCCTGGAGTTGGCTCTCTCAATCGCTTTCGTGATGCTGTTCAAAATGGCTGGCCTAAACCTTTAGAGATCGAAGAACACACACACGCCGGACTTTCTAATCGTTATCTAGCTGGCGCAACAGGCCTTCCATTTGCAGTGATACGCGGATATCAGGGCACAGATCTTATTAGCGTCACAAATAACGTAGCTGAAATTACCTGCCCCTTCACAGGCGAACGACTAACCGCTGTAGCTGCCCTTAATCCAGATGTGACAATCATTCACGCCCAACAAGCCGATCGTGAAGGAAATATCTGCTTGTGGGGAATTACAGGAATTCAAAAGGAAGCAGCACTCGCGGCTAAAAAAGTAATCGTGACAGTCGAAGAAGTTGTCGATGCTTTTGCGCCACGATCCAACTCAACAGTCATTCCATCATTTGTAGTTTCGGCGATTGCGATTGCTCCACACGGAGCAAGCCCTTCATACGCCTTGGATTATTACATCCGTGATAACGATGCCTACATTGCCTGGAATGCAATTAGCAAAGAACGTGAAAGTTTCGAAGCCTGGCTAGTGAGTGAAGGGCTACGTAAGTGACTCAAGAGCAAAGCTGGAGCGCCGATGAGATGATGACCGTTTCAGCGGCACGCACACTTAAGAATGGTGATTCCTGCTTTGTTGGAATCGGCATACCAAGCACCGCAGCAATCTTGGCTAAAGCAACTCACGCACCCGACCTTGTACTTATTTACGAATCCGGCACGATTGATACAAATCCAACGCGCCTTCCTCTCTCTATTGGAGATGGCGAATTAGCCCAAACTGCGCTTACTGTTGTAAGCATCCCTGAGATTTTCAATTACTGGCTCCAACCTGGTCGAATCAAGATCGGGTTCCTTGGCGCAGCTCAAGTAGATAAATTCGGAAATATCAATACAACATTTATTGGTGGCACATACAAGAACCCCACAGTCCGCCTACCTGGCGCAGGTGGCGCAACTGAGATTGCTGGCGCTTGCCAAGATACGACGATTATCTGCCGTCAGAGCACTCGCACATTCCTAGAGAAGATCGATTTCATTACCTCTGTCGGATATGGCAGTGGACCAAATTCGCGAAAATCTTATGGACTTATCGGTAACGGCCCAACAACTGTCATCACCGACTTAGGAATCCTCGAACCTGATCCAGATAGTTGCGAATTAACGCTTACAAAGATCCATCAAAACGTAGATGTTGACGCCGTCATTGCTGCCACCGGTTGGAAATTAAAGATTTCCAAGGATTTAGAAGTAACAACACCGCCGACAGATCAAGAATTGCTCTTTCTACGCAAACTCAATCCGCCTAAAAAGAGTTAACTACGATTTAGCCCTTGCAGAAATTGCAAGATAGGTGCCTGTAACAATCAATGGAAAACTTGCCAGTATCCCGGTTGTCATCGGTTCATTTGCAACGAGTACTCCTACAAGTACTGCGACCATTGGATTGGTAAATGCTAGGTAAGTAGTTCTAATCGGCCCCACTTCTCTGATGAGTTCAAAGAAAATCCAAAATGCCAACGCGGTACAAAGTGAGCCAATTACGAGAGCTGCAAGAATGATTCGTAGGTTTATCCCGTGATCTGGCCACGTTGCAATTGCAGGAACGCTCCAGAAAATAGAAGTGATAAGTACCGTTAAAGAAACTGCACCTAAAGATGGCACATCTTTCAGATGGCGATTTACGACTCGCGGTGAATACGCATAGCCACATGTACCAATCAATACCATCGCCACTGCTGTCATATTGATGCGCCCGCTGAGGCTATCAAAACCAATCAAAGTACCAACGCCAAGCAAGCCAAGAAGTAGACCAGCGATTCCTCGCTTACTAAATACTTGTTTGTCGCCTGATACAAATGCATAAAAGAGTCCAATAATCGGAATCGCGGTCATCATTAAGCCAGTAAATGCCGAATCAAGATGGCGTTGTGCGAAGTTCGTTAAGCCCCAGGGAATCGTCATCTGCGCAAGCGCAAAGACAAGAACCCATCGCCAACTCTTGAGCGCTTTTCGGAATTCACCTGATCGCCAAGTAAAGGGCAATAAAATCGCGGCAGCGATTCCGGCGCGAAGGAAAACAATTGTGCTCGGTGAAAAAGCTGTAAGCAAATACTTCGTCAACCAAAACGGGATGCCCCAAATCAAGGAGTTAGAAAGAAAAAGAACCCATCCTCTTTTGCTCATTTTTGTATGACTGACTCGGCAATTATTCCAATGGCAGTAGGTTTAAAAGGTGCCTGCGGTGCAAAGCCGGAGTACTCGGAGGGTATTTCGCCCGCATTTTCTGCAGTTTTACTTACAACGAAAGAGGTGCAATACCTGCCCTGGCATATACCCATGCCAGCGCGTGAGACTCGTTTGAGGGCACCAGCGGTACGCAGTTCCTCTGATATCTGCCCAGAGATTTCGCTTTTGCTCAGTGATAGACATCGACAAATAATCGTTGACGGTTCGTTCAATTCATCAAGTGAAATTGTTCCACTGAAAACTTTCCAAAGTTTACTTTGGAATTTCACATTCCTTCTATAACTTCGACTTGCTTTCTTCTTTTCCTGTAGTAGCTGTGAAGATATTGTCTTACTGCTACCGAGTAGAATCGAATACCCGGCGAGTACTCCCACGGCCTTTGCCACCTGAGCGCCAGCAACTCCACCGCTATCTCCGATGACGTAAACGTTCTTTATGCTTGTGCGTCCATAGCCATCACGCACAACTTGCAGTGTTTGACTCTTTTGATCAAATTCATGTTTGCACCCGAGCGAGCGCGCAATTTCATTTGATGGCATAAATCCAAACCCAAGAGCTAACGCATCTATTGAAAAGATCTTGACGCTATTAGATGATGTGCAGCCATCGCTTCCTATTTTCTTGACCTCGATTTGCTTGATAGATTCTTCTCCGCTGACTCGGGTGACCGCCTGCGAAAGGAGGATGGGGACCTTAGCCTTTGCTAACGTGAAGAAGTACCCGATGCCGTTGAAAACTAACTTGGGTGAATACCAAGCAAGTGCGAGCGATGTCAGCGCATTCTTGATACGGAATGGATTGCTCAGCTCAGCAAGTCCTTCTACTTTCACTCCCGCACGCACAAGTTCAGCAGCCATTTGAATATTGAGTGGCCCGTTTCCAGAAATAAATACGCGCGAACCTAAGGGCACTTGATAAGAACGCAAGAGCGTTTGAGCAGCGCCAGTTGTCATAACACCAGGAAGCGTCCAACCTGGAATCTGAAATCCTTTTTCATATGCACCTGTTGCGATTACCAGGTTCTTTGGCCGCAGAACCCATCGCGAAGTTGCGCTGGCGGCAACAAGATGATCTGGCGCAAATGCACCCCAGATAGTGGCTCCGCTTAATATCTCAACTCCAGCAGCCTTTACTCGCGCAATCAGCGCCCTGCCTTCGCGGAATTGAGCATCGAGGTGCCCTTCATCAAGAAATGCATCAGCAGGTTGCTTGAAGTATTGCCCTCCGAGTTTTCCTCGCTCATCAATGAGTAGAACGCGCAAACCTGCTTCAGCGCTCACTGCAGCTGCCGCTAAACCTGCGGGACCTGCGCCGATTACTAAAAGGTCGGGTGCGATTTCTAATTCAGGAAGTGCGACTGCCGAACTTGTAGCAACGTGTGCTGCTGCAGGTTGTCGTGATACTTCATCACCATCACAAACTGAAGTCATGCAGGCGAGCTTTCCAGAATCACCGTTGACAACAATTGCGCATTCATTGCATACGCCCATACCGCAGTAAAGTCCGCGGCGCGATCCATCAAGACTTTCCTTTAAATCATAAATTCCTGCGCTCGTTAATGCAGATGCAAAACTATCTCCATCTTTAGCCAAAACTTTTTCGCCGGCAAAGTTAAATGAAATATTCCGCGCGCTATCTCGCTTAGTAGGTTTTGCAACCACGCGCGCCTCCAAGGTTTCTCATCTATTGCTAAATATGCTTGTTATCTCTTAACCTTGACTCTACGAGGTTTATAGAGTTTATTCTAGAAGGGCAATAGCCATGGGAAGTTTAAGCGGAAAAACAATTCTCTTAACTGGTGCATCTAAAGGAATTGGTTGTGCGACTGCCGAACTTCTAGGCGAAGAGGGCGCATTCGTTATTGCTCACTATGGATCAGATCGTCAAGGTGCAATCGAGGCAACGAAAGATATTGCCGATGATCATAAACTCTTATTGCAAGCCGACCTTGCACATCCTGTAAGTGCGCGCAAACTTTGGCAAGAGGCACTTGCTTGGCGTGGAAGCATCGACGTCGTCGTCGCAAACGCAGCGATTATGCCCGAAGCTGCTTTTACAGATTCGGATGAACTTTGGGATTCAACCTGGGAATCAGCTCTAGCTGTAAATGCAACTGCTCCTGCGCTTTTGCTTCGAGAAGCTGTTAACTATTTTCTTAAGAATTCTGGCGGCACCATCATCGGTATCTCCAGTTGGGCCGCCCAACGAGGGTCAGGAAATGTGAAATTAGGAGCGTATTCCGCATCTAAGGCCGCTATTGCAGCGCTCGTGAAAACAATTGCCCGCGCCTATGGCCGTGACGGAATATATGCCTATTTAATTTCTCCGGGTGTTGTCCGCACTGGGATGTCTGTAACTTCGGCGATTACCCAAGGTGGCGAAGATAAAATCACCGCCACTTTAGCAATGGGAGAATGGGTTCCACCTAGAGAGATTGCCGAGATGGTTGCATTTCTAGCAACTGGAAAGAACAAACATCTTTCAGGCAGCACCATTGATATCAATGGGGCCTCTTATATACGCTAAGAATTAAGGCAAATAAATATCGTCGCCTTCTTGAAATGCTGGACCATTGATTACTAGGTACTTTCCTTTACCGAAAAAGTCGTAAGCCTTGGAACGGCCAATAACAACAACATCGCCTGCACTTGCGCAAATCTCTGCCTCAGAAACTACATGGAAAGTAAATATACCTTCGAGTATGTAATAAACCCGCGTGCTCTTGTTGGTCATGAGCCGACGATGCTTCCCATCAATTTCTACCCATGTGAGACTCAGGTCAAGGCCATGGTTTTTTGTAGATACCAACTGCCGGAAACTTAAGTCATTAGATTCTTCATGTACTAGTTCTACTTCTTTGGCGACTATGTGGTTAACGCTCATGATTTATTCCCATTCTTGAGCTAGCAGCGAATTGCGTGAAAGAAAAGAAATGGCCTTCGGCAATCATTCGCCGAAGGCCACTTCTCACCGTATGTTGATTAGGTCCAGGAGGATGTAACCGATACAGATTGGAGACCCATCTTGCGAGCATCGTTGCCCACATACTTGTCCCAAAGTCCTGCGAGGTTGTTATGTGAAGTCTCGTAGCGCAACCATGTGTCTACGTAGTGCTTCATTGCGAAATCGCCTGCTGGCATAAAGAAGCTGTTCTCATCAACGAAAACAGGCTTGCCTTTGAAAACAGTCAACTTAGGTTGGTTCTTAACTGCATCTGCAACTTCGAATTCTCCGACGACCATCGCGCTTGAACGTCCTGCGCTAACATCTGCAAGAGCTGCTTGGTTAGCAAGCTTCTTGAGCTTGGCTTTTGGATAGAGAATCTTTGCAGCAGACTCTTGGGATGACCCAAGGACTACAGCGATTGTTACTGATGCACTATTGAGTTGGCTCAATGAGGTGATCTTAAAGCCAGGCTTCAAGAGCACAACGTTTGATTCAACGAATGCTGGTGCGCCAGCGAAGAGAACCTTCTGCGCACGCTCTGGCTTGATAGTGGCAGCGATACCTGACATATCAAACTTTCCTGCAGCCTGTCCGGCGAAAAGTTCTCCGAATGGAATTTCAACCCATTTTGGAGTAGCGCCGAGTGATGCTGCCAACTTATTTGCAAGATCAACAATGTATCCGGTTGGAACTCCTGCTGCAGTCTTGTACTGAAGTGGCTTGAAAGTTAAGTCAACACCAAAGCTGATTTCCTTGGTTGCTAATACTTTGTCAAGAATTGAATCATAGCTAGTTGCGTTTACTCCACCTTTGCGAGGTGTTGCAGTTACTGCACTCGCAGTTGATGGCATTGCAAGTCCTGTGAGTGCACTAGCACCTAGTGCGAGTCCGGCGCCTTTGATAAAACGACGACGATCTGTTACCTGGGAAGTGCTTGTTGCATCATCTGTCGTAGGTACAACTTTAGACATGTAGCTCCCTCTCGTATTCGGAAATCGGTCAGTCGAGACACGCTGACCTATTCGGTTTCAAGCAATTCAATACTTGCGCAAGTGAAGTGTCAATAAGTAAATGCAAAAAAGAAATGCAAATCTTCGTTACAAAGCCCTACGAAGCAGTATTTACAGGGGTTTGTGCGCTATGCGCAGAAAGTTTCTTTTCTAGAATTGCAATACCTCTCGAAACGGTTAGTACTGCAAGCAAGTAAAGAAATCCTGCGAATGTGTAAAACTCAAATGGCCGGTAATGTAAATCAGCAAGTTGTTGTGTTTCGCGCATTAATTCTGGAACGCCAACGATACTTAGGATTGCAGTGTCTTTAATTGCATCTACATATTGATTTCCAAGAGGTGGAATTATTATTCGGAATGCTTGAGGCAAAACAATTGTCCGCGTAACTTCACGCTTGCTCAAGCCAAGTGCCATACCAGCTTCAACCTGGCCTCGATCAATGGCTGTGATTCCAGATCTAAAAGTTTCTGCTAAATAGCCACTGTTCAATAGGCCTAGCGTTACTACCCCAGCCATGATTGCGGGCATATTTATTCCAACCGCGATTGCAAGGCCGAAGTAAACCCAAATTACTAAGACATATAGCGGGATTCCGCGAAAGAGTTGCGTATATATGAATGCAAAAGTCTTTATCGCCTTCACTGATGACAGGCGCATAAGAGCAACAATAAGACCAAGAATGATCGCAATAATAATTGCTGCCGTTGCGCAGAACATCGCAAGACCGAAACCTTTGAGAAGGATTCCCATGCTTGACCAGACTGAGGTGAAATCAAAGAAAGGTTCGGCGCTAACCATGTGCGCGACTCCTTCCTAGACGGCGTTCTAAGAGATAAGCAAAACCTGAAATCGACAAGGTCAAACAGACGAAAATTAAACCAGCGACCGTGTAGAGCTCGAAGGGTGTGAAGGTATCCAGGGAAACATATTGAGCGACATAAATCATGTCCGATACACCAATTACAGAAACAATTGTCGCACCTTTAAGCAAACCGACATATACGTTCACAGTTGGAGGAATAACTACACGCAAAGCTTGGGGCAAAACTACTCCGCGAAAAACTTGTCCTTTATTTAACCCGATTGCTAAGCCTGCCTCGGTCTGCCCGACGGAGACAGCGAGTAAACCGCCACGGAAAACTTCCGCCATATACGCGCCACCCGTTATTCCGAGGGCAAGTGCGCCCGCCTGAAATTCAGTGAGAAGTATGTTGAACTTCAGAGATAGGCCGTAATAAACCCAAAAAAGAAGGACAAAGAGTGGAATCGAGCGACATAGTTGCACGGCAGCATTAGAGATCCGGCTTACAAACTTGTTCGTGCTTAGTCGACCAACGGCCATCATCAAACCAAAGATAAGCGCTAGCGCCATTCCCACTGCCGAGATTTCTAAAGTTATCGACAAGCCCTTGAGCAATTCGGGCATGTATTTATCGATGACATTCCAGTCAATCTTGTACGAGTTTGTTTTCATTAGTTCAAAATGGCCGAAAGGAAGGCTTTAGTCCGAGCCTCAATTGGATTGCGGATTTGCTCAGGTGTACCAATTTCCACGATCTTGCCTTGGTCCATGAAAACAATGCGGTGAGCAACCTGGAATGCAAAGTTCATTTCGTGCGTAACGATCACCATCGTCATTCCTGTTCCTGCGAGGCGTCTGATTTCTTCAAGAATTCCACTCACGAGTTCTGGGTCTAGCGATGAGGTGGCTTCATCAAAGAGCATCACCTTCGGCTTAAGTGCAAGCGCACGTGCAATCGCCACGCGTTGTTTCTGGCCACCAGATAATTTCTCAGGGTACTGATCAAATTTATCTGATAGCCCTACCTGGCTCAATGCACTCTCTGCAGCTTTACGCGCTTCGGCCTTGCTCATCTTGCGCACTTTGGTGAGACCGAGCATTACGTTTTGGGCTGCAGTCATATGTGGGAAAACGTTGAAGTTCTGAAAAACCATTCCAATGTCACTGCGAAGGGTCGTCAACTTCTTTTGATACCTCTTATTAGCTAAAAAATTGATCTTTGAATGGAAAGTCTTCCAAGTATGTCCTTCAAAAATTACAGCGCCCGTATCTGGTGCGGCGATAAAGTTGATGCATCGTAATAATGTGCTCTTACCTGACCCACTTGGTCCGATGATCGCAACAACTTCGCCTTCGGCAACATCAAGAGTGATTCCATCTAATACTTTATGGGTTCCGAAGCTCTTCGAGACATCTTTTAATTGGAGAAAAAAGGTAGACCCGGTGCTCGTAGTTGAAGTGTTGTCATTCATTGCGTCAAAGAACTCCCTCACGAGATCAAAGTGAGTGAGAAATATTATCTCGCTCCTATTCTTACTGTAACGAGAATATTTTTTCTATTCAAGGAAGTAACGCATGACTCGACCTAATTAGGCGTGGATTCTGGCCGTGGTTCGCTAGCCGTACAAGTGAGCGAAAAAGCAGAACTACAGCCCCATTAGTTTTGCTTGTCGGTCAAAATCAGGAACACTCTTGCGGACTTCCTCAAAGGTGCCCTGAGCTAATACTTTTCCTTCAGAGAGATAAACCACGATATCGGCATTTCTTACTGTCGAAAGTCGATGAGCGATCATGACAACAGTTGTAGAACCTCGCAACGCGTGGATTGCCTCCGAGATGCTTGCTTCCGTTTCACCATCGAGTGAACTTGTTGCTTCATCAAGCACCAACAAATGCGGTTTGGTAAACATCGCACGAGCAATCCCGAGACGTTGTCGTTGTCCCCCACTGATTTTCGCGCCACGTTCGCCAACCTGCGTATCAACTCCATCTGGTAATTCAGCAACGAATCTATCAAGGTGAGCAACCTTCAAAGCACTCATAACTAACTCGTCAGTAGCAACTTCCGCTGGATAACCCAGAGCGACATTTTCGCGGATTGTCCCGGCAGCAATCACAACATCTTGCGGGACATACGAGACGGCACCTGGCCATTTTGCAACTGCAAGCAATGGAGGTAATCCAGAAATCAATACAGACCCTTCGTCTGGATTTAGGACTCCAAGTAAAACATCGATAATTGTGGTTTTGCCAGCACCTGATGGACCGACAAAAGCGACGGAGGCTCCAGTTGGTATGTGCAGAGATATTTCTGAGATTGCTTTGTTGGCCTTGCTTTCATACGTGAAACTAACCTTATCTACCTGAATTTGTGCGACAAAACCTTCGTGTACCGTATTAACTGAATCATCTACATTTTCTATGTTTGGCTCAGTACCCAGTTCTGCGATTAGTTCCAATGTCGGCGTTGCTTGGCCTAAGGCAATGCTAATTGCAATCATCGCTTGTTGAACTCTGAGGACCGCCGGCGCTATACGGGTTCCTGCGGCGAGAAAAATGGCAAACGAAGATGCGGCTTCTGATGCATCCAACATGAGAAATTCAGCCGCTCCAACTAACAAAGCACCAAAAATTACTGTAGTTTCAATAACATATTTACTCACGTAGGGCATGAAATTCATCTCCGCCGAAGTTTCAGCTAAATCAATTCTGAGCTTAGTGATTTCACGCGCATAGTAGGCACGACGGTTACGAACTACTGATTCTCGATAAGAAGAAAATACTTCTACAACTTTCTCATTGCTCTTAATATTTAATTCGGAGTTCTTTGTTCCCACCTCTTGAGCTCTTACATGCATAATCTTGTATAACGCGAAACCGATAAAGAGGACTAGTAATAGTATCCCCATAGAAGTTACTGGATCAAGGATAAACAAACCTATCCCCAAAATTATCAGAAGTGAAAAATCCGCGATGAGGACGATTGAAGTAGCCAAGACTTGGAGAGCCACCAATTCAACACCCCGGGTCGCTGCGTACAAAGTCTCTTGCGAAGTGCGAGATTGAACTTTCTCTAAAGGTCTCGCGAGTAATGCAGAGATCAAGTTAGCTGAAATTTCGGCTCCACGACCGCTGAGAAAAAATAGAGTTCGTCGTGTAAAAAAGATTGAAAGTACAGTACGACTAACTAATATTAATACCGCCCCGATTCCCAAAATGGCGACCTGAGACTGTAATGGCTGATTAGATATACCCAGGAACTCAAGCGTAGACATCATTCGTCCATTTGACTGAGTTGATTGCAGGCTTTGGACCGAAAGTGCCACGAGCATTCCGATGGCTATCACGCCAAAGAGGTCAAGAATATTTAAGAAAGTCTGTAAGCACGCGACAACGAACATCCGACGTTGATCACGTTTATTAAGAATGCGGAAACAACGCAGAAAACCATCTCTCTGTTGTTTGGAGCGCGTCATAATTTACAATCCTAGCAATATGTCACGCCGAAACCTATCAACCTACAATTCCTAAATTTAGATACAATTCTCGAATCATGAGAATTCTTATTTCGATCGGAACCTTGGGGTTGGGCGGGGCTGAAAAGCAGGCAGTTTGGCTTGCAAATCAATTATCCAAAACTCATGAAGTACTCCTGGTAACCATGCAAGCTGGACCTCGAGAATCGAATCTCTCTTCAAACCTTACTTGGAGAAACCTATCTGCATCTAGCGAAAGCAAATTTTCAAAAAATCTATTTCGCTTCCGTAGAAAGCGAGTCGCAAGAAGCGTCGAAGGGTTCACGCTCTTCCTAAAATCATGGGCGATTTTGCAAAGGTATCAACCGGATATTGTCATCACATTCCTACTTCACGATACAATTATTGTAGGTCTTGGAACAATTCTCAGTTTTCATCGAACCAAACTATTGGTTGGCCGTAGATCCTCGATCGGCTACGGGATCAAAGGCCAGGCGCCTATAAAGAGAATGCTCCTGCGACTTGTTTATCTTCGCGCCAATTTAGCAATTACTAATTCTGAAAGTAGTTTTCCAGCAGCAATCGCAGACGGTATCTCAAAAAGCAAATTACTAACCATTCCCAATTATGTTGAACCAATCAGTGCTAGGCATCAAAAAAATGATGGTGGTCCTATAAAGTTATTATGCGTCGCAAATTTTTTCGATTACAAGAATCACATTGCAATTGTTGAAGCTATTTCGTTAAGTGAAGAGCTAATTAGCAATATACAAATATCCTTTGTGGGAGAAGGACCACTGCGGGAAGAAATTTCAAACCTTTGTTCAAGCAAGGATCTGAATTGCAAATTCTTTGACCGTATGGTTCCGGATTCGGCATTTTATTGCGGGTATGATGCGTTCGTATTAACAAGTTTCCACGAGGGATCGAGCAACGCATTGCTAGAAGCATTGGCAGCCGGCCTTCCGGCAGTTGTTTCAAATGTAGGATTTGTCCCACAGCTTTTGCTTGATGGCGCACCATTAATTGTTGTTGATCCAAAATCAACTGAAAGCATACTAAAAGGCCTCATCAGTTTGACTTCTAATTATCAAGAATATGAAATCTCTGCTAAAGAATATCAGCGTCCATTTTACGGACTTTACGGTGAAGAAAACGTATTAAGTAAATGGAATGAAATTCTTATTTAATTCCAATTATTCGATTTCATGTATATCGGCTAAAACCAAAATTCAAACTTGATTTTTGCTAATTACTTTTTTGGGGAGATTACTCTGTGCAAGACATTCTCAGCGTCTTTTAAATAGCCGAAATACCTGTCTCGCAAACAGAACGAGCTTAAAGCGAAAAAATGGTCGCTCCTGTTCCAAAATTAAAGTTGCCCATTTATAAAATAACTCTGAGCCTTTAGGTCGCCGTAATTCTCGTCGGAAGTTCTCTTTTGAATCGATTCGAAGGGGCAATTGGGAGATTACTCTCTGAAGCGTTACAGAATACTGACGCAAATCTATGGTGAACGAATCAGGTCCACCCTTTTCCGTGAAAAGTAATTTTGGATAAATATCTTTGATCACTTTGTGCAAAACACTTTTTCGCCCAGCAAGCCCTCTTCCCCAACCAGGGATAATCGCATACTGCGTATCTTCGATCATTATAAAGCCGCCAACCTTCAACAGCTCAGAATAAATCTGGAAATTTTGCCACACGTCATTTTGAATATGGGAGGCATCTTCAATAATCAAATCGTATGGACCAAATTCACTAGCCTTAGTCCAAATTTCCGGATGTGTTGAGTTTCCTTTAATAAAATTAATTCCATCCGGTAATTTGCCGCTGGGTGGGTGAATGTCTATTCCAATCACAGTGCTACCCGCAGGCAGAATATTTCTTAGAAAAACTAGGTTTCCTCCACGTTGGGTGCCAATTTCAAGCACTGTGACCGAGCGCCCATTAAATGTATTGAAAATTTCGGATAATGTTTCGAAATAGACATTCAACTTATCGCTACCTAGGCTTGAGGACGTGTCTAGCCATTTTTCCAATAAATATTGCGAGCTATAAGTTATCTCAGAAGTCATTGCAATTTTGCTTTTCTGAAGTACATACGCTTCGAGCCTAAAGAAGAATTATCCAGAAATGGATTCAGAAAAGTGAAGTTCATAAGTTCACCAATCCGGTTGCGGGTTCAAGCATTAGTAAGAGTTTTTTTCCATAGTCCGAATTCTGATAATTACCAATGTTTTTTATGAACTTTTGCGTGCTTATTAAACCTAACCGCCACGCTACTTCGTCTGGACTTCCTATGAGTAAGCCCTGTCGCTCTTGCAAAACTTGAACGAAATTCGAAGCTCCCAATAATCCATTGGACGTGCCTGTGTCTAACCAAGCGGTGCCGCGTGCCAGCATTCTTAGGTCTAAGCGCTTTTTGTCGATATAAGAATTTAGTAAATCTGCTATTTCTAATTCATTTCTAGCGGACGGCTTTAATTCGATTACTCTTTCAAAAACATCTGATGGGAAACGATACAAGCCAGGGATCGCCATTTTGCTTACAAATTCTTGCGGTTTTTCGACAATTCGCTTAGGTAGGCCAAATTCATCAAATGAAACTACGCCAAATTCTGAAGGGTTAGAAACTTCGTAGGCAAATGAAATTGCATATCCGGGGGTCGATTCGGCGAAAATATTCTGCCCCAAACCAGGGCCGTAGAAAAAATTGTCCCCGAGAATTAGAACACAGGGTTCCGAAGTATCGAGGATTTCTGAAGCAACAGTAAAAGCATGTGGAATTCCCAACGGTTCTTCTTGGACGGCGTAGGAAATCGAAATGCCCCATTGAGAACCATTCCCTAGGAGCGCCTGATGTGCATGCAAGGCAGATGGAGCAGTGACGACTGCTATTTTCCTGACGCCACTCAGCATTAATGTTGACAGTGGGTAATAAACTAAAGGCTTGTCATATACTGGTAAAAGTTGTTTGCTTGTAGCCAAAGTGATTGGCCAGAGCCGCTTACCAAGACCGCCAGAAAGGAGAATGCCCTGCATAAGGCTGACGATACCAAATTCAGTAGGCTTTTAGTGACCGGTGGGGCTGGCTTCATTGGCTCTGAATTTGTGCGCTCTTCTTTATCTGGTTCATTATTTGGTGGAAAACCATCAAAAATTACTGTTGTCGACGCTCTTACATACGCGGGTGATATGCGCCGACTAAGTACAGTTTCAAGAAATGATGGGCTCGTTTTCGTAAAAGCCGATATCAAGGAAGAGCTTGTGATGACTTCTTTGATTGCGGAACATGATGCGATCATTCACTTTGCAGCGGAGTCACACGTCGATCGAAGTATCGAAAGAAGCAAAGATTTTATTCAGTCCAATATAGTTGGAACTCACACGATTTTGGAAATTGCTAAGAATTTGAGCAAAGTGGTTGTATTGGTTTCGACCGACGAAGTCTATGGTTCTCTTGATTCTGGTAGCGCTGACGAAACCTTTCCCTTGAAACCAGCTTCGCCTTACTCAGCTAGCAAAGCAGCGGGCGATCTTCTCGGAATGGCCTATGCCACAACTTATGGACTCGATGTCAGAATCACAAGAAGTGCGAATAACTACGGCCGTTACCAGGATTGCGAAAAACTACTTCCCAAACTAGTAACAAATTTGTCGAAAAATGTGAAAATCCCAATTTATGGAGATGGCAGCAATATCCGGAATTGGATACACATTCAGGATCATTGCGAAGCTATTGCTCGAGTTTTGCATTTAGGTAGTGCCGGTGAAATTTACAATATCGGAAGCGAAGAATCATACAGAAATATTGATTTAGCTAAGCTTTTACTTGATTATTTCAGGCTCTCAGAAGACATGATCGAATATGTAACGGATCGAAAGGGACACGATTTCCGCTACGCCATAAATTCGGATAAAGCCACAAAATTGCTAAATTGGAAACCAAAGAGAAAACTCCTAGATTCAATTTCCGAGATACTTGCTGGAATTCAATTCTTATCTTAGAGAAGTTCCAGTGCTATTTCATTAAGTAACGGGGCGTTAGAATCTTTGGGAGACAATATATACGGCTCATCCCAGGTGATGCTCAAATCTTGATCGAATGGGTTTATTCCAATTTCTTCTTCTGGATTATATGCGCGGTCAAAGTAATAACAAACCGTACTGTTTTCTGAAATCGTCTGATATGAGTGCCCAACACGTTCCGGGACAAGCAACAACAAGGGCTTCGAAGCGTCGATAGCTACGGACACTACATTTCTATAGTGAGTAGATTCTGGACGTAAATCAATCAAATAGTCTTTAATTGCACCTTCAGTACAGGTTACTATTTTTCTTTGGGGCGCGTACCTAATCGTCCGATGGATTCCACGAATAGCACCTTGATTAGATTTTACCAAATTAACTTGAACTGGAATAAAATCGGGCCACACACCTTGTTCAATGAAATTCTTCGAATTCCAGATTTCCATGAGTGACCCGCGGGAGTCGCTCCAATTCACAAGTTCAATTTTATACGCTCCAGGGATTTCAGTAACAGGTTCGAAAATCATTAGAGTGCACTCAACAATGTTTCAATTACTTTCGATTGCTCTTCGTCAGTAATCTCAATGAACATTGGGAGAGTTAATATCCCTTCGGACAACCGCGAAGCGTTTGTAGTGCTCTTCTTAAATTGCGAATACATTTTATACTCACAATTTGAACGATAATGAACACCCATCCCAATCTGATTTACAAGAAAAGCTGAAGCAACTTTTGATCTATCTTTCACATATACCTGAAAGAGATGCCTTGAAGACTCATTGGAGTTACTTTGTTGTATTACTTCAATTCTATTGTCGCTTTGAATTGCTTCCTGATATTTCCTGGCAATATTTCGTCTCTTTTCATTGTCCTCATCCAAATATTTTAAACTCACCAATGCTACCGCTGCCATTATTGCATTTGCATTGTACTTATATCCGACGTGATCGACATCGTATTCCCATTTGTAGCCTCCTGATTTACTTCGAGAAAAGGTTGATTCAGATATACCAAGCCAAGATAGTTTCTTCGCTAAATCATGTTCTTCTGAGTGCAACATGGATAAGGCACCGCTATCTCCAGTTGGCAAATTCTTTACTGCCTGAAAGGAATAACAGATTGCATCGCAACCAGTCCCGATTGGTTCGTTAAGATTCATCGATCCGGAACCATGTGATGCATCTAAAATCAATGCAATACCTTTCTCATCACAAATTGATTTGATTTCTTCAATTCTTCCAATTCCGCCACCTATTGCTACAAACATTACAGCCTTCGTTTTTTCATTAATGTTTTCAAGAAGAGCTTCTGGGCTTAGACATAAATCGTCATCAACATCTACCAATACTGGGACTAATCCACTCCACAAGATTGCATGATTTGTTGCTACGAAAGTTAACGGAGTTGAAATGATTTCCGAATCATCAGACCAACCTCTATTTATTTTTAAGGCTTCAAGTGCAAGGTGTAGAGCAGATGAAGCAGAATTGAGCATCAGACAGTTCTCGCGATTCACTGCTCTGGCCCATGCTTTTTCAAAATCTTCGGTTAAAAAACCCTGTCCAGTCCAACCTTTTTCAAGCGTTCCACGTATTTCATTAAGGCATTCATCGATTCGAAAATACGGCCTAAAGAGCGGGATCATCTTGTACTCCTAATTTAAATTAAGCGATTGAATTCCGAATATTGATTGTGCCAACCTCAGATGTACCACGTTTTAAGCCTACTCGAGTAAACTGAAATCATGAATGGTTTAACGGTGGTGATTCCCATGCATAATGGGGCTCGGTGGATTGCTTCGTTAATATCGAGCATGTCTTCGGCTGCGATTGAGGCAAATGCGCCACTTGAAATTCTAATATTTGACGATAATTCAACTGATGACTCTTCCGCGAGGGGGATAAAAGTATGTCAAGATTTGCAGTTGGACTTCAAAGTAACCCGTTGGGACTCTGCCAACAATGCAGGCAATTCATCTGCTGCCTACATGAAAGCTTTGAATAGTATTTCACCCAAGTACGATCTCATCGCACTTTCCGACCAAGATGATCTTTGGCTACCTAATCGCATTCTGCGAATTTCTGAGGCAATCAACGGGGAGAGTAACGATTCTATTCACCCGTGGCTTTACGCGGGAAGTAGCTTCTTGTGGGATTCTATGAAATCCAATTCAATGCCATACCGAAGCCGACCTGGACCCTTAGGTACTTCTCACGTGCGAGGCCCAGAGCTTGATTATCGAAAAACAAATTTTGATGTGTCGGTCTCTACTCATAATATTGTCATCAATCGTGCCCTCCTTGCATTATTGAAATCTAATCCATTGTCAGATTTCCAAATCAGACATGATGTTCAAATGGATTGCTGGTTGCCGAATTTAGCCAGTCACTTTGGAAAAACTGCTGTTGATTTAATTCCGAGTGTGATTTGGAGACAGCACTCGACGAATTCAAGCGGGCTATATTTACAATCTCGGGTAAGGCCTGATTTGATACGTTTCGTTATTCATCTCCTTAAGCGGATGAGGTCAACTGCTTATATGAAGAAATACTTAGTGGCTGGCGAGGCCCTAAACAATAAGCATGAGGCATTTGTTTCACAAAATGCAAGAAATCTGAATGCTTCTTCAAATCTTTGGCAGTTGTCCTCTTTGGAGTCACGAAAAACAAGACGTCGGTTGGCGCTGAGTAATACATGGAAACATTGGTCAATAATTAGAGATTTTTATCTTAGATTGAGGCTGATTTTAATGGGAAATTCGATGGCTCTCAGAATTCAATCCGAATTACTAAAAGTTGAGGAAAATTAACTCTTTTTCAATAAAGTCGGCGATTAAATGCAATATCTACTAGGCACCACAAGAGCCCCTGGTCGGAATCGAACCGACGATCTGCTCATTACGAGTGAGCTGCTCTACCGCTGAGCCACAGGGGCGGACAACTGTTAAAGTGTAAAGAGTAAGACTAATCCAGGCGAACTACTCCGCCTGGTGTCTCTAGGTGCACGGCTACGATTCCTGTTTCGCCATCGTTTGCAGCTGGATCAACCCAGATAACTTCGACGCCGTCGCCAATTGCAGCTGCCGCGTCAGAACCTAACCACTCGGCAATTGTCTTTTCGTTACCTGAAATTTCAACTTTTACAATCTTTGCTGATGCTTTTCCATCTGTTGAAGGATGGTGATTTTCAATCCATTGAATAAAGAATGGGAGCTGGCGATCTTCAAGTGTTCCAAGAACACCGATTTGCTTCCAGCGAATATCGCTGCCATCTGGCTTAACACGGTGGCCATCAACTGCTGGACGACCAAGACGAGTTTCAATCGGTGCAACATCATCAACGGAAACAACCCACGTCAACCATCCGCCGCCTTCTTGCGCGCGCAAAGAAACTGCTTTACCGAATGCAGAGGAATCAGATGCTGGGTGGTCAAGTGGGCAAACAACTTCGATGTAGTGACCACCTTGCAATGGCAACGTGAAGTTGCGCGTACCAAAACGTGGATGAATTCCACCATCAACGAAAGTAGAACCTAATCGCGAACCGAGACGTTGCACGGTGTCAGCAAGTTGGTCATGGGAGGTCACATATGAGACATGGTCTAGGCGCATAGGGAAATAATGCCCCATACCGAGGGGTGCTAATTACCAAAATCCGAGCGATACCTTGCACCAATGGCCACTCATTACATTGCTAGTACGGGCTGAAAAATGGTCGAAAACCATCTCTGCAAGGCCGCAGGGAGGCGTTGCCTACAGGGAACAGGCCAGATCTTTACCCGGCAATACAGCCGTAAGGAAATATTTATCAACTGCCGAATCAACGCATTCGGAACCGCGACCGTGACCTGTGTGGCCGTCGGCGTTGAGGGAAATCAACCGCGAACCTTGAATTGTTTCGTGAAGTGATTGCGCCCATTGATACGGAGTCGCAGGATCACGTTTAGTTCCGATTACCATTATCGGTGTTGTCTTTATTGTCGTGATCTTTGTTGCGGCTGCGCCATCGGCAGGTGGCGGTAAATACTTACACGCAAGTGATCCATAAGCTACGTACGGGCCGAAAACTGGGGCGGCAACTGCGAAAGCTTTTGCATCCACTGCCATTTCGTCAAGCGTTCGCACCTCTGGCCAGTCGAGACAGTCGATTACAAACGCTGCGTCCGTTTCATTGTTCGCATACGTTCCGTTGGCATTACGCCCGCTGTATTCATCTGCTAATTCGAGAAAAGTGGTTCCGTTATTTTTTGCGGCTTGCCGTAGCGCTATTCGCAACTTCGGCCAACCGGAATAATCGTCATAAAGAGCGGATGCAGTGCCAAGAACAAGAAGTGATTCAGTTGCCTGTCGATTCTTCGGACCAGGTAGCGGGTGAATCGCTGCTTGATGAAAGAGATCAATAATCTGATTAATGGAATTCGCTATTGGTTTCTTCAGTGGACAATTATTTTTTTTGTAGCAGTTTCTAATGAATGCATGAAGGGCGAGATCGAAGCCCATGCCTTGAAACATCGTCTGCTCGACAGCAGAAGTTTTTGGGTCAATTGCTCCATCTAGAACCATGCGACCCACATTCGCCGGAAAGAACTTTGCATAGAGAGTGCCGAGGTATGTTCCGTAACTCTTTCCTAAGAAATTCAAGTGCGAATCACCTAACGCGTTGCGGAGAATATCCATATCTCTCGCGGAATTTGCCGTGCTGTAATTAGCCACATTCTTATTCTTGGCTAGGCACTTTGCAGCGTATTGCTTGGCTGATGCGGCCATGGCAGCGACTTCTATAGCGCTATCTGGCTTGCTATCTGCCGAGTAATTGGCATCGGTTTCATTGTTACTCAGGCATTCGATAGGTGCGCTATCGCCGACGCCTCGCGGATCAAAGCCAACAATGTCGTACTGAGCCAAAACCGCCGGGCTCAAAATGTATTCGGCGTTGTAGGCATATTGCTTTCCTGAAGCACCTGGTCCCCCAGGGTTTACCACGAGCGACCCCAAGCGATTTTTCTGATCGGTGGCTTTGTATCGAAGGAGCGCCAATCCAAAAGAACCAGACTCGGGTTTCTTGTAATCGATAGGGACTTGCAGTGTTGCGCATTGGAAATTGTCATAGCAACTAGACCATGCAAGACGTTGGTTTTGGTATTGATGCATAGTTGTCATGGATGGATATTTGTTACGCATGAACGTGCCTAATCCCGTAATTAAAGCAAAAGCAAGTATGAAGATCAGAATTCTTTTGAGGATTTGGGAGTTTTT
The DNA here is from genome assembly GCA_009699205.1 of Actinomycetota bacterium. Taxonomy (GTDB): domain Bacteria; phylum Actinomycetota; class Actinomycetes; order Nanopelagicales; family Nanopelagicaceae; genus QYPT01. The sequence goes on from WLOP01000004.1 coordinate 111,337, forward strand.
CATAGTTTTAGAAGGCTAGCGTTCTGCACTCGCCGGAGATTGGCGAGTAACAGCAAGTGTGCACATCAAAGCTTCGATAGTGAGAAGTGGAGCAGCATTGAAACTTAGGTTCGTGCGCGCATCCATAATTGCGTTGATCTTCTCGATGGTTAGCGCGGGCGCCAAAGTTTGCGCAAGAGTTTCTATCTGTGGCGCTAAGTCCTGATTGATTAGCGTTTCTGTAATTCCTGTTTGGACCAACATGACATCACGGTAAAGCGTTGCCAAATCGAGTAATGCGCCATCGAGAGAATCACGCACCATGCGAGTCGTTCGTGACTTCTGCTCTTTCTCTAAATCTTTTAAAGCTTTTGACCCGCCCGTTGCCATGCCTCGACCCGTTGCGCCTTGGCCCCACGCTTGCGCTAGCTCTTGGTTTTCTGCTTCGTCTTTAACTTCTGCTTGTTCCTTAGCTTCTTGCGTTGCTAAATCAACCAATGTTGAAGCAGCTTTAAATGCAGCTGAGATATCGCTCAGTGCAAAAGGTAACTTCATAATCGTGTTACGTCGCGCACGGATATTTTCATCAAGGGCTAAGTGACGTGCGCGGCCAATATGTCCTTGACTTGCACGAGCGGCAAAATCTGCCATTCCTGGTGAAACTCCATCGCGATTGGCCAATACCGCTGCGACATCAGCTGCACTTGGAGTTCGCAATTGAAGGTGGCGGCAACGTGAACGGATTGTCGGTAACAAATCGTGCAAGGTCGGGGCACAGAGCAGCCAAACCGTTCGAGCTCCCGGTTCTTCAATCGCCTTAAGAAGTGCGTTTGCTGCAGATTCCGTTAGACGGTCTGCATCTTCCATAACAACTACGCGCCATCCCCCCACACTCGGCGCCCAAGATGTTCGCTGCAAAAGTTCGCGGATTTCATCGATCTTGATTGATAAACCTTCGGTGGAAATAATTTCGACATCAGCATGACCGCCAGCTTTAGCGCTGCGGCAGTCAACACACGTGCCGCATCCGTCGTTAGGGCAGATCAGCGCTGCTGCAAATGCAATTGCTGCACTCGATCGTCCACTGCCGGGTGGACCTGTGAAGACCCACGCATGTGTCATCTCTTGAGTTTCTTCACCACTTCGCGCTGCTGCGACTGCATCTTTGAGTATTGAGATGATGTGCTGTTGGCCTACAAGCTCGTCAAAAACACTCATGGCGCTATTTCTTCTTACTTGTTTTAGCTTTTACTTTGGCAATGACTTTTCTTGGGTCGGGGCGAAGATTAACCTTTTTCTTCTCTTTCTTAGGAACCTTGCTTAGCGCTGGTAATTCAGAAACCCGGGTAACAATGGCGCCATGAATTTCATCGACGCTCATCTGACCATCAACCACTAAATATCGCTCTGGATCAAGTAAAGCCAGCTGTAGATACTCCTGGCGGATGCGTTCATGAAAAGCTAATGGCTCCGACTCGAGACGGTCGAACTTCTTTAACCGTCCTAAACCGATTTCAGCTGGTAGATCCAAAATAATTGTGAGCGTTGGGAAAAGGGATTCTGTTGCCCATCGTGAAATACGTGCAACTTCCCCTGGTTCAAGAATGCGCCCTGCGCCTTGATATGCAATTGATGAATCAAAATAGCGATCGGTAATGACAACATCGCCAGCTTCTAACGCCGGGCGAATCACGGAATACACATGGTGCGCACGATCTGCTGCATAAAGCAAAGCTTCGGCACGCGGAGAAATAACACCCGTTCGATGGGAGAGGAGAATTTCTCGCAAATCATTACCCAATGGAGTGCCGCCCGGTTCGCGACTGAGCACAACTCCATGTTCTCTATCTTCTAACCATTTCTTTAATAATTTAGTTTGTGTTGATTTTCCCGAACCTTCGCCGCCTTCAAATGCAATGAACAGGCCTTTAGCTGGTGCACCAGTGATTGATCCGAGCTCGCCTTTGAGCGCATTGGAGATATCGCTCCAGAAGGAAACATTTGGTCGATCTTTCATCTGTCGATATGAGACAACACCGATAAGGGTGGCGATGATTCCAGCAATCAGAATCGTAATTGCAGCTCCGTTATAACTTACCTGCGTATTCTGGAATTTGAATGTGTGCTTACCAACTGCTGCAGCAATCAACGGTGAAATCGCAAGGACTGCAACAAGTGTGACGCGAATAAGAGATTGCATAAACGCGAATGTTCGCCCACGGACTTCATCCTGAACTTCCATACCCAACATGGTGAAGCCAGTAACCCAACAAATTCCGGAGAATGCGCCCAAAAGAATGGTGACAAATACTGCGATTACGAGGTTAGGGATTGCGGCAAGAAGTACGAGGAATAAACCTGCAGCGGTAAGAGCTGCGCCAAAGAGGCGTCGGCGCGAAAACTGCTCAAATACCTTAGGGCCAAATGCGATTCCGCCGGCAAGACCAGTAAAGACTGAACCAAAGAGAACACCATAGGCGGCATCTCCTGCACCAAGATCGCCAACAAATGTACGAGCTAACCCAATCACAGCGCCGGCTGCGATGAATGCACCGACCATGCCAACAATGAGGCCGCGAACAATCTTGGATGTACTCACAAAGCGCCAACCCTCAAGGAGAGATTTTGCAACTCCCACATCGCCATCAACTTTAGATGCGGCGCCTTTAGGAATTTCGTGCAACCCCCACACAGTCCATGCGCCGAATGCAAAACTTGCGGCATTTATGTAAAGGGCGAGGTCAACTGAGTTTGTTGCAAAGAATGGAACAGTTCCGGCAAGTGAACCTGAAATCAACGCTAACAACGAGAAGAGTGCTGCAGCGATAGGTGCGGTGCCGTATGCAGCAAGGAGTGAAACTTGGTTTGCGCTCTCTAATTTATCTTTGGGGACCAAGTTAGGAACACTTGCTTCCTTCGCAGGTGACCAGAAGAGCGTTAAACATTCAACAGCAATCGTTGCAATGTAAAGCCAGAGAAAAGTACCAACGATAGGAATCGAAATATAGAAAGCGGCACGGAAAATATCGGTGACGACCATCAATCGGCGACGATCAAATCTATCTGCAATTACTCCAGCCAGTGGACCCAAGAAAACAGAAGGCAGAAGGCGAGCAATGAAAACACCTGCGATAGCAAAGTTAGCGCGCGAGTAATTTCCAGATGAAAGTTGTTGCGCCATCGCAGTTGTTGCAAGCAGCCCTAACCAATCACCCAAAGATGAAAATGCCATCGAACGCCAAAGTTTGCGAAAGGCAGGAACTGCCATGACCCCACGAGTTTGATCAGGCGCAGGCGCCGACGGGGTAGGAAGAGAACGCGCCATGAGATAAGGGTATCCGTAGCCTTATTCAGCGCTAGCGGGGGCTTTTGCTTTACCCGTAGCAGCTTTTTTGGCGGCGCGTTTTGCCGCAGCCTTTTTCACAGTGTTTTTAGTCAATGTTGGGGCGCTCTTTTTCGCTGCAGACTTTCGTGTCGACTTCTTCTTGACCCGAGTAGCCCCGCCATTTTCAGCCTCCCACGCGCGTCGCCCTGCCAATAGTTCGAGGCCGCGTTCTAAGGTCAAACCTTCGACAGTATCGCCGCGGCGCAGTGTTGCATTTGTTTCACCATCGCTGACATACATTCCAAAACGTCCATCTTTAACAATTAATTGATTCTGCGTTGCAGGATCTAGTCCAAGTTCTTTGAGCGGTGGTTTTGCAACTCCACGGCGGCGAACCTTTGGTTGCTTATAAATATCAATTGCTTCATCAAGGGTTAATGAAAAAAGTTGGTCTTCACTTGTTAGCGTGCGCGAATCAGTACCACGTTTAAGGTACGGACCGTAGCGACCATTTTGGACGGTGATATCTTCGCCGGTTTGCGAATCTGCACCAAGATTGCGAGGCAACGAGAGCAATCGAAGTGCATCTTCCCATGTGATCGTATCTAGAGTCATCGTCGAAAGAAGTGATGCAGTTTTCGGTTTAGGCGCATCAGCTTTCTTTCTCTTTTTCTTTTCGCCTTCTGCCAATACAACTTCTGGGAAAACTTCTGTGACATACGGTCCAAATCGGCCGCTCTTAGCAATGATCGGCAAATTAGTTACAGGATCAATACCTAGTTCGCGCTCACCTGATGGTTGCGCAAGAATTTCAATTGCAACAGCAAGAGTTAACTCATCTGGTGCCATCGTCTCTGGAATATTGGCGAGCTTACGAGTGTCGCCTTCGCCTTGTTGTAAATAAGCTCCGTAACGACCTACGCGAATTTGAATATCATCACCAAGGCGCATCGTGTTGACTTCGCGCGCATCAATTGCGCCCAAATCTGCTGAGAGCTCGTTTAATCCAGGTTCTCCATCATGGCCGTAGAAGAAATCGCGCAACCAATCAACGCGTCCTGCTTCTCCTGCAGCAATCTTGTCGAGATCTTCTTCCATGCTCGCGGTGAATTCGTAATCGACAAGCTTGGCAAAATACTGCTCTAGCAAGCCAGTAACAGAGAAAGCTAGGAATGCCGGAACTAGTGCGCGTCCGCGCTTATACACATACCCGCGATCTTGAATGGTTTGAATAATCGATGCGAATGTTGATGGTCGTCCAATGCCTAGTTCTTCAAGTTTCTTTACAAGCGTTGGCTCGGTATAACGGGCAGGAGGTTTGGTGTCATGGCCTTCGCATGAATATTCCTTAACGGCTACGGCTTGCCCAACGGTCATTGCAGGCAAGCGACGATCTTCGGATTCCTCATCGCTCTTTTCATCTGCAACTTCATCATATGCAGCGAGAAAACCGGGAAAGGTAAGTACGGATCCATTAGCGCGGAATATAACTGCCTTCCCATCGTTGCTCGTTGCATCAAAATCAACACGCATCTGCATCTTCTTGGCATCGGCCATTTGGGATGCGACGGTGCGCTTCCAAATCAAGTCGTACAAAGAGAATTCATCGCGCGAAAGTTCTGGAGCTAATTCGCCAGGTGTACGGAAAACTTCACCCGCAGGGCGAATCGCTTCGTGAGCTTCTTGCGCGTTCTTTGTTTTACCGGCATAAACACGGGGAGCCTCAGATACATGATCAGCCCCGTAAAGAGATTTTGCTGCGTTGCGCGCTGCGGTGATGGCTTGCGCAGAAAGATTCACTGAATCGGTACGCATATATGTGATGTAACCATTTTCGTAAAGGCGTTGTGCAATGCGCATCGTGATTTGTGCGCCCCAACCTAAACGACTACCCGCATCTTGTTGCAGAGTTGATGTCGTAAATGGTGGTTTTGGTCGCTCGGTTCGTGGTGAATCTTCGATTGACTTAACAACAAGGGGTGATGATTTAAGTGATTCAACTAAACTCTTGGCACTTGATTCATCAAGCAACAAAATATTAGCTAAGGATTTTTCCTTTACAGCGCCATCTGCGCCGAAATCACTAGTGGCCGCTACTTTCTTACCATCAACGCTCATCAAGCGGGCGTTGAATCCGAGCTCGCACGCTGCATTGAGATCCCACCACGAGGATGAAACAAATGCCATGCGTTCGCGTTCTTTTTCAACAATCAGACGGGTTGCAACAGATTGCACACGACCTGCGGAGATTCGTGGCATAACTTTCTTCCAGAGCACCGGAGAGAGTCGATATCCAAAGAGACGATCCAATACACGTCGAGTTTCTTGTGCATCAATTAAGTGATAATCAAGATCGCGTGTTTCATTTACTGCTTTTTGAATGGCATCTTTAGTAATTTCATTGAAAACCATTCGGCGAATGGGAATCTTAGGTTGCAAGACTTCAACCAAGTGCCAAGCAATCGCTTCCCCCTCGCGGTCCTCGTCAGTTGCCAGAATAAGTTCGTCGGCTTCTTTCATCAACGCTTTAAGTTCTGCAACTTTCGCCTTTTTATCTGGGTTGATGACATACAACGGCGCAAAATCTTCTTCGATATTTACGCCCTCTTTTGCCCACGCAATTCCTTTATATTCTTTAGGAATATCAGCTGCGCGCTGAGGCAGATCACGGATATGGCCAACGCTAGCCTCGACGATGTATTCATCGCCGAGGTAGTCGCCAATCTTGCGGGCTTTAGCTGGTGATTCAACAATCACCAGCTTCTTAAGATCTTTAGCCATATCAGTCTTAGGGAAGTTCTATCGCTTAGTACTCAATAGAAGTTGATTTGCGACGGTTATGAATGAGTGCACCAATGATTACTGCGAATGCAAGTAGACCAATGCCTGTGCTCATACCGGTGTGACCACCAAGTGCCATGCTGACAATTGCTGGAGTAATCAAGAGTCCAACCAAGTTCATAACCTTGATCAATGGGTTGATTGCAGGACCCGCGGTGTCTTTGAATGGATCTCCGACAGTGTCACCAATGATTGTTGCTGAGTGTGCTTCAGAACCTTTTCCGCCGTAATGGCCATCTTCAACCATCTTCTTAGCGTTATCCCAAGCTCCACCAGAGTTAGAGAGGAATACAGCCATCAGTGTTCCGGTACCAATTGCACCTGCAAGATATGCACCAAGTGAGCCGACGCCGAGTCCGAAGCCAACTGCGATAGGTGCCATCACTGCGAGCAAACCTGGTGTTGCAAGTTCACGGAGTGAATCACGAGTACAGATATCAACTACGCGACCGTATTCAGGCTTCTCTGTACCTTCCATAATTCCAGGATGTTCGATGAATTGCTTGCGCACTTCAACAACAACTGCGCCAGCTGCACGAGATACGGCGTTGATTGCAAGACCTGAGAAGAGGAATACAACTGCTGCACCGATAATCAAACCGACCAAGTTACGTGGGTTAGCAACGTCAAGGATTCCTTGGTATTGCGAAGCAAGGTTGCCAGCGATTTGTCCTGCATCTTCAACTGCCTTATTGATTGCATCTGTAAATGCGCCAAAGAGTGCGGTAGCTGCAAGTACTGCTGTTGCAATTGCGATTCCCTTAGTGATGGCCTTTGTTGTATTACCTACTGCATCAAGTGAAGTAAGGATCTGTGAACCGACTCCTTCAACATCGCCAGACATTTCAGCAATGCCTTGTGCGTTATCTGAGATAGGACCGAATGTATCCATCGCAACAATTACGCCAACAGTTGTGAGCAAACCAGTACCAGCGAGTGCGATGGCAAGGAGTGAAAGCACGATGCTTCCGCCACCTAGAAGGAAGGCGCCAAATACTGCCGAAGCGATCAAAATTGCTGAGTAAACAGCTGACTCGAAGCCGATTGAAATACCCGACAAGAGAACAGTTGCGGCACCTGTTTGTGATGAAGCGGCAACGTCATTTACTGGGCGCTTACCGGTTGCAGTGAAGAAACCAGTAAGTACTTGAATTGCAGCTGCGAGCGCGATTCCGATAAGTACTGCACCAAATGCAAGAACGCGTGGATTGGTATTACCAGCGGCAGTTACTGCCTCTGGTGAAAGACCGGTCAAGAGGCTGAAGCTACCTGGCAAGTAAACAAATGTTGCTAGGCCAGATAAAACAGCGCTGATAACAGCTGACATGAAGAATGAGCGGTTGATTGAATCCATAGCGTTCTTATCGCTCTTGCGCATCTTTGTTAAGAAGATTCCGAGAACTGCAGTAACGGTTCCGATTGCAGGAATAATCAATGGGAAGATCAGACCAGAATCACCGAAGCCAGCTTTTCCGAGAATCAACGCGGCAACAAGTGTGACTGCATATGACTCGAAGAGGTCAGCGGCCATACCAGCACAGTCACCGACGTTATCGCCAACGTTATCTGCAATTGTTGCAGCGTTACGTGGGTCATCTTCAGGAATACCTTTTTCAACTTTACCTACAAGGTCTGCTCCAACATCTGCAGCCTTGGTAAAGATTCCGCCACCGACGCGCATAAACATTGCCAGCATTGCTGCGCCGAAACCGAATCCTTCAAGTACAGATGGTGCGTTCTCGCGATAAATAATCACAACGAGAGATGCACCGACTAGACCTAGACCTACTGTTGTCATACCAACGACGCCACCAGTGCGGAATGCAATCTGCACTGCGCGCTCGGCTGAGTTTTGACGAGCAGCTTCTGCAACGCGCACGTTTGCACGTACAGCTAGCCACATGCCGTTGTATCCCACGAGTGCGCTAAATCCAGCACCGAGTAGGAAGAAGATTGAACGACCGATGCGAATATCCGATGCTCCCGGAAGTGCAAAGAGAAGCACGAAAACAATCGCAACAAAATAAGAGAGGGTACGGAACTGGCGCGTAAGGTAAGCGGCAGCGCCTTCTTGAACGGCTGCTGCGATTTCGCGCATACCTTCGGTGCCTTCATCTGCGGCTAATACCTGCGCACGTAGCGCCCAGGCAATCGCTAGCGCGCCCAAGGAAATTGCTAGGACGATGTAGACGATATTGAGGTTATTGCCGGTAACTTGCACGAGAGAGCTGGCAGCTCGCATTTCTCCTCCATTGGAGATCGGGGCCCTAAGGTGAAGGGCAAAGATGAGCGAGAGTGTACGCACAGAAGTGCCCCTACCCCCAAATCCTCGCCTGCTGTACCTATCTATTAGCGCCCTGTAGGGTCACTTCCCTATGAATATCTCCTCCCTCTTTGATGCCCACTCCATCGTCGCCGATCTCGGTCTGGCGGGGGTCTTGGCAATCATCTTCGCCGAAACCGGTCTGCTGATCGGACTGGCATTTCCTGGAGATTCACTCCTGTTCCTCGCCGGGGTAGCTGCATCCGGATCGGCAGCAGTTCTGCTCAACGGAGTTCATCTCTCAATGGCGGCGCTCATGGTCGCAACACCCATTGTTGCAATCGCTGGTTCACAACTTGGCCACTGGTTTGGCGCTAAATACGGTCGCAAATTCTTCGAGCGCCCCGATAGTCGCTACTTCAACCAAAAGCGCGTTGCATCCACCGAGAAGTGGTTGAAAAAGTACGGCACAGGTCGCGCGATTGTCTTGGCGCGCTTTGTCCCCTTTGTTCGCACATTGATTAGCCCAATGGCAGGCATCGTCCGAGTTTCAGCGGGCAAATTTCTACTCTGGAACTTTGTGGGCGGAGTTATTTGGACTGAGACCGTTTTGACCTTGGGTTACTTCCTCGGAGAGAAACTCAAAGGTTCAATTGATAAATATATTCTGCCCATCATTGGCGTAATTGTGTTCTTGAGTCTGTTGCCTTTAGCTTTCGAAATTCTCAAAGAAGTGAGAACTAAACGCCACTTGAGTTAATCTCGAACTCGTGAAGTTGTTACAAGCCTAAATCGCTCAAGGAATATGCGGTGCGATATTCAAGGCCCGCATCTTCGATTGCTTTCTTGGCTCCACGTTCAACAATCACGGCAACGCCAACAACAATCGCGCCAGCTTCACGCAACGCCTCGACAGCGGTAAGAACAGATCCTCCAGTTGTCGATGTATCTTCAACAGCAACAACGCGACGGCCTTTAACATCTGGACCTTCGATGCGACGTTGCAGGCCATGCGCCTTCTCGGCCTTACGTACTACAAATGAATCAATTTGCTTTCCCGATTGCGCAGCAACATGCATCATCGCTGTCGCCACAGGATCTGCACCAAGTGTTAAGCCGCCGACTGCCTCGTAATCCCAATCCTTAAGTAGGTCGAGCATCACCTGCCCAACCAAAGGAGCCGCTTGTGAATCTAAAGTGATGCGCCGTAAGTCGACGTAATAATCAGCCTCTTTGCCGGATGACAAAATAACTTTGCCGTGGACAACTGCCTTAGAAAGAATCTGCTCTTTTAATTGATCGCGTGCGCTCATTGGGCGAGCATACCTTTCTGGTTGGCCTTCTTATTCACCATCTTTGTAGATGATTATCTGAGATTTCTTGCGGTGGGCTAGGGCTTTTGGAGGATTGGCATCAAGCAGCGCATCGACTTCGATTCGCAACTTCGCAACCTCAATTGCCATGTTGGCCATGGCGGATTCCAAATCAATGATTCGTTTGATACCTGCGTGATTAATGCCCTCGCCAATAAGGCGTTGCACGTTGCGAAGGAGTGCGATGTCGCGAAGTGAATAGCGACGACCACGACCACTAGCGCGACCTGGTGAAACTAGCCCTAGGCGATCGTATTGACGCAAAGTTTGTGGATGCAGACCTGACAATTGCGCGGCAACAGAGATGACATAGACCGCAGCCTCATCATCGTGCTCGTTATTTCCCAACGGCGTTGAATCGCTCATGAACTTGCCTTGGCAATGAAATCTGTGCGCACGTTCTCATCTTGGGTTGCTTCGGCGAAATCTTCAAGAGCTTTGCGCGCTTTGCCTTCGACATGACGCGGTACTTGCACTTCCACTGTCACCAGCAAATCGCCAGTCGTGCTCGCTTTCTTAATTCCACGGCCCTTAACGCGCAAGACGCGACCATTGGGTGTGCCGGCAGATAATCGGACAACAACTTCTTCATCACCAAGAGTCGGAACTCTAATATCGGCACCGAGCGCCGCTTCGGCAAATGTCACTGGCAAGGTAATTGTTAAGTGCTCACCTTTGCGTGCAAAAATCGGATGCGGCTTAACATGCAAAAGAATAAAGAGATCACCGGGGCCGGCTTCACCAGGAGCACCTTTACCCTTGATGCGAATCTTGGCGCCGTCGTTGACCCCTGCAGGAACTCGCGCCGAAATATTCTGCGCCGCTCCGCCATCGGTTGATAAACGAAGTTCTAGCGTTGTTCCAAAAACAGATTCACGAAAAGAAATTGTTGATTCTGTCTGAAGATCTTGCCCTTTGCGCGGACCACGACGTCCACCAAAGAGATTGGCAAAAATATCCTGCGATGATCCGCCTCCGAAAATATCGTTGAAATCCCCGCCACCTTGCTGTCCACGTCCACCTTGGGGTGCACGGAATCCTCCGCGTTCAAAGAGTGATCGCGCTTCGTCATATTCAGCGCGTTTCTTCTCATCGGACAAGATGTCATTTGCCTCTGAAACAGCCTTAAACTGCTCTTCGAGCTTCTTATCCCCTTTGTTTTTATCAGGGTGAAGTTCGCGGGCTAATGAACGGTACTTCTTCTTAATTTCATCGCTTGTCGCGTTTTTGGCCACGCCAAGGATCTTGTAGAAATCCTTCTCGTATAGATCTTTGGCAGCCATTTATTACTCGGGATCCGTTACCGAAACTCGGGCAGGCCGCAAGATGCGCTCTTTAAATTTATAGCCAGGTTGCAAAATCGCACTCGCAGTGGGCACCGATACATCTGGCGATGTTTGGTGCATCAGCGCTTCGTGAATCTGCGGATCAAATTGGCTTCCAGCTTCACCATATTTTTCTAAACCAATTTTCGTCGTGACGTTCGTGATGCGATCAGCGACAGCTTTGAAGCCACCAATTAATTCGCCATGTTCTTGCGCGCGATCCAAATCATCGAGCACCGGCAAGAGTTCGTTAAGCACTGCGCCAATTGCCAACTCGTGAGCAAGAGAGCGATCTCGATCCACGCGCTTTTTGTAATTAGCAAACTCCGCTTGAAGTCGTTGTAAGTCTGAGGTGAGAACGGCTACCGGATCGGTAGCCGCCTCATCGTTCAGAACCTCTACAACCTCATCTGTAACAGATTCAGTTGAATCACTCATTACTGCTCTTCGACAATCTCTGCATCTTCAACGCCATCCCCTGCTGGAGCATCTCCAGCAGGTTGAGCAGCTTGTGATGCATAAAGTGCGGAACCGAGTGCTTGGCTAAGAGTTGAAACCTTTTCGGTCGCGCTCTTAATCATTTCAAAGTTAGCTCCACCGAGTGCGGTCTTGAGTTCTGCAAGTGCTTCCTCGGTCTCGGCTTTCTTTGTTGCAGCTTCACCTTCGTTAAGTTTTTCACCGTTTTCGGCGAGGAACTTCTCGGTTTGATACATCAAGGAATCACCAGTGTTGCGAATCTCTGCTTCTTCCTTGCGTTGACGATCTTCTTCAGCATGAGCTTCGGCATCTTCCATCATGCGGCTGATCTCGTCTTTAGAAAGTGCGGATCCACCAGTGATGGTCATGCTCTGCTCTTTACCTGTTCCAAGATCCTTCGCCGATACATGCACAATGCCGTTAGCATCAATGTCGAATGTCACTTCGATTTGTGGGATTCCACGTGGTGCTGGTGGAAGTCCGGTGAGTTCAAACATGCCTAGCTTCTTGTTATAGGCCGCCATTTCACGCTCACCTTGGTAAGCCTGGATCTGTACCGCTGGCTGATTGTCATCAGCAGTTGTAAAGATCTCGCTGCGCTTTGTAGGAATAGTTGTATTGCGCTCGATCAAGCGGGTCATAACGCCACCCTTGGTTTCGATACCAAGTGAGAGTGGAGTTACATCGAGTAGAAGCACATCTTTGACTTCACCCTTTAATACACCAGCTTGTAGCGATGCACCAACTGCAACAACCTCATCGGGGTTCACGCCCTTATTTGGTTCTTTGCCACCAGTGAGTTCGCGAACTAAATCAACAACAGCTGGCATACGAGTTGATCCACCAACAAGTACAACGCTTTCAATTTTCGAGATTGGAATCCCGGCATCTTTAAGTACTGCTTGAAATGGCTTCTTGCAACGCTCGAGCAAATCTGCAGTCAGTGACTGGAACTGTGCGCGAGTAATTGTCTCGTCCATAAAGAGTGGATTCTTTTCAGAATCAACAGTGATGTAAGGCAAGTTGATTGATGCTTGCTGTGATGACGAGAGTTCGATCTTTGCCTTTTCGGCAGCTTCACGAATACGTTGCATCGCCATCTTGTCTTTTGTTAAATCGATTACGTTCTTTGATCCGAAAGTTTTGACGAGGAAATCAACGAGTGCTTGATCCCAGTCATCTCCACCAAGGTTGTTATCACCGTTGGTTGCTTTAACTTCAACAACGCCGTCGCCAATTTCAAGAAGTGAAACGTCGAATGTTCCACCACCGAGGTCGAAGACAAGAATCGTCTGCTCCTTATCGGCCTTATCCAGACCGTATGCGAGCGCTGCTGCTGTTGGTTCGTTGATGATACGTAGAACGTTAAGCCCTGCAATTTCGCCAGCTTCTTTTGTTGCTTGACGTTGCGCATCACTGAAATATGCAGGGACGGTAATGACTGCGTCGGTCACTGTTTCACCTAAATAAGCTTCAGCATCGCGCTTTAGCTTTTGCAAAATACGTGCGCTAATTTCTTGCGGTGTGTACTTCTTGCCATCGATATCCATGTTCCATGAAGTACCCATATGACGTTTGACCGAGCGAATAGTGCGCTCGACGTTTGTGACGGATTGACGCTTGGCCACCTCGCCCACTAGGACTTCACCGTTTTTGGCGAAGGCCACGATCGAGGGGGTTGTACGGGCACCTTCTGCGTTGGCGATAACCGTAGGCTCGCCACCTTCGAGAACTGACACGCAGCTATTCGTAGTACCGAGGTCGATTCCAACTGCTCTAGCCATCTGTATTGCTCCTTTATCTCTGGCCCTTGGGAGGGGCCCTGCTCTTAGTTTCAACCTTGCGTCGCACTTTGTCAAAAGATTGAGTCGGAGTGACTCAAGGTTGCTAGTGGATGGAACCCAGGCGCCGCCCCCTTTATTCCCGAGCGCCCCGATACCCTCTTCCTTATGTCCTTGCTCCTTGCCGCCTACCCCGTGCCGACCTACTGGCTGACCTTGATCCTCGAGACGCTCTCCTACGGCATCACCGCCATCGCACTGACTTTGCTGGCAATCAACGGGCGCAAGCTGCTGGCTATCTATAAGGCTGGACAACTTGATCCCACTCGTGGAAATTTCCGCGCTCGCCGATTAAAAAACATGCTCACCGAAATCTTGGGCCACACAAAGATGCTCAACTTCACCGGCACTGGCATCGCTCACTGGTTTGTGATGATCGGATTTGTCACTCTCTTTGGTTCACTAGTTACCGCGTACGGGCAAGTCAACGATCCATATTTTGCGCTACCGATAATCGGCAACTTCTTTCCTTATGAATATTTCACCGAACTTATCGCCTGGGCAACTGGCGTCGGAATCATCACTCTCATCGGAATCCGCCAGTTCACTCGCTTTATCCGCAAAGATCGTAATTCGCGTTTCTATAAATCAGGTTCACTTAAGGCTTACTACGTAGAAGCAACAATCCTGGCTATCGTCTTCTGCGTTATCGCACTTCGCGGGCTTGAAGGTGCTCTCTCTGAAGAGACCACTCGCTCACGCCATTACGTCACCACTTGGTTTATCGCAGCGATCTTTAAGAATCTTTCCCTTGGCACAATTTGCCAAAGCATCCAAGTTGTCGCCGCAATCAAAATTATTCTCTCGATGCTCTGGTTCATTGTTATTGCCCTGAACTTAACAATGGGCGTTGCATGGCACCGCTTCCTGGCCTTCTTTAACATTTACTACAAACGCCACAGCGATGGCACCAACTCACTGGGTGAGCTCCCTGAGATGCTCTCGCACGGCAACCCCATTAACTTTGAAGACCCCAAAGAAGATGATGTCTTTGGTTTAGGCACACGAGCAGATATTTCTTGGAAGGGCCTGCTCGATATGACTACATGTACCGAATGTGGTCGTTGCCAATCGCAGTGTCCTGCTTGGCATACAGAAAAGCCTCTCTCACCAAAACTACTCATCATGGCTATGCGCGATCACGCCATGTCTAAAGTGGTCGAAAACGAAGCTCTGGTTGGCGAATCTGCACCTATTTCTTTAGATGTTCTCTGGTCTTGCACCACGTGTGGTGCCTGCGTAAATGAATGCCCTGTCGATATCGAACACATCGATCACATCGTTAATATGCGTCGCTTTCAAGTTCTTGTCGAATCAGAGTTCCCTACAGAACTCGGTGCAACTTTTCGCAATCTAGAAAAAACCGGCAACCCATGGGGCGCCAACCGTGCCGATCGCGATGGCTGGATTGCTGAATGCGATTTCCCTATCCGTGTAGTCGAAGGCGTGCTTCCAGATGATGTCGAGTATCTCTTCTGGGTGGGATGCGCCGGCGCATACGAAGATCGTGCAAAGAGAACAACTAAAGCTGTCGCCGAACTTCTATATATGTCAGGTGTCTCCTTCGCTGTTCTAGGCAAGAAAGAAACGTGTACCGGAGATTCTGCCCGTCGCGCTGGTAATGAATTTCTCTACCAAATTCTTTCTCGCGAAAATATCGAGACTTTCGAAGAGGTTTTCTCACAGCGCACCGAGAAAGGCAAGAAGAAAGTCGTTGTCACTTGCCCTCATTGCTTTACAACCATCGGTCGCGATTACGCCCAGAGTGGATTTGAGCTCGAGATGGTTCATCACACCCAGTTGCTCAATCAATTAGTGCGCGAAGGTAAATTAGTTCCAGTTAATAAGAGCGAGAAGAAGTTGACCTATCACGACCCTTGTTACCTCGGCCGTCACAATAAAATTTACGAACCACCTCGCGAATTACTTGGCGCCACAGGTGTTGAGATCACTGAGATGCCGCGAAACCAAGAGCGTTCTTTCTGCTGTGGTGCAGGTGGCGGACGAATGTGGATGGAAGAGAAGATCGGTACGCGCATCAACCTCAACCGCGTCGATGAAGCAATCGCCACCGGTGCCCAAGAGGTAGCCGTCGCATGTCCGTTCTGTCGCGTGATGGTTGGCGATGGCATCAATGCCCGCGAATCCGATATTGAAGTCTTAGATGTTGCCCAAGCTTTATTGCGCTCAGTGAAACCCGCGCAGGCTAACCCCTCTCTCTAGATACGTAGCGGCTTTACGGGGTATTCTCAGACAATCCTCAGGTTAAGAGAGCATCCTGCGATTCGAGGTGATAAAAATGACGACTCTCAAAGAGCGCGCAGTGCAGGTCGATGTCCCAGAAGTTACTACCCACAGAATCTTGGTGGTCGATGACGAATCGAGCATCTCTGACCTGATCGCCACAAGCCTTCGCTTTGTTGGCTTTGATGTCCGCACCGCAGCAAATGGAGCGCAGGCTCTACAAGTTGCCGAGGAGTTTCATCCCCACGCGATGGTTCTTGATGTCATGTTGCCCGATCTAGACGGTTTCGAAGTCTGTCGCCAATTGCGCACAGAGGGCCACAACGTTGGCGTCCTCTTCTTAACTGCTAAAGATGGCATGGAAGATAAAGTCGCTGGTTTAACAATCGGTGGCGATGATTACATGACAAAACCATTTAGCCTCGAAGAACTTGTCGCTCGCTTGCGCGCTTTGCTACGCCGCACCGGAGCTATTGAAGTTCTTCCAGATGAAGAGAAGATTCGCTTTGCCGATATCGAACTCGATGAAGCAACTCACGAGGTCTATCGCGCTGGCCAATTAATCGATCTCTCTCCTACAGAGTTCCTACTACTTCGCTATCTCTTGATTAACGCAGACCGCGTCGTATCTAAAGCTCAGATTTTGGATCATGTATGGCAATACGATTTCCGCGGAGATGCAGGAATCGTCGAAACATATATCTCCTACCTGCGCAAGAAGATCGATATATTCGAGCCACCGCTAATTCATACCGTTCGCGGAGTGGGTTACCGCCTGCGGATGCCACCTAAGCGCTAGTCAGCGCTACTACACTTACTCACTATGGAATCACCGCTGCGCAAAGTTTCTAATCCACTCAGTATGTGGAGTTTGCGCAACCGCCTCATCGTTGGCGTAGTGCTCCTATCTGCAATTGGATTCGCCGCGGCCGATATCGCAGCCGGTAGCGCACTCAAATCTTTCCTCATCAACCAAGTCGATGAACAACTCTTAAGTGTCGCCGGCGGCACCACTCTGCGCCTCGACCAAGCTGGCATTGCACCAGATGAAGCAACGGTTCCGACTGCCGAAACCGAAACATCCACTAGTGAAGAATCCGAAAATGAGGCAACGCCTTCCACCGCAAGATCACAAGCGGCTCCGAAAGCTCAATCAAATGCTCGTGTAAATCCGCTGCGCCAAGTCCCCACATCCATGTCAGTGACTCTCCTTGATCCACTTGGCAATGTTGTTGGCGTTGTTGGTGGAGACCTCAACAGCCAAGAGATCGGCAGTTACATCACCGGCCTCACGCCAGCAGCGGTTCTCGCATATAACGGCCGCCCTTTTAATCTTGCTGTCCCCGGGCCAGACTTTCGCGTCTTAGCGCGCGTACTTCCCTCAGCACTTGGCAGCGTTGTCGTCGCGCAATCACTCGATAACGTCTCCAAGATTGTCCATCAACTACAACTTCTCTTTATTTTTATCGGCCTCATCGCACTTCTCTTAATCGGTCTTGCTTCACGCAAAGTAATTAACATCAGTCTTAAGCCACTTGTCGCAGTTGAAGAAACTGCCGAGTCAATCGCAGGTGGCGATCTCTCTGCACGTTTGCCTGAAGCCAAACCCGATACCGAAGTTGGCCGTCTCGTCGGTTCCCTCAACCAGATGCTCTCGCGCATCGAAGAATCTTTCGCCGCACGCGCAGCAAGCGAAGAACGCCTCCGCAGATTCGTTGCAGATGCCAGCCACGAACTTCGTACGCCCATCACCGCCATCCGCGGCTTTGCCGAACTACATCGCCAAGGCGCAGTACAAGGCACAGAGGGCACAACACAATTACTCGGACGCATCGAAAAAGAATCTGTCCGCATGGGTTCACTCGTCGAAGACTTGCTCCTTCTTGCGCGCCTTGATCAATCACGTGACATTGAAAATAAACCAGTCAACCTCAATGCAACAATCACCGACGCCGTTGAATCAGCACGCGCCGCCGGCCCCAACCATCCAATTACCATCTCACTACCCGACGAAGAGCTTTACATCCTCGGCGATAACAATCGCATCCACCAAGTCATTGCCAATTTGCTTGCCAATGCACGCGCCCACACCCCAGAGGGCACAGCAATTACTGTCACCGCATCACAATCTGATGCCGGCACTACTGTCACTGTTGCCGATAAAGGCCCTGGCCTATCTCAAGAAGATCAAGAACGTATCTTCGAACGCTTCTTCCGCGCCGACCCATCCCGCGCCCGCACCAGCGATGAAGGCAGCGGCCTTGGTCTATCCATCGTGGATGCTGTCATGCGTGCACATAATGGACGCGTAAGTGTTGTATCGAAGTTAGGTGAAGGAGCGAGTTTTACTTTGTTCTTTCCTGCTTCCGTTAACTCTTAATTGGAAAGGTTAACGCAACACTTTATGATAAAAACTGCTTACTAAGCGTGTATTCATTATAGAGAAATTAAGTTTCTATAATGAAGTGAAGCAGTGAGTAATCAACTCCCGGAATGCGAAATTCTTTTCCGTGATTTACAATTATGGCAACTCGCTCCATAGCGAACGGGAACTGTTAAAAGTTCTTAATGACACAGTGACGATCGGCACAACATCCTTAAAGGAGGATGCGATGGACACTGGAAAGAAACGAACTCGCGCAAATGGCGAGGGAACTATATTCAAAAACCGTAACCGATGGACTGTTGCATGTTATGACATCCATGGCATTAGACGTACACAATCTTTTAAAAAGAAGATTGAAGCTGAAACTTGGTTAGTTGAACAAGTAACAGCACGTAAGCGTTTTAAAGGCACTTATGTGGTTAATCCAAAACAAACCGTTGAGGAATACCTAAATAATTGGTTACCAACGCAACGCCATTTAATCAGACCAAATAGCACTAGGTTCTACTCATCTACAATCAAAAACCTGATCACGCCATATATCGGCTCAATGCCTGCATCGCAGCTATCACCAGCTGCAATCAAAAATCTACTCAACACCCTTGCAGACAAGGGCTATGGCCACGGATCAATTCTTGGAGTCTTACGCACTCTGTCAAAAGCTTACGCTGATGGTCTGCAGAATCACGAACAGGTTCATAACCCAGCCGAAGGCGTTCGGATGCTTTCTATGAAACCCAAAATTTCACAAGCAATTCCCTCAGAGGATTTAACAAAGCTGTACAGAGCTGCAGAAGATTCTCCCTTTGATTTAGCTCGATTGATGATTGGTGCTGAATTGGGTTTTCGCCCCTCAGAAATTACTGGCCTTAAGTGGACGGATCTTTACCGAATTGGTGATGATTGGTTGATCACTGTTGAACGTCAAGTTCAACGGGTGAAAGGCCAGCCACTTCACTTTGCACCCACAAAAACTAGCTCTAGTGCTGCCAAGCCTTTGACTGTGAGGCAAATATCTATTCTTCATGCTCATAAGCGCCATCAGGCTCTCAACAAAGCTAGGTGGGTTGAAGATAACGACGTTCTGTTTCCAAATTCAATTGGTCGACTTCGAGATGAGACGCTCGATAAAGAATGGATGAAACAACTTTGCGACCGTGCTGGGGTCAAGCGCTATACGCGCTATCAACTTAGGAAGTCCTGTTTCACTAACTTCCTCAGAGGTGCAGACCTTGGTACTACTAAAGCGTTCTCAGGTCATACATCAACAAAGACACTCGAAGACCACTACATCACCCCAGAAAGCAGTGCAGTTAGAGAAGCTGCGAAGCGAGCTGAGGCTGCTCTTCTAAAGGAACAAGATCACTTCAGCAAGAAGATCGTCTAACGCGGCTTACGTAAGTCTGGGGGTAAGTATCAACGCTTACCCCCAGATTCTCATACATAACCAAATTCTTCGGAGGGAAATAATGACAAATACGACAGAGCAAGAGACTTTTGATCTAATGGAGTTTTACCGTGCTTTAGGCTGGTCAGGCGATTTAATATTCCTCAAGAAATATTCAACCAAGTATGGCAAATTCTTCACGCACTCATCAATAGGTGGAAAAATATTTCGAGTCTACGTCGACACGTTCATCGAGCGTAAAGGTCTCGGATTGGTGCTAAGTGCCAAACCTTCAGAGCTCAACCGAGATCGCCCAGATATTTGTTGTAGGGATAAGAACTCCAGGGTTTGTAGGGAAATCAGTATGCGACATCGAATAAGAGAGACTTTAGAACTCCATCAGGAGAACTTTGGCTATCTTGCAGCACCCCAGTTATATAGACGTATCTTGGAGACATGGGATTCGTGCTGCCTATTGGATTACTCCGTATTTAACTACATTTTGTTTACTCTTGTTGAGGACAGAGTGATTGAATATCAGAAGTCAGATTTCGGAACCAACCTGTACCGCCTCACTTCAATACCGATTAAAAGAAGACCTGGTAGACCACCAACAAAAAATTGATTATCTAAAACTATAAGACTATGTATTATGTAGACTATACGTGACTATATTTCTCAACAGGAGCGTATGAGAAAATTAATTAATTTCTCTACGCGTAACTCTCCAAATATATAGTAACGTATACAACATATAGTAGATAATTTTATAATCATGCGGTTTGAAAATATTGAAGTTACATTCGATTTTTTTTAACCGCATGCGGGGAATTTTGCTTTACTGATAAATAAAGAGTAGAAAATGCAGCAAACATGCGGTACCAAAATATGGAGGTTAACTTCGATTTTTTCTATCCGCATGATGTGATTTTGATTTACTAATGAATAATCGAGGAGATTGCAGCAAGCATGCGGTGCAAAAAATAGTGGCAAAAGATTATCTACCGCAGGTTGTTCCCAAAATTAGCAGAGCTGACTATTGGTAATTTCTGTCCAAAAATGACAATAGCGGGTCTTTCTTAAACAATTTCCTCTTAAATCAGGAAAACTTCTATAATGAAGACCTCTTAAAACTGTTTCATTGTTTTGCCTCACGCACTTGTTGGCCAATAGGGGCTTGGAATTGGGCTTCCAATCCTGGACAATCCGGGTATGTCCAAATCTCAGAAAGTTGCCGAATTCAATCTTTGGGCGGATAGCTTCCATGAGGGTGAATGGGCATGTAGAAATATAGCTCGTGAAATCGAGAGTCAAGGTGGCTCATTTGTAGTTCAATACGATCAAGGTTTTATTCCCGCCTTTAGATTCAAAATCAATAACTTGGAAATAAGAGTTCACGTTTATGGGAACTATGGCTCATGGAGTCCCAAGCCCAAAGCGTTAGAAAATCTCCTATCCTGGGGTAAGCCAGATCTTGTATTGATCAACGACAGCAACGATGAAATTCTAATAGCCGTCGAAGAAACCGCTGCTACCCCTACGGGGAATCAGGCTCTTCAGCGGTGTGAAAGACAATTTGGGTCCGCGATAGAAGGTTTCCCATTCTGGTATTTGATTTCTGAATTTGGACTTCACTCGGACGGCGGTGTACGAAGAGACTCTGTTTGGCCTTCGCTTATGGGATTAGAAATTATGACTTCCTTAGAAATACCATCCATAGTCCTCCACTATTCAGATCTCGAGAATCCCGAAGATTACGAGAGCGGAAAAGGTATGAAATCACTTTTCAGAATAATGATGGGCGTTCTTATTAATTCTACAAATGGTGTCGAACCGATGAGGGGATTAGAAGAAGAATTACAATCACAAATTGAAGAGATGACAAAATTTATAGATTTAACCGCCACAAATTCATTATATTTTTTACCAGAATCTGAATCAACGAAAAAGGAAGATTTAACTAAGAAATTATGCACAACAGGGGACTTACGAAGTTCGCATCGTAAAGATCGAGAGAACTATTTAAACTGGCCACTTGCTTGTGAATTGACTGCACTCCAACAGGGAGAGCAAAGTTCGCGAGATCTTAAGAAGCAAGATTCCTTTGCGAGAGAACTTGAGAAATCAATCGACAAAGGGCAATCCTACGGAATAATAAGGGGCAGCGGTTCAAAACCTCAAAAAGAAGACCAAATGAAAACCTGGATTTCCCAGCAGAACTCCATCCAAATGACGTGGGAAAAGGAGGTGGATTCGAAATATGAGGAAGCTTTTCGACTCCACTTGAAAGACTTTCCAAAATCCCCTACTGGTTATCACGTGATAACAGCACCAAGAATTCTCTATCTTTTTGATGACTTCAGTAAAGTAGTTAATTGCTTGTCTCGTTCCTTTCCTGATCTGAATTACAAATCTCTTTTGAAGATAGATTCACCTTCCCTCGTCTATATAAGTAATTCAGTCAAACCCGGGAGGATATTTGGAGATCCTTACACAGGACAGATTGCTGCCTACGCAACAAGTTTTGGAGCGCTATCAAAAGGTCGTAAAGTTATTGCCTATTTTCCTCATCAAAGCGTCGCGCAGGCCGTTAACAATTTTGACAATCCAAGCAATAAAGGTCTTCGAATTATGAAAGAACTCACAGACTATTTAGTTTTTGGAGGCGGAATCACTCTAGATATGAAAACGGGTGAAGTCTTATGAAACCAAAATTAGTGAGCATAAGCGAGGAGATCGTTAGGTGGAGTTTTGAAATTTCTGTTAATCGAAGTGATGATTGGTTTATAGCATTCACAAATCCTACGGCTGGACCTTGGAAGAGAATTACTGCTCCAGACGGCGAAGGAAAAGTGGGCGAAATTCATCGATTCGAAATTGATGAAACAAGACCAGACTTGATTCTTGTAAACGACAAGACGAAACATGTATTGATCATTGAAGCTAAAACTACCTTTAAAGACCTCCAAAAACCAGCCCAGATTGCAAAGACTTCTCAATTGTTTGAAAGCCTGACCAACAAATTACGAAACATGTCAGATAACAAATTTTGGGGATCAAGGTCTAAATACGAGTATTCATTAGCGTTGCTGTGGTCATCAGGAGATGAGTCCAAATCGCAAATTTCGAAAACGTGTCAGGACTACTTGAAAAACATCGCTACTCTTACCAAGGACATAATTTGTATTCAAGGTTATGTCGAAAATGAATTGCTTAAATCAAAGGTTTACAAGGGAATAAGCGGTGAAATCCTGAAGCTTCCTAATTAAAATCAAAAGTTAACTGTAGTTCAGGTGCTTTATCTTTGACTGTTTTATCAATAACTGAATCTAGAAGCGCTTTAATTTCATAAAATGAAGGGGTACCAAATTCTCTCATTATTACTTTTGTCTTAATAAGAAAATCATCATCAATAGATATTTGACTCACACCACAACTTTGAATTTGCTCCAAAAGTATTTGGGAAAGTGTTGGGCAATCTATATCTGAATTAGAAACTAAGTATGATCCATCTTTAGTAAACTTTGACTCTATAAGCTTGTCTATCTCTTGAAGGTCTTGGGCCCGCAAGTTATTCTCAAGCCAAAATTCAAGGGCGTATCTTTGCAAGAGTGGATAAAGAACTTTTCCACCCCTAGAGCCTGCAACTTTATGTAAATACAATGTCAATGCATCTGCAAAATCTTCGTACCTAGTGGGTTTTCTATCATCTTTCCCGTACACCACATAGAAGTCTCCAATATAGCTGCCACCAAGAGCCTTCTGCGATTTACTTGATATGACAGCTGGATCTTGATAGTTGACTTCTAGTGGGACTAATCCTGCACTTTGAAAAGATTCAATAATTCCCTTCCAGGAATCAAACGAAATGTTATTGAAGGTTAGAAGAGCTTTTCCATCTGCCTTTAAAATCTTTCGGACTAATCCAAAAACAGTGGTTAGTTCCTCCAAATACTTCTCACCAGTCATGGGATCATTTGTACGATCTGACACACTTATGTCATCCCCGTAAGTCACATCTTCGTCCATAAAGGCATTCCAGATTGCTGAAAATTCTAAGAAAGCGACACTATCTCCATAAGGTGGATCAAGAAAAACAAGATCTGCTTTTACTCCAGTTTTATATAACTCTTCAAGACCATCCTTCGCTGACTTTGCCATGATTTTTACACTGGTATCTCTTTCCAACTCTCTTTCAGAATGTACTAAGGCTGAGTGCAACTTTTCGATGCGAGCCCGAAGATGAATAAATGGGTTGGATTCGAGGTGAACAGGGGGTATCCAGAAACCAGGGATGGTCCAAGCTTGTCCCCCAGTCTTTAGGCCGCCTCGTGAGGCAATCAGACGACTAGCTTGTGCTGAACTTGCCGTTAACACAAGCAACAATGCTTTCTTCATAGATTCGTTATTGATTGCATGCGCTTTTTCTGCAAATTCTGAAAGTATGCTGAAATTACGAGATGT
Organism: Actinomycetota bacterium; assembly: GCA_009699205.1. Lineage (GTDB taxonomy): Bacteria > Actinomycetota > Actinomycetes > Nanopelagicales > Nanopelagicaceae > QYPT01. The sequence continues at coordinate 135,242 of WLOP01000004.1, forward strand.
GAAGTATGAAGCAACTCCATATTTATCACTAGTAAGAGTTCGTTTGTTATTTACCAAAGTTTTATCGAATCTAATTATCGAAGAGAACTTCTCCGATGAAATATCAGTCTGTCTGGCAATTTCCTCCGATGAAATTGTTTCCAAAGAATCAATACACACTAAATCTACAATTTGAGTTCCTATAAGATTTGTTATTCCAAATGAAAGTTTCTTTCCACATTCTTCACATTTCTTGCCATTTTTTCCGTGCGTTTCAGGATCGAATGTGTTCACAGAAGAACACGCACCGCACCTGACTTGTACGTGATGAATCAGGTAACGTATTTTCTGACCATTTTGCGTCATATATTTGGCGCCAAATTTCGATTCCAATTCTTCAATAATATTCAGCGCAATATTCTTAAACTCTTCCGCCTTTACGGGGTGGGTTAGAAAACCAGAGATTGCCCTTGCGGTCGGATTAACATCAATGCCTATTGCATCAAACCCAAGTTTCTGGGCCTCATATAAAACGACCCCCGAACCGCAAAATGGATCAATTACGATCCCATGTTCGGGTACTAAATTTTTGAGGTATGCAGAAATGACATTTGCAGGTTTCCTAGACCAATACTTGTGCCAGGAATACTCTGGTCCATGAGTTTGTGCTTTTATATAACCTAGATTCACTTTCTTTTCCTAAGCGTAAGAATGAAATCAAACATGGTAATTCCAAGGCTTCCAGAGCTCCTACGTTGGCTCGTTGCCCATGATGCCTCTGTGTATTTAGGAACACGAAGAACAGTACGTTCAACTTCAAAGTGTTCGCTGACCAAATCAATAATTTCCCGAGTAACCGTCAGGTGCTGTTCCTTCAAAAGTGCATCACCGATCATAATTGCAAGACGAGTATTCTTTCCCATAAATTTTTGTAAATTCAAAATAGACTTTGCCATATCTTCAACATAGAATTTAGAATTCTCGGGTTTGCCTACTTTGAAAAATTCTCGAATTTCTTGCTTACTAAAACCTTTTCTATCTTGTTGGATCCATGCTAACTCTAAGCTATTAATCGACGAATACTTATAAGCATTGAAATATGGAGGATGGTAAATAACCAGATCTGCGTTTATTTTGTCTAACGATTCATTATTCAATATATTTGCTTTTTGAATATGGACCGTACTTGACTTCGGTAGCTTCGAAATATTTTCGATTGACTTACCAATAGACTTCAACAAGACAGGTAGTGGATCTGGGACAGCGGTATCCACATCAAGAAAAAGTCTGCCTTGTTGTGTTGTCGCTTTTGAAACTTTTCTAACGATTGCTGCAAAGTTCATCTCTAAGAAGTTTCGAAGGTCCCGATTCGTCTCTTCATCGATAGCATTTCTCATACGACTCAGAGAACGTACTGTTTCGGGTAGAAACCAATGCTCAAGGTCTATGCCAGCGGGTTCGAAACTGCCTTTCCGTAAGCTTTTGTATCTTTGTTGGAATTTTTCTGAGGCATTTTCCATGCGCTTAGCCGAAATAGGTGTTGTTTTTACTTTTGAAACAAGGACAGAAAGCGGATTGAGGTCAAATAGATAGGCGTCGTTCTGCATCCAGAGTGCTTCAACACCAGTGGTTCCACTCCCGCAAGCTGGATCAACTACTACTCCCCCAGGTTTGGAGTAGTCCAACATTAATTGACGCCCAATCGGAGCTGGAAACTTACCAAAATATCTATAAATTCCATGAGTTGAATAATTAATAGCGGCATTACTACCCTCTACAGTCCAAGAGAAATTTTCAGCCAATCCTGAAAGTTCGGATCGCTTAAGGAATTCCCTGTGTTCCTTGAGCATTTTAGATCCCGCAATCATTGCAACCCCTGTGCCATTCCCGGGGAGGGCAGAAAGATAACTCTTGGAGTATTTCTTACTAGTCAATTACAACTCCGTTTTTTAGGGGCGCTGAGCACCATTTTTTGATGTGACCTTAAGTTGAAAAATCTCACCACTAAAAAGAGCTTTCAGCCCAAACCACTTAATGACCTAAACTTACCTGTTGGGAGCGACAAATCCGCTTAATTTAGCAAACTCGCGCCATGTTTAACCATCTTGCAATACAAATTGCAGTGCCCTTTGCCTATTAACTGTTCGCGGGCCTATCTTTGTACTTCCCCTCAGCCTCAGCCATGGCTTCCTCATACATCTTAAAATAAGCATCGTTTGCTTCGGCATCATCCCTGTCATCATAGATTTCAGACCACTTTGCATGAACCCTTTGGGTAATCCTTAACTTTTCAGCTCTTGGAATCGCCATTATCGTTCCACCCTTTCCCATCATTTGTTAGTTTGCCCCAAAGCTTTTTGGCATACTCGTCGATATCTGAGTCGCTCATGCCTTCAGTACTCTCAAGTTTCACCATGTGAATTACTTTTTTCTCATCATAGGTACTTTTTTTGAATTCACCTTTCCAACCACACTCAATGCACTTTAAAGTTGGGTCATTATCAGATACGCAGCAACCACCAATGGCGTACCTATCTTCATCAACAGGGCCGTCAGGCATGCCATAAATGATTTCCCTTATTCCATCGGATGAGTTACAAGTGGGGCAGGATTTCATCTTATTTACCCTCCAAAGCTTTAAGAATCTCTTCGATAAATTCATTCTTCTCAGATGCAGTCATCAAAGTAACTGGCTTGGGTACTTCAATAAAGAATGGGTTACTGTTCGCCTGATCCTCTGGATTCACCCTCATATCCACAATATATATCTGACCACTGACAAGTAATAGGGCAATACCTGTAAAATAATGATTTGCAAAGTATTACTAGAGCGCTACCTTTAGAGAGTGATTGAAAATCCATGGCTGACATTTAGTCCTAGAGAGGGTGAACCTAAAGTTCACCCAACTGACCTTCCTTTTTTCCAAGGGTTCAATAAAGGCATGGGGGCTAGAAAAGGTAGCGATAAAAAGAATTATCTTTTAGCTGAACATTTAGAGCCTCACCCATACCTCGGAAACCCAAAGGCAGATGTTTTGGTGCTTATGGCAAATCCAGGAGTTAATGAAAAAGAGAAAAACCCGAAGTTCAGAATGAACGCAAGCAAATTGGAGCAAAATAGAACGAACCTTATACACGAGGATTTAGAATCTTTTAGGTCAAGAATTGATTCACCTAACAAACCTGAAATGGAGAGTGCTTGGTTTAAACCAAGAGTCCGAGAGTTGGTAGTAGAAACTTCAGTAGAGAGAGTGACTCGAGGTTTATTCCTGGTTAATTTCCATGCTTATCACTCACGTTCTTGGCACCCAATTCCTTTCACATTCCCAACTCAGCATTACTCCTTCAATCTAGTGAGTGAGGCAGTCAAGCGCGATGCATTAATTATCATGAGCAGGAATATGCTGGGGTGGTTTACTGCTGTGCCTGATCTGTTTGACCACAAAAATCGAGTTGAATTTTTGAGCACACGGAGCGTTTACTTAACTGAAGGCAACTTGGGAAAAAATGCTTTTAAGAAAATATTGGAGCGACTATGAGTGGAATTCTTTACCGCAAGGGTAACGGTCCGTGGATCTCACCAACCGATTCAGGCTATGCCAGCGAAGACCAACTGCAGGCAATGATTTTCGAGTTTCCTGAGTTATTACCAGGTGTCAGTGCTGATTCATTCGTATGTAGAGAATTCAACACAGATTCTGGGCCAATTGATAATGTGATCATTAATTCCACAGATGGTTCAATCACCTTGGTGGAGTGCAAGCTAGCAAGAAATCCTGAGGTTCGTAGAAAAATACTTGGCCAGATTATTGATTATGCGGCAAGCATCAGCAAACTTTCATTTGAGGAGTTCCATCAGCGTTGGCAGGATCGTGGTGGCGCAGATCTAACTTCGGTGGAAACAGCAAAAGGGCCCTTGTCACTTGGGGTCACCACCAATCTTGAGGGCTCAAGATTCACATTGCTATTGGCGGTTGATGAAATCAATGAGCCTCTGAAGGATATGGTGGTTCTTGTCAATAAGAAGACTGACGCAACTTTTCGCGTAGCACTCATTGAATTGGCTCGGCATTCAACTGGAGATACCGAGATCATAATCCCCCAAACATTTGGGTACGAGGCATTAAAACCACAAGTAGATGCCTATGAGCAAAGAAATCCATGGACCAAGGAGGAGTTTGCTGCTTGGTTACTTTCCAACGAGCCATCGTCTCTTCCAAAATTCGAGTCACTGATGGCGTTGCTCGAATCTGATGGCCATAAATGGGGTGGGACAAAATCAGAAACTCCTTCTGGAGCTATATGCGTTAAAACTGTAAAAGGGTTTAGGTATCCGCTCGTATTTCATACTTTCAGCAAAGCTACAGTTGAAGCCAGATTCGTTGATTATAGAAGAGAAGATTTTGTCGATGAGCTCGTAACACTCTTTGAAAAAATTGATGGGATCAATACTGAAACCATTAGGTCAAATGAATATGGATCTAAGCCAAAAATTGAACTTACACGTGTTGATGACCCAAGTGTTTCAAAAGCTTTACTTGGAATGTGTTCACGAGTAGCGAAAGGTTAGCTAAGGAGTATTAAGCCACGTCCATAGTTCATTCTCTATTTCATTATTAGTGAGTGCCCTTTCGAGCTCTTGACCTCTGCCACTATCTGTTATCTGTTGAATAATTCTCAAGATAGATTCGTCAGGATTGATGCCAAATCTCTCAGCAATTATTGAGAACTGGTCAGGTTTAACAGTGTGATTAAACTCGTAATCGCCTTCATTTGCGTTTCTACCGTAATACTCAAATTCAAAGAATAGATCCCCAGCTGAGGTCAATGAGGCATAAAGAATTGGTTCATTGTGTGCTCCAATGATAGGTATCCCTCTAGAACTATCTGTATTGATAGCTTTTACCCCTTCCTATATTTACACCTTGAATCTATTCTCCCTATGGAATTTAAGGAATACCTTCTGTTCCGATGAAAAGCCGCCCGCATTCAATTTTCGTTCAATCCCCCAAATTTTTAAGACTTCTAAATTTAATTTGGAAGAAATTAGCAAATCACCATTATCTGCAAAAGAAATCAATCCACTATCAAATAGTTTATCTATGTGTGGAGATAAAAGAAGTCCATTATTCCCATCTATTTTCTCAGCATCATTCGAGTCTTTCCAGGGCTTGATGTGGCTTGCAATTAAAAAGTCCTTGTCGCTTAATTTTGTGACCCTACATTCTTTCTCAATCATTTTCACATTAGTCTTAAAAATACCTTGGCCTCTTCTAGATTTGACAAGATTTTCTTTTTCTAGCGGTCCAATATTTACTCTCTGGGTAATTTCTATTTCATGTATTTCATCTTGAGAATCTTTAATGGCTAGGTAAGGCTTTAAGTCACCAAGCGCAGTCAATTTGACATCTGAATGCGAAAGAAGAACCTGAAACAATTCTTGGGAGATTTCAAACAGATAGGCTTGTTGCACCTTACCTGTAGATTGCATTGGCGAGTATTTCTCTGGTAACAGGGGTTTAATCTCATCAAAAAACTTCTGAGGCTCAAAAGGTTCCTTTAGTTCCTTGAATGAAACATCTACTTGCCAGCCTGTAGAAGACCAATTACTTCCTTTGGTTCGAAATTCTGGTTTTGGAGAGGTGTAAGCAGGTGAGATTGCAACGCCCAAGGCTCGAATTTTCCCTTCGGAATGTGAGAACACGAAGTCACCCGGTTCGACTTCAGTCATAAAGTCATAATACTGACTCCTAGATCCATCAATCTGAGTTTTGGGAGACCAAAGAAAGTCCCCCGGGACTTCGAACTCGTAAGTTTTACCGTGATTAACCCACCAATAGCGCATAAATGAACTGTATCCAATCACCCTAATGTCCGAAAGAGCACAATGGTGATACTTTTCTACTTTGAGTGAAAAGGTGAGTAATTGTGGACCCTCAAGTAAGTGCTGAAGTCAAAGCTATGTTGGCGAAAGATGGTTTGCTCTTAGGCTCTATATATAACGCTATGGAAGCAGGTCTCACTAATACGCTAGAGATCGCTGAAAAATCTGGTGCGTCGAATCGTGGTGTTGTTTACAACTATCAAAAAATGATTTTAGCGATTTTAGAAGGTGTAATGCCAAATAGTGCCTCTATTTCACGCAATGCTGCAAGATCTATTTCTCGTTTGATTAAGGAAACAGCTTTGATTTCTCCTGCCGCCTTGGAATACCTAAATTCCACTCGTGCACGTTTGATTGAAAACACAGAATCCGAGACCGCGGTACTGCATGATCAAGCTTCGTTAGAGGCTCAATCTGCGGCTCTAGTAAAAGTAGCCTCGACGATTCAAAATGGAATTTATGTGTATTCATTTCCAACTTATCTGCACTTTGGGACAGTGGAAGATCAAGGGCTTTACTGGTTGAAGATAGGTTCAACAAAGAATTCAGTTTGGCAGCGAATTGTCGAACAGAACCGACAAACTTCTATGCCTGAGGATCCAAAATTGCTTCGTATTTACCACAAGGATCAAATGGATATTGATGCTATTGAGCAGAAATTCCACGCCACTTTGGATGCGGTAGGTCACGAAAGAAGTGCTGCACGACGAACTAAGGCAGGAAAAGAGTGGTTTGCCTCTACCCTCGAGGCGGTAGACGCTCTTGCGAAACTTATGGATTTAGAGATCGAAAAATACGAATCAAGCGACGAAGATCTTTAAATTCAAAAAAGGTGTGGCGTTTAAATCGGCGGAGAGTTTCGCGTCATCTTGGCAATTAATGAGAGTGCCTCATCTTCAGTAAATCCCCCAGTCATGAGTGATTTATATATTTCATGGAGCCTAACGGCCGACTCCTCCAGCGCTGATAAGCCTTCAAAACCTTGTAAGTTTTCCATACTTGAGAAGTTATCAGCAGCCACTGACAATTCATAAGCCTTAAGTTCCTACCCGTCCTGGAAGGCTTCTGACCTGGCTCTAGGGACCCTGGATTAATTGGGGGCATTCTTTATTGTCGGAATCAGCACTAAAGTCAGAACATGGAGTTAATAATTACCATGGCAATCCTCTGGGGCATGTACAAATTCGCATCCATGCTTTTTTCATCTCCAAAGAAGCAGCAAGTTAAGAAAGGGGCTACGCCTAGAAAATCTACGTACTCGACCGCCGCAAGAACTTCTTCCCCAGCAAAGAAGCCACCTACTTACACTCCTAAACCCGCTGCCCCTTCACCTGCAAAACCAAAAGTATCCCCTGCAAAGAAGGCTGGATCTGCCAGCGGTAATCGAACTTATTCTGGACCCTTATTCGCCCAAGCAGGAGAAATGGGTAAGTTGTTTGGATTCGCAGATCAGAGTGGTATCCATGAACTTGATGGTCCATTTGCAATCATCGACTTAGAGACCTCAGGGTTCAATCCCCCTGGAAGCAAAATTCTTGAGATTGCAATCTTAAAGATTGATAGAGATGGAAATGAACTAGATAGGTTCGAAACATTAATTAACCCTGAGGATGGGAATGTCGGTCGCACAGACATTCATGGCATCGAATTAAGGATGCTTAATGGGGCACCCACTTTTGATGAAGTAAGTGGAAGAATCCTAGAGTTAATTCAAGACTCTATAATCGTGGCTCATAACGCTCGATTCGAAGAAAACTTTCTCGCATCTGAATTAAATGAGGCGGGGCATGATCTCGATTTGATTCCAGCTTTAGACACTCTCTGGTTGGCGAGAAACACCATTGACCTACCTAATTACAAACTGGATACTGTAATAAATGGTTTCAATGAACGCATAGTCAATGCCCATACTGCATTGGGTGACGTAATCGCTGTTTCGAAAATTCTGCCAGAAATGC
>WLOP01000005.1 GCA_009699205.1 Actinomycetota bacterium
CTGGATCTACAAGGGTGAAGTTATTCATTCTCGTGCAGAGCGCGAAGCCGCAGCACTTGCTGCAGCACGTGCTCCAAAGAAAGATCAAGGACGTCGCACACCTCGCGCACCACGCGGTGAGGTCACAACATCTTCTGTCGATGCACGCGCAGCAGCTACTGCTGTAGTAGATGCACCAGCTGCTGAAGGGAGCGAGGCGTAAATGTTAATTCCACGTCGCGTTAAGCACCGTAAGCAGCACCACCCATCTCGTAGCGGTGCTTCTAAGGGCGGAACTGCAGTTTCCTTTGGTGACTTCGGTATCCAAGCTCTTGAGCCTGCATACGTAACAAACCGTCAGATTGAAGCAGCGCGTATTGCAATGACGCGTTACATCAAGCGTGGTGGAAAGGTGTGGATCAATATTTATCCAGATCGTCCACTCACCAAGAAACCTGCCGAAACTCGCATGGGTTCGGGTAAGGGATCACCTGAATGGTGGATCGCAAACGTGAAGCCTGGCCGCGTAATGTTCGAAATCTCGGGCGTTACCGAAGCTATTGCTAATGAAGCAATGCGCCTTGCTATTCACAAATTGCCGATGAAATGTCGAGTTGTGAAACGTGAGGAGGCGTAATGGCTACTACATCTAACGAGGAGCTTCGCGCATTATCTGCCGAAGAACTCACCGGAAAACTTCGTGAATCTAAGGAAGAACTATTCAACCTTCGATTCCAGGCCGCAACAGGTCAACTCGAAAGCCATGGTCGCTTAGGCGCCGTCCGCAAAGAGATTGCTCGAATTTACACAGTTATCCGTGAACGCGAATTAGGAATTGGAGGTGCTGCATGAGCCCGAACAATTCTTCTGCAACGAATGAAGAGCGTGGATTCCGTAAGACACGTGAAGGCATCGTTGTAAGCGACAAGATGGATAAGACAGTAACCGTTGAGGTCATGGACCGTGTGAAGCACGGCATGTACAGCAAGGTTCTCTCACGTGCCCGTAAGTTGAAAGCCCACGACGAGCTCAATGCTGCAGGCGTCGGCGATCGCGTAATGATCATGGAAACTCGACCACTATCGGCAACCAAGCGTTGGCGTGTAGTCGAGATCCTCGAGAAAGCTAAGTAGAGGGTCGGTGGATAAGAAATGATTCAGCAAGAATCGCGCCTTCGCGTAGCCGATAACACAGGAGCAAAAGAGCTCCTCTGTATTCGCGTTCTCGGTGGCTCCAAGCGTCGTTATGCCGGCATCGGAGACATCATCGTATGTTCAGTTAAGGATGCAATTCCTGGCGGACAAGTTAAGAAGGGTGAAGTCGTCAAGGCGGTCATCGTTCGTACAGTTAAGGAACGTCGTCGTCCAGATGGTTCCTACATTAAATTTGATGAGAATGCTGCAGTCATCTTGAAAGCTGATGGCGAACCACGTGGCACTCGTATCTTCGGACCGGTTGCTCGCGAACTTCGCGACAAGCGCTTCATGAAGATTATCTCGCTTGCTCCGGAGGTGCTCTAACACATGGCAAAGATTAAGAAGGGCGACACAGTTTTGGTGATCGCTGGAAAAGATAAGGGAGTCACTGGAAAAGTGCTCGACCTTGATGCACGTCGCATCCTTGTTGAAGGTGTTAACCGCGTAAAGCGTCACACCCAAGAAACAACAGGCGACCGTGGAGTAAAGGTCGGCGGCATCATGACCGTTGAAGCTTCCATCGCAATTTCAAATGTCATGCTCGTCGATGAGGACGGTAAGGCCACTCGCCTTGGCGCTCGCAAAGATGAAAACGGCAAGAACGTTCGCATTTCGCGTCGCACCGGAAAGGACATCTAATGTCTACCGCACAAGTTGTACGTCTTAAAGGACGTTACCGCAGCGAAATCGCTCCTGCGCTCAAAACTCAATTTGGGTACAAGAACGTTATGCAGATTCCAACCCTGACCAAGATTGTGGTCAACATGGGTGTGGGTGAAGCAGCTCGTGACTCTAAGTTGATTGAAGGCGCAATTCGCGACCTCACAACAATTACTGGTCAAAAGCCACAGGTCACCAAGTCACGCAAGTCAATCGCTCAATTTAAATTGCGCGAAAACATGCCAATTGGTGCACACGTCACTCTTCGCGGAGATCGTATGTGGGAGTTCGCAGATCGTCTTCTTTCGATCTCGCTTCCACGTATTCGCGACTTCCGTGGGCTTTCACCTAAGCAATTCGATGGCAAGGGCAACTACACATTTGGTCTTACAGAACAAGTGGTATTCCCAGAGATCGAACAAGACAAGATTGATCGTCCGCGCGGTATGGACATCACTTTCGTTACCACTGCTACCAACGATGAAGAAGGTCGCGCGCTACTTAAGGCGCTTGGCTTTCCATTCAGGGAGAACTAAATGGCTAAAACATCGCTCAAGGTAAAAGCTGCCCGTAAGCCAAAGTTCAAGGTACGCGGTTACACACGTTGCCAGCGTTGCGGACGTCCGCATGCTGTCTATCAAAAATTTGGAATTTGCCGCATCTGCTTCCGAGAGATGGCACACGCTGGCGAACTTCCTGGCATCACGAAGGCATCTTGGTAATTCACCCAACAACTACGAAACAGGTCCAGACAAATCGTCAGGAAACCGGTTCGAGAAAGGCCACAGGCCACGCATGACAATGACAGATCCGATCGCAGACATGTTGACACGTCTGCGTAACGCGAACTCTGCCTATCACGACTCGGTTTCAATGCCGTCGTCATCGGTTAAGACGCGTATCGCAGGAATACTTCAACAGGAGGGTTTCATCGGCGGTTTCCGCGTAGATGCAAATCCAAATGGCGTTGGTAAAACGCTAGTCCTCGACCTTAAGTTCGGTCCGAACCGTGAACGTTCGATCGCCGGTCTTCGTCGCGTTAGCAAGCCAGGACTTCGCGTTTACGCAAAGTCAACGGCGCTGCCAAAAGTTCTTGGCGGTTTGGGCGTTGCCATCATTTCAACTTCTTCTGGTTTGCTGACTGATAAGCAAGCCAACAAACAGGGCGTAGGCGGAGAAGTTCTCGCCTATGTTTGGTAATTGATATGTCACGTATCGGTCGTAGCCCAATTCAGATTCCTGCGGGAGTCGAAATTTCTATCAATGGCCAAGCAGTTGCCGTTAAGGGACCCAAGGGTTCTCTTTCACGTGTGATCGCAGAGCCAATTCACGTTTCACAAGCTGATGGAGTAGTAACAGTTGCTCGTCCAAACGACGAGCGTCTTAGCCGTTCACTTCATGGTTTGTCTCGCACACTCGTTGCCAACATGGTCGAAGGCGTAACCAATGGTTACAGCAAGACCATCGAAATCGTTGGTGTTGGTTACCGCGTTGCTGAGAAAGGCAAAGATCTTGAGTTTGCTCTTGGTTATAGCCACTCAGTTCCATTTCCAGCTCCTGAAGGAATTACATTCAAAGTTGAGTCACCTACAAAGTTCTCAATTTCAGGAATCGATAAGCAACTCGTAGGCGAAGTTGCAGCGAAGATCAAGAAGTTACGTAAGGCCGATCCATACAAGGGTAAGGGCTTGCGTTTGTCAGGCGAAGTTGTTCGCCGTAAGCAAGGAAAGACGGGTAAGAAGTAATGGCTATCGGTGTAAAGGTCCGTAAAGGCTCGGCAACTAATGCCCGCGCCCGTCGTCATTTCCGCGTACGCAAGAAGGTCTCCGGAACTTCGTTGCGTCCACGTCTAGTTGTCTCCCGTTCATCTCGCCATCTATTTGTGCAGGTAATCGATGACACTCAAGGTCGCACAATTGCATCTGCATCCACTATGGAAGCCGATCTTCGTGTAGCTACTGGAGATAAGAGCGCAAAGTCTCGTCAAGTTGGCGCCCTCATTGCTCAACGCGCAAAAGCCGCTGGCGTAAGTGCCGTTGTCTTTGATCGCGCTGGTAATAAGTACCACGGTCGTATCGCAGCTCTTGCAGACAGTGCACGAGAGAACGGATTGGAGTTCTAATGGCTGTTAATCCAACTCAGAATCGCGAAGGCGCAGATGCCCCTAAGGGTAATGATCGCCGCGAACGTCGTGAACGCCGCGATGATCGTCAACAAGAGAAGAGCCCATACATCGAGCGCGTGGTTTTCATTAACCGCGTATCTAAAGTTGTAAAGGGTGGACGTCGTTTCTCCTTCACCGCACTCGTCGTAGTCGGCGATGGCAATGGCACTGTTGGTATTGGTTATGGAAAGTCTAAGGAAGTTCCACAAGCAATTGCCAAGGCCGTTGAAGAAGCTAAGAAGTCATTCTTCAAAGTTCCACGTATTCAAGGAACTGTTCCTCACCCATCACAAGGTGAAACAGCAGCTGGCGTAGTTCTTCTTCGCCCAGCAAGCCCTGGTACTGGAGTTATTGCTGGTGGTCCAGTCCGTGCAGTGCTTGAGTGCGCCGGTATCACCGATGTACTTACAAAGTCTCTCGGTTCAAACAACGCAATCAACATGGTTCACGCCACTGTTGCAGCGTTGAAGCAACTCGAGTCTCCAGAAGCAATCGCAGCGCGTCGTGGACGTCCGCTTGAAGATGTCGCTCCTGCTGCAATTATCCGCGCTTCACAAATGACAGTTGGTGCGTAATGCCACGTTTGAAAGTAACCCAAATACGTTCGAAAGTTGGCAGCAAGCCTGAACTTCGCGACACATTGCGTTCATTAGGTTTGAAGCGAATTAACGATGTCGTAGTACAAGAAGATCGTCCAGAAATTCGTGGCATGGTTCACGCCGTTCGCCACTTGATCAAGGTTGAGGAGGTTGAATAACGATGACACTCAAAGTTCATCATCTTCGTCCAGCCCCAGGAGCTAAAACCACAAAGACCCGTAAGGGTCGCGGTGAAGCATCAAAGGGTAAGACCGCAGGTCGCGGTGGTAAGGGAACTCGTGCCCGTAACCAGGTTCGTGCAGGATTCGAAGGCGGACAGTTGCCTTTGGTTATGCGTTTGCCTAAGTTGCGTGGTTTCAAGAACCCTGAGCGCATCGAATATCAAGCAGTCAACGTTGCAACAATTAATGCTCTTTATCCAAAGGGCGGCGATGTCACGGTTGAGGATCTAGTCAAGAAGGGCGCCGCACGTAGCAACCTTCCTGTCAAAATCCTAGGAAATGGCGAAATTGCAGTTAAGGTCAGCGTTGCTGCTCATAAATTCTCAAGCTCAGCCATCGAAAAGATTGCTGCTGCCGGGGGATCAACAAAGACTTTGTAGTCTTTCGTTTTAGTCGTGAAATGAAAGAGGGAGAAGATCAGTGTTAAGTGCATTCGGTAAGGCTTTTAAGACTCCGGACCTTCGCAAGAAGATCTTCTTCACTCTTTCTATCATGGCGCTCTTTCGATTTGGTTCAGTAGTTCCTACTCCTGGCGTTTCCTATAGCAACGTTCAAGAGTGCCTCAAGACCGTTCAATCAGGTGGCCTTTTTGGTCTGATTAACCTCTTCAGCGGTGGAGCACTTCTTCACCTTTCTGTTTTCGCTCTAGGAATCATGCCTTACATCACCAGCTCGATTATCGTTCAGTTGTTGACTGTAGTTATTCCTCGTTTTGAAACTCTGAAAAACGAAGGACAATCAGGCACTGCAAAGCTCACTCAATACACTCGTTATCTCACTATTGGTTTAGCGGTTCTACAGTCCACTGGACTTATCGCAGTTGCTCGTACTCCGGGCCGTTTGATCTCAGGATGTTCGCTCGCAATTATTCCTGATACTTCATGGCAGCGCATTGTTACGATGATTTTCGTAATGACCGCTGGAACATCGGTCATCATGTGGCTCGGAGAACTTATTACTGACCGCGGTGTTGGTAACGGTATGTCAATTCTGATCTTTACATCCATCGCTGCTGGATTCCCTGGCAACTTGTGGAGCATCAAACTTCAAAAGGGACTTTTCGCATTCTGTTTCGTTCTCGCAGTGGGAGTTTTGGTTGTTGCAGCCGTAGTCTTTGTTGAACAAGCACAACGCCGTATTCCTGTGCAATATGCAAAGCGTCAAGTGGGACGTGCTAGCTATGGCGGAACCAGTACCTATATTCCTATCAAGGTAAACCAGGCTGGCGTTATCCCAGTAATTTTCGCCTCCTCTTTGCTCTACATCCCATCCCTTGTAGTTAATTTCACGAACTCACAAGCACCTTGGGCTGTATGGATTAGCCGTAACTTTGTTAAGGGCGATCACCCTGTCTACATCGCTGCTTACGCTCTTATGATTATTTTCTTCACTTACTTCTATGTTGCAATTACTTTCAATCCTGATGAAGTTGCAGATAACATGAAGAAATACGGTGGTTTTATTCCTGGTATTCGTGCAGGTCGACCAACCTCTGAATACTTGCAATATGTGCTCTCAAGAATTACCGCTCCAGGATCGCTTTACTTGGCTTTCGTAGCCATCATTCCGATTTTGGCTCTGATTCTCTTCGGTGCAACGCAGAACTTCCCATTTGGTGGAACCGCTATTTTGATCGTCGTAGGCGTAGGTCTTGATACTGCTAAGCAGATTGAAAGCCAACTACAGCAACGTTCATACGAGGGGTTCTTGCGCTAATGCGTTTAGTCCTGGTTGGCCCACCAGGTGCTGGTAAAGGAACGCAAGCACAATTCCTAGCTTCGCATTTCGGTATTCCCCATATCTCTACAGGCGATATTTTCCGCGCCAATTTAAAAGAGGGAACACCTCTTGGCGTTGAAGCTAAGGGATTTATGGATCGCGGAGAACTTGTTCCAGATTCAGTGACAAATGAGATGGTTCGCGATCGTTTAACTCATGACGATGTAGTGAATGGCTTCTTACTCGATGGCTTTCCTCGCAATGTTGTGCAGGCGCAAGTCTTGCGCGCCATGTTGGCCGAGAAGAAAAACCCGCTCAATGCTGTTTTAGAACTTTCAATTGAAAAATCTGAGATTATCGCCCGCCTCTCCGGACGACGTGTCTGCCGTAATTGTGGCAACACTGCACACCTACTCTTTGATCCACCGAGCGTTGATGGCGTATGCAACGGCTGCCAAGGTGAGTTATATCAACGTGAAGATGACAAAGAAGAAGTTGTGACGCGACGTTTAGAAGTGTACGAAGAGCAGACTGCGCCAATTGTTGATTTCTATCGATCCGAGGGTCTTCTAATAACTATTAGCGCTACCGGGTCGGTGGGAGATATCACCGAACGGGCGATAACCGCTCTCAGCCGAGTTCACTAAAAGCAGCGCACATGGCAATTCAGATAAAAACTCTTGAGCAGATGAAGATTATGCGCAAGGCAGGCTTGTTAGTGGGCCAGACTCTAGAACTCTTACGTGACTCCATAAAAGTAGGCATGCGCACAGATGCGCTAGACGCTATCGCCGCTGCAAGTATTAAACGCGGTGGGGGCACATCCAACTTCAAGGGTTATCACGGTTTCCCGGCAACAATTTGTGTCTCTATCAATGATGAAATCGTCCATGGAATTCCCGGCGATCGCGTCATTGAAGATGGCGATGTTGTATCAATTGATTGCGGAGCGATTATTGATGGCTGGCATGGTGAT
Source organism: Actinomycetota bacterium (assembly GCA_009699205.1). GTDB lineage: Bacteria > Actinomycetota > Actinomycetes > Nanopelagicales > Nanopelagicaceae > QYPT01. The sequence goes on from WLOP01000005.1 coordinate 7,515, forward strand.
GCTGCAATTTCGATTGGCGTGGGAAACGTGGACCCTGCTGACCAGAAAATGATGGATGTCTGTGATGAATCTATGTGGCGCGGAATTGCTGCAGGTGCCACAGGCGCGCGATTGAGCGACATCGGTCATGCAATTGAGGATTACATCAAATCTCAAGGCAAGTATGGAATTTTGCAAGAATATGGCGGCCACGGAATCGGTACAGAGATGCACCAAGAGCCACATGTACTCAATTTCGGGCGACGTGGATTTGGCCCAATACTTACCGAAGGTTTTGTTCTAGCGATTGAACCAATGATCACCCGTGGCACGCATAAAACAAAGGTGATGGCTGATAATTGGACAGTAATATCAACCGATAATTCACGCGGTGCACACTTCGAGAATTCTTACTGCTTACTTCCCGATGGGAAAGCTTTCGTGCTGACCGCCCCCGACGGTGGAAAAGAGCGACTAGGCGCACTAGGCGTAGAGATTTCTACCCTCCTCTAGCATTTAACTCGCTACGGTAAGGTAAGCACATGTCCACTCAACTTGGCGTAATAATGCAATCTGAGATTGCAGAGATTCCAGAAGTTTTTCGCCGCCTCAAGGAGCAATCAGCGGCCATGGCTTCTGCGATTGCAAAACTGCCGCTCGCAGAAGTTGATTCTGTAATTTTAGTTGCCCGCGGTACCTCTGATAATGCAGCGCTCTACCTTAAGTATTTAATTGAAACTAAAATTGGAATTCCTTGTGGCTTGGCTTCCCCTTCAGTTGTTTCAATTTATGGAACGAAGCTGCGATTCAAGAAGGTTCTTGTTATTGCCTTAAGCCAGAGCGGCCAATCTCCGGACCTTGTGGGATATTGCAAAGCCGCGCGAGAAGGCGGAGCAACCGTTTTAGCCATGACCAACGATCCCGAGAGCCCGTTGGCGCTCTCTTCGAACTGTCATCTCTACCTTCACGCGGGTCCGGAAAAAGCAGTAGCTGCAACTAAGAGTTACTCGGCCGAACTGCTTGTATCTAGGATTTTCGTTGCGACGTGGTCGGGTGAGTCGATTGATCTGGATTCAATCATTGAACAATCCGAAAAGGCGTTGGATTGCGCAGATCAGATTAAATTGATTGCTGAAGCCTTCGATTTTTCTCAAGGCATCACAACGATGGGTCGCGGATATGCATATAGCAATGCCCATGAAGCTGCGCTAAAAATCCAGGAGACTGTGAAAATTCCTGTGGCATCTTTCTCATCAGCCGATTATCTTCACGGTCCTATCTCTTCCTTGCACGCAAATTCTCGAGTGATTTTCTTAGCTCCCTTTGGAATAGCGGAGTCAGCAATGGCTGCGACAGTGGAGCGAATTAGAGATATCACGAGCCACATATTCTGGATTGGTTCAGGATTTTCGCGGCGTAGCTCTGAAATTTATTTGGGAGGCTCTACAACTCTTGCAGAGGCAGATGGTGTAATCGCAGATAGTTTGCTTCTTCAACTCTTCGCACTATTTCTTGCTATCTCCTCTGGGCAAAATCCTGATGCACCCATTGGCTTGGCAAAAGTTACCAAGACTCTCTAAGCGCTATGACTCGCACTGTTCCGGCATTCCTTGACCTTCAAGTGAATGGACACGGGGGCGTTGATCTTCTCTCTGCGACCACTACCGATGAAATTCGAACTCTAGGTCGTTCTCTCTGGTCCCAAGGCGTGCAAGGGTATTTACCGACTCTTATCACTGGACCGATAGAGCGCACACTTGAAGTGATGAAGTTGATCGAAGAGGTTCGCAGGTCCGGTGGCGATGATGAGGCAGAAATAATCGGGATACATTTAGAAGGTCCCTTCTTGTCGCCCGAAAAACCAGGCACCCATCCATTAGATTTTCTTACGCTCCCTACTCCCGATCTCATGGGAAAGTACTTAGCCGCTGGGACGCTTGCAATGGTGACTCTTGCCCCAGAACTTCCAGGCGCACTCGATGCCATTAAGTTCTTAAATCAGATGGGCGTAGTTGTTTCACTCGGGCATTCCAATGCAACCAAAGAGCAGGCACATGCTGGATTTGATGCCGGTGCGAAAACAGTGACCCATATTTGGAATGCGATGAATAAAGATCGCAATAGCGGAATCGGCGCTGCGGCGCTAGAGCGCGAAGATGTAGTGATTTCGATGATTGTCGATGGCGTGCACCTTGATGATGAGCTTGTGAAATACACGATTGCTCGCGCCAAAGATCGATTCATTGTCACCAATGATGCGATTGTGGCTGCGGGATTGGGAGATGGAACCTTCCCATTTGGAAGTTTTGATATCACTGTGGCTAACGGTCGAGCGAGTAGATCCGATGGCACTTTATCTGGGGGAGTTGCATCCTTGAAGGACTCCTTGGCCCGGATGCTAGGCCTCGGCATCGATTTTGATTCTGCGATAGCGGCTATGACTTCGACCCCAGCCAACCTCATTGGACGACCAGAATTAGGGGTTTTGGGGCTAGGGCAGCGAACTACAGAGGTGTAATTCCTCGTAAGAGGTGCTCGATTTCCCTTATACCCACGCTTGGCTTTAGACTCACCATTCGCTCCGTCAGGAGCATCCACTCGTTATAGAAAAGTAGGTATCGCTTGGCCAAGAAAGATGGTGCTATCGAAATTGAGGGCACTGTTGCTGAAGCGCTACCTAACGCGATGTTTCGCGTGGAGTTAACCAACGGACACAGAATTCTCGCGCACATTAGCGGGAAGATGCGAAAGAACTACATCCGCATCCTTCCAGCAGATCGTGTGATTGTAGAACTTAGTCCTTATGACCTCACCCGAGGTCGAATTGTTTATCGCTACAAGTAAATCTTGTTGCTTTAAATAATTTTTATGTTGTAAACGAAGGAGGGCAGCTCATGAAGGTTAAGCCAAGCGTGAAGAAGATTTGCGATAAGTGCAAAGTTATTCGTCGTAAGGGTCGCGTCATGGTGATCTGTGACAACCTCCGTCACAAGCAACGTCAGGGATAAGTAAGAAACTTCTTTTCTCCACCGCAAGGTGGTGTGAAAGTTGCAAGAACGCGTGGCGCAACTGTTGCGATAGCAGCAGACCCTTGGTCCGACAGGCCGAGGCCCATCACTAGATGGGGAGCGTTGCGAAGGACCTGTCGGCTGAATGAATGGTTGATTACATGGCACGTCTTGTTGGTGTCGATCTTCCGCGCGAAAAGCGCGTTGAGGTTGCACTTACCTATATCTTCGGAATGGGTTTAACTCGTTCTCAAAAAACATTGGCGGCAACTGGCATTAGCCCAGACACCCGCGTAAAAGATCTTCAAGAGCCAGAACTCGCAAAACTCCGTGAGTTCATTGAAGCTAACTTCAAGATCGAAGGCGATTTGCGACGTGAAGTCGCCGCCGATATTCGACGCAAAGTCGAAATTCAAAGTTACCAAGGAATTCGTCACCGTAAGGGACTTCCTGTTCGCGGTCAACGCACACACACTAACGCGCGTACGCGTAAGGGTCCTCGTAAAGCAATTGCTGGTAAGAAGAAGGTGACTAAGTAATGGCCGCTCCTAAAGCTAAGACTGCTACGCCTGCAAAGGCTGCCGGCAAAGGCAAAGTTAAACTCCGCAAAAAGGAGAAGAAGAACATTGCTGTGGGACAGGCTCACATTAAGAGCACATTCAACAACACCATTATTTCTATCACTGACCCTACTGGCGCTGTAATTTCTTGGTCATCATCTGGCCAGGTTGGTTACAAGGGCTCACGTAAGTCAACTCCTTTTGCCGCACAACTTGCCGCAGAATCTGCTGCACGTCGCGCACAAGAGCATGGCTTAAAGAAAGTTGATGTCTTTGTTAAGGGTCCAGGTTCTGGACGCGAAACTGCAATTCGTTCATTGCAAGCAGCCGGTTTGGAAGTTGGTGCCATCTCTGATGTCACACCAGCTCCCCACAACGGATGTCGTCCACCGAAACCACGTCGAGTTTAAGGAAGGAAGAGAATAAATGGCTCGTTATACCGGAGCAGATTGCAAGCGCTGCCGTCGCGAAAAAGTAAAGCTCTTCCTTAAGGGCTCTAAGTGCGATGGACCAAAGTGTCCGATTGAATCTCGTCCATATCCACCAGGGCAACATGGCCGTGGTCGATCCAAGGAATCTGAATACCTATTGCAGATGCGTGAAAAGCAAAAGTGCGCACGTATTTACGGTGTTCTAGAGAAGCAGTTCCGTGGATATTACGAAGAAGCAAACCGTCGCCAAGGTAAGACTGGTGAAAACTTGCTCGTGATCTTGGAAACCCGTCTCGATAACGTTGTGTTTCGTGCCGGCTTTGCAAAGAGTCGCGACATGGCGCGCCAATTGGTTCGCCACGGTCACTTCTTGGTCAATGGCAAGAAGGTAAACATTCCTTCATTCCGTGTCACTCCCATGGACATCATTGATGTCTTGCCGAAGTCACTGGATCTCACGCCATTTATCGTCGCAGGCGCCGAACTTGGCGAAAAGGCTGTACCGGCTTGGATGGAAGTTGTTGGAGCGCAGATGCGCGTCATCATCCACGGCGTACCAGCTCGTGCGGTAATCGATACCCAAGTTCAAGAACAGCTAATCGTTGAGCTTTACTCCAAGTAATTTACTTGTAATTTACTTGGATTTGTTTTACAGAACTTAATAAAAGAGGAATCAAAGTAGGAAATCAAATAGTGGATTTCCGTGACCTATGGAGGATCAGCAGTGCTAATTGCACAACGTCCAACCCTCGTTGAAGAAGTAGTCAGTGAAAACCGTTCACGGTTCATTATCGAACCGCTGGAGCCAGGTTTTGGATACACCCTAGGCAACAGCATGCGCCGTACGCTGCTCTCCTCAATTCCAGGAGCAGCAGTTACCAGCATTCGCGTTGCAGGTGCACTGCACGAATTCACCACGCTTGAAGGCGTGAAAGAAGATCTGACAGATATCGTTCTTAACATCAAGAACTTGGTGCTCTCTTCAGATAATGACGAACCTAGCGTTATCTATATCCGCAAGAGCGGTGCCGGAGTCGTCACAGGAGCAGACATTGCTGTTCCTACTGGCGTCGAAGTTCACAACCCTTCTATTCATCTGGCTACTCTCAACGAGAAGGCCAACCTTGAAATCGAGCTCACAGTTGAGCGCGGTCGTGGTTATGTGACTGCAGTTGCTAACAAGCAGGCAGGCGCTGAAATCGGACGCATTCCAGTTGACTCAATCTATTCACCAGTTCTTAAGGTCACCTACAAGGTAGAAGCGACTCGCGTTGAACAGCGCACCGACTTCGACCGCCTTGTTGTTGATGTAGAGACCAAGCCATCAATGAAGCCACGCGATGCTGTTGCATCAGCCGGTAAGACTCTCGTTGAACTCTTCGGTCTTGCTCGCGAACTCAACGTTGATGCAGAAGGTATCGAAATGGGACCTTCCGTGATGGATGCAGCACTTGCAGCCGATCTCGCTCTTCCTATCGAAGATTTAGATCTCACAGTGCGCTCTTACAACTGCTTGAAGCGTGAAGGCATTCATACTGTTGGCGAACTTGTCGGACGCAGCGAAGCTGATCTTCTCGACATTCGTAACTTTGGATCGAAGTCAATCGATGAGGTCAAAGCTAAGTTGATCTCAATGGGAATGTCTCTTAAGGACAGCCCAGTCGGATTCGACCCAACGAAGCACCAAAATTACGACGTTAATCTTGACGATGAATTCGTTGAGACAGAGCAGGCCTAGGAGATATAGAAAATGCCAAAACCAAGTAAAGGTCCTCGTCTGGGCAGTGGCCCATCACACGAGCGCTTACTCCTAGGAACACTTGCTGAACAGTTATTCGAGCACGGCAAGATTACGACAACAGAGGCTAAGGCCAAGCGCCTACGTCCTCTTGCTGAAAAGTTGATCACCTTCGCAAAGAAGGGCGACCTTGCAGCACGTCGTGAAGTGATGACACGTATTTCTAATAAGAGCGTTGTTCATACTCTCTTTACTGAAATTGGTCCTCGCTTTGCTGAGCGCAATGGCGGTTACACCCGCATTACTAAAGTTGGCCCTCGCAAGGGCGATAACGCTCCTATGGCAGTCATCGAAGTTCTTACCGATGGCATCACAGCTAAGAAGGCCACTGTCGATGAAGCGGTAAAGGTTACAAAGAAGGCTGCAGCTAAGAAGGCACCTGCCAAGAAAGCCGCAACCAAGAAAGCTGCCGAGTAACAACTCACCACAATTGCTATGACTGAACCCACTCTCTTTCCCGAGAGTGGGTTTCGTCGTTTACGTCTTGATTTGGCTTATGACGGGACGAATTTTTTTGGTTGGGCGAAACAACCCGAGCTTCGCACTGTGCAAGAAGAGATTGAGAAAGCCCTAAGCACAATCACTCGTGGCGCTATCGACACAGTTGTTGCCGGGCGCACTGATGCTGGAGTTCATGCCACCGGGCAAGTGATTCATGCAGATGTACCCGATATTTTTGCCCTTGAAGAAATTGCCTATAAATTGAACCGGATCCTCGATGAGGATTTGAGAGTTCTTGAAGTCACTACAGCACCGTTTGGCTTTCACGCGCGTTTTTCCGCCTTACGTCGCTACTACACCTACAAGATCTTGGATTCCAATAAACCGATATTGCCACTTCTTCGTTTTGATATTGCACCTTGGTATCGCCCGTTAGATATCGACGCCATGAACAAATCCAGCGAATATTTATTAGGCGAACATAACTTTGCGGCCTTTTGCAAATATCGTGAAGGAGCCACCACGATTCGTACCCTTGAACACTTCTCTTGGGAGCGAAATTCAGATGGCCTATTAGTAGCAGATGTGATCGCTGACGCGTTCTGTTATTCAATGGTTCGCAACCTCGTGGGGGCAGTTGCCTGCGTCGGAGACGGGCGGTTTCCTCCTTCTTGGGTCAAAGAAGTTCTTGAAAATCAGGTGCGGATTTCTGACAGCATGGTTTTCCCCGCTCGCGGTTTAACCTTTAAGCAGGTTGATTACCCTTCCGATGATCAACTATTAACCCGCGCAGAAGCCACCATCGCTCGCAGAGGCGATGAAGATTAATGGGACATATAGATGTAAATGCAGTCGAGTACTCACTCTCTGATGGGCGGGTGCTTCTTAACGATGTGAATTTCCGAGTTGGTGACGGAGCCAAAGTAGCTCTTATCGGAGCTAATGGTTCGGGCAAGACGACGCTCATTCGAATGATTTGTGGAGATATTGACCCTGAATCCGGAACGATTTCAATCTCTGGTGGACTCGGAGTGATGCGTCAGTTCATTGGATCGGTAAGAGATGAATCAACGGTCAGGGATCTTTTGATTTCAGTTGCGCCAAAGAAAATTCGCGATGCTGCCGAAGCGGTTAAAAAGAGCGAAGAGCTAATGAATAGCCGCAATGAAGAGCGCGATCAGATGGCATATGCCCAAGCTCTCGCCGATTGGGGCGATGCGGGCGGTTACGATTTTGAAGTTATTTGGGATGTCTGTTGCACAGAGGCGTTAGGTAAATCTTTTGATTCAGTTTCTCATCGACTCGTTAACACCCTCTCTGGTGGCGAACAGAAGAAATTGGTCCTACGAGCTCTGTTGCAGGGCCCCGAAGAAGTTCTGTTGCTCGATGAGCCTGATAACTATTTAGATGTTCCTTCAAAACGTTGGCTCGAAGAAGTTATTACTCAGACAAAGAAAACAGTTTTATTTGTAAGTCATGATCGCGAACTTCTGGATAGAACCGCCAATCGAATTGTGACTTTAGAGCAAGGCGCCGCTGGAAATACTGCCTGGATACATGGTGGCAAGTTTTCAACCTGGCACGATGCTCGCAAAGCACGAAATGCGCGCTTTGCTGAATTGCTATTGCGCTGGGAACAAGAGCACGATCGCCTAAAAGAGTTAGTTCGTACCCTGCAATGGCAAGCAGCGAGTAGCCCAGATATGGCTTCAAAATATCGCGCAATGCAAACCCGCCTTCGCAAATTTGAAGAGTTAGGTGCACCAGAGGCACCGCCGATTGAACAAGATGTTCGAGTAGCCCTTCGTGGCGGCCGTACTGGACTTCGTGCGCTTACTTTTGAAAAACTTTCGCTGACTGGACTGACAGAGGCATTTGATTTTGAAATATTTTTCGGCGATCGCGTTGCGGTGCTCGGTAAGAATGGAACGGGCAAGTCCCATTTTCTTCGCATGATTTCAGGGGATGAAACCGTTAAATACTCCGGAAATTTCAAAGTGGGGGCAAGAGTTACACCCGGATATTTTGCTCAGACACATTCACATCCTGAGTTCCAATCGAAAACTCTGCTCGAACTGCTGTGGGAGAATTACTCTCTTCAACTCGGTCCAGCTAAGAGCGTTCTACGTAAGTATGAAATTCATGGTCAAGCTGAACAGAAATTCTCCTCACTCTCTGGTGGCCAACAAGCGCGATTCCAAGTTCTCTTACTTGAACTCTCAGGCTCGACACTTCTATTGTTAGATGAGCCAACAGATAACTTAGATTTAGCTAGCGCCGAGAGCCTCGAGAACGCTTTGGGCCAATATGAAGGCACGGTCGTTGCTGTGACCCACGATCGTTGGTTTACCCGTGGATTTACGCGATATCTGATTTTTGGGGCAAATGGGCAGGTCTACGAGAGCCCCGAGCCTGTATTCGAGCACTAATTAAGAGCTCTCGACATCCTGTTTTGACGCTGTAGGCGCCTCAAAGGTACCCTTACGCTCCTGCGCCAGTAGGCGCGATTTTTAAGAAAAGTTCTCAGTAGAAGCGAGGGTAAGAGCGTGCGTACATATAGTCCGAAGCCTGGCGATGTAGTGCGAAAGTGGCATGTCATCGACGCGCAAGACGTTGTATTGGGTCGCCTTGCAACTCATGCTGCAGTTTTGTTACGCGGTAAGCACAAGCCAACCTTTGCTCCTCACATGGATATGGGCGACTTCGTTGTCATTATCAATGCAGAAAAAGTTGCACTCTCTGGCTCAAAGAGCACTCAGAAATATGCACATCAACACTCTGGTTTTCCAGGTGGTTTAACATCCACTGTTTATGGCGATCTCTTGGTTAAGTTCCCAACACGCGCCGTAGAAAAAGCAATTAAGGGAATGTTGCCAAAGAACACTCTTGGTCGCGCAATGGCAACCAAGCTTAAAGTTTATGCAGGTCCAGAACATCCACATGCAGCACAAGCACCAACACCATATGTTTTCGAGCAAGTTTCGCAGATCGTTAAGTAGAGGATAAGAGCCAATGATGTCTGAAAACACCGTAGTCAACGATTTAGAAGCGAACGAAGTTCCAACTTCTTACTCTTCATCGACACCTGCAGCAGCAACTAATCGCCCAGCGATTAAAGCTCCTGGCGGCGGCACTGGTCGTCGTAAAGAGGCAGTTGCTCGAGTCCGCTTAGTACCTGGCACAGGTCGTTGGGTTGTCAACGGAAAGACTCTTCCTGACTATTTCCCAAATAAAGTTCACCAACAATTAGTTTCCGAGCCATTCCGCACCGTTGGTGCCGAAAATGGTTACGACGTTTTTGCTCGCATCGATGGTGGCGGAGTATCTGGTCAAGCCGGCGCACTACGCCTTGGCGTTGCTCGTGCTCTCAACCAAATTGATGAAGAAGCACATCGCCCAGCACTTAAGAAGGCTGGATTCCTTACACGTGATGCTCGTGTTATTGAGCGCAAGAAGTACGGTCTAAAGAAGGCTCGTAAGCGCTCGCAATACAGCAAGCGTTAATTCACATCCGCGATATTTAGCCGCGAACATGGCGCTCTTCGGCACCGATGGGATTCGTGGCTTAGCCAATCGTGAGCTCACGGCAGAACTTGCACTCGATGTTGCTGTTGCCGCCGCCCATATTCTCGTTGAATCATCGAGCAATAGAGACCATCGTCCCACTGCAATTGTTGGGCAGGACTCTCGCGCGTCAGGTGAATTTCTGGAAGCCGCAGTTGTTGCTGGGCTCACAAGTGCCGGCATTAATGTGTATCGCGTAGGGATTCTTCCGACTCCTGCAATTGCTCATTTAGTAGCTGAAAGCAAAGCCGATCTTGGCGTCATGATTAGCGCTTCACACAATCCGATGCCCGATAACGGAATCAAACTATTCTCACGTGGCGGCGGGAAACTTGCAGATTCAATCGAAGCTGCGATTGAAGCTCGTATTGGCGAGCCTTGGGAACGTCCCACTGGTCTAAATGTTGGTCGTGCTATTAACGATCAAAGTGCGATCGAGCGCTACCTAACACATCTGCTTGCATCGGTCACAACAAAACTTGATGGCCTAGTTGTAGTGGTTGATTGCGCTAATGGCGCATCATCGCTCGTCGCACCTGAAGCGTTACGCAGAGCTGGCGCCACAGTAATTCCACTTTCTGACCAGCCAGATGGCTGGAACATTAATGACAATTGCGGTTCGACCCACCTTGAAAACTTACGTAAGAAAGTAATAGAACTTGGTGCCGATTTAGGAATTGCGCACGATGGGGATGCAGACCGCTGCTTAGCAATTGATAGCACTGGCGCAGATATCGATGGTGATCAGATCTTGGCAATTCTTGCAATCGCTCTGAAGTCTCGTGGAGAACTCACAGGTAATACTGTGGTGGGTACAGTGATGAGCAATCTTGGTTTCATGAAAGCAATGCAAAGCGCCGATATCGAAGTCGTATCGACTCCGGTAGGCGATCGCTACGTACTTGAGAAGATGATTGAATCTGATTTTGCCTTAGGCGGCGAGCAATCAGGCCACATAATTATGAGGAGCCTTGCGAATACAGGTGATGGGATTCTTACCGCTCTTGCTCTGATTCAAGAAATCAAACGTTCTGGGAAAAGTGCGCATCAGTTAGCTAAAGTTATGAATCGCTTTCCTCAAGTGTTAATCAATGTTCCTAATGTTGCTAAAGAAAAACTCTCTGATTCGACAGTAATTTCCGCCGCAGTTTCGGCTGCCGAAAGTGAACTCGGTGACAGCGGTCGAGTTTTATTGCGGGCATCTGGCACCGAACCGCTTATAAGAGTGATGGTCGAAGCATCCAGTGATAGCGTGGCCTCAGAAATTGCAGATCGCCTAGCAGAGGTCGTTGCGCAGGAATTGGGGTAGCTCGTGTGTGGGATTGTCGGATATACAGGTTCGCAATCTGCAATTGCACCGCTCATCGAAGGACTTCGTCGCTTGGAATATCGCGGCTATGACTCTGCAGGGATTGCACTTGGAACACCCGGAAAATTATTCGTGCAAAAACGTGCCGGAAAACTTTCGAACCTTGAAAGTGAACTGATTCAAACTCTCCCAAGTGCAACGAGCGGAATTGGACATACGCGCTGGGCAACCCACGGGGGACCCACTGACCGCAATGCCCATCCTCACCTTGATAACGAAGGCAAGCTCGCAGTAATTCATAATGGGATTATCGAAAATTACACAGAGCTTCGTGCCATGCTCGAAGCTCGCGGACATAAATTTGAATCCGAAACGGATACAGAATCAGTCGCTCATTTATTGAGCGACCTTCGCAAAACTTCTCACGGAGATCTTGCTGCTGCAATGCGCGAGGCTGTTAAATCATTACGAGGGTCTTTCACATTGGTTGCGATTCATGCCGACCAACCAGAAGTTGTCGTTGGAGTCCGTAGAAATTCGCCACTAGTAGTCGGTCTCGGGGTAGGCGAAAATTTCATGGCATCTGATGTTGCTGCATTTATCGACTACACCAAACGAGCGGTCGAACTTGGACAGAACGAAGTTGTAACCTTGACTCCAACTTCAGTCGAGATCACAGATTTAGATGGAAATGCCATTACTCCACGCGAGTATTCAATTACATGGGATTCCAGCGCTGCACAAAAGGGCGGGTTCTCTCACTTCATGCTTAAGGAAATTTTTGAACAACCTAAAGCAGTCGCCGACACTCTTATCGGTCGCCTAAGCGGGAGCGGGGATATCGTTCTAGATGAACTGACATTAAGTGATAACGAAATTCGCGAGCTTAAGAAGATTGTGGTTTTAGCCTGTGGCACTGCCTATCACGCCGGAATGATTGCCAAATATGCCATTGAGAAGTGGGCGAAGATTCCCGTTGAGGTTGAACTCGCAAGTGAATTTAGATATCGCGACCCGTTGATTGATAGCTCTACGTTGGTGATTGCCATATCCCAATCCGGTGAAACCATGGATACTTTGATGGCGCTTCGTCACGCAAAAGCTAACGGTGCACGTGTATTGGCTGTATGTAATACAAACAGCTCGACTATTCCACGTGAAGCCGATGCAGTTCTTTACACCCATGCAGGTCCAGAAATTGCAGTCGCATCTACCAAAGCTTTTCTCACGCAAGTAATTGCGGTTTACCTAATTGGACTACATTTGGCGCGAATCCGCGGGGTAATGGATAGATCAGAAGTTAAAGCAATCTTTGATGAACTCGGAGAACTTCCAGCAAAGATTGAACAGATTCTAGAAACTGTCGAACCTTTGCGGGCGCTCACGAGGAATTACACCAATTCAACATCCGTACTTTTTCTCGGCAGAAATGTTGGTTTTCCTGTTGCTCTTGAAGGTGCACTCAAGTTGAAAGAACTGGCTTATATGCATGCCGAAGGTTTTGCAGGGGGCGAACTCAAGCATGGACCAATCGCACTGATTGAGTCAGGTACTCCAGTGATTGCGATCTTGCCCGCAGGCCACGAGCATGGATTAGATGAAAAGATGTTGAGCAATATTCAAGAAGTGAAAGCTCGCGGCGCACATGTCATTGTTATTGCGCAAGAAGGTGATGAGGTGCCTGGGGCAGAGCATGTAATTAGAATCCCAAAGAGTCTTCCGCTTTTGCAGCCCATCCTTGCAACTGTTCCACTTCAAGTTTTTGCCTACGAGATGGCGGTTGCTCGGGGCAATGATGTAGATCAACCTAGAAACCTAGCTAAATCGGTGACCGTGGAATGACTTTGGTCGCAATTCGTAGAAATCAGATGAAGAACGCACTTCGTGGTTCTACCACTCTATTTTTCGGATTCATTCTCATTACGCAACAAGTGCTCATCAACGGACCGCTTATAGGTATTGATGCACGTATCGCTAACGCCCATCGACATAATTTCACTCCATGGATTGATTCAGTATTAATGAAAGTTGATAACTTGGGACTTCGAGGCTTGACTGCATCGATTCTCCTTATCGCAGCAACATATATTTCAAGGAAGTTTCAATCTTGGAGGCCGCTCAACCTTGCAATTCTCTCGTTGCTCGCACTCAACCTAGTGGTGGGGTTGTCAAAGTTGGCGATTGGCAGAACAAAGCCTCAACTCAATGTTGATTTAATCTATGCCGGCGGGCTTTCTTATCCCAGCGGGCATGCATCGAACGCACTTCTCACGTGGGGAATTTTGGCTTACTTGATTTATCGGTATACACATCGCGAGGGCTATCACGGTCGCTTGCTTGCAGGAATAGTTGCCCTTATCACGACTAGCGTCTGTGCGGTATCCCTTTTCAGAAATACTCATTGGCTTTCCGACCTTTTAGGCGGATTGTTTATCGGTGGAGCACTTCTTGTACTTGTCGTTGCAATTGATCGATATTTTCCTTCTGAAAGTCAGCGCTCCTGACTTAGTATTACCCCATGATCGAAGGTATCGGAATCGACGTTGTTGATATAGAAAGATTTGCTGAATCCCTTGAGCGGACTCCTTCCCTTGCTGATCGACTTTTTACATCAGCTGAAAAGTTACTACCGATTTCTTCACGGGCAGCGCGCTTTGCTGCCAAAGAGGCGCTAGCTAAAGCACTGAATGCAGGCAAGGGTTTACCTTGGCTCGATGCAGAAGTGATCAACGAAGAATCCGGAAAGCCTGCATTCCTTTTCCGAGGTGAGATTGCGGATTTAATTGATGGCGCGAAAGTTCACCTCACACTCTCACATGACGCAGGGATTGCTTCGGCGATGGTAATTGTGGAGCGTTTCTGATGTCTGAACGCGCGCAAGCGATAATCGACCTATCGGCCATCGCGCACAATGTCCAACAATTAAAATTACGGGCAGGTGTTCCGCTTCTTGCAGTCGTTAAAGCCGACGCATACGGTCATGGATTAATTCCTGTCGCAGAGTGTGCAATTGCTGCAGGAGCGCAATGGCTCGGAGTTGCCTTACTTGAGGAGGCGCTCACTATTCGCAAAGCAACAATAGTTGCACCAATCATTGCTTGGTTAGTACCGCCAGGATCCGATTTCGCAGAGGCAATAAAGAACGATATAGATTTAGGTGTTGCATCGCTCCCAATCTTCCGCGAAGTAATTGCCGCGGGACAGTCACTCGATAAGCGACCAAGAATCCACATTGAAGTAGATACGGGAATGACACGTGGTGGGTTTTTGTATGAATGGGAAAACTTTCTACTTGAACTTGCTCAAGAAAAAGAGAACGTCACCGTAGTTGGGCTCTTCTCACATTTTGCTCGAGCCGATGAGCCAGGTGAGAAGCAAAATGCCCAACAGCTCAAGAGATTTGTTGAGATGTCAGATGATCTCAACCGCATAGGAATCGAACCTCAGATTCATCACCTTTCCAATTCGGCTGCAACACTTGTTGATGCTTCTGCACATTTTGATTTAGTTCGTACCGGTATCGCCCTTTACGGGCTAACGCCCGATCTCACTCATTTAGGAACGTCGCAAGAACTTGGATTAAAGCCGGCAATGACTTTGCGAGCGAAACTTCACATTGTGAAAGAGGTTTTAGCCGATACTTCTGTGGGTTATGGGGCAACAGCGCGCACACAGATAGATACAAAACTTGGAGTTGTTGCGATGGGTTACGCCGATGGAATTCCGAGAGTGGCAGAAGGCGCAGGGGTATTTATCCATGGCAAACGAGCTCCCATCTGCGGACGAGTATCTATGGATCAATTCGTTGTTGATCTTGGACCGGATTCAACTGCGCAAGGCGGAGAGTGGGTCGTGATTTTTGGCCCAGGGGGCTCTGGCGAATACACGGCAGATGATTGGGGAATCGCCAGTTCAAGTATAAATTACGAGATTGTGACGCGATTGGGAACTAGAGTGCCCCGCAGCTACACCCACATTAAGGAAGGAGAGTGATGAGCACACCAGCTATGTTGAGTGTTCAGAAACTCTCCGTAGATTTTGGCGGACTCCACGCACTCAAAGATGTCTATCTCGAGCTCAACCATCACGAAGTTGTAGGAGTAATTGGACCAAATGGTGCAGGCAAGACAACTTTCTTTAACGCACTCTCTGGATTTGTTACCCCTACCGCAGGTACTTTTTCTTTGCACGGCGAACCACATAAGTGGCCAAGACCGGATCAACTTACCTCTCTTGGGATTTCGCGAACATTGCAAGGCGTAGGACTTTTTCCTGATCTCACTGTTTTGGAAAATGTGATGGTTGGGGCACAGAAATTTGCTAAAACTGGGCTAATAAGTTCTGCTTTCGGATTTACAAATAAAGACGAGGAATTACTTCGCGAAAAAGCTCGTATCGCTCTGGAACGTGTGTACGCGGGCGGACTTGCTAACCGACGTGCTGACACTCTTGCCTACCCGGACACCAAGAGAGTTGCAATTGCTCGCGCACTAGTGAGCGAACCTCAAATACTTTTACTTGACGAACCAGCAGGTGGCTTAGGTTCGCAAGATATAGCTTGGATGAACTCGCTCATTCATAATTTGAAGAGCACATGCTCGATAATCTTGGTCGAACATCACATGGATGTTGTTATGTCAGTGTGTGATCGAATCTATGTTCTTAATTTCGGCGAAGTCATCTCATCGGGGCCATCTGACGTTGTGCGGCGAGATCCTGCTGTTATCGCTGCCTACTTAGGAGCGGAGGCGGTATGACGCTCACCGTTAATAACCTCAGCGTTGACCACGGCGCAATTCGAGCCCTTAACGAAATTTCTTTCACGGTTGCCCCGGGGCAGATTGCTGCGGTAATCGGAGCAAATGGTGCAGGCAAAACAACTTTGCTCCGCACTTTATCTGGCTTAACCCATGCCACAACTGGGCAAGCGACATGGGAAGGGAAAGATATTTTAGGAAAGAAACCAGAGAATTTAGTGCGCTCTGGAATTGCGCATGTTTCCGAAGGTAAATCTGTTATCGCTGAACTTTCAGTCAAGGATAATTTGGCACTGGGCGGTATTTGGCGCAAAGACAAAAAAGATGTGGCACTTGCTACGCAAGAAGTTCTCGAACTATTCCCGCGGTTACAAGAGCGTTTGGGGCAAAGTGCGGACACGCTCTCTGGGGGCGAACGCCAGATGCTTGCCATTGCTCGCGCTCTTATTTCTCGCCCTGGATTATTGTTGTTGGATGAACCCTCTCTTGGGCTGGCTCCTTTAGTAGTTGCACAAATTTTCCAAACCTTGAGCCAATTGCGCGAAAGACTCGGCTTCACTCTAGTTCTTGTTGAACAGAATGCAATGAGCGCTCTGAAGATTGCCGACATTGGAATCATTATTAATTTAGGAAGATTGGTTGCCAGCGGAAAAGCTAGTGACCTGTCCAACGACCCTGCGCTGCGCGCAGCATATTTGGGGTATTAAATGTTGGCATTCATCAGCACTCTCCTTATCGGCATCACCGTTGGTGCTATCTATTCGCTTATGGCTCTTTCTCTCGTTCTCGTCTGGCGATCAACTCGGGTCATCAACTTTGCCCAGGCAGGACAGGCAATTTTCTCTACCTATGTTGCCTATGAAGTAATTCAGCGAACGGGAAATTTCATACTTGGAATGGCGGCAGCTGTAGTAGTGGGCGCATTGTTAGGAGCACTTGTTGAAGTTCTGCTGATGCGCACCCTCTTCAAGCGTATTCATTCTGGTGCCGTTGCCGCAGTTGCTCCTGTTATCGCAACTTTAGGTTTGCTCGGTGTGATTCGTGCTTCAGTTGGTTTAATTTGGGGCAACGACGGACATCGTTTCGATGCCCCCGTCTCAACTCAAGCATTTTCAATGGGAAACACGGTTATTCCATTTTCACGCTTCAATTTACTTGTAATTGCGACTGCGGCTCTTGTAATGATTGTCTTTACGGTCATTTTCCAAAAAACTAGCCTTGGGCTTTCTTTGCGTGCTTCTGCATTTGCGCCAGAAATCGCACGACTTTCGGGGATCAGAGTGGGATCAATTCGAACGATAGGTTGGGCCTTTGCGGGTGCCACGGGTGCAGTTGCTGGAGTGTTAATTTCACCCAACGATTCATTGACACCAAACTCTTTAGATTTGTTACTCATCTTCGGATTTGTTTCAGCAGTTATCGGCGGGCTAGATAGTTTAATTGGGGCGGTAGTTGGAGGCTTGGTATTAGGGATTGGCAAGGCTTTAATCCTCGCTTATCTTGGATCATCACTTGATTATCCAACCGCATTCGTAGTTTTGGCTATCGTCTTAATTGTTAGACCGGGTGGAATATTTTCCATGAAGCGGGGGCGCAATGCTTAAGAAGTTTTTTGCTAATGGTGTGCGTACCCGTTTTATCGGGACAATTGCTTGTGGTTGGTTTCTATTATTAGCAGCCGACCGCGTCGATCCACTTCGCGTTTATCAAGGTGGGATTGTCGCTATTTATGTTATTGCCATTGCATCAGTTATTTTGCTGACTGGTTATTCGGGGCAAGTTTCACTTGGTCAAGGCGCGTTTATGGCAATCGGTGGATTTTCTGCAGCGCTCTCGAGCAAATATTGGCACCTACCGTTCTTCTTGACACTCATCGTCGCAGTTTTAGCAGGAGCGCTTGCAGGGGCACTTTTAGGTGGGGGCGCCGCGCGACTATCTGGCCCATATCTTGCAGGAATCACTTTGGCGTTAGCTATTGGTTTACCGAATCTCGCTAATCAATTCTCATTCCTTGGCGGCGAGCAAGGTTTAGATTATTCAGTGGGAGATCCTCCGCTTCGTTTCGGTATGGACTTCACCACAGATAAATGGTTTTTCTGGATTACAGGTTTAGCTGCGCTCATTACTTTATGGTGGACTCAGAATATTCTTATGAGCCGTTATGGCCGCACGTGGCGAGCGCTTCGCAGTAACCCAGCCGCAGCACAGTTGGCCGGGATCCATGTGGGGCGTGTGAAGGTTCTGGCTTTCACCTTGAGCGCCGGGCTGGCTGGGCTAGCCGGAGCCCTCTTATCCATGACCCTTTTTTACGCTTTACCCTCGGCTTTCCCGCTCAGCCTCTCATTTGCGTTAGTGACAGGGGCCGTTTTGGCTGGCGTAACCCACCTCTTAGGGAGCATGCTTGGGGCAATAGTTTTGGTCGCTATCCCTGCATATGCCGAACTTTTAGCTAACAAGCTAGGCGGAGCAGAGAGAGTGATTGCAAACTTACCGGGATTAATGATTAGCACGCTATTAATTCTTGCAGTTCTATTCACACCGAATGGACCTGGAGAACAGTGGCGAACTTTCAAAGAAAAGAAAGGCAAGAAAGATCGGCAAACTCGGTAACAAACCCTCGATGGAAGGAAATACATGATCGGATCACACCGCAAGAAGCAGTTCATGCTCGCTTCTGCGGCGCTAGCAGTGAGCGGCCTCGCACTTTCGGCACTTCCTGCTCAAGCGCTTAATGTTCGCCAAGAAGTTGGCGTGACAGCCACCACAATCAAGCTCGGCATCACTGTTCCAGTAACTGGAATTGCTGCACCTGGTTACAACAAGGTAGCCCCAGCGATGAAGGCTTACTTTGATTACGTTAATGCCAATGGTGGCGTCTACGGCCGAAAGATCTCTCTCGTCGTTAAAGACGATGGGTATATCCCCACTCTTGCTGTCGCAAAGACAAAAGAACTCCTCTTGAAGGATAAAGTTTTTGCAGTTGTTGGTGCCCTAGGTACCGCAACTCATAAAGCAGTTTCACGTTCAGTCAACCTTGGACGCCAGGGCATTCCTGATCTTTTCGTCAATACCGGATATAGCGGATTTGGCGTCAAGAAGGATTATCCAACAACATTTGCGCTGCTTCCTTCATACATCATGGAAGCGAAGATTATGTCTTCCTATATTAAGGAAAACTTCTCTACTAAGAAGATAGGAATTATCGTTCAAGACGATGATTTCGGCGACGATGCGATTGCGGGATTTGGTCAAGCTGGGCTCACATTCGATTCAACAATTCCATACGCTTCAGGTTCACAGAGTGCGGCTAAAGCTGCTGAGTGGGTAACCAAGCTAAAGAAAGATGGCATCACCAACGGCGATGTCGTAATTCTCTTTGGCGTTACTACAGCCACTGCTGCCGCATTAGCTGTAGCGGGTGCCTATGGTTTCAAACCACAATGGATTCTCGGATCTGTTGGTGGAGATGCAACCACGATTAAAGCCGCAACTGCAGTCCCTGCAGCAGTACTAAACGGCGCAATCGGAGCTTCTTTCTTGCCTGCACCTACTGATACCTCGGATGAGTACATTAAGTTCTTCCAGGGCATTAATACGACCTACAACCACGCTGTAACTTTTGACAACAACGTACTTGTTGGCATGAACTCAGCAATGATGATCGTTCAAGCACTTCGTGCAGCTGGACAAAATCCAACTCGCAAGGGGCTAATCACTGCTTTGGAAACTAAGGGATCAACTTTCGCTAGCGCGGGACTTGCACCTCTTGGATATTCAGCAAAAAGCCATGTTGGCTACACCGGATACTGGTTTGGAAAGTACAACCTTGCCGGAGAACTTAAGCCAGTAGATAACGCATATGTCGTCTACACCACCGATTCCGGAACTGGTCAAGTTGTTAAGTCAACCTACAAGCGTCCAGCCCTACCAACGAACGGATTACCAAGTAACTCATGAGCAAATTAACTAGCACTAAATCACGAGTCTTCTCGTTAATTGCAGCTGCATCGTTAGTTTCGATGACGCTTGTTTCTATTCCTTCAGCACATGCAGCTGACGCTGTCTGCGCAACTGTCCACTATGTTGAAACATGTAATGGTGCAACATCTGATGGTGCGAAGTACCAATCGATGGTTCCAGCAAACTTCAACGGAACTGTCTTTCTATATTCACACGGATATCGCTACCCAGTAGATATTCCTGCATCATTCCCAGCAGCAGCTGGTGGCGGCTATAAAGTTGCAAACTACATGTTTGCTCAAGTTGGCCCTAGCGCTGCCGTAGTTGGCTCTTTGCTCGCAAAGGGTTACGGAGTTGTTGGTTCAGGATTCTCTGTACAAGGCTGGAACGCGGATAAGGGCTTGGCAACTGATGCTGAACTCATTCCATTGTTCAAAGCCAAGTACACAAAAACAACGAAGGTTGTTGCTTGGGGAGAATCCCTTGGTGGATTTATCACACAAGCTCTTGCTGAAAAATACCCAACACTCGTTGATGCAGTTGCACCAATGTGTATGGCAGCAGGATCTGTCGAAGCCGAACTCACAATGGCTGGCGATGCTCTCTGGGGCTTAAAGACATTCTTCGACCCAAGCATTGTTGGACATAGCTACAAGGCTGGCCTTGCAGGTTATGCCGAAGCTATGGGAGATATCGCAAAGATTCTGACAATCGCAAGCAAGATCCCAGCCGCAGTAGCAACTGATAAGTGGTTAGACACTTCAGGTGCTGCAGGTGTTGCACTTGCCGCAATCCCACCACGTTCAGCACTCTTGTTGGTTGGTCTTATGTCCGGTGTACCAACACAGAGCGCTCACTTCGATTCAACTACAGGTCCAGGACCAGTTGACTCCGCCGATTACTCGAAGTTCGCTCTTGCTGCTAGCCCAGCACTTGCAACTTTAGAGAACATCGCAGGAGCTGCAATCTTGGGCGTACTTGCAACATACGATGTTGAGTTGCAAGCAGGTGGAACAGTATTTGATAACTCAAAGACTGATTACGCATCCCGTATCACCAACGAAGCCGCATCATTTAACTTAGCGCTCAGTGGAAACTCAGCGATAAAGGGAATGATGGGATTCTTGGCAACAGCTTCTGTGGCACCACGTTGGACTGCAGATGCTGCTTCAGTTGCAAAGATGCGTGCACTCGTATCCCACACTGGAACAATTAATGTTCCAACAATCGGCTTAGCTGCAACAGCAGATGCCACAACTCCTGCCGGTAACTTGCAGTGGTTGGCAGATCGCGCTGCTGAGCAATTAGCAGCGTCAAAAGTTGCTGCACAGGCTGAGTATGTAAAGACAGGAACATTCGTTTCTCCAAAGAGTAAATTCTTGGCGATCTGGAATGCCCCTGCTGCTAGTTACACGAAGTTCTCCGGCGCTACCCCAATAACATCTGGACCAGCAGCCAACGGAACAACTCACTGTAACTACACCACTGCTCAATACATGGCCGTTGCAGTACTTGCTGCACAGGCTGCAACCACAGGAGCAATTCCAGTGGGAGGCGGCGTCAAGACCATCATCCGTAAGGCTGGTGGACTTGCCATCGATCCAAACTTCAGAGCACCACTACTGAAGTTCTATAACGAGCAATAAAAGCAATTAAGTTAAAGGGGTCTGGGAAACCAGGCCCCTTTACTT
This sequence comes from Actinomycetota bacterium, assembly GCA_009699205.1. GTDB lineage: Bacteria > Actinomycetota > Actinomycetes > Nanopelagicales > Nanopelagicaceae > QYPT01. The sequence goes on from WLOP01000005.1 coordinate 29,013, forward strand.
ATGCCCTGCCACCGATGCGAAAACTTTCGACTAACCTTGAATATATGGTGAAGATTCCAACCCCTGAGGAGATGTTCCAACTGGGGCAATCAATTGGCGCCACACTTCACGCTGGCGATTTACTTTTACTCAATGGGGATCTTGGCGCAGGCAAGACTTTACTTACACAAGGAATTGCTTCAGCTTTGGGAATCACTGGAGTGACTTCACCCACCTTCGTTATTTCCAGAGTTCATCAAGGGCCGTTGCCCTTGATTCACGTCGATGCATACAGGCTACTTATCACCGAAAATCCCAATCTCTATCTTGATGATCTAGATCTTGATACCCAGCGCGAGAGCGCTGTGACTGTAGTTGAATGGGGCGGCAAAGAATCGGCTCGCCTATCAGAGGAGCGTTTGGAAATTCATATCGATCGTACAAACGACGAGCGCCTTGTCTCCTTCACAAAATTTGGTCCTCGCTGGGAGAGTTTTTCTCTATGACAATTTCCTTAGCGATTGATACATCAACTTCGCGGACATCGGTTGCGATAGTTGATGACGGGGCGTTGCTTTGGCACGGATATCGCGATGGAGCAACCGCTCATGGCGGCGCACTTTCAATATTGGTTTCACAAGCTTTAGCAGTGCAGTTAACGATTGACCGAGTCGTGGTTGGCATGGGCCCAGGACCTTTTACCGGGTTGCGTGTAGGAATAGCTTTTGCAATCACCTTTGGGCAAGCACGAGAAGTTCCCGTCTTCGGAGTTTGCTCACTCGATGCGATAGCGGCAACAGTGACCGAGCAGACTGATTTCATTATTGCCACCGATGCTCGGCGCAAAGAAATCTATTGGGCGCGCTATAGCAACGGTCTGCGAGTTGATGGACCTCACGTCGATGTTCCAAGTCTTCTCGATGATGAACGTCCGATTTATGGCGAGGGAGCAATCAAGTATGGACTTGCCAGCAGTGATGAAAATCAATTTCCTGATTTAGTCGCACTTGTTGAGATCAGCATGGATTCTGCGCGGAGAGTAAACGAAGCTATGTATCTTCGTCGCCCCGATGCACAACCAACAAGTGAGCGAAGCCCAGCATGATCGATTATCGCGATATGAACGCACTAGATGTACCTGTCGTGGCAAGTATGGAGCGTGCAATTTATCCAGATGCACCGTGGTCTGTTGGCCAATTCAAAGAGGAGATGGCAGGGGTGCCGCGCAACCGTTATTACATTGTTGCCACCAACTCCAAATCCGAAATCGTTGGTTATGCCGGTGTTTTTGCTAGTGACGTAGGCGTTGCAGCCGATATACATACATTGACTGTCAGCCCCGATTACCGTAAACGAGGAATAGGCCGGGCAATGTTGAATCAGCTCATTGCTTGGGCGATTACGCGCCAATCGACATCGATCTTCTTGGAGATGCGGGAAGACAATGCTGAAGCAAATCCCCTTTATCTTTCGGCAGGATTCGTGCCAATTTCACGCCGACCTGATTATTACGGTACTGGCCTCCATGCAGTCGTAATGAAAAAGGACCTCGTATGAAACACGAGCCCTTAGTCCTTGGCATTGAAACTTCTTGCGATGAAACCGCAATTGGAATTGTCCGCGGCAGGACCTTGTTAGCCAACGTCATTGCATCTAGCGTGGAAGAACATGCAAGGTTTGGCGGCGTTGTTCCTGAGATTGCAAGTCGTGCGCACTTAGAAGCGATCTTGCCAACTCTGCTACAAGCACTCAGCGATGCGAATATTTCGATGAAGGATTTGGATGCCGTATCGGTAACTGCAGGTCCGGGATTAGTCGGCGCGCTTTTGGTCGGCGTCTCATCTGCGAGCGCACTTGCACTTGCGCTAGATAAACCGCTCTACGGAGTTAATCACCTGGCGGCACATGTCAGTGTTGATTTATTGACACATAACAAGGAACTCAAGCCAACAATCGCGCTCCTTGTGAGCGGAGGGCATTCATCGCTCCTGCAAGTAAACGACATCACATCTTCCATCGTAAAACTCGGCGAAACGATGGATGATGCCGCCGGAGAAGCATTCGACAAAATTGCACGTGTCATGGGATTAGGTTTTCCGGGAGGACCCGCAATCGACCGACAAGCAGTTGATGGAAATCCTGCTGCAATTGATTTTCCACGTGGCCTCACGCAATCTAGCGATTGGTTGACACGTCCCTTTGATTTCTCATTTTCAGGTTTGAAAACTGCCGTTGCTAGGTATCTTGAATCAACGCCTGATTATGCAAAGAGCGATGTTGCTGCTTCCTTTCAAGAGGCGATCGTTGATGTCCTTTTGCTCAAAGCGGTGCGAGCTTGCAAAGAATCCGGCATCGACTCCCTTGTCATCGCCGGCGGGGTGGGTGCCAATTCGCGCCTTCGCGCCTTGGCTGCGCAGCGTTGCGCACGAGCGGAGATTGAGCTGGCAATCCCCAGCCCGGCGCTCTGCACAGATAATGGGGCGATGGTGGCCGCCCTTGGCTCACTTCTGCTCTCAGCGGGCGCAAGGCCTAGCCAAGTAGGCCTAGAAGCCGATTCCAGCCTTCCTGTAGAGGTTCTGAGCCTGTCCTAGCTACTCCTGAAGAGGCTGCCTGCTTCAAATTGACGCTTGGAATACCCGCCCATAGGCTTGGCGTTAGCACTCAAGGTGTGAGTCTGCTAATTCGCATCTCTTGAGGAGAAGTACCACCTAAGCGTTCAATCACTTAAGAAGGAGTCAAAACATGGCCGTAGCCATTAAGCCACTAGAAGATCGCATCGTTGTAAAAGCTAATGAAGCTGAAACCACAACTGCATCAGGTCTTGTCATTCCTGATACTGCAAAAGAGAAGCCACAAGAGGGCACTGTTATTGCCGTAGGTCCAGGTCGCTTCGATAGTGGCGAGCGCGTTCCTATGGATGTCAAAGTTGGAGACGTTGTTCTTTATAGCAAGTACGGCGGAACTGAAGTTAAGTACAACAACGAGGAGTACTTGGTTCTATCTGCCCGCGACATCCTTGCTGTGATTGAGAAGAAGTAAATGGGAAAAATTCTTGAATTCGACGAGCAAGCTCGTCGTTCGATGGAGCGTGGAGTAAACATCCTTGCTGACACAGTAAAGGTGACGCTGGGGCCTAAGGGTCGTAACGTAGTTATCTCTCACTCATACGGTGCCCCAACAATTACCAATGACGGCGTAACGATTGCTCGCGAAATTGAGTTATCAGACCCAGTTGAAAACATGGGCGCGCAATTGGTTAAAGAAGTTGCCACCAAGACAAATGATGTTGCTGGCGATGGCACTACAACTGCCACCGTATTAGCTCAAGCAATGGTTAAAGAAGGTTTACGTAACCTTGCTGCCGGTGCTCAGCCAATGGATATCAAACTTGGAATTGAAGCAGCTGTTGCCGCCATTATCGAGCGTCTGCGCTCGCATGCAACTGTTGTCAAAGATAAATCACAGATTGCAGATGTTGCAACAATTTCAGCGCAAGATAGCGTTATCGGCGATCTCATTGCAGAAGCAATGGACAAGGTCGGCAAAGACGGCGTCATCACTGTTGAAGAAGCATCTACCACTGGACTTGAGCTTGAGTTCACTGAAGGAATGCAATTTGATAAGGGTTACATCTCTCCTTATTTCGTTACAGACCAAGAGCGCATGGAGACCATTCTTGAGGATGCCTATGTTCTGCTCTGTGCCAACAAGATTTCAGCCCTCAGCGAGCTCCTTCCGATTTTGGAAAAGATTGCCCAAGCAAGCAAACCACTTTTGATAATTTCCGAAGATGTTGAAGGAGAAGCTCTTTCAACGCTCGTTGTTAACAAGATGCGCGGAACGTTCACCTCTGTTGCTGTTAAAGCGCCAGGCTTTGGAGATCGCCGCAAGGGAATGCTCGAAGACATCGCAATTCTTACCGGAGCTCAAGTTGTCTCATCCGATATGGGAATGAAACTTGATCAAATTGGTCTTGATGTTCTAGGACGCGCACGTCGCGTTGTAGTAACTAAAGACAACACCACAATCGTTGATGGCGGGGGAGATAAGGCAACTGTTGCCGCCCGTGTTTCTGAAATCCGCAAGGAGATCGAAAACACTGAGTCCGAGTGGGATCGCACCAAACTACAAGAGCGCGTTGCGAAACTTGCTGGCGGAGTCTGTGTTATCAAAGTCGGAGCTCATACAGAAGTTGAACTGAAAGAGAAGAAGCACCGTCTCGAAGATGCGATTTCTGCTACACGTGCAGCAGTTGAAGAAGGCATCGTGGTTGGTGGAGGAGCGGCACTCGTGCATGCTGCCGACGCTCTTGAAGGAGATCTTGGATTCGAAGGCGACAAGGCTGTAGGCGTTCGTCTCGTGCGTAAAGCATGCGATGAGCCACTTCGCTGGATCGCCGAGAATGCGGGCCTCGAAGGTTATGTAGTTGTTGCAAAGGTTCGTGCAATGAAGCCCAACGAGGGATTCAATGCCGCTACTGATGTTTATGGCGATCTAACTAAAGATGGTGTTATCGATCCAGTTAAGGTGACGCGTTCGGCTCTAGCTAATGCTGCATCAATCGCAGCAATGTTCATTACAACTGAAGCCGTTGTATTTGAAAAGCCAGAGGCATCAGAAGCTGATGCTGGTGGTAATGGTCATTCTCATGGTCCTGGAGGACATAGCCACTAATTACATAAGTAAAACTAAAGCCCCGCCGATAAACTTCGGCGGGGCTTTAGTTTTTAGAATTGGTAGAGCGCCTGAGATTCAATAACAATTACATCTTCTGGGTCCGCTACAGCTCCATGCAGCATTTGATACGCATTGCGGCGCCTTAGATTATTGATGAAGGTAAGTTTCCTGTGTTACCAAACTTGATTCCGTAGTTGCTGGTTTGTTAAGAGGCGTGTGAAATCGATGCGACTGTCTTGCGATCCAAAATTGCAAGCCGTTCATCCTCGGTAAGACCGCCCCAGATTCCATAAGGCTCTTGCACGGAGAGAGCATGCTCGCGGCATTCTTGAATGACAGGACAAGCTGCACACACTGCCTTCGCTGCATTTTCTCTGTTGCGCCGGCGAGGTCCACGCTCTCCATCGGGGTGAAAGAACATCTCCGTAGGTAACTCTTGGCACGCGCCGGAGTATTGCCATTCCCAGAGATCGGCAATGGGCTTAGGTAGTCGGGATATTTCAGCCATGGGGCAACCATACAATCGCGCCATAAGTTGTTCAAGTTCGACAGGCGCAATCCCATTTTGGGGGGTCATTTGGGGTGGTGTGAATTGCGTGAGAGCGCGAGGATAGGGTCGTGAATCAGTCCCTGAGCGTGGCAGCCCTTGCCCGCAGGCTAGGGATTGCCGCGGCCACTCTCCGAACGTGGGATCGTCGATATGGCTTGGGGCCGAGTGAACATCAGGCTGGATGCCATAGACGTTATTCCCAGAGCGATGTAGCAAAGCTGACTTATATGCGTCGCTTAGTTGTCTCAGGTGTTGCTCCAGCAGATGCAGCGGTCAGAGCAAAAGAGCACGACGGTAGTGAAGCACCGGTCGATAAATTCCTGAAGAATAAATCCAGCGCTCAAGGGCGTGAAGAATTAGTCGCTTCTCTTTTTCGTGCAGCCCAAGGACTCGATAGCGTATTTTTGGAGAGCGCCTTAATAAAAGAGATTAAGAAATACGGTGCAATTTCTACATGGCATGAGGTTGTCGTCCCACTTCTTGTCCGCATAGGTGAAACATGGGAGCGGACTGAAGAAGGTGTTGAAGTAGAGCACGTGCTCTCTGAGATTCTCAAGCGAGTCTTTCATTCTGTAGAACCGAAAAAAGCTGAAAATTCACGGCCGGTCTTATTAGCGGCAATTGCCGAAGAGCAACACTCGTTGGCTCTCTACGCACTAAAAGCTGCCCTTGTCGAACGGGGGATTAGCGTTCAATTCTTAGGAGCTCGTACTCCACTGGAGGCAGTTGTCGGAATCGTTAAACGAATTGCGCCTCCAGCGGTATTCCTTTGGGCATGCATGCCAGAAAATGCAGATCCTCGATTTATTAACAATCTCCCCAAAGTTCGCCCAGCACCGCGAATCATTATTGGCGGCCCTGGGTGGAACCTCACTGAGTGCGAAGGGGCCATTTTCGCGCCTGATATAGCAAGCGCATGCGAGGAAATTACGCAGGCAGTCGGAGTCCAATACGCCCGATAGACTTCACGCTTCCCACCACGAGCCCGTGTGAGGCTCGAAGATGGCACAGACGGAGGCCACGATGAGCGAGAAAATCGCGATGCTCGGCCTTACTTACGACGATGTTCTCCTCTTGCCTGATGCGTCCGAAGTTGTGCCAAGTGAAGTAGACACAGCAACAAAACTTTCCCGCAATATTTCCTTATCGATTCCATTGGTTTCATCTGCGATGGATACCGTCACTGAATCGGCAATGGCGATTGCTATGGCAAAAGTTGGTGGCATCGGAATCATTCACCGCAACCTGCCGATAGATGAACAGGTAACACATGTGAAGTTAGTGAAAAACATTGGCCTTGCAGGTGCTGCAGTGGGAGTTGGCGACGATGGATTTGCTCGCGCGCAAGCTTTGATTGAAGTCGGCGTTGATGTTGTAGTTGTCGACACAGCACATGGGCATCATCGCGCAGTGCTTGAAGCGATCGCTCGTATTAAGAAATATTCTCCAACTACAGAAATCATTGGCGGCAATGTTGCCACGCGCGCTGGCGCGCAAGCTCTCATTAATGCCGGAGCTGATGCAGTTAAAGTTGGAGTCGGGCCAGGTTCCATCTGTACCACTCGAATTGTTGCCGGCGTCGGAGTTCCACAAATCACCGCAATCATGGAAGCAAGTAAGGCCTGTATCAAAGCGGGAATTCCGCTCATCGCAGATGGTGGACTTCAATATTCTGGCGATATCGTCAAAGCACTTGTTGCAGGTGCAGATTCAGTGATGTTGGGTTCTCTCCTTGCAGGTTGCGATGAATCACCGGGCGAACTTGTCACTATTGAAGGGCGTCAATACAAGGCTTATCGCGGGATGGGATCCCTCGGTGCAATGCAATCTCGTGGCGAACAAAAATCGTATTCAAAAGATCGTTACATGCAAGATGACGTCCTCTCCGAGGACAAACTTGTCCCAGAGGGAATCGAAGGCAAAGTGGCTTACCGCGGATCTGTTGCTCACGTGGTTCATCAACTTGTGGGAGGGCTTCGCTCGGGAATGGGCTATGCGGGTGCAGCGGATATTGATTATTTGCGTCGCGAAGGACGTTTAATTCAGATCACTGCTGCGGGTTTACAGGAAAGTCATCCGCATGATGTTTTAGATGTCTCCGATGCACCTAACTATCGCGGAAAGGGTCGATGATGAGTTTCATTGAGATTGCCCCCGGAAAAAGAGCACGCCAGGCTTATTCTTTTGATGACATCGCTATCGTCCCAAGCCGACGCACACGCGACCCTGAAGATGTCTCAACAAGCTGGCAGATAGATGCCTACAAATTCGATCTTCCTATGCTGGCGGCTCCGATGGATTCTGTTGTATCCCCCGAAACGGCAATTGCAATAGGAAAACTTGGTGGGCTTGCTGTCCTTAATTTAGAGGGACTCTGGACGCGCTATGAAGATCCACGCATTCAATTAGGCGAAATTGCATCTATGCCGGATTCCCATGCAACCCGACGGATGCAAGAACTTTATACAGCGCCAATTCAACCTACTTTGATCAAAGAACGGCTCAAGCAGATTCGCGATGCAGGTGTAACCGTTGCAGGATCTTTATCGCCACAACGTACTTTCGAATTACATAAGACTGTGGTTGATGCAGGTGTAGATATCTTCGTTATTCGCGGTACCACAGTGAGCGCTGAACATGTTGCGCACAACAACGAGGCGCTCAATCTCAAGAAATTTATTTACGAACTCGATGTCCCAGTAATAGTAGGCGGTTGCGCAACGGCTTCGGCTGCACTTCACTTAATGCGCGCTGGTGCTGCGGGGGTTCTCGTTGGCTTTGGTGGTGGCTCTGCACATACAACACGGAAAGTGTTAGGCATTGAAGTTCCCATGGCCTCTGCAGTTGCAGAAGTTGCATCTGCTCGTCGCGACTATTTGGATGAATCGGGCGGACGTTACGTCCATGTGATTGCAGATGGATCTGTTGGTCGCAGTGGCGACATTGCTAAAGCAATCGCATGTGGCGCCGATGCCGTCATGATGGGTTCGCCACTTGCCAAAGCAGTTGAAGCACCTGGGCTTGGTTGGCACTGGGGAAGCGAAGCCCATCATCAAGAACTTCCTCGCGGTGAAAGAGTTGCAGTGGGTACATCTGGAACTCTCAAGGAAATTTTGCTTGGGCCTTCCCATGCAGCCGACGGCTCCATGAACCTCTTTGGTTCATTGCGTCGTGCCATGGCAACGTGCGGATATTCGGATGTGAAAGAGTTCCAACGCGTTGAGGTACTTATCCATCGTGCCTGAGAAAAGTGGCGTACTTGTCGTCGATTTTGGTGCTCAGTACGCCCAATTGATTGCTCGTCGCGTACGCGAAGCTCGAGTATTTAGCGAAATTGTTCCTTCAACAATTAGCGCTGCACAAGTAACTGCAAAAAACCCTGAAGCTATTGTGCTTTCAGGTGGGCCATCGAGCGTTTACGCAGATGGCGCCCCACAATTTGATTCAGAGATTCTTAAACTAGGGATACCTGTTTTCGGAATCTGTTACGGGTTTCAAGTAATGGCGGCGGCTCTCGATGGCGTTGTCACCCAAACGGGTAAATCAGAATTTGGGCGAACAGAGTTAACTGCAGCCAGTTCATCCCGACTCTTTACAAACATTCCAGAAAATCAGTTGGTATGGATGAGCCATGGAGACGCAGTCACACAAGCTCCTGCTGGATTTTCCATTTGTGCTTCGACGAAGGACACACCAGTGGCTGCATTTGAGAATGAGACTGGAGCGTTGGCGGGGGTTCAATTCCACCCAGAAGTTTTGCACTCTGAGCACGGGCAAGAGATTCTTCGCCATTGGCTTATTGAAATTGCAGGGTGTCAGCCAACGTGGACAACTGGCAACATCACCGATGCCGAGGTTGAAAAAGTTCGCGCGCTAGTAGGCGATAAGAAAGTTATTTGCGGTTTGTCTGGCGGAGTTGATTCGGCCGTGGCTGCCGCGATTGTTCAACGCGCTGTCGGAAATCAGCTGACATGTGTATTCATCGATCATGGGTTATTACGCGATGGCGAAGCCGAGCAAGTAGAGAATGATTTTGTCGCATCCACCGGAGTGGCGTTAAAAGTTGTAGATGTCCGCGGTACCTTCCTTAAAGCCTTAGCTGGGATCTCCGACCCAGAAACGAAACGAAAGATTATCGGTCGCGAATTTATCCGAGCATTTGAGGCGGCAGCTCGTGAGGTTGCGTCGGGAGGCGATGTTGAATTTCTCGTCCAGGGAACTTTGTATCCTGATGTAGTTGAATCAGGCGGAGGCACAGGGACGGCAAATATTAAATCCCACCACAACGTCGGCGGGCTGCCTGATGATTTGAAATTCTCGTTGATTGAACCGTTACGTACTCTTTTTAAAGATGAAGTACGCCTCGTTGGTCTCGAACTGGGATTACCTGAGGAAATTGTGATGAGGCAACCATTTCCGGGCCCTGGGTTGGCCATTCGTATTATCGGAGAAGTGACGCAAGATCGCTTAAAAATCTTACGTCATGCCGACCGCATCGCTCGAGAAGAGCTCAGCGCCGCTGGGCAAGACCGCGTTATTTGGCAGTGTCCTGTGGTGCTCTTGGCCGATATTCGCAGCGTTGGAGTTCAAGGCGATGGCCGCACGTATGGACATCCAATCGTTCTGCGCCCAGTATCTAGCGAGGATGCAATGACCGCAGATTGGTCTCGCTTGCCTTACGATTTGCTCGAGAAGATTTCGACACGAATCACCAACGAGGTCCGTGACGTTAATCGAGTTGTTTTGGATATCACCAGTAAGCCACCTGGAACCATCGAATGGGAGTAATTGTGAAACGTGGAATCTATATCGGGTTAGTCGTCTTGCTTGCAGGCTCACTTGTTTCTTGTGCTTCAAAAGAGACACCGGTTGCTCAGGCACCTGAAGCTTGTGCGACAACTAGCGCACTTGCCCATAGCGGGAAAGATGTTGCCGCTCCAACTGCGATTTTGACCGAGAAGATTTCGACTATCACTTTAAAAACAAATTGTGGTGACATTGAAATATCTGTTGATCAAACAAATGCCCCAGTAACAGTCACAGCAATTACCGCCCTTGCAAGAGCTGGTTTTTATGACGCATCCCTTTGCCATCGTCTGACTACGGCAGGGCTTTTTGTTTTGCAATGTGGAGATCCAACAGCAACTGGTGGCGGGCCATCATCGTTCACGTATAGAGACGAGAATCTTCCAGCTCAAATCGAAAACAATTACCCAGCAGGCACTGTTGCGATGGCAAACTCTGGCGCAAATACCAATGGCAGCCAGTTCTTCTTGGTCTACAAGGACACAACGTTGGGCTCCAACTACACGATCTGGGGCAAGATCACTTCGGGCTTAGACGTTGTACAGAAGGTCGCAGCGGCTGGCGTAGTAGATGGTTCCGGGGACGGAACCCCAGCACTTACAGTCGCTATTGAAAGCGTCGTAGTTAAATAAATCGTTAGTTTGTATTGACGATTTTGAAAGCTTCGGCAATGCGACCTTCGGCAAATCCGCCGAGAGTTGCATTGCGTTGACCCCAAGCACGAACCATATTCTCTAACTCTGGATTGTGTGCTGTCTGCGAAACATGTGAGTGCAACGCCTTCATCTTGAGTTCGAAGGTTTCGGTGATATCAACGAAGTGATCAGGTGTTGCATGTCCCATCATCCACACTTCTTTTACGCGCCAAGGTAGATGTCCTTCTGCAGCTAGATCCAAAAATGCGAAGGGATTTCTTGCATCCGGGTATACCGCCTGGATTGCACCTTCACCTGCTGCAAGATGGTCTGGATGGCTCGCACCGATTCTGTCCCAATTTCTTTCCGGGCTTTGACAGAGTAAGCGATCAGGTTGAGCTATACGAATTGCACGCACTAAATCTTTTCGTAAACCTAGAGTTGGTTCGAGTGACCCATCGCGATAATTGAGGAAAGTTATATCTGTGACGCCAATTGCCGCTCCTGCTGCACGTTGTTCTCGCTGGCGAACTTCGGGCATCTCTTCCACAGGGATTCCAGATTCTTCTCCACCTTGGTCTCCGTTTGTGCAGATGCAATACGAAACATGAATGCCTTTTTTGACCCATTGAGCGATAGTTCCTGATGCGCCGAAGTCAGAGTCATCGGGGTGAGCGTTAATAACAAGAACGCGTTTAATTTCACTATCGGCAATTGGTTCCATAGGAATTCCTCAATTTTCTTAAAATTTCTGTGCTGACCATGTCGCCGAAGCCTAATAGAATGTGGCCCATGATGAGCGCTGATCCCTTACTCGAAGGGCTCAACCCTCAACAACAAGCGGCAGTGACTCATGCTGGCGGTCCACTTCTTGTGGTGGCTGGTGCAGGTTCGGGTAAAACCCGGGTATTAACGCGCCGTATCGCGTATCTCATGGCACGTCGGGGTGCTGCGCCCTATGAAATCTTGGCAATCACATTTACAAATAAAGCTGCTGGCGAAATGAAAGAACGAGTCGCAGAGCTAGTAGGTCCTATTGCCCGATCTATGTGGGTGTCAACTTTCCACTCTGCTTGCGTCCGAATCCTGAGGCAAGAAGGTGCGCGTCTTGGCTACGGCAATTCTTTCAGCATCTACGACCAGGCCGATAGTTTGCGGTTAATAACTATCGTGTGCAAGGAACTCAATCTAGACGCAAAGCGATATCCGGCCAGACAATTTCAATCAATGATCTCTAATGCGAAAAATGAATTACTTGGTCCATCGGATTACCTAAACGCCACTCAAAATCAATTCGAACAGGTAGTGGCCGAGGTGTATGCGGTTTATCAAAAGCGTTTGCAAAGCGCCAATGCTATGGATTTTGATGATTTGATTTTAAAGACTGTTGAAGTCTTGCAAAAGTTCCCTGAAAGCAAAGCAAGATTCCGCTCTCGCTTCCGCCATGTATTGGTGGACGAATACCAGGATACTAATCATGCCCAGTATCAATTAATCCGCGAGCTTGTGGGGACTGATGCCGAGGGTATTGCTCCCGCCGAACTATGCGTTGTAGGCGATGCCGATCAGTCAATCTATGGATTTCGCGGTGCGACAATTCGAAACATTCTGCAATTCGAACTTGATTACCCTAAAGCTACCTCTGTTCTATTAGAACAAAACTACAGATCTACTCAAAATATCCTCAACGCTGCAAATGCTGTGATTACGCAAAATGAGAGCCGCAAAGAGAAGAACCTATGGTCAGAGGCGGGTTCTGGTGCCCCACTTACTGGCTATGTTGCCGAGTCCGAGCATGATGAAGCGGAATTTGTTCGCGATGAAGTTCGCAAGCTCCAACGAGAAAATCTCTCACAGCCGGGGGATACCGCCATTTTTTACCGTACAAATGCTCAGTCTCGCGTTTTTGAAGAAGTTTTTATGCGAGCTGCCCTGCCGTACAAAGTAGTTGGCGGTGTTCGCTTTTATGAACGCAAAGAAGTGAAAGATCTGCTCGCCTATTTACGTGTAGTCGTCAATCATAATGATGAGATATCTCTTCGCCGCATCATTAATGTTCCCAAGCGAGCTATAGGTGACAAAGCTCTCGACTACATCGACTCCTTTACTCAATCTGAGTACACATCTTTTTGGCAAGGTTTAAACCGCGCTAATGAAATTGCAGATATACCAAATCGAGCCGCCGCATCTATCCATGAATTTGTCACCATGATTTCAGCACTGCAAACCTTGGTCGAAGCAAAGGTCCGCCCTTCGGTGATTATTGAAGCGGTACTCGAGCAGTCGGGATTGTTGACGGAGCTCTCGGCAAGTACTGATCCGCAAGATGAAGTGCGGGTCGAAAACTTAAAAGAACTTGTGGCCGTTTCTTTGGAGTACGAAGAGAGACCCTTTGAATCCTTAGGTGAAGACGAAGAAATCTCACTTGCAGGTTTCCTTGAGCAAGTTTCACTAGTTGCCGACGCAGATCAAATTCCTGACGGTGAAGATCATGGTGGGGTTGTAACCCTTATGACTTTGCATACAGCCAAAGGCCTTGAATTCCCCACAGTGTTTTTAGTGGGGCTAGAAGATGGGATTTTTCCTCACTCTCGAACTCTGGGAGAAGCTAAAGAGATTGAAGAGGAGCGACGTTTGGCCTACGTTGGTTTAACTCGTGCCCAGCAGCGCCTCTTCCTCACACGTGCTGAATATCGTTCAACGTGGGGAGCTCCAAGTTATAACCCTGCATCGCGTTTCCTTGATGAAATCCCTGAAGAGTTAATTCAATGGCGCAATAAGAGCGCCACATCCTTTAAGCCAGCAGTTCGCCGAAATTTCTCTGGACCTCCACCCAAGGCAACGGGTAAGAAGAGCGTTGCAATGGAGTTGGCCGTGGGAGAACGTGTGTCACATGACACATTCGGATTAGGGACGGTGGTTTCGCTCTCAGGTGAGGGCGATCGCGCTGAGGCAACGATCAATTTTGGCACCTTTGGTGAGAAGAGATTGTTGCTGCGTTATGCACCCGTTGAGAAGCTCTAGGATTACACCCGTTCTCGCTTTTGAGCACCGTCCGATTATGAATGGAGTCCCACGTGGATCTCTTTGAATATCAAGCTAGAGATCTCTTTGAAAAGCATGGCGTTCCAGTGCTAGCTGGCGCTGTTGCAACTACTGCGCAGGAAGCCGAAGCTGCTGCAGAGAAAATCGGTGGCAAAGTTGTCATCAAGGCGCAAGTCAAAGTTGGCGGACGCGGAAAAGCTGGTGGCGTGAAGTTAGCGCAGAACTCCAACGAGGCACGTGAAATAGCATCCAAAATTTTAGGTATGGATATTAAAGGTCATGTAGTTGGCAAAGTAATGATTGCCCAAGCGGCCCCAATCGAAGCCGAATATTACTTAGCTATTCTTCTCGATCGCTCTAATCGAACCTTTCTAGTTATGGCATCGGTAGCCGGCGGTATGGATATCGAACAAGTAGCTCATGAAACTCCTGAGAAATTAGCGAAAGTTCCTGTTAACTCCAACCACGGAATATCACAATCAGAAGCTGTGAAAATCATTCAGCAAGCTCAATTCCCTGCAGATATTGCAGAGCAAGTGGCAGAAGTCCTAGTTTTGATCTGGAATGTTTTCGTATCTGAAGATGCAACCCTTGTCGAAATTAACCCGCTCGTTAAAACCTCTGATGGCCGCATTATCGCTTTGGACGGAAAAGTGACCCTTGATGACAATGCAGGATTCCGTCATCCAGATCATGAATTACTTGTCGATCACTCAGCTACCAACCCACTCGAGGCGCTAGCCAAAGAGAAGGACCTCAACTACGTCAAACTCAATGGCGAAGTGGGAGTTATTGGCAACGGTGCAGGGCTTGTCATGAGCACGCTCGATGTTGTCGCTTATGCGGGTGAGAAATTCGGCGGAGTGAAACCCGCCAACTTCCTCGATATCGGAGGCGGAGCATCTGCTCAGGTAATGGCAGATGGGTTATCAATAATTCTTGGAGATCCTGATGTGAAGAGTGTCTTCGTCAATGTCTTCGGTGGAATCACAGCTTGTGATGCGGTCGCTAACGGCATTGTCCAAGCTTTAGAGATTCTCGGAGATAAAGCTTCAAAGCCTATTGTGGTGCGCCTCGATGGAAATAACGTCCTGGAAGGTCGAAGAATTCTCAATGAAGCTAATCACCCTTTGATTCAACAACTCGACACAATGGATGGCGCAGCAGCACGCGCCGCAGAATTGGCGGCAAAATAATGTCAATCCTTATTAATAAAGCATCACGTGTCATCGTTCAAGGAATGACTGGCTCGGAAGGAACCAAACACACACGTCGAATGCTTGCCTCCGGCACAGTCATCGTTGGCGGTGTAACACCTGGAAAAGGCGGGCAAGTCGTTGATATAGACGGCCACCACCTACCAGTTTTTAATACCGTTGCCGAAGCAGTCGCTGCGACTCAAGCAAATGTCTCTGTCGTTTTCGTTCCACCAAAATTTGCTAAAGCTGCCGTTGTCGATGCTATCGATGCTGCTCTTGCGCTTGTAGTTGTTATCACCGAAGGAATTCCTGTTCACGATACTGCTGCATTCTTTGCATACGCCCAAAGCAAGGGAACCACTCGACTTCTTGGCCCTAACTGCCCTGGAATTATCACTCCTGGCGAATCGAATGTCGGAATTATTCCAGCAGACATTACTGGTGCAGGCCCTATCGGATTGGTTTCCAAATCTGGAACTCTTACCTACCAGATGATGTACGAACTCCGAGATATCGGATTCACCACTGCTGTTGGTATTGGTGGAGATCCAATTATTGGAACAACACATATTGATTGTTTGCGTGCTTTCCAAGATGATCCAATGACAGAAGCGATTGTCATGATTGGTGAAATCGGTGGCGATGCCGAAGAGCGAGCAGCAGCATTTATTAAAGAGTACGTAACTAAGCCCGTCGTTGGATATGTTGCAGGTTTTACTGCACCAGAAGGAAAAACAATGGGTCACGCAGGTGCAATAGTCTCTGGCTCCTCTGGAACTGCCAAAGGTAAAAAAGATGCACTTGAAGCAGCTGGGGTCCAAGTGGGACAAACGCCAAGTGAAACCGCTCGCCTCATGCGCGCGCTGTTAAAGGGCTAACTCGTATGTTCCAACGCACCCTCTGGGTTTCGTTGACACAAGTTTTTCGCAGCATTGCACTAGTACTACTTCCTACTTCATTTCTTGCCTTACTAGCGTGGGCGACAGCAGGAAGCAGTAGTGCAAATACCTCAGATCCAATGCGCGCTGCGCTGTGGATTTGGCTCGGCGCTCACCACATTCCCTTTCATGTGGAGCTACCGCCTGCTGGCCAGAGTGGATTGATGACCTATCTGCCAATTGGAGCGTTACTCCTACCATTTTTTGCGATTAGAAGTAGTTTTTCTCGAGTTACTGATGAAATTGAAGTGGGCGAGCACGCCCTGCCTCCTGCACGAATAATCTTTTCAACTTTATATGCAGGTATAGCAACACTTCTTGCATGGGTATCGAGCACAAATGGAGTCCAACCAATCATCTACTTTGTCCCAGTCGTGACTGGGATTGGAGCATGGCTGGTCACTTCGACGGTGCGACCACGTTCTCGTCGACGACTAAATGAATCAACTGAAATTGCCAAACGCGTGATAGCCCTTGGAATGGGATTTGCTTCACTTGCACTTGGAATCTCACTTTTTAGTAATTTGTCAGCAGTTCAAAATTTAGCAACGGTTTTGCAACCCGGATTCTTAGGGGGAATTCTGCTCTTCCTCATCAATCTTGCTTATCTTCCTAACGCCATCGTCGCTACATTGGCATATTTTGCTGGTCCAGGTTTTGCTGTGGGAGCCCACACTTTAGTTTCACCATGGAGTTACAGCGCAGATCAAATTCCAGCACTTCCAATTCTTGGAGCAATGCCAGCATCGCGTCATCCACTTGTACTAATTTGCTCCATTCTTTTTGTTGCTATGGGCGCAGTTCTCTACAACTGGACCATCTCACAGGATTCACGGACTTTGGTCGGTAGCTACTTACGCATTCTTTTCATGGTCGCAGGCATTTCACTTCTTGCGAGTGGAAGCTTGTTAACTCCCGCGATGTCTGCCGTCGGAGTGAGCGTCTGGAAATTGACTTTAGCTATTGGCCTGGAACTTGGAGTCGGAATTGTTCTTGCGATGGGCCTTCCTCGACTTCTCGCACTTGGAGGCAAGAGATGAAGCCGAAACTAGTCCTCCTTGCATCTGGCGCAGGAACTTTGGTGCAAGCCATTATCGATGCGGTTGCGCAAGAGAAATTGGAAGCCTCGATTTCCTTGGTTCTGTCGGATCAACCTGCATCACAAGTGATTTCTCGCGCGCAAGAAGCCCACATCCCATCTCTCGTTATTCCCATGCAGAAAGATCGCACCAAATGGGATGCCGAAATTTTCATAGCGGTAGAGAAGTGTTCGCCCGATCTCGTTGTTTCTGCAGGTTTTATGCGGGTACTAGCACCAGCTTTTGTCGAAAGGTTCAGGACCATCAATGCGCATCCAGCTTTGCTTCCGAAATTCCGCGGGGCATGGGCAATAAGTGAAACTCTAGAATCTGGTGAATCTGTGGGCGGCACCACGATTCATTGGGTTGATGCCGGAGTTGATACAGGAGAAATTATCGCTCAGCGCGAGGTTGCTATCCTTGATGATGACGATGCAAATTCGCTTCACGAGCGCATTAAGATTGTCGAGCGGGTTCTCATCGTTGAGACAATTAGAGATATTTTGCCAACCTTAAGGACGCCTGATGAGTGATCGTAAAGTTATTCGCAGAGCCCTCGTCAGTGTTTACGACAAGAGCGGCCTTGTTGAACTTGGCCAAAACTTGCAAGGCGCGGGTGTAGAGATTTTATCTACAGGCTCTACGGCTAAAACTTTGCAATCTGCAGGAATTGCTGTCACCGAGGTAAGTTCGTATACCGGGTTTCCTGAAATCATGGGTGGCCGTGTTAAGACGTTACATCCGCGGATTCACTCGGGGATTTTGGCAGACCAAGATAATCCTGAACACCTCGATGCCATTGCTCAATTAGATATTGCGCCTTTTGACTTGGTAGTTATCAACCTGTATCCATTTGCGCAAACTATTGCCTCTGGTGCCGATTTTTCAGAGTGCATCGAACAAATCGATATAGGCGGCCCATCCATGCTCCGAGGCGCCGCCAAGAATCATGGCTCTGTCGCGGTGATTAGTGAGCCTTCCCAATATGAGCAGTTAACACAAGCGTTAAAATCTGGGGGATTTACCCTTGCCGAACGTCGCAAATTAGCCCTTGAGGTTTTTCGTACAACCGCAGAATACGATTTAGCAATAGCTACATGGCTTCAAACTTTTGACGGCGAAGTTTTACCCGAATGGTTTGGACGTATTTGGCACCGCCAAGAGATTTTGCGTTACGGCGAAAATCCTCACCAAATGGGCGCAAGCTACTCCGAGGGTGCAACTACATCGGGGTTGATGGGAGCCAAACAACTCCACGGTAAAGAGATGTCATTTAACAACTACACAGATGCCGATGCTGCTTGGCGCGCAGCTTTGGATCACGCAGAACCTTGCGTGGCAATTATTAAACATGCCAACCCTTGTGGGATTGCTATTGGCCAAAGTATTAGCCAGGCATACTCAAAGGCACATGAGTGCGATCCAATTTCTGCGTTCGGCGGAGTAGTCGCTGCAAATCGCGAAGTCACAGAAGAGATGGCGCAAGCTCTCTCACAAATTTTCACTGAAGTGGTAGTAGCCCCAAGTTACGAAGCTGCCGCTATTGCGATACTTAGCAAGAAGCCGTCGATCAGAATTCTTACGGTGATTGAATCTAAGGACGAGACGTGGGAAATGCGTCCCGTATCCGGCGGCGTTCTTCTTCAAGACGTTGATCGAATCGATGCACCGGGGGATTCATCTTCACAATGGAAACAAGTCAGCGGAAGTGAAGTTTCCGCTGATGTACGTAAAGATTTAGATTTTGCCTGGCGAGCAGTTCGAGCCGTAAAGAGCAACGCAATTCTTCTGGCTCATGACGGAGCTTCAGTGGGCGTGGGTATGGGTCAAGTAAATAGAGTTGATTCTGCGCGTCTTGCGATTTCTCGCGCAGGCGAGCGGGCTGCAGGCAGCGTCGCGGCAAGTGATGCTTTCTTCCCCTTCGCAGATGGTCTTCAGATCCTGATTGACGCAGGCGTCGTTGCTGTAGTTCAGCCGGGCGCAAGCGTGCGTGATGAGGAAGTAATTGCAGCTGCGCAAGCGGCCGGCATTGCGATGTTCTTTACCGGAGTCCGACATTTCTCCCATGCGTAAGCCCCATTAGTATTACATCATGAGCGCTCAACTATTAGATGGCAAAGCGCTCGCCTCAAAAATCAAAGGCGAACTAGCCCAACAGGTGAAGCAACTTGCAACTCAAGGAGTTGTGCCGGGTCTGGGCACAATATTGGTGGGAAGTGATCCCGGCTCTCTTTCCTACGTTTCTGGAAAACATCGAGATTGCCAAGAAGTTGGCGCGAAATCAATTCGAATTGACCTTCCAGAAAGTGCAACCGAAAGAGATGTACTAACTGCCATTGCAGATCTTAATAATTCCAATGAGTGCACGGGGTATATCGTTCAATTACCATTGCCTGGCGGAATTAACTCTCAGAAAGTTCTTGAAGCAATTGATCCAGATAAAGATGCAGATGGTTTGCATCCACTCAACCTCGGTCGTCTTGTTGCCGGACAAGATGGTCCACTTCCTTGCACTCCTCGAGGAATTGTCGAACTTCTTCGTCATTACAACGTCGTAATCGATGGCGCAGAGATTACAGTTATTGGACGAGGTATTACCGTGGGACGTCCACTCGGGTTATTGCTCACACGCAAAAGCGAAAATGCGACCGTGACATTGACACATACAGGAACTAAGGATTTGGCAGTTCATACCAGGAACGCTGACATTGTTATAGCCGCCATCGGTAAAGCGCATTTTCTGACAGCCGCAATGATTAAAGAAGGTGCCGCTGTGATCGATGTGGGGATTTCTCGCACCGATGCAGGTCTGTTGGGAGATGTCCACCCTGATGTGATGCAGAGGGCAGCATATGTTGCGCCAATGCCAGGTGGAGTGGGACCGATGACACGAGCAATGCTGCTTAAGAATGTTGTCGAAGCATGTCTATAACCCTTCGTTCTTTTGGAGTCGCTGGATATATTTCTATCTTTCTTGGTGTGGCAGTAGGGCTCGTGGGATTCGTGCGAACTGCATCACTTTTAATCGCAGTAGGGACAGCTGGGGTGGCACTTTCTCGCGCAACTACGGGCAAAGTCGAGCGTTACCTGCCTTTAGCGATAGCGCTAGCACTGGCGCTGCTGGCTTTAGCACTTCCGCACGGACGGTAGAGTTATCTTGATGTCAAGACAATTTCGAGACTAGAAAAGAAGGCGATGGATATGGGAAGCAAAGTAAGCGTGATAGGCGCAGGATTCTATGGTTCTACAACCGCGATGCGTTTGGCGGAGTACAACATTTTTGAAACAGTTGTTCTGACCGACATCGTTGAAGGCAAACCCGAGGGCCTAGCTCTGGACATGAATCAATCACGTTCCATCGAAGGCTTTGAAACAAAGATTGTTGGAGCAACAACCACCGCTGATGGCGCAGGCTATGAAGCGACCGCTAATTCAGATGTTGTAGTGATTACCGCCGGACTTCCACGTAAACCTGGAATGAGCCGCATGGATCTTATTGGTGTTAACGCCGGCATTGTTCGTGGTGTTGCCGAAAATATTGCAAAGCACAGTCCCAACGCAGTAATCATCGTGGTTTCAAATCCACTCGATGAAATGACAGCCCTTGCCCAGCTTGCAACAGGGTTCCCACGTCATCGAGTAATGGGTCAAGCAGGAATGCTTGATACAGCTCGCTTTACAAATTTTGTTGCAGAAAAACTTGGCGTGCCAGTGGGATCGGTAAATACACTCACTCTTGGTTCCCATGGTGACACGATGGTTCCAGTTCCAAGTCGTTGCACCGTAAATGGAGCCCCGCTCACAGATAAACTTTCTGCGGCAGAAATAGATGAGCTTGTTACACGAACACGTAACGGTGGCGCTGAAGTTGTCGCCCTTCTTAAGACCGGCTCGGCATATTACGCACCTTCAGCTGCAGCTGCGCGAATGGCAAAAGCGGTAATTGAGGATTCAGGCGAAGTGATGCCCGTCTGTGCATGGGTTGATGGCGAATATGGAATTTCTGGAGTTTACCTTGGAGTAGAAGCTCAAATTGGTCGGACCGGAATCAAGAAAGTAGTTGAAACAGATCTTTCTGCAACAGAGTTAGCAGAACTTAAAGTCGCTGCCGAAGCAGTGCGCACAAAACAAGCCGACGTCCAGAGCCTTTAAGAGCGGAGCGAAAATGAACAAGATTAAAGTTGTAGGTACTGTTGTCGAACTAGATGGCGATGAGATGACGCGAATCATCTGGCAGTTCATTAAAGAGCAGCTGATCTTGCCTTATCTAGACATCAATCTTGACTACTACGACCTTGGCATTGAAAATCGCGATGCAACTAACGATCAGGTCACTATCGACTCGGCCCATGCAATTCAAAAGCACGGGGTAGGCGTTAAGTGCGCGACCATTACTCCCGATGAAGCTCGTGTAGAAGAATTCGGCCTAAAGAAGATGTGGAAATCTCCCAACGGAACAGTCCGCAACATCCTCGGCGGAGTAATTTTCCGGGAACCAATCATTATCAGCAACGTTCCTCGGCTAGTTCCTCATTGGACTAAGCCAATCGTTATTGGTCGACATGCATTTGGCGATCAATACCGCGCGACGGACTTCACTGTGCCTGGTGCCGGAACTTTAACCATGACCTTTGTGCCAGAAGATGGTTCAAAGCCCATGGAATTTGAAGTTTATAAATTCGAAGGTTCAGGAATCGCGATGGGCATGTATAACGTAGATGAATCTATCCGCGACTTTGCACGTGCTTCATTGAACTACGGAATCTTGCGAAAGTACCCAGTATTTCTCTCTACCAAGAACACAATTCTTAAGGCTTACGATGGACGCTTTAAAGATATCTTCCAGGAGGTATTTGAAAGTGAGTTCAAAGAGCAATTCGATAAGTTGGGTATCACTTACGAGCACAGACTAATTGATGACATGGTGGCTACAGCCCTTCGCTGGGAAGGTGGCTATGTGTGGGCCTGTAAGAATTACGACGGCGATGTTCAGTCAGATACCGTTGCGCAGGGATACGGATCACTTGGTCTTATGACAAGTGTGCTCATGAGCCCAGATGGAAAAACTGTCGAAGCTGAGGCAGCTCACGGCACCGTCACTCGTCACTATCGCAATCATCAACAAGGCAAGCCAACTTCTACCAATCCGATTGCTTCCATCTTCGCTTGGACTCAAGGCTTACAGCACCGAGCAAAACTGGATAACACTCCAGAGCTTGCAAAGTTCGCCTCAACTCTAGAGCGAGTCTGTATCGAAACTGTCGAATCAGGAAAGATGACTAAAGACCTTGCGATTTTGATCTCACCTGATAGCCCGTGGCAGACAACGCAAGAATTCTTGGCATCAATTGATGAGAACCTTCAGAAAGCTATGGCATAGCGTTTTCCCAATAAAAAACCCTCCAGAATATCTGGAGGGTTTTTTAATTATTTATATTTACTTGATGCACTCTCCGGTTGTTGAATCAAAGAGGTGGATCGCAGCGGGATTAACCGTTACGGTGATTGTTGAACCAGGCTGTGGTGGATTCTTTGGATCCCAACGCACAATTACTTGGGCTCCTTCATCTGAAGCATTTGCGAAATTCACAGCAGCATCAGCGGGCTTTCCGTAGACGAATGCATCTGCGCCAAGCTCTTCGACAACTTCAACGAGAACGTGGAAGCCGGCGGTGGATGGCGTAAAGGATTCTGGGCGCACACCGACAGTGACTGTGGCTCCAACGCCCGAAGGAACTGCAATTTCGAGATCTCCAAGCTTTGCCTTGCCCCCAGAAACAGGTGCTATGAGCAAGTTCATTGCAGGAGAGCCGATAAAGCCAGCAACGAATGCATTAGCTGGGTTATCGTAAAGATTGCGAGGTGTATCTACCTGCTGCAAAATGCCATCCTTCAACACAGCAACACGGTCGCCCATAGTCATAGCTTCAACTTGGTCGTGAGTTACATAAACAGTGGTGATTCCAAGGCGACGTTGTAGCGCAGCTATCTGCGTACGAGTTGCAACACGCAATTTTGCGTCGAGGTTAGAGAGCGGTTCATCCATAAGGAAGACCTGTGGTTCGCGAACAATGGCGCGACCCATAGCAACGCGCTGACGTTGACCGCCGGATAGTGCTTTTGGTTTACGTTCTAGATATGGCTCAAGGTCGAGCAACTTGGCAGCTTCAAGGACGCGACGATCGCGCTCCTCTTTTGGCTTGCCAGCAATTTTTAGTGCGAAGCCCATATTTTCGGCAACTGTCATATGTGGGTAGAGCGCATATGACTGGAAGACCATCGCAATGTCACGATCTTTTGGCGCAATATTTGTTACATCGCGCTCTCCGATGAAGATACGTCCATTGTCGATCTCTTCGAGCCCTGCGAGCATTCGCAGCGACGTAGATTTACCGCAACCTGATGGCCCGACGAGAACAAGAAATTCTCCATCGTTTACTATGAGGTCTAATTTATCTACAGCAGGTGCAGTAGTCCCTGGATAGATTCGTGAAGCCTTATCGAATACAACTGATGCCATGTGAAACAACTCCTTCTCCGGGCAGGTACGTGCCCGACGATCCGTTGGATGAAGGTCACCTAGGAGAAATCCCCTAAGTGCTGTGGCAGGAGGTTACGCCATGGCGCGCAGATTAGGAAGTGGCTCACGCAATTTCCCTCTCCGATAGCCTTACTCCATGAACCCCGACCCGGCCACCGGATCTATCCACACGCTACTTCTGGACATTGGCGTAGTCGTAGCTCTGATTCTCTTAGCCGCCCTTTTTGTCGCTGCCGAAATTGCTCTCATCTCGTTACGTGAAAGCCAGGTTCGCCAGATGGCGACGCGGGGTCGTCGTGGTGCGCGCGTTGCCGCCCTTTCGACCAATCCCAATCGCTTTCTTGCCGCTGCCCAAGTAGGTGTAACGGTCTGCGGATTCTTATCGGCCGCCTTAGGCGCTGAACGCATTGGAAAATATGTTGAACCTTGGTTGGAAAATTTAGGGTTCTCGCGAGGGTGGAGTAACAACCTCTCGCTGATCGGGCTCACGCTAGTGATCGCCTATTTTTCTCTGGTCTTCGGAGAGTTAGTGCCAAAGCGTCTTGCGCTTTTCAGAACTGAAGAAATTGCTCTTGCTGCTGCTCCGATTATTGACCTACTAGCGATGGCATTTAGACCAATCATCTGGTTACTTTCTCATTCAACGAACTTTATCGTGAGGCTATTTGGCGTTGACCCACATGAGCAACGTTCACAAATGTCAGAAGAAGAACTCTTGGATTTGGTGAGTGGCCATGCCGCCCTTACCGATGAAGAACGAGACATCGTTGAAGAGGTTTTCAACGCTAGCGAACGTCAAGTGCACGAAGTAATGGTGCCTCGCACGGAGGTTGATTTTCTCGACGGATCTCTCACTGTCGGCAAAGCAATAGCGCTCGCAGTTGATCGCGCGCACTCACGTTACCCAGTGGTGCGTGGTTCAAGTGATGAAGTAATTGGCTTTATCCATGTTCGTGATTTGCTCGATACTTCGCTCTCAGGTAACGGTGGAAAAATTCAAGAATTGGTGCGTCCCATGATGTTCTTGCCAGGCACTAAAGGGGTCTTGCCAGCGCTCACCGAGATGCGTAACCAACGCCAACACTTGGCCATTGTTCTGGATGAATATGGTGGCACCGATGGAATTATTACTATGGAAGATCTTGTGGAATGTTTAATCGGAGATATTCGCGATGAGTACGACTCGCATGAGGAAGAAGTTTCTCAAGAAATGCGCACAGGGGATTTTGAAGTAGATGGGCTGATCTCCATTGAAGATTTAGAAGAAGAAACCGCTCTGCAAATTCCCGAAGGCCCCTATGAAACCGCAAGTGGATTTGTGATGCATTCTCTGGGGCGCATCCCTCATGTAAATGACGTTCTCTCGGTCAATGGAGCACGAATTACCGTCCTATCTATGGAAGGCAAGCGGGCAGGTCGTTTATTGATCTCGCGCCCGGTCTAGACATGCGAGAATCAGCGCTATGACACGTAAGAGAGTCCTCTCTGGGATTCAGCCCACCCATGATTCATTTCACCTTGGGAACTACCTCGGCGCAGTCAAACAATGGGTTGAATTACAAAAAGAGCACGATGCATTTTATTGCGTTGTTGATTTGCACGCTCTTACCGTTGAAACCGACCCTGCTCTATTACGTAAGCGCACCTTAGTTTCAGCAGCGCAGTTAATCGCTCTTGGTGTGGATCCCGATAAGTGCACACTATTTTTGCAATCACACATTGCCGAGCACAATCAATTGGGTTGGATCATGGAATGCCTCACCGGATTCGGCGAAGCTAGCCGCATGACTCAGTTCAAAGATAAATCTCAAAAAAGTGGAAGCGACCGGACCGTGGTCGGACTCTTCACATACCCCATGCTTCAAGCTGCCGACATTTTGCTTTATCAGGCAGATCTAGTTCCTGTCGGAGAAGATCAACGTCAACATATTGAATTGACTCGAGATTTAGCAGGGCGTTTTAACTCACGTTATGGTGCGACTTTTCAAATTCCTGAGGCATACATCATGAAAGCTGGTGCCAAGATCAACGATCTCCAGGACCCAACATCCAAGATGAGTAAATCTGCAGCATCGATGCAAGGTGTCATTGAGATTATGGATAGCCCTGAAATTAACGCAAAGAAGATTAAGTCTTCGATGACAGATACCGGACGCGAAGTGCGTTTCGATGAAAAAGAAAAACCTGGAATAAGTAACTTGCTAACTATTCATTCTTCGCTATCTGGCCGAAGTATTTCGGAGCTAGAAAATGAGTTCGAAGGCAAAGGCTATGGAGATTTCAAGAGTGCGGTCGCAGAAGTAGTCGTTGACTACCTAGCCCCGATCCGCACTCGAACCCTTGAATTATTAGCCGATGAGAGCGCTCTTGTGGAGATTCTTCGCGTCGGCGCTGCAAAAGCGCGGGTCGTTGCATCAGAAACTTTGGTTAAAACATATAAAAACTTAGGGATTGTCACCTGAATCCATAAAGGCAAGGTTTAGGGTTTGGCCAAAGTCAGCAATTGGGTATTGGGTTTTATTTACCAAACTACTACTCTAAGTCCACACATCAACCCTGAGTAAGTGATCCACCGATGGGTCACACTGAGGATTTCTGGGAGGAAAATTGAAGAAGTCGAAACTTATTTCGCTTTTTGCAGTTCTAGGAATTACTGCGGCAACTCTTACTGGCTGCGCAAGTTCATCGAGCACAGCAACTAAGGCTTGTTTAGCACTTGATACTGGTGGCGTTGACGACAAGTCATTTAACGCATCAGCATGGGCCGGAGCACAAGCTGCTGCGGTTGAAGGAAAAGTAGAAGTTAAGTATTTAGCTGCAACATCAGATGCTGACTATGCACCAAACATCAAGAAACTTGTTGATGAGAAGTGTTCTGTCATTATCGGCGTTGGATTCCTTATCAACGGTGCAATCGTTGAGGCAGCAAAAGCTAATCCTGATACTAAGTTCGCAATCGTTGACCAAGATGGCCAAGATCACGGCCCAGCCGGAGATCAGTATCCAGGTACAGCGCTTGCTAACCTCAAGGGAATTCAATTCTCGACAGATCAGGCAGCGTTCCAAGCTGGATACCTTTCAGCTGGATATTCAACATCAGGCGTAG
Organism: Actinomycetota bacterium; assembly: GCA_009699205.1. Classification (GTDB taxonomy): domain Bacteria; phylum Actinomycetota; class Actinomycetes; order Nanopelagicales; family Nanopelagicaceae; genus QYPT01. The sequence goes on from WLOP01000005.1 coordinate 55,568, forward strand.
TTGCAACTTATGGCGGCCTTAACATTCCACCTGTCACAATTTACATGGATGGATTTGCTAAGGGTGTCGCTTATTACAACACGACAAAGAGCAAGAGCGTAAAAGTTCTTGGATGGGATACCGCTAAGAAAGACGGAACATTCGTAGGTGGATTCTCTGATCAGGCTAAAGCTCTTCAGATCTCTAAGAACTTCGAACAACAGGGTGCAGATGTAATCTTCCCAGTTGCCGGTGGTCTTGGTGGAGCTACTGCAGGAAACTCACAGACAAGCATGAAGTCTGTAACTATCTGGGTAGATACCGATGGTGCAGTTGCTGCTCCTCAGTACCTTGATGTTCTTTTGACTTCAGTCATGAAGGGCGTTGGCACTTCAGTGACAGCTGTCATCAATGACGTAGATGCTGGTAACTTCACAGCAGATTCATACCTTGGAACTCTTGCCAATGGTGGAACTTTACTCGCGGGGTATAACGACTTCTCGACTAAGGTTTCTGCAGAATTACAGGCAGAAGTTACAAAAATCGGCGAAGATATCAAAGCAGGCACACTTACTGTTGGATAACTAGTCAGATACTAAGGCTGGGCGGGAACGAGAAATCGTTCCCGCCCAGTTTTTTATGCCGATTGCTTTGTAACCTGCTGCAATAACTAGTAGATTTCCAATATGTCTTTAGAGCTCAAAGGTATTACCAAGAGTTTTGGTTCCTTGGTAGCCAACGACGGGATTGACTTAGCAGTTGGTGATGGCGAAATTCATGCAATTCTTGGCGAAAATGGTGCAGGCAAATCTACTCTGATGAATATTGTTTATGGATTACTTTCACCAGATTCCGGGACGATAAGCGTCGATGGAAAACTTCTTGAAATTAAATCCCCAAGTGATGCTCTTGCCGCCGGTATTGGAATGGTTCATCAGCATTTCATGCTCGTCCCAGTATTTACAGTTGCGGAGAACATTGTTTTAGGTCATGAAAAATCCAATCGCTTAGGTTTGCTAGAACTTGAAACTGCCCGTATAGAGATTGAAAGAGTTTCTAAAGAATTCAATTTTGATGTAGATCCCGATGCCATCGTGGAAACTTTGCCAGTGGGCATTCAGCAGAGAGTAGAGATAATCAGAGCGTTAATTTATGACGCTAAAGTTCTTATTCTTGACGAACCAACGGCGGTGCTGACGCCTCAAGAAACCGACGAACTCTTACGTAATATGAAGAAACTTCGAGATAAAGGGACATCAATAGTTTTCATCACCCATAAACTTCGAGAAGTTCAAGAAGCCGCTGACAAGATTACAGTTATCCGCCGTGGAAAAGTTGTTGGAACTGCGCTTCCAACTGCCACACAAGAGGAGCTCGCATCTCTTATGGTGGGCAGGCCAATTTCGCTTGAAGTTGAAAAGGGTCCAGCCAAATTTGGCGCTCCGATTTTGAAGGTATCTAAACTCAATGTATTCGACACGACAGGGCGACGCTTAGTAAAAGATGTTTCATTTGAAGTCAAAGCGGGTGAAATTCTTGCAGTTGCTGGAGTACAAGGTAATGGTCAGAGCGAATTGGCCGAAGCGCTCATAGGTTTGCAACATCATGTAACAGGGGAGATCTTTCTAGACGGTACCCATATCAAACCTGGAGGCGTTCGCGAGGCTTTACGTGCTGGGATGGCTTTTGTTCCCGAATCTCGCGAATTAGATGGCCTTATCGCATCGTTTACTATTGCCGAAAATTTGATCCTCGATCTCCATGATCTGCCACCTTTTGCGAAAGGTATCTCGCTGGATCCCAAGATAGTTGCAGACCAAGCAGAAATTCGCGTCAAAGAGTTTGATGTGCGCGCACAAAGCGTTCAAGATCATGCTTCATCTCTATCGGGGGGCAATAAGCAGAAAGTCGTATTAGCTCGTGAGCTATCTCGTCCCGTGAAGATTCTCGTCGCATCGCAACCTACTCGTGGCTTGGATGTAGGTTCTATCGAATTCGTACATGAACGAATCATTGCTGAAAGGGATTCCGGCCGCGCCGTCTTGCTTTTCAGTACTGAATTGGATGAAGTAGTTTCACTAGCAGATCGAATAGCAGTTATGTTTAGTGGTGAAATAATCGCAATCGTCCCTGCAGATACTTCGCGAGAAAAATTGGGTCTCCTTATGGCGGGCATAAATAACGAAAATGCGAAGAGTGCCTAAATGAAAATTAAAAGTTTTGCCAAGAACGTGGGGCGCAGCGCCAAACTGCCACTACTAGCCTTTATCTCTGCCCTCTTTGTCAGTAGCTTCTTTATTGCTTTATCTGACCCCGAGGTACTCAAACTCAAAAGTTCGCCATTGAGAATGCTGGCAAAAGGCGTAACTGCCGCGGCTCGAGCGTATGCGGCGCTTTTCCAAGGCTCAGTCTTCGACATCAACTTAGCTGTTGCGGGCTCTCCGCTTTCCGGTTTCTATCCACTTTCAGAGACAATGGTTTCGGCTGCTCCACTCATATTGACGGGGTTGTCAGTCGCGCTAGCTTTCCGCGCTGGTTTATTTAATATTGGAGCTCAGGGACAATTTATATTTGGAGCAGTTGGCGCATCTCTTGTTGGGTTTAAAGCAACTTTACCTATTGGAATCCATGTGATTGCGGCAATTGTTACTGCAATGGTATTTGCTGGACTATGGGGAGGGTTTGTTGGTTTCCTCAAAGCTAAAACGGGTGCGCACGAAGTTATTGTCACCATCATGCTCAATTACGTTGCAGTGTATTTCCTGTATTGGCTCCTAAGCACCACCACTTTCTTAAGGAAAGGCCGCCAAGATCCTATTTCGCCGCCCGTGAAAGAAACCGCAAGGTTGCCTCATCTTTTTGGAGATAACTTACGTGCCAATTTTGGTTTTGTTATTGCCCTGGCTGCAGCAGCCCTTATCTGGTGGCTCCTCAATAGAACTATTTGGGGCTTTAGATTTAGGGCAGTGGGCGCCAACTCTGCGGCCGCCCGTACCGCAGGAATTTCGGTTGCAACTGTTACAACCCTAACGATGTTTATCGCTGGAGCTTTAGCTGGGCTCGGTGGAGCAGTGCAAGTAATGGGTTCGGAGTTTTCTCTGACTGCTGGAGTAGGTGGCAGCTTTGGTTTTGATGCAATCACGGTAGCTCTACTTGGACGCGCTAACCCCATCGGCACAGTATTTGCAGCGATTTTATTCGGTGCGCTTCGAGCGGGCGGATTAACAATGCAAGCCAGCACTAATACTCCGATTGATTTAGTGTTGATAATTCAAGCGCTAGTAGTCCTCTTTATCGCTGCTCCAGCCCTTGTTAAGAAAATTTATCGTGTAAAGGAACTTCAAACCGGATCCGATGTTGTTTCGAAAGGATGGAACGGCTGATGACTACCCTTGAGAAGAAAACCTTATCAGCCCCCGAACTTCGTAGGCGTCGTGGAATCCTTACAATGTTTGCGCTAGCTATCTGCGAATTTCTATTTTTCGTTCTAATTCCTAAACAGAATGACGTAGTCAAATTCGGATTTGTCATGGACAAAGAGTGGGTAGCTGTTCATGAATGGTCTATTAACTCGAAGGTCGGCTCAACGATTTTCGCCTCAATTTCCCTAGTGGCCGTAATATTAGCTTTCATCCAATTCCGTAGAGCCAAGACAATTAGGATTCCTAGTTCTATTTTCGCTTCATCGCTATTGATGTCCTTCTTATGTTGGGCTGCAAGTGGCAAGTTCATTCCTTTCACTGGCCTGCTTCAAGGTGGGTTGCTACTTAGCGTTCCACTTATTTTCGGCGCAATGGCTGGTGTTCTCTGTGAACGTTCTGGTGTCATCAATATTGCTATCGAAGGTCAACTCTTAGCTGGAGCCTTCGCATCTGGAGTAGTGGCCAGTTTGACTCAGCAAACATGGGTTGGGTTGCTGGTAGCTCCATTTGCGGGTGCATTGATTTCGGTTCTGCTCGCAACCTTTGCAATCAAGTACGGAATTGATCAAGTGATTCTTGGATTTGTTCTCAACGTATTAGTGATTGGTCTGACAGGATTTCTCTACAAGAGACTTTTGATTCCTTATCAATCAACGTGGAATTCTGGACCGATCTTCTCACCAATCAAGATTCCGGTATTGGCAGATTTGCCAATACTAGGTCCCATCTTTTTTCATCAAACAATCATCGTTTATTTGATGTATGTAATTGTGGCAACTATTCATGTTGCCCTCTTCCGTTCACGTTGGGGTCTTCGCGTGAGGGCAGCCGGTGAGCATCCAACGGCCGCAGAGAGCGTTGGTATCAACGTCAACCGTATTCGCTTTCGCAATGTCATTATCGCTGGAGCTGTCGCAGGCATTGGCGGGGCTTATTTCACACTTGGTGCTGTCGGATCGTTTGGCAAAGAGATGACCGCAGGCAAAGGTTTTATTGCTCTGGCCGCTTTAATCTTTGGCCGATGGAGCCCACTTGGTGCAGTGGGAGCTGCCTTAATCTTTGGGTTCGCAGATAACTTACAAGGCGTTCTTTCGATTACAGGTACACCTATTCCAAGCGAATTTATGTTGATGGCGCCATATGTGGCAACAATCATCGCTGTATCGGGATTCGTAGGTCGCGTACGAGCGCCTGCGGCAGATGGAATTCCCTACAAGCGCGAAAGTAGTTTGTAATGGAGATTGATTGGAAGCAGTTGCAGATTGAAGCCGTATCTGCAATGAAAAGTGCATATGCTCCTTATTCGAAGTTTCCAGTTGGGGCAGCTGCATTGGTGAGCGACGGGCGAATTATTTCTGGTTGCAACGTTGAAAATGCAAGTTATGGCTTAACTCTCTGCGCAGAGTGTGGACTTGTTTCATCTCTTATCGCAACTGGGGGTGGAAGACTTGTCGCCTTTCTTTGCGTAGATCTTGCAGAGAACTTTTTGATGCCGTGTGGTCGCTGTCGTCAACTTCTTCATGAACATGGCGGTGCAACCTTGCAGCTCATGACAGATAGCGGCATTAAACCGCTCTCTGAGTTGCTTCCATGGGCATTTGGTCCGGATGAATTGGCTAATCGCCTTGGTTGAACCATTTGCAGCTGTTGAAGTTATCGCCGCTAAGAGAGACAGGAACGAACTTTCCAACGAAATGATTGATTGGGTGGTTTCTGCCTACACTCGAGGCGTTGTAGCAGATGAGCAAATGTCCGCTCTTCTTATGGCAATTCTCCTTAACGGAATGAATACACGCGAAATTTCCCGTTGGACTAATGCCATGATCAATAGTGGCGATCGCATGAATTGGTCGGCTGTAGATCGTCCTACCACTGATAAGCATTCCACTGGAGGAGTGGGTGACAAGATCACTCTTCCACTTGCTCCATTAGTGGCCGCATGCGGGGGCGCCGTTCCGCAATTATCCGGGCGTGGCCTTGGCCATACCGGTGGAACGCTAGATAAATTAGAATCAATCCCAGGATGGCGCGCAGAACTTTCAAACGAAGAGATGCTTCATGTTTTACAGAGTTGTGGCGCAGTTATTTGTGCGGCAACGGCAGGCCTAGCACCAGCAGATAAGAAGCTATATGCCCTGCGCGATGTCACTGCAACGGTAGAAGCAATTCCGCTCATCGCCTCATCAATCATGAGTAAAAAAATTGCCGAAGGAACTTCAGTTCTTATACTTGATGTTAAAACTGGCAACGGCGCTTTTATGAGCGATCCTGCGCGTGCATCCGAGTTAGCTCGCACGATGGTGGCCCTTGGAACAGATGCAGGAGTGAAAACTCGTGCACTTGTCACAGCGATGGATGTTCCCCTTGGACTCACAGTGGGAAATGCGCTAGAGGTACGCGAATCTGTAGAAGTTCTCGCAGGCGGAGGACCAGAAGATGTTCGCGAGCTCACAATACTTCTGGCTCGCGAGATGTTATCTGCGGCAGATATTCACGGAAAAGATCCTGCTGATGCACTTAAAGATGGAAGTGCTATGGATCATTGGCGACAAATGATTCGCGCGCAAGGCGGAGATCCAGATGCAACTTTGCCAGTTGCTAAAGAAACCCTTGAAGTTCGTGCAATAGATAGCGGAACAATGACAACGATGAACGCCCTCAAAGTTGGTGTTGCTTCATGGCGCCTTGGCGCTGGTCGTTCGCGCCAAGGGGAGAAGGTACAAGCAGGAGCTGGAATCGAAATTCACGCTAAACCTGGCGCTCTGATTAAATCTGGAGACCTCTTATTTACGCTTCACACAGATGAAGGTGCCCGCTTTAATCGGGCTCTAGAATCACTTGATGGTGCGGTTACCATTTCCGAAGGTGGGCTCGTAGATCGCCTGCCCTTAGTTCTTGAACGGATTGAAGCATGAGTAATTTACTCAAGAAGCCCAGCCAGGATCAGATCAAGCGTCTGCCCAAAGCTTTATTGCACGATCACTTAGATGGTGGCTTACGCCCACAAACGATTATTGATATCGCACAAGAGATCGGATATTCATCTCTGCCGACTTCCGAAGCGAAAGCGTTAGGGGATTGGTTTCGCGAATCATGTGATTCTGGTTCTCTCGTTCGCTATTTAGAAACTTTCGAACATACGATTGCCGTGATGCAAAGGCGCGAAGATATTGTTCGTGTCGCTCGCGAATGCGCGATTGATTTAGCACGTGATGGAGTTGTTTACGCAGAAGTTCGCGGAGCTCCAGAATTATTCACGCTGAAAGGTTTAACCATGTCAGAAGTTGTTGAGGCGACTCTTGAAGGATATCGATTAGGAGAAGCTGATGCTAAGGCTGAAGGGTTCTTCATTAAGGTAACCTCACTACTTTGCGGGATGCGCCAGAATAAACTTTCGCAAGAAGTTGCAGAGCTAGTGGTGAAATATCGCGATCAAGGCGTTGTTGGCTTTGATATTGCAGGCCCAGAAGATGGTTTCCCACCAAGTGATCAACTCGAAACTTTTGAATACCTTCGCCAAGAGAATGCGCACTTCACCATTCACGCCGGTGAAGCTTATGGCCTGCCATCTATCTGGGAAGCAATCCAACTATGTGGAGCAGAGCGTTTAGGGCATGGAGTAAGGATCATTGACGACATCGACCTATCTGGACCTTCACCGAAATTGGGAAGGTTGGCTTCTTACATTCGTGATCGGCGCGTACCCCTTGAAATGTGTCCCACATCTAATTTACAAACTGGCGCAGCTAAGACCATCAAGGAACATCCAATCGGCAAATTAGCAAAGTTAAGGTTTCGTATCACAGTAAATACAGATAACAGGCTGATGAGCCAAACATCAATGAGCCACGAGATGCAAGAGTTGGTAAACGCCTTTGACTGGAACTTCTTAGATCTTCAAAGAGTGACAGTCAACGCACTCAAGAGCGCTTTTATCCCTTTCGAAGAGCGTCTAGCTCTGATTGAAGAGATGGTTAAACCAGCGTATTTGGCTATCTCCGCTGAGTAATTAAACCCCGATTGTGTGCCAGACAGTTTTGGCTTCAAGAAATGCACTGATCCTGGCGACTGATTGCTTATCGGAGAAGGCAAAGATTCTCTTGAGGTTATCTGCCCCAGCTTCTCGTAATTGGGCCTGATTTTTCTTCGCGATCCCTGAAATATCCATGGCATCAACATCCATATGAGATGCCATCCATGGCGATAGCTCATCTTTGAGACCAGTGAGAATGTTGCATACCCCCGCAGGCAAATCACTCGTAGCGAGTACTTCCGAGAATGTAATTGCAGTGAGTGGTGCACTTTGGCTTGCGACGAGCACAGCTGTATTTCCCGAAAGCATTACTGGGGCTAGAGAATTGACAAGCCCGAGCAAAGATTGCTTTTCTGGTGCAAAGATGCCGACTACACCGACTGGTTCAGGAATTGTAAAGTTGAAATAAGGACCGGAGACCGGGTTTGTTGCCCCAAAGACCGATGCAATTTTGTCTGCCCATCCGGCATGCCAGACCCAACTATCGATTGCCTGTTCAACTTCTGCTTTTGCTTTAGTTGGTGTCAATTTTTCAACGGCGCAGATTTCATCAACGAATTGAGAGGCGCGCCCTTCCAGCATCTCGGCAATGCGATAGAGGATTTGACCGCGGTTATATGCAGTTGCTTTTGCCCATCCACTTTGCGCAGCGCGCGCAGCGGTCACCGCGTCACGAAGGTCTTTGCGAGAGGCTTGCGCAGGATTCGCGAGGAAATTTCCAGCAGATGTAATTTCGTAGACACGACCAGACTCTGATCGCGGAAATTGACCGTTGATAAAGAGTTTATAAGTTTTGCGAACATCGATGCGATTACTCATGGTCGCCCCCCTTGATGTAACTTCCTAAGCCATGTCGACCGCCTTCGCGACCCCACCCAGATTCCTTGTAGCCGCCAAATGGACTGGCAGGGTCAAATTTATTAAAAGTATTTGCCCAAATAACGCCTGCTTTTAATTGATTACTGGCCCAGAGTGTGCGAGAACCTTTCTCGCTCCAAATCCCTGCAGATAGGCCAAAAGGAGTGTTATTAGCCTTCTCTATCGCTTCTTGAGGGGTCCGGAAGGTCAGAATTGAAAGAACAGGTCCGAAAATTTCTTCACGTGCGATTCGATGTGCTTGAGTGACACCAGAGAAGATTGTTGGAGCAAACCAAAAACCCTTGCTTGGCAATGTGCACTGTGGGCTCCAGATTTCGCCCCCTTCTTTCTTTCCATAATCTACAAGTTCGTTAATTTTCATCAACTGCTCAGCAGAGTTAATTGCGCCAAGATCTGTGTTTTTATCCATGGGATCTCCGACGCGAATTTTTGCCATTCGCACCTTCAATTTCCCCACCACTTCATCATGAATTCCCTCTTGAATCAGAAGGCGTGAGCCCGCACAACAGACGTGCCCTTGATTGAAGAAAATTCCGTTAACAATTCCTTCAACTGCTTCATCAATCGCGGCATCCTCAAAGACAATATTGGCACCTTTGCCACCGAGCTCTAAGGTAAGGCTTTTGCCAGAGTGAGCAACAGAGCGGGCAATTATCTTTCCGACATCCGTTGAACCTGTAAAGGCAATCTTGTCGATGCCGGGATGGTTTACGAGCGCTGCACCGACTGCACCATCGCCTGTGACAATATTTACTACACCGGCAGGGAGCTCTGCTTGTTGGCAGACTTGAGCGAATAAGAGGGCAGTCAATGAAGTACTTTCAGCTGGCTTAAGAACAACGGTATTACCTGTTGCGAGTGCTGGTGCAATTTTCCATGCAAGCATCAATAGCGGGAAGTTCCAGGGGATTATTTGTCCAACTACACCGTGGGGCTTTGGGGCGCTTCCAAATCCAGCGTGCTGCAATTTATCCGCCCACCCCGCGTGGTAGAAGAAATGCGCCGCAGCGAGTGGAACATCTACATCACGAGATTCGCGAATTGGCTTTCCGTTATCAAGGGTTTCAAGCACTGCAAATTCACGTGCTCGTTCTTGCAAGATTCGGGCGATGCGGTAAAGATATTTTGCGCGCTGCGCAGGGGCCATTTTGGACCATGTTTTTTGGTAGGCAGATCGAGCAGCAAGTACAGCCTTATCAACATCTGCATTGCTGGCTTGGGTAATATTGCTCAATTTTTCACCTGTGGCAGGGTTTATTGAGGGAAAGTGCTTCTTGCCTTTGACGAATTTGCCGTTGATAAAGAGACCATATTCAGGTTCGATGGACACAACGGCTCGCGATTCAGGAGCTGGTGCATATTCAAAGGCGCTCATCGTTTTATCACTCATTTTCTAATCAATCGTTACGTAGTTAGGGCTAGCGTATCTGCCCTCGCGCATCTTCATGCGCTGCTGAAGAAGGTCATTTAAAAGAGCGCTTGCGCCGATGCGAAAAAGAGCAGGATTGAGCCATTCTGGTCCAGCGGTTTCGTTAACTAGAACTAATTGTTTGATTGCATCTTTTGTCGTTCGAATTCCCCCAGCGGCTTTAACACCGATTCTCGTTCCTGTGAGCTCGTAATAGTCTCGCACCGCCTCTAACATCACCAAAACAACTGGAGCCGTGGCAGCGGGGGTAACTTTCCCTGTTGAAGTTTTAATAAAATCCGCTCCTGCCAGCATTGCAATGTAAGAGGCTTTTCGAACGTTGTCGTAAGTAACGAGTTCTCCTGTTTCCAGAATTACTTTGAGATGAGCGCGATCGCCACAAAGTTCTTTGATGATTTTAATTTCCTCAAAAACCTCGCCAAATCTTCCAGATAGGAATGCGCCTCGGTCGATGACCATGTCAATTTCAGTTGCGCCGGCATCAATTGCATCTTGAGTATCGTGAATTTTCACTGGCATCGACGCCCGTCCTGAAGGAAACGCGGTAGAGACGGCGGCGATAGGTAAGTCAGATCCTCCGATGGAATCTAAATGTTGGCGCGCAGTTGAAACCATGTCGTTGTATACGCAAATCGCACCAACATGAGGGACTGTCGCATCAGTGGGGTCTGGTCGAAGACCTTTAGAGCATAAGGCTCGAACTTTGCCTGGTGTATCTGCGCCCTCAAGGGTCGTGAGGTCAACCATCGAAATCGCAAGTTCGATTGCATAGTTCTTGCTCGCAGCTTTGATACTTCTAGTTCCCAACATAGCTGCTCTTGCTTCGGCACCCACTTGGTCAACCCCAGGGAGGGTTTTCAGAAAGTTCTTAAGGCTACTTTCTGTGCCATCAACAATTGAATAGGTAATCATGAGGTTCGCATTCTATTCTGCCTGCAGGCAGGTGGAAAGTGCGCCTAAAGTGCGGGAATAAACCCCAGTACTTCGCCGTAGAAAGTGAGTTCTGCTTCAATTGAGGAGATGATGGAAGTTGCTTGGCGAAACCCATGTCCCTCTCCTTCATAGGAGATATAGCGATGCTTAATCCCTATGGCTACACAGATATCTCGGAAAGCTTCTGATTGGCTTGGCGGCACAACTGCATCATCTAAGCCTTGAAAGATAATGAGGGGAGAAGTGAGATTCTCAGCATGAGTGAGAGGTGAGCGCTCTATGTAAAGGTCGATATCTTCTGGAAAACGACCAATCATGGAATCTAAATATCGAGATTCAAAATCATGGGTATCTGCAGCCAGTGCTGTTACATCTGCAACTCCATAATATGACGCACCTGCGGCAAATTTCTTGCTATGAACTAGCGCATTAAGAACAGTGAAACCACCTGCGCTGCCCCCGCGTATGAGTACCTTCTGCGGGTCCACAGATCCAGATTCAATAAGTGTGTCAACTACAGCAATGACATCTTCGTAATCAACAACCCCCCATTGGCCCCGAAGTAAGTTTCTGTAATCGCGCCCATAACCGGTAGAGCCGCCGTAATTTACATCTACAACCGAAAAGCCACGCGAAGTAAAATACGCATATTCCATATCGAGAGTTGCAGAGTGGTTAGCCGTAGGACCGCCATGGACTACAACGATAAGGGGCACTTTTTCTGAAGGAGAAAAATCTGGGTGATGTGCGGGGTGAAGTATTGCAAAGACATCACGTCCATCACTGCGCTTAGCTGTAATTTCATGAGGGGTGGGAAAATACTTTGAGTCAATCGGAGGATGAGTCGTAGCGACAATTGAAGAGAGAGCGAAAGTGGCAAGATCAATTTCAATTAGCTGTTGGATAATCTTGCCGCTGCCACCAAATGCGTAAGCTTTACCATTTCCGGCACTTATTGAAGGCTTGAAGTCGGTAAGTTCTGAACTTAAATCTTTGCACTCTCTTGTCTTGGGGTCTACCAAAACAATTTTTCGGTTATCTACGGCGCCATGTATTGAAATCACACTATCATCTGGCAAGACTGTGAGGGTACGCATTCCGAGCTGCCACAATGGGCCACCCCATTCGCTCTCATCTGTAATAAGGTGCGTCTTCTTTGCGTCCAAGTCAACGCTCCATAGGTTCCACCACCCACTTTTGTCGGAGATGTAATAGATCTCGTTGCGCGAGCTCCATTCAGGCGAGAGGCAAGATTCTTCGAGACCACCTGCAAGCACGCCGACATTAAATAATTGTCCCGCTGAAATTTCGGCAACCTTAATTTCGGTTCCATCCCACGGCATCGCTGGATGTTCCCAACAAATCCAGAGAAGATATTTGCCATCGTGCGATACTCGCGGTTGCGAATAGAAATGAGAAGACGAGTCAAGGGAGCGCACTTCAGAATCTGTTATCGCTACCAGGTCTCGTGTTACTTCACCGGCGATATGGCGTTCTCGGATGCACCAAATTTCCTCGCCAACCGAAATCATCTCGATGTAGCGATGAACTTCACCTTCTGGTGGTGCTGGGGTAAGCGGAACCGGATCCCCTTTGGGTTCTGTCAGATAAATCCGTTGATCGTCTTTGTTGATAAATGCAAGCAACGTCTTACCTTGGCGAGAGATTGCCAGCCAACTAATTCCGCCATATTCGTGCACGTGGCTCGATGCGCTCCAAGGAGATTTCAATAAATCTCCATCTTTGCGGCTGACAATGAGCGTTCTGCCTGACTCGCTTGGCCGGGTTTCATCCCACCACAAATCATCTCCGACAACTTGTGACCACATATTGCGATTTCCGCTTTCAGCAAGTAAACGCGCAGATAGCGGTGAAGTCCAAGATCCCGGTTTCAATTCTTTCTGCATTATCGGCTCACCATCTCTGTAAGTGCGGGTTTCAAGAGCGCAATTGTCTCTGCGGCACGGATTTTTGCATCATCTCCGTGAGTAATTACCTCGACATAGCATTTAACTTTGGCTTCAGTACCACTTGGCCGAATGATGATTCTTATATTTTCTTCAAGCCAGATGCGAATGCCATCAGTGGGAGGCAAATCATCAGCAGGCTTCATTAAATCATCAATCTGTCTAATAGATTTTCCGGCGATAGAGGATGGTGGGGTAGCGCGCAAAGCACTGAGCATGGCTTGAATTTTGGAAAGATCTGAAACACGAAGGGAAATTTGCTCTGTTGCGTGAAAGCCATGACGTAACCAGATTTCATCCAAAAGATCTAGCAGCGTCATTCCCTCGAGAGATAAATCAGTCGCTAGTTGTGCCAGAAGAAGTGCCGCAGAAATTCCATCTTTATCATTTACAGATTCCGAATCTACGCAATAGCCCAGAGCCTCTTCGTAACCAAAGGCTAGTTGGGGGATCTTTGCCAACCATTTAAAGCCTGTCAGAGTCTGGCGATACTCAATCTTGTAGTGCTCTGCAATCTTCTTGAGTATAGAAGAGGAGACAATTGAATTAGCAAATACCCCACTAGGGTTTTTGCGCGCAATATATTCCCCAAGGAGTGCGCCTAACTCATCTCCACGCAACATTCGCCATCCTGTTAAAGGATCCTTTACCGCGGCTGCGCATCTATCGGCATCTGGGTCATTGGCAATGACGAGGTCGGCATCAAAATTGCGAGCTGTTTCTAAAGCAAGATCTATTGCGCCAGGCTCTTCAGGGTTGGGAAACGCTACTGTCGGGAAATCGGGATCTGGCTGTGCCTGTGCATCAACCAAAATCAAGGAAGCAAACCCCGCTGAATGAAAGACTCGTTGGATAGTTTCGGTTCCTACTCCATGCATGGCTGTGTATACGATTTTTAGATCGCCAGGGGATGTCGCCAATTTCGCACTCTTGTGAATGTATTTTTCAATGATAGTTTCATCAAGAATTGTCCAGGAGTTGCCACGCTTTTCCCCCGCAAGGGAGGTAACAAGATCGATCTCTTTCGAAATCAATCCATCGGTAGGAGAAATAATTTGCGAGCCACGATATTCAATTCCATCAGCGTTAGGGCCAACGTAAACTTTGTATCCGTTATCTTGGGGGGGATTGTGGCTAGCGGTAACCATTACTCCGATATCGACTCCTAATTCTCCAATTGCAAAAGCTAAAACTGGCGTGGGCAAAGGTCTTGGCAGAATGAAAACTTTCATACCCGCACCGCTCATGATTTCCGCGGTTTCTTGAGTGTAATCCTCTGAACCATGGCGGGCGTCACGACCAATAACTACGCTGGTCATACCTCGGCTTTGCATGTATTTGGCAAGACCAGCGGCGGTGCGGCCAACAACTGCGCGGTTCATGCAGGAAGGGCCAGGGCCAATCGGGCCGCGTAGGCCAGCAGTTCCGAATTGTAAAAATCCGGAGAAATATTTAGCTAATTCCTTTTCGTTATCCGCCGTTACCAACTCGCGCAATTGATGAGCGGTGACAGGATCTGGATCATCAGCAATCCAGTCTTCTACCTCTGCAAGCAGTCGTGAATCCATCTGCTTAGAATAACTTCGGAATTACGCCTTTGAGAAGAGCTCCCATGCGTTGAGCGGCAGCTTTTCCAGCCGCAATCACCTCTTCGTGGTTAAGTTTTTCGCCGGTGACACCTGCTGCTGCATTTGTCACAAGGGAGATTCCTAGAACTTCTGCACCGAGTGCATGTGCTGCAATAGCTTCAGGAACCGTAGACATTCCTACAAGGTCGGCTCCCATAGTTCGCATCATTTTGATCTCTGCAGGAGTTTCATAGGTTGGTCCGCGCCAATGCACGTAGACACCTTCTTGAAGCGAATTATCTTCAGACTTCACAATGGCGCGAATTCTTTTACTGTAAAGGTCGGTGAGATCAACAAAGTTTGCGCCAATAAGAGGGCTAGTTGCAGTCAACGAAATATGATCACGGATAAGAACAGGCTGACCAACTTTGTATTCAGTTTTAATGCCACCGCAAGCATTTGTGAGAATCACAATCTTGCATCCAGCCTTCACTGCCGTCCGAGTGCTATGGACTACGGGTTCGATGCCTTTACCTTCGTAGAGGTGGGTACGGCCAAGAAAAACTAAGGCGCGAAGAGGCCCATTGGCACCGGCAATTTCATACGAACGAATCTTTCCTGAATGTCCTTCAACTGCTGGAGGGAGAAAACCTATAATTTCTTCGGCGCTAAATTCGTGCGTTGGTGTACCAAGCGCATCCACTGCGCCAACCCACCCAGAGCCCATGACAAGAGCGAGATCATGTTGTCCAACGCCAGTTCGAAGCGCTATTTGCGCAGCAGCTTTTTCGGCAGTACCAATTGGGTCTAGATAAATTCCATCAACTGTTTGTGCGCTCATGCCTCAATAATGTCACAGAGGATGGCACCGTTGGACACGGTCTCGCCAATTACTACCGTGAGGTTTGCAATCACTCCAGATTTATGCGCCATAAGCGGTTGTTCCATCTTCATGGCTTCAAGGACGATTACTAGATCGCCAACTTCAACGCGGGCGCCCACTTCCACGGCGATTTTTACTACTGTGCCTTGCATCGGACTTGATAGTCCGTCACCCGCTTTTAGCCCGCTCATGCCTGCTTTGGCACGATGGCGTTTATGGACAGGTTCAGGAGCGTGAAGTGTGACCTCAAACCTATGGCCATTAACTTCGGCAACAATGTGTTCTGGTGCTGCATGGCTTTGGATTTGTGTCGCTGATGCAACAAATTGTGGGATTTCGTTCTTAAATTCATTTTCGATATAACTTGTATAAACCTTGAAATCTTCTGTGAAAGCTGGGTCTTGCAAGATTGCTCTGTGAAAGGGCAAGGCAGTTGCTAGCCCAGCAATTTTAAATTCATCGAGAGCTCTGCGTGCGCGTTCAATTGCCACTTCGCGCGAACTTCCCGTCACGATTAATTTGGCAATGAGTGAATCGAAATTTCCGCCAATGGTGTCGCCGTTGCCAAATCCTGAATCAACACGTACTCCAGGTCCTGCCGGCTGCTTCCAATCAGAGATGCGACCAGGAGCAGGAAGAAATGAGCGCCCAGGGTCTTCGCCGTTAATTCGGAATTCGAATGAATGACCTCGGACGATTGGATCGTCGTACCCAAGCTCTTCACCCATTGCAATTCTAAATTGTTCGCGAACTAAATCAATTCCCGTAACTTCTTCGCTGACGGGATGTTCTACCTGCAGGCGAGTATTGACTTCTAGGAACGAGATTGTGCCGTCATTGCCCACAAGGAATTCGCAGGTACCAGCACCAACGTAACCAGCTTCAATCATGATCGCTTTACTTGATCTATAAAGTTCTGCATTTTGCGCATCTGTGAGAAATGGAGCAGGTGCTTCTTCAACCAACTTCTGATGGCGACGTTGAAGCGAACAATCGCGGGTGCTAATAACTACGGCATGGCCGGTTTTATCTACAAGAACCTGAGTTTCAACGTGGCGGGGCTGATCTAAGTATCGCTCGACGAAACATTCTCCGCGACCAAATCCTGCAATGGCTTCACGAACTGCAGAGGCAAAAAGTTCTGGAATCTCTGCCATCGTGTGAGCAATTTTGAGTCCGCGTCCGCCACCGCCATGAGCGGCCTTAATCGCTACCGGTAAACCATGTTCTTTGGCGAATGCTGTTACTTGTTCGTGGCCATCCACCGGATCTGCAGTGCCGGCAACGAGTGGAGCGCCCACTTTTGCCGCAATTTTCCGTGCTGAAACTTTATCTCCAAGCAATCGAATCGCTTCGGGCGAAGGTCCAATCCAAATAAGTCCGGCATCTAGAACTGCTTGAGCGAAGTCGGCATTTTCTGAAAGAAACCCATACCCAGGATGAACCGCATCTGCCCCCGAACTCTTAGCAACTTCCAAAATTGCTTCGATGTTCAAATATGTTTGCGCTGCCGTGGTTCCGTGAAGTGAGTATGAAGCATCTGCCATGTGAGCATGCATAGCAGTGCGATCCTCGCTCGAATAAACAGCGATGCTCTTGAGTCCATGATCTTTGCAGGCACGGATAACTCGGACTGCGATTTCACCACGATTGGCAATTAAGACTGATTTCATAACATGGCTCCGATACTTTCATTTTTCAATGAAGGCCAGGAGTAGCCGAGTTCTGTAGTAATTTTGCGCAGAAGCGGCACAGATAGCCCGATGACATTCGTGTAGTCACCTTCGATTGATGAGATGAATGCGCTACTCAAGCCATCAAGGGTAAATCCCCCCGCAACGTGAAGCGGTTCACCCGATTGCACGTAATCAGCAATCTCATCTTCGTTTATCTTAGAGAAATTCACTTTAGTCGTTACTACATCGGATATTTCAACCCCGCGTTCAGTATCTATTACGCAATGTCCAGTGTGGAGATATCCAGATTTACCACTGAGCAGCCGAGCTCTTTCCGTCGCTAATTCCGCTGTAAGTGGCTTTCCGAGGGAGGAGCCTTCAAACTCGAATGTCGAATCACAAGCGATGATGATCGCTGGTTCTTCAAGAACTTCACGAACGGTATGTGCCTTAACAATTGCGAGTGCAATAACCATTTCGCGAGGGTTCATCGCAAGGTAAATATCGCTCTCTTCTTCGACATTGCTGACAACGACAGTGGCAGTGATACCGACGGCTTCGAGTAATCTTTTACGTGAAGGCGACGCAGATGCCAGAACAATGTGTGGCATCTAAGCTTTCCTGTCCAAAGGTTCTCTCAGCGCAGGTTTTGCCCATACGCTCTTAACTTGCGGCAAGATTTCCTCAGGACGCTTATGCGCTTCGAATGCGAACTCGAGGGCAGCTAGCTCATCCAGCGTCGGAGTGCCAGAAGTAATTGTGTATGCAATCACAGTGGAATATTTCCATGTTTGCGAGCGGGTAGTAGATCACGTTTGGTACGTAGCGTACGTAGCGCTTTCGTGATGTACTCACGAGTTTGGTTTGGCTCAATCACTGCATCGACATATCCGCGCTCTGCTGCCAAATACGGATTTGCAAGAGTTTCGTTGTAATCAGTAATCAAAGAAGTGCGAAGAGCCTCTGCATCATCGGCCTCTCCAAGTTCCTTACGGTAGAGAATGTTCACTGCACCTTGGGCGCCCATAACGGCAATTTCCGCACTTGGCCAAGCAAGGTTGACATCCGCACCAATGTATTTAGAACCCATCACAATAAACGCGCCGCCATACGCTTTGCGAGTAATTAGAGTGACAAGAGGTACAGATGCTTCGCCGTAGGCATATAGGAGCTTGGCTCCGCGACGAATAATTCCGTTCCATTCCTGTTCAATTCCTGGTAAGAACCCTGGAACATCTACCAAAGTGATAATTGGAATACTGAATGCGTCGCAAAAACGTAAGAAACGCGCCGCTTTTTCACTTGAATCAATATCGAGTGTGCCAGCTAATTGCAATGGTTGATTAGCGATAATTCCCACGCTATGGCCTTCGACGCGACCAAATCCCACAATGATGTTGGGCGCAAAGAGCGCATGAACTTCTAGGAATTCAGATTCATCCAGGAGCGCTTGGATGAGTACCTTCATGTCATAAGGCTGGTTTGGGCTATCTGGAATCAGTGCATCGAGTGCGTGGTCAGATCCCTTCTTCTCTAGAGTTTCCGTCGCAGGCAAATTCGGTGTGCCGTCGGAGTTATTACTAGGAAGGTAAGAGAGAAGCGCTTTCACATAATCAAGCGCGTCATCTTCATTCTCGGCTAAATAGTGTGAATTTCCAGTCCGCGCATTATGAGTATGAGCGCCACCAAGTTCTTCCATACCAACTTCTTCGCCCGTTACAGTTTTAATCACTTCCGGCCCAGTAATAAACATGTGAGATGTTTCGTTGACCATGATTGTAAAGTCAGTGAGGGCAGGTGAATATGCTGCGCCGCCAGCGCATGGGCCAAGGATGAGTGAAATTTGGGGGATAACACCAGAGGATCGAGTATTAAGTCTGAAAAGTTTGCCGTAACCACTCAGAGATGCGACACCTTCTTGAATTCTGGCGCCACCAGAATCACTGATTCCGATGAGTGGGATTCCATTCTTCAAAGCGAATTCAGCAATCTTCACCATCTTCTCGGCGAAGACTTCGCCAAGGCTGCCACCCATGACTGTGAAGTCTTGAGAGAAAATTGCCACACTGCGATTATCGATTGTTGCGTAGCCGGTAATAACGCCATCTCCATAAGGACGGTTATTTTCCATCCCAAAATTAACGCTTCTGTGGCGAGCGAATTCATCGAATTCTGTAAACGAACCTTCGTCGACAAGTTTGGCAATGCGCTCACGCGCTGTCATCTTGCCCTTTGCGTGTTGCTTCTCTACCGCGCGCGCTGATCCCGCATGTACAGCTTCTTCTAATCGGTCGCGTAAGTCCTGAATTTTCCCGGCGGTTGTATGCAGATCACGGCTCATACCCCTACGGTACTAGTCGTGGAGCCAATACGTAGACCTCTTGATGAACTCGGAATTAATTCCGCCTTGAAAAACAGTTACTGGCGGGTAAGCGTGGTTGAACTCACTGGTTCTACTCAGAATGATTTAACTTCGCGAGTTCGTTCCGGTAACGCAATTCATGGCGACGTTCTTACTGCTGAGTATCAAAGCGCGGGACGTGGACGACTTGATAGGAGTTTTGAAGTTCCAGAAAAATCAGGACTACTTTTCTCTCTCTTCATCCAACCAAAACGAATGTCGCACGACTGGGGTTGGTTGCCGTTGCTTGCAGGTCAAGCAGTAGTCGAAGCGCTCGAAAAACAAATTCCAGCAAAATTAAAATGGCCAAATGATGTTCTTGTACATGGAAAGAAAATTTCAGGACTTTTAGCTGAAGCGATCGAAGGATCAGGAGTTGTGATTGGTATTGGCATCAATGTCAGTCAAAATCTAAATGAATTACCTGTTTCGACAGCGACCTCACTTGCACTTGAGGGTTGGGCCGATTGCGATCGCAACGAATTACTCACATCAATCCTTACAAATTTCACGCAACTACTCGCACGTTGGGACTCTGGCGATTCTAGAATTCTTGAGGAGTATCGAGCCAAGAGTGCGACAATTGGCCAAGCAATCCGCATTACCGAAGTCAATGGAACTCAACGAGCATCATTTGCCCATGGAATTGATCTCACAGGAGCTTTAATCATTGATGACGGCGAACTGCTTACAGTCGGGGATGTCATACATCTTGACCCAAAGTAGGATGTGCCGGTGAAGAGCGCCTTTCCTGTTGTCGGAATTATTGGAGCTGGCCAACTTGCCCGCATGACAATCGCCCCTGCGATTGCTCTCGGAGTTGAACTTCGACTCTTGGCACAGAGTTCAACCGATAGCGCCGCTCAGGTGGTTCCACATGTGGTGGGAGATTTTAGAGATCTAGAAACCGTTCGCGCTTTTGCGCGGGGGTGCGATGTAATTACCTTTGAACACGAACTCATTCCGCTTTCGATCATTCGCGCATTAGAAAGCGAGGGAGTCGTTGTCCGCCCCAGTTCTGCATCATTTATTTATAGTCAAGACAAAGCTCAGATGCGCGAGCGTTTGGCGAAGTTTCCAGCGCCTTCCTGGCAAGTGCTGCGCGAGGGCGATTCAGTAAAGACTTTTCCAGTTATTGCTAAAGCAATTGCTGGCGGATACGACGGTCGAGGAGTCTGGAAAGTTACTTCCGCGCACGAACTTGAAGAATTATTCCGCACTCACAACGTTCTTCTCATTGAAGAGTTACTTGAATTTGATTGTGAGATTGCGGTAATGGTCGCGCGCTCACCTCATGGTCAAGCATCTTCATGGACGCCAACGCAGACTATTCAAAATGATGGTATTTGCACATCAACCGTCACTCCTGCACCTGCGATCTCGGAGAAAACGTCTCTTAAGGCACAAGAACTTGCCCTGGAGATTGCTTCTGAACTCGCTGTCGTTGGAGTCATGGCTGTAGAAATGTTCGTTAAAGGTGAAGAACTCTTTATAAATGAATTAGCAATGCGAACTCACAATTCTGGGCACTGGACAATTGAAGGATCAAGAACAAGTCAATTCGAGCAACATCTACGTGCAATTCTTGACTTGCCACTTGGTGATCCAGCTATGACAAGCACCTATGCAGTCATGGGCAATATCCTTGGCGGAGATAAGAGCGATATGTACCGCCCTTACCTACATCTGATGGCAAGAACCCCGGGTCTTAAAGTTCACCAATATCGAAAAGAAGTACGAGCTGGCCGCAAGATTGGGCATGTAAGCGCCGTGGGCGAGAACGTTCTAGACTTACAGGAGAGCGTTGCACATGCTATCGACTACATGAGCGGAGTTATTGATGAGTGAGAAAAGCGTCGCCATCATCATGGGTTCAGATTCTGATTGGCCAGTAATGGAAGAAGCGGCCAAAACTCTGGAATCACTTGGAATTACCTACTCTGCCGATGTAGTTTCCGCCCATCGCATGCCGCATGAAATGGTGGAATTTGCTCAAAGCGCGCGCGATCGTGGAGTTTCAATCATTATCGCTGGAGCTGGAGGCGCCGCTCACCTACCAGGAATGGTCGCTTCTTTAACGACGTTGCCCGTTATTGGCGTTCCTATCTCTCTTAAGAATTTAGATGGAATGGATGCGCTTCTTTCAATTGTGCAGATGCCTGCAGGAATTCCAGTTGCAACTGTAGGAATTGGTAATGCTAAGAATGCAGCTCTGCTTGCCGCACGCATGTTGGGTATTTCAGATTCGCAAATCGCAGCTAAAGTGGAAAGTGCCATGACGACGATGCACGATGAAGCAAAAAGCAAAGGCGAGAACTTGCAGACTCGTCGGACCCAAAAGACTGGTTTTTAATTAATTCCGCGAACGATATTCAATTGCAGGACATCGATTCATTGCAGTTAACAATCCAGCTGATTCTGCTCGTATAATCGCATCATCATCAATAACATCGAGTTGCAACCACACTCCCGTGGCGCCAATTGCGATCGCTTGATCAACAACTTCACCAGCCAGTTGTGAATTAACAAATAAATCAACTACATCGACAGCAAAAGGGATTTCTGACAAGCTCGCAAAACCTTGCTCTCCATGCACAGATTCTGCTTTTGGATGGACAGGAACTATGCGATGTCCTTTGCTTTGAAGTAGTTCTGCAACACCATAAGCAGCACGATCTGGATTATTACTCAACCCGACTATCGCCCAGGTGTGCAAAGCAAGTAATTGGTCAATCTCACTCTGAGCGTTCATGACTTTCGACCGAGGGCGTGAAAAGTCCAGCCAGCGGCAACCCATTTATCCCGGTCGAGAGCGTTGCGCCCATCAATGATTCGTGGGGTTTTAACCAAACTTGCAAGGTGCGATGGATCGATTTCTCGATACATTTTCCATTCAGTCAGATGCAATACTAAATCCGCACCGGCAACGCACTCATCAATTGACTCTGCAAAAGTGAGTGCAGGGAAGCGCTTTTTCGCATTCGCTGCGGCTTTAGGGTCATGAACAGTAATAGTTGCACCAGCAGCAAGAAGCTGCGCAGAAATATCAAGAGCAGGGGAATCACGCACATCATCACTCTCGGGCTTAAAGGCTGCCCCCAAAACCGCGATTCTGTAATCGGATAGGTCCTCCGACAATTCTCCTCTCACGACATCAATTACACGCTGGCGTGCTCGCAGATTTATGGAATCAATTTCGCGAAGGAATTCGACCGCTTGTTTGGCTCCGAGTTCTTCGGCACGAGCCATAAATGCTCGAATATCTTTAGGAAGGCAACCTCCACCAAAACCTATTCCTGCTTGAAGGAATTTATTACCGATTCTTGGGTCATAACCGATTGCCGTTGCGAGCACAGTGACATCCCCACCTGCAGCTTCGCATATCTCTGCCATAGCATTGATAAAAGAGATTTTGGTCGCTAGAAATGAATTGGCAGCAACTTTAACTAATTCTGAAGTAGGTAAATCTGCTCGCACCCATGGGGTGCCGAGCGAAATGATGGGAGCAAAAACTGCTTTGAGAATTTCTTCGGTTTTATCATTGGTGACCCCGACTACGAGGCGATTGGGTTTCAAGGTATCTTCTATTGCAAAACCTTCGCGCAAAAATTCGGGGTTCCAGGCTAAATCAGATTGTGGCGCTAGCCTAGAAAGATCTTCTTGTAATTTTTGAGCGGTCCCAACAGGCACAGTCGATTTGCCAACGACTAGTGAACCTTTTTTCAGGTGAGGTACGAGGGCAGAAAAAGCGCTTTCCACATATTTTAAATCAGCAGCAAAACTATCCTGTTGCTGAGGAGTGCCCACGCAAATAAAGTGGACATCACAATCATCCAGATCAGAATAGTTTGTACTAAAAGTTAAACGACCAGAGGCCAATTGCGTTTGGAGAAGTTCTTCCAGCCCTGGTTCGTAGAAGGGGAGTTCACCGCGAATCAAGCATTCAATCTTCTGCGCATCGTTATCAATTCCAACCACGGTGTAACCCAGAGAAGACATACATGCAGCGTGGGTCACGCCAAGGTAGCCAGTACCTATAACGGAGAGGCGATATTCCATGGCGTCAGTCTATGACTTTGCGAGGCGCTTGGCCCTATTTCAATACTCCGCAAGGGTTTTCAGCCGCTGTACGTGTACCAAATTTGTCAACGATTTTTGGTTTTGCCTTTTTAGTTGCAGAAGGCGAAGGTGAAGCCTTAACGACATCAATGACAGCTTGATCAGTGGCAAGACGATGGAAGAGTTCGGCAGCTAAGACTGAATTCCACTTAACCGTTGAACCTAACCCTGGAACTATGTAGTTGGTGTTGGACATAGGAACAGTCAGGGTGCGAACTTTGCTCGCAGATAAGTTTTTCATCTGCTTCGCGAGTGTAATTAAATCATTACTGTTAAGTCCGGCATCGGTTTCGACCGTATCCATCACTGCATTAAAGAAGTTAACTAATTTAACTGGATTGAGAAGAACTCCGGTGCTTGTTGCCTTGCGAAGTACGGCGCTCATAAATTGTTGTTGACGTTGCATACGTCCTAAGTCGCCCATGCCATCAAAGTCACGAGAGCGAACGTAGGCAAGTGCTTGAATGCCTTTGAGAGTATGGACCCCAGGCGACAGAACCAAGTGGCTATTGCGATCGTTGATTGCAACTTTTGTACAAACATCGATTCCACCGAGCGCATCAACCATGTGAGCAAATCCTGCAAAACTGATTTCAACGTAGTGATCAATACGTAGGTTGGTAATTCCTTCTACTGTTTGAATAAGTAGTGGTGCACCGCCCCAGTTGAAAGCTGCGTTTAACTTCGCCCGAACCGCTGGATAAGTTTTTCCACTTGCTTCTGTATGTTTCGGTACCGTAACAAGGGTGTCGCGAGGTAATGAGACGATCACGGCCGTATCTCGCGCTTTGCTGATGTGGACCAATAACATCGTGTCCGAACGCTTACCGGCCGCAGTTACAGTGCTTCCGACGCGGAGAGCTTTCAACTCTGCCCACGTTAACCCTTCGCGAGTATCGGAACCAACGAGAAGATAATTAATTGCTGAAGATGGTTTTTCGGGGCGGGTTTTAATACCTTTGAATGCGTCAACCCGCTTGAGCGAACCGCTAACATGGCCAAGGCCAAGCCAGGAAAATGCAGATATCAGTACTACCCCTACAGATAATGAGGTAACTACCTTGATCGCTCGCGTGGATTTCACTAGGAGAGCGTACTTGGACGGTAGCGTTATCACGTCATGAATTCATCAAACGAGACGTTATTTCTCTCACCTGAGGAAGGTGGGCCAATTTTCCCTGGGGTTTCTGTAATTTTGCCGGTTCTCAACGAAGCTTTACATCTTGAAGAATCAATAGGCGCGATACTTTCACAGGATTATCTCGGCAACTTTGAGATAGTCCTTGCGTTAGGACCTTCAAAAGATGAGACCGCCAAAATTGCTGCACTTCTGAGTCAGAAGGATCCGCGGATTATCCTGGTAGAAAATCCGACTGGGCGTACTGCTGCTGGACTCAACTTAGCGATCGCATCTTCACATTTTCCAATTATTGTCAGAGTTGACGGGCATGCGCAGATTCCCACCCATTACATTTCACTTGCCGTTGAAATTCTTCGAAAGACCGGAGCTGCGAACGTGGGCGGCCTGATGGCAGCCGAAGGGGCCACTCCCTTTGAAAGAGCGGTTGCGACGGCTATGCGAAGTCCATTTGGCGTCGGCAGTTCAAATTTTCACACTGGTGGTCAGGCCGGTTCCGTCGATACTGTCTATTTAGGAACCTTTATACGATCAGCAGTTCAATCTGTTGGCGGCTTTAATGAGAGTTTTATCCGTGCGCAAGATTGGGAATTAAATTTTCGTTTGCGCCAAGCTGGCGGAATTATCTATTTCGATCCTCGACTTGAAGTGAAATATCGCCCAAGGCCCACAATTCGGGCCTTGGCAAAGCAATATTTCGAATATGGCCGATGGCGCCGCGTAGTTGCAAGAACTCATAAGGGGACTGTCAATCTTCGGTATTTAGCGCCTCCATTTACTCTGCTCGCATCAATTCTTTCACTCGCATCAGGGTTCTTTATTTCTCCGTATCTATTCTTGCCAGTTGGTGTTTACGTTGGATTTCTCCTCATCTCCTCAGCAGCTATTGGCAACGGAATCGCAGAGAAAATTCGCCTGCCGGCAATTCTTGCGACTATGCAGATGTGTTGGGGAGCAGGATTTATTACATCCTTGCAGACACTCAATAAATGATGCGCCGTCAAATACTGGCAATGCTGCTTATTGTTGCTAATTTGTTGGTAGCACCCGCACACGGTGATGACATACCGACCTTCTTCACTTTTGAAGGCTCTGGATATGGGCATGGTGTCGGAATGAGTCAAGTGGGTGCTCGCGGGCAAGCTCTTGAAGGTAGGAGCGCTACGGAAATTCTTCAGTATTACTTTAAAGATGTTGCTGTGGAACCGGTTAAAGATGACCAACTCATTCGAGTCAATATCGGACATTTGCTTACGAATATTTCCTTACGCACGGATACTAAGTATGGTCAACTTCAACTCTTCTCTGGAGATATCAAGCAAGGTTTATCCGCCATACCAGTGGAGAAAATAAGTGCCAAGACAAATTTAGTTTTTACACTTTTGGGAAGTTCAATCGTGCCGTCTTTAGTAAAGGCAGATGGAACATCAGTGATGTTAGAAAGCGGTAGCGCCTGGACAATCCGTTGGACTGGAACAAGATATCTCAAAGGTGTACCTGCTGTAGTCGGCGTAAAGTCCGGTTCAACTTCGATGAAATATCGATACGGGCAGATGAATATCAAAGTAGTCAATGCAGCAAATCTTGGAAGCAGAATTGAATTTACTAATACTCTGCGATTGCACGATGAATATCTCTGGGGGATTGGCGAAATGCCCTCGTCATGGCCAGCTTCAGCTCTTCAAGCGCAGGTAATTGCTTCTAGAAGTTTTGCCCTGACGCGAAGCAAGAGTTTACGCAGTGCTTGCGCATGTCATCTTTATGCAAGTTTTGTAGATCAGAATTTCGTTGGGTACTCCAAGGAGTTGGAAACTGGGTGGGGCCAAAAGTGGCGCGACGCCGTGAATGCCACATTAGATGGGGAACATAACGGTTTAGCCGTGACACAGAATTCAATTCCGATTGCTACTTACTTCTTCGCATCTTCTGCTGGTCAAACTTCTTTGGCGGAAGATGTGTGGGGCACGCCGATTGCCTACGTGCAAAGCGTTCCAGACCTATGGAGTTTAGATCCACTACTCAATCCCAAATTTTTCTATTGGGAGCGAATCGTTTCGCAGGAGGTAATGGCCCAGGCTTTCAGCTTGCCTGATGTGGTTTCCGTTGAAATCTTAAGCCGTAAAGTGAATGGCAACGTTGACGTGATGTTGGCAACCTCTAGTACTGGCCAAACCGCGCAATTAGATGGCGTTTCATTTAAAGTCAGTGCGAAATTGCCATCTCGATGGTTTGAATTAGCTCCACCTCAAATGAGTGAAGTTCCGCTCACGCCTTAATTTGCGTGAAGCACCGAGTTCAGACCACCCCAGGTGCCTGTACGAAGAACAACTTCTAGACTTCCATCAAGTGAGTTACGTCGGAAAAGTAAATTATCCCCACCAGAGAGCGCGCTGGCTTTCACGATCTCGCCATCAGGTAAACGAACTTTTGCCGCTGCCGTGATGTAAGTACCCGCTTCGATGATGCAATTGTTTCCAAGGGAAATACCGAGTCCCGAATTTGCGCCTAATAAACATTTTTCGCCGATCGAAACTATTTCTTTTCCGCCACCGCTAAGAGTGCCCATTATTGAAGCGCCGCCACCAATGTCTGTGCCGTCGCCAACAACGACCCCTGCAGAAATTCTGCCTTCGACCATTGATGTGCCAAGTGTTCCGGCATTGAAGTTTACGAAACCTTCGTGCATGACTGTAGTTCCTGGTGAAAGGTAGGCGCCGAGTCGTACACGGTCAGCATCAGCAATTCTTACTCCGCTTGGAATTACGTAATCAACCATGCGCGGGAATTTGTCGACGCTAATGACACTGACATGTCCATACTTTTCTTTGAGAGCCGCACGCGTTAATTCAAAACCAGTAACGGAGCATGGTCCATGAGATGTCCAGACTACGTTGTTGAGAATTCCAAAGATGCCCTCGAGAGCTAAGCCATGTGGTGCGACAAGGCGATGCGAGAGAAGATGTAGTCGCAGGTAGGCATCAACGACATCTTTTGGAGGCGCTGAGAGTTCGATCTCGACGCTAACTATTTTGCGAGCAACACCTCTTGCTTCATCGAATCCAACCGCAGCTGCCAAACCTTCTGGCTGAGCAACAGGAAGCGGAGCCAATAGTGGCTCAGGAAACCAGACATCAAGCACGCTTGCATCTTTGGCGATGGTCGCGATTCCATACCCACTGGCAGGTCCAACTAGCAAAGGAGACATGGGTAAAGGGTAGCCCTTATCCTAGGCCGATGCGTATCTCCGTCTTCTGTTCATCTTCACCAACGATTGCTAGCAAGTACGTCGATCTTGCGACCGAACTGGGCGTTGCAATAGGAGAGCGTGGTTGGAATCTTGTTTCAGGCGGCGGACATATTTCAATGATGGGCGCTGTGGCACGTGGGGTACGTTCATCGGGCGGACACACTATCGGCGTTATTCCTCAAGCGCTTGTAGATATTGAATTTGCCGATCATGACAGCGATGAATTATTAATCGTTAACTCCATGCGCGAGAGAAAAGGAAAGATTGAGGAATTGGCAGATGCCTTTATTACATTGCCAGGTGGTCCAGGAACTCTCGAAGAGTTATTTGAAATTTGGGTTGGTCGCTTTCTAAAATTTCATGATAAGCCTGTAATTATTCTTGACCCCTTCGATCTGTACGGTCCATTGCGCGAATTAATTGACCACCTAGAAGTAGAGGGCTTTGTGAAGCCGGGTCAGCGTGAATTGCTCCACTGGTGTTCCAGTGTTGAGGAAGCGCTCGCGGTAGCCTTATCTCCATGACCGCCGAGACGCTGGCACAACTGATCGCCAGCTTGCCGGAAGAAGAGCGCATCATTTTGACCCTGCATTACCTTCGCAACCTCTCAACTGAAGAAATTGCCGCGAATTTGCATGTACCTGAACGGGCGGTCGTAGCAGTTATTGCCGCAGGACGCCAACGCCTGACTTCACGCTTAAATCTCTAGCCAATGTGAGCCCAACGGGACTGCGCACATCTCAATTTCATAGTTACGAGGTAAATGCGAGATACTTCTCCCTCATTCGCCAGAAGGCGGGCGGGTATTTCTATGAAGGAGACCGACATGGCAGCCATGAAACCCCGAACTGGTGATGGACCCATGGAGGTCACAAAGGAAGCACGTAGCCTGGTTATGCGAATTCCACTTGAAGGTGGCGGACGACTAGTTGTAGAGCTCAACGGCGAAGAAGCCACAAATCTCGGTACTGCACTTCATGATGCAGTGCTTCTCCTGGTCAAGAAATAAAATCACTTCGTAATCCATGAGCGCTATGGCTATTCCATCGCTTCATACGCTTAGCCCCGACATTGATTCTTTACAAGGGACTGACGCACTTGCCATCGGATTTTCTCAAGGCGAAGATGGCGATTTTTCCTTTCCAATTTCATCTGCATTTGTGCGGAAAATTGAATCCCACTTCGATCTGATTCTGAAAGATGAACTTGCCTTCTTTGGCGCAACTGGTAAAGCCGGGGAGATATTTGAAATCCCAGTCAGCGCTGAAGATACAAGCACCGAGCGCATCTATCTTGTTGGGGTCGGAAAGCAAACTTTGGCCGATGCACGCACAACAGGTGCAGCTCTCGGAAGAAAAACTAAAGGCAAATCAATTTCGCTATTTACTCTCGTTGTAACTTCGCGTACACAAATTCGGGCACATGCAATCGCGCTCATATTAGGCACATACCAATGGAACCAAAAGAGTGAGAAAAGTAAGCCGCTCACACCAAAATTCTTTCTTGTAAATTCCGATCCTGCACAAATTGAACGTGCGCAAGTAATTTCCAGCGCCGTGTGGCGTACTAGAGATTTGATTCACACACCATCAAATATCAAGACCCCGCTCTGGATTGCTCGCCAAGCTCAAGGCTTAGCTAAGAAAGACGATATTTCGGTTTCCGTTCTGGCTGGTAAAGACCTAGCTGAATTCGGCGGATTGCTCGCTGTTGGAAATTCTTCGCCGAAGCCCGGCCCACGATTCATCGAAGTCTCCTATGCACCTCGAGGTTCCAAGAATTGGCCGCACGTCGTGCTTGTCGGCAAAGGCATCACATTTGATACCGGCGGAGTTTCTCTCAAACGTCCCTATGACATCATGATTGGGATGAAGACCGATATGGCTGGCGCTGCAGCTGTATTAAATGTCGTCGGAGCAATGCCTGAAATCAAGCCACGTGTACGAGTGACCGCGCTCTTGATGTGCGCCGAAAACGCGCTCTCGGGTACTTCTCAACGGCCTAGCGATGTCATTACTCACTTTGGTGGCACCACTGTTGAAGTCATCGACACTGATGCCGAAGGACGTTTAGTACTGGCGGATGGACTGGCTTATGCAGACAAGGTTCTCGATCCAGATTACTTAATTGACGTAGCGACCTTAACAGGAGCTGCGACCTTGAGTTTAGGACGCCAATATGCAGCGATGTACTCTCGAAATGAAACCTTAGCGAAGAAGCTCAATGAAATCGGCGAAATTTCGGGCGATCGCGTATGGCATATGCCGTTAATTGATGATTACAGAATTACCCTCGAAAGTTCTATTGCTGATTTCAGGCACACTGCGGGCAAGCCCAAATTCTCTGCTGGATCTGTGACTGCGGCACTCTTCTTGGAACACTTTGCAGGAAATCGCAATTGGGTGCACTTAGATATTGCTGGCCCCGCACGTAGTGAAAGTGATTCCGGTGAGAATCCAAAAGGTGGTACTGGATTTGGTGTTCGCCTGCTCATTGATTGGATTGCATCCTTGTGATGATAATTGATCCCCACACCTATAGCGAAACTTTTATTCCTGAAGATGAAAATCTTATTTCAGCACGTCGCCGCGGCGTTGAAGTAGGTGCAGTTGATGTGACTCCAGGTACTGGTAATTTCTTGCAGTATCTAGCGCACCTAATTTCGGCTCAGGCAGTGGTCGAAGTTGGAACAGGATCTGGAATTGGCACACTTTGTTTACTTCGCGGAATGATTGAAAGCGGAACGCTTACCTCTATCGATGCAGAAGCCGAACATACTCGCATTGCAAAGATTGCCCTTGCCGAAGAAGGAATTGCTCCAGGGCGTTTTCGTTTGATTACTAGCCCTGTCATGGAGGTGATGAGTAAATTAACCGATCGCGCTTATGATTTGGTTTTGTTGCGCAATGACCCCGAAGATCTTGAATACGCAGTGGAGCACGCTGACCGGATGCTTCGTACGGGCGGAGTATTGGTGATCGATTCATTTTTCGGCGGAGCAAAAGTTTCAGATCCAGCCCAACGTGACCCTCGCACAATCGCTCTTCGCCAAGCAGGAAAAACGATCCGCTTGGCCACCAAGACCTGGTCTCCATCGCTCATTCCAGTAGGAGATGGCTTGCTCTTAGCGACTAAACGTTAGTTTGAAGGAGATTCTCAAGGAATTCTCGGCAAAACGAGGTTGGATTTTGTAAGGATTTTGCAGATAGGAATGAAAATAGAGAAGGAGCAGAGATGACATCACCAGAATTCAATAACCAGCCGTGGTGGTCTGAGCCAACGCCGCGTCCTCGACGCTCATATATTTCCACTCGCGCTGCAGTTTCGTTAGCAATTGTTGCTGGCCTAGTGGGTGGGGTGGTTGGAAATTTTCCAGAACTCAGCACTCTAATTAGCCATCAAGTGAGACTCGTTTCTGCAACTAGCACCATTGAACGTGCGCCAGATTCAGTAGCTGGAATTGCACAGCGCGTATTGCCGTCAGTAGTTTCGATTGCGACAACTTCACCTTCAGGAAGTGGTACGGGTTCAGGATTTATTATTGACTCTGCAGGTTTTATTTTGACTAATAATCATGTCGTAGATTCCGTAGCCACATCGTCGGGAACAATCACTGTAACTTTGAATGACGGGACTTCTTTCCCAGGAACGATCCTTGGCCGTGATGCTGCCTACGATCTAGCAGTGATAAAGATTGCTGCGACAAATCTTCCTGCCTTGCAATTTGGCGACAGTGACAAGATTCAAGTGGGTGATGCAGTAATCGCTATTGGTTCACCGCTAGGGCTTGCCGGAACAGTGACTTCAGGAATCATCAGCGCTAAAGATCGTGCAGTGACAACAGGTACTAATTCTGGCGAGAGTTCTTTTATGAACGCTCTGCAAACTGATGCTGCAATCAATCCCGGAAACTCGGGAGGGCCACTTGTCGATGCAACTGGTGCAGTAATAGGGGTTACATCTGCGATCGCTTCGTTGGGAAGTTCATATGGATCTCAATCTGGTTCAATCGGATTAGGTTTTGCGATTCCAATTAATCAGGCGCGCAAGACTGCAGATCAGTTAATTAAGTCTGGGAAAGCCACGTATCCAATTATGGGAATTTCCATTGATACTTCTTTTACAGGAACTGGTGCGAAAATTAGTGATGTTTCAAGCGCTATTCGCGCAGGTGGCCCCGCCGATAAAGCAGGGTTGAAAGCCGGAGATGTCATTACTGATTTTGATGGCAAAGCTATAGCCAATTCCGATGCCCTCATCGTTGCTGTTCGCTCTAAGAACGTGGGCGACACAGTCAAAGTCCGCTACCTCAGAGATGCCACTTCCCATGAGGTTTCACTCACTTTGGTGGCTGCCTCTTAATCTGATTCGGCGGTAGGGTAAAGCCATGTTTTTCGATATTGGAGCCGGGGAAGTCATAGGTTTAATAATCCTCGGAGTGATACTTGTGGGACCCGAACGTATGCCTAAGTTTGCCGCTGATGCAGCGGCTCTGGTGCGCAAAATTCAAAAGATGTCCCATGTAGCCACAGCTGAACTGCGTGAAAATCTTGGACCAGGTTTTGAAGATCTTCAGCCTTCAGATCTCCACCCAAAAACTTTCATAAAGAAACAACTCAATGATGCGCTCAACCCTGATGGTGAAAGTTTCATACCTAAATTGGATCTCGACATTTTATGAGTGTTGTCGAAAAGATTCATACTGCATTAGCCACAGTTCAAGATCCCGAGCTACATCGCGCATTGCCTGAATTAGGGATGGTCGAATCAGTTTCATTTGATTCGGGAATTGCAAACGTCAAAATTTTGTTGACAATTTCTGGATGCCCAATGCGCGATCGCCTCACGTCAGATGTGACCGCTGCGCTTTCAGGAATCTCTGAAATCATTGATCTGAAATTGGAATTTGGTGTGATGAATGAAGATCAGAGAAATAACGTTAAGAGCGTATTGCGAAATGGCCGTGAGAAATTCATTCCGTTTGCTCAACCAGAATCTCTTACGAGAGTTGTCGGCATAGCTTCAGGCAAAGGGGGAGTTGGAAAATCTTCTCTCACCGTTAACTTGGCAGTAGCCGCTGCCCAAAAAGGTTTGCGAGTAGGAATATTGGATGCCGATGTTTACGGGCATTCGATCCCTCGTTTGATGGGGCTTATGGGTCAACGCCCCACTGCCATTGATCAGATGTTTATACCTTTGGAAGCTTATGGAATTAAAACTGTTTCGATGGAGATGTTTAAGCCAGAGCGGTCGGATGCGGTGGCCTACCGCGGACCCCTTTTGCATAGAGTTTTAGAACAACTATTAAGTGATGCATATTGGGGTGATTTAGATTTACTTCTCATAGATCTTCCACCAGGAACCGGTGACTTAGCGCTTTCCCTAGGGATGCTCATTCCAAGTTCGGAGATTATCGTTGTTACGACTCCGCAGGTTGCAGCAGCAGAGGTGGCTGAACGCGCTGGTCGCATAGCTCACCAAATTAAGCAACATGTCATCGGAGTAATCGAAAACATGTCGGAGTTTCCATGCCCTCATTGCGGTGAATCGATTTCACTATTCGGTACAGGTGGAGGCGAAGAAACCGCTAAGCGTCTTTCTGGCCTTGTAGGAAGCGATGTGCCTTTATTAGGCAAGGTTCCATTTAATCCAGCACTTCGTGAAGGTGGAGATGCGGGCACTCCTGTAGTACTTGCTCACCCTGAATCGGCATCGTCAGAAGCGATTGTTGCGATTGCCGCACAATTAATCCTTCGTAAGAAATCATTAGTTGGTGTGCGATTGGGTCTTGCAACCTAACTAAGGCAAAGTCAGATAGTTTTGCCTCGTGCCAAGCAATAAAGAGATGTCTCATCACAGTGCGATTCCTGGTCGCCCTGATTTAATCCGGTTGGGGCTAGGCATTGTTGGCATCGGTACATCAGGACCACTTATTGCTTTGAGCGCTATCCCAGTTTCTACCCTGATCTTTTGGCGAAATCTTGGCGGAGCAATAGTCACAGCGCCTTTTGCTTTTAGACACAAGGAATGGCGCAACCGTGAAGCAATGAAGTGGGCAATCATGGCTGGTGTTCTCCTAGCTTTACATTTTTTGGGATTCTTCTTTTCAATGAGAATGACAAGCGTTGCCGCTGGCACAGCAATCACGGCGCTGCAGCCAATATTTGCCGCCTTATTTGTGAAAATTGGTGGCGGGCATATTCCTTCTCGAGCATGGCTCGGAATGGCTATTAGCTTTTTAGGGGTTTTGCTCATTACTGGAGTCGATCTACATATTTCTATGCGCTCCTTTTTCGGTGATTTAGTTGCCTTAGCTTGTGGAGCATTCTCTGCTTTGTATGTGATGGTGGGCTCTAAAGCTCGTAAAAGTATTGAAAATACGAGTTATACGACAGTCTGTTATTTCGTATGCGCACTCACGGTTTTACCGATCATCGTGATAACGAAAACCCCTTTCTTTTATTTCCCGATTCGCGAGTGGTGGATTGTTCTCGGACTAATAGTTGGTGCACAAATACTCGGCCACTCAATGTTTAACTCGGTACTAAAAAGAGTTTCTCCTGCGATAGTTTCTCTCATCGTTTTCTTTGAAGTTCCTGTTGCGGCGATCTTGGCGTATTTTTGGCTTGGTCAGAGCACGCCGGCTGGAGTTATTCCAGGAATCGTGATAATTCTTATTGGGTGTTCGATTGTTGTTATACGGACTCGCCCAGCTGATGAGGTCATAGATTAATGATTGATCTTCATACGCATACTACGTGTAGTGACGGAACTGATTCTCCGCGGGCGCTAATAAATGCTGCCCTCAGCAAAGGAATCTCGGTGCTAGGGATAACAGATCATGATTCAACAGCCGGGTGGGATGAAGCAAGCAATTCACTTCGCCCAGGACTTTCACTCGTATTAGGGGCGGAAGTTTCTTGCCTCACTCAATCGGGCACGAGCGTGCATATGCTGGGATTGCTTTTCGATCGCGAAGAGAGCGAATTGGCAACAATGCTTGAAGAATCTCGAGATAGTCGAATACCGCGCATGCGGAAGATGGTTGGATTATTAAGTGCAGCTGGTATGGAAATTACTATGGAAGATGTTTACGCCGCGACCCCACCGGGTGCAACTTTAGGTCGACCTCATTTAGCAGATGCGCTAGTTGCTCGCGGCATATTGAAATCGCGTGATGAAGCTTTTCAAGGTCTCTTGAATAACAACTCAGAGTTCTACGTAGAACATATGGCTCCTACTCCGGAAGAAGCAATTGCAAAGATTCGTGCTGCTGGTGGGGTAGCCGTAATCGCGCATGCCTATGCATCAATGAGGGGCCAATTGTTGAAAGAGAGTGATTTAGAGCTATTAGTAAAGGCTGGGTTAAACGGAATTGAAGTAGATCACCGAGATCATTCCGGTGTCGAACGAACCAATTTACGTAAGATTGCAGGAGAATTCGGCTTAGTAGTTACTGGTTCTAGCGACTATCACGGAACTGGCAAGATGAATTCTTTAGGTGAGAACACTACCGATGCGCAAGAATGGGATCGACTTGAGGCTATAGCTTCAGAGAGACGGGTTGTGAGGGCATGAATGTTGTTTCGGTAAGTGCGGTAACTTTTGCGCTGCAAGCATTTGTCACTCTTTTTGTCATTATGGATCCTCCGGGAGTAACCCCCATTTTTCTCGGTCTAGTTGCAGATAAAACTCCAAAAGTACGGCGTCGTCTGGCGTGGCAAGCCGCAGCTGTTTCGTTACTTGTAATCACCATTTTCGCTCTCTTTGGAAGATTTATTCTCAACTACTTAAATGTCTCAATTGCTGCCCTGCAAGGCGCAGGCGGATTACTCCTACTATTAGTTTCTTTAGAGCTGCTTACAGATCGAGATTCAGGTTCGATACCTAAGGCTGA
Source organism: Actinomycetota bacterium (assembly GCA_009699205.1). Lineage (GTDB taxonomy): Bacteria > Actinomycetota > Actinomycetes > Nanopelagicales > Nanopelagicaceae > QYPT01. The sequence continues at coordinate 91,139 of WLOP01000005.1, forward strand.
TGCGAATATTGCCCTAGTGCCGCTTGGTACACCTCTGCTTGCCGGCCCCGGAGCAATCGTTGCAACGATGATATTTGTAGGTCGCGTCCACGACACATCTCATGCGCTGGGATTGGTTGTCGCTGTCGTAGCTGTACATCTTGCTATTGCAATTGCCCTTTTAAGTTCGACAACAATTTTGCGAGTAATCCGTGAAGCGGGAGTTACTTTGGTGGCCCGGATTGCAGGCTTGCTCTTAGCGGCGATTGCAGTTCAGATGATCGTTGATTCAGTAAAAGCTTTTTCAACAAATTGGTAGTCGAGGCCTAGCTTTCTTTGAATTTCTTACTTCTTGTTCTTGTTCGCTCTGTTCGCGGTGGAGCAATTGGTTTCATTTTAGGTGGATGCGCTTTCGCTACAACTTTTTCAGCTGGCTTAGGCTGATTCATTCGACCTGTTGATCCAGCAGGGATATTGAGCGCTTCATAAAGGTGATCCGAAGAAGAATATGTTTCGACTGGTTCTGCCAAACCTAATTTCAGAGATTGATTAATCAAACTCCAGCGTGACATGTCATCCCAATCGACAAAAGTTACGCCGATTCCATGGGCTCCCGCACGAGCAGTGCGACCAATACGGTGGACATAAGTTTTGTCATCTTCAGGGCATTGATAGTTAATAACGTGGGTAATTCCATCGATATCGATGCCTCGAGCAGCCACATCTGTCGCCACAAGTACATCTGATTTGCCTGCCTTGAAATCTGCTAATGCTTTTTCGCGAGCGTTCTGTCCTAAGTCTCCATGGATAGCAGCAGCTTTAAATCCGCGCTCAGCTAAATCATCAGCAGTTTTCTGGCAAGTGCGTTTTGTGCGACAGAAGACCATCGTTGGGCCCCGGCCATCTGCTTGCAAGATGCGCGCGAGCATTTCAATTTTATCCAGGGCATGCGCACGAAGAATATGCTGCTCGACTCGAGAAACCACCGCGCTTTCGTCATCATTGTTTTGAGTTCTGATGTGAACCGGTTGCGACATAAAGCGTCGAGCAAGGGCAATGATGTCCCCGGGCATGGTGGCTGAGAACAACATCGTTTGTTGACGCTCGGGTGTGCTGGTGAAAATTTTCTCGACATCAGGTAGAAAGCCAAGATCGAGCATTTCATCTGCCTCGTCCAGGACTAATCGAGCAACTTTCTTAAGTTTGAGTTGCCCCTGTCGATAAAGGTCTAATAGACGGCCAGGTGTTCCAACTACAATTTCGACACCACTTTGTAACTGTTCAATCTGCGGTTCGAATGCGCGGCCACCATAAACTGCAAGAACACGAATGCCACGAACTCCGGCGAGCTCTTCAATATCTTTGGCTACTTGCACGCAAAGTTCACGAGTGGGGACTACAACAAGTGCCTGAGGCATACCTTTATCGGCAAAACTTTCCCACTCTTGATCTTTGGGTGCAATTACTCTTTCAACGAGAGGGATACCAAACGCCAGAGTTTTACCAGTTCCAGTTTTTGCCTGTCCGATAACATCGCCGTCGCTTAGTGCGATAGGCAGAACCATCTCTTGGATGGCAAATGGAGCCAGAAAACCATGCGCATGTAGCGCATCAATTGTGGATTTGCGAAGAGGTAACTCTGCGAAAGTGGGGGACACGTTAGGCGTTTGCAAAGCCGACTCGGCGCTCTGCTTGTTCGCCGATTTCGACAAAACCGATTTTATCGGCAGGGACAATAATTTCGCGGCCACGGATATCGCTTAAAACCAAGGCCGATTGGGTAGAAAGAGCGTGATCAACTGCTGATCGAATTTCAGCAGCAGTAAGCGGGCACTCGAAGGAGAGTTCGCGGGCAACGTCGGTAATAGCGATACGTACTTCCGACTTTTGCGCGGTTTCTGATTTCTTTGTACTCATGGGGTCATCCTATCGAGGTATTACACACATTGCCGAATTGAAAAATTCCTAGATTATGTGCGAGGAAATCCTGAAATTCCTCGCCAAATTACATTGGAAACTAGATCTGTTGCCTGTTGTCTCGTTAATTTACTGTCGCGCTCTAGCCAATGACGAGCGGTTACTTGAGCGCTCCCAATGAGACCAACACCTAAGAGCATTGCTGCTTCTTGTGGTAGTCCCGTATCCAGAGAAATTACTGCGCTGACAGCTGCCGCGCAATCGTAAGTCATACGAGTAAGGCGTTCGCGGACTGCTGGTTCAACGCTCATATCGCTTTCGAAGAGAAGTCGAAATGCTTCACCTTCGCTATCGATGAAATTAAAGTAAGCAACGACCGTAGCTCGAACACGATTTGAATTATCAGGTGTAGACGCGATGGCTCGCTGAATAGCAAAGACTAATGAATCGATATGGATATCTAGAACAGCTAGATATAACTCCAGTTTTGATGGAAAGTGCTGATATAAAACTGGCTTACTGACGCCCGCGCGATCGGCAATCTCATCCATGGCAGCGGAGTGGTAACCAGCAGCCGTGAATACTTCTAGCGCTGCGGTAAGAAGTTGAGCCCGGCGCTCATCGCGCGGCAGGCGTGGTTTGTTATCGCTAGTAGTCATCGGGCATATCGTAATAGGAAAAGATGATTTAGCAGAATGCAACTGACTCCTCTTTACGGCAGAATGGCTCTCATGAAGCCATTTGAAGGATTTCGCGCTCTCCTCGTTCACGCTCATCCAGATGACGAGACAATCAATAATGGAACAACTATGGCGATGTATGCCGACCTCGGCGCTCAAGTCACCTTAGTCACGTGCACGAGAGGCGAAGAAGGCGAAGTACTGGTACCTGGCCTCAGCCATTTAGCAAGTTCTGCATCAGATGAATTGGGTGAACACCGCGTCCTTGAACTGGCCGCCGCGATGAAAGAGTTAGGAATTTCGGATTATCGCTTTCTTGGCGGGCAACACGTGCAATATCGCGATAGCGGAATGATGGGGACTGAGCCGAATAATCGACCAGATGTTTTTTGGCAAGCCGATCTCGATAACGCAGCAAGACTGCTAGTCGAAATTATTCATGAGGTTAAACCTCATATTCTGATTACTTACGATGAAAATGGAGGCTATGGCCACCCAGATCACATTCAAGCTCATCGCGTAGCCATGCGAGCCGCAGAGTTATCGACTGAGTGGAAAATCTCCAAGATCTACTGGAACGCGATTCCTAAATCGCTCATCGCGCGTGGAATTGCAGAGATGAAGAAAACTGGCGGGAGTTTTTTTGGTGCCGAAAGCGTTGATGATCTTCCCTTTGCAAAGGATGACTCATTAGTTACTGCTGCAATCGATGGCACTCAATATGTAGATCGCAAGATGGCCGCAATGAAAGCACATGAAACTCAGATAACTCTTGACGGACCATTCTTTGCACTCTCAAATAACTTAGGACTTCAAGTGTGGGGACAAGAGTTTTATTCACTTGTGCAAGGAGAAGCGCATGAGCCATTTGATGAACAAGGGCGCGAAACAAATCTCTTTGCTGGCGTGGTGAAGTAGTGCGGTATCTTTCCGCAATCTTTATTGGCGCAATCTTAGGTTTCTCATCGCTTGCGCTTCATGATTCCTACCATCCCTATGGACTACTTCTGGCTTTGGTGGGATCAATTCTAGGAATTTGGCTACTAGGTCGAGCATGGGGCTTGAGGCGTTACAAATTATTGGCAGCGCTTGTTCTTTTCTCAGTAGTTGTGCGAGCGGCAACAACAGGTGTGGGCAATGAGCTCTTAATTCAAGGAAATTCCTTTGGCAACCTATTCTTTATCGGCTCTTTTATCGCTGCCATCCTCGCAATCGCGATTCCTTAATTCCTAGTTTTAAGCCCCTAGAAAGGTCCTGTAAAGATATGTGTGATGATAAGTAAATCCAAGTTTTTCATACATTGATATCGCAGTTGTATTGCCTGAGTCCACTTGCAAGAGAGCCTTCGTCGCTCCTTCCTTGGCAGCCTCGTTGAGAAGTTGTGCAAGCGCGCGATATCCGAGCCCTTTGCCTCTCAATTCAGGATCAACATAAAGCCTGCTAAGTACCGCCCAGTCTTCGCTTCTGCCACACCGTGCAACGGCAACAACGTGCCCATTAACGCAACACTGAATATAGGCCGCTGGAGATGAACTCATGAGTTCCAATAGCGGTTCATCGTGTTGAAGTGCGAGCCATTGCGCAGTTGGCTTATTGCTCACACTCCATTCTTCCGAATTAACCTTTGTGATTTCTTTGGGAGCGATATCTGCCACCATCACATGGACATTCGATTTCAGCTGCCATCCTCGTGATTCAAGTAAGAAGTCGAGTTCTCTATAAGTTGGAAGAGGTATGTGAAAAACGGGCGTCAGCTTTCGTGAAAGATAAAACTCGACTACCTCATTAATGGCCTTCTCGATTTCAATTCCGGGATTTCCGTAAGGGGGTTCTCCCAAAGGGAGTACCGAATTTGCGCGCAAGGTGAACTTTCCGGATGCACGCAAGAGCCAACCGCCAAGGGCGACCTCTTCTTTCGCTCGCCAGGTTGCATTGGCAGCTATCTCCATTTCACGGATGCGAAGTGAAAGTGGTGCTCCTTGCCCGGCAATGTGGGTTTTTGATTGAATTTCACGCCAGTAGGCGACTGTTGCTGGGTCGAAAGTAGCAATCGTTCCATCGCGACGTGTGAGAGTAGTCAGCGAATTCAAGGTGCCGACGATGTCACGGTAACCACCTTCGGGGTCGTGGAGGCGGATCGTTACCCGCTTGCCGATGAGTTCAATTCCTGGCCCCATTGGGCAAGGTTAGTGGCAGGTTTAATCTCTTGGTGATTAGAATGGCGCTACGAAACTTCTTGGAGGCGCGTCATGACCTACATCATTGCTCAACCGTGTATCGATGTGAAAGACAAATCTTGCATCGAAGAGTGTCCGGTTGACTGTATTTATGAAGGCAATCGCATGTTGTATATCCAACCTGACGAGTGCGTTGATTGCGGCGCATGCGAACCGGTCTGCCCTGTAGAAGCTATCTACTACGAAGATGACGTCCCTTCACAATGGAGCGAATATACAAAAGTGAACGTGGAATTCTTCGTAGAAATCGGTTCACCGGGAGGCGCTGCAAAAATGGGGCCGACTCATACCGATCACCCAGAAGTTATTGCAGCTCCTGCTCAAGGCTAAGAGCTCTTCCTGAAACTGCCCGATTTCCCATGGGATGCACTTGCGCCTTACGGAGATCTTGCACGTTCTCATCCGCGAGGAATCATTGATCTCTCTGTCGGAACTCCAGTAGATCCCACGCCAGAATTCATTCAATCTGCGCTACGAGAAAGTTCAAATTCACCAGGCTACCCAACAACAGCGGGCACGCCTGCTCTCCAGGAATCAATAAAGAATTGGGCGCGAGAGAATCTAGGTGCCAGCGGCGATTTCGATGTACTTCCACTCATTGGTTCTAAAGAAGCGGTGGCCTGGCTTCCCACAATTCTGGAAGTTTCTTCACTCTTAATCCCAGAAATTGCTTATCCCACATATAACGTCGGAGCAATTGTGGCCGGCGCTCGCATCGAGGCAGTCGACGTCGATGCGGCAACCTGGCCAAGCGCCGAACTTGCATGGGTGAATTCCCCTTCAAACCCCACGGGCCGCGTTCATTCGGAGGCCGAATTATTACGTGCACTTCAATGGGCTCGAAGCAATCAGTCGATACTTCTCTCAGATGAGTGCTATCTAGAATTTGGTTTTACTTCGCCACCACAATCAATACTTTCCCTCACTGGTGGCGACAATAAAAATGTTCTTGCTCTGCACTCACTTTCTAAGCGATCAAATATGGCGGGTTATCGCGCTGCATTTCTTGTGGGGGATAGTTCACTAGTAGCGAAAATTCGTGAAGTTCGCAAACATGCAGGAATGATGGTCTCATCCCCAGTGCAAAGCGCGATGATTGCCGCACTTGCAGATAGCACTCACGTCAGCCAGCAGAGGAGTCGTTACAAAGCGCGGCGCGAGAAATTAATTCCAGCGCTAGAAAGTGTTGGCTTCAGAATCGATTTCTCACACGCCGGGCTTTACTTATGGTGCACTCGAAATGAAGATGGCTGGAAATCAGTGGCCTGGTTAGCCGAGCGGGGAATTCTTGCAACGCCGGGAAGTGTTTATGGCCCGAAAGGCGCAAACCATATAAGAGTCGCACTCACTTCAACTGATAAAGATATTGATGAAGCAGTCTCACGACTTCTATCGGAGAGCCAGTAATGGTCCAGGCCATCTTGCTCGTAGGGGGCAAGGGCACGCGTTTGATGCCATTAACTCGCACCATCCCTAAACCCATGCTGCCAGTTGCAGGATTTCCTGTGACGCAACATCAGCTCGCGATGGCGAAGCGAGCAGGGATTACATCCGTAGTTCTTGCCACCTCTTATCTCGAAGAAGTGTTCCGTCCTTATTTTGGGGATGGATCAAGGTGGGGAATGAAGATTCAATATGCTGTTGAAGGCTCTCCTCTTGGTACCGGCGGTGCGATTGCCAATGCAGCAGCGCTACTGAGGCCAGATGAACCGATAGTTGTCCTCAATGGCGACATCCTCAGTTCACATGATCTCTCTGCTCAGATTGCTTTCCATAATAAAAATGGAGCTGCAGCAACTTTGCATATAACTGAGGTGGACGATGCGCGGGCTTATGGTTGTGTACCGGTAGATGCGAATAACCGCGTCACTGCATTTTTAGAAAAGATGGATAACCCAATCGCCAAAACTATCAATGCTGGGTGTTATGTATTTAGCCCCGGTGCAATTGATGCAATTCCCGCCAATACTGTTGTCAGCATCGAACGTGAAGTATTTCCCGAGTTAGTTACGCACACTCAAAAAGTTTTTGGTTACATAGATAACTCTTATTGGTTGGATCTTGGAACTCCAAGTGCGCTGCTCCAAGGTTCCCGAGACCTCGTGCAAGGACGTGCGATAGGAGTTGATTTTACGTCAGCTCCAGTATCTGTTCACACCAACGATTACATAGCCCTCGCAGGTTCAAGGATCGATGCCTCGGCCCAGATTTTCAATGGATCATCAATTGGCCAAGCAGTACAGGTGCATGAAGCGACAGTGATCGATGGTTCAGTAGTGTCCAACGGGGCCGTGATATCCAACGGCGCCATCGTGCGGTCTTCATTTATTGCTGAAGGCGTCACGGTGATAGCTGGCGCAGTTATTGAGGCAAGTTACGTGGGTCAAGATGGGATCTTCCCGCTGATGGTGAGTAATTAGCCCGAATAGAGCCTGAAATGGTGAATGTCAAGTAAAAATAAGCGTGAATCTGACTTGACTTTACCTACTTACACGCGTGTAATTCATCTATTGGTTTACCGTATACGGGCGGGAACAGCGTTTCTTAAGGAGTTATGAATGTCGGATTTTCGACCTGATGGCCCCAGCATCCAACTTGTGACAGGGGAGACGATTGAACTCTCATGGCAAGAACGAGCGCTCTGCGCCCAGACCGATCCAGAAGCATTCTTCCCTGAAAAAGGTGGTTCAACTCGCGAGGCAAAGCGAGTATGCATGTCCTGTGATGTCCGCAGCGAATGTCTCGAATACGCCCTCGCTCATGATGAGCGATTTGGAATTTGGGGCGGCTTGTCCGAACGCGAACGCCGCCGCCTTAAGCGCCGCCCCGCATAACAAGGGTAACGCCTTTGGCTAACTCAGCCACAAGCTCTGACAACTTTCATGTCACCGCAATTGTGGTGACTCATGATGGATCCACATGGCTACCTCAAGTTGTCGCATCCCTAGCTTCACAAGTGCGACCTATTGACCACACTGTCGCAGTAGATACAGGTTCACGCGATGACTCATTAAAACTGCTAAAGAATTCGCGCATTGAAGTGATAAACGCACCGCGAAACTCAGGTTTTGGGCAAGCAGTTGATTTAGCAATTGCTCAATTACCCACACGTAAAACCGATAGCGAATGGTTGTGGTTTATTCACGATGACTGCGCGCCAGATGGACAAGCTTTAGCAGCGCTTTTGCAAGCAATCGAAACTCGACCTCAAGTAGTCATGGCGGGGCCAAAACTTCGTGGATGGTATGACCGCAGCCATTTACTTGAAGCTGGAATCAGTATTGCCGGCAATGGCGCTCGCTGGACCGGCCTTGAATCTCGTGAATACGATCAAGGGCAACGAGATGGTATTCACGAAGTTTTAGCAGTGAGTACCGCAGGAATGCTAATTCGAAGAGATGTTTACGAAGAAGTCGGTGGATTCGATCCCAAACTTTCCCTCTTTAGAGATGACGTCGATTTAGGTTGGCGAGTGCGGGTTGCGGGTCATTCAGTAATTGTGGCCACAGACGCTATTGCCTATCACGCGCAAGCCGCTGCATCTGAGCGACGTAGCGTTGACGTCAAGAGTCGTTTTGGAAATCGACCACTTCTGCTTGACCGTAGAAATGCTGCATATGTATTACTCGTGAATTCATCTCTGTGGATGTTGCCGTGGCTATTTCTTCATCTGCTCGGAAGTTCGGCGCTCCGAGCTCTTGGATATTTAATTGCGAAATTACCCGGGTATGCCAGCGATGAAATTCTTGCAATTTCTTTACTGATGCTCAAACCCACTTCCATTTTGGCAGCTCGAAAAGTTCGCAAGAAGCATCGTTTGATATCTTCTCGAGTTGTCTCTGTTTTCATTCCGCCACGCTTATCTCAAGCACGTGTCGGACTGATAAGAAACCTCGATATTTTGCGAGAGAAAGTTGTCCCTGTAACCCCTCTCATAGGCGGAGACCTTGATGAGGTTTCAGAAGACGAAGATTTACTTACACCACTGGCTCACCAACATTGGAGTCGCTACTTTAGAAAACCTGAATTGTTAGCATTTCTTTTCTTGGCAACCGTCACAACCTTATGGTCGCGTCACCGTTTCGGAAGTGTCAGTGGTGGCGCATTGCCAACCACCCCAGATGGTGCAATCGATCTATGGAGACGTTACGCCGATTCATGGCATAACGTCGGAATGGGGTCTTCTACCCCTACGCCATCGTGGGTGCTTCTGCTTGCATTAGGCTCGACACTCTTTTTTGGCAAAGCCGCACTCTTCATATCAGTTCTCCTTTGGAGCACGCCATTATTGCTGATGTGGTCGATCTCAAATTTGCTTAAGAGTTTCACTTCAAATAGGTGGCTTATATATGGAGCGAGTACCACATTTGCACTTTCACCAATTGTGATTAGCAGTATTAATGCGGGTCGCCTCGGAACAATTGCCACATTAATTATTACTCCTGCGCTACTTAAGCTCTCGCCGCGATTTGAGAAAATTGAGAATCAGAACTGGCAATTCATCATCCGCGCATCCCTACTTATCGCGCTGCTAGCTAGTTTTTCTCCGCCAGCATTCGCCCTAATTGCTTGCGCATCTTTGCTCAAGATTGTGGTCTCACATCGCCAATTCCGCAGAACTGGCGATCGCCAACTCTTCTTAGCCAGAGCAGAACGTCTGGTCACATTAGTTCTTGCTCCGATTGCCCTCCTCCTGCCCGCATCCTTTGAATCTTTACGCCACCCTTCTCGCCTTCTACTTGAACCAGGATTTACTTTGGCAGGAGGTGGGCCGAACCTTGCATTTTTAGCAAATGGCGGGGGAGTGGGATCAATCCCTTGGTGGTTTGTCAGCCCTGTGACTTTCATACTCCTTGCCGCATTGACATCTTCAACGCGAGCACGCAAATTTGCCGAAGCTGGCGTGATGGCACTTTCGATTGCGACGATTTCTAGCGTTATCACTATTTCTGGGCATGGGGATGTAGGTGCCGAGAAACTTTGGGTCGGAACATGGATTGCATTTGCAACAATTGAGTCGCTAGTTGCAGGAGTTATCATTCTCGAAAGCTGGAGAGATAAGTTAGCAATTTCGCATATTCATTATCGACATATCTTGGCCGGGCTAGTAGTTCTATCGACAGTTGCATATTCGCTCGCAGCGACGATGTGGCTTGTAAATACTGGTGCGGATTCTCCAGTGAAAGCAAACCAAGAGAGCGTCTTACCTGCTTTTCTGGCAGTGACTCCTGGAGTAAAAACTTTAGTGCTGCGCAACTCAGCCACCGAAACGAGTAACTCCTTAAAATTCTTTATAGCTCATCAGACCGATGCTCTCCTTGGCGACCCTGATGTTGCACCAGTGAGCAGCAAAGAGATTGATCTTGCAATTGAACAAATGATTGATGGCAGTGGCTTGGCTAGCAGCAACGTTCTTGCATTGCACGGAATTAAATATGTATTTATGAAATCTCCAGTGAGCGACCAAACCGTGCGCTCTATTGATGGTATCGGAGGGTTCACGCGAATTTCATCTACGGACTCCGGAATTGTTTGGCGGACATCCGGAGTTAGCGAGCGGATAGTTTTCACTGATTCATCAAATAAAAGAAGGGCCGTTATTCCTGATGAATTTGCCGGCAAATTATCTGTTGATGGACCGGGCATGATTTCTCTTGCAGAGAATTACGATCGCTCTTGGCAGGTAATCAAAGATGGAAAACGTTTAGTTCGAAGTAAAAGCGAATTTGGTCTGCCACAATTTCAAGTTCTGGAGGCGGGAGAGTTCTCCCTCATCCACGACGGTACTGTGCGCAGAGGTTGGTTGGCTCTAGAGGCGATTGTCTTTTTGACTCTCTTGGTCCTCGCATTGCCTGCCGGAAGACGTAAGCGTGAAATTTCGGTTGAGGAGTTGACATGAAATTTCTTCGCCCTGCAATGGTTGCCACCTTCCTTGTAGCCACGCTCTTATTGAGTAATTTCCTCAATACTAAAGTTGAATCGAGTAAATTCTCCGAAAGTTTCCCTGCGGTTGTTTGCCCACCAAATGCGAAAGCGATGAATACCTTCGTTTCTGCAAGTTCGCAGAAGACTCAATTTAGAAAACTGACAGGGAAAACTCTTCCATTACGCGCAGTCAAGCATCTGCGCTTTCCGATTACTAGCGATCCCATTCTGCTTAATGGAGGCGAAGTCACCTCAGCACTCTGGCAGAGTGTGACAAATACCTGGGCCGGTGCAACGTTATGTCTTTCTCCTCGCTCGGATGAATGGTTCGTCGGTGGTGCAGGAAATATCACAAGCAAGGGGCGTTTACTTCTCGTCAACAGCGGACTTAGCGAAGCTGTGGCAGATATTGCAACATGGAGCGAAAAGGGTGCTCAGTTCGACAAGAGCGTCCCCGTTCCAGCAAATTCCTTCATACAAGTCAATCTAGATTTGCTTGCTCCCGGTCAATCGCGTCTAGCGATTCATGTCACCCCACGCTCCGGACGGATAAGCGCATTTATGGTCGATGAGCGACGAAAGGGTCTTATCAAACTGGGCGGCGATCTCATCACACCCATGTTCTCTGCGAAAGCCGACCTAGTCATACCTGCGATCCCGCATGCAAATGGAAACCACGCTAAAGCTAAGCATGTATTGCGTTTATTAGTCCCAGGTAATCTTGATGCGAATATTCATATCGAATTGGTTTCCACCGATGGCACTTTCACTCCGGTGGGGCTAGATAGCAAGAGGATTGCTCGCGGTGTTGTCGTGGATATTCCTCTTAATCCTACGATTGACACATCTGCATTCTCGCTTCGGATTCATTCTGATGAGCCACTCGTTGCCGGGGTTTTCTCTTCGATGTCTGTGGGAGGCCACTCTGATTTTGTTTGGAGTTCTCCTTCTGAACTTATGGCACCGTTAAAGTTGGCCATAAATGGCTTACGGCCGACCTTCATTTTCACTGGCGATAATATTGCGATTACCGTTACCACTCAGTTGACGAATGGGAAATTGAAACGCACTTCAATTTCAGGTACGGATTTTGCCTCGTGGAAAGCTCTAGAAAATACCCAGACTGTTTCATTTTCAGAGATTTCAAAATCAACCTATGGCGCCGCAATCGTGACCTCAACGAATGGAAAAGGAACCTTCCCCCTTGAATCCGGCAGCGTCCGCACACTCTCTTCGCAACCAACCTCCAGCATTGAGGTAATCAGACGTTAAAGCCTTTTAGTGTGGCGTCATTCCACCGATTGAACTCCTTTCACCACTAATCTTGCTGCTATGTCACCCACAACGCGTGCCGGTCGCGGATGCTCCCGCTCAGGTTGTCGCCGCCAAGCAGTGATGACGCTTACCTATGTTTATGCTGAAAGTGTCGCTGTTGTTGGCCCACTCGCAACCTTTTCAGAACCTCATGCCTACGATTTATGTGCCCATCATGGCGACCGATTGACTGTTCCCAATGGGTGGAATGTAATTCGCCAAGAGCCGGATCTTTCTGCAACTGGACCGAGCACTGATGATTTAATGGCGATCGCTGATGCAGTGCGTGAAGTTGCCAACTCAACAGAAAATTCCACCGAAGCGAAAACCCAGAGTAGTCATGTCAACGAACTTGGCCGACGCGGGCATCTTCGTGCAGTTCCTTCGGCATAGCTATGGAGTTGCCACACCCGCAGATTTTTAAAGCGTATGACATTCGTGGTCTCGTGGATGTCGAGATCACTGCCGACTTTGCATTTAGAACTGGGCTTGGATTCGCACGTTATCTTGAACAAATCCGCGAACCAGGAGAGATAGTTATTGGCGAAGATATGCGCCCATCATCGCCTGAACTTGCAGATGCCTTTGCTGCTGGTGCCATGTCTAACGGTATGGATGTAATCCGCATCGGATTAGCTTCAACAGATATGTTGTATTTTGCTTCAGGAAAACTCAACATTCCCGGTGCCATGTTTACTGCCAGCCATAACCCCGCTGCCTATAACGGAATAAAACTCTGTACTAGCGGGGCCCGTCCCATAGGCAAAGAATCGGGACTTCTTACGATTGAGAAATTTGTATTTGATGGCAACCCGATACCTATGCGCGCCCCGGGCACCGAGATCGAAAGAAATATGCTTGAGGAGTACGTTGATCACCTCTTAACACTCGTCGACGTGTCGGCAATAAGGCCTCTGAAAATAGTTATCGATGCTGGTAATGGCATGGCCGGATATACAGCTCCTGCAGTATTTTCGAAAATAAACGCTGAAGTTATCGAACTCTATTTTGAACTAGACGGAACGTTTCCTAATCACGAAGCCAATCCAATTGATCCTGCAAATCTCAAGGCATTACAAAAAGCGGTGCTCAAGCATAAAGCTGACATCGGCCTTGCTTTTGACGGCGATGCCGATCGTTGCTTCCTTGTAGATGAAAATGGAGATTTGGTTAACCCTTCCACACTCACAGGACTCATCGCGAAGAGAGAGCTAGATCGATATCCAGGTTCGAGCATTATTTATAACCTCATCTCATCCCGTTCAGTTGCTGAAATTGTGAGCGAAAATGGTGGTAGTGCCATCCGAAGTCGGGTAGGGCATTCTTATATTAAGAAATTAATGGCTGACTCGGGTGCGCAATTTGGCGGAGAACACTCTGGTCACTTCTATTTCAAAGATTTCTGGTGTGCCGATTCTGGAATGTTGGCAGCTCTCCATGCGATTGCAGCGCTTGGATTGCAAAAGGGAACTCTCTCTAAAATTCTCAAGCCCTATCAACGGTATTTCTCTAGCGGGGAAATCAATCAAACAGTTGATAACGCCGCAGCAATCTTGGAGCGCGTAGAAGAGAGGTACGGATCAGAAGATGAAGTTACGGTTGATCACCTGGATGGATTAACAGTGAGTTCTGCGAATTGGTGGTTTAACTTACGCCCGTCAAATACCGAGCCGCTCCTTCGACTTAACGTTGAAGCCAATACCGAAAATAGGCTAGAACGGGTGAAAGCAGAAGTCCTAGGAGAGCTTCGCGGCTGAGAATGTGCCGAAAGGCTCTATTGAGGGTAACCTTTAGCCCTTGTTGCAATCGCTATTAGAGGAGATTTTCGTGAATTCACCGCTATCACTGACAATTCCAAGCCACGATATTGCCAATGCTGAGCTTGCTGAGCAAGGACGTAAACGTATCGAATGGGCCGAACGGAATATGCCAGTTCTTGCCCAGATACGCGATCGATTTGCTAAGAGTCAACCATTTGCTGGAGTGCGAATTGCTGCGTGCATGCACGTCACAGCAGAGACCGCTAACTTGATGCGTACTCTTAAAATTGGTGGCGCAGAGATTGCACTCTGTGCATCTAACCCACTTTCGACACAAGATGATGTTGCCGCAGCCCTCGTTCATGTCTATGGAATAAGCGTTTTTGCTCGTAATGCTGTTGACCGAGAAGGTTACTACTCACATATCAATGCCGCGCTAGATATCGCGCCGCACCAAGTTTTCGACGATGGTTGCGACCTTGTTAACACCTTGCACACCACCCGTACCGAACTTCTCGCGGGCATTACCGGTGGCTGTGAAGAGACAACTACAGGTGTTATTCGTTTGAGCCAAATGGCAAAAGATGGCGCACTTAAATTCCCTATGGTTGCTGTTAATGACACAGATACAAAGCACATGTTTGATAACCGTTACGGCACTGGCCAATCAACTTTGGATGCGGTATTTCGCTCAACAAACTTCTTATTAGCAGGACGAATCCTGGTCGTTGCAGGATTTGGATATTGCGGCAAAGGTGTCGCCGAGCGTGCCAAGGGAATGGGCGCTGATGTAATTGTTACCGAAATTGATCCAACTAAAGCACTTGATGCAATGATGCAAGGATTCCGCGTCATGCCAATGGCTCAAGCTGCTGCAGTTGGTGATGTTTTCATTACAGTTACTGGTAACCGAGATGTTCTACGCGAAGAGCACTTCTTGGTCATGAAGGATGGTGCCATCATGGCAAACTCCGGCCACTTTGATATTGAAATCGATGTTGCATGGCTCGAACAAAAAGCAACAAAAAAGAATCCTAAGATCCGCCATCAAACTGATGAATATGTCATGTCAGATGGGCGTCGCTTACTTCTTCTTGCTGAGGGACGTCTTGTGAACCTTGGTGCTGCCGAGGGACATCCAGCATCAGTAATGGATATGTCATTTTCAGATCAAGCACTTACCGCAGAATGGTTAGTTGCCGAATCAAAGAATCTAAAGCCAGGGTTGCACAATGTGCCAGAACATATTGATAAAGAAGTTGCCAAACTCAAGCTCAAGAGCATGGGCGGCGAAATTGATGTGTTAACTCCTGCCCAAGATATGTACTTGAACTCTTGGGAGCACGGTAGCTAATGACACTAGTGATGGTCGTCGATGATGACCAGGACCTTGCCGAGATGCTCGGCATCGTTCTCACTGGAGCGGGTATAGATGTTGATTTAGTAAGTCGTGGCGATGAAGTTCTAGAAATTTTCAGAAACAATCCTCCTGATTTAGTTTTGCTAGATGTAATGTTGCCAGGGTTAAATGGCATTGAAGTCTGCAAACTCATTCGCGCTGAATCTATGGTTCCAATTGTCATGCTGAGCGCCAAAGGGGATACGTACGACGTAGTCCTAGGGCTTGAAGCTGGCGCCGATGATTACATGGTTAAACCCTTTAAGCATCCTTCAGAACTCCTTGCTCGTATTCGCACTCGTTTGAGGAGAGCGAATTTTGGATCCAATGGCAAATTAACGATGGCAGATTTAGCAATTGACTTATTAGCCCATCAAGTTTCTCGCGGAGGAAAACCGATTGCATTAACTCGCCTGGAGTTTGATCTTCTAGTTGCTTTGGCGCGAGAACCGGGGCGGGTCTTTAGCCGCGACGAACTTCTGCATGAAGTTTGGGGCTACCAACATTCAACAGATACTCGACTGGTAAATGTGCATGTACAGCGCCTGCGTTCAAAAATTGAGCACGATCCAGAAAATCCTGCAATTGTTGTGACTGTAAGAGGCGTTGGATACAAAGCTGGCGCGTCGAGCGGGTCCTGAAGTGTCTAGATTTTTACGGTTTGCGAGCTTTCGAAATTCGTTGGCAGTTCGAGTTATTTCATCCACAGTTCTCTTATCAATCTTGATCTTATGGCCGACAGGTTCGGCTCTCTATAACCAACTATCTAGAGGCATAAGTAACGTCACTCTTGATTCATCCGTTGTCGAAACAAGATACGCGGTGCTCAATGCCCAGTACCGCCTTCTTCTTGCTCAACGTGCAGATGTTGACGTAATTCATCAGATTATTGAAGAAGTTTTTATCAATTCCTCAACCGTCCTTGGCACCTCTGTCAATGGCAGAGAAGTGATACTTTTGTTAACGAATGCCGAATCTTCAGCTGCGGCAAGTTTCGAAAAGACTTCAAATGGAATCTTAAAAACTTCGATTCCATCCGAGCTACGTACCCGGGTGCAAGGCAGCGGAGCAGTTGAGTGGGCGCGAAGTTGGATTCAGTATCCAGGCGGCGATTTAACCCCAGCGGTCGTGGCAGGTGCGAAATTAGACATCCCAGGTATCGGAAAATTTGAAATGTACATGCTTTATAGCCTAGACAATCAAAATGAGACTCTTAAGATAGTTCGTGAAGCACTTCTTGTTACCGGTCTGGTACTTCTACTTCTCTTAGGGCTAATAACTTGGCTCGTAGTTCGTCAAGTGGTGCATCCAGTTAAAACTGCGGCAAAAATCGCAGAGCAATTCGCAGCGGGTGATTACAACCAGCGGATGTATGTGGAAAGTAAGGATGAGATTTCACGGCTGGGGATTTCCTTCAATGAGATGGCCGAATCGCTGCAAGCACAGATGGGCAAATTTGAAAGACTCTCTCAAGTCCAACAACGCTTTGTATCCGACGTTTCTCACGAATTGCGCACGCCCTTAACTACGTTGCGGATGGCGGCTGAAGTAATTCATGATGTTAAGGAAGATCTTGATCCAAATATCGAGCGAAGTTCAGAGTTACTTATCGCGCAGCTTGATCGATTTGAACGTTTATTAGAAGATTTACTTGAAGTGAGTCGATTTGATGCCGATGTAGCAGTACTTGAAAGTATTCAATTTGACTTGGCAAGTTTGCTCCGAGAAAGTATTAAAGATTTGGCTCCCGTAGCCAAGAAACAAGAAGTGGAAGTAATACTTCTCGGTGCAGATAAGCCAGTACTGATTACCGGTGATGCCCGGCGAATAGAAAGAATTCTTCGCAACCTCATCAACAACGCCATCGCTCATGCTGATTCCAAGCCAGTTAAGGTCTCTCTCTTGTATTCGCTCGAAGATGTTGCCATTGGTGTTCGAGATTACGGTCTTGGCCTAGACGAAGCATCCGCCCCAAGAGTTTTCGATCGTTTTTGGAGGGCCGATCCTTCCCGAGCAAGAACTCGCGGCGGAACAGGTCTTGGACTTTCAATTGCGCTTGAGGATGCCCGGCTACACAACGGAGAACTCCAAGTTTGGGGTCGACCTGCACAAGGGTCACATTTTATTTTAACTTTGCCACGAGTTGCAGGCGATTTAATTAGTGATTACTTAATTCCAGTTGAACCAAAGGATTCTCCGCCCACATCACTGTAAGCGCTCTGTGCCCAAAGATTATTTATGGGGTAAAAACCATCCATGAATGTACTCATGGATCTGCGACACCTTATTTTCCCCAATAGATGTTTAGGTTGCGGAATTCTCAATTCTGGGCTTTGCAAGATCTGTCTGATGGAATGGGAATTTCAAAGGAGAGTTACTCACGTCCAAGGTTTACGCGTTTTCGCATCTGTGAAGTATTCCCCGGTAGTCAGCCGCATTCTCTTGGCGGCAAAAGAGAACGGAATTCATGAAGCTGATCTGTTGATTGGCGAAGCACTTTCTCATTCTTTGAAAGAGTTCATCAAGACGCGCAGGAAGGATGTAATTTTGGTTCCGATACCATCTCAAAAATCTGCAGTTCGTCGCAGAGGTAGAGCTTTCGTCTTCTCGTTGACGCAATCTCTTGCCGCTGAAAATCAATTACACATGCTCACCCCGCTTTATCATTCTCGAAGAGTTCACGATCAGTCGGAGTTAACAGCCAAGCAACGTCAAACTAATATGAGTTCAGCATTAACTATTGGCCGGCATAGTGGGCGGGGGCGCCAAGTACTTCTGGTGGATGACTTAGTGACCAGCGGTGCAACCTTAAATGAAGCAGTGCGCGCGCTGAGAAATGGGGGGTTTTGCGTGGTTGGAGCGGTTACTGCTGCTGTTGCGCTACCTCTAGGATAGGCACTTGGAAAGCACGTAGGCGAGGAAGGTCAGGGCATGCCAGCAATCTTGGATCGCATTATGCGCGCAGGCGAAGGTCGAGTTCTTCGAGATCTCGCCAAGGTTGTAACGGCCGTCAACGCTCAAGAAGAGCTCATCGCAAAACTCAGCGATGAAGGCCTTCAAGCAATGACTCAAACATTTAAAGACCGCTTTGCTCAGGGTGAGAGCCTGGATGATCTTTTACCGGAAGCTTTCGCTGTTGTTCGCGAAGCTGCAAAACGTACTTTAGGACAGCGTCACTATGACGTTCAGTTGATGGGTGGAGCAGCACTTCATAGAGGCAATATCGCAGAGATGCGTACTGGTGAAGGAAAGACTCTGGTTGCCACGCTTCCTTCCTACCTCAATGCCTTAGCTGGACGAGGTGTTCACGTTGTCACTACGAACGATTACTTAGCTGAACGCGATAGTGAATGGATGGGACGTATCCACCGATTCCTAGGACTCAACGTTGGTGTAATTCTTGCTTCAATGACTCCAGCAGAACGCCGTGTTGCTTACGCTGCAGATATCACTTACGGCACAAATAATGAATTTGGTTTTGATTACCTTCGCGACAATATGGCTTGGACCCTAACTGATTGCGTACAACGCGACCATTACTTTGCTGTCGTCGATGAAGTTGACTCGATCCTCATTGATGAAGCTCGTACACCATTAATCATCAGCGGGCCCGCCGATAAAGCAACCAAGTGGTACGTAGAGTTTGCCAACATCGCTGGAAAATTGCAGCGCGATGTTCACTATGAAGTTGATGAAAAGAAGCGTGTATCAAGCATCCTTGAAGAGGGCGTTACTAAAGTTGAAGAACTTCTTGGTATTGGCAACTTGTATGAATCAGTTAATACCCCGCTGATTGGTTATCTCAACAATGCAGTTAAATCTAAAGAGTTATTCAAGCGCGATAAAGATTACGTAGTCATGAACGGCGAACTCCTCATTGTTGATGAACATACCGGACGCGTATTGTCAGGGCGCCGCTACAGCGATGGTCTCCACCAAGCGCTAGAAGCCAAAGAACGCATTGAAATTAAAGACGAAAACCAGACTCTTGCCACAATCACCCTTCAGAACTATTTCCGTCTCTACGAAAAGATTTCAGGTATGACGGGTACGGCGATGACCGAGGCCTCAGAATTTCATCAGATTTACAAGTTAGGCGTTGTTCCAATTCCTACCAACCGCGAGATGATTCGCGCAGATCAAGCCGATCTCGTTTATAAAACGGAAATTGGGAAATTCCAAGCAGTAGCCCAAGATATTGTCGATCGACATCGCAAGGGGCAGCCGGTTCTTATTGGTACCGTCAGTGTTGAAAAGTCTGAAGAACTATCTGCAGTCTTGCGGAAAAATGGCGTACCTCACGAAGTTCTCAATGCTAAACATCACGAACGCGAGGCTGCAATCATCGCTCGCGCTGGAATCATCGGCGCAGTAACCGTTGCTACAAATATGGCTGGTCGTGGTACTGACATCATGCTTGGCGGAAACCCAGAATTTATGGCCGACTTCGAACTCCAGCGTCGCGGACTTTCTCCTGTCGATACTCCCGCAGAGTACGAAGCTACATGGCCTGGCGAAATTGCAAAACAAAAAGCCGCTGTTGCCAAAGAGCACGAAGAAGTTGTAGCTCTCGGTGGACTTTATGTCCTCGGAACAGAGCGTCACGAATCACGACGCATCGATAACCAGTTGCGTGGGCGTTCAGGTCGTCAGGGTGATCCCGGCGAATCACGTTTCTACCTATCGCTACAAGATGATTTGATGCGTCGTTTTAACTCCGGTCTAGTTGAAAGATTCCTAGGAGCCGCTGGTATTCCAGAAGACACTCCTATCGAATCCAAGATGGTCAGCAATGCAATTCGTTCGGCGCAAACTCAAGTGGAAGCGCAAAACTTTGAAATCCGTAAGAATGTTTTGAAATATGACGATGTTCTCAATCGCCAGCGCCAAGTCGTCTACTCGGAACGACGTTTGGTTCTTGAGGGCGAAGATATTAAGGAACAGGTTCAAACCTTCCTTGAAGACACAATCTCTGCCTATGTAACGGCAGCTACCTCAGATGGCTTCCCAGAAGATTGGGATCTAGACACTTTATGGACTGCACTTAATGCGCTCTTCCCCGTTTCATTCTCCGTTGAGGAGTTAGAAACAGAGCTTGGCGGCCGAAAAGCTCTCGATACTGATTACCTAGGTCAACGAATCATCGATGATGCCAACGCCGCCTACGTCAATCGCGAAGAAGCTCTCGGCACTCTTGTTATGCGCGAACTCGAACGCAAGGTTTTGTTATCTGTTCTTGATCGTAAGTGGCGAGAGCATCTTTACGAAATGGATTATTTGCAAGAGGGTATTGGTCTTCGCGCCATGGCACAGAGAGATCCTCTCGTTGAATATCAGCGTGAAGGCTACGACTTATTTGCGGCGATGATGGATGCTATTAAAGAAGAAATCGCCGGCTACTTATTTAACGTCGAAGTCAGCGTTGAGGAATCCAACAATGAAGTTAAGGCAAAAGGCATTGAAGAAAGCCACACACAAACGGGACTTCAGTATTCTGCAGCCGATGAGTCTGGAGTCAAGACAACTTCTGGGATATCTCGAAACGCTCCATGTCCATGCGGGTCAGGCAAAAAATACAAACGTTGCCACGGTGAGGCTTAAACTTTCTATAGCAAGGTAAGGCTTGTACAAAGCCAACGGTTGTCTACGCCCTCAAAACGAAGCACCATGGACCTCACGCGCTTATCAAAGCGAACTGTGATTGTTGATTCATTTATTCCATCGAGTGGTTCACATTGGTAAAGCTTGCGAATTCTTCCTACATCTTTCTGTGATCCAACGTTCTTTACTAATTCACTGTAAATCACACGGTGGCACCAACGCGCTAATTGCGCAGGTTGACGTCTCGCAGCCCAAATCTCCAAAACGCTCATGCCAAATTTCAGCGCCCATTGCCCAAGATCTGGTAAATCACTCGCTGAAGTGGGCTGGGGCTGAAAATCCGCGTCATACTCTTCATCAAATCTTGTGGGGATTGAATAGAGGAGTGGTTTAAGTACGAAACTTTGAGGAGATTCAAATGGATAAAGCTCGAGCATGGGATGGTTCCAGAGTTCTGGTTGATTGCTCGATATAGGCATGAATGAATGGGAACGTCGATCTACGTAAGAAGTTGTCATGGGCTTAGATTGCGCAATAGAGCAGCGCTGAGCCTTATGCGTATTGGTGAGATCAAGGTCATCCGAAAGGATGGTTGTGGAGGAAATTTAGGAAATTTGTCGGTGAAAGCCTTTAGTAGCCGCCATGACAACTTATAAGAAACGAAGCAAGATTCGCCTCATCACCGCGGCAACTTTAATTTGTGCCTCCTTCCTTTCGGCTTACATACTTTCTAGCGTTGCAAATCGAAGCGTTCTTATGTGGAGCGCTAAGAGTGCACTTATTCCCGGGAAAAATCTTTCGGGAAAAGAATTAGTTCAGGTGAAGGTGTCTCTCTCTTCACTCTCCCCAAGTTACATCTCGGGGAGAGTGAACCTCAGCGGATTTCGTGTTTTACGTAACGTACGTGCAGGTGAGCTGATCCCTGCCGATGCGCTTACTTCCAACGTAGATTCATTAGAAATCGTTGCCGTTCCTCTAAGCGTTCAAAGCGCCGATCTGCCCAGCGATTTACAAATGGGCGAAATTGTAAATATCTATCATGTAGGGGATTCACGCCTTGCAAAGGAGATAGGACCACCCGAGTTAATTCTCTCCAGCGTGTATGTCATCGCTCTTAATCGTCAAGGCGAGAATCTAGGTGGGCAATTAGCGCTCACGGTGGCAGTTCCCGCTGAAAATGTTTTAACGCTGTTAGATGCAACAGCCTCAGGAAGAATTGTATTGGTGCGTATTCATGGCTGAAATTGTGCTTCCTGTAGTCATTACTGCAATTGCCAATAGCGAACTTGAAGGCTTTGTCGCGAGCACACTCTATTCCCAAGGATGGAGTGTTGTTTATCGAGCCCTCGATCTTGAATCGCTTGAGAACTTCTTGCATAGTAATGCCGAATTGGCTCAAGGCGCTCTACTCCTGTATTCGTCGGATCTTTCTCAAATCTCTGAGGAAAGTGTCAACGCAATAACTCAATTAGTGAAGCAAGTAGTCGGCTTTTCTAGCGATCAGTCACCTACTTTGCAGTTGCCAGGATTATTTAAGCCTCCAGTTGACACCACCGAATTACTTGGGCTCATACGAGGGCTCTTACGTGCCCCAATGATTCGAAACCTACCTGGACCTAATTCCAGACGAGCTCAAATTATTTCTATCGGTGCTGGAGCGAGTGGGTCCGGATGTACGACCATCGCGATTAATTTGGCTATGGAGCTAAGTGCACTTGGACGCAAAGTGCTCCTGCTCGATGCGGATGTGAAGCACCCATCAATAGCGGTATTACTTGGGCTACATAAATTGGATTCTGGTGATGATTGGCAATTGATAGCCTCAAATTTAAGCGCCGGCGAGATCACCCAAGAGCGAGTATCGCGCATGGAAATATTCTTTTCGAAAGCGACCGCTGAATTTGATTTCATAATTCTCGATCTAGGAATTATTGAAAATATAGGCGACTCGTTGACCGATCGACGCTGGAGCGCCTCAGTTATTCATTGGAGCTGTGATCATGCTGACGAATTATGGATTGTTGGTAGAGCTGATGTACTTGGTGCCTACCGGTTCGAAAAAATACTCCGTGAATTCTCCCTCGTTGCAATTCGAGCAAAGGTAAGCGTCTTGCTCAATATGAAAGCGCCCGGAAGAAAGAGCACATCTTCGGAGGATAGTTTTCTTGCTGCAATTGCTTTAGTAGCGGCTAAAAAGATCATGACCTTGCCTCGGGATGTGAGGGCAGTTGCGAGAGCGCAGGAGCAGCGTGCAACTCTCATCGAAATCGATGAACGGAGCGCACTGCGTAAGGCGATCTTCTCAATTGCGGGTGAAGTGGGCTCGTAATCTCTTATACGCTTATGCCATGCGCGGATACATAGCACTTACACCTCAAGCATTGAGTGAGTTCCTATCTGGTGGCACCTACCTGACTGATTCGGCATTTGTCACGACCCGCTATTTCTATGCTGAATTTCCTGACGTTGATGAAGAAGAGCGCGAATTTGAACTTTCGCTCTTGGCAGCTAATCGCTCTCGTGAATTGCAAGGTGCTGGTGCTAAATTCGGATTAGTGCTTGCCGTGAATTTAAAAGGGGCACAAACTGGTGTAGAGAGCGATGCAACTATCGCGCTGCTGTCAGAGATTTCATGGGATCAAGTTGATTCGCTCCTAGTTTCTGAATCTGATGAGGAAGAACTCATCTGGTATGCCTGCCAAGAGATCGCAGATAATTTAGCAAGTTGGTTGGGTTAGGTAGGACCGTGGCAAGAATTCAAGAAATTATTGAAGGAAGAAGTCCTCTCACATCTGTGCAAGTTCATCGACTTCACGAACTCACTGCCGATTGGCAGATGCTCTCTGATCTCTCTTTTGCCGATTTAATTCTTTGGGTTCCGATTCGTAAGAGTTTGCAGAGTTGGCCGACGGGACATATTGCTGTCGCTCACATTCGTCCCACTACAGCAGCAACTGTTTTTAGTAACGACGTGATTGGTGAGGAAATCGCGTGGGGGTCTCGCTCTCGCATAGATGCTGCGCTATCCAATGCAGAGATTATTCGTGACTCCGAGCCAGATTTAGTTGGCGATCTGATGATCAAGGAAGAGACAATCCCTGTTTACTTTCATGATCAAGTAATCGCAGTTATATCTCGCCATCGAAATGCAGAATTAATGCGTTCACCAAGTCGCCTAGAACTTAACTATCGCGAAATGGCGCATAACCTCTACCGAATGGTTGCAGAAGGGACTTTCCCATATCAAGATGCAGGTTCGCTCTTTGATCCGCTTCCGCGCGTTGGTGATGGGTTAATTCGTTTAGATGTCAGCGGCGTTATCTCGTATGCGAGTCCTAATGCCCGTTCTGCATTTAACCGGTTAGGTTGGAAAAATGAATTAGAAACCTACTCATTGAGCGATGTTGTAGAAAGAATCTCCAAGCCCCGCAATGATCCTCATGAAGAGGGAAGTAAAAGTGCGCTCAGCGGCAAGGCACTGCGCAGATTTGAGTGCGAGAATGATGGCGGCACTATTGATCTTCTTGTAATGCCACTGATTCAAAGCCAGGACAGGATTGGCGCGCTTGTGTTGCTCCACAACGTTACGGAATTGCGTCGTCGAGATCGTGAATTGGTAACAAAGGATGCGACTATTCGTGAGATTCATCATCGGGTAAAGAATAATTTACAGACCGTATCAGCCCTTTTGCGTTTGCAATCTCGACGTATTGAGGACTCTGGTGCACGAGTGGCTTTGGAAGAAGCAGTCCGACGGATAGGTTCGATTGCCCTAGTTCATGAAACACTTTCCGGCAGCTCCGAGGAAAGCGTTGAGTTTGATTCCATCTTGGATCGCCTCGTATCTAATGCCCTCGAACTTAGTCCGCGTACGAGTGAAATTGCGATAGTCCGTGAAGGGAAAGTTGGCAGCCTCGAACCTAGGATAGCTACGCCACTGGCACTAGTGGTTACAGAGCTGATTCACAACGCCTTAGAACACGGGTTAGCAATCTCTGGTTCAGCGCTCAAGATTATTGTTGCCCGCACACCTACAGAAATTTCTATTCAAGTATGTGATGACGGAGGCGGCTTGCCGGCTGGGTTCGATTTAACGGCTTCATCCAACCTTGGCTTACAGATTGTGCGCACGCTTACGGAAAATGAATTGCGGGGGAGACTTTCCTTGACCTCATTAGATATTGGAACCGATGCCAGAATTATTTTTCCCCTTTAAGGTGCAGAAAGGGTAAGAGTTAGAAACTGCTCTGATTCTGTTCGCTTAATCGAGCGCGATTTCTTGCCGCACGGCGCTTGAGCGCACGACGTTCATCTTCAGATAGTCCGCCCCATACTCCAGCATCCTGACCGCTCTCGAGCGCCCATGCCAAGCAAGGTTCTTTTACGATGCAGCGATTACATACTTTCTTCGCTTCTTCGATCTGAGTAATCGCTGGGCCAGTGTTACCGACGGGGAAGAAAAGTTCTGGGTCTTCATCGCGGCATGCAGATTGATGTCTCCAATCCATACCTCACCCACCTTTCCACCTATAGTTTTCGAAGATAGCGCTACACCTCGTAGCGTCATTGCTGATGCACTCACAAGAATTAATTGAGCGCGTCAAGGGGCTTATCCTCTCGCGTCTCACATGCATTAACAAGGATGTACGAGATAAATATTGGTGAGTTTCGCGTGATGTATCTCGCTTATGTGAAATGGATGAGTAAATGCGTGCCCCCGGCAGGATTCGAACCTGCGCACCCGCCTCCGGAGGGCGGTGCTCTATCCCCTGAGCTACGGGGGCGCAAAGGTGTTCCAACCTTATCAGCGCACCTTTTATGTGAAATCTTCCCCAGATGCACATTTGCGCTGTGGCTGAGAGGATTAACCCATGACGGAGAGAGCTTTCTTTGCAACGGGTTGTTTTTGGGGAGCCGAACGTCGTTTTTGGCAACTTTCTGGAGTAGTAGAAACATCAGTGGGTTACATGGGTGGAACTAGCGTAAACCCCACCTATGAACAAGTGTGCACCGGGCAGACAGGCCACGCAGAGATGGTGGCGGTGAATTTTGATCCTGCACGTATTTCTTATCAAAGATTGCTTGAAGAGTTCTGGACAATGCATGATCCAACTTCGCTCAATGCCCAAGGTGGAGATATCGGAACTCAATATCGCAGCGCAATCTATGCGACAACACCTGAGCAATTTATTACAGCTAAGAATTCGCGAGAGGTTTACCAAGGCGCGCTCGCAGGAAGTGAGTATAGCGAGATAGTTACCGAGATCCTTATCGCTGATGGAATTACTTATTGGCCAGCAGAGGAATATCACCAGAGATATTTAGAGAAGAATCCCCATGGATACGACTGTCATTCGAGCACAGGAATTGCCTACCCTCAGATAATTAATGAGGAGCATCTTCGAAGTACTTTAGACCCGCTTTCATTCGATGTCCTTCGAAATGGTGCCACTGAGCGTCCATTCACAGGGGAGTACGTTGACACTGAAACCGTTGGAATCTATAAGTGCAAAGCCTGCCACGCCGAACTTTTCCGCAGCGAAACGAAATTTCATTCGGGCTGCGGATGGCCCTCTTTTTACGCACCTACAAAAGATGATGCAGTACTTCTTATCGAGGATAGATCCTTAGCACCACGGGTGCGCACTGAAGTTCGTTGCGCAAAGTGCAATTCGCATTTAGGTCATGTATTTGAAGGCGAAGGTTTCGACGTTCCCACAGATCAACGTTGGTGTATCAACTCAGTCTCAATGATTCTAGAAGCTCAGTAAATCTACTTACTGTCTACCGCTCGCCAGCAATACCAAGCGACGACGCTTCGATAGGGTCGGAACTTCTCACCTTTAAGTTCGAGAGCCTTAGGTTCGATTTCTTCTTTAAGTTTATGAATTCGCTCCCAACCCCTCCGAACACCTAAATCTCCAGTTGGCCAGATATCAAGTCGCCCAAGTTGAAACATCATGAACATATCTACAGTCCAGGGACCAATTCCCCAAAGTGATGTGAGCTGGTCAAAGATCACCTCATCATCGTCAATAAGGTGTAACTCATTAATTGCGATATCGCCGGAAAGCGCTGCGTTGCAAAGGCCCAGGATTGTTTTAGCTTTTGCACCAGAAACTCCCACAGCGCGCAGATCGACTTCTTTGAGTTTTGCAACTTTCGCAGGCGTAATCGTGCCACCCGATAAATCTTTTAAACGGTCGTGAATCGTCATTGCCGCTTTTATGGCTAATTGCTGTGAAATTACAGATGAGACCAGAGATTCAAAATGAGTTTCAGGTGAAGGGGTACGCCCGATAGTGCAGAGGGGATGGTTTGAGATATGAGTGGCCATCTTTGCATCGACCGAAGAGATATGTGCGATCGCCTTCTTCATCTTCTGCGCTGAAACCAGAGCCATAGTGAGTGAACTTACTATGTGGCTTGCTCATTTACCTTAATGTGCAGTATTTTTGCAGCCCTTACAGGATATTTGCAGGTTTTTTCAGAGATGGAATGGGCGGCTAATGGCAGGAATTAAAGATGTTGCCGCACATGCCGGCGTATCTGCCGCAACCGTTTCACGCGCTTTACGCGGAATGCATCACGTTAATGATCACACTCGGCAGAAAATTGTTGAAGCGGCCGCCGCCCTCGGCTACGAAATTGATCGCGGAAAGATTGCGCCATCGAGCGCCCGCACTAAAGCGGTAGGAATAGTTGCTCCTTACATCGCCAGTTGGTATTTCGCGCAAGTAATCAATGGTGCAGAGCAAGAGCTGCGAGAGCACGGATTCGATCTACTCCTCTACAACTTCAGCCATATGAAAGGACGCGAACGCCTCTTTCAGCACAAACTTCTTAAAGGACGTGTGGACGCACTCATCGTCATCAGCCTTCCGCCAACCGAGGAAGAATTTGAATCGATGCTCGCCCTAGAAATTCCATTGGCTCTTGTCGGGATGCACCATGTAAATTGCACAAGTGTGGCCATTGATGATGTCGCTGCCTCTCGCACTGCAACTCAACATTTAGTAAATCAGGGGCATAAGCAGATAGCGCTAATGTCAGGCCGCCCCGATGACCCTTTTGATTTAAGTGTGACCCGCGATCGACGTCTAGGTTTTATGCAAGTACTTGCTGAAAATAAACTTGAATGGGTGCCCAACCGCGAAGTTCATGGAGATTTCACGATGCATGGTGCCGCTCGCGCAATGGATGAGCTATTAGCGCGGCCCGATCGCCCCACCGCTATTTTCTGCGAATCCGATGAAATGGCTATTGGAGCAATGCAGGCAGTGCGCCGTCATGGGCTAAAAGTTCCCGATGATATTTCAATTGTTGGTTTTGATGGCCACGAGATGGCTGAATTCTCAGATTTAACGACGATTGAACAGCCGGTATCTCTTATGGGCGAGATGGCCGCTCGCTCAATCATCGAACAGTTGAGGAAACCTGGCACTACGCAAAAATCACTCACCCTTGCGACCACCCTAATCGTCAGAAACTCCACGCGGCGCATTACTACTTAGCCTTTTAGCTACCTAAGTGGAATACTGAACGACATGAGCGATAAAGATGTTCGGGCCTTCCCGTTAAGCGAAATGCGAACACACAGAAGCACTAAATGGCGCGATTTTCCTAGTGATGTTTTACCACTACCTGTTGCAGAGATGGATTTTCCTGTCGCCCTTCCCATTCGCAAAGTGCTCATTGAGATGGTTGAACATTCCGACCTCGGGTACCTAGGACCGATTCCAGAAGTTGGGCTCGCCTTCGCCGATTTTGCAATGAAGCGCTGGGGATGGAATGTAGAACCTAAACAAGTACACATGGTTACAGATGTTGGCGTTGGCGTAGTCGAACTACTGAGGCTCTTCACCCAGCCGGGAGACCGCGTTCTTATTAATTCGCCGATTTACCATAATTTCTACACGTGGATTAATGAAACTCATGTGACAAAAGTCGATGTGCCATTCACACAGGCAAACGGTTCGTGGAATTTAGATTTGGGCGCAGTTGAAGCTGCTTATCGCACGGGTATCAAAGTTCATTTACTCTGCAACCCGCATAATCCGCTGGGCCGCGTCTATTCGCGAGAAGAGTTACTGAAGATTGCCACACTTGCCAAAGAGCATGGCGTACTTGTAATCAGCGATGAGATTCATGCGCCATTGACCTATAAGGAAGCGACCTTCGTCCCATTCTTATCATTAGGTGAAATAGCAGAAGAGGTTGGCGTCACCGTTACCGCTGCCAGCAAAGGTTGGAATATCGCAGGGCTCAAATGCGCCATGATCATCACGCAAGGAACTGCTATGAGTCAACGCCTTGAAGCGCTACCACCTGCAGTTCATTACCGTGCTTCACTATTAGGTGCCTTTGCAACCGCGACTGCTTTTTCCGAAGGTACGGCTTGGTTAGATTCCATGTTGGTCAACCTCGATGCCAACCGACACTTTCTCAAAGAACTTCTTGCGACAAAAATTCCAGCAATCGGATATCAGATTCCTCAATGCAGTTACCTCGCTTGGTTGGATGTATCCGCATTGGGCCTTGGTGAAAATCCCACCCAGACTCTTCTAGAGCGAGGCAAGG
Organism: Actinomycetota bacterium; assembly: GCA_009699205.1. Classification (GTDB taxonomy): domain Bacteria; phylum Actinomycetota; class Actinomycetes; order Nanopelagicales; family Nanopelagicaceae; genus QYPT01. The sequence goes on from WLOP01000005.1 coordinate 120,531, forward strand.
TGGCCTTTAACGCTGGCCAAACATTTAGCCCACATACCTCACATTTTGTACGCTTAAATTTCGCAACAAGCCAAGAGGTATTGGTCGAGGCGGTCGAGCGAATACTTAACGCCCTCTAGGCTAAGCCAATGAGTTCCCAGTTGCGCCCTGAATCGATTGCGATTTCCGCCGGACGTCCGCCAGTGAGCGCTGATGCACCATTAAATAATTCAATCGAACTCAGTGCCACTTTTCATGCTGGCGGGGAAATCGGTTACGGTCGATATGGCAATCAAACGTGGAGCAGCCTTGAAAGTGCGATCGGTGCACTTGAAATGGGAGAGACTCTTATTTTTTCTTCGGGCATGGCTGCAATTAGCGCAGTATTTGCAACGCTCTCAGCTGGGGCCACTGTTACCGCGTCCCATCATGGATATAGCGGCACAATGGCTTTGCTTAAGACTTTAGAGGCGAGCGGACATATCAAGGTTCGCTATATCGATGTTGCAAATACCGACGAAGTCATCTCGGCTCTCCCTGGAACAGATTTACTCTGGCTTGAATCCCCAACAAACCCCACTTTGGATGTTGCAGATCTCCCAGTAATTATTCCGGCAGCCAAAGAAGTTGGCGCCTTAGTCGCATTGGATAACACTTTCGCAACCCCACTCAATCAACGTCCCCTGGAAATGGGCGCAGATATTGTGATGCATTCAGTAACAAAGTATTTGGCCGGCCATAGCGATATCTTGATGGGCTCTTTATCAACTAATGAGGCATCTATTTTCGAGAAACTTTCGAATGCACGCAAACTCGGAGGAGCAATTGCTGGACCCTTTGAAGCGTGGCTGGCGTTGCGGGGCCTTCGCACTTTCCCACTTCGTTTCGCTCAAGCCCAGATTAATGCTGCAGTGATTGCAGAGCGCTTAAGCGTTCACCCAAAAGTATCAAAAGTTCACTTTCCTGGATTAGCTAGCGACCCTAACCATCTGCGAGCAAAAAGTTTCATGAACGGTTTTGGAGCGATGCTCTCATTCACCATTGATGGTAGTTCGGCTGATGCGGACAAGGTTTGTGCCGCATCTACGCTTATTACGCAGGCAACAAGTCTGGGAGGCGTTGAATCACTCTGGGAGCGCCGCCGCAGGTGGCCCGCCGAAAGTTCTACCGTCCCAGAAAACCTCATTCGCCTTTCGGTGGGATGCGAAAACGTTGAAGACCTGTGGAACGATATCGAAAGCGCCCTCGGGCAGTTCTAGCCACATACTTTCATTGCGCGCGAAAACCCTTGGAATAGAGTATTTTTATCACATGTTCAAATTCTTCCGACGAATGGCAGGGATAGTAGCTCTGGCTATGTTGTCTTTCCGCGCCATCGGGTCATTCCTTTCTTGGATTGAAAAACAAGAGGATGGTCCCCAGAATGTTTGGGTTGATGAAGATGAATTTGAAGATGCCTGATTACATTCCGGGCAGTTGCAATATTGGCGCGGGTGAAATTCGGCGCAGACAATTTGTTGCAGTGATTGGGCTTTTTTTTTCTGCGTTTGCACTCATTGGATTTATTACAGGTGGAGTTCCACGCAATGCAAGACTTTCGATTTTCTTTCCACTTATGATCGCATCCGTCGGCTGGGTTCAATCTCGTAAGAAATTCTGCCTCGCGTATGGCTTTATGGGAACGTTCAATTTTGGAAAGTTAGGTCAGATTTCTCGTGTGGCCGATTCTGCTTCACGTGCAGCGGACCGCACCACCGCACTGGTTATTCTTGGCCAAGCGTCAGGGCTAGCACTTGTTGCGACGCTCATTGTTTACGCACTTGCGTGATAAAAAAACTCACAGCCAGTTTTAGGGGAAAATCCTTCCTCGAGTGACCTCTATATGCGATGGTAGGAGCAGAGAGAAGGAGATAAAGATGAATATCATCCTCCATACACGGCAAGCGCAAGTCGCAGAAGATTTCAGCGCAATAGTTAATGAAAAACTTACCTCAATGAATCGTTTTAGTGTTGTTATCGAACGCGTAGAAGTTGAAGTGATTCATGAGCAAAATCCACGTCAGGGCAAGAAATCGCATCGGGTGATTTTGACCGCGCGTGGAGCTGGGCCATTGCTACGCGCAGAATCTGCAGCATTTAACGATCTCGCTGCCTTTGACTTAGCCGTGAAGAATTTTGAACTGCAAATACGTAAAATTCACGAACGCGCTAAAGATGTGAGTAAGGATTCTCTTCGCAAACGAGCGATTTAAGAAGAGTTATTCTGCTCCTGCGATTCCACGCGTGGCCGTCAAGCTAGCGACAGTTGTGATTACGAGGATTGTCACAATCGAACCTAAGCTAAATTCAAGAGAAACCTCTGGCACATGCATGCCGGCAACCTCATGTACTCCCACCCCATGGAGCGCCTCCAAAATCATCTTAACGCCAATGAAAGCCAAAATAATCGAAAGCCCTTTGGATAGATAGACAAGACGCTTCAGAAGTCCTTCGAGCAAGAAATAGAGTTGCCGCAAACCCATCAGCGCAAAAACATTTGCCGTAGTGACGATATAGGCGTTCTTCGTTAACCCGAAAATTGCAGGAATTGAATCGAGTGAGAAAACTAAGTTGGTCATACCCAGTGCGACGAGGGCAATCGTGAAAGTACTGATTCCTCGAGATTTCATTCGGGTAACGACTTTGCCTTCTTTCCATTCATCTTCGTTTCCACTCTCGCGTGCCAATGTGTACGCGGTGTATATCAAGAATGCGCCAAAGAAAAAGAAGATACTCGCAAAGCGGGAAATGAGCGCCGCTCCAAGGGGAATAAGCGCACCGCGCATTGCAATGGTTAACATGATCCCGAGCAGTAGAACTAATTGTTGTTTTTCCTTCTTGACGTGCAGATGCCCCAAAATAATAATAAATACAAAGATGTTATCTACTGACAGGGCATATTCAGTGAGCCAGCCTGCAAAGAATTCCTTCTGAGATTGGGCGTCGCTCCAACCAGGCAATAGGTATCCGAAAGCAATTGCTGCGCCAATGTAGAAGACCGTCCAAAAAGCCGCTTCAAAGAGTGAGGTTTTCTTATTCCTTCTTGCTACAGCCAAAGCTAGGTCGAAGAGGATGACAAATCCAAGGCCAGCGATGGTGATAAACCAGGCACTCGTTGAAATCATGGAGCTAGTCTGCCACAGGTGGAGTTTCTAGGCGCGTTTTGCATAAGCCCCACGATGCGCTAAATGGTGAGAAGATGAACCATGAAAAATGCTCGGATAATCATTGTCGAAGATGATGCATTTACTCGCACAACATTGGCTGAGGCTTTGAAACATAGTGGGCTCAATATTGTTGCTGCTGTCGGAACTGCGCGTGAAGCGATTGCAGCGCAGTCTGAGTTATCACCTGATGCCGCAGTTCTTGATTTAGATTTAGGCGTCGGACCAACTGGCATCGATGTAGCGCATGCTTTCCGCGCGAATAATCCAGATATCGGAATCGTCATGTTGACGAGTTTTCGCGATCCTCGCCTTGCAAATCCAAATCTACCGCCGCTTCCTCCTGGCGCGATCTTCCTTAACAAGCGCGAGCTCGAATCTGTTGCGGCGTTAGCCATCCAAATAACTGCTGTTTTAGTTAATCCGCACACTCGGCGTTTAATGCCATGGGCCAAGCGGAGCACTTTTACCGGGCTTTCTTCAACCCAAATAGAAATCATGCGAGCCGTTGCTGATGGGTTTACGACAAATGAAATTGCCAAACAGCGCGGTGTTACCGAGCAGGCTGTAGAAAAAACTGTCGCCCGGATTTGCGCGAACCTGAATATTCCAAAGAGTTCAGATAAGAATCAAAGAGTCCAAATTGTGCGAGCCTTTTTCCATGGGGCTGGACGAGAGATTTAAATCGTGCGTTCGCCTTTGCTTACCTGGAATATTTTCTATTACGGAATACCGATTAATGTCATAGGTGTACTTGCAACTATTGCCCCTCCGGATTCAGTGGGACCCTATTTTTGGGATTGGACTGCGGTTGCACTCATTTCACATTTGGTAATGGCACCTTTCGCTTGGGCAAGTATCCAACTCTTTAGAAGGCACAAGAACCGAATTCTTGAGATTGGTGGTTTGTTTGTAGCGGGTGCAGTACGTGGGTTGGCAATCGACATTCTCATTCGAATATTCGGTCTAGAACAGCACACTCAATGGTGGTTCCGAATTTTCAATTCAAGTTTAACGATCCCCATTTTGGCTATTGGCCTCTCTTTCTTCCTCGAATCTCGACGTACTTTCGAGAAAGAATTTCGAGAACTATTTTCACAGGCTCTCGTCCGCGAAATGGAGCAATCAGGTAGAGATTCTGAAACCACCCCATCGGCATTAATGCAAAGCGCGAGAAAGAAAGTTGACACTGCTTTTGCTCCATTGCGCCAAGCAATTGAGGGGATACTTGAGGGCGATAGCTCGCCTGGAAACCTTGGGGGCATGGTTAATGAAATTCGCGAGATGCTAGATGAAACGTTGCGCCCGCTCAGCCATGAACTGTGGAAACCGCAAGAACTCAAACCGCCAATCTTTCGCCTACGGGGCCTTATTCGAATTGCAGCGCTTGAAACACGATTACGTGTACCGCTGGTTTCTCTTGGAGGCTTCTTGCTCGTTTTTCTTGGCTCAACAGCTCGTTATGGGGTTCGCGATGCAGAGATTCGTGGAACGACGGCAACTTTATTTATCCTTGCCTTTTATGTTGTGTACAAAGATGCAGTTGCTGGAGAACTTTTCTCGCTTCACACCTGTAACGTAATTACCTTAAGCGTCTTTGCCATAGTGCCTTCGCTATTGAGCCCATTGCTCTTTCCGCAATTCCTTAGCGTTCCTTGGGATATTCCAGCGGCCTTACTCGGGAATTTACTTTTAGTTTTAACCTTGATCGTTGTAAACCTTTTCGAACTTTCGATTAATGCTCGCGAACAAGTTCTAGATCTCGTCCGAGATCATCTTGAAAAGGGAAATGTAGCGAAATACGCCTCAAGTTTTGTGGAAATTCAAGAGCAAGTTGACTTTGCCACCTACTTGCACGGAGAAGTTCAATCCGAACTTGTAGCTACCAGTTTACAGTTGCAGCGGGCTGCTGATAGCGGTGATGTGGTGATGGCTTCGGAAGCGCTTGAAAAAGTTGCGCACTTACTTCGTCGCGATCATTCGTCACATAGCTTTTTTGACAAAGTTGAGAGCGAAGATAAGTTACAAGCAATCATCCGCGCATGGGATGGAATAGTTGCAATCACTGCTGTTTTGCCTTCAGAGAAAGAAGTGGGAGCAGCGACGAAGTCTCTCACTGTAAAAGCTCTAGAAGAAATTATCGCTAACGCAGTCCGGCATGGTGGTGCCACAGAAATAGAAATAACATCGAATGTTGAATTTGGCATCTTAAAGGTTCAGGCCCTTGATAACGGGTTGAAAGTGTCCAATAACCCACGGGGGATGGGTAGCGCGCTGCTCGACGAATTGACACTAAGTTGGTCTCGTAAGGATGTAGTTAACGGCCATCAGGTAAATTTCGATGTTGCGCTAAGCAAGACACGTTAAGTGCTCTTAATTTTGGATTCCAAGTCCTTTAATATCCTATGCACCTCTGAAGAAATTTGTCGTAGTTCCTGAAGCTCTGTATTTGCCATCGCTCGCGCTTCTTTGGCTAATTCAAATTCTCCAAGGCTCGCCTCATGAGTTTCATTAATTTTCTGTTCGACACTTGAGGACTGAACGCTTTGGCCGACCATGATGATGGAAAGAAGGACGAGCTGTAAGAAAGTTTGTGCGACCCAAGCGATGATGATGATTGTGTCGTGCGATCGAATCGCGCCAGGAAGGGAAATCAGAGCAATTGCTGCGAATAGATAAGCACACCACATGGTGCTTACCATTTGGGTGATTTTTTCAGCGAGCCAAGTGTTAAATCGGTTCATGCTTGGCAGTCTACGCCTTGAGTTTGGCTGCAAAGGTGAGGCGCAAGATTACTTGTCCTGAGGCGATTTGATCGCTAGATCCAAGGTTTGTTGCTGCTTGTTGGAAAAGCTTGGAATCCAATGACATAAGTTTGAGGCTGAAGTCGAGCGCTTTAAGAGTTCCGTCTCCAGCTACCTCAGTATCAGGGTTATATCCACCAATAACTTGGACGTAAATAATGTCTGTCTCTTTCGGAAGTTTTTCTGCCGATTCAAAGTTTTTAATATCACTAACAATTTGAGCCCCATCAAATGTACTGTAAACCAAGGAAAGCCCTTTGTCGTAGTTATAAGCCGATTTTGGTTGTACAACTGAGCTGCGAAGCCTTGTTACGTTATTACTTAATTCAGGGACGAAAGAGATTGTTGCCAAGAAAATAACCATCAGGGCCAAAAACAAGTCAGCGTACATCCATCCCGCCTGAGCGGTCAGGTCATCCTCGTGTTCTGCGGGGACGGGTCGGCGGATTGACATTATTTTATTGAAGGTTCAAACGAGTTCGAACCTGCTTCAACTCCGCCAGAACATCTTTATTACTAGGAAATGCTTTTACTGACTTCTCAAGAGAGAGGGTAATTTTCTCGAGTGCTTTTGCCGCGTGGTTAAGATTTTGAATTGAAGTTGAAACATTCTGATTAAGAGTTGTTGGGGTAACTGCTCGCTTAGTGAAGAGGAACTTGGCAAGGCTCAGACCAATTGATAGGCGTTCTGAGTCAACAATTTTAAGTGCCTTCGCCCGAATATTTTGCCCTCGCTTACCTAAGAATGAGGTAACCATCGTCAAAGCGATAACTGCGCCGATGAGTAAAAAGTCGAGATAGGCGATGTGACCAATAGTCCATGATTGGCTCAACACTCCAAAACCGTTCTGCCAGAACTCGAGGAAGTTTGTGACCGAGTTGGGATTAGCTTGGACATAAACCGCGAAAGCTGAAGTTGCGTGGCCAACTGCATCCCATGTAAGTGCGACCGGAACGAAGACCAAGATATTTCTGGCGATCGTAAGGAAATGGTTGTAGGTGATTATCCGAGCTCCTTCATCGGTTTCAGGCTGAGGCAAATACTCCAGAGGATTAAGCGTTGACCACATCGCCAAATCCCTATTGGAAGAGAGCGCTTCGGTGAAGGCAACCAGGTAGGGATCGTCATTGACTTTGTACTTACGCCCCCACGTGCTTAAGGATTGCGCTAACTCGAGGTGCTCAGTATTTTTCCTTGGTTTAGCCATGAGCGAAAAAGTACCCTACATACTCAATATAACAAGTAGCCGTTATGCTGGCGTCGTGAACAGGATTGAAATCCACGGAAGCAGACCAAAGACGTTAGCGCTGCGCTTTATCTTGCTGGTACTTCTCGCCCTGATCTTCGCTCGCATTGCCCCCACCTTGGCCGAAGAGTCATCTGCCCCAACGCCCACTCCTGTTGAAAGTGCAGTTGCCTCCGATTCGCCTTCTGAATCGCTCAGCCCTACGGATTCACCCTCACCTTCGCTTTCCGATTCTCCTTCTGCTTCCAGTTCCGAGACCTCATCGAATTCGCCATCGCCAAGTATTTCGCAATCGTTGCCACCTACCGCCTTACCAAATCAAGGAATGGTGATTCACCTTCCTGCATCACTTCGTGCAGACCCACGTGCACAATCCATCTCGATTCCAGCTATCAGCGTTGAAGGTCCCGAGAACCTCTTGGTATGCATTAACGGTTCTGGGGTAAATATCGATCTCTATCGGAAGGATTTTGTCGATACAAGGCTAGCAATCGACGAATTAGTCACCGGAGATCGGACTAACAATCTATTGGTAACAGGAACCACATCAGATGTCTTAGCTCTTCTCAATAGCGCGGGCGGCTTAAGAGTATTGGCAGCAATTGGCAAGGTTGCAGGAAAATCCATAGATTTCAGTTTTATTTCAGTGTCAGAACCAACTCTGGAACCAACAATCTGTTCTGAAGCCCTGCCAGGCAATGTGATGACCTTCAATATCAAGACTTTGAAAATCGGGCTCGGAATGGTCAAGGGAACCATCCCTCTTAAAAAATAGCCAATACTGTGACCAATATCGGTTAAAAGGTTGGGTTGACCCAACCCCTTGCTTGGCTCATGGGCAATCTAGGCGTAATGTTGTGCTTACTCGGGAAGGGATTTCTAATGGCCAGCGGATTGAATTCGCCCTTAAGTGGGAGAGTCACATCTGGGTTTGGTGGCGCCGGAAATTATAAGTCCAGAATCATTTTTGGAACCGCGATTATCGCTTTCGTGCCGTTCCTGCTTTCGACATTCGCCGCAAGTATCACCGTTGGATCTGGTGCTCTTGAGTTTGGTCAAGGTTCGCAACAAGCAATCGCGTGCGATGCAACGGTGTACGCATCTGTCGGCGAAGAGTGGCATTCACTTCCCACAGCAGAAGATACATCTGCAGGATTTTTCCGCGTCCGCGCGGTAACGATTTCTAATCTTGATTTACTTTCATGCCGTGGTAAAAAATTACGCGTACGTTTGATTGATACAAACGGAGCTGAGCTTCAAATTGGTGGCGTCGTCGGTGCAGATCCTTCACCACACGTAATTCAGATTGCACTTCCAAATTCAGATGCACCTACTGACAGTGGCGATCCAACCGAACTACAACTTGCCTACCTTGCAGGAGATGGTTCGGTTATCACTGGTGACATGAATGCCGCAGTTAATCTCTCGATCACAGGAACATCGGTTTACGATGGCACCAACCTAGATGCGACATCAGCTGATGTCACTTTCTATCTTGACCCAACAGCAACAGTTGTCAACCTTGACGGCCAATTTGTGGGTCGCACTACTGTTGAAACAGTGGCCAATAACTCTTAAGGTCATAAAAGTTCTACAGGGCTTGCACGTCCTCGAGAATTGATTGAGTCGGGAGCGCAATGGAACACGAAAATCGGCAGAAACGAAAGTTTCGCCAGATTGCCGTGGGCATAGCCATTTTGATTGTCGGCGCCATTGGTTCATCCCTTGCGGCTAGCATAGATATTAACGGTGGCAACAACGTTGAATTCGGACAAGGCACTTATCAAATCTCGGCCTGCGATGAATGGGTTCACATCGACATGGGGAAGTCCGAGGCGATTTATCCGCTTGGAACGGGCGGAGATTCTCGCGTCAACAGTCTGATTATTAAGGGCCTAGATCCGCTTGCTTGCAAAAATACAAACTTTCGTATCCAGGCCTATAAAACTGGAGATGCTGAAGGCTCACCACGCCCGCTCTATACCGATGCTTCACTGCAAAATACGACAACTAGCGTGACTCTTTCAATTGATGCAGGCGGTAACGTTGAGATGGTTAATGAAGGAAATACGAGCATTGGCCTAGGAGATGTCGATCATCAGCTTGATTACAACGACTCTACGGGTGAATACACGATAAGTTTTCCAAACAATCCAGTATCTCTTGTGGGAGATATCAACTACGTAAAGATTGACAGCGCGCCATTTAGTAGCGCCACTGGATCTTGTGGCGCCGCGGCCGCCGATCGCTCGACAATAAAAGTGTTCTATAACGCCACGGGTTATTGCGTCATTGAATTCAAATCAGGCACTAATACATTTACCGTTCCAGCAGGCGTCACCTCGATTGAATATTTAGTTGTCGGAGGTGGTGGAGAAGGTGGCAACGGTCGCGGAGGCGGCGGCGGTGCCGGTGAATTTATTTCGGGAACGCTCTCACCTTTAGAAACAAGCTATTCAATTTCTGTTGGTGCAGGTGGAACAAGTGCAGCAACTCCTAGTGGAGATTACGGAACGCCAGGAAATGACGGAGCATCCTCATCGCTTGGCAGCACTGTTGTTGCATTAGGAGGCGGCGGAGGTGGCGGAGTAATTAGCCGAACTCCTACAGATGGCGGTTTTGATGGACGCGCTGGTGGTTCTGGCGGTGGCGCAGGAATAAACTTTGAACCGTATTACTGGAGTGCAGGTGCAACAAATTCAGGAACCGTCCCGGTGGGTGGCACTTCCTATAAGAATGTCGGCGCTGCATCTACAAGTGCGAATGCTGACGATCTTCATCGAGCCAGCGGCGGTGGCGGAGGCGCTGGTCATGCAGGGTATTCGGGCGGTTGCTTGGTAGCTGGTAACGGACTTCCTGCATGTAGTACCGCGGGTTCGGGCGGAGAAAGCCCTAATGGTGGCGAAGGACGCACGAGCGAAATTGTGGGAATGATTGTCACGTATGCAGCTGGTGGCGGGGGCGCAGTCGGAATAACTGAAAGTGAATTCAGCACCGGTGCTTATTTCAGTGCAAGCGGCGGCATTGGCGGGTCAAGTATCGGCGGCAATGGTGCTTACTATTTGCATTACTCGGGAACTTCCGGCTTAGCCAATACGGGTTCAGGTGGCGGGGGCGGTATACAAGGAGGTAGTTCAGGTGACGGTGGAAGCGGCGTCGTCATCGTGAGGTATCTCCGCTAATTTCAGAAGTGCTATCACTTGAATGTTGTAGTTCGCTAGAGAGTAACTCTTCTTTTCATTGAATTCACTTCAACCTGATGAGAGCATTTATCCATAAACCTTTGGGATTCTCCCATTGGGTCGGAGGAATTGCGTTTCCTATGGAAATTCTCAATCTAGGCGAAGCAGGGCATAGTCCCTTTCCTAAGAGAGCCAAGAGCGCAGTACTTGGGGTAGCAGTAATAGCTACGATCGTCGCGTTAAGTTCTACTCTCGCCGCTAACATCAACATCAACTCAGGACCTATCGAATTCGGTCAAGGTGTCGCTCAGACCGTCTTCTGCGGAGATGGTGAAGTACCGATTACCGTAACACCGACATCTTCTTTTTCAATTTACGGAACTTCAGCAACGACGACTGAAATTTCCGCTTCTTCGAACTGGTTGGAATTGGCATCGAACGCAGGTATAGCAGTGGGGATGGTTGCCGATGATGGCGGCGTTAATTTACCTGACGCAGGTACCGTTGTTACTGGGTTGGGAAGCAGTGGGTGGGTTTTACTCAGCGATGCGCCTCATGATCTCGCTGGTGATGGCACCCCATTTGTTACCAGCCAAGCTGTGACATTTACGGCAAGTGGCGGAACGTCTGGAACTTTCACCCCAACAGCCTCTGGAAATGGTTCGCTACCTGTGTATGGTTGGTTTGATATTGAGACAAGTGGGCTTGCAGTTGGAATGCATGTATCTGGTGACGGGGTCCCACCGGGAGCCTTAATAGTTTATTTGGACTCGACTCCAGGACATGGATATATACAGATAAGCCAGAATCTAAATTTTCGAAATGATAACGAAACACCGTTAGTTTTCACTACCAATGAAGGCGGTTCATTCGCGCTCACAGATATTACTTTTTCGAATATTCCCGATTCCTGTAACGGAAAAGTTTTCAGTGTGAAGATTTATGACGATACAAACAGTATGCCGCTTTTGCTCGATGGAACCTCGCCAATGGAATTCAACAATGAATCAGGGTCTTCAGTAGGCGATACCAATTTTGATGTGTGGTGGGCAAATAGTTACACCACACCTTTGGGGGGAACGACTGACGCCGATTATGCGATGTTCCATTTTCAGCAGGCAGAGATATTTACCGATAGCTATAATTTAGATGAGTGGGGCCCGATAATAGAAACTGCTGCCACCTCGGGATCTGATATGGCAAGTGGCGCATTTAAATTCATTTTGCCTGCACCGATAGACACGTCGAGGGTCTACAAAATCACCGTCAAAACTCAAGATGATTCAGAGAATTTTGTTGAGTACGGATACGCGGGTGAAGGGCCAACCACTACGTCATTTGCTCAATTCTGGAACGACAATATCAATTAAGAGCGGAGATGTCTCAGTAATTGTTACACCATCATCGAGTTTCACTAATAGCGATGGCGGAGCATTTGCGATGTCAAGTATTACAGTTTCAGATATCCTAGATACATGTAATGGAAAAGTTTTCACCATTAAGGTTTATGACAATTCCAATAACGAGCCATTAAGTATTGGTACCTTGCCTGGTGCCGGGGCCGCAGATAATTCAGTGATGATCTGGTGGGGTAATGGATATTTCGAGGGGGAAAATCCAATTGTTGGAGCGAACGAAGCTCTGGTCTCATTTCCTAATTCAGGGGATGTTTATTGGAATGACGACGGAAATTCTTACAACAATGGATACGCAATTGAAACGGCTTACGACGGAGTCAGCGGACTCTTTGATCCTGGCGCTTTCAAATTCAATTTACCCACTCCAATTGATGCGACGCAGGTCTATAAAATCACACTGGAAACACAGGATGATTCTTCAGCTTTAAATATTGGTGGGGTTTCTGGTCAGGGCTTCTACGCCTATTACATTGATTAGGCGCTATTAAAGGTTGGGCTAGCCCAACCCCTAGGTTGATATCTGCATATTCACCTGCGAGGGTTAACCCATCACCTGGAGGTCTACTCCGGGCACATGAGCCATATGGGAGCCCACGATGGAGATTTTAAATTTTCCTGGTGCAGATCAACCAGCA
>WLOP01000006.1 GCA_009699205.1 Actinomycetota bacterium
ACCACTACCGAGGACCATTGCTCCCGGTTGATCGTTCTAATTAACGGCGAATACCGAGTTTTTCGATGATCGCTCTGTAACGTTCGATGTTTGTCTTTGCGAGGTACTGAAGAATTCTGCGACGCTGACCAACTAGTAAAAGCAAGCCACGACGGTTGTGGTGGTCATGCTTGTTCGTCTTAAGATGTTCTGTGATTTCTTCAATGCGCTTGGATAGCAAAGCGACCTGAGCTTCAGGACTTCCCGTGTCAGTAGGTGAGTTACCGTACTTGGCAATGATTTCTTTCTTTACTTCTGGTGTTAGTGCCATTTATTTCTTGCTCCTTCTACTGTTCACGAGGGCTTCCGGTTTGCCTCACGGAAACTCGCTTTCTCGTTTGGACTCGCAAGGGTACCAGCGCACGCTCGGGATAAGGAAATCGAGCCTTAAGAGAGCAACTTTCGCGCTTGATCACAGTCGATTTTCATTTGAGTAATGAGAGGCTGGGCGCCATCAAATTTCACGGTATCTCGAATCTTGGAGGCGAAATCGATGGTCGCATCTTTGTCATAAAGATCAAGCCCAACCTGATCTAGTGCATATGCCTCTACTTGAGCCGAACGCTCCCCTGGAAATGTCGGATTGGTTCCAATCGAAATTGCGCTCGGCCAACGAGAACCTTCTACGGTTAACCATCCTGCATAAATTCCATCTGATGGAACCGTATTTGAAGCGGCGGAATATCCCAGGTTTGCAGTGGGGTAACCCAACTCGCGACCACGCTTTTCGCCATGAACAATTATTCCTTCAAGGCGATGGGGCCTAGAAAGTAATCTAGCCGCAGATTCAACATCCCCAGCTTGCAGAAATTTTCTGATTCGAGTGGATGAAATAACTCCACCTTCAAACTCTTTCAGCGAAACTTCCTCGGCAAGAAAGTCATTAACTTTCCCTGCCTCGATCAGGTGTTGCACTTTCCCGGCGGCTTTATCGCCATAAGTGAAATTCTCTCCAACTACTACAGCGGAAATCTTGAGGTAGCGGACAAGGATTTCTGAAACAAAATCTTCAGGAGATAGCTTCGCGAATTTGCTATCGAACTCACACACAACAACAGCATCTGCCCCACACTCTTTGAGTAGCTCTACACGGCGTTGAGGGGAAAGCAACATCGTTGGCGCACGATCGGGTGCGAAAAATTGCATCGGATGTGGATCAAAAGTTAATGCGATAACTCCATTACCGTTACTGATCTCTTTGGCGCGGTTCAAAATTGCTTGATGGCCAAAGTGAACCCCATCAAAAATCCCAATTGCTACGGTGGCGCCAACAATTTGCTCGCCTCGCCACTGCATTCTGTTCATCTGTTTATTCTCGCATCTTTAGTTCTTTGCCGCGAATACAGCAATCGGACGTGCAACGCCATCGATATTGCGTAGGAGCGCCAACAACGTGCCATGCGCAACTGCGCCTGTTATCTCTTCGGTCGAATTGGCGCTAAGGGATCTCCCAAAAGTCAGTTCGAGTGCTTCATCTTCGCCAACATTTCGTATTGGGAAAATTGAACGTGCTACTTCAACAATTGTTAGCGGGGTAAAGTCACCATTCTTAAGTGCGTCAACAGAGCATCCTTGGGATAACGTGAAGCTGGCAACTCGAGTCCGTGATAACGCATTGAGATGACCGCCGACTGAGAGTGCATCCCCGCAGTCTCGAGCAATAGCGCGGATGAAAGTTCCTGCAGAACAAGTTACTTCGATATCCACTTCGATGGAAGATTGGTTGCGACGTATTTCCACAATATCTAACTGAGAGATTGTCACTTCGCGGGTGGGTAATTCAAACTCTTCGCCTGCGCGCACTCGTGCATGGGCACGTTCTCCGTCGATTTTTACAGCAGAAACAGAACTAGGTCTTTGATGGATTGTCCCCCGCATTTTATCAAGGGTGCTCGTAATCATTTCGTTAGTAACACTGGCAAGAGTTTCAGCAGATGCAGTTTTGAGTACTTTACCTTCGACATCATCACTTACAGTGCTCGCGCCGAGAACTACAGTCGCACGATAGGACTTATCTCCATCTGTAATGTATTGCAGTAAGCGAGTGCCACTGCCAAAACCCAAAACAAGTACCCCAGTAGCCATCGGATCAAGAGTGCCGGCATGGCCAACTTTTCGAGTGTTAAGTGCCCGGCGCGCAATTGCAACAACATCGTGGCTCGTCATACCCGGAGCCTTATCGACGATGAGGAATCCGTCAGTTGTCGTCGTTGTCATCCACTATTTCTCGCGGCGCTTTATAAGGATCAGCTTCCCCAGCGTATGAGGCGTTTGCGCGAAGCGCGATCACTTCTGCATCTCTCTGGTGCACAGTCTCTAGAAGTGATTCGAGAGCAAGGGCGCTTTCGGGTAGTCCATCTGGGAAGAATTCAATGCTTGGTGTAATTCGAACGCCAAGATCTTTGCCTACCGCAGAACGAATGACCCCTTTAGCGCTATTAAGCGCTGCCGCTGTTGCCTCACGTTGCGCTTCATCGCCAAGGACCGTGTAGAAAACTGAAGCATGCTGTAAGTCCCCAGTCACGCGGGTATCAGTGATTGTGACGAAACCTAATCGAGGGTCTTTGATTTTCCCCTCGAGTAGGCCCGCAACTACCACTTTTATGCGGTCAGCAACTTTTTGTGAACGATGTGATTGGCCCATTCTTATGCCCGCTTCTTCTCGCGCATCTCAAATACCTGAACAACATCATCGATTTGTACATCTTTAAAGTTGCCGACGCCAATACCGCACTCGAATCCTTCGCGTACTTCGGTGGCGTCATCTTTAAAGCGCTTGAGAGATTCGATCGTCAAGTTATCGACAACGAGTTCGCCATTGCGCAACAAACGTGCCTTTGCATTACGGCGAATGATTCCGTCAAGCACGATGGAACCTGCGATATTTCCAAACTTGCTCGATTTGAAGATCTCGCGAATCTGGGCATTCCCAAGAACAACTTCTTCGAATTCTGGCTTGAGCAGTCCCTTGAGGGAAAGTTCAATCTCTTCGATTGCGTTGTAGATGACTGAGTAGAAGCGAACTTCAACCCCTTCTTGATCAGCGAAAATCGCAGTTTGTGGTTCAGGCTTAACGTTGAACCCAATCACTACGGCTGTTGAGGCAGATGCAAGAGTGATATCGCTCTTAGTAATTGCTCCTACGCCACGGTGGATAACTCGAAGATCAACTTCGGCTCCGACATCAAGTTGCAAGAGCGCATCTTCGAGAGCTTCGACCGAACCGCTAACGTCTCCCTTAAGAATGAGGTTGAGTGTGGTGATCTTGGATTGCTCCATAAAGTCTTCGAGCGAAACCTTCTTGCGAGCCTTAGCGAGTTGTGCATTACGTTCTGCTGCCTGACGTTTTTCGGCAATCTGGCGTGCAGTACGGTCATCACTTGCAACCAGGAAAGTATCGCCGGCACTTGGCACCGAAGTGAATCCAAGTACTTGCACTGGACGTGAAGGGCCCGCAGTTTCAACTATTCCGCCGTGTTCATCAAGCATCGCGCGGACGCGACCAAATGAACCACCGGCAACAATTGGATCTCCCACTTTGAGAGTTCCACGTTGTACGAGAACTGTGGCAACTGGACCGCGACCACGATCGAGGTGCGCTTCAATTGCAACACCACGAGCATCATCTTCTGCAATTGCCTGAAGATCAATAGCTGCATCTGCGGTTAAGAGAATTGAATCAATAAGTTCCTTGATTCCGTCTCCTGTTTTGGCAGAAACGTTTACGAAAATCGTATCTCCGCCGTACTCCTCCGCAATCAAGTTGTACTCGGTTAATTGCTGACGGACCTTATCTGGGTTGGCGCCTTCCTTATCAATTTTGTTAACGGCAACAACGATTGGTACATCCGCTGCTTGCGCATGGTTGAGTGCTTCAATTGTTTGTGGCATCACACCATCATCTGCTGCGACTACCAATACTGCGATATCAGTCACCTTGGCGCCTCGAGCACGCATTGCTGTAAATGCTTCGTGACCTGGGGTATCGATAAAGGTAATGGCGCGATCTAATCCATTGTGATTGTGGTGAATTTGGTAAGCACCGATATGTTGGGTAATTCCACCCGCTTCAGATTTAACAACTTCTGTTTGGCGGATAGCATCGAGCATACGCGTCTTACCATGATCGACGTGGCCCATGACGGTGACAACTGGCGGACGTGTTACCAACATCGAAAGATCAAGATCTGACAATTCGGCATCCAAATTGATATCAAATGTCTGCAAGAGTTCGCGATCTTCATCTTCTGGGCTAACGATTTGAATGAGATAGCCCAATTCGGCACCAAGAAGTGCGAAAGTATCTTCATCAACAGACTGAGTTGCGGTAACCATTTCACCTAAATGAAAGAGCGCTGCTACAAGTGCCGCTGGATCAGCATTGATTTTATCTGCAAAGTCAGCAAGAGATGCACCGCGTCGCATACGAATTGGAGTTTTACCATCTCCGTGCGGAACAACTGCCCCACCTAATTGTGGCGCTTGCATATTGTCGAATTCATCACGAAGAGCTTTTCTGCTCTTTGGTTTTCTCTTACTCGACTTGCTTGCATTCTTTCCGAAAGCTCCGCCGGTACTTCCGCGTTGCGGACGACCTGCTCCACCTGGACGTGCCGGTGCACCACCTGGTGCGCCTGCTCCTGCACTCGGTGTGCGGTAAGGACTACCTGGCGCACCAGTTGATGGCGCTCCAGTACGTGGCGGATAATTTCCTGTTCCTCCACTTTGCGGTGGACGAGATGATGCAGGGCGTGCAGCAAATCCAGGACGAACTGAACCAGGACGTGGACCAGACATACCAGGACGTGGACCACCGCCACCTGCACCAGCAGGTCGTTGTGGTGGTCGCGGCATTGATGATCCTGCAGAGAAAGGATTATTTCCAGGACGTGGAGTTGGCGGACGTGGAGTTCCAAATGGATTATTTCCAGGACGTGGTGCAGCAGGACGTGCGGCAATTTCCGATGGCGCAGGTGATGGCGGAGGCGTTGGCGCTGCGGGACGTGCGTCTGCTGCTGCTTTTTGAGCAGTAGCTTGTTGCGCTAATTCTGGTGAAATTTCAGCAAGAAGTTCTACGGCAGCCTCTGGGGTAAGAGTGGGTGTATCGCTCTTTTTCGCCGCACTCTTCTTGGCAGCAGCTTTCTTCATTGGTTTTTTCTCTTCAACTGGCTTTGCATCAGGATAGAGCTCCAGCAGTTTACGGACTACTGGTGCTTCAACAGTTGATGATGCCGAGCGAACGAATTCGCCCATTTCTTGGAGTTTTGCAAGGACGACCTTGCTCTCCATACCGAGTTGTTTTGCTAACTCATGTACGCGGACCTTTGACACAGTGCTCCTGTCTTGGCCCGCAATTTTCTAGGATGCGAGCCTTAGTTGTCTAACCTCATGATCTGTACAAGCTCATTTGAGTTTCATATCTTTCGCATCCATTTCGTTGATGTAATGAAGTAATTCGCTGCCATCACACTGAGCACCACATCGGTAAGCCCGAGTAAATGATCCATGTTCGACTGCTTTTCCTGCACATTTTTGATGTACCCATGCGCCCCGACCTGGAGCGATAGCGCGTGGATCGGGAAAAAGTTTTCCCTCTACACAGACCACACGAAGTAACATCGTTGGATTTTCGCGTTTACGACAACCAATACAACTCCGAATGGGGTTCATGGCGCCTCACCGTTTGAATTCAACAGTGCAAACCTTACCGCGCGATGAAGAAAAGCCCTAAATCTGGCCGGAATCAGGCCCATTGAGTGGCGCTGGCGCATCCGAATGAATATCGATACGCCAGCCAGTTAATCTGGCAGCCAGGCGAGCGTTCTGTCCATCTTTACCGATTGCCAGTGAGAGTTGGTAATCGGGAACGGTTACTCGAGCCGAACGTGTCACCATATCTACAATCTCAACTTTTTCCACGCGAGCCGGTGCTAGCGCATGCCCAACAAATACTGCCGGGTCCTCTGACCAATCAACGATATCGATTTTCTCGCCATGCAATTCATCCATTACTGCGCGAGCACGTGCACCCAGCGGACCAATGAGCGATCCCTTTGGACTCACACCTGCGCGATGTGTCCGAACGGCAATCTTGGTTCGGTGACCCGCTTCACGAGCTACCGCCATAATTTCAACGATGCGATCGGTAATTTCTGGAACTTCTAAAGCAAAAAGTTGCTTCACTAAAGCTGGGTGACTTCGGGAAAGAGTTACCTCTGGACCTTTGAGTCCTTGTTTTACATCGACAACGAAACACTTGATGCGCTCTCCGTGGGCGAAAACTTCACCAGGAACTTGCTCTTGATGTGGGACCTTGCCTTCGATGCGTCCTAAGTTCACATAGATCATGCGTGGATCGCGCCCTTGTTGAACAACTCCAGAAACCACATCGCCAACAGATGCCGTAAATTCTCCGACAATCGATGCATCGTTCTGTTCGCGCATCTTGAGCTTGATTACTTGGCGCGCTGTTGATGTGGCAATTCTGCTAAAGCCCGCTGGTTCGTCGACAATCTCATCAATCTTCTCGCCATCTTCACCGAATACAGAAACTAGAATTTTTATTTCGCCAGTATCGCGATCTAAATGCGCTGCCGCTCCGCGCTTGGCATCATCTGATTGAAAATAGGCAGTAAGAACGGCAGATTCGATTGCTGTAATTAGCTGAGCTAAGGGAATTTCACGCTCGATAGTTAAAGATGCAAGTAGCTTCATATCTACATGCATCAGAGGTCATCGCCTTTACGATTGAATTCAATTTCAACGAGAGCTTTCTTGATATCGGCGTAATTAACAATCTCTTCGCGCGAAACTTTCTCTTCAATCAGCAGGGTAACAGTGCTCTCATTTGAGGCGGCAATTCGGCCCGTGACAACTTGGCCTGACAATAGAACGATGCGAACGAGGCGAGAAAGGTTCTTTCTCCAATGACGGGGCAACGTTAAAGGTCTATCCACTCCAGGCGAGGTCACTTCGAGAGTAAAAGGTGTCTGCCCCATGAAAGGAGCTTCGTCCAAGATTGCTGAGATCTCTTTGGAAACGAGAGTAACTTGATCTAGATTTAAACTTATTTCTCCATCGACAATGCAGGTAACAACGCGACGATTACTTGGGGAAGCAATATGAACTTCTTCAAGGAAGAAGCCGGCACTTTCGACAACTGGCGTCAAGGCTTCTTGAATAATTTCTACAAGTGACATCTATTTCTCTTTCTATGAAGTTGTACGAGGAGCATAACTCAGAAGGCCCGCATCTACCAATGCGTAATGGTGTCTATCCCGACTTTGACGATTAAAGCTAGGGTCACAAAGAGAAAGAATTTGCGCACCAAAGTTGAACCGCCGCGTATTGCCACCTTCGCTCCGATAATCCCTCCGGATATATTTGCCATACCTAATACGAGCCCGACTTTCCAAAGAATCACCCCGTGGGCACCGAAGATTGCAATCGCCCCGAGATTTGTAGCCACATTAACTACTTTTGCCATGGATGAGGCCGTGAGGAAGGCAAATCCTAAACTCGCCACCAATACCACCATCAAGAAAGTGCCCGTTCCTGGACCGAAAATTCCATCATAGAAACCAATTCCAGCACCTGCGGTTACTGCAATCAGGGAGCGTCGTTTAGGTGAGTGACGTAACGATTCCACTTCCCCCAGTTTTGGTTTGCGCCATGTGTAGATGACAACTGCGACTAGCAGAACGAAAACTAAGGGACGAAGTGCATTTGTTGAAATGTGCGACGCGAGCAGTGCGCCTGACATCGAACCGACGAAGGCAGGCAGCGCCATAAGAGCTGTGAAGCGAAGATCGGGTTTAACTCTTCTTCGATAAAGAATCGCGGCGGCGCTGGTGCCAAATATCGATGAAAGTTTATTAGTACCGAGAACTTGCACTGTTGCAGATTGAGGTAACCCAATCAGGAGCGCAGGCAACTGGACCAATCCTCCGCCTCCGGCAATTGCATCTACAAAGCCAGCGCCGAGTGCAGCGATAGCCATGAAAATCATTGCTGCCAAGGAGATATCTCCGAAGATATGCATTAAGAAAGGAGCGCCACAATCGCACCCGCTGCAACGTCAAGGGCAACCTCAGTGCGATCTCCCGTTGCGCGAACTCGAACTTCAACGTTGCCATCGGCTAATGATTTACCAACCACCACGATGATTGGATTTCCGATTAATTCAGCATCCTTGAATTTAACTCCAGGGCTCGCATCTCGCCGATCATCGAGCATCACAGTCTTGCCCAACTTCTCAATTTCCTCGCCAAGGGCTAATGCCACGTTAAAAGGATTGTCCTCTTTACCTGTAGCGACGATATGTACATGCGCTGGTGCAATCTCTGCTGGCCAGCACAAGCCAATCTCATCATGAGTCTGTTCGGCGATAGCTGCAACTGCGCGCGAAACACCGATGCCGTAAGAACCCATTGTCACGACGCGAGATTTGCCGTCGCTATCAAGGACAGTTAAATCCAGAGCTTGCGCGTATTTGCGTCCCAGTTGGAAGATATGACCAATCTCAATTGCGCGATCGATGATGATTGGGGATGAACATGTGGGACATGCATCACCCTTAATGACTTCGGCAGCATCTACATAATTCGTAACTTCAAAATCGCGGCCGTTGACAACGTTGAGTGCGTGGCAATCCTTTTTGTTTGCACCAGTAACCCATGAAGTTCCTGGCCCGATGCGAGGATCCGCGTATACGGTGACCCCAAGTTTTTGCGCATCTTGAGGGCCGACATATCCCTTAACTAAGCCAGGATTTTTTGCGAAATCGGCATCCTCAAATAATCGAAGTTCTTGTACGCCTTCGAGGTTGGCTTGAAGTCGCTTAAGATCTACTTCGCGGTCACCGGGCACGAGGACGGAGATAATTTCGCCGTCAGCTATAAGCAAAACATTCTTGAGTGTGTTTGCCCCGGTGTATCCCCCACCGAATCTTTCATTAAGGACAGCGACTAATGAATCAATCGTTGGGGTGTTTGGTGTATCTACCTCTTGCAGAGGCGCTACTTTAGATGAATCAACAGGAAGAACCGCAGTTCTCATCGCTTCGACATTTGCGGCATAACCGCATTTCTCGCAAAGTACGTAGGTGTCTTCTCCTGTTTCACATGGAGCTAGGAATTCTTCAGACCCTGAGCCACCCATAGCGCCGGCAACTGCTTTAACGATGTTGTACTTAAGACCTAGACGATCGAATGTTTTGATGTAGGCGGCTCGATGCTTGTTATATGACTCAATCAAACCTTCATCAGTGAGATCAAAAGAGTAAGAATCTTTCATGACAAATTCACGGCCACGGATGATGCCGCTACGTGGGCGAGTCTCATCGCGATACTTAGTTTGAATTTGATAGAGCGCTAAAGGTAGATCCTTATATGAGGAGTATTCGCCTTTGACCATAAGAGTGAACATCTCTTCGTGCGTTGGTCCCAAGAGATAATCGCCCCCTTTGCGATCTTGAAGGCGGAACAAATCTGGGCCATATTCATTCCAGCGATTTGTTGCTTCATAAGGTTCGCGGGGCAAAAGCGCTGGGAAATGCACCTCTTGAAAACCGGCAGCATCCATCTCTTCGCGCACAATGCGCTCAATATTACGAAAAGTGATGTAACCCAGAGGCAACCACGAATACACACCTGCGGCTATGCGACGAATATAGCCTGCACGAACTAAGAGGCGATGGCTTGCAACTTCTGCATCAGCTGGATCATCGCGCAAAGTACGAAGAAAGAGTGTGGACATTCGTAACATATGTTGAGAACCGCTTTCTATGAAACTACAACTGATGGCTCGCCGGATGCAACGCCTGCAGCTTCCATCTCATCGGCAAGGCGCATGGCCTCTTCGATAAGTGTTTCGACAATTTGAGATTCAGGAACGGTCTTAATAACTTCCCCTTTAACAAAGATTTGACCTTTGCCATTACCTGATGCGACACCAAGGTCTGCTTCACGTGCTTCACCTGGTCCGTTAACAACGCATCCCATGACGGCCACGCGCAAAGGTACTGTCATTCCTTGAAGGCCCGCTTGGACTTTTTCGGCCAAGGTATACACATCAACTTGTGCGCGCCCACATGAAGGACAAGAAACAATTTCTAATTTTCTCTGACGCAAGTTCAAAGATTCAAGAATTGAAATTCCGACTTTCACTTCTTCCACCGGAGGGGCAGAAAGTGAAACGCGAATGGTGTCGCCGATTCCCTCGGCTAAGAGAATTCCAAAAGCAGTGGCAGATTTAATTGTTCCCTGGAAAATTGGACCAGCCTCGGTGACACCTAAGTGCAGCGGGTAATCACATTGAGCCGCTAACAAACGGTAAGCGCTCACCATCGTTACAGGGTCATGGTGTTTAACGGAAATCTTGATGTTATTAAATCCATGCTCTTCAAATAATGAGCACTCCCAAAGAGCGGATTCGACCAGCGCTTCAGGAGTTGCTTTTCCATATTTAGCAAGCAAGCGTGGATCAAGCGAGCCAGCGTTGACGCCGATTCGAATTGGAATCCCAGCATCCCCCGCAGCTTTGGCCACCTCTTTAACTTTGTCATCAAACTGCTTAATGTTTCCGGGATTAACTCGCACGGCTGCGCACCCCGCATCGATTGCTGCAAAAATATATTTAGGTTGAAAATGAATGTCAGCGATGACAGGAATTTGAGATTTCTTTGCAATTTGCGCGAGCGCGTCTGCATCGTCTTGGCTGGGAACAGCAACGCGAACTATCTGACAGCCCGAAGCGGTGAGTTCTGCAATCTGCTGCAAAGTCGCATTAACATCCGACGTGAGAGTGGTACACATCGATTGGACGCTTACGGGCGATCCGCTTCCGACGCCAACGCTTCCCACCTGTAAATGGCGAGTCTTGCGACGAGGCGCCAAGGTAGGTGGTGGTGCGGCGGGCATTCCTAAATCAACCATGGGTGCATTCTGCCCTACTGAGCCAGAACTATCGCGCTCTAAAGGTTTCTGAAGGTTCCTAAAGGTTCCTAAAGGTTCCTAAAGGTTCCTAAAGGTTGAGGTTAACGGGGTTGAAAATATCAGCGACCAATAAGACCAGGGTTAAGCCAGCTAACAGTAGGAAAACCACCAAAGTTACTGGGGTTAAAACGCTCACATCTATCGCCGCAGGACGTGCACGTCCACGGATTCGAGCGAAAAAGGCTCGTACCTCATCGGCGATGGCAACGGCCATATGACCGCCATCAAGAGGCAGAATCGGTAGCAGGTTAAATATTCCCACAAAGATATTCAGGCTTGCAATGATGGTGATAAATGTCGCCAAGCGCTCGGATAGAGACATCGAGGTACTTCCAAGTGCTTGACCAGAAACTCGCGCGACCCCAACCACGCCTACTAACCCCTCAGGGTCGCGGGGCGTTCCGCCAATACTCTGGGAGAAAAGAGCAGGGATTTTGGAAGGTAAAGCAATGAGGGAAGTTACTGATGCACCCATAAAAGTTTTCGTTGTAGAAATCGATTGGGAAATTGAATCAATAGGGTTACTGCGCACGTTAGCAAAGGAATTCATGATTCCAATAAATCCAATTGTTTTGCCGTCAACGATTCGAGCTTGCGGGGTAATAAGAACGTCGAAATCTCCCACAGCGCCTGCCCTTTGTACCCCAAGAGTGAGCACTTTGCCGGCCGATGCCCGAATAATTTCGACTGCACTCGACCATTGATCGATTGGTACGCCATTGATAGAAATAATCTTCTCTCCAGCATGTAACCCTGCCACCTTTGCTGGCGATGGGGCGGAAGTGCTCGTGCACTCCTGAGAGCCAGTTGCTGGCGGAATACATTCACTCACCTGAGCGATAGTGGATGTCACTTGAGTAGTGCCAATACCCATAAAGAGAATAAGAAGGAGCACAAAGCCCAGAACAAAATGTAGGAAAGATCCCGCGCCCAAAACTATTAACTTGCGCGCTCCTGAGGCGCGATAAAATGCTCGCTTCTCTTCGCCTTCGCCCATTTCGTCGGTAGGAGTCATTCCCTCAATGCGGCAATAACCACCTGCAGGAATAGCTTTGACCCCAAACTCTGTTTCACCGCGTTGGGTGGACCATAACTTTTTACCAAATCCAAGGAAGAACTCGCTGACTTTCATACCAAAACGCTTAGCCATAATAAAGTGGCCGAACTCATGGACCATCACCGAGAGCAAGAGAGCGATGACGAAGGCGATAATTCCTATGAATTTCATGACCGTATCCTCGCAGGTCGCCCCGACAACTGGCTACTTACGCCACTCTCCTCAGGTTTCTCAGAGTTAATCCAGGTTTCTCAGGGAGATACGAGCATGGCTTATTTATTATCAAGGAGTAGAATCGCAGGCATGACTTCCATTCCACAGATACGAAAAATTGTTACACCAATTCCTGGACCAAAATCTCAAGAGATTCTCAAGAGGCGCTCAGAGGCGGTATCTGCTGGCCTTGGCATGGCGATACCAATGGTTGTTGAAAAAGCTGGTGGCGGAATTCTTGTTGACGTCGATGGAAACAGTGTGATCGATATGGGCGCAGGTATTGCCGTAGTAAGTGTCGGAAATAGTGCGCCTCGCGTCGTCGCTAACGTAAAGCAACAAGTTGAATCTTTTACCCACACATGCTTTATGGTCGCTCCTTATTTGGGTTACATCGAAGTAGCAGAAGCGCTCAACCGTTTGACGCCAGGAACGCATAAAAAGAAATCCGTACTGCTCAACACCGGCGCTGAAGCACTTGAAAATGCGGTGAAGATTGCTCGTAGTTACACCAAGCGTCAAGCAATTGTTGTCTTTGAACATGGATATCACGGTCGCACCAATCTCACGATGGCGATGACAGCAAAAAATATGCCCTACAAGGAGAGTTTCGGCCCATTCGCTCCTGAGGTTTATCGCATGCCTATGGCCTACCCATTGCGTTGGCCCGGCGGAGCAGATGCCTGTCAAGAAGAAGCTCTTGATTTCGTGATTCACAAAATGGAGAAGGAAATCGGCGCAAAGAATATTGCTGCGATTGTGATCGAACCTATCCAAGGCGAAGGTGGTTTTATAGTCCCACCTCGAGGTTTCTTGCCTGGTCTCTCGAAGTTTGCTACTGAAAACGGAATCATTTTTGTTGCCGATGAAGTGCAAACTGGATTTGCACGTACCGGCCAGATGTTTGCTTGCAACGATGAAGGCGTAGTACCAGATCTCATCACTACCGCAAAGGGAATCGCTGGTGGACTTCCACTTGCTGCTGTAACAGGGCGTGCTGAAATCATGGATTCAATTCATGCCAGTGGACTCGGTGGAACATTTGGAGGTTCTCCCGTGGCTTGCGCTGCAGCTTTAGGAGCAATTGCAACAATTGAAGAAGAAGACCTCTCTGCGCGCGCGTTAGAAATGGGTGTAATTATTTCCAAGGCGCTACATGCAATGAAAGATAAATATCCGGTAATTGCAGAAGTTCGTGGGCGTGGTGCAATGCAAGCGATCGAATTTGTCATGCCAGGCACTCTCGAGCCCAACCCAGCGGCGCTTTCTGCAATTGTGAAATATTGCCAAGAGCAAGGCGTGCTCATTCTTACTGCGGGTACTTACTCAAATGTCATTCGCTTACTTCCACCGCTGGTAATGCCAGAGAATTTATTGCGAGAAGCCCTCGAAATTCTTGACCAAGCGATTGGATCTTTAGCGGTCTAATAGATTGCGCACTGGCGAATAACTTTCGCCTCTTTTGCGTTTGGCAATTGCACTAATTGCCTCAAGAACCACTCTGTTAGCCAATATTGCAGTGATATCAGCGCTGTCATAAGCCGGAGCTACTTCGACGATATCCATCCCAACGATGGGAAGTTCGAGGCAGATGCGACGTACTGCTTCAAGAAGTTCACGGCTAGTCATCCCACCAGGTTCTGGTGTTCCTGTTCCTGGAGCCATCCCTGGATCGACGACATCAATATCAACCGAAAGAAAGACGCCATCGCACTGATCGGTTAACGTTGCGAAGGATTCATCAAGTACAGCTTTCATCCCGCGATGATGAATTTCTGTCATTTCATAAGAGCGCATACCTTGATCGCGCATCCAATTAAGTGTGGCATCTTCAGGCCAGTAGCCACGTAACCCCAATTGCAAGAATCTATCTCCACGTACCGCGCCAGAATCAATTAACCGACGCATCGGAGTTCCGTGTCCCACAAGTGCGCCAAATTGAGAATCACCAGTATCTGCATGTGCATCAAAATGCACCATCGAAATTTTTCCCATACCGCGATGTTGCGCGATACCGGCAACATCTGCCGAAGCAATTGAATGATCTCCGCCCAGGACGATTGGGATGATTCCTGCGCGTGAGAGTTTTTCAGTCGCATCGGCGAGTACTTGCAAAGATGTGACGAGGTCGCCACCGGGCATAAGTAAATCCCCAGCATCGCGAACATTTAATTCTTTAAGACCATCTACACGGAGAGCTAAATGTGGTCGCTCTCCATCGTGGGGTAGATAGTCGCCACCACGAATTGCTTGCGGTCCGAACTTTGCACCTGAACGATGCGATGTTCCGCTATCGATTGGTGCACCGAGAATTACGACATCAGCACCTTTGTAACTCTGAGGATCAGCAATATCGCAACGAGGGATTCCGAGGAAGGTGAAGTCGGGGCCATACATATTGCCGTGATTGGTCATAAGGCGAGCGTAACGCAACTACCTTTAAGAATCGAAGCCCAAGCCAACACGATCGAGCAACTTGAGCCAAAGATTGCGTCGACCATTGTTCTCATCAGCGCGATTGATTGACCACTGGGTAATGAGAATAAAGAAATATCGAAATGGTTCGGGCGGGAATGGAAGTGGTTTCTTCTGGACCATTTTCAATACGGTGCGTTCGGTCTCCTCGCCATCAAGTAAATCCAGCATGGTGGCGGCACCAA
The DNA here is from genome assembly GCA_009699205.1 of Actinomycetota bacterium. Lineage (GTDB taxonomy): Bacteria > Actinomycetota > Actinomycetes > Nanopelagicales > Nanopelagicaceae > QYPT01. The sequence continues at coordinate 14,964 of WLOP01000006.1, forward strand.
AACGGGTTGTGCCGACCCCTAGCCCGGTATAGCCCAAAACATAGGCGACATGGCCTTTGTGGTCGGTCCCCCAGAATGGTGCAAAGCGAGTACATGTATCAATCGCCCCGCCCCACCCATGCGTGAAGGAAATTCCTTCTAGCTGCGGGAATGTTTTGAGAAAATTATCAGCCAATGTTGCATAAGTTTCGGCGCTAAATTCATACTCTTGACGCACTTTGCCACGGAAATTATAAATCGCTTCATATCCGCCCCAAAGTATGCAGCCGTCATTGGTCAAGCGATAATAATGGAATTGATTTCCGGCGTCAGAAAGTCCCTCACGATTAGCCCAACCAATGCTTTCGCGTTGTTCTGGGGTAAGTGGTTCGGTTACTAATTGATAGTCATACACAGGTATTACATATTTACGAGCGCTACGGACTAGAGATTTGAATACGTTAGTTGCCAGCGCAACTTTCTTAGCAGTAACAGTGCCATAAGAACTATGAACGATTACTCCATCTTCAATATATTCCAACCACTCCACATGTGAATTTTCGTAAATCTTGACGCCTAAAGAGAGACAGGCTTTCTCAAGTCCCCATACTAAACGGGCTGGATCTACAAGCGCAGTTCCATCATGATCAAAGAGCGCTCCCACATACTTCGGCGAATTCACTCGCGCCTGTACTTGCTCTTTGGTTAAAAATTCAACATGATCACCATATTGATTACGAAGCGCTGCTTCTTCCTTCATTCCTTCAAGTTGCCAAGGAGCAACAGCAACTCTTAGCTCGCCCGTTCTCTCCCAATCGCAATCAATGTTGTATTTAGCAATCGTCGCTTCAATGGCGTCAAGATTTTCGCGACCTAAACGTTCAATTATTTCCATCTCCTCGCGAAAGCGGCTGTAACCGTTCACGAATCCATGGGTAAGAGAAGCGCTACAAAATCCACCATTGCGACCAGATGCGCCAGCGCCAGTTTCTCGCTGTTCGATAATGATGACTTCACGATCTGGATTACGCTCTTTTGCAAGCAGGGCGGTCCATAAACCCGTGTAGCCAGCCCCGACGATACAAAGATCCGTCGCGACATCACCAATGAGAGCCGAATGAGATTCGGGTTCGAGTGGGTCAGCATCCAACCAATACATCAGTGGCTGTAAGTCTGCCAAATGTCGAAGAACGAAAGGGTCGATGGTAGCCATCGCGTAGCCGGCGTCTCGCCGGACTCACCCCTTAACATCTATGAATAGTTGGCCCGGGTCCTCCGGAGTCCTACCCCAAAGTGTTAAATCCTTCGATTTAATTTTGCACTTCAGTTAAGGCGAATATAGCCCTTAAACGCGTTTCTTTCTACTCGACACGAATTGCCCGACTAAAACAATAGCTAGGGCGATAAGGAACATCGAAGAGCCGATCACATTTGCTTGGGCTGGAATTCCGCGTGCCGAGGAAATATAAACGAATTTTGGGAAGGTGGTCAAAGTGCCAGAGTTGAAATTGGTAATAATGAAATCATCAAAAGATAGTGAGAATGCCAACAGCGCCGCACCGAAAATACCTGGCATCACTAACGGCAAAGTTACGCGTCGGAAAGTTTCCACCTCCGTTGCGTAAAGGTCCATCGCCGCTTCTTCTAGCTTGGGATCGAGGCTAGCGATTCGTGCCTTTACTGTGACAACTACGAATGAGATACAGAACATGACGTGAGCAATAACCGTTGGCCAAAACCCTGGGTTGATTCCAAGGTTAAGGAACATTGCCAAGAGAGAGGCTCCGAGAACAATTTCGGGTGTAGCCATTGGTAAGAAGATTAAAAGGTTTACGGTTGAGCGGCCACGAAATCTATGACGTCCCAGAGCGAAAGCAATCATGGTGCCAAGCGCAGTTGCGATTAGCGTAGCGATGAAACCAATCTTCAATGAATTACCAAGTGCTGAACAGACTTCGGGGGCTCCGCAAGGATTCTGCCAATTCTTTAATGTGAATCCACGCCACGTTAGGTTGCTCTTTCCTGCGTTGTTAAATGAAAAGGCCATCGTGTAGGCAATTGGTATGAAGAGATAAACGAAAGCCGCAAATGCGTAGATCTTGATGAGGTTCTTTGATAACCAGCGCTTCATACGAGTTCATCCGTTCCGGCGCGACGTACATAAACCATGACAAGAATCAAGATCGCTGCCATCAACATAAAGGAGAGCGCTGCTGCTGTTGGATAATCCACAATCTCAAAAAAGCGTGATTCGATAACGTTACCAATCATTTTCGTCTTGGGATTACCAAGCAATGTAGCGTTGATGTAATCACCAGCTGCTGGAATAAATGTGAGCAGCGTTCCAGCAACTACGCCCGGCAAGGAGAGCGGGAAAGTTACTTTACGAAACGTAGTAATTCCATTCGCGTAAAGGTCGGATGCAGCTTCCAACGTCCGAGGGTCTATGCGTTCGAGGCTTGCATAAAGTGGCAAGGTCATAAAAGGCAAGAAGTTGTAAGTCATACCTGTGACAACCGCAAAGGCGCTAGCTGTAAGCCCAGTTTCTGGGCCCAGAATGTGAAGGGTTCGAAGCACGGTAACTACGGGTCCTTCGTTACCAAGGATCTGCTTCCAGGCAATTGTACGAAGTAGGAAAGATGTGAAAAACGGTGCAACGACAAGGACAAGAAGCAAGTTCTTCCATTTACCTGATTTGAATGCAATCGCATAAGCCAGAGGATAGGAAATTGCCAGAGCCAATAGCGTTGCAATCAACGCATAAACAATTGAACGAAGGAACTGTTCACGCGCACCAGAGAAGGCATCAATGTAATTAGCAAAACGGAAAGTTTGAACGTAGGTACCAGTGTCACCCCCTGCAGGAGTTGTCTGCGTGCTTGTTCCGGCAAGAGTAATTAAGGGGAAAATAAAGAACATCGCGAGCCAGGAAAGCCCTGGGATTAAGAGTAGGTAAGGGGTACTCGGACGTTTAATTCCTCGAACATTGCTCGAGCGCTTGGAAACTGCAGCGATAAAAGCCATTAGTCCTCGTCGGGGTTGACGGATGTACCTGCTTCAACATCTGCAGTTCCATCTAGCGCAAAAGTGAATTCGGGCTTCCATGAAAGTGAAACCGTGTCACCTGTTTGTAAGTGTGAGGCACCGCCATCGTTCTGTTCAAAGACTGAGAGTTCTTGACCCCAAGGCATTTGAATCTGGAACTGCGTACTCACTCCGACGAAGGAAATATCTGTGATGATTCCACCGCCTAAAGTATTTGCTTCACCGTGTTCGATCGAAATTTTTTCGGGGCGGATTCCAATAAGAACGCTCTTGTCAGAATTATCCTTGGCAAAATTTCGAGCTGAAGGGACAACGATGCGGTTCCCATGAACCGACACTTGCAAGTCGCTTCCGCTAGAACCCTCTACTTTGCCCTTGACCAAGTTGGACTGACCCAAGAAGTTGGCGACGAAAACAGTTCGTGGGGATTCATAGAGTTCAACAGGTGAACCCATCTGCTCGATGCGTCCTTCATTCATAACCGCAATAGTGTCGGCCATAGTCATGGCTTCTTCTTGATCGTGTGTGACATGAACAAATGTCAGTCCCACTTCGGTCTGAATCCATTTAAGTTCAATCTGCATCTGGCGGCGAAGTTTGAGGTCAAGCGCGCCTAGTGGTTCATCCAAAAGCAAAAGTGCGGGCCGATTTACTATTGCCCGCGCTACTGCAATTCTCTGTTGTTGCCCACCCGATAATTGAACCGGTTTGCGATCGGCTAAGTGCCCAAGCTCAACTAGAGCGAGAACCTTAGTAACAGCTTCCTTAACATCTTTAATCCCTCGTCGACGCAACCCAAAAGCTACATTTTCGAAAATTGTGAGATGAGGAAAAAGCGCATAGTTTTGGAAAACGGTATTCACCGGACGTGCATATGGTTTTGCATAGGTGATATCAGTATTTCCAATCGCAATTTTTCCGGAAGTAGGTTCTTCTAAACCGGCAATCATTCGTAGCGTTGTTGTTTTTCCACATCCCGAAGGGCCAAGGAGTGCAAAGAAAGAACCTTCAGGGATGAGTAAAGTTAAATCATCGACTGCTCGGAAATCGCCAAATGCCTTAACTAAATTGGTGAGATGTAGATCGCCTTTTGTCGAAGCTGCTGCGTCGGCCACTAGTTGCCTGTCGCGGTCTGGAATGCAGTCTGATACTTAGTCTCTTCTTCTGGGGTCAAAGTCGCGAAAACTTTGACTTTAGAAAGAGCTGCTGCATCAGGGAAGATATAAGGACTGCTGGCTAGAGTCGGATCAATCTTCTCCATCTCAGCTTGGGCGCCTTCAACTGGGCAGATGTAATTCACATAGGCAGCTACTTGTGCGGCAACTGCTGGGTCGTAGTAATTATTCATGACCGCTTCAGCATTTTTACGATGTGTTGATGTCGATGGAATCATCATGTTATCGCTCCACAGAGTTCCACCACTTTCTGGAATTGCGAAGTCGAATTTGCCATCATTTTCAAGAGCTAGCTGGAATACATCGCCTGACCAACCAATAACAGCGATAGCATCGCCAGAGATTAGATCTTCTTTGTATGAATTTCCCTTAACTTGACGGATAAATCCATCTTCGATGCGAGCTTTTAAGAAATCAATGGCGTTCATAAATTGCGCTTCGGTAAAGGTTACTGAAGGGTCAACGCCTTGGTACTGCATGATGATGCCCATGGTGTCGCGCATTTCAGAGAGAACTTCAATGCGACCTTTATTTGCAGGAGCAAAGAGATCATCCAGGCTATGTACGCCGCCAGGTAACTTCTCTTTATTCCAGCCAAATCCGGCAAACCCGGTCTGCCATGTCAATGAGTTAGTGCGTCCTGGATCGAAACTTACATCAGAAAGTGCAGGAAGAATGTTTACCTTGTTTGGAATTCCATCTGCATCGATTTTCTGGGTGTAACCCAGGCGAATCCAACGGGCAGCCATCCAGTCAGTAAGAGTGACAATGTCGTACCCAATATCTTTTCCAAGTTTGAGTTGGCCCGATACCTTTCCATAGAAAGTATTGTTGTCGTCGACATCTTCTTTGTATGTGATGTCCAAACCAGATGATTTCTTAAATGCTTCAAGTGTTGGATAGCTCTTTGTCTTTTCATCAAAATCTAAATAGAGAGTCCAGTTTGCCCAGCGCGCAATTTTCTCGGTGTCAGAAACATCAACAACTGCCGATGCCTCTGTTTTAGATCCACCAGTTCCACATGCTGCAAGCAGTCCGACTGCGCCAGCTCCTCCCACACCTGCGATAAATCCTCGACGAGACATTTGCGCTTTGATAAGTGCACGGGTTTCCGCCGAGAGCGGGCTATTTTTAGGCATTGGAGCTCCTGTTCGTGGTGGTATTCATTGTTGGAAAGTTATCTGGCCTTCATTCATGGGTACATGGATAGGACTTAGTGCAGGAGTTTATGCCCTCAGGGAATAAATCGCCACGCATTTACGCGTTGAGATTTGTCATGACGTGCTTGATGCGGGTGTAATCCTCAAAGCCGTAACTAGAGAGATCTTTGCCATATCCAGACCTTTTAAACCCACCATGAGGCATTTCGGCAACGATGGGAATATGGGTATTAATCCAGACGCAACCAAAGTCAAAGGCCTTAGCTAAACGCATTGCGCGACCGTGATCTCGAGTCCACACGCTCGATGCAAGGCCATAATCGACCCCATTTGCTAGGGCAATCGCCTCTTCTTCTGTGGTGAATTTCTGGATGGTAATGACTGGACCAAAAATCTCGTTCTGGATCATCTCGTCATCTTGCTTGAGGTCGGCAACGATTGTAGGAGGGAAGAAGAACCCTGGTTGGTTGAGAGCTTTTCCGCCCGCCATGACCCTGGCATGTGATGGAGCGCGATCGAGGAATCCGGCAACGCGAGCCAACTGGTTGGCGTTGTTGACTGGTCCAAAGAGCACATCCTCATCAGGAGCTCCTACAGCAATCTTGTTAGCAGCCTGATCGCTCAAGAGAGCAACCATCTGATCGTAAGCGCCAGCTTGAACGAGAACGCGAGTCGCAGCAGTGCAATCTTGACCAGCATTGAAAAATCCCGCGATAGCAATTGCCTCAGCTGCGGCTTCAAGATCTGCATCATCAAATACAACAACGGGCGCTTTACCACCTAGTTCAAGGTGCACTCGCTTAAGTTGTTTTGCAGCTGAACCAGCAACTTCCATTCCTGCGCGGACTGATCCAGTGATCGACACCATGGCGGGTGTTTTATGTTCAACAAGTGCGCGACCTGTATCGCGTTCTCCGCAGACAATATTGATGACGCCTGCCGGAAGAAATTCTGACATCACTTTGCCCATGAAAATTGTTGATGCAGGTGTCGTGTCACTTGGCTTTAAAACAACTGTATTTCCTGCAGCAATTGCTGGAGCCCATTTCCAGACCGCCATCATCATCGGATAGTTCCAGGGAGTTACTTGCGCGCAGACACCGATAGGTTCGCGACGGATAAAGGAGGTCATCCCATGCATATATTCGCCAGCAGATTTTCCTTCAAGATTTCGTGCAGCCCCTGCAAAGAAACGAATCTGATCAATCATTGGTGGAATTTCCTCAGAAGTTGTAATACTCAAAGGCTTACCCGTGTTACGCGATTCGATTGCAACAATTTCATCAGCACGCGATTCAAGAGCGTCTGCAATCTTTAAGAGAGCTCGTTGACGCTCACTAGGAGTTGAATCTCTCCAGCCGACAAAAGCGGCAGCAGCCGATGACATTGCTGCATCAACATCTGCAGAGTTGGAGTTGGGAGCTTGCGCATAAACCTCGCCCGTTGCCGGATTTGTGATCGGTGTAGTTGCCCCTGATGTGCTGGGTACTTCAACTCCATTGATGAGGTTGGAAAGCTGCTCCATGTGAAAGCTCCTAAATCTAAAGTGGACCGATGGCGAAGGCGAGCGTACGCCTAGTTGAGCGTGATTGGATAGGCTATCTGCGGATTTGCCCATTATTTGCCAATTTTGGTACGGATATCGTCGTGAACACGCCCAAATACTACGGATTCCTTTGCTTTTACATGGAAGGTAAGGCAGAGTGTCGGGGTGGCTACCAAACATAAACAGCTCCTCGATGACACCTCCAAGGCGATCATCGAGCAATTGCAGATCGATGGGCGCAAGCCCTATGCGGCAATTGGCTTAGCTGTAGGACTTTCTGAAGCGGCTGTGCGCCAGCGCATCGCCAAGCTTATTGAGTCTGGAGTCATGCAAGTGGTTGCCATCACCGATCCCCTCACTGTGGGTTCGTATCGCATGGCAATGGTCGGAATCAAAGTTGAAGGCGATCTCACCGCAGTTGCAGATCAGCTCGCACACTATAAAGAAGTCGACTATGTCCTTGTGACATCTGGAGGCTTTGATGTGATGTGCGAAGTTATTTGTAATGACGATGAACATCTTCTCGAACTTTTACAACGCATCCGCGCGATTCCGCAAGTACGAAGCACCGAAAGCTTTATCTACCTAAAGTTGCGCAAGCAGCTTTATAACTGGGGAACCTAAAATGTCAGCGACGACAACCACCTTCGACAATGTCCAGCAATTTGACTCCGATCTTGAGAGCAATTGGTCCAACCGCGCTAAGAAAAATCTTTGGATGCATTTTTCACGAATGGGCGCATACGAAGATGGCGGTTCAATACCGATAATCGTTAAAGGTGAAGGCCCTTATATTTACGATGATCGAGGCAAGAAATATCTCGATGGAATCTCCTCGCTATTCGCCGTACAAATTGGACACGGTCGAACCGAGATGGCTGAGGCTTATGCAAAACAAGTTTCAGATATCGCATACTTCCCAGTGTGGTCATACGCTAATCCGCGCAATATCGAATTAGCTGAGAAGTTAACTTCCCTGACCCCTGGCGATCTCAATCACGTCTTCTTCACCTCTGCCGGCGGCGAAGCAGTTGAAACTGCGGCGAAATTAATCAAGCAGTACTTCAAAATCACTGGACAACCACTCAAGCATAAAATCATTAGCCGCCACGTTGCCTATCACGGCACCACACAAGGGGCCTTATCCATCACCGGCATCCCTGCCGCGAAGCAATATTTTGAACCCCTTATCGCTGGTCATCACAAAGTCCCTAACACCAACTTTTATCGAGCTCCACTCAATCATCGTGATTCTTTTGAAGAATTCGGGCAGTGGGCTGCCAATCGCATTGAAGAAGCAATTTTGTTTGAAGGTGCTGAAACAGTTGCTGCCGTTTTCGTTGAGCCGGTGCAAAACTCGGGTGGATGCTTTGCTCCCCCAGCAGGTTATCTGCAACGAGTACGCGAAATTTGCGATCAATACGATGTCATCATGGTCTGCGATGAAACCATCAACGGCTTTGGACGAATCGGCGAATTCTTCGCTTCAAACCGTTACGGAGTAATCCCTGACATCATCACTTGCGGCAAGGGAATGACATCTGGTTACTTCCCTATGGGCGCAATGATTGCCAATGAACGTCTCTACGAACCTTTCCGAAAAGGAACGATGAGTTTCCTTCATGGCTTCACCTTTGGTGGTCATCCAGCGGGCGCTGCAGTAGCGCTCAAGAACATCGAGATTTTGGAGCGTGAAGGAATTAATCAGCATGTTCGAGATAACGAAGCTGCCTTCAAATCTACAATTGAAAAGCTCTATGACTTGCCTATCGTTGGCGATGTTCGCGGGGCAGGTTACTTCTTAGCTGTAGAACTTGTGAAAGATAAAGTCACTCGTGAAACTTTCTCGGCAGAGGAAAGTGAACGCCTGCTACGCGGATTCCTTTCGAAAGCGCTCTTCGAAAATGGCCTCTACTGCCGTGCCGATGATCGCGGAGACCCTGTAATCCAATTAGCGCCACCACTTACGTGCGACCAGAGTCATTTTGATGAGATTGAATCAATTTTGAGAACAGTTCTCACCGAAGCTGCCTCTATCATTGCATGATGAGCGATCGCACACAGGTACACAGATCACCGCATAAGCAGAACTTTGATCCTGCCTTAGCGAAATCGATTATTCAACGAGCAATTGTTGCGCATGTCGGAATCTCTGTTGACGGACAGCCGTACGTTCTTCCTGTTGCGTGCGCCCCTTATAAAGATGAACTCCTCTTGCATGGATCTAACGCGTCGCGAATGTTCAAAACTCTGATGGACGGCGCGCCCGCGTGCATCACTATTACGCATGTAGATGGTTTGGTTCTTGCTCGTTCCTCCTATGAATCATCTATGCACTACCAATCTCTCATGGCTCTAGGTGTCGGCAGAAACCTAGAAGGCGATGAGAAAATCGACGCGTTAGATGTGCTCACAGAACACCTATTCCCTGAGCGTTTACAGGAATTAAGGAAATCCCTTGATCAGGAAGTAAACGCCACTTCGATTGTGGCTTTTCCACTGACAGAAATCAGCGTAAAGATTTCTAATGGTCAACCAAAAGATAAAGAGATGGATCTCGATTCTGATCTTTGGGCAGGAATTTTGCCAATAGAGAGAAAATATGGAGTGGCGATACCGGCAGATAATTTGCGTCCCGGGATTGCTCTCCCGGATTACATCGCAACCTGGATTGCTGGATAGCGCTTCTTCCATGAGTCTGTGGTGGGAATTAGTTGAACGTCCAACTTTTTCACCAGAAAGTCTCGACCGAAAATGGGATGTCCTCATCGTTGGTGCTGGTTTCAGCGGTTTATGGAGCGCGCATCATCTTCTAGAAAGAAATCCTGATCTCAAAATTGCCGTAGTTGAGAAATCAACTGTGGGCTCAGGTGCTAGCGGGAGAAATGGTGGCTGGGCTTCGGCTCTCTATCCAGTTACCGAAGAAAACCTTCGCAAGAACTTCACAGCCGGCGCTATCGATTCGCTGAATCTGCATTTGCGTGGAGCTATTGATGAAATCGAAGCCTTTACCAAGAAAAATAGGATTGATTGCGGTTTTGCCAAAGGTGGAACTTTGACCGTTGCTCGGAATAAAGGTCAATTAGCAAGAATGGCTAAGGAGATAAACCTCAACGCCGAAGAAACTGCATCACGTATCGGCATGAGAAATGCTCTTGGATCTCACTTCACTCCCGATTGCGCCGCTATTAATCCTGCGGCGCTCGTGGTTGGGCTGGCCAAATTCCTGCAAGCAAAAGGAGTTTCTATCTTTGAAAATACCACGGCAACTATTTCTCCTGATAATTGCGTTTCAGTCAATGGGCGCACCGTAGAGAGCAAGAATGTAATTCGCGCAACTGAGGCCTACCACGCAAATTCGCGCGATCAAATTCCTGTTTATTCCCTGATGATCGCAACTGATCCTCTGCCTCACTCCGTACTCGCCTTAATCGGCTTAAATAGCCGCGAAACTTTCTCCGATGGATCCTTCTCCGTTAACTATGCACAACGAACATCAGATAACCGTTTAGCGATTGGTGGACGAGGCGCACCTTATGCGTGGGGCTCGCGACGGAATGATGCGACAGAGATGCATAGACGTATCCATCATCAACTTCGTGAACTCGCGCGCGATTGGTTTCCGGTCCTTGCCGATATCCCCTTCCCTTATTCATGGGGTGGCGCTGTTGCCATTACACGCGACTGGTCACCATATGTACGTTGGAATAACTCATACGGCGAGTTGGGTGGATATGCGGGCGACGGCGTGACGCTTTCCTATTTAACTGCAGCAACAATGGCCGATCTAGTCACAGGTGTTGCAACTTCTAGAACCCAACTCCCCTATGTCCAATGGCGAAGTCCCGCGTGGGAACGCGAACCTTTGCGTTGGATTGCGATTAATAGCGCCATTGCGCTCTCCTCTGCCGCTGACTGGGAAGAACGCAGAACTCATCGCTCAAGTTTGTTAATGAAGGCTTTGGCGCCCATAATCGGCAAGTGAAAAGCAAGAGATATAGCGCACTGATTCTTGCCGGTATTTGTTTCGGCTCAACTGGAACCGCGCAAGCTCTCGGACCAGACGGGATTTCGCCACTTGCCGTCGGGAGTGCCCGCCTTATCTGCGGCGCTCTCTTGCTCTGGGTCTTCACTCTCACAAAGAATTCTAAAAAAAGTAAGATTGCATCTACAGACCTTTGGCTCGCCGCAATTGGCTTCACGATCTATCAACTTGCTTTTTTCTCCGCGGTAAAAAGTACGGGAGTCTCTATCGGGACTGTGACTGCCCTTGGTAGTGCGCCTGCGCTCACTGGCTTGATTTCATGGTTGATTAATCGCGAAAAACCTACTGGCCGTTGGTTTGTGGCAACAATCATTACAACCCTTGGCATAATCGTGCTCAGTAATGCAAAGGGATTTTCAGAATTCAATTTAAACGGATTCATGATGGCTATTGCCGCGGGTGCAGCATTTTCGCTCTTTGCTGTTACGAGTAAACGGGCGCTCAACACTGGGATTGATAGCACCCTAGCTATGTCGAAAATATTCTTGCTAGCAGCTCTGCTGGGCACGCCCTTTTTATTTGTCGGCCAATTTTCACCGTTTGCAACTACTGGCGGTGTAGTGATGATTCTCTGGCTTGGCCTAGTACCTACAGCACTTGCTTATATTGCCTACGGATATGGATTGCACGGAGTTCGAGCAAGTACATCCTCTACCTTGATACTTTCTGAACCGGCCACCGCTACATTGTTGGCTGCCGTTGTACTCAACGAATCCTTAAACACTCGTTCCTGGACGGGAATTGCAATTATCGCCCTAGGGCTTATCTATCTATCCCAAGAAAAAACTAAGGCTTAGCCAATTCGGCTGCGGCTAACTGCCCGCACGCGCCATCAATTTCACGTCCTCGAGTATCTCGAACAGTGGTGGCCACGCCATAACTTTCAAGAATCCGTTGGAATTCTGCTTCATCTTCTCGACGTGATGCTGTCCATTTGGACCCAGGTGTCGGATTGAGTGGAATCAGATTTACATGTGCATTGCGATTTTTGAGCAAACGCCCCAAGAGATCTGCGCGCCAGGTCTGGTCATTAATATCGCGAATCAGAGCATATTCGATTGAATAACGCCGACCAGTTTTCTCGGCATATGCATCGGCAGCAGCCAGAACTTCTTTAACTTTCCAACGCGAATTGATAGGCACAAGTGTGTCACGTAGGTCGTCATCTGGAGTGTGTAAAGAGACTGCAAGAGTTACGGGTAGTCCTTCTTGCGTTAACTTTTCGATTCCATTAACAAGCCCAACAGTAGAAACGGTGACTGAACGTGCGCTGATTCCCAGTCCATCTGGAGCAGCATCGGTGATATTTCTCAAAGAGCGCATTACCGCTTTGTAATTAGCCATGGGTTCGCCCATGCCCATAAAAACAATATTTGATAATCGCGTAGGTCCGCCTGGTAGTTCACCTGAAGCGCATGTTCGCGCTGCGGCAACAATTTGTTCTGTGATCTCCCCCGCAGTGAGGTTGCGAGTTAAGCCAGCTTGTCCCGTTGCGCAGAACGGGCAATCCATACCGCAACCAGCTTGCGATGAGATGCACACAGTTGTGCGTTCGGTGTAACGCATTAATACGCTCTCAACCAAAACGCCATCGTGCAAGCGCCACAAATCTTTGCGGGTCATCCCGTTATCGCACGTAACCGAACGAACCAGAGTGATGAGCTGTGGCGTGAAAATCTCAGCGAATTTCTCGCGCATTTCAGCTGGAATATCAGACCAAGTATTTGGATCAATCGAAAGATGCGAAAAATAGTGGTTGGCAATTTGTGTTGCACGGAAAGCCGGGAGCCCATTTTCTTTTGCGAATTCGCGTCGTTCCTCCGGAGAAAAATCGGCTAAATGCTTGGGTGGTTTCTTCTTCTGCGGTGGCTCATCGAAAACCAAATTAATTGGTGTGGGTTCATTTGAGCGACTCATAAATAGCGCTGCACTAATTCAAGGGCTAGCCAGACTGCAGGCGCCGAAAGCACAACCGAATCAAGGCGATCGAGCATGCCCCCATGCCCTGGTAGTAAAGAACCCATATCCTTTAAAGAGAGATCGCGTTTCATCGCACTTTCAATAAGGTCACCACTTGTTGCTGTAAAGACGACCATTAAACCAACCAACGCTCCAACCCACCAATGAATATGAAGGAGATAATGGAAGGTAAGGGCTCCTCCGATAATTGTGAAGATAAAGGAACCTGCAAAACCTTCCCAAGATTTCTTAGGGCTGATCTTTGGCACCATTGGATGGCGCCCGAAAACGATGCCCACCAAATATCCGAAGGTGTCGTTACATCCAACCAAAACCACAAAGGTCATTACCCGACTCAACCCATCATCTGGACGAGCAAGGAGGATGAGAAATCCCGCCAAAAATGGTAGATAAATTAATGACAGAGTTGTTGCCGTCGCACGTCCAACGAATCCTTCGGGGCCACGGCGTAGGAGCTCAACGAGTAATAAAGGCAAACAAACTGCTGTTGCTACGGCAAGGCCGGCTGCTCCACCACGCCATGTCGCACAAATAAGGGCAACAGACCCCACTGAAATTGCTGGCGCAGAAATATTTGTTCCTGCATGCGCGAATGCTCGAGTAATCTCACGTATTCCGAGAACCACTGCTATCGCCACCAATGCTGCAAAAAGTTCGCGGTGATAAGCCAAAGTAAACCAAACGATTGAAACGAGAGAAAGGCTTACGCCAATAGAGGGCAAGAGTTTTCGCCCAGCGCGCCTATTAATCTCTTCGTTAATCGAATGCAAATCATCCATCGTGTCGAGTGAACTCTCAAACTTCGAGTAGTTCAACCTCCTTATGCTTCAGCAAATCATCAATCTTGGCTACGTGATCTGAAGTCATTTTTTCCAAATCTTTCTCGCCACGGGTGAGGTCGTCTTTACCGATATCTCCGTCTTTTTCTAACTTTTCGATAGCTTCTTTTGCATGACGGCGGATATTGCGGAGTGAGATCTTTGCATCTTCAGCTTTGGTACGTACAACTTTGATAAATTCCTTGCGACGCTCTTCAGTGAGTTGCGGGAAATTAACGCGGATAACAACGCCATCGTTGCCTGGGTTTACGCCAAGGTCAGATTCGCGAATCGCTTTCTCGATCGATGCCATAGCTCCTTTATCAAATGGCGAAACGATTGCCATCCGAGCTTCGGGAACTTGAATCGATGCTAGTTGTGAGAGTGGCGTAAATGTGCCGTAGTAATCAACCATTACTTTATTAAAGAGGGAAGGATGAGCGCGTCCAGTGCGAATGGTCGCAAAATCATCTTTTGCCACTTCAACGGCTTTACCCATCTTTGTATCGGCGTCTTTGAGAACGCCAGCTACATCACTCATTTCTTACTCCTTAATTTGGTGGTGCTAGGCGACAAGAGTTCCGATAACTTCCCCGCGTACAGCGCGCGCGATATTGCCATTTACCATCAAATCAAATACAACGATTGGTAAATTATTTTCTCGGCAAAGACTAAAGGCTGCCGCATCGGCGACTGCGAGAGATTTACTTAAAACCACATCGTAGGAAATGGAATCATATTTAACTGCCTTTGGATCCTTCTTAGGGTCTGCAGAATAAACACCATCTACCCCGCTCTTTGCCAGCAAGAGCGCTTCTGAGCCAATTTCCAGTGCGCGCTGAGCGGCAACAGTGTCAGTGGTAAAGAATGGCATTCCTGCACCTGCACCAAAAATCACAACGCGGCCTTTTTCAAGGTGGCGGATTGCGCGACGAGGTACGTAAGGCTCAGCAACTTGCCCCATAGTTATCGCGGTTTGTACGCGTGTTTCAATTCCAAGTTTTTCAAGGAAATCTTGAAGGGCTAGACAGTTCATGACCGTACCCAACATGCCCATGTAGTCGGCACGTGCACGATCCATGCCTAGCTGTTGCAATTCCGCGCCACGGAAATAATTTCCTCCACCGACAACAATGGCTACTTGAACGCCAGTACGTACAACATCGGCTATTTGTTTAGCGACATCACCTACGACTTCAGGGTCGACGCCAATTCCCTTTGCGCCTCCGAAAACTTCTCCAGAAAGTTTAAGGAGCACTCGCCCGTATTTACCTCTACTACCGGGCATGAGTGCTCCTTATCGCTTCTCTAGAGTCTAGATGGCTCTACTTGTGAAATTATTGACCCACGCGGAAGCGATGGAAAGCCTTTACGGCCGTCTCTGCCTCATCGAGAATCTGCTTTACAGTCTTCTTGGAATCCTTAGCAAAGGCTTGCTCAATCAAACTTACTTCTTTTACGAAGCCTGTGACGCGACCTTCAACGATTTTGGCCAAAGAAGCCTCTGGCTTACCTTCGTTGCGGGCAGTTTCTTCGGCTACGCGACGTTCGTTCTCGATGACATCGGCAGGGACATCTTCACGATTGACATATGAAGGTGCAAATGCGGCGATGTGCTGAGCAATATCTTTACCAACCTCAAGAGCATCCTTAGTTAACTGAACTAAAACGCCAACTTGTGGTGGAAGATCTGGGCTTGTGCGGTGCAAGTAGATACCTACCGGCGATCCATCAAGAACTGCAACGCGGCGAACTTCAATCTTCTCGCCAAGGGTTGCATTGCCTTCATCAACGGCATCTTGAACTTTACGTCCTGGTTTAATTTCTGAAGCCAAGAAAGCATCTACTTCAGAAATTTTGACGCTAAGCAAATGCGTGAGAAGTTCATCAGCTAAGGCTTGAAAACGCTCACCTTTAGCGACGAAATCTGTTTCGCAGTTGAGTTCGAGCATTACGCCGAGGTTATCTTGAACCTTAGCGATAACCAGACCATTTGATGTTGTACGGCCTTCGCGCTTTGTGACGCCCTTAAGACCTTTGACGCGGATGATTTCGACAGCCTTATCAAAATCACCTTCTGCTTCGTCAAGAGCTTTTTTGCAATCGAGCATTCCTGCAGCAGTTGCTTCGCGCAGTTTCTTTACATCTTCGGCAGAGTATTTCAACTTATGCCTCCACTGGTGGAACTACATCTGTAGTTACTGGAGTCGCTCCATCAAGGATTTCCTTCTCCCAATCGGCAAGTGGTTCTCCAGCCGCGACCTCTGCAGGTGCATCAGTTTTAACTTCTTCTTTTACTGCATTAGCTGCGCGGGCTTGAAGACCAGCAGCAATTGCATCGGTGATCACGCGAGTAAGTAATCCGATTGAACGAATTGCATCGTCGTTACCAGGAATCTTGAAGTCAACTTCGTCTGGATCGCAGTTTGTATCCAAGATTGCGATAACAGGGATTCCAAGCTTCTTAGCCTCGGCCACTGCTAGGTGCTCTTTCTTGGTATCGACTACCCAGATTGCACTTGGCAACTTGGTCATGTTACGAATTCCATTGAGGTTCTTGTTCAGCTTCTCGCGCTCACGACGCAGAACTAGAAGTTCTTTCTTAGTCAGCATCTGATCGTTAGCGGTCTCAAGTGCTTCCAACTCTTTGAGTCGTTGAATACGCTTGAAGACTGTTGGGAAGTTTGTAAGCATTCCGCCGAGCCAGCGCTCAGTAACATAAGGCATACCGACGCGAGCTGATTGTTGAATGATTGGCTCTTGAGCCTGCTTCTTTGTTCCAACGAATAGAACGTGTCCACCTTTGGCGACAACGTCTTTTACGAACTCATAAGCGCTATCAATGAGTCCGAGTGATTGCTGGATATCGATAATGTAAATGCCATTGCGTTCTGCAAAAATAAAACGCTTCATCTTTGGATTCCATCGACGAGTCTGGTGTCCGAAATGGACTCCGCTGTCGAGAAGTTCTCGCATTGTTACAACCGCCATGGCGGCACACTCCTTCTTGCGTAATTTCCGAAGAAATTCGCTCTCGGTTATTGGGCCAACAATTTGTTGACCCTCTAGCACTTAAACGCCGACCAGCGAACTGGACCGATATGGCTCTTGCTAAGTGCATGAAGTCACCACAATTTCTTGTGGTGCGGGGCAAATCCTACCTGAGGTTTAAGAGTGAATAATCCAGGCTTTTAGGCTCGAGGGTGCGCTTGCTTGAAGGCAGATTGAAGCCTTTGGGTAGAAATATGGGTATAAATCTGTGTTGTTGCCAAAGAGGCGTGGCCCAAAATTTCTTGTACCGTGCGAAGATCAGCGCCTCCCTCAAGCAGATGGGTTGCAGCAGAATGTCGCAGCGCATGTGGGCCAAGTCGTTCGTATCCTTCTAAAGCAGATAGGGCGTTATAAACAACGGTGCGCACAGTTCGTTGATCAATACGTTTGCCCCGAACACCTAAGAAAAGCGCATCTCCAGAATCTTTTTTTGCCATCGAATCACGTCCATCTTTGAGCCATGCCTTTAATGCGCGCATCGCAGGATTGCCAATCGGAATTGTTCGCTCTTTACTTCCCTTTCCGAAGACTCTAATTGTCTGTCGTTCGTAATCGATCGAATCAAGAGTAAGGCCGCAAAGTTCTGCAACTCGAGCCCCGCTTGCATAGAGAATTTCAACCATCGCACAATCACGCAGCGCTGTGGGTGAATCCTCTTCGCCAACTCTCATTGCAAGTGCATCCATTGCAAGGGTTGCGCTAGAAATATCTAGTACATCCGGCAATGTCCGGTGAGCCTTGGGTGTCGCTAGGGAAGCTCCGACATCGCTAGGAATAAATCCGTTTTTATGAGCCCACTTCATAAAGAGGCGGATGGATACCGCTCTACGTGAAAGAGAAGTTCTTGCACCACCATGCACCTGCATATTCGCTAACCACGATCTGATGTGAGCGAGTTCTAGCCTTGAAATATCTGCAACGCCCAGGGTCGTGAGGTGGCTAATGAGACTTTCAAGATCCCCCAAATACGCGCGAACGGTATGTGCGGCTAAATTTCGCTCAGTGTGAAGGTGTTTCGAAAAAGAAGTAACGAGCTGATCGAAGTCGACGTGGCTCATAGGTGAAGGTTACTCGGGTGAACGTCCTTGTCGCAGTAAGCCATAGGTCACTGCATCCTCTAGGGCCATCGCAGAAGCAGCAATCACGTTCTCGTGCACGCCGATTGTGTTCCACTCGCTCTTGCCATCACTAGTTTCAACTAATACCCGGGTGATAGCGCCTGTACCTAAACGCCCTTCGAGAATGCGAACTTTATAGTCCGTTAACTCTAGAACGGCTAACTCTGGATAGAACTGAATCAACCCAGATCTCAAAGCATTGTCAATTGCGTTAACGGGACCATTTCCGGTTCCGTTACAAGAAATCTTTTCACCATGTGCGGTGATAGTCACTTCAGCCTTGGTAACTATCTGCTGATCGGCCGAGCGCTCAACAGTGGTCAGCCAATGATCAATCTTAAAAAAGGATGGGCGCTTTCCAATTGCCTCTTCGCGAAGTAGCAGTTCAAATGAAGCATCTGCAGCTTCGAAGGTGAATCCACGTGATTCCATCTCTTTGACTCGATCGACAACTCGACCGATAAGTTCGCGGTCTCCCCCGAGATCAATACCCAACTCTTGGGACTTCAATTCAATTGAAGCGCGGCCAGCCATATCCGAAACCAACATTCTCATATCGTTGCCGACAGAGGCTGGATCTTCATGTTGATATAACGAAGGATCAACTTTGATTGCACTGGCATGCAGCCCGGCTTTGTGAGCAAAAGCTGATACCCCTACATATGGTTGGCGTGCACTTGAGGAAATATTGGTTACTTCGGCTACTGCGTGTGAAATTCTAAAAGCTTCAGGCAAGTATCCATCGGGAAGAACTTGTTGGTGCTTCTTCAACTGTAGATTCGCGATTATCGTCACTAGGTCAGCGTTTCCTGTTCGCTCTCCGTAACCGTTGAGGGTTCCTTGTACATGAGTAGCACCGGCAGCAACAGCTGCCATCGAATTAGCAACAGCACATCCAGTGTCGTTGTGACAATGAATACCAAGGCGCGCAGAACTCGCCTGTAATACATCATGAACAACTTGGGATAATTCATCTGGCAGCATGCCGCCATTTGTATCGCAAAGCGCAATGACATCTGCGCCGGCTTCTGCTGCTACCCGCACAACTTCTAGCGCGTAGGAGCGGTTGGAGCGATAGCCGTCAAAGAAATGTTCGGCATCAAGAAATACGCGTTGACCATTTTCGCGAAGGTGTTTAATCGAATCAACAATCATCGCCAAGTTTTCATCCAAGGTAGTGCGCAATGCAAGGTCAACATGTCGATCATAAGCTTTTGCTACGAGAGTGACTACGGGCGCACCTGAATCACGCAATGCGCCAAGAAGCACATCATCGGCAGCTTTAACGTTCGGACGTCGGGTAGCACCGAAGGCAACAAAAGTTGCGTTTTTAAGTTTCAGTTCTTTCTTTGCCCGTTCGAAGAATTCAGTATCTTTTGGATTAGCTCCGGGCCATCCACCTTCGATAAAGCCAACACCTAGATCATCTAAATGGCGCGCAATTGCCAACTTATCGTGAACGCTGAGATTTAAACCCTCTTGCTGAGCGCCATCACGTAGTGTGGTGTCATATATGTGGAAGGCATCGGAGATTGCCATTAAAGAACTTTCTTCATCCAATTATGAGTATCAGAAATTGTGCCGTGCTGGATTCCCAGAAGCGTTTCGCGGATTTGATTAGTGATGGGACCAGGAGTTCCGTCACCAGTAACCCACGTACCCATGACGCTCTTTGCGCTGCCAACAGGTGACACAACGGCTGCGGTACCACAAGCAAAGATTTCGGTGATCAAGCCACTTTCGACGCCATCACGCCAATCATCGATGCTGATCATCGTTTCTTCGACTTTATAGCCAAGGTCAGCTGCAACACTAAGAATTGAATCTCTTGTGATGCCTGGCAACAAAGTTCCTGTGAGTTTAGGTGTCATAACAGTTGCGTGTGCTCCCGAACCTTTTACAAAGTAAAGGTTCATGCCGCCCATCTCTTCCACCCACTTGCGCTCTTTGGCATCGATCCATACAACTTGATCGCAACCTTCTTTTGCGGCAGCACGTTGGGCTACCAAAGATGCCGCGTAATTTCCGCCGCACTTGGCTTCGCCTGTTCCGCCTTGTGCTGCGCGTACATATTCAGTTGAAATCCAGACAGTCACTGCATTTGCAGGATTGAAATAGGCCCCAGCCGGGGTCGCAATCAACATGTATTGGGCACGGTTTGATGGGCGAACTCCAAGACCCACTTCAGTAGCAAACATAAATGGACGAATATAAAGTGATTCTCCAACTTTGCCCGGAACCCAGTTGGCATCTTCACGAACAAGTGCGAATACAGTTTCGAGGAAGAGTTCTGTCGGCATCACTGGTAGCGCAATACGCTCCGCGCTTCGTGCAAAACGGGCGGCATTTGCTTCAGGGCGAAATAGTGAAATTCCACCATCAGGTTGGCGGTATGCCTTCATGCCTTCGAATATTTCCTGGCCATAATGGAAAACCATTGCAGCGGGATCAAGACTTATTGGTGCGTACGCAGTCAGCTCCGCTTGAGCCCAGCCATTCTCTTCGGTCCACTCAGCTACAACCATGTGGTCTGTGTAGTACTTGCCGAAACCAGGGTTAGCAACTTTTGCCGCGCGATCGGCTTCGGATACTGCATGAGTTGATGATGAAATTTTGATGCTCATATTTATCCCTTTATGGCGCCTGCGAGGGCGCTTCCAATTTCAGAAGTAGAGCGCTGAGATGTTCCTCGATTAAGTAGATCATCTGCAACTACTCGCTCTACATCGCGAGCTGCTTCGCTAAGCCCAAGGTGATCTAACATCATCGCTACTGACATCACTGTTGCTGTTGGATCGGCCAGTCCTTTGCCTGCGATATCTGGAGCAGAACCGTGTACTGGTTCGAACATGGATGGATACTTGCCTGTCGGATTGATATTTCCTGAAGCCGCTAGTCCGATTCCGCCACAAATTGCAGCGGCTATGTCGGTCAGGATATCGCCAAAGAGATTATCCGTAACGACGACATCGAAGCGGCCTGGATTTGTTACAAAGAACATTGATGCAGCATCAACATGTAGGTAATCCGTTGTCACCGTTGGAAACTCTTTGGCAACTTCGTTAAATGTGCGAGTCCAAAGTCCACCAGCGCGCGTAAGTACATTGTTTTTGTGGACCAATGTCAGCTTCTTACGATCTCGTTGGCTAGCGCGAGCAAATGCATCCCGTATCACGCGTTCGGCGCCGCGGCGAGTATTTAAACTCTCTTCCGTTGCAATCTCTGCATCGGTGCCCTCAGCCAAAACTCCCCCAGCACCAACATAAGGGCCTTCGGTTCCTTCGCGAACGACGATAAAGTCGATTGGATCCTTTGTTGCAAGTGGACCTGTTACACCCGGCATCAAGCGCGCAGGGCGCAAATTAATGTAATGGTCAAAAGCAAATCTCAATTTGAGAAGTAGTCCTCGTTCGAGCACACCACTAGGAACCGTTGGATCTCCCACTGCACCGAGCAAAATTACATCGCTCTTTGCGAGTTCGGCCAGAACTGAATCCGGCAGGACTTCCCCTGTGCGATTCCAGTAGCCAGCGCCTAAGTCGTAGGAAGTCTTAACAAAGTTCACACCGTACTTTGAACTCACCGCATCTAGAACTTTCAGACCTTCGGAAACAACTTCGGGTCCAATGCCATCGCCTGCGATAACAGCTAAATTGATTTCTCTCATTAGCCGACCAAAGTTACCGACCGGACAATTGCTGCACCGGTCTTTTGTTTTACTTGAGAAACAATCGCATCGCTAACAGGAGAATCAACGGTGATTGCCATTAAAGCTTCTCCTCCGGCGGTGTCACGTGCAACTTGCATGCCCGCAATATTGATACCGGCTGCACCCAAAAGATTACCGACTGTTCCTACGATTCCAGGACGATCGCCATATCGAAGGAAGAGCAAATTATCTGTAGGCGGCAAATCAAGATCGAAATTATCGACTGCAATGATTTTCTCAACTTTGCGGATACCCATAAGCGTTCCGTCAACTTTGATTGATTTGCCATTGCTTAAGGCGCAATGCAAAGAAATCATGCTGCGGTACTCAGGGCTATCTGCTTCAGTAGAAACCGAAGAAGTTACGCCTCGTTCAAGGGCAATGCCAGGAGCATTTACATAAGTAACCTCTTCAGATCCTGTGGCTAGGAATGCGCCTTTTAGAGCACTTGTAGCCAGTATCGAAGAATCATGCACTGAGATATCACCGCGGACATAGACATCCATATGTACTGGAAGTTCGCCTGCAATCGCTGTTGCGATTTGTGCCATTTTTTCAACCAGAGGCAAGCTAGGACGAATCTCTTCGTCAATCAAGCCACCTTTGACATTGACAGCATCTGGGACCAACTCACCGGCTAGTGCTTTGCGAACTGAAACCGCAACTGCAATGCCAGCACGTTCTTGGGCTTCATCAGTTGACGCGCCTAGGTGTGGCGTTGCTACAACTTCATCAAGGGTAAAGAGAGGTGAATCGGTGCAAGGTTCGGCAGAAAATACATCAAGCCCCGCTCCAGCTACACGTCCTTCGGTGATTGCATCAAAGAGAGCGGCTTCATCAAGAACGCCACCACGCGCGGCATTAATAATGCGGACAGCAGGTTTAACTTTCTTAAGTGCTTCAACGCCAATGAGGTTTGCAGTCTCTTTCGTCTTAGGCAAGTGAATAGTGATGAAATCGCTCACCTTAAGAAGTTCGTCAAGATCAACTAAACGCACATCGAGTTGAGCAGCGCGCGCTGGTTGCAGATATGGATCGTATGCGACCACATTCATACCGAAAGCTTGCATGCGATGTGCAACGAGCTGCCCGATGCGACCAAAGCCAACGATGCCAAGAGTTTTTTCAAATAACTCTGCGCCGGTGTACTTAGAGCGTGCCCACTTGTTATTGCGTAAAGCGGCATGCGCTGGTGAAATATGACGTGCGCTGGCAAGAAGCAATGCAATTGCTAGTTCCGCGGCGCTAACAATATTTGAAGTTGGGGCGTTAACGACCATGACACCAGCAGCAGTTGCTGCGGGAATCTCGACATTATCCAAACCCACGCCAGCACGTGCAATGACCTTTAAACCTTTTGCTGCAGCAATTGCTTCAGCATCCATCTTTGTTGCGGAACGAATCAAAACAGCGTCTACACCCGCAGCTAATGCAGATAGAAGTTCGTCGCGATTGGCTCCATCGCAATGGCGAACTTCGAAATCTGGCCCCAACGCATCGAGCGTTGCTGGGCTTAATTCTTCAGCAATTAAAACAACAGGTTTAGCCACGTGCAGCGCTACCTTCCTTGTAATCATCTTTTGCGCCCTTAACCCAAGACATCATCTTGCGAAGTTCGCGACCAACAGCCTCGATTGGATGGTTTTCGCCTTTAGCGCGAGCAGCTTTAAATTCTGGAGCGCCAGCATCTTGATCTTCGATGAAGCGCTTAGCGAAGTTTCCATTTTGAATATCGGCAAGGACTGCCTTCATATTCTCTTTGACGCGTGGGTCGATGACGCGAGGACCAGAAACGTAATCTCCATATTCGGCCGTATCGGATACAGACCAACGTTGTTTGGCAATTCCGCCTTCATACATCAAGTCCACGATCAGTTTGAGTTCGTGTAAGCATTCAAAGTAGGCAACTTCTGGTTGGTATCCTGCTTCAGTAAGAACTTCAAAGCCATACATAACTAATTGAGAAGCGCCTCCACAGAGAACTGATTGTTCTCCGAAAAGATCTGTTTCGGTTTCTTCAGTGAAGGTAGTAAGAATTCCACCGGCTCGAAGACCACCAATTGCTTTGGCGTAAGAGAGCGTTAACGGCCAAGCTCCCCCAGTTGCATCTTGCTCAACAGCAACAATTACTGGAACTCCGCGACCTGCTGAATATTCGCGACGGACTAGGTGTCCAGGTCCCTTTGGAGCAACCATGGCAACATCAACATTTGCTGGTGGCTTGATATATCCGTAACGAATATTAAATCCGTGACCAAAGAAAATCGCGTCGCCATCTTTAAGGTTAGGCAAGATCGAATCGGTGTAGATGTGGCGCTGCACTGGGTCTGGCGCAAGGATCATGATCACAGTGGCTTCTTGAACGGCTTGCGCAACGCTAACAACACGTAAACCTTCTTCTTCGGCCTTTGCGCGCGACTTAGAGCCTTCAGCTAAACCGATACGAACATCAACACCGCTATCGCGAAGGTTTAGAGCATGGGCATGGCCCTGCGATCCGTAACCAATGACAGCAACCTTTCGCCCTTGGATGACTGCTAGGTCTGCGTCTTCTTCGTGATACATCGTTGCCACGGTATTCTCCTTTTTAGGTTTCTTAGTTCTGATAGTCGGCTTGAGCGTTTAATGCATGGGTTGTCGAAATACCTTGAGCGCTAAGAGTACGGTCTGAAAGCGCGGCCTCGCCTCGCTCAAGTGCAACGAGCCCAGATTGCACCAATTCTTTGATTCCTAGAGGCGTCAACGCTTGTAAAAGCGACTCAATGTGAGCCGTTTCACCGGTGGCTTCGATAGTGATGGTGCCGCCTTGTTCATCGACGATCTTGGCTTCGAAACTTTCGACAATTTCGTGAACCTTCGCCGATTGCTGCGCCGAAACTTTTACTAAGAGAAGTTCGCGGTGGACCGTGGATTGCGCTGGCATTTCGGAGATCGCAATGACGTTAACTAACTTATAGAGCTGCGCCATTACTTGATCGAGGACGTGTCCTTCAAGGTTGAGCACGATTGTCATCCGAGAAATGTTCGGATCCTCTGTAGGACCAACTGCAAGTGAATCAATGTTGTAGGCGCGACGAGAAAATAAGGATGCAACCCTTGCGAGAACGCCAGGGCTATTTTCTACGAGAACTGCGAGGGTATGTTGGCTCATCACAACTCCTGTGAATCCCAGTCGGGGGCAAGACCACGGGCAATCATGATCTCGTCATTGGAAGTTCCTGCAGCAACCATTGGCCAAACCATTGCATCGCGAAAAACGCTAAAGTCAACGATTACTGGTTGGTCGTTAATTGAATTAGCTTTCTTGATTGTCGCATCGACATCTTCGGTGCGATCACAGCGAAGTCCCACACAGCCCATCGCCTCTGCCAATTTAACAAAATCTGGAATGCGCTTGGAGTGAAGCGAGGTATTTGAATAACGACCTTCGTAGAACATGGTTTGCCATTGACGAACCATTCCGAGGCTTTCGTTATTGATAATTGCAACTTTGATAGGAATGTTATTGAGTGCACATGTAGTTAACTCTTGGTTGGTCATCTGAAAACAACCATCCCCATCGATTGCCCAAACTGTTGTATCAGGTGCTCCAACTTTGGCGCCCATCGCAGCAGGAACTGCATAACCCATGGTTCCTAGCCCGCCCGAGTTCAACCATGTACGTGGTTTTTCGTATCGGACAAATTGCGAAGCCCACATCTGGTGTTGTCCAACTCCTGCAACATAAATTGCATCGGGGCCCGTGATGGCACCAATACGCTCGATGACATACTGAGGTGAAACTGAACCATCTTCAGGGTGGTTGTATCCCAACGGGTAGGTACTGCGGAGCGAGAACATCTGTCGCAACCAGGCAGTTAAATCGGGCTTAGATTTTTTGAATTCTGCTTGAACTGCAGGGATAAGCGCCTTGATGGTCTCCATTAAATCGCCAACTACTGGAACGTCGGCAAAGCGATTCTTTCCGATTTCGGCAGGATCAATATCGGCGTGAATAACTTTGGCATGAACAGCAAAAGAAGAAAGTTTTCCAGTTACTCGGTCATCAAAGCGAGCGCCAAGAGTGATGAGCAAATCACTCTTTTGCAAAGCAGTAACCGCTGCAACTGTTCCGTGCATGCCGGGCATTCCAAGATGAAGTTGATGGCTATCTGGGAAAGCTCCACGGGCCATGAGCGTTGTAACAACTGGTGCACCAACGAGTTCTGCTAGTTGCATCAACTCTTTATGCGCATTTGCCTTTATGGCTCCGCCACCAACATAGAAGACTGGTTTTGATGATTGCGCAATAAGCGCTGCGGCATCACGAATAGATTGATCGCTCGGCTTAGTCTGTGGTTTGTACCCGGCAAGTTGAATGTTCTTCGGATAGTCGAAAGTTGTCATTGCTTGCAAGGCATCCTTAGCGATATCCACTAAAACGGGTCCTGGGCGACCTGTACTAGCAATATAGAAAGCTTCGGCAATTGCGCGAGGGATATCTGCAGGGTTAGTGATCAAGTAATTATGTTTCGTAATTGGCATCGTTACGCCGCGGATATCAGCTTCCTGAAATGCATCGGTGCCGATTGCAGCAGAAGGAACTTGACCGGTAATTGCAACCATCGGAACGGAATCCATCTGAGCATCGGCAAGTGGAGTAACAAGGTTTGTTGCACCTGGGCCCGACGTCGCAATGCAAACTCCCGTGCGACCAGTTGCTTGGGCATAACCCGTTGCCGCATGTCCTGCACCTTGCTCATGTCGAACCAAAATATGACGGATCTTCGAATCAAAGATTGGGTCATAGGCTGGAAGAATTGCGCCACCAGGGATTCCAAACATCACATCAACGCCTGCTGCTTCTAACGACTTGACCAGGCTAGCCGCCCCCGTCATCTCTTTGCTCATCTCTTCCTCCTTCCCTTTCTATTTTCTTTGGATTCTAATTTGCCCCAGTAATGCAAAAACCCTCAGTAGGTAACTGAGGGCGGCTCGCGATCAAATGGTGCTAGATCGCGAGCTCGTGAATCACTACGGATGAAATCATCTGCCTATTCTCCAACTTTTGAGCCTGCACCGTCAACCCTTTGAGATTGCAATCTCATAATCTGGGCAGCCTTGAGGGGGCTAATCGCAGACTGCGCCCTTACTGGCCGACCCCACGAGCTTGGCATATTTTGCCAAAACCCCTCGCGTGTATTTATGTGCGATTGGTTCAAAACCAACGTGGCGCCTGGCTAACTCTGCTTCATCAACTAACAGGTCCAATGTGCGATCGATGGTATTAATTCGAATTCGGTCCCCATCGCGGACAAATGCAATCGGACCTCCTTCGGAAGCCTCCGGTGCGACGTGGCCAACGCATAAGCCAGTTGTTCCACCGCTAAAACGTCCATCAGTTAAAAGCAGCACCGACTTACCCAGTCCTGCACCTTTAATCGCGCCGGTAATCATCAACATCTCGCGCATTCCAGGTCCACCCTTGGGCCCTTCATAACGAATAACAACAACATCGCCGGCTTGAATCGTTCCATTTTCAAGGGCATCCATCGCTGCTTGTTCGCGTTCAAAAACTCGGGCTGGACCTTCAAATAAATCAACACCAACCCCTGCAGTTTTCGATACCGCGCCTTCTGGAGCAAGTGACCCGTTAAGAATTGTTATGCCACCACCAAGTGAGAGCGGCTTGGAAATTGCATGCAAAATATCGCCATCAACATCAGGGGGTGCGATATCTGCCAAGTTCTCGGCCATTGTTTTGCCGGTGACCGTCAAACAATCACCATGAAGCAAGCCCGCATCCAGTAGCGCCTTGAGAACTACAGGGACTCCCCCGACGCGATCCATATCGCTCATGACAAACCGACCGAATGGTTTGAGGTCTCCTAATAAAGGAACTTTCGAACCGATGCGATGGAAGTCATCCAAAGTTAAATCAACGCGTGCTTCGTGGGCGATAGCCAGTAGGTGTAAAACTGCATTAGTTGATCCACCCAGCGCCATCACTGCCGTGATTGCATTCTCAAAAGCGCGCTTGGTCAAAATATCGCGAGTAGTTATTCCTTGGCGGATAAGTTCGACAACAGCTGCACCCGCTTGCACTGAGTAAGCATCGCGACGTCGATCAACGGCAGGTGGCGCGGCGGATCCTGGAAGAGATAAACCAATGGCTTCGCCTACCGTGGCCATTGTGTTGGCTGTATACATGCCACCACAAGCACCTTCACCTGGGCAAATGGCACGCTCAATTTTGTCGACCTGCTCCTGCGAAATCAATCCACGAGCGCATGCACCAACGGCTTCAAATGCATCAATGATCGTGACATCTTTACCATCAACTTGACCGGGCAAAGTTGATCCGGCATATACAAAAACACTTGCGACATCTATTCGGGCCGCAGCCATCATCATGCCAGGCAGAGATTTATCGCATCCAGCAAAGGTAACCATTCCATCAAGGCGTTCGGCCTGCATCACCGTCTCAACAGAATCTGCAATAACTTCGCGCGAGACCAAAGAGAAATGCATTCCTTCATGCCCCATAGAAATGCCATCGGAAACTGAGATAGTTCCAAATTGCATCGGGAATCCGCCGGCATCAATCACACCTTGGCGCGATGCTGTTGCTAAGCGCGCTAGCGAGAGATTGCAGGGGGTGATTTCGTTCCATGATGAGACGATGCCAATTTGCGGCTTAACCCAATCATCATCACCCATACCAACTGCACGTAACATTCCGCGAGCAGGAGCGCGCTCCATACCGTCCGTAACAAGACCAGACCGTGGCTTCATGATGCTCATGGCGCTAATCGTAAAGGTTTCAAGATGCACTTGTCGCATCCATTGCTACCCTTAGGGCCTGCAAGATTTCCACTTGTCAACAACAGATCACCGAATGAGGTTCTAACGTGCTCAAGAACGCCCAAAACGAAGGTTTAGACCCAAACCGCTGGCGCACGCTCTTTGTGGTGGCAATTTCTCAGTTGATGGTCGTTCTTGATTCCTCCATTGTAAATATCGCAATTCCAAGCGCCAAAATTGACCTTGGAATTTCAGATGCCAACCAACAATGGGTTATCACTGCATATACCTTGGCATTTGGTTCGCTCCTTCTTCTCGGTGGTCGCGTCGGCGATTACATGGGACGTAAGAAGATTTTTATGGTGGGCCTTGTTGGATTTGCTGGAGCTTCCGCTCTGGGTGGAATCGCATCAACCCAACACTTGCTCTTTGCAGCACGTGCACTACAAGGTGTTTTCGGTGCGCTCCTTGCACCTGCAGCGCTAGCGATCATCAGCGTTACTTTCACAGTTCCTAAAGAGCGAGCAAAAGCTTTTGGCGTTATAGGTGCAATCTCAGGTGGAGGGGCTGCAATTGGTCTGATTCTTGGCGGAACGCTCACAGAATATTTCTCATGGCGCTGGTGTTTAGGTGTAAACGTTCCAATCGCAGGTATAGCTGCAACATTGGCTTACTTTTACGTCCATGAATCGAAAGCATCTGGCAATAACACATATGACATCCCTGGAGTACTCACCGCAACAGCAGGTCTCTTCTCATTAACTTATGGATTCAACCAAGCCGCTACTCATGGCTGGGGCGATGGACACACGCTTGGTTTTCTCGCCGCGGCAGTATTGCTACTGATTGCATTTGTAAGAATTGAACAGCGTGTCGCCAATCCATTGATGCCACTTCGAGTTGTGACAGAACGCAACCGCGGAGGTTCTTATCTTGGCTCACTTATCGTTGGTGCGGGACTTTTCTCTATGTTTCTATTCCTTGGTCTTTATCTCCAAGTAATCCTTGGATACTCCCCACTTAAATCTGGTTTTGCATTCTTACCATTTACCGCTGGCATCATTGTTTTTGCAGGAATTGCATCAGTACTTCTTCCTCGCGTCGGGCCCAAGCCATTGATGATTCCAGGACTAATAGCTGCCGGCGTAGGGCTACTGCTCTTAACCCGAATCACGCCAGAAACTTCTTATATAACCCACGTATTACCGGCACTATTAATCATGTCAAGTGGAATGGCCCTTGTCTTTATTCCACTTACTACAACCTCACTTCATGCCGTCAGCAATCATGACACGGGAGTGGCTAGCGCAATGATCAATACAAGCCAACAAATCGGTGGCTCACTGGGAACTGCGCTACTTAATACTGTTGCAGCCACTGCTACGACCACATACATAGCTAGCCATGGTTCTATGGGCGATCGCGTACAACCATTTGGAATGACTCATGGCTTTACCGTTGCATTCACTTTCAGCGCTCTACTGCTTTTTGCAGGTGCGGTAGTTCTAGCGCTCTTCATCAATATCGGTAAAGAAGCCGTTGTTGAAACAGAGGGAGCGCTAGTTCATTAACTAGTTGGTTGACCTAAATGACCAAGTAACAGTTCGCGTACTCGGGCAGCATCGGCCTGTCCCTTGGTCTCCTTCATGACGGCTCCGATTAATGCACCGGCAGCTGGAATGTGGCCGTTACGAATTTTCTCTGCAGTTTCTGGTTGCTCAGCAATTGCTCGTTCTATGGCCGCCATTAAGGCTGACTCATCGGATACAACTTTGAGACCACGCGCATCAATAACTTTCTGTGGCGAGCCTTCGCCTGCAATTACCCCTTCGACAACTTGGCGAGCTAACTTATCCGTTAGTTCACCTTCTGCTACAAGAGCAACGATTTGAGCAACATCAGTTGGAGTGATTGACAATTCCGAAATGGCGCAGAACTTTTCGTTAGCGATACGCGAAATTTCGCCGAGCCACCATCCGCGCGCACGTGTGGGATCTGCCCCTAAATTAACTGTTGCTTCAACAAGATCTAGAGCATCTGCATTAAGCATCGCTGCCATCTCTTTATCTGGCACTCCCCAGGCATCTTGCAACCTCTTGCGTCGAATCGAAGGATGTTCAGGTAACGATGCACGAAGTTTTTCAATCCATGCTGCATCAGGTGCCACCGGGACCAGATCAGGTTCTGGAAAATAGCGATAATCCTCAGCTTGTTCTTTAGAGCGTCCAGAACGGGTAAGCCCTGTGTCCTCTTGGAAGTGACGAGTCTCTTGGACAACGCGTTCGCCCTTATTGAGAAGTTCGGCGTGACGAATCATCTCGCCTCGCACAGCACGTTCAATAGACCGAAGCGAGTTTACGTTCTTGGTTTCGCTCCGTGTTCCGAGCTTCTCTGCGCCAATCAAGCGGAGTGAAACGTTGGCATCGCATCGCAAAGAACCTTGCTCCATGCGAACGTCGCTGACGCCAAGTGATTGCAAAATATCTCGAAGTGCTGCTACATACGCCTTTGCAACCTCCGGGGCATATCGACCTGTACCAGGAACAATCTTGGTAACAATCTCAACTAAAGGAATTCCTGCTCGGTTGTAATCAAGGAGTGAATAATCAGCACCGTGGATGCGGCCCGTTGCGCCACCCACGTGTAATGACTTGCCAGTGTCCTCTTCCATATGTACGCGCTCAATTTCAACGCGGAATTTCTTGACACCTTCATCTGTGTCGATCTCAACATCGAGGTAACCATTAACGCAAATAGGTTCGTCGTACTGTGAAATCTGAAAATTCTTTGGCATATCGGGATAGAAATAATTCTTACGAGAAAAGCGGCTAAAAGGCGTTATAGAACAATTGAGAGCAAGGCCAATCAGAATTGATGACTCAATAGCTTTTTCGTTAACAACTGGAAGAGCGCCAGGCATTCCAAGGCATACTGGACAAGTTTGTGTGTTTGGTTCACCGCCAAAAATAGTGCTGCAAGCGCAGAACATCTTCGAAGCGGTATTTAGCTCGACGTGAACTTCGAGGCCCAATACTGGTTCGTACTTTGCAATCACATCATCGTATGTAAGACTCATTTGCCACCCGCTAGCGCTGGAATCTTAGAGAGCAGTGGCGCTCCCCATTGTGTAAGCAATGCAGCTTCAAGGGCTGCACCCACTTGATACATACGTTGGTCTTGCATAGCTGGTGCCATGATCTGGAATCCAACCGGCAGGTTATCCTCTGGCGCTAAACCACACGGCAAACTCATGCCGCCAATTCCAGCCATGTTCACTGGGATCGTCGCGATGTCATTGAGATACATAGCAAGCGGGTCATTCGCTTTCTCGCCAATCTTAAATGCCGTTGTCGGGCACGTGGGAGAAACTAAAACATCAGCAGATGTAAAAGCTTTAGTAAAATCTTCCATAATCAACGTGCGAACTTTCTGCGCACTTCCGTAGTAAGCATCAAAATAACCAGAAGAGAGAGCATAAGTTCCAAGAATGATACGACGCTTTACTTCGCGACCGAATCCAACTTCACGGGTTAAATTCATTACTGATTCGGCAGATGCGCCATCTTCATCTCCGACACGAATGCCATAACGCATGGCATCAAATCGTGCGAGGTTAGATGAACATTCGCTGGGTGCGATTAAATAATAGGCAGCAAGGGCATATTCAAAGTTAGGGCAAGAAACTTCGACGATTTCAGCTCCGGCTTTAGCTAAGAGTTCGAGGGATTCTTCAAAGCGAGATCTCACACCTGGTTGATAACCCTCGCCATTGAGTTCCTTGACGAAACCAATCTTCATTCCTTTAACGTCACCGTTTTTAGCAGCTTGAACAACCTGAGGAACTGGTGCATTGATGCTTGTGGCATCTTTAGGATCATGGCCGGCAATAATTTCGTGGAGCAACGCTGCATCTAAAACAGTTCGCGCGCATGGACCGGCTTGATCCAAGCTTGAAGAGAATGCAACTAAGCCATAACGCGAAACTCCGCCATACGTTGGCTTCACGCCTACAGTGCCTGTGACAGCGGCAGGTTGACGAATAGATCCACCTGTATCGGTACCAATTGCAAGCGGAGCTTCAAATGCTGCAAGGGAAGCTGATGAACCTCCCCCGGAACCACCAGGAATACGTGTGAGATCCCAAGGATTATGAGTGGGACCGTAGGCAGAATTTTCAGTCGATGAACCCATTGCAAATTCATCCATGTTTGTTTTACCTAAAATAACAATTCCAGCTGATTTTAAATTTGATACAACCGTTGAGTCGTACGGTGGGCGCCAACCTTCAAGAATCTTAGAACCACACGTTGTTGGAACTCCTTTTTGAACCATGACATCTTTAAGTGCCAATGGAACTCCAGCGAGTGGTCCCAATTTTTCACCACGCGCACGAGAGTCATCGACACCCTTTGCTTGTGCAAGTGCGCCCTCGGTATCTACATAAAGAAATGCGTGAACTTCCTTATCAACTGCGCCTATGCGATCTAGGTGCGCCTGAGTAAGTGCAACAGAAGTCGTGTCACCTGATTGCAAAGCTGCAGCCATCTCATGCGCTGAACGAGTAATCATGCTTCTTCCCCCAAAATTTGAGGAACGCGGAAGCGCCCCTCTTCTTGAGCGGGGGCCCCTGAAAGTGCTTCGTCAGGGGAAAGGCTCGGACGAACTACATCTGGACGCGTCACATTGTTGATAGGAATCGGATGTGACGTTGGTTTGATATCGGCAGTGGCAACTTCTTGCACCCGAGCTACTGCGGTAAGGATGACATCCATTTCAGTTGCTAGATGATCAAGTTCTTCATCTGTCATATCTATACGCGCAAGGCGGGCAAGGTTTGCGACATCACTTCGCGAAAGGGTGCTCATGCGGGTAAGTCTACTGGCGAATCTGACCTGTTCCGGTCACGATCCAAGTGGTCGTCACCATCGCTTCAAGACCCATAGGGCCGCGAGCATGGAGCTTCTGATTGGAAATTCCAATCTCAGCCCCAAAACCCATCTGTTCTCCATCGGTAAATCTCGTTGATGCATTGACCATTACTGCTGCGCAATCCGAGAGGGCGATAAAACGATCTGCTTGTTCTTGCGACTGGGTAACAATCGCCTCAGTGTGATTAGTTCCGTAGGTGCCAATATGTTCAATTGCTGCCTCTAGGGAATCGACAACGCCAACATTGATTTCGAGTGCTCCATACTCCGTTGACCAATTGGAACTTTCAGCTAAATCGACGGGAATATCAGTGCTCCGAGCAATCTCTTGAGTCCTCTGATCAACATGAAAAATAACTCCAGACTTTGCCAAGGCGCTCAAAGCGTGAGGTATGAATTCATTAGCGACACTTCTGTGTACCAAAAGTGTCTCGGCAGCATTACAAACGCTTGGCCGCTGCACTTTAGAATTTACAACTATCTGAAGAGCTTTTTCAAGATCTGCAAACTCATCTACATATACATGGCACACACCCGCACCGGTTTCGATGGTTGGCACCTTCGCCTCATCGACAACCATTCGTATGAGGGCAGCACTACCTCGAGGGATGACTAAGTCAACTTTGCCGCGAGCATTTAACAAAGCTCGCACATTTTCGCGATCATCTGAAGGCACTAGCTGAATTACGTCTTGTGAAATTTTCGTCCGCGATAACGCCTCGCGCATAATCGACACTAGTTTTGCATTGCTCTGCGCCGCACTAGATGATCCACGGAGTAAAGCAGCATTTCCAGACATCAATAAAATTGCTGCAGCATCTACAGTGACATTTGGTCGAGCCTCATAAATCATTCCGACTACCCCAAATGGAACGGTAACCTGCTTAAGGTGCAATCCATTGGGCAGGGTGGATTCCCTCAAAGTAACTCCCAGCGGATCCCCTAAATTGGCTACTTGACGAACGCCGTCAACAATTGCGTTCACTCGCTCTTCTGTAAGTAACAACCGATCGGAACCAGCATCAGAAGCCATATCAATCGCATTGGCTTCCAAAATCTCGGTGTTACGCGAAGCAATTTCATCAGCGATGGCAAGCAGCGCACTCCGGCGCTCACTCGCGGATGCAACTTTCAAAGAACGAGTGGCAACCCTTGCGCGAAGAGCTAACTGCGCGACGAGTTCAACGGAATCCATAGGCAGAGCCTATAGGGGGTTACTCTGAGCGCGTGCGCACATTAATTAAAGCTCTTCGCAACATAGTTCTATTCCTTCTCACCTTCTACATCCTCTTATTTAGCGTTACTCGCGTGATCCATTACCCAGAACCCATTGCAGCAATTCGACTGGGTCTGGCACCCGCTTCGAAAACTCCCACTCTCATGCCTTTCCATACGATAGCTCCAGCGACAAACACGATCCCATGGGCAACAGGGTCGGAGGCGCCACCAACGTCTGTGCAATGGGGCAAAGAGAGCATCACTTTCCAGAAATTCCTAAGTACAACAAATAGCAACGCCTTACTGGTTATTCGCGATGGCGTGATTACTTACGAATGGTACAAAGAAGGAGTGACTGCGCATACGCAACTTCCTTCCTACTCGGTTGCAAAAACAATGACTTCGTTGATGATTGGCCAATTAATTGCTCAAGGTAAGATTTCCGAAGGCGATACTTTTGTAAAATATTTCCCAGAATATGCTGACGGGACCAGCTTTGACAAAGTAACTATAAAAAGTTTGCTCGATATGCAAGCGGGCGTCGGTGTATCCGATAATTACCCAACCGGCCCATCAGGTTGGGGCGTAGCGATTGCGCAGATGTACGCCACTACCGACTTGAATTTCTTCCTACTCCACAACCGAAAAATGAGTTGGGATCCAGGAA
The DNA here is from genome assembly GCA_009699205.1 of Actinomycetota bacterium. Taxonomy (GTDB): domain Bacteria; phylum Actinomycetota; class Actinomycetes; order Nanopelagicales; family Nanopelagicaceae; genus QYPT01. The sequence continues at coordinate 50,186 of WLOP01000006.1, forward strand.
CTAAATCTGAGTATCGAAGCGTTGACACGCAGTTGCTCGGATTCATCATCCAAAAAGTTACTGGCATGAAAGTTGCCGATTACTTCAGCCAAAATATCTGGCAACCAATCGGCGCTGAAGATAGCGCCTTCTGGAACGTTGACCATGTCGGAGGATTAGAAAAAACTTTCTGCTGCTTCAACGCTACCGCCCGAGATTATGCCCGTGTGGGCGCTCTCATACTTAACAATGGTGCAAGCAAAGTTGCGAGCAAGAACATCATCGATGCCAAATGGATGGCGCGCCTTATGACACCGGTAACTGTCCTAGATCACAACTGGGGTTATGGCGCACAAATCTGGCATCCATTCGATGGAACTTCGATGATGTTGGGGCTACATGGACAATATATTTTGATTCAACCGAGCACTCATACAGTGATCGTAAAACTCAGCGATGAGCCAACTGATAACGGTATCTTTGAAGAATTAACTGCTGCGGTTTTGCATGATTGGGCGCTACAGCAGAACTAGATCATCTCTGTGAACTAGTTCGCGCTCATACTCTGCTCCAAGGGATTGGGCTAACTCTTTAGTGGAGCGTCCTAACATCTGTGGGATTTCGCTCGAATCAAATGCCACTAGCCCTCGTGCAATTACGCGTCCATCAGCACTTGCAAGCTCTACTGCATCACCGGCGCTGAATTCGCCTTCGACGGCTGTGACACCAGCGGGCAAAAGCGACACTCCTCGTTGCGTTAAAGCGGTGACCGCTCCATCGTCGAGTATGAGTCGACCATGTGGAGTAGAGGCATGTGCAAGCCAGAGCATCCGTGAATTAGTTTTGGACTCTTTAGCAACGAAGTAAGTGCCAACATCCGCTCCAGCAAGTGCGCTTCCAGATTGTTCAAGCGAGGAAAGTATCATCGGAATTCCTGCACTTGTAGTGATGCGAGCAGCTTCTACTTTCGTCAGCATTCCACCACTGCCCACACCGGCACTTCCTGCTCCGCCGAGAGAACGCTCGTCGATATCTGAAACTGATTGAACCTGGCTCACTCGTTTAGCGCTAGCTTTAGTAGGCACGTCATCATAAAGTGCATCAATATCTGAAATAAGATGCAAAAGGTCAGCGCCAATCAGAAGTGAAACAAGGGCAGCTAAACGATCATTATCGCCGAAGCGAATTTCCTGCGTACCGACAGAATCATTCTCGTTGATAATCGGTACAACCCCTAAGGAAATCAATTTCTGCAAAGTGCGCTGAGCATTTTGATAATGTGAGCGGCTGATAATATCTTGTGTTGTTAAGAGAACTTGTGATGCAGTGATATTCCCACGCGAAAAGCTCTCGGTGTAACGATGCATCAAAATACCTTGGCCTACAGAAGCTGCGGCTTGTTGCGTAGCTAGGTCCTTAGGACGCGCCTTAATCCCTAACGGCGCTAACCCGGCTGCAATTGCGCCTGAGGAAACGACTACAACTTCAGCGCCTCGCGCACGGGCTGCGATAACTACATCAACGAGCTGATCGACTGCACGTGGATCTAAAGAAGAACCTGCCGAACCAGTGAGCGAAGAAGACCCAATCTTTATAACAATTCGCTTTGCCGAAGCAATGTGCGCGCGAATCATTGAACGCCGTCCTCTTCTTCGATCTCTGAATTTAATAAAACAATCTCAGGCGTATGTGGGTCAACATCTTTGTATTCCCATTGAGTCGCAATTTCATCTGAATTAAGTCGATCATGTACACGTTCTTGGCTCTTCCAAGGGGCATCAAAGCGAGCATCTTCTCCACGAGCTGACCCAAGTAATTCAGCGCCAGCTTCAATTGTTGGCTCCCAGTCAAATACAACTGCAGCTTCGCCAACTCCAACGCGTACTTCGCTTCCAGCTTGAGCACCCTTACGGAAAAGTTCGCGTTCAACTCCCAACTGTGCAAGTCGGTCGGCTAAGTAACCAATAGCTTCTGCGTTACGGAAATCTGTTTGACGCACCCATCGTTCAACTTTGGCACCTGCAACGTTGAATGAACTATCTTCGTTAGCTGTAACAGTGAATCCTGAATCATCAACGGCCACAGGGCGCAAAACAATTCGTGTGCGCTCTTCAACCGCGGCCGCAGCACGAGCCTTTTGAATCAAGCGAGCCATTGCATACGTGAGTTCTGTGAGTCCTTCGCGAGAAGCCGCCGACACCGGGTAAACCTCGTATCCACGTTCGCGAAGTTCGCCTTCCACCATCTGAGCCATTGCAGAACCATCGGGCAAATCGATTTTGTTAAGCGCGATAATTCGTGGGCGATCTTCGAGTCCGCCGTATTGCGCTAATTCGGCTTCGATTACATCGAGATCTTGGACTGGATTTCGATCCGTTTCGAGAGTTCCGCAATCGAGAACGTGGACGAGTGCAACGCAACGTTCTACGTGGCGCAAGAATTCAAGACCCAATCCTTTTCCTTGGCTTGCGCCAGGAATCAATCCGGGAACATCGGCCACGGTAAAACGCGTATCTCCCGCCTGTACAACTCCTAGGTTTGGAATCAAAGTTGTAAATGGATAGTCAGCAATCTTTGGTCGTGCCGCTGAAATTGCAGCGATAAGAGAGGACTTACCAGCGCTTGGATATCCGACGAGTGCGATATCTGCAACGCTCTTGAGTTCAAGGACTAATTTGCGCTCTTCGCCAGGCTCTCCGAGAAGCGCAAAACCCGGTGCGCGACGTTTAGAAGATGAAAGAGCTAAGTTGCCTAGCCCTCCACGACCGCCTTGGGCTGCAATAAAGATTGTGCCGTTGCCAACTAAATCTGCAAGTTGATTTCCGTCTACATCAAAGACAACAGTGCCATTAGGAACAGTGAGAACTAAATCTTCACCAGATGGTCCGTCTTTGCGATCTCCATATCCTGCGCGTCCAGATGTTGCGATTCGATGTGGAGAGTGGTGGTAATCAAGCAAAGTCGTAACATTTGGATCTACTACTAAACGAATATCTCCGCCACGGCCACCGTTGCCACCATCGGGACCACCAAGAGGTTTAAATTTCTCGCGCTTTACAGAGACGCAACCATCTCCGCCTTTTCCGGCAGAGGCAAAGAGAGTGACTTGATCAATAAATGATGCCATCTCTTTACCTTTCTCTTATCGTCTTGCTACTGATAAAAATACCGCTGAAATAAAAAGAGCGGGTCCGCATTGACGGCCCGCTCCTCTATGAGAACCGAAAACTAGGCGACCGGAACCACATTCACAACGCGACGTCCGCGAGCGCGACCAAATTCAACTGCGCCTGCAGCTAGTGCGAAGAGAGTGTCATCTTTACCGCGGCCCACATTGGCGCCTGGGTGAAAGTGAGTTCCACGTTGACGAACAAGAATTTCACCGCTGTTAACAACCTGACCACCGAAGCGCTTAATACCGAGGTACTGCGCATTGGAATCGCGACCGTTACGTGTCGAGGAGACGCCCTTTTTACTTGCCATTTCTCAACTCCCCTTTTACTTAACGCCGTTAATGGCGGTGATTTTTACGCGGGTATTCTGTGAACGAAATCCTTGACGACGGCGATAACCGGTCTTGTTCTTGTAGCGGAGGATGTGAATCTTCTCGCCCTTTGTTTCATCGATAACTTCAGCAGTAACTTTAACGCCCGAAAGTTGCTTGGGGTCAGTCAGAACTGTTGCGCCATCAACCACCATGACAGCAGAAAAAGTAACGGTAGAACCAGCAGCGCTGTCGATGCGATCGACGGTGACAGTGTCTCCGACGGCGACCTTCTCTTGGCGGCCACCAGCCTTCACAATTGCGTACACGTAACGCTCCAGTTCTTTTGCAGATCATTAAGCCAGCCGACGAACGCGCCACTTGGCAGGGGCCTAGGGTACGGAAGATTGCACCCCGGGGTCAAACTGAAGGCTCAAGGAGCCAACTTTTAACGCCTTACGCCCCCGGAGTCACTACCCCAGTACTGACTGCACGACGCCGTTTGCGTCCTGAAGGGGCCGCTGCTGTCGTTGTGACAACCGCTGGCTTTTGCTCACTCTCTTGCGCCTCTTCACTTACTTCCGGCTCCTCCTGTGAGGAGTTATCAGAGTGTGATTCGAAAGGCATCGCAGGGCGAGCCTTTAGAGGTTCGGTGTGAATATGGATTCCACGACCGGCACAGCTATCACACGTAGTAGAGAAGGCTTCAATGAGTCCTTGACCGATGCGCTTGCGCGTCATCTGTACCAATCCAAGAGAAGTAACTTCGGCAACTTGATGCTTGGTGCGATCGCGTCCTAGGCATTCAACTAAACGACGCAATACCTGTTCGCGGTTAGATTCCAGAATCATGTCGATGAAGTCGACAACGATAATTCCGCCAAGGTCGCGCAAACGCAATTGGCGCGCAATTTCTTCGGCTGCTTCTAAGTTGTTCTTGGTAACGGTCTCTTCAAGATTTCCGCCCTTACCGATGAATTTACCGGTGTTAACGTCAATAACAACCATTGCTTCAGTGCGATCGATAACAAGGGAACCACCAGATGGTAGATACACCTTACGATCGAAAGCTTTTGCAAGTTGTTCGTCAACGCGGTAATCAGCAAAGAGATCGCCCAGCCCCGTCCACTTCTCAATTTTGGAAGTGAGTTCGGGGGCGATGAAAGATAGATAACCGTTGATTTCTTCCCAAGCATCATTGCCTTGGATTGTTAACTTGCGGAAGTCTTCGTTGAAAATATCGCGGATAACACGTACCGCCAAGTCAGGCTCTGCATAGAGAAGTGCGGGAGCATGGAAATTGGGGTTTTCAGATTTTTGAACAATGTCATCCCATTGCGCTTTCAGACGTGCGACATCGCCTTCGATCTCAACATCGCTAGCGCCTTCTGCTGCTGTACGAACAATGACGCCAGCTTCTTCAGGAACGATTGGTTTAAGAATTGTTTTCAATCGGGCGCGCTCTGGCTCTGGAAGACGACGGCTAATACCGCTCATGCCTCCACCAGGAACATAAACTAAATAGCGGCCAGGTAATGAAATTTGGCTAGTAAGACGTGCGCCTTTTTGGCCAATGGGATCTTTGGTTACTTGGACAAGAACTGGTTGACCAGTTTTCAAAACCATTTCAATTTTGCGAGGTTGGGATTCAGAAATACCTGCTGCATCCCAATTCACTTCAGCTGCATAAAGAACTGCGTTGCGACCTTTTCCGATATCGACGAACGCGGCTTCCATGCTTGGGAGCACGTTCTGAACGCGTCCAAGATAGACGTTACCTACGTAGGAAATATTGCTATGGCGATTGACGTAGTGCTCAACCATCACCTTGTCTTCGATGACAGCAATCTGAGTACGATCACCAATTTGGCGCACAAGCATTTCGCGATCGACATTTTCGCGGCGGGCTAGTAACTCGCCTTCGGTGATAATTGTTCCGCGCTTGCGGTAAGGCTCACGATAATCTCCGCGAGCTTCGCGGCGGCGAGGTGCTTCGCGACGGTTATCTTTGCGTGGACGCTCACGTACTTCACGTGGTTCGCGCGGTTCACGAACTTCGCGCACCTTAACAACTGTGATCACGCCATCTTCTTCGATGGTCTCCCCTGGAGTGACACCATCAGCGCTCGAACGGCGGCGGCGACGGCGATGAGTGGCACCGGTTGTCGAATCTTCAGCACTCTCTTCGCTTTCGCTGGAAGTTGTTACCTCATCGCCTGTAGGGCGGCGGCGACCACGGCCACCACGACGGCGACGGCGACCACGAGCATCCGCTGATGACTCATCGCTAGAAACTTCAGGGGCTGCAGATTCTGAGGCTTCTTTCTTGGCGGCAGCTTTGGCCCGCACTACACGTGCAGGTTTTACTTCAGCGGTTGCAGCTTGAAAAATCGGAACAGGAATCGCTGCAGCAGCCTTCTTCTTCACTGGGCTCTTTTTTTCTACTGCCTTTTCGGTGGGCTCCGCGCTTGGCGCGCCAGATTCACCAGGGGCTTTACTTACTTTCTTAACCGCACGCTTGCGCGGTGTTTTTGGCTCAATAGCCATGGCACCAAATCCTCTATGCGCTTGCTATGAAGCGCGCTCTGGCTCGAAAACGAGCAAATCCTTAACAAGTTAAAACTTGTGGTGTCCGCGCTAGGCGTTGTGCCGCGAATATGTCGCGAGCCGCGCTGGACGTTGGCCTAAGTATGGCAGACAAGCGCAGGAATACCCAAAATGGCGCGCTTAGCCTCGCTGACGAGCGTGAACATTTTGTAAAAGCCCTATACCGATCAAATTGGCAAACATGCTCGACCCTCCATAGGACATGAAAGGCAAGGGCACTCCGGTCATGGGCATCAGCCCCATTGTCATGCCGATATTTTCAAAGGCTTGAAAGGCAAACCATGCAATTACTCCCGTGCACATCATTCGTCCAAAGGGGTCCTGTGATCGCCGTGCAATACGAAATGCTCGAATAAAAATCACGAAATATAGAAGCAGTATGAATCCACTTCCGAGAAATCCGAGTTCTTCCCCAGCTACAGTAAAAATAAAGTCTGTCTGCTGCTCAGGAACAAAGCGGCCATTTGTTTGCGGGCCATCAAATAAACCTTTACCAAGCAAACCTCCAGAACCTACTGTGATCCGAGATTGGCGCAACTGATAGCCGCTACTTTGAGGATCTGCAGTTGGATCGACAAAAGATTGCAAGCGCTTAATTTGATACTCACTTACAACCCCTACTTTCACCGCTGTGAATCCGCCAATCACAGCGACAATCAATAACCCGGCAACCCATCGTGATGGCGCCCCTGATACTGCGATGATTGTCACCACTGAAGCGCTGATAATCATGACAGTTCCCATATCCGGCTGAAGCAAGATAAGTGCGATAGGAATTCCGGCAACGACCAAGGCCTGCCACACATCTTTATGGGAGGGTTCGCGATTTTCGTTCAAGCGCTCGGAGAGAATCATTGAAATCCCGATGATGATAGAAATCTTTGCTAATTCGGCAGGTTGAATCTGAAAACCGCCCGGCAACGAAATCCATGCTTTAGCGCCATTAACTGTGTTACCTAATCCAGGCATTAAAACAATTAGTAAGCCGAGTACACCGATTCCCCATAAAATCGGCGTATATGCACGTAATAATCGGTAGTCAATCGCAGTAGTGCCGAAAGTCAATGCAAGCCCAATGAGAATATTGAAAATATGGCGCTTAAGGTAATACTGCGGATCAAGGCCGTTGGAGGCATACCAAGCACGAGTAGCCGCGTAAACCAAAAGTGTTCCGAGAACTAAAAGAGCAAAGACAGCAAAAGAAAGTATTGGGTCAAATCCTGCCCATATAGCAGGTCTGCCCTGTCGTCCGCGGCGTTTGAAATCAGAACGACTCATTTTTTCGCCACTTTCGTTGTCGCTGAAATTTTAGGCAGCGAAGTTGGAGGACCTTTAGGAAATATTGCCGCCTTGGGATTAACGATAGAGCCGGTTACACCAAAAAGAGTTTCATAAATTTTGCGAACCGCAACAGCGCTAGTGGAAGCTCCGAAACCACCTTGGCTCACCATAACTACCACTGCATATCGAGGTTTCTCACTTGGCCCAAAAGAAGCAAACCAAGAGGTATTGTCTTTCTTGGTTCCATCAGAGTTAAGTCCAAAAACTTCGCCAGTTCCCGTTTTACCGCTAATTGCAATGGGGAAACCTGAAAATACTCCAGCTCCGGTTCCGCTCACAACTACTTCTCTGAGTGCACCTTTGAGGAAAGTTAAGGTCGAAGCAGTTGCCGGTAATTTGCCAATAATCTTAGGAATTACCTTCTTAACCACCGTACCGTCGGTTTTAACAACGGCACGCGCAACAGTTGGCTGCCAAATCTTGCCGCCATTGGAAATAGCCGCATACATCTGAGTCAATTTTAATGGCGTAATAACAGTGTCTCCTTGTCCAATTGCAAAGTTCACTGCATCTCCTCCGCGGATCTTGGCACCGTCAACACAATTCTCTTTAGCTAGGGCGATCAAGAAAGGGGTTAATTCCTTCTTGGCTGCGCGTTTCTCATAATTGCAGAAGTAGTTCTTATTAGCCGCATACCAATCTAGGCGCCAATTGCGATCCGGTAGGCGTCCAAGAGATTCGGAGGGTAGATCAATTCCAGTTCTTTCGGCGATTTGGAAACCACGAGCCGCTGAAAAGAAATAATCTTTGGCGCTCTTCTTTGGGGAAAGTCCGCCATCTCGAATCCATTCATCGAAAGCGATCTTGTACCAAATGGTGTCACAAGAAATAGCGATAGCTGTCTTCATGGTGATTGTTCCCTGGGACTTACTTTCAAAGTTTTGAAAATCCCTATTTCCCACTGAAACTTGGGCTGGACAGCTATAAGTCGTATTGAGGTCGTATCCAGCATTTGCCGCCGCAACGAGCGAGACTGCTTTAAATGTTGACGCTGGCGCATACAAACCTTGAAGCGGTCGGTTAAGCGCAGGTACGCCAGTAGTTTCGCTAAAGAGATCTTTTGCCTGCTGAACAGTCAATCCTTTTTCCCAAATATTCGGGTCATAAGTTGGATAAGAAGCCAGCGCCAAAATGCGCCCAGTTCGCACATCCATTACAACTGCTGCTCCACCATCGGCACGGTGCCCAGTGCTTCGAGCCCGCAAAACCGCATCTGCTAAAGCACTTTCAGTTGAAGCTTGCAAGCGAACATCCAGACTCGTAACCAAATGATCACCAGGCGCTGAAGCTATATTTTGAGATTCACTTGTGACAGTTTCTTTACGATCTACAATGACAGTTCGGATGCCCGGTGTGCCACGAAGATAAGAGTCATACTGATATTCCAGTCCTGCTTTACCTATTGATTCACTGCGAAAATACTTGGTTCCATCATTCATTGCTAAATCAGATTCGGTAAGCGGCCCCACGTATCCAAGGAGGTGGGCAGCATTTACTCCAACAATTCCGGGGTAATTGCGCACCGCAACTGGCGCTGCGTCAATTCCAGGGAAAAGATCGGCTCGTTCAACTATCTGCAAAGCGATATTTGGGTCAGCATCCTTTGTAATAGGAATGGGCTGGTATCGAGTACCTGTCCAACAGCCTGCCTGGCTCTTAGTCGTTAATTCGCCGCAAAGCCGAGTGTGACGATAAACATCAACATATTTGAGTTTGAGTAATTTGGCCGTTCTACGCAGTACCGCTTCACCTTTATCGGTTTGTTTATCTACAACACTTCTGTCGACAGTGACAGCAAGGCCTACACGATTAAGTGCCAATGGAACGCCAGAAGAATCGACGATCAATCCACGGGTTGCAGGATCAACAATATCTCTGCTCTGAATGCTTAAAGCTGCATCCCGATACTTGGAGCCCGCTCCGATTTGCAAGTAAAAAACACGGCCGAATAAAGCAATCATTAAGGAGAGAATGAAAACCTGCGTAACAAGTAAACTCAGTCGAGAACGTTGATTCATGCATGTTCTCGCGTTTCAAAGATAGTACGGTGTAATTTGGAAATAAGTGGAAGAAGGAACGGCGTAATCGCTAACGTCCACACCCCGTTACCGAGGATAATCCTTACATTCCCTCCTGCGGTCCCGAAATCTAAACCTAAGAGAGCGCCAATAGCCATATAACCCGCAAGTGCAAGAACGGTTGCAATCGCAACAGAGAAGACAAGGCCGAGTGGATTTGCGCGCAAGCTATCGTCGCCATATCGCATAAAGGCAATGGAGAAAGAAACGATAATAAGTACGAGCGTCCACTGCCCCATCGGTCCTTTAGATGAGGACATTAGATCCAAAAGAAATCCCGCTCCGAAGCCACAAGCGGCGCCAACTTCTGGCGAACTAAGAGCGGCCCAAGTGAATGTGAAAATCAAAAAAAGCGAGAAGCCTCCAAAAGGGAGGTGAGTCTGGCTAAAAAGAGTTTCTTGAAGGAGGAAGACGAAGAGTAAAACACCACTGCTCAAGGAAACTTGGCGCGAATACATAGTTATTTCCGAGGCTACTTCGTCGGAGTTGGAGTTGGAGTTGGAGTCGGAGTTACGTAAATTGTCACAGTCGGGGTGGGCTTAGGAGTGGGCTTTGCTGGAACCAAGATATCTCTGGGGTCTTCAACGGGAGCCTTGATCACAACAGCCACCACACTCAATGAGTTGAGATGTGCAAAATACTTCACTTCGGCTTCTTGAGACACGGCACCAGTGGCATTCATGACATAAGAAACGGTGCCAACCGGGACGCCAGGAACAAATGGTTTGTTCCCTTGGCTGCCTCTAGCCAACAAAATATTGCCTACTTTCACAGTGCTTTGGCTATCAAGCAATTGCAACACTGCAGTACCCGTTCCTTGCCCAGCCAAAATGCCAATATGTTGGCTTCCAGCTATGCGGACGCCCACGCGAAAAGCAGGATCTGAAGCAAGCATCACAAGTGCTGAATTTGGGTAAACCTCTTTTACGACTCCGACTAAACCATCAGCGCATATAACTGTCATGTCACGAGTGAGCTTTGCATTCTTGCCAATGTCGATCATTATTGTTTGAGTGAAGTTGGCGCTAGATCCTTGAGAAATTACTTTCGCGTTAACGATCTTGTATCCAGCTGTCCCGGATAAATTGAGGATTGACTTCAATTGCTTTAATTGAGTATCGCTATCTTTACGGGCAATTAACTTCGCTCTCAAGGCTGCATTCTGATTCTTTAAAGTTGCAATTTCATTACGAGTGCTTCCTAAATGAGCTACATCGGAAAAGAAATTCCCAAATGGTTTATAGAAAGAACTCGCCCCACGTTGAAAAGGAGCAAGTGCGGTTTGAGCGCCGTTACGCATACCTGAAATGACACTCACTCCCCGAAGGTCGAGAGTAATCAAAAAGAGCGAAGTCACAATTAAAGTGACGAGCAAAAGGCGACTTCTATTATCGCCGCCGTATCGCATAGAAGAAACCTATCGACGTGGTTCGGAGATCAAGACCTTCTCTAAAGCCTCAAACTCTTCGATACATTTTCCAGATCCCTCAACGACTGCATCGAGTGGGCGATCTGCAATATGAATTGGCATTCCGGTTTCGCGACGAAGACGTTCATCGAGACCCTTAAGGAGGGCTCCTCCACCAGTAAGAACTATTCCGCGATCCATGAGATCACTTGCTAACTCAGGAGGAGTCTTATCAAGTGTGCTCTTCACTGCATTAATGATCGCATTAACAGGCTCTTCGATTGCTTTACGGATCTCAGCAGCAGAAACAACAATCGTCTTTGGAAGTCCAGTGGCAAGATCGCGTCCGCGGATTTCGGCATCAGGTTCGCCTTGAATGGGGTAAGCCGAGCCAATCGCCATTTTGATTTCTTCTGCAGTGCGCTCACCCAATAGAAGTGAAAATTCGCGCTTTACCCAGTTGATAATCGCTTGATCTAGCTCATCTCCACCGACACGGATTGAGAGTGCGGTAACGATTCCGCCCAAAGAAATAACTGCAACTTCAGTAGTGCCTCCACCGATATCAACAACCATATTGCCGGTTGGTTCGTGGATAGGAAGCCCTGCACCGATTGCAGCAGCCATCGGCTCTTCGATGATGTAAACCTTACGTGCGCCAGCTGCATAGCCCGCATCTTTAACAGCGCGCTGTTCTACGCCAGTGATTCCAGATGGAACACAAACAACGATACGTGGCTTAGCCAAATAACGGCGACGGTGCACCTTTTGAATAAAATAACGAAGCATCCGCTCTGTGGTGTCGAAATCTGCGATAACCCCATCTTTTAATGGACGGATGGCGACAATGTTTCCTGGAGTACGGCCAATCATCTTTTTGGCTTCGAGGCCAACTGCGAGGATTCCGCCAGTGTCTTGGTTTACAGCAACCACACTTGGCTCATTGAGAACGATGCCACGACCACGTACATAAACCAAGGTATTTGCGGTACCAAGGTCAACTGCCATATCTCGGCCGATAAAGGACATTCTGTTACTCATTTATTTCCCTCCAAAAAAGATTTCAATTTCACGTGCCGCAGATTCTGGTGAATCCGATCCGTGAACGATATTTTGTACAACTTTTGTTCCTTGATCTCTTGCAAGATCTCCACGAATCGTTCCTGGGGCTGCAACTGTTGGATCAGTGGCACCAGATAGCGAACGGAATCCTTCAATCACGCGATTGCCTTCGACAACCATCGCAACGATTGGACCCGACAACATGAACTCCACGAGCGGTTCGTAAAACGGTTTGCCTTCATGTTCAGCGTAATGACGTTCAAGGATTTCGCGCGTTGCACTCATCATGACAAGTGAAGTGACGCGATAACCTTTATTTTCGATACGTGAAATAACTTCGCCGCTCAAACCTCGGCGAACGCCATCGGGTTTGATTAATACGAGGGTTCTCTCTGTGGACACCCCCAGAGTGTAATAGGTCTACGAGGCCTTCGGCACTCCGGCCTTCAGCAGGGCTGCCCGAGCAGCCTCACCTTTTCGGCCGATGATAATCGCCGCCACCCAGAGCCCAGAAAAGAGCACTCCGAGAATGATGAGTGGGGTGACAACAAAGCCGTATGCCAAAATTGCAATTTGCAACAGCGAACCCAGAATCCAGCCAAACGTTCTCTTCAATAATCCTGCACACAATAAAAATGCAATTGCGATGCAGCCGCCTATGGCAATAGAAAGCGAACTGTGATCTTTTGTCGCCAGAAGTAAGGCAAACCCCATGACCAAACTTTCCATAGCCAATACGGCAGCTCCGAGGATTCTCATTCGCCCGAGAACTTCTTGAGAATCGCGCGAGATTGGCCCACCGTCACTACTGAGCCAGTGACAACTACGCCGATTGATTGATCTCCTAAACCATTGCGAGCATCTGTAATCGCACTCTTAATAGCCTCATCAAGTGAGTTGATGGCTAGAACTCGATCGGTTCCGAATATTGACTTCGCAATGTCTGCCACGCTGGCCGCAGATTTTGCTCTGCTTGACGAGCTTTCGGTAACAATAATCCGATTAAACACGCGCTCTAGTTCCATCAGCATGCCTTCGACGTCTTTATCTTCAAAGGCAGCAAAAACACCGATGATCTCGTCAAATGTGAATTCGTTTTCTAAAGTCTGGGCAAGGGCGCTTGCTCCATGAGGATTATGTGCAGCATCTAGAATTACTGTTGGCTCGCGAAAAACAATTTCACAACGCCCTGGAGAGGTAACAGCGGCAAAACCGCGTCGGACGGATTCCAGATCCAGCGCCTGTCCCCCGAAGAAAGTTTCAACAGCAGCTAATGCGCTTGCTGCATTTGAGGCTTGGTGCTTGCCGTGAAGCGGCAAAAAGATATCTTCGTAGCGTTTGCCCAGTCCATTGATCGAGAGCAACTGTCCACCGATTGCAAGAGCGCGGGATTCGATTGAATACTCTAAACCTTCACGTACGACCTCTGCTTCGACTAAAGCAGCAGATCGCAAAAGTTCCACAGCAGCATCGTGCTCCTGGGCTGCAAGGACGACATGAGAGCCTTCTTTGATAATCCCACCTTTTGTCTTTGCGATTTCTGTGAGCGAATTGCCAAGGTATGACATGTGGTCAAATCCAATGGGTGTGATTACCGAAACCGCTGCCTGCACAACATTTGTAGCGTCCCATTCGCCACCCATACCGCACTCAATAACGCCGATATCAACTGGGAATTCCGCGAATGATACAAATGCAATTGCCGTCATCGCTTCAAAGAATGAAATTGGATTATCGAACTTTTCATCCATTAACTCTAAATATGGAGCGATATCGTTATAGGCCCAAATGAAATCATCGGCGGGGATTGGGGCACCATTGATAGAAATTCTCTCTAGAAAACTCTCAAGGTGTGGGCTTGTGAAGCGACCGGTTCGAAGACCCATTTCTGTAAAGAGTGAATCGATCATGCGAGCCGTAGTGGTCTTTCCATTTGTTCCTGCAATATGAACTGTAGGGAAAGATAATTGCGGTGAACCTAAAATGTCGCTCAACGCAGCGATGCGCTCAAGTGATGGCGCGATGCGCGTTTCTGGCCAGCGAGATTGAAGTTCGGTTTCAATCGCCTGTAGACGCGCTAAGTTCTCGACACTTGTCATGAGTTTGGTAACTGCTCTAACGCAGTACTGATGCGAGCAATATCTGCGTCAGTTTTGACAAGTCGCTCTCTGATTTCGACAACAACCTGCTCGGGAGCTTTTGCCATGAATCCCTCATTACTGAGTTTCACCTCAGCTGTTTGGCGATCTTTTTGGGCAGCTGCCAAATCTTTTGTGAGACGAGCGCGCTCTGCAACAACGTCAACGCTGCCAGAGAGATCGAGTTCAACAAGAACTTCACCGATTTCTAGTTTTGCACTTGGCACGAAATCGGTTCCGGGTTCTTCGATACGTAAAACAAATCGCAGTGCGCTCTCGTACGCTGCCATATCTGCCGAAGCAACAAATCGTCCAGGGATTTTCAGACTGTTCTTGATTCCTTGATCGCTGCGGAAACGGCGCACTTCGGTGATGATTTCTTGAACACGACCAACAAGTTTCTGTCCCTGAGGATCGCGATGCTCCTCGATGGTTTCGGGCCATTGTGCAATAACAAGTGACTCGCCGCCCGTGAGGGAAGTCCACAATTGTTCGGTAATGAAAGGCATTACCGGATGCATAAGGCGCAGGAGTTGATCTAGAACAAAGCCCAAGGTTCTCTGTGTATCTGCAGCATCACCAGAAGCGAATGTTTCTTTGGAAAGTTCTAGATACCAGTCACATAAGTCGTCCCACGCAAAGTGATAGATCGTTTCGCAGGCGCGCGCGAATTCGAATTTCTCAAGGAGATCTGTAACTTCTCTGACTGTTTCATTGAGGCGACTGAGAATCCAGCGATCAATTGCACCAAGGGAAGAATATGCAGGTAGTGGTCCTGAAAAGGTTGCGCCATTCATTACCGCAAAGCGCGATGCATTCCAGAGTTTGGTGGCGAAGTTACGTGATCCGCCAATCCAATCTTCTGCAATTGCTTGATCTTTCCCGGGGTTAGATCCACGAGCCAAAGTAAATCGAAGCGCATCGGCTCCATATTTATCCATGAACTCAAGTGGATCAATAACATTGCCGCGACTCTTAGACATCTTCTTTCCGAACTGATCGCGAACAAGCCCGTGCAATGTAATTGTTTTGAATGGTTGAATGCCATCAAGGGCAAATAGACCAAACATCATCATTCGTGCAACCCAGAAGAATAAGATGTCATAACCAGTGATAAGCACTGAGGTTGGATAGAACTTTTTTAAATCTGGCGTGTTCTCTGGCCAACCTAAAGTTGAAAATGGCCACAGCGCAGAAGAGAACCAAGTATCAAGAACATCGGGATCTTGTGTGTATCCAGCAGGAGCAGTCTCGCCTGGACCTACAACAATGGTTTCTCCATTTGGTCCATACCAAACGGGAATGCGATGGCCCCACCATAACTGACGCGAAATGCACCAGTCATGCATATTGTCGACCCAGTCAAAATATCGTGGCGCTAATTCTTCTGGTTCGATTTTAACTCGCCCATCGCGAACCGCATCTGCCGCAGCTTGAGCAAGTGGTGCAACCTTTACGAACCATTGCTTAGATAAACGTGGCTCTACTGTTGTTGCACAGCGAGAGCAATGCCCGACCGCATGTATGTACGGTCTCTTTTCAGCGACGATACGACCTTGTGCGTGCAGGGCAGCGACAACCGCTTTGCGCGCTTCGAAGCGATCGAGCCCATCAAATTCAGTACCTGTATTAGTAATCAGACCCTCGGGAGTCAAAATCACCACGCTAGGCAAGTGATGGCGCTCTCCGATTTCAAAATCGTTCACATCATGCGCTGGTGTGACTTTGACCGCGCCGGTTCCGAACTCAGGATCAACATGCTCATCTGCAACGATCGGAATTTCGCGATTAACAAGCGGAACGAAGATCGATTTCCCAATTAGGTGTTTGTAACGCTCATCTTCTGGATGAACTGCAACGGCGGTATCACCTAACATTGTTTCGACACGAGTTGTAGCGACGACAATTGAATGTTCGCCGTCACCATAACGAATCGATACTAATTCTCCTGCATCATCGCTATGTTCAACTTCAATATCCGAAAGAGCAGTAAGGCATCGTGTACACCAGTTGATAATTCTTTCGGCGCGATAAATTAGCCCGGCATCGTGCAATTTCTTGAAGATTGTTAATACTGCAGCACTGAGATTTTCATCCATCGTAAAAGCTTCACGGCTCCAGTCAACTCCATCACCTAAGCGACGCATCTGCCCCAGAATTGCTCCGCCAGATTCAGCTTTCCATTCCCAAACTTTCTTAATGAATTCTTCGCGGCCTAAATCATGACGCGATAAACCTTGAGCAGCGAGTTGTTTCTCGACAACATTTTGTGTCGCGATTCCAGCATGATCCATTCCTGGTAGCCAGAGAACTTCAAACCCCTGCATACGTTTCATGCGAGTAATCGCATCTTGCATGGTGTGGTCGAGCGCATGACCTATATGCAAACTGCCAGTCACATTTGGCGGAGGAAGAACTATGGTGAATGCAGGCTTGGCAGAAGAAGCATCCGCAGTGAAATACCCAGCAGCTACCCACTTTTCATACAGTGGTGCTTCTATATCGGCCGGAATAAAGGCCGCAGGCAATTCACTCATAGAGCGCAGTCTAGATTACGCGCTCTTCTCTTCTGAACGCTTTGGAGCCGCAGCCACCCGCTTAGGAATATCGCCGGTCCGCTGCACAAAGGTTGGGGCGCTATTTTCTTCAATACATTCCTTTGTCACGATTACCTTGGCCACATCGGTACGGCTCGGCACTTCGTACATAACTGTGAGCAAAACACTCTCCAAAATTGCCCTTAAACCACGCGCGCCAGTCCCCCGCTTAAGGGCAAGTTCGGCAATCGCTTCGAGGGCATCTGGTGCAAACTCAAGCTCGACATCATCAAGTGAGAAAAGGCGCTCGTACTGTTTGACGAGGGCATTCTTTGGCTCGGTCAGAATTTCGATCAATGCAACTTTGTCGAGTTTCTCAACGCTAGTCACAATCGGGAGTCGACCGATAAATTCTGGAATCATTCCGAATTTCAATAAATCCTCTGGCATTACACCAGCAAAGATATCCATCTTGTCGCGATCTTCTTCGGTCTTAAGCGTTGCATTAAATCCAACACCTGCTGAACCTGCGCGGCCCTCGATGATTTTTTCTAGACCAGCAAATGCTCCGCCCACGATAAATAAGACGTTGGTGGTATCAATCTGAATAAATTCTTGATGTGGGTGCTTGCGTCCACCCTGTGGTGGTACGGATGCAACGGTTCCTTCTAGGATTTTAAGAAGTGCTTGCTGAACACCTTCACCTGACACGTCGCGAGTGATTGAAGGATTCTCGGACTTGCGAGCAACTTTATCAATTTCATCGATGTAAATGATTCCAGTTTCAGCTTTCTTCACATCAAAATCAGCAGCCTGCAAAAGTTTGAGAAGAATGTTCTCGACATCTTCTCCGACATATCCAGCCTCAGTGAGGGCAGTTGCATCGGCAATAGCAAATGGAACGTTAAGCATCCTTGCAAGTGTCTGCGCAAGAAGAGTTTTACCGCACCCTGTAGGACCTAGAAGCAAGATATTACTTTTGGCCAATTCAACAGCATCTTCTCGCTTGGTATCTCCACTTTGAACTCTCTTGTAATGGTTATAGACAGCGACAGATAAAGATTTTTTAGCGCGATCTTGACCGATGACATATGAATCCAGAAATTCAAAAATCTCTTGTGGCTTAGGAAGCTCTTGAAGTCCAAGCGGACTTGTCTCGGCAAGTTCTTCGACGATGATTTCGTTACAAAGATCGATGCACTCGTCGCAGATATAGACGCCAGGGCCTGCGATTAACTTCTTGACTTGCTTCTGAGTTTTTCCGCAGAATGAACACTTCAGTAGATCGCTAGTTTCGCCGATGCGTGTCATGGTGCTCCTTAAGGCCTGATTGATACGTGGGGAAATCAGGCAACGTCTAAGGGTAGGTCGAAAGCCCTCGCGTGCGCATGAAAACTATGCGTGAGGTTGTTCGCCCTGAGAAGAATTCTGCTTTGTTGGAGTCTTTAAATTCTTCACTCCGGGGACAAGCAGTGCGAGGGCGCAGAGCAGTACATGAAATATTGCCGCACCGATGAGGAATGGGGTCTCTCCAAGAACATTTGTTATCGGACCAACGAGAGCCATTCCAAGGGGCATCAGGGCGATTGATCCCATGTAATCAACGCTGAAAACTCGACCTTGCAGCTCTTGCGGGATCTCACGTTGGATTGCAGAACTCCAATACGCCTCCCACGGACCAATTGAAAATCCTGCAAGCAAGTAGGCGCCAATGACAAAAACGCGGCTTGATGGGAAAGCGAGTGCGATAGGGACAACCGCAAACAAGCCCCAGAGAAGAACAGAGATTAGTCCCGGATGTTTTGCTTTATAGCGCACGGCTATAAGCGCTGAAACCGTTGCACCAATACTGAAACCAACTTCGGCTAGAGCAAATACTGAGTTGGTATGGAATTCGCGACGCGTTATTACAGGAAGTAGAACTGTTGTACTCGCAAGGACCACCATTAACTGCAAAGTGGACATCAAGATTAATCCCGCGACCCAAGGTGTTTCCCACACCGTTCTAAGACCCTCGCGCAATTCAGTAAGAAATGACGGTGCCACTTCTACCGTTCCACGTGGTTTCTCTTGAATCGTAAACAAGAGTGCGGTTCCTGCAAAGAAGAAGGCCGCAGTAATTGCGAATGTATACCGACCACCAATTACCGCCACAGAGAATCCGCCGATACCTGGGCCAATGATTGAGGCAATACGTGCACCAATTCCGCGCATAACATTTCCTGCAGGTAATAATTCTGGCGGTAACAAGCTTGGCAATATCGCACCCGATGCTGGGAAACCAAATGCTTCGCCTGCGCCCATAAAGAAAACAAGAAGGGCTAGCGCCCATGCAGGTACATCTGGAGTTGCAACAAAAACTAAGCCGAGCATTAATAGGCCGCGATACACATCGGCACCAATCATCACAAATTTACGAGGCAAACGATCTGCCCATACTCCCCCAACTAGCCCAAGTAGTACTGAGGATAAAACTCGAGCGGCAAGTATGAGACCCAGAGTTGTAGCTGACCCACCTGCATCAAGAACCGTTACAGCAAGTGCAATCGGAAAGGCTGCAGCACCGAGAGTTACGAGAAGTCCAGAAAACCAGAGTTGGCGAAAGCCTTTGTATGACAGCAGTGACCCCGGTGCAAAGACCTTTTTCATTTCATCCTCAACTACATAAAACTTCTTGGAACTAGTTAGAAGGCTTCGCCTTGCGACTAGCGAGTACCTGATCAATCAAGCCGTATTCGACAGCTTCTGCAGATGTCAGAATCTTGTCGCGCTCAATGTCTTGGGCAATCTGTTCAGGGCTGCGAGTTGAGTGACGCGCAATGAGTTCCTCAAGGAGGGTTCGCATACGCATCACTTCGCGAGCTTGAATTTCGATATCTGATGCCTGTCCGCCACCTTCACTTGAAGGTTGATGAATCAGAATGCGTGAGTGCTCAAGCGCGTAACGCTTGCCCTTGGCTCCACCAGCTAGAAGAACTGCTGCAGCCGAAGCCGCCTGTCCTAGGCAGATGGTCATTACATCTGGGCGAACAAATTGCATCGTGTCATAAATTGCAGTGAGCGCAGTGAAAGAGCCACCTGGTGAGTTGATGTAAATCATGATGTCGCGGTCAGGATCCATTGACTCAAGAGTAAGCAACTGTGCCATGACGTCATTTGCCACGGTGTCATCAATTCCTTGACCTAAGAAAATAATGCGCTCTTCGAAAAGTTTCGTGTATGGATCGAGGCGCTTGTACCCGTATGTGGTGCGCTCTTCGATTGTTGGAAGTACGTAACGGCTTGTGATTTCGTTAATGCGGCTCATCTCGTTCTTCACGCTTTTCCTCCAGTGCCTTTTACATTTCCTGAAACTTGACCCTCTGAACGGGCGACGTGATCAATGAACCCATATTCTTTCGCTTCATCAGCGGTGAACCAACGATCGCGATCTGAATCAGCCGTGATCTTTTCTAAAGTTTGCCCAGTGTGGAAAGCAATGAGCTCTGCCATTGTCTTCTTTGTCGCTGCCATCTGCTCGGCTTGAATGCGAATATCTGTTGCTGTTCCACCAATTCCACCCAGTGGTTGGTGCATCAAGATGCGCGCATGTGGCAGCGCATAACGTTTGCCTGCGGCACCGGCTGTGAGAAGAAATTGCCCCATTGAAGCGGCGATTCCCATTCCGACAGTTGCAATATCGTTTTTGACATATTGCATCGTGTCGTAGATCGCCATACCTGCAGTAACAGAACCGCCAGGTGAGTTGATGTAAAGGTAAATATCCTTTTCGGAATCTTCGGCAGCAAGTAGCAGAATCTGCGCGCAGATGGCATTAGCCATCGAATCTTCAACAGTTCCGGCAAGGAAGATAATTCGCTCTTTAAGTAGACGGTTATAAACCTGGTCATCGAGACCACCGAAACCATTAGAAGAGCCAGCAGATGTAATTCCTGCTCCCTTTGGGCTTACTGAATTCACAGACATCCTCCTTGTTGAATCTTCCTGTATTGACCTTAACAACCCCGCGCGCAAAATGCTTCCCAAATTATTGAGCTGATATGCCTTTACGCGGGGAAATAGTGTGAATTCAGAGCGTGTTCGCTCTGAGCGCACAAATTATTCGACTGCTGCTTCAGGTTTTGGGGTGAGAGCCTCGAGGTCGATTGTCTGCCCCGATTTATCCTTAACGGTGATGCGGGCAAGAATCGCTGCCAAGCCTTTAGCGCGAGCAACTTCGGCTACTAATTGGCTGATCTGTCCAGCTTTAGATAATTCTTGAGCAAATTGCTCAGGAGCCATTCCGTAGCGAGCAGAGGTGCGAATTAAATACTCGCTCAATTCAATCTCGGTTACTTCAACAGACTCAGCTTTAATCACTGCATCGAGCAAGAAATCAGACTTCAGGGAAGTACGTACTTGACCATCAACTTCGGCGCGGTGGTCCGCATCTTCCATGCGACCTTCACCTTGAAGATGATCGTCTACTTCAGCGGTGATGAATTCTTCTGGAACAGGAATCTCAATGTCAGCCAAGAGTTTTTCGACGAGAAGATCGCGAGCTTGCGCACCTTGTTCCATCTTCTTAAGTCGCGTTAAACGTTCTGTGGCATCTGCTTGAAGTTCGGCTAATGTATCGAATTCGCTCGCAAGCTTTGCGAACGCATCATCAAGTGGAGGTAGTTCGCGTTCTTTAACAGCAGAAACTTTTACTTCAACGGCACCAGTCTTGCCATCTTGCATTCCGACGAGTTGAGTATCGAATACCTTCTCATCGCCCGCTTTCAAACCAATGAGCGCTTCATCTAATCCATCAACCATGCGATTTGAGCCAACTTCGTAAGAAATATCAGTAGCAGTGCCACCTTCTACTTCTTCGCCATCAACACGGGCTACTAAATCAATTGTTACAAAGTCACCTTTAACTGCATCGCGTTCAACAGTGTTTAGTGTTCCAAAGCGAGCGCGAAGCGCATCAACCTGCTCGGCAACATCTTCATCAGTTACTGCGACATCATCAACGTTAATTACGATTTTAGAAAAGTCAGGAAGCGCAATCTCTGGTCGAACACTTACTTCAACAGTGAAAGATAATTTCTCGTTATCAACGAACTCTTTAATGTCGACTTCTGGGCGACCGAGTACCAAGACATCATGCTCGCGCGCAGCTTGTGAATAGAAAACAGGAAGTGCCGCGTTGATTGCCTCATCAAGAACAGTTCCGCGACCGACTCGCTGATCAATCATCGCTTGTGGAACTTTGCCCTTGCGGAAACCTGGAACATTTATCTGCCCTGAAATCTTTTTGTATGCATCAGCTACATGACCACTCAATTCGTCGAATGTCACATCGATAGCTATACGTACACGGGTGGGAGAAAGTAACTCGACCGTGCTCTTCACGTGGAACTCCTTGCTAATGTGGAACGACTAAGGGTGGGATTACATACTGGTCGGGGCGAGAGGATTCGAACCTCCGGTCTCCTGCTCCCAAAGCAGGCGCGCTAGCCACTACGCTACGCCCCGCGGCGTAAGTTCGAAGTCTAGAGGAGAAATTACCAACTCTTTACCGAGACCGATACCGTTAGCCCCTGTAGCAGGACCCCACCCGGGGCCCTGAGACCAAACCCTCGCGGGTGTAGCTCAATGGTAGAGCCCCAGCCTTCCAAGCTGGCCATGCCGGTTCGATCCCGGTCACCCGCTCCACGGATTTACTTAAGGCATCGTCGATGCGGATTCAGCCAAGGACAAGATTACCTTTCCGTTAAGTGTCATCGCGTTTACTCCTGACGTGACACCTCCCCCGTCAAATATTCTTACGCTAATTGAAGAAGGAGATGCTCCAACAATAAGAACTCCTTTAATCACAAATGTGTATCCACGGACTAAAGATTGCTGTATGTAAGTTTTCCCATAGGTGACTGCAGTATCTGCAATAACAGTTGCATCCATGGCACTAGCTATTACTTGGGCCCCAAAATAATTATCAATAACCGGAAGAACCCCATGAATGATTATGGAAATCTCATATGCGGTGTTCGCCGGTAACAACGTAGAGGCAACCGCATCCACTGAACCACCCGCTGTTCCGGTTGATAAAGTCCACTGCGTAAAGGTGTAGTAATAGATTTGCGAAGGACCAGTTAAGCCTTGTATTCCTTGCGAACCAGTATTTCCGGTGTCACCTTTTGCACCTGTAGTTCCTGCTGATCCAGTTGCACCAACATCACCGGCAGGACCTTGTGCGCCTTGACTACCTTGAATTCCCTGCACGCCTTGTGAGCCAGTTGTTCCAGCTGAACCTGTTGCACCGACTGAACCTGAAGATCCGGTTGCGCCTGTCGCGCCTGTTGCTCCTGTCGCGCCTTGAGAGCCAGATGAACCTTGCGCGCCATTTGAACCGGCAGAACCAGTCAGTCCCTGTGCACCAGATGCACCAGAGCTTCCTGTTAAACCTTGCGAGCCCGTTGCGCCAGTTGGACCTGCTGGTCCTGTCGCACCAGTTGGACCTTGCGCACCAGTAGATCCAGTGAGAGACGCACCTGCAGATGCATTCCTTCCGTCGCTTCCGTTAGAACCCGCACTTCCTGTCGCACCTGTTGCGCCACGGATAGAAACTGCAGTGGGCCATTTTCCATTTGCTTTAGGTCCATAGAAATTCATCGCCTTAAAATCAATATAGAAATCTCCATTGAGACCAACTGTTGATTTCGGTGCGGTAGTCCCACTCAAGATTGTGTTAGGGATTGTTGCCGCTACGCGACCTGCTTTATGCAATGTAATACTCTGTGTTTTCGTTGCTGCTATGGATGGTGAGACAGTAAATGTTGTGGCTGCGATTGAAGCAGCTACTATGAAATATCCGAAGTTAGTTTTTGAAATCATCGTGCACGCTCCAATAACGCCTAGATACGGTTGAAGTTAGTGTGAAAGCGGCATTCACAGAAAACAATCAGGAATCCCCTCAGCGCTGACTTGTCTTAAGCGTCGTTACCCCCTCGCCTGAGCGCATCGACAAAAATCATCTAAATAAAGTCTCGAACTCTGACGTGTTTCTAAGGATTTAGGGGTAATTTATTAAACATCAAGGGGTTTCATTCAGGTAGTCGATGGCGAAAGGCTGTTGGCACATGAATCCTTTAATGGATGAAAGGCAGGCAACAAATGTCATCAAAGAAAGTCATAACGATTGCGATTACAACCGCTGCTCTCACTTTGGGTGGATTCGGCATTGCAAGCGCATCCGGCGCTAAGGCAACGAAGACTACAAAGGTTGCAGTAACGAAGGTCATAAAAGCGCCATCTGGAATGAACATGATGGGTCGCGATGGTGGTTTCGATGCAGAGCTTTCAACAGTTCTCTCGGGGCTAGTCACAAAGGGAACACTGACACAGGCACAAGTTGATGCGATCAAGGCAGCTTTGACTGCAGCACATGCTGCAAACAAGCCACCTGTTAATGCCGACCGTGCCGCTGTAGAAACTTTGGTTGCGACAACTTTAGGAATTGATGTCACAACACTTGAAACTCGCCTTGCTGCTGGAGATTCGCTAGCAACAATCGCTGGAACTAAAACTGCCGCACTCATTACTGCGCTTGTTGCTTTTGAGACACAGAAAATCGATGCAGCAGTAACTGCAGGAACTCTTACTGCAGCTCAAGCGACGACACTTAAGACCAACCTCACCGCTCACGTGACCGCCGAAGTAAATGGTGTTCGCGGAATGGGTGGTCCTGATGGCAAGGGCGGCCCTGGTGGCAAGGGTGGACATGGTGGAGGAATGGGTGGACACATGGGTGATGCAGATGGAGACATGGGCCCAATGATGGGCGCACCAACAATCCCGTCAGCTACTAGCTGATAATAAAAAGTAATCGGCAAGGGCCCGTCACCAATTGCGGTGGCGGGTTTTTGCTGTCTGCAGACTTCTTCGTGAGAGACTTCCCTCATGCGCATACATATCGGAAGTGATCACGCTGGTCTAGATTTCAAAGCACTCATCGTCGCCCACCTTGAAGTTGCTGGTCACGAAGTAACCGATCACGGTCCACATGCTTATGACGCTCTCGATGATTATCCAGATTTCTGTATTCCAGCAGCCGAAGCGACTGCCAAAGATCCTCAATCCCTTGGCATTGTCTTAGGAGGTTCGGGTAATGGTGAGCAAATGGCAGCGAATAAAGTTAAGGGAATTAGAGCGGCTCTTTGCTGGAGCGTTGAAACTGCGGCTTTGGCGCGCGAACACAACAATGCAAATGTTGTCTCTATCGGAGGACGTATGCACACTCCAGAACTATGTCTGCAAATTATCGATGCGTTCATCGCCACACCATTTACTCACGATGAACGTCATGTTCGTCGAATCAACAAGATAAGTCGTTACGAAGAATCCAGCTCTATCTAAACTTTTTTGTAAGAAAAATCTGTCACTCGGTGTTTCTTTGTAATCCCTTGATTCTCAAATCTGGTGAGCGGGCGCCATTGAGGTCGAGGTACTTCTCCCCCAATAAATAGATTGCTGCTCGCAAACTTCTCCGCTATCCACGTTGCATATGGTTGCCAATCAGTGGCAATCTGAAATACGCCATCAACTTTTAACTTCGAGGCAGCTAAGGCAATGAAATCTTCGTTAACGATGCGTCGCTTATGGTGACGAACTTTTGGCCAAGGATCCGGGAAAAAGAGGTGGATGGCATCGAGTGATCCATCGGCAATCATGTGCGCAAGCACTAAATGAGCATCTTCATCCATGACCCGAATATTTGCGATCGATTCTGTTTCAATGCGGGAGAGAACTTTGCCAATACCCGGCTGGTGTACGTCAATGGCAAGAAAACCCAACTGAGGGAAATTCTTAGCAATCTCAATTGTTGCCTCACCCATCCCGAATCCGATTTCGATAACGAATCCTTCTGAGGCAGGGAGGAGTTCGCTCAAATTCAAAGCCTTAGGCGCGTAATCAATTCCGAACTCGGGCCATAAGCGATTTCTGGCATCAACTTGGGCAACCGTTATACGCGTTCCCCGTAACTTGAAACTTTTAATCGTTGGGCTTTCCATATGCCCACTCTTTCATGATTGGATAGCATCCTGATAATCACAAGCCACTTTTCGTTACAGGCCAAAGGAGCCCCACGTGCCAGGAGTAAATCTCACCCGTGCTGAAGCAAAACTTCGTTCAGAGTCAATCAAGGTCAATAGCTATGACGTCGAACTAGACCTCACTACTGGCCCTGAAACTTTCATCGCGAGAACGACAATCAACTTCTCTGGGCTCAAAGTTGGAGCTTCAACCTTTATCGATGCCGTTGGCAAAAGTGTTATCTCGGCAACTCTCAATGGCGCAGCCGTTGATACCGCCAACTACGACGGCGAGAGTATCCACCTGCACGCAATCGCCGAATCCAACACTCTTATGCTTGAAACCGAATGCGTCTATTCAAAATCTGGTGAAGGCTTGCACCGATTTGTGGACCCTGCAGATAACGAGGTTTATCTCTACTCACAGCACGAAGTAGCAGATGCACGGCGCACATTCCCTTGCTTTGATCAACCTGACCTCAAGGCAACTTTCAAGATTTCCGCACTCGTGCCTGCGCATTGGGAAGTTATTTCCAACAATCCAACTGAATCTATTACTGAAGTAGGTGGCGAGCATAAGCGTTGGGTATTTACTCGTACGCCAGTAATTTCAACTTACCTAACCGCTCTCGTTGCCGGTGCGTATCATCGCGTCGATGATGTTTATGTCGGAGAAAAAACTGTTCCCCTAGGGCTATTCTGTCGCAAATCTCTTGCACCAAGTATGGATTCTGAAGAAATCTTCAAAATAACCAAACAAGGTTTTGCTTTCTACGAAAAAGAGTTCGGTTTGGCATATCCATTCGATAAATACGACCAACTGGCAGTTGCCGAATTCAATGCAGGCGCTATGGAGAACGCTGGTTGCGTGACATTCGCCGAGGATTACTTCGTATTCCGCAGCAAGGTGACCGACAAGAACTACAACTGGCGCGCAAATGTCATCCTCCACGAAATGGCACATATGTGGTTCGGAGACCTTGTCACAATGACATGGTGGGACGACCTCTGGCTTAACGAATCATTCGCAGAATGGGCCTCGTACTTCACTCTTGCCCAGGCAACACGATTCACTAACTCGTGGACTGTATTTAACTCAGAGCGTAAAAACTGGGCATACCGCCAGGATCAACTCTCTTCCACTCACCCAATCGTTGTTGATATGCATGACCTTGAAGCGGTTAAAACAAACTTCGATGGAATCACATACGCCAAGGGAGCCTCAGTACTTCAGCAGTTGGTTTCACACGTTGGCAAAGAAGCTTTCATTGCAGGTTTGCGTCAATACTTTGCAAAGCATGCGTGGGGCAACACCACTCTTAACGACCTTCTTGTTGAACTTGAAGCAACCAGTGGCCGCGACCTTAAGCCTTGGGTTTCGACATGGTTACAAACGGCAGGCGTCAACACCCTCCGTGCCGAGATTGCAGTAAATGGCGATAGCTACGCATCAGTTGCTGTGAAGCAAGAAGTTCCTCTCACACCAAGTGGCTCCAAGGAACTTCGTCCGCACCGCATGGCAGTGGGTTTGTATGACCTCAAAGATGGTGCGCTTGTCTGCCGTAAGAGCATCGAGCTAGATGTATCTGGCGCAAGCACCGCAGTGAGCGAATTCGCAGGAGAGAAAATCGCTGACCTGCTTTTGCTCAACGATCGCGATCTTTCTTACGGGAAGATTCGCTTCGACGAACGTTCACTACTCACACTTAAAGACCACCTTGGAGATATCCAAGACCCACTCAGTCGCGCTCTTTGCTGGTCTGCAACCTGGGACATGTTGCGCGATGGCGAAATGTCATCATCCTTATATGTACCAATGGCAGTTAAAGCGCTCGCGGGCGAATCAGATGTTGCTGTCGTATCGATGACACTGGTTCAACTTGATACCGCTGTCGAGTTATATTCAAGCAAGGTCAACCGTGAAGGCTTACGCAAGGTTTTGGCAGATGGCATCGAAGCCCTCCTTGCAAAATCTCCAGAAGGTAGTGATCTCCAACTTACCTACGCACGCGCACTTGCCAGCGCTGCCGCATCACCAGCACAAGCAGCACGTATCCGTGAATTCCTAGAGGGCAAACTTGCCGGATTGGTTGTCGATGCAGATTTGCGTTGGCACTTCCTCGGCGCCCTTGTCGAACGCGGGCTTGCAACTGATTCCGAAATCGATGCAGAACTACAACGCGATAACACCGCCAACGGTCAGCGCTACGCGGCTTTTGCTCGCGCAGCGTTCCCAGATGCCAACGTCAAGGAGAAAGCTTTCAACGCTGCAATCAAGGATGGATTAAGTAATCACATTCAGATTCAAACAATCCGCGGATTCCAACGTCCAGGACAACGTGATCTGCTAGCCGGATATGTCAGCAAATACTTTGATGCAATCATCGATGTCTGGAGTAAAGAGACATATGAAATCGCCTCAAATATCGCACAGGGTTTATATCCAACCTACGTCACCGAACAATCAACTCTCGATGCAACTGAGAAATGGTTAGCGGGAGCCGGCAAGGATGCCGCCAACGGATTGCGTCGAATTGTTTCTGAAGGTCGCGATGCAATGGCTCGCGCACTCAAGGCGCAAGCCAAGGATGCAAACTAAGCAATAGCCTCAACTACGCCGAAAGGTTCGAGGTAAGGCAACCATTGCGCATCTGCGCGACCGGTACCCAATACTCGCCATGCAGCTCCAGCTGGTTGGCGCGGTAGGGAGCGTAATTTCCACCCCAACTCTTTGAGGTGTTTATCTGCCTTCAGGTGATTGCACCGGTGACATGCCGACACAACGTTCTCCCATGCGTGCGCACCGCCGCGCGAACGTGGAATGACATGATCAATTGATGTTGCTGGTGCGGAGCAATACACACATCGTCCGCCATCGCGAGCAAAGAGTGCGCGACGCGAAAGCGGAACCTCGCGCCGAAATGGAACGCGTACAAAGCGATTAAGTTTGATGACGGAGGGCAAAGAAATTTCGCCGCCAGTGAAGTGCAGAACAGTTCCTGAATCTTCAATTGTTGTAGCTCGAGAGTTCAGAACGAGAATGAGTGCGCGGCGTTCGGATATAACACCTAGGGGTTCGTAGGTTGCGTTCAAAATTAGCGTGCGAGACACGATGCTCCGATCCAGCGCGTGGCTCGCGCCGATTGGCACATCTTGCCTCAGAACCGCCGTCTCCATGCGTATTTACGCCACTTTAAGTTAGAGTCGCCTCATGATGAGAGCAAATGTTCATCTTGCCGCCGCTTCAGGCGTAGCCGATACAGCCCAAAAGTTCTGGGACTGGTTTAGCGGACCCCCTCTTCACATCTTGGTCATCATCGCAATTGCTATCACCGGTCAACGGATAGGCAATCGCGCCATCACCAAAACCATGAACCGCCTTTCAAGCGTTGATTTAGTTCGCGGTCCAGGAAATATCGCAGCTCGACAGAAAGAACGTGCGCGCACAACTGGAACAGTTTTAACCAGCACTCTCAACGCAGTCATTTGGGTAATTTCTCTGGGAATGATTCTGGGCGAATTCGGTCTCAACCTCGGACCACTTATTGCATCAGCAGGGGTCATCGGCGTTGCACTCGGACTTGGAGCACAAACAATTGTTCGCGACGTTCTCTCTGGGCTCTTCATGTTGATCGAAGATCAATATGGAGTGGGCGACAAGATTGAAGTGCTCGATATTTCTGGCACCGTCGAAAGAGTGGGACTACGGATAACAACAGTCCGGGATGTTCAAGGGACGCTCTGGTATTTGCGCAATGGCGAAATTCTAAAGGTTGGTAATCGCTCTCAATCAGGTTGATTCACTAAATGGATCGCTGCAGATTCTAGATACTTCCAGAGTTCATCTTTAAGCTCTTGAGATAAATCGACTCCATCGACAGCGCCGCGCATACAAGAAAGCCATGCATCCCGAGCCGCTGAATCAATATGAAAGCCACCGTGGCGCATGCGCAAACGTGGGTGTCCACGACGTTGCGAATAAGTATCCGGCCCGCCCCAATATTGCTCCAGAAAAAGCTGAAGTCGCTCTGCAGCAGCTTTCATATCTGTGCTCGGATACATCGGAGCCAAAATTGGATCCACAGAAACACGCGCATAAAACTGCGACACAAGTTCAGCAAATATTGCGCTACCACCAACGCGATCGTAAAAAGTACTCACTGTTTTAGAGTACTCGTCGCTACGCCTTTGGCTATATTCATGACAAAGAGAGATGTAATGACACAGAGGATCCCCGATGTATAGAACGCGAAGGCATAATCACCAAACTTCACACGAGCTAGGCCCGCTCCATATGCAGCGATAGAGCCTCCCACTTGATGTGCCGCGAAGACCCATCCATAGATAACTGTCGAGCGCTGTGGTCCCAAAATCGTTCGACAGAGCACCAATGTAGGTGGCACAGTTGCCACCCAATCGAGTCCATAGAAAATTACAAATACAAGTGTCGATGGATGAACTGTTGAAAAGAGTATCGAAGGCAACAGGAAGAGCGAGATTCCACGTGTGAGGTAATAGATCGAGAGCAGTTTTCGCGGATCGTAGCGGTCGGTGAGCCAGCCAGAAAAGATTGTTCCGATGACATCAAAAACGCCGACCAGAGCTAGCAAACTTGCTGCTGCAACTTCCATCATCCCGTGATCGTGTGCCGCTGGTATGAAGTGGGTGCCTACTAAGCCACTTGTCGAAAGTCCGCAGACAAAGAATGACCCAACTAAATACCAAAAATCTTTATTCTTGCTTGCCTGTTGCAAAGTATCTATAGCTAACCTCGCTGCGCTTACTGTGTTAGCTGGTGGTGGAGTCCAATCATCTGGCGCGCCATACGGAAGCAGTCCAAGATCTGATGGAAACTCACGCAATAGAAGTGCAACCACTGGAACCATAATAAAAGATGCCGAGCCGACAGTTATTGAAACGCTCTTCCACCCATGAGAAATAGCTAACGCAGATAAACCGGGTAAGAAAATTAATTGGCCTGTAGCTGTCGCTGCGGTGAGCATTCCCATTACAAGGCCGCGCTTTTGCACAAACCAACGGTTTGCAACTGTTGCGGCGAAAATTAAGGCCATGGACCCAGTGCCAAGTCCCACCACTACTCCCCACAACATCACTAGATGCCATGGAGATGAAATAAATATTGTAGAAATTGCGCCAGCACCAACGCACGTCAAGGCGCTCATGACCACGCGACGGACGCCAAAACGTTCCATGAAAGCGGCAGCAAATGGAGAGATCAACCCAAAGAGAAGCACGTTTACTGAAACCGCTAAAGAAATCTGCGCACGTGACCATCCGAATGCCTCTTCAAGAGGAACGATAAGAACAGATGGAGCCGAACGAAAACCGGCAGTTGTTACTAGGGTGAGAAAAGTTACGCCGACAGCAACCCATCCTGGATGGAATGACAAACCTTTACGGATTGTGCTCTTGTTTTCTTTCGCAACTGACATTAGGTCAGCCTACTGATAGACGCACCCAAACCGCTGTATCAGTAGGGATTACGTTACCAACCAGAGGATTACTTGAAAGTAATACCTCTGATCCAGCCGGTAGCTCAATGGCAGCACCAAAGTTGAGCAAGCAAGCGAAATTACCAGGGCGTGAAAATGCAATGACATCATCGCCCGCATCAATCCACGTCATCGCGCCATCGCCCAAACCGGCTTCACTCTTGCGAATAGCAAGTGCTTGGCGATACATCGTCAAAGTTGATGCAGGGTCTCCATCTTGTCCTTCGACAGAGAACTTGCCCCAATGATCACCTTGTGGCAACCATGCATGTTCAGGCTCTCTATTTGCATCGGATGAAAACCCAAATGCTCCGATGGGAAGTGATGTCCAAGGAAGCGGAACACGGCAACCATCGCGACCACGATCAGTGCGAAGGCTCATCTCCCAACGAGGATCAGTTAAACGATCTTCAGGAATATCGCGCGCTTCAGGGAGCGCTAACTCTTCACCTTGGTAGATGTATGCGCCACCAGGTAGCGCCAACATCAAGAGCGCGCCAGCACGCGCACGACGAGTTCCGCGAGCGATATCAAACTTCTTAGCATCGCCATGACGCTCGAGTGTGGTATTCGCATTTCCTGCCAACAAACCTAAATCGAATCGATCAACAGATCGAACGACGTCGTGATTGTTAAATACCCATGATGACGGTGCTCCGACTTCTGCCAAAGCATCCATCGAACGATTAATCATCTTCTTTAGCTCTGCTGGCTCCCAAGGCGAACTTAAGAAATCAAAGTTAAATGAGTTAGCAAGTTCATCAGGGCGCAGATAACGAGCGATGCGTGAAGCTGGGCTTACCCATGCTTCAGCAACTGCCATGCGATCTCCAGGATAAGAATCAAGAATCTTGCGCCACTTGCGATAAATCTCGTGAACACCATCTTGATCCCAGAAAGGACGATTCTCTGGTGCCAACATCTCAGCTTTAGGATCAGCAGCAACGACGTCAGGAAGTCCTGGTGCTTTCACCATTCCGTGTGCAACGTCGATACGGAATCCATCAACGCCACGGTCTAACCAAAACTTCAAAACTTCTTCGAAGTGCTCATGAATCTCTTGGTTCTCCCAGTTGAAATCTGGTTGTTCTACTGCGAACAAATGTAAGTACCACTGACCTAATTTTCCGTCCGCTTCGGTAATGCGGTGCCAAGCCGAACCACCAAATACCGCCTGCCAATTATTTGGTGGAAGTTCGCCATTGGCGCCTTTGCCTTCGCGGAAAATGTAACGGTCGCGCTCTGGCGAACCAGGTGCGGCAGCAAGAGCTTGTTGGAACCAGACGTGCTGATCGCTCGAATGGTTGGGGACAATATCTACTAGCAACTTCATTCCATGATCATGGGTTTCTTTAATCAAACGCTCTGCATCAGCAAGGGTGCCGTAATCAGGTTCGATATTCATGTAATCAGAAACGTCGTATCCATGATCGTTCTGTGGAGATGGATACCAAGGGGTGATCCAAATTGCATCAACACCAAGTGAACGAAGATAAGGAAGACGACTGCGAATCCCCTCGACATCACCTTTGCCGTCACCGTTGGAATCTGCGAAGGAGCGAATATAAATTTGATAGGTAACTGCATCGCGCCACCAAGGTCTTTGGTTACGGGCAGGGAGCGCAGGATGTGTGGACATTACTTTCCTTCCGATAGAGCTATGAGATGTTCATTAAGGAAAGTTCGTTCCTCATCAGTCAGTGGCCGAGATTTCGTATTCTCCTTTGAGACTGCAACTTGAACAGTCTTCACCACTGCATAAATCACTCCATCTTTGGAGATTTCGTAGTAAAGATCAAAGGAAGAGGCGCCGATACGAGATACGCAGATGCTGACATCTACCGTGCATCCACCATCGTTAATCGGCAATAAAAAATCAATGTTGGCGCTGGCAACAACCATCTCTGAAAGGAGTGGCTTAAGACCGACTCTCTTGCGTGAATACCATGTGAAATCCGAGCGGGCTTCTTGCACATAAGTTAAGTAAGCCGCGTTATTGACATGACCAAATGCATCGAGGTCATCCCATCTCACATTAACGGCGCTTGTAAAAGTCATTAGCGGGTCAACTTTCGGTATGTCACACGATGCGGACGAGCGGCATCTACTCCAAGACGTTCAATCTTGTTCTTCTCGTAGGATTCGAAGTTACCTTCAAACCAGAACCATTTGGATTCGCCTTCGTAGGCCAGAATGTGTGTAGCTACACGGTCAAGGAACCAACGATCGTGGGATACAACAACTGCGCAGCCGGGAAATTCAAGTAACGCGTTTTCCAGGGAACCTAAAGTTTCAACATCTAAATCGTTTGTTGGTTCATCAAGGAGCAGCAAATTGCCACCCATCTTTAAGGTAAGCGCCAAGTTAAGGCGGTTGCGCTCTCCGCCAGATAAAACTCCTGCTTGCTTCTGCTGATCTGGGCCTTTAAAACCAAATGCAGAAACGTAGGCGCGGCTTGGCATTTCAACTTGACCCACCTTGATGTAATCCAAGCCATCTGAAACTACTTCCCACAGGGACTTCTTGGGATCGATACCTGCACGTGACTGATCGGCGTAGGAAATCTTTACCGTTTCGCCAACTTTAATTTTGCCCGAATCTGGTTGTTCTACACCCATCAACATTTTGAAGAGAGTCGTCTTGCCCGCACCGTTTGGTCCGATAACACCGACGATTCCGTTACGAGGCAATGTAAAGGAGAGATCATCTACTAACAGGCGATCACCGAAACCTTTGGAAAGATTTTCAACTTCAACAACGATATTTCCAAGACGTGGTCCCGGTGGAATCTGAATCTCTTCGAAATCAAGTTTGCGCATCTTGTCAGCTTCTGCAGCCATCTCTTCATAACGAGCAAGACGAGCTTTAGATTTAGCTTGGCGACCCTTGGAATTCTGACGTACCCATTCGAGTTCTTCAGTTAAACGCTTTACGCGCTTGGCATCCTTTTGCCCTTCAATTTTCAGACGCGTGGATTTAGTTTCTAGGTAAGTTGAGTAGTTACCTTCATACGGATAGGCACGACCGCGATCGAGTTCAAGAATCCATTCAGCGACGTTATCGAGGAAGTACCTATCGTGGGTAATGGCTACAACTGTTCCTGGGTATTTACTTAAATGTTGTTCGAGCCACTGCACAGATTCGGCATCTAAATGGTTTGTAGGCTCATCTAGCAAGAGTAAATCAGGTTGCTGTAAAAGTAACTTGCAGAGCGCTACGCGACGCCGCTCTCCGCCCGAGAGCACCTTTACATCGGCATCTGGCGGCGGACAACGAAGCGCATCCATCGCTTGTTCCAATTGGGAATCTAAATCCCATGCATTGCGATGATCGAGTTGTTCTTGAAGATTGCCCATCTCTGCAAGCAATTTGTCATAATCAGCATTTGGGTCAGCCATCTCTTCGCTGACTGCATTGAAGCGCGCCATAAGCGCCATCGTTTCCGCAACGCCTTCCTGCACATTCTCAAGAACATTCTTCTCATCATTAAGTGGAGGTTCCTGCAATAAAATTCCGACGCTATAACCAGGGGATAAAAATGCTTCACCATTAGAAGGCTGCTGAAGTCCAGCCATAATCTGTAGGACTGTTGACTTACCGGCACCGTTAGGTCCAACAACGCCTATCTTTGCGCCTGGATAAAATGCGAGGGTGACATCATCGAGGATAACTTTTTCGCCGTGCGCTTTACGCGCCTTCTTCATCGTATAAATAAACTCGGCCACGAACGTAAACCTTAGTGCCAAGAGTCGCTAGACTCACCATCGACAAACCCTGTCCAGCGCCTGTAGCTCAGTCGGATAGAGCACTCGCCTTCTAAGCGAGTTGTCGCAGGTTCGATTCCTGCCAGGCGCACTGTATTTTTCTGCAAATAGAACTTCTTTATAACGGCAACGTTAACTAAATCCCAATAAACGAGAAAAGCGGCCGGCTTTCGCCGACCGCTTCACCCTCGTGAGAAGAACCTAAATCAACTTGATTAACCGATCTTTGCAATCTGAGCAAGTGCCTTGGCCTTAAGCGCACCATCGATAACGCTAAATCCAAGTTTCGCTCCGACAACTTGAGAACATGCTGGGCTCAAGATGTATGTTGCAATTGCCTTAACTGCAGCTGCAGTCGCCTTCTTTGCATAAGCGGTGTCTGCAAGCATGTAAGAAACGATACCTAGTGGGTAAGCACCAGGCTCTTTTGTTGTGTAGTTATAAGTTAAGTATCCATTTGCATCTTGTGTGGCGCTTGCAAGGAATGCACCTACGCCGACTGCATCTGGCGCTACAACTTTGTCAGCTGGGTTAATCAAACTCGCCACTTTCAAGTTATTTGCGGCTGCATAGTTAACTTCAGCATAAGTGATCGAGTATGGAGTTCTGGCAGCTTGTGAACTGACGTTTGTTGAGCTTGCAGCACCTGTGATGCGACCACGGTTTGTAGCGCTGTTGATGTCGCCAGGGAATGAAGTTGTGAATACCTTTGAGTTAGCCTTGGTCCAGATAGTTGGCGCACTCTTGTAAAGGTATTTTGTGAAATTGTCGTTTGTACCTGATGAGTCATTACGATAGATGACGGAGATCTTCTTATTTGGAAGCGTGTAGTGAGCAGTTGTTGACTTGGTCTTAAGAACTACCAGTTTGCCTGCAGCATCTTTAACAGGGTTACCGCTCTTATCCTTCTTGTAAACAACAGAAGTTGTTGTGCGGTTGTTATCTGCGGCTATTAGTGGGTCATTCCACATGGTGATTGTTCCACCAAAGATTCCAGCAACTGTTGCTGCCGAAAGTTGGAGAGTCTTGGTTCCTGGAAGGTTATGCAAGATTGCAATTGGAGCGGCAACTAGTGGCACATGGATAAGTGTGGCGCGGCGAGTTGCTGCGGTGTAAGGGGAATCTGACATCCAGAAATCGCCAAGCTGTGTATCTGAGTTCTTCTGACCGGTGCCTGAACTAGATGATGCATAGCTGTAAGTATCAGAACCTGAAGCGGCAAATCCTGCTTTGCAAGCTTCGATTAGGTTAGCCGGAAAAGAAGCACCTGAACCTGAATAATTTGCAGCATAAGCTGGTGTAGCGGCAACTAAAACTAACGCGAGTGCTGAAGCAGCAACTTTCGCGATACGTGAAATTCTCATGTACTTCCCCTCATAGATGTATGTAGTATTACAGGACAAAAGGTACGGATTAAGGTTTAACTAACACCTATTAACTTCTAAACAACAGCAGACGCTTAGATGAACAATTGGATTCGGTTTAGCCGAAGCGTCCAGTCACATAATTTTCAGTTCTCTTGTCCTGAGGCCGAGAGAAGATCTCACTTGTAGGGGCGCACTCGATCATCGCGCCCGGGCCACCATCAGCTAAGAAAAATGCTGTGTAATCGGAGACACGAGCTGCTTGCTGCATATTGTGAGTCACGATAACGATTGTCATCGAGTCTGAGAGTTGGCGGATTGTTTCTTCAATACGCAGAGTTGAACCAGGATCAAGAGCTGAACATGGTTCATCCATAAGCAGTACTTGTGGGCGCACTGCCAATGAGCGTGCAATACACAAACGTTGTTGTTGTCCGCCTGAGAGTGAACCACCGTGTGCTCCGAGACGATCTTTCACTTCATTCCACAGGCCTGCACGGACCAGACACTCCTCCATCAGTTCTTCTTTATTAGCAACTTTAAGTTGCGCCAATTTGAGACCTGAAAGAACGTTCTCACCGATTGTCATCGATGGGAATGGATTTGGCTTTTGGAAAACCATTCCAATTTGCAAACGAATTTTCGTGACATCTGTTCCGGGTGCATAAACGTCGCGACCATCAAGTAACACTTCTCCGGCCATAGCGGCCCCTGGAATAAATTCATGCATGCGGTTCATGGTTCTAATGAATGTGGACTTCCCGCATCCGGAAGGGCCAATGAGTGCAGTAACTGTGCCTGCAGCGAAGTCCAAAGTGATATCGGAGAGAACGTGGTTGCTACCAAACCAAGCATGGACTCCACGCGCTTCAAGACCACGGCCCATAGGCATCGATCCCGGTTCGCGTCGCTTGGCTGCGTGAGCTACATCAGCTAAACCCGATGATTGAACGGAAGTCTCCATTTTTTCATTCTCTCTTTCGTTCGAGTCGGTCATCGTGCGACCTTTCTATTTCCTAATATTCGTGCAAGGGTGAATAAAATTAAGATTATTCCCAGCAAGACAAGTAATCCGGTCCACGCTCGTGTAATGGATTCAGTGCTTCCTGCAGCAAAAGATTTCCAGATGTAATAAGGCAGCGAACCGATCGGCCCCTTAAATGGATTTGGATTAACAGTATCTGCGCCGCCGGTAAGCAAAAGGATTGGCGCAGTTTCTCCCGCAATGCGAGCAACTCCCAAAATCATCGCTGTGACTAGACCACTTCGCGCAGCTGGCAAAACAATCATGGCAACTGTTCGCCACTGAGTTCCACCTAAGGCAACGCCAGCTTCTCGCAAATCATTTGGAATCAAAAGCAAAACTTCTTCAGAAGTGCGAGCGATAGTTGGGATCATCAAAATCGTCAGAGCCAAGGAACCCATGAACCCGGAATAGGACTTTGTAATGGGATAAAGGACCGCTGAAAGAATAAACAAACCTGCAACAATCGATGGAACACCGCTCATGGCTTGAACAAGGAAACGAATTGGGCGAGTGAATATGCCCTTAATTTCTGTGAGGTAGAGAGCGGTCAAAATACCAATCGGCACACTCATAATCAATGCAAGGGTAACCAGCGTTAGGGTCCCTGTTATGGCATGAAGCAATCCACCATTGGTTATCGGATCCGTTGGCGTGGCTAATGACATATCGTGTGTAAGTAAGCCAAGGTGCAAACCTTTAGAGCCTTTGACGATTACAGTGATCAAAATACTTCCAATTGGCAATACCGTGATGATGGCGCCAAGTGCTACCAAAGTATTTACAACAATATCGACGGCGGAAGCTGAACCTCGTGTAACAAATTTGAAAATTGCTCCGATTAACATATAGAAAACGAAAAATGTTGCGAAATATGCCAACTTGCCTTTCATCGGAGTGAAATCGACAAAGAAAAATGAGAGCAGGGCCGCGGCTATGAAAATTGCCAGATCGACGCTGCGATCCTTAGGTGATGCTTTCCAAGGTTTGCGAGGTTTAACTTCCGACACTGTCATTTTTTCACTCGAGTCGCGCGCCTAACTATAAAATCCGACCCTGCGTTGACTATCAGAGTCAAGAAAAAGAGTACGAGTCCAGCAGCCATTAAAGCCTTAATCTCATAGGGCCCAGAATCTCCAAACTTTAAAATGATCAAAGAAGCGATGTTGCCGCCTCCCCCGAATAGCACTTGCCAGTTCACCTGATACATAATGTTTAGGACGGTATACACGGCAACCGTTTCGCCCATTGCGCGTCCTAGGCCCAACATTGCTCCACCAACAACTCCACCTCGACCGTAAGGAATAACTACTGCGCGAATCATCGCCCAACGTGTTGCACCAAGTGCATATGCAGCTTGAATCCGATCAAGAGGTGTTTGTGAAAAAACTTCACGGGAAATTGAAGTAATAATTGGAATAATCATGATTGCTAAAACGATGCCAGCAACAAAAGGCGAGCGCGTAAAAATTGGTGGATCGACTTTGAAAAACGGCACGAATCCTAGATAGCGGTTCAGCAACTTGGCCCAATATTCGGCAGATGGCATTAATACGAGAAAGCCCCAGATGCCGAAGAGGATTGATGGGAAGGCTGCCATCATGTCTACGACCGCAATTAAAATACGCTTTAGCCAGCCAGGCGAATAGAAATTCAAAAATAAAGCACTCGCAACCGATATCGGCAGTGCGATAGTTACCGCAATAGCCGAACAGAGTATTGTTCCGATGAGCATCGCGGCAATTCCAAAGTGACTATCTAGAACATTGCCAGCATCATCTGTGGTTAAAAACCAATCCGATGTTGTTAAGAATGAGAGCCCTTCGTGACGAAAAATTTCAAAGCCTCGGTAACCTAGGAATATCGAAATCAATCCCAAAATAATTAAGGAAGAGAGCCCTCCACTAGTTACAATTGCGCGAAAGACTTGATCTGATCGCCGAGGTTGGGTAGTGATCTCGCGCTTAGCCGGAGCGGCGGCGTCAGGCGTCATCAGAGTTTGGCTCACGGTGCGATCTTGCTATTACCGCGCGGAGAATGCGTGGCAGGATGGTTACGAGAAGGTGAACGAGAGGTGAAATTACGCCTTCGACCCCCTCAATGACTTAAGGTTGCGCTTATGACCAACGACTCCCCCCATCTAGTCTGGATTGACTGCGAGATGACGGGCCTGTCGCTCACCAAGGATGTCCTCGTTGAAATCGCAGTCCTAGCCACAGACTCTGATCTCAACGTGATTGGTGAGGGCGTGGATGTAGTTATCGCCGCAACTGCAGATCAAATAGCTGGCATGAATGATTTTGTCACCAAGATGCATACTGACTCGGGGCTCATCACCGAGATTGCCCACGGTGTGAGCGCATCAGAGGCCGAGAAATTAATCCTCGATTACCTGCAATCTGCCGGAACTCAATTAGGAAAGTCTCCTCTTGCCGGAAACTCCGTCGGCGTTGATCGCACTTTTATCGCACGAGATATGCCTCTACTTAACGATTACCTTCACTATCGCACCGTCGATGTTTCATCTATTAAAGAACTCGCCCGCCGCTGGCATCCCCGTGTTTATTTCAACGCACCTGAAAAGACTGGCAATCATCGCGCCCTTGGCGATATCAAGGATTCCATTAACGAGTTGAAGTACTACCGTGAAGCAATATTCACCCCTGCCCCTGGCCCAGATTCACAAAAATTGCGCGAGATTTCACAGCGATTGAGCGCCGAGCAAGGCAAGTAGTTAAGAGTCGGCCGAAAAAGACAGGTACTATAAGCACCACATGGTGGGCGTAGCTCAGCTGGTAGAGCACTCGGTTGTGGTCCGAGATGTCGCGGGTTCGAGCCCCGTCGCTCACCCCACTTTTATCTTCAGCCTTTGGGCTGAACCTGCGCACTGCGAAAGGGTGATGCAATGGATATGACTTTTGATGTCATTGTAGAAATTCCCGCCGGCAGTCGAAATAAATACGAGGTCGATCACGAAACAGGCAAGATTCGCCTCGATCGCATGCTCTTTACCTCCACGCGTTATCCATGGGATTACGGGTTTGTCGATGACACTCTTGGTCAAGATGGTGATCCACTGGATGCACTGGTCATGCTCGATGAACCAACTTTCCCTGGCTGCGTTGTTAAATGTCGCGTCATCGGTATGTTTCGTATGACCGATGAGGCTGGCGGAGATGACAAATTACTCTGTGTCCCAGCTGGCGATGTTCGCAAAGAGCATCTGCGCGATATCACCGACGTTCCAGAATTTGATCGACTCGAAATCAAACACTTCTTCGAGGTCTACAAAGATTTAGAACCAGGCAAAAGTGTTGAAGGTGCGCTCTGGGTTGGTCGCGAAGAAGCCCAAGCAGAAATTCGCGCATCCTACGAACGCTACGACGCAGGGCATTAACTCTTTCCTGCCGAAACTTTCTTATAACTACTTAGGCATTACCTGCTTAGGACATTTGCTGAGAATTAACACCATCGCATCTTTCTCTGGCGCCGTTAACCACAATCCATATTTATATTTCACGGCCAACTGGCGTGCCACATACGCGCAGCGATAACTTTTAAGTGGAGGCAACCACGTGGCTGCATCTCCATCGCTCTTCTGCGAATTCAGACTTCCTTTTACGGCCAACAAATTTAAAGGGTCATTGGCAAATAGAGTCCGACCCTCTTTGCTCAGGGCAAAGGCGCCTGTCTGCCACGCATTAGAAAGAGCAACAACGTGGTCTATCTGCACGTCCAAACTGGTGCCAACTCCACGGACAAAATAAACCTTCGTACCCGAATAGGGATCGCGCAAGATGCCTGCGGCGATGAGACAGCTGGAACCTTTATAAACGATGCTCGTTAAATCCCGTTTAAGAATGTCATTTCTTGTATCGCATCCATTTTGATCAACGTCTTTCCAGGCGGTGCCAAATTCCTCACGGGAATACCCGGTCTTTGGTGCCCGCCCTTTCACTGAAATATTGGCTAGCGCCTGCGCAACGGTTACCTGGCGCTTTGCGACCGTTGCTGTGGCTACCGGAGGCGTTGTGGATGCAATTAACGCCACTGGCAGGGTAAGCCAAATAAAGACTTTTAGGCCAGATCTACGCAGAGTCACATGGCAATCCTCCACCATTT
This sequence comes from Actinomycetota bacterium, assembly GCA_009699205.1. GTDB lineage: Bacteria > Actinomycetota > Actinomycetes > Nanopelagicales > Nanopelagicaceae > QYPT01. Next base: position 91,669 of record WLOP01000006.1, read on the forward strand.
GGGGTGGCAGACCAATCCCCACTGCGCTGATAGGGTTTGCTGCGCGCTCGCGGTTTCCTCACATCGAGCGTCTCGGGTGGTTAGCTCAGTTGGTAGAGCAGGTGACTCTTAATCACCGGGTCGGGGGTTCGAGTCCCTCACCACCCACTTACGTAGGTAAATCTAAGTTCTATATCCAAACCTTGGATGTAGATCTGTGTTCTAGATATTGGATATATCTGCCAAACCTATTGCTAACCCAAAATCTTAGGTGGAATCCAATCTTTCCATGAAATATCCCACGGCACTTCACCGAGAGAAAGTTTAGACTCTACGGCAATGCAATTCTCAAGAATTCTAGATACATCTTCTTCAGTGTAGACACCCATTTTGAGAGCAAGTTCCAACTCGTCCTCATCCCGCCGTAACCAATTCTTAAAATCTTTTTCAACTATCAGATCTAGAGTTTCATCCATTGTCGTAAAACCATCCACAAGTCTTTCTAATGGTCTTTGAAAGTTAACATACCAACTTTGAACTCCTCCTACTTCGGGAACAGTTGCGAAGATTTCAAAATTCGCATCTGCTGGAGCAATTCTTAGAAAGCCAGGGTATTTAAATTCACGCTTCTCTAGAGACCATTCTCCTGACAGCCACATACCGAAACAGATTTCTCCATGTTGTACATCTCTTGGATAATCAATCAATGTGCCAGGAGAGAGCCAAGTGACTGTTTGATCGCTGTTATCTGCAACTACGGATACAGGCCTAGAAGTCCAGATTTTCCCATTGAGTATTTCACGCATGTAAATAGAGTCACCTGCTGAGAAATAAGAGGTTTCCATGTACTAATAATAGAGTCCTAGAGTTTTCATGCTCTCAGAAGGCTGGCTTTGTCTGCCATACCCCCTAAAGTAGGAGATGAGTCAAGAGCGGATATATCTGCAAAATGGGTCAAATGGGATGGTTTGAAGGTTTGATAACGAGTCCCTCACCACCCACACTAAAGGTGCTGGCCCCGAGATCTAGATCCAACTCTTAGAAGTAGTTGACGTTTATGTGTGCATGATGAGTGTGACGTTAAACAGCGTCAAGAAAAGCAGGAATCACGATTTCGTTGTACTGCAAAAAGCCAGGCTTAAATGGCGGATCAAATCGACAGATTCGCGTTTCATCAGAGAGTGCAATGTTAACTTTAGAAACGCTGGTGCGAAGCGCGTCGGTTATCTTTCGTGAGAGCTCATCTGTTGCTCTGCCGCGGAATGATTTGGCAACGCATGTTTCGGTAGGTAATTCACGTAATTTGATTTGTGGGTCGTGCGGATCTGGCAAGTGGCCAAAGGTGCTACCTGATGGCATTACGAACGAAACAAACCAAGTTGCGGATTCCGATTTATCTGTTTTTTGGGCAGTGATTACCGGGGCAGTCATCGCGATTTTTTGTGAAGCCATATTTCCCTTTGAAATGTAGTTAAATAACGAAGAGAAAGCGCTACTTGTTGCATTTGAATACTGGGCAGAAACTTTGACCTCTGCGATGACGCAAGGCAGATATTCACGAAGTTCAAAATCCTCATAAGTACGTAGCACTTTAAATTCTTGCCGTTCAGTCATAAATGAAGCCTACTCTTGCACCGCGCCCAAATACCCGCTAATCAGTTCAAACCATTAATTTTTTGACATATCTCATAAGCCTCATATGCCCTTTGTATTTCTATTTCTTCTTATAACCCTTGGGGCAGACAGCTCAATGCCTTGTAGCTAAGAATTCTTGGTAAACGGTTAGTAGAGATGTGAGTGATTTCTTCTCTACTAACCGCTATATCAAACTCTAAGGACTTCGAGTGTGTATCCGCCTTATTTCGAATTTTGTTGATCGGAAGGTAGATTATCCACATGAGTTTCGACATATTTTTTGTATGTTTCGATAACCAATGCTTCGGCATTTAGCCCAACAGATGCCACGCCTCTGACTAAATGGGCAAAAATGTTAATGTCGACTCAATCAATAACTTCGCTTATTTCGGTTGGCCTTGTTGTCGCGCGCGCCGTCAACATCCCGCCTTAACCTGCGGGCTCGATACTCTCAATGGATAATCAGCTGACATTTGTGAATCTGTAAATCCCGAGGCAGCAATAGCGCCTCTTAATTGTGTTGGTAAATATCCCTCAAGTAGCCCCCTGAATACACATCAGGATTATATTCAATTCCAAGTCGATAGCCGTCGTCGAAGGTGGGTTCTACATCACCCGAGATATGCCAACACAAACGATATGGAGAAGTTGGATCCCCCACTTCCTGCTCAAAGTCACATGAAGATTGATTTATCACACCATCTGGTGAGAAGCCGAGTGATTGCGCATCTCCATCCATAAAAGGCGTGTAATACCAATATGTTCCATTTGCAAGGTGTGGAGAATTTTCAGCAGTAACTGTAAATACATCTTCTCGCGGAGCTGCGGCTAGTAAGAGCGCAGTGTCCCCTCCCACTGCTCGCCCAAAGACAGCAAGATAAGGTTCAGTGCAATTATTTAGCGCATCAGAAACTGGAGTCGTTTCATCAGTGTAGTTATTTTCAAAGCAAGGTGTCCAGCCCGCTGCTGTTAGCTGGCTCAACGGAACATTTAGCTGAGGACCTGACGGGTAGTAACTTGTGACAGTGTCGCCACTTTCGATGGTTACTTTGTAAACTTCACTGGAATTTAAAGTTGGCACAAGTATTGTCACTGTAAATGCCGAACCATCGCTAGCATCGACAGATATTCCACCTGTAACTGCGGAAAAATCATTTCCTGTGTCTTGTACAACAATTTCAGACACTCCAGAGAGAAGTTCCAGTGGTGTGCTATCAGACTGAGCATAAGCCTTAATTGTGAAAATTTTTCCATCGCAAGCGACATCAATATCTGAAACTGAAATTGTCCCGAGTTGGAAAACGCCTGTCGCATCACTTGGCGTTGGGATTGGTGATGGTGTTGCTGAATTATCGAAAGAGGATCCAGGAGTGACGGTTATCTGGCTATCACACGCTGTTGTCTGGGCAACACCTTGTCCGAATTCGACAGGTCCTGAATTAATATTAATATTTGCAGCAAGAGTCGACCCCAATGCAATTGCAGAAACTAGAAGGCAGACTCCGAAAACCGCACGGAAGTTCTTGCTTCGCTGTGGCGATCCCTCGCGAGAGGCAAAATTCAATATTTCCATCCCCCTAGGGTGTCAAAGGGTGGCTCCACATTCAATTTAGGGGTTGGTTTACCCAACCTTTTGGAGAAAAATCTTTCACTCTCCTGGCACAAATATTCAGAGGGAAGAAATCTCGGCTCTTGCCTAGAATTAGGAGGTGCCCAGAATCCACCACTTTGCCTTAACCCAGAAGTTGACCGGCAAATTTGCCGACTACTTCCGCGAGGCTGTCTCGGGCCATAAAGATGGGAAACCTGATTGGGTTAAGAGCATCGAAACTGGGGATGCTGGATTATTCAAAGAAGATGGTGCGGTATGGCAAGTGCATGGTTCGCCTGCAACGTTAGTAGGCGGGATTCGTGCCCTCCTATTGCAAGCTGCCCACCCTGCGCCTTTAAGCGGCGTTGCCCAACATTCTCGATATGAATCCGATCCTCTTGGTCGCTTGGCCGGCACCACGCGATGGCTAACAATTACAACATTTGGTTCTACCGAAGCAATTGCGCACGAAGCTAAACGAGTAAATGCAATGCATGCACATGTATCTGGGGATTACGAAAAAAAAGATGGCTCGCACTCTAGTTACAGGGCCACTGATCCACGTTTCTTGCTCTGGGTACATTGCGCATTCACAGATTCATTTCTTAAGTCCCACCTCGCGTTGGGATATCCCATCAATGATGGTGCCGATGAATATGTGAAGGATTGGGCAAAAAGCGCGATACCACTTGGGTTAACTCACGCTCCGCTCAGCGTCGCCGAGCTAGAAGCGCAACTGGCAGATTTTCGCAGGAACGACTTGGGGCGCTCAGCACCCACAGAAGATGTGGTGCGATTTATCCTTAATCCTCCATTTGGTCGCTTTGCAATGGTTTTCTACAACCTCTTAGCCAAAGCCGCAATCTGCACGCTTCATGAGAATGAATTACATATTTTGGGCTTGAAACCTCCCGGCAAGATCTGGTTGAAAATAACACGATTTGCTCTCAATATCTTTACAGCAATTTTGGGTCCTGAATCCCCAAGCCAAGAGGTTGCGCGTGCAAGACTTGAGAAGGATAAGAGTAAAAACCGTTAAACTTTCTACATGAGCAATCAAATTGAAACTACCTATAAAGTCCAACTAGAAAACCGTAATCGTTCAACAGTTTTCTTTCGCCTTATTCTCATCGCTCCCGTCGGAATCTTTGTAGCCTCCTTTGGAGGGTTCAACAACAACGGCGACAATTACTTCCTCGCAAGTTACACCTCAGGGTTATTCGTAATCCCTGTCGTCTTAGCGCTTCTCTTTCGAGGTGTATACCCAAGCTACGCGTTATCTTTAAATAAATCCCTCTTGGGTTTATTCAACCGCATAACCGCATATGTCACTTTACTCACTGATGAATATCCCTCGATCGAAGAAAGCGACGTTGTCGCTATTACCTACCCAGAAATCAATGGCGGAAAATCTCTCAGCCAAGGATTGCCTCTAGTTAAATGGTTCCTAGCGATTCCTCTATATATCCTTGGTTGTCTATATTCCATCTATGCGCTTGTCCTAGTTATCTTAGGTTGGTTTTCAATCCTCTCCTCAGGAACTTTCCCGCAAGCTAGCGCCGAAGGAATCGTAAAAGTCAGTCAATACTGGAATCGAATTTATGGCTACGCAGTTCTCCTTGTAACGGACGAATATCCATCTATTAACCTTTAGAGATTGGCTCGTCATAGAAAAACGTTCCAAAGGTGCTTAATCCTTCATGAAATCGACTAAAACTCTTTCCTAAATTGTAGATACTCTTAGATTAGAAGCATAAAAAATAGAGCGGGGAATTCTCCTCGCTCTATTTTTTATTTAGCTATTACTTCTTGCGGCGCTTAATTCCTTGAGTCTGGTAATACTGACGCCAGATTCCACGATGGATAGGAATTCGCATAGGAAGGCGAGCAGGGGTAGCACTCACTAAGGATAAAATTGAATGCTCTACTACTGAACAAATACAGCAAGTTGGAAAGTTCCAGAGAAGTAACTGCCACCTGGATCAAGATTCACATAAGAATCGGTACCTTCGCCGCCGTTAAAATATGAATCCTCATTCACCGTTGTCACTACATCATCTCCCGGCCCGCCATAGGCAATGGAGCCCCACATATTTTCAATTGAGTCATTGCCCGCTCCTCCGAAGAAAACATCTCGAAGGAATACATCGGTGCTTGCTCCTCGATCTTGTTGCTCTGAATCAAGGCCAAATAATTCATTGACTTGATTATTTCCGCAGAACAAATCTTGTATACCGGTGTTATCGTAAACCATACTGCCACTTGAAGCTTCTCCATCGAAACCAGCAATATGAACATAGAGTTCATTTGCCGTTAGCGCAGCGTCGGCATCGGTGATATTTGGGAAGCTAAGAGCGTTGAGGATGTCGTACATCGTGAACTCGCCATCAAGATTTGTCACGCAACGCGAAAGAGCCAATTCCATAGGCGTGACGGTATGTGAGAAATACTGGGTTGCGATTATTGCTGGAGTTCCCAAAGCATCCCAACCTAATTGAGCGATAGAGCCACGATTGCCCTGCGAATGCCAAGCGTCAAAGGAATAAGTCTGCCCTACGAGGAATACCCCCGAACCCGATGCGTTGAAGTCGGCAAAACTTGTGTTTAAATCACCATAGGCACCTTGCGGACGCCAATTTTCATCTATAACTGCCGTGCCACCAATTGTTACTTGGAATCCGTCATCATTAGAAGACCAAAAATGTATGAGCGCAGTTGTACTTCCATCATACGTTCCAGGAATTGTGATGCTTCCAGTAAAATGATCCAGGTAATTGTCCCCTCCGCAAGAAGAGTTAGCGCCACCGCCGTTAAAATTATTATTAATCTGGGAGTCAATTCCTAAGTCACAAAGTGTGCGTCCAGATTCCGACATTGCTGGTCCGGAAGACGTTAAGTCAGCATAAGCTAAATCATCTGCTTCATTGAATAAGAAAGTCTTCCAAAGCAGCCCCGCATCTCCCGCTGAAACAACCGCAGATCCATCGTGTGCCTGAGTTTCAACGGTAATTTTATAAATATCAGTTGTTACTGCGGTTGAATCTGAAAAACTTAAGGTAAAACTTGTCGATGTTGCACTTGTTATAGAACCTGCGAAGGTAGCACTTGCGCTCTTGCCTGCAACGACTGAGACGGTAGAGGCTCCATCGAAATAGACATTTGCAACCGTGGCCCCTGCGCCATCTAAAGCAAGGGCTGAACTTGTTTCTGGATAGACCGAGATTAAGAAGTCCTTACCGATACACGATGAAGGAATATCTGCAACGGTCACTTGCGAAAGATAGAAAAGATTTTCGCCGCTGTTTGAAAAAGTAGATAAAGGCGTCACAAGTATGTGATCACTGCCCGTGCAAGATGTGGTCATTGCAATGCCTTGGCCGAACTCAACGGGCCCTGTATTGATGTTGATATTTGCAGCCAAAGTTGAAGCCATCGCTGCAACTGCTGCGAGAAATCCCACACCTAAAATAACCTTGAGCGGCATACGACCGCGCGAAGGCTTTGATGGTTGGAAATTCAGGACAGACACCCTGACATTCTCCTCTCGAGACCGCTCCGAGACAATCAGGAGGTTGGGCTAACCCAACCTTTTAAGGCCTAGGTTTACGCACGATTCATGAGTTACTCGGTTAGGGTTGAATTTCCTTATACATCGCCTCGGCGATCAAAGGCATGGCTGCTTCCCAGGACATGCCAAAAATATCTGCAAAAACATCGGTGAAGCTTCGGCCTCGGGCGATTTCTGAGAAGAATTGCATGGATGTATCAGGGCCCTTGATAGATGTCACAATCTCAACAAATAGAAAGCCCAGATCGTAGAAACGATCCTGCTCATAATCTTTCCAAAGTTTTTCAGAACTGGCACCTAGGTAGCCTTTTATCCAATCGAGAGTGTACGTTTTATCGGAACGCAAAGTTTCTAGCTCTGCAACACGATCATCTAAGTATTCTTGCAAATTCGAATTCGTCGACACCATCATGGCAAAATCGGCCTGGCCCTCAACTATCCAGGAGGGAACATGATTTCCTAAACTCTTAAGTGCGTCGGTCTCAACCGCTGAACCAATAAATTGTTCGTCTTGAACTGTATGAACGTATTCGTGTGCAATCACATCCCCGCTTGCCACAAATCCTGCCACTTGTGATCTCTGAGCAAGACTTTTCAGAATAATCCCATCGCCTTTGTTATCAGTACCAGCACTTGCTCCTCCGCAACTATCAAGAGCTGGGCAATTGTTGGCGGCAGAAGTCACCCACGGGTCAACGTAAATCTTGTCTACCTGCGATTGTGCCCATGCAACATCTTCAAAGGTATAAAAGATCATGTAGACCCGATCCACTTGGCCAAATCCTTTATATAACTTAGAGATACCGTCAATTTTTTCGCGCACGTTAAATGCAGGCACGATGGTGTGAGGGCCGATCAATATAGTCAATATGTTTTGCTTTGCAGCAGAACTGGCAATCTTGATCGAACTTCCATTCCACGCTCTATTTGGAACTCCAGCTAAATCGGTCGCGAGGAGATCGAATGCTGAGCTAGTCGCTGTATTGGGATTTGAAGGAACTTCAGGAGTTGGTCCAGCGTTTGGGTCGTAATTGAATTTAGTTGGTTTAGAAGTTGTATCAAGCCAATCAATAAATAATTGCTTGAGGTCGATTTTTGTCTTTGATTGCGCGAAAGCGATGAACTCTTGATTGGTCGCATTGCTATAGGCCTTCTTAGTGGCCCAACCTTTAAGGATGTCATAGAAAGTAGCATCGCCGACGGTGGTGCGAAGGGCATGCAAGGTCATTGCCCCGCGCGTGTAGACAGCTTTACTAAAGAGATCCGGAACAGCTGGCTGGCCAACCTTCACTGACCAGAATGCATCGTATGCAAATTGCGAAGTGACGGATGCGCGATGCGGGAAATTTTCAGCAGTTGCATTGTAGAAGTAATTAGCTTGGTATAAAGCTGGCTCGTTCTTTTGATCTTCGCCCCAAACCCATTGCGCATATGAAGCAAATCCTTCATTGAGCCACATATCCGACCAACGTTTTGGCGTTACTGAATCGGCATACCATTGATGTGCAAGTTCATGGATAACTACTGTCGATAAGTTCTCGGCATAAGAATTGAGATTACTTATTGAATAGAGCGGACGCTCTTGCGTCTCCATTGCATAGTTAAGGGCGATATCGGCAACGATCGCCCCCGTAGTCTCTAGTGGGTACTTTCCAAAACGAGCAATGTAAGTATCCATAGCCGATGGAATGAAATCCAAAGCTTTTCGAACGGTGACTGCTCCCTCTGCTCCAATAGAATTTTCGTAGGCGCTTATCACTGGTATTCCACTAGTTGTTACCGACTTCAACAATGTGTAATCCCCGACTGCAAGTACAGTGTTATGCGGAGCCATCGGATACTTCTCTACCCAGACCCAAGTTTTCGTTCCGCTTTTCACCACTGGATCAACCTTGAGGTTCCCGTTAGATACAACAGTTAGCGCAGCAGGCGCTGTAACCGCAATGGTGAAAGTTGCTTTATCTGAAGGGTGATCATTGGAGGGAAACCAATACGAGGCAACATAAGGCTCGCCAACGGCCAATGTTCCTGTTTTAGTATGCAGCCAGCCTTGCGATGGAGTCGTTTCTCCTTCGCCCAGGTAGGCACCCGGCTTACCTTCATAAGATACGGCTGTGGTAAATACCTTGCCTTTGAGAATTCCTTGAGGCGGTGTAATCGAAATTTTGGAAGAAGTCGTGGAGAACTTCGCGCTCTTGTTATTAATAGTTACTTTTGTAGTTTTGAGATCATTCAAATCAAGTGAAAATTTTGAAAGATTCTGTGTGGCTTTAGCGGTAATAGTTGCCACTGCTTTGATAGTGGCATCAATACCATCGCTCTTGAGATATAACATCGAAATTGAGTAATTCTGTACGTCATATCCGCCATTGCCATGTCCTGGCGCATATGGATCATTGGCTGAAACGGCGCCGGGCAAAAATTTAACCGCGGCTGATGCCGGTGCAGCCACCCCAATGATTGATGTGGCGGTAAAAAAAATGAGAAGTGCGCGCAGGGGAAAATTACTTCTCGCTTTGAACCGCATCTCTCTGAATACTTTTATTTTGTAGTTACGGTTGATGAAATTGGATCAGACCAGACACCATCACCGCCAGCGTTATTTGCACGCACCTTAATTATGTACGTCCCTCCTGCTTGAACACCCGTAAGAGAAAATGACCCCGGCTTACTTGTATCTACAATATCTAAATGCGAAGTGATAGGCGCGACCGTCAAACTACCGTCATACCATTCTGCGTCATAGGAAAGGATATGTAACTTTGCTTGATCGAATGAACTGGTATCAACCAAGAGCGCCGAGAGACTGATAATCGAAGTAGACGAGTCAATTGATGCGCTAAATTCGATACTAGGAAATGTTGTCGGTGCCAAAATGTTGACTAGATCAAAATCTGCCTGGTAGGCCGTTAACCACAGGCTCAATTCGTTGCTAGAGATTGCATACTTGCCATCAATTGCTTTGAGTTGTGCTTTTGAAACGGCGGTCTTCTTAGAAAAATAGTTCTTCTCGTATTTCAACGCTGCCGTGTAGTCGGTAATTGCTTTAATCAGAAGTGGATGCGACGTTGCAAATCCATCGGTTCCAGTCAGCCCCAATATAGGTGTAGTGGTAGCTATAAATGAGTTAAGTACTTTGATGTACGCCTTCTGCCAAGTCAAATACTTTGCACTCTTGATTCCAAGTTTTTTGGAAGCGCTAGCAGTGGCTTTGGTCCAACTCTCAGCAGCCTTTACAAATCCTTTGTTGTAAAAAGTGTCGATATCTGTTTCGTACTTCAAGTCACTTGCCGAAATCGCGGCGCTTGCACTTTGCAGTGGCAACAGGGAGGTTGCTGTCAGAAGGAGCGCAGTTAAGGTGAGGGCGCTTGCCCCGCGGAATTTCATCTTATTTGCCATTGCTTATCTCCTGTCGCGGCCGATTGGCAATTATGGAGCCGACTCAAGCTTTAGGCAAGGCTTTACCTCTTGAGTAATTGCGCGGCGCTATCCTTCTCACATGAGTAATTTCAAAGGGGCTATCGAGCAAATTCATGAACTGAAATCAGGGAAAACCTCTGCAGCGCAAACAACTGGTGAAGTTCTAGATTGCATCGCTTCTATTGATAGCGCTGGCTATGAACTGAGATCCGTATTGGCGCTGAGCCAGCACAGCCAAAGTTATTCGGCGCAAGACCTACTCAGTACACCACTTGCCGGGCTTCCAATTTTGATTAAAGATAACGTTGAAGCGATAGGGCTACCGGCAAGCGCTGGCTCTGAATTCTTAATCGATTTTCCTGTGACGCAAGATTCACCACTTACCGCTCGTCTACGTAAGGCTGGCGCTCAAATAATCGGTGCGACCAACCTTTCCGAGTGGGCCAATATTCGCTCTACCCAATCAACAAGTGGGTGGTCAGCGCTCGGTGGGCTTACTGCGAACCCTTGGCAACATGGACGAAGCGCTGGTGGATCCTCATCGGGCTCGGGCGCTGCGATTGCCGCGGGAATAGTCTCGATGGCTGTGGGAAGTGAAACTGATGGATCGATTATCTGCCCCGCGTCGCTTAACGGTTGTGTCGGAATTAAACCTACAGTTGGATCAATCCCACGCGATCAAATGGTTCCAATTAGTGCCAGTCAAGATAGTCCAGGACCTATGACGCGAACCGTTGCAGATGCCGCGTTGATGTTAGAAATCATGATGGATTCAACGGGGCTCGTAAAGGCGTCTCAATCTCCAGCACCGCTAAGAATTGGCGTGATTTCTACTTGGATCACTCCAAATGATGCTACTAATTCACTATTTCTGGATTCGGTTTCGAAACTATCAAGAGCTGGTATCGAAATTATTGAGATTGCAATTGAAGAACCTTCAGATTCTGTCGGCGAAGATGAATACAACGTTTTACTCCATGAGTTATTTGATGACTTGGGTGCTTACTTTCAGATTCGAACGCGCGGCAAATACTCATCGCTTGCAGAATTAGTTGATTTCAATCACTCCCATCAAGGCACTGAGATGAAATATTTCAATCAGGATCTATTCGACCAAGCTCTCGCATTGGGCGGACGGGGTGAGGCTTATCAAATACGTAGAAACCGAAACCTTGCTTGGGCTAATGAAGTTTTAGCAAAAGCGCTCAACGGCGTGGATGTTGCAATCGGTACTAGTTATTCTCCAGCTTGGTTAAGTACTTTAGGAAAAGGCGATGACCATTCGGGTGCTAGTTGGATAACGATGGCGCCATCAATTGCAGGCACTCCGATTGGCGCTCTACCCATGGGCTTAGTTGATGGTTTGCCTGTGGGGCTTGGTGTAATCGCAGGTAGGAATGAAGAAGCTCAATTAGTCCGCGCGATGAGCGCCATTGAAAGAGCGCTCGGGATCGGCATACTTGAGCCAACTTTCATCAAGTAGAACTATTCAACTTCCCATTTAGCGCTGGTGTTACTTTCCACAGTGCAACCATCTCGTCGTAGCGAGCAATCTCCTCTGGTTCTGGATTGGCGCCAGTCTTTACCGCACGAATCATGAGGTTACGCGGGGTGTGTTCTCCCCCAATGAATTCAATGGCTTCTGTGCGATATCCACGGATTTTAAGGATTTGAATTCGCAGAGCATCTGTCAGCAAATCAGCTAAACGCTCTTTCATTAATCCGTACTTAGTTATTACACTCCAAGGTTCTGGGCTTTCCTTGAGTTGGCTCTGAAGATCGTGGTGACAACATGGTGCGATTAATAGCAAGCGAGCATCGTTTTTGATTCCCCATGCAATCGCATCATCTGTCGCGGTATCGCAAGCGTGCAGAGCGATGACAACATCGGCTCGGGCAATGGTCGTTGTTGCAATTTCTTCCGCGAGAAAATCAATGGTGGCGTTGATGCCCAGAACTTCTGCAATCTTGCTATTTCTGATTCGCGAACTTTCACGAACATCAATCCCAGTGACATGAACGGGAATTCCGATATTGCATAAATATTGGTGCGCCGCAAATGTCAGATATGCATTTCCGCACCCTAAGTCGGCAATTGTTAGAGGAGCTTGCACAGTGGGTGTCGGAATATGTCCGGCATCTATTGCACGCTTAAGGGTAGGTGCGAGGATGCGCAAGAACTCCTCCACTTGTAGATATTTATCTTGGCGGGAAGGCTTGATTTTTCCATGCACATCAGCGATTCCGACCTCGCGTAAGAATGGGTCAGAAGCGTCGAGCAATCGCGGCTTCACTCGATCATGATCGAGTGTCTGCACGTGTTCACTTTTTTCAAAGTGAATCATCGCTACATCTTTTTTAGTAATTCGAATCGCCATAGAACCAGAAGTTTGCTCTACCAAGATATTTGCATAGCCACTGCTCAGCAGGTCTAGGAGCGCGGGCGAACTCGCCTCTTGGGATGTGAGATTTCTTGTAAGTGTTTGGCGTCCATCATTTGAGGCAACCTGCAAAAGCAACTGCTCCTTAATCAAGACTGGCCGAATATCAATTCGCTCGAAGGCTGGTTGCATATTTCTGCGTCTGCCCGAAAGCACGACGCGGACTAAGGACTCTGGAGTACGGATGAGCGAAACGGCGTTAGCCAGCGCTTCGTCTAACTCTTGGCCCATGTCTAAAAACTAGCAGAATTGGCTCACTATTGAATGGGGAACTTGCCCTTTGCCGACCAAGCAGGACCCAATTCCTCAAGATCAGAGTTAGCTTGCGCATTAATAATTCCCATTGAAGCCACACGGTTGCGTACGATGTCAGCAATCATCAAGTTATAGCCACCTTCGTGGACACTAAAATCACCTGACACATAAAAGATATATCGAGACCCATCCTTATAGGGAAATGGATCAGATGTATCCCATTGTGTGGAATTAAAAGATAAAGGCTTGGATTCACTACCGTCGTAATATCCCCACATCAAACGATCGTGGTGATTGGCTTGCACTTGCGTATAGAGATATTTCTTTTCATCCACGCCAATCGGATAATAGGCACGCAAAACTGGATCATTCCAAAGTTCGCTCACTTTGCCGTTCTTATAAATCATAATCTTGTCGTGGCGCTCAAAGATGATGTCTCGGCCGTTAGGCAAGAAGTATGGAATTGAGGATTCTGGTTCTCCGGGGGTTAAATACGTTTTATCGCGGCCATCGGCCAACATTGTTGTCAGGACACCATCTTCTTTATAAACAATTTTGGAGCCATCAAGTGAAAACTTTGGATCTTCATCGCGCTTTCCATTAGGGCCCGTGAGGTTGATTGGCTCTGCCCAGTTCTTGCCATTCCAGTGGGAAACAAACACATCCCAATCATTTTCTAACAAACCTGCAGCCGATCCCATGAAAACCATGCTCTCGCCATCTGCACTGAAATGTGCGTTGATGGGTGAGATCATCCCTTTCCAGTCACGATTGATATGAGCAATACGCCCTGTTGAAAGTTCGATCATCCAAAGCTGACCATTCCACGCACCGTAATCGCTATAACGGTGATAAACGAGTACACCCTCAAGTCGTAGATCAGAGTTTTTGAGAGCTTTCACACTATGCGCTGGCGCAACCGCCTTAATAAGAAAGGTAAGCGCTAGAAGTACCACGAGAAGAATAACAATCTTGTTACTTTGCATTCGCCACGTCATAAATCCACCCTATCGGCACTTGACCTACCTCACAAGAGATGTAAGGTAACCTAACACAAATCGGTAGGTTTCCTAACACAACGATAGAGGCATCGTGTGCTCCTACCCAAACTCAAAGGAGTAACAATGTTGAAAAAGCGTTTAATCGCGATTTTCGCGATTTCGGCTCTCACTGTTGCTGGTCAAGTTGCTGTAACCGCTTCTTCAGAAGCAGCCACTAAAACCATCACTGTTGCTAGCCCATGGCATGACGGCGGCTTAGAGATTTGGAATGCCGCAATTGCTCGATTTGAAAAGGCAAACCCTGGCATCAATGTGATTTCCAAAGGAAATCAAGATATGGCCAAGTCGTTAGCTGATATCAATGCTGGCACTGGCCCAGATATCTCCGTTGCCAACGGTCCAGGAAACGTAGGTTGGTTCTGCGCGACTGGTGCGTGGAAGAACCTCAATAAACTGATCAACAGCCCAACAACTGGCATCAAGATTAAGGATGTCTTCCCGGCTGCTGTGAATGATTATACGATTTCGCAAGGAAATCGTTGTGCGTTGCCTTTCACCACTGAACCAATTGGCATGTTCTATAACAAAGACCTTCTGCTTAAAGCTGGCTTCGCAAAGCCTCCTACAACAACAGAGGAACTTCTCGCTTACTCTAAAAAACTCACTACCTTTGATGCCAATGGCGATATTAAGACCGCTGGATTCGTTCCATGGGTTGGATATAACGACTATGGATTCACTGCAAATGACCTTGGCAATATGTTTGGTGCTAAATGGTACAAAGCAGATGGAACTCCTGCGCTTGGCTCAGATCCACAGTGGGTTAAAGCCTTTAACTGGCAGCGCACTTTTATCGCCCAAGTATTCGGCGGCGGAGATTTTGCTAAAGGCAAAACTAAGCTCCTGAAGTTCGTTGCAGGTGCTGGAAGCCCTTGGGGCCTCAACGGAGATTTCCCTACAGGTCGCGCTGCAATCTGGATCGATGCTGTATGGATGATTGGCCTTTTCTGCGATCCAACAGAAAATTGGGTCATGATGCCTTGCAACAAACCTCCAGTTAACTTTGGCGTTGCTCCAATGCCAGTCGTTGGCGCACTCAAATCATCTCTCTACGGTGCAGCACGCTATGGCGGAAACACTATGGGCATCGGACGAGATACCAAGAATGTTGCAGAAGCTTGGAAACTCATCAAGTTCCTTGCAACCGATACTCAGCTACAGGTTGATTTCGCGAACTACGCTACTCAACCACCTTCAACAATCGCAGCGCTTAATTCCAAGGATCTCGTTTACCCAGCGGTCTATAAGCCATTCATCGATATCGTCAAGAACAAACGATCCGGGTACCACAAGATCATGTTCGTTGCTGAGCACCTTGATGAAGATGAACTCAACAACTTGATGGCCGCTTGGCAAGCAGGGACAGTGTCGAACATCTCTACGGCGCTTAAAGATGCTTCTGCCAACATTGCGACGATCATCGCTAGAAACAGCAAGTAACACACATACATATGCCTCTATCTAAAGGAAATGTGCTTGTCCCCTCGCGAAAGCGAGGGGCAAGCACATCCCTAAACCCGCGTCGAAAACTCAAAGTTCCGTACCTATTCATTTTCTTATGTATGTTGCCCTGGATCCTTGGCTTCATACTTTTTACCGCATATCCAGTAGCAGCAAGTTTTTATGAATCCTTTACGAAATTTAATCTCGTCGAATCTCCAAAATGGATTGGTCTGGAGAATTTTCACCGCATGTTTTTTGATGATCCCGACTTCTGGAAAGCAATCAAGAATACTTTGTGGATTTCCGTGATCAGTATTCCGCTCCGCATTGCCTTCGCCACTTTTACTGCTTGGATATTGACTAAACCAACCCGTGGCATGAAATTCTACAGAACATTATTCTTTCTTCCAGCGATGGTCCCCACAGTTGCAGCAACACTTTCCTTCACATATATTTTCAACCCAGCTTACGGAACCATCAACAGTATTCTCGAGAGCATTGGGATCAAGAATCCCCCTTTCTGGTTCATGGACCCACACTGGTCTAAATGGGGCCTCATACTCTTAGGTTTATGGGGTATTGGCGACACAATGATTATCTATTTGGCCGGGTTACTCGATGTCCCTAAATCTCTCTATGAAGCAGCTAGCTTAGAAGGCGCTAATTCTTGGCAAGAATTTAGGTATGTAACTATGCCTCTAATAACGCCAGTGATTTTCTTCTCTGCTGTCACTGGAATCATTGGTAGTTTCCAATATTTCACTCAAGCTTATGTAGCTTCAGGGCAGGTTCGTGACTACTCCCACTCGATGTATTTCTATGCAACACATATTTACACTGAAGCATTTAGAGCCTATGAAATGGGATACGCCTCTGCACTTGCTTGGGTCCTACTTGTAATCACCTTACTTTGTACATTAGTCATGCTTTCAACCCAAAAGCGTTGGGTTCATTATCCGAATGGATCCCTATTCAAATGAGTCTACTTCTAACAGATCCTTCAAAATATACAGATCCTGAGGCGAAGAAACGTCGTCGTCAACGAATTTGGCGTGAGTTTCTTTATACAGTCGCTAATCACTCAGTGCTCATCACTCTCTCCGTTATTTTTATGTTACCGCTTTTCTTTGTTGTATCGACATCATTAATGACATACAGCCAGGCAAGTGCTCGAGCAATTTGGCCACATCCATTTGTTTGGAATAACTATGTTTCGGTCTTCACTGCAGTCCCATTCCTGAAGTGGACCTTGAACACCTTATTAGTATCAGCTTTAGGAACGATAGGAACTGTGGTTTCAAGCGTTCCGCCAGCGTACGTTTTGGCAAGACTTCGTTGGAAAGGACGGGGAGCAACTTTCGTTGTAATTCTTGCAACAATGATGTTGCCTGGCCAAGTAACGATGATTCCGGTCTATGTAATCTTTTCAAAAATGCATTGGATCCCATCCCTCTATCCATTGATAGTCCCTGCGTTCTTCTCGAGTGCATTTTCAATCTTCTTACTACGACAATTCTTTACAAGCATCCCTGACGAAATCTCTGATGCTGCTCGCATTGATGGTTGTAGCGAAATGAAACTCCTCTTGAAGATCATTGTCCCTCTAGCTAAGCCCGCTATTTCAGCAGTCGCGCTCTTTTCATTCCTTGGTTCTTGGAACGACTTCTCAGGGCCCTTGTTGTACATCGTTGATAATCCTGATATTTGGACACTTGGAATAGGTTTAGCTCTTTTTAGGGGCGTCCACACGGTTCAACCAAATATGATGATGGCGGCATCTACTTTATTTATGCTTCCCGTCATAATCATCTTCTTCCTTTCTCAAAAGGTTTTCATTGAGGGAGTTACTCTCACTGGCGTGAAGGGCTAAATGGAAACCTTTGATTCCCCCGCAGTTCCTGCGTTACTTCGAGAGATTAACGAACGACGAGTTCTTGATACTTTAAGAAGCCACGGGGCGCTCCATGCTGCGCAAATCGCTCGAGTTAATGGTCTTTCCAAACCCACAACATCAGTAATTGTGCGATCTCTTATCGAAAACGGTCTCGTTCAAGAATATTTCCCCGGGGAAAATGATCCTAAACGTGCGCGTTCAGTCTTTGAAGCGATTAACGATACGCAGATTGCCTTGGGTATTGATATCGGCGCCCGTTTTATACGCGCCGGAATAAGTGATCTTACGGGGACTATTCGCTCGCAAGTAAGTGTTGAAGTTAAATCACTTACTTTGAAATCGCTCCTTGCGGTGATGCATACAGCAGCGGAGAAAGCTTTGAAAGAATCTGGCTATGCGATGTCGCGAGTTAACTCGCTGGTCGTTGGCGCACCAGGTGTTGTAGATCAAATCACTGGTGAGATTGCAATTGCAGGAACAATCACCGATCTTGACGGAGTTCAATTGGCAAAAGTAATTGCCAAGGAATTCGGCATCACTCCCCTGGTTGAAAACGATATTAACTTGGTGACATTGGCCGAACAAGCACATGGATTTGGAAAGGGCATCGAACATTTTGCTGTTCTTTCAGTTGGTTCGGGTCTTGGTTCAGGACTTGTTCTCAACGGAAAACTCTTACGAGGCCATCGCGGTGCAGCCGGTGAAGTTTTCTACATACCTTTTGGAGACCCAAACGATAAGCATCGCACCGCTACGAACCCATCTGCTGATCGTATTCCTGAGCTGGCACGCTCTTTAGCGAGCACATACAGAACGACATCCTTGAAAACTCCCTACACAACCATCTCGATATTAGATGCAGCAAGAACAGGTGACGCCCTAGCTAAGGCGGTTGTCGAATTAGAAGCCGAACGAATTGCTCTCTATATATCGGCGATTACATCAATCGCCGACCTTGAATTAGTGGTTCTTTCTGGGGGAATTGGACGTCAAGCCGATTTCTTCTTAAAAGCCATTACAAAATATGTTTCTGCCGTGGTGCCATTTCCTCCGCGAATTGAAGTATCTGCTCTGGGAGATTCGGGCGTTCTCCGAGGTGCGCTGGATTTGGCGACATCAATTGCTTGCGACCGAGTATTCAATGATCGCATTAGTGCGTTAGCTGAGTCTGTTTGATGAAAATTACAGTGATCGGCGGAGGTTCTACCTACACGCCAGAACTTATCGATGGAATTTTGGTTCGCCATGCGCGCCTGCCCATTAGCGAAATTCATTTAGTAGATATCGATCCCGCTCGCGTGGGAGTTATTGGGGCATTTGCCCAACGGATGATTAAAGCGCGCGGTGCAGATATCAAAGTGTCGTGGGGAGATGACCTGCGCGCCGGTGTACGTGGAGCAACCTTTGTTATCAGCCAGTTTCGAGTCGGTACTCAAGCTGCTCGCCACCGCGATGAATTATTAGGGCGCGAATTTGATTTGATTGGGCAAGAAACTGTAGGCGTGGGTGGTTTTGCAAAAGCGCTACGAACCATCCCTGTGGCACTCAACTTGGCGAAGGTTATTCTCGAAGAGGCTCCTCACGCTACTTTGCTCAATTTCACCAACCCTGCGGGATTGATCACCGAGGCTCTCTTGCGCCATGCACCTACCTTGCGCACCATTGGGCTCTGCAATGTGCCCTGGAACTTACGTACTGAAGTTTCCAACGCAATGAAAACACCGCTAGAGACAATTTCACTCGATTACATCGGCCTCAACCATCTATCTTGGGTAAGAGGTATCAATATAACTGGCGAAGATCGCACTTCGGATTCTCTTGCCGGGTTTAAGAATTTGGTGATAAAACAAGGCGCTCAACCTGATGAACCATACTGGAATGAAGAATCACTACGAATTCTTGCTGCGATTCCCAATTACTATCTTCTTTACTATTATGAAACTCAAAACTGGCTCAACTTCCAAAGAGTAAATCCCACTCGTGCCAGCGAAGTAATGAAGATCGAAGCCGATTTGATGGAGAAGTTTAAGGATGAAGAGTTAACAGAGAAGCCTGCTGAGTTAATGTTACGTGGCGGCGCCTATTACTCCGATTCTGCAGCTGAATTGATGGCAGATATCCATACAGACGCGGGAACAATCCACATTGTAAATACACGAAATAATGGTGCTGTACCAGGCGTCCCTGATGATGTCGTGATGGAGTTGCCATCTCGCATTGGAGCACAGGGTGCGCAAGCTATCGAAACCTCTGCCATGCGCCCAGATATGGATTCGCTAGTAAGAAGTGTTAAAGATTTTGAGCTCTTGACGATAGATGCAGCAGTCACGGGCAATGAAGATTCGGCTCTGCGGGCGCTAATCACCAACCCTCTCGGACCTGATGCTTCACGTGCCAATCAACTGTGGAAACGTCTCAAAGAAGAGAACTCCGGATTGATAGGGGCTTTCAATGCCTAGGTATTTCATCGGAATCGATGGTGGTGGAACAAAAACGCATGCTTGCTTGGTAGATGAGAGCGGCAAAATTATCGCTTCGGCCGCCAATGGGGCTGCTAATTGGGAACGAATCGGGATTAACCAAACGGAAATAGCTCTCAACCAAGTGATTGATGAAACTATCACTACGGCAAAAGTTTTACGTTCAGATGTTGCCGGATACACCTTCGCACTTGCTGGCATCGATTGGGATAGTGATAGCGAAATGTTCGCCCCATTTGTTGCCACCAATAACTTAGGCGAACGGGCATCCTTTATTAATGATTCAGTCGCCGCGCTCTATGCCGGAATTCCCTCTGGGATTGGTTGCGCATCTATCGCTGGAACCGGCGGAAAAACTGTAGGTCACGATGGCAAGAAGAGTGCCAGAACTATGGGGATGTCTCTCGGTGAAGGTGGCGGTGCTGGGCAACTCATGGATGTGGCAATCAACCGAATGGCGCGCGCCGAAAATGGTCAAGCAGGCAAAACACGATTAACCCAAGTTTTACCTACCCATTTCGGAATGAACGATATTCACGTTTTCTTTAAGGCGATTGCGCGTGAAGCAATGTCGGTTCCCGAGGAACTCGCACCAGTGGTTTTCGAATTAGCTAATGAAGAAGACGCGGGGGCAATTGAAGTCTGTGAAATTGTTGCTCGCCAACATGCCCAAGATGTAGTGGGGATCGCTAACTTACTAAACTTTGAAAACAATGCATTCGACGTCGTTCGAGCTGGTGGTCTTCATACCGCCAACCTTGGTGCGTTCAACTCCGCTTTCGAAAACGTACTTGCAAGCTCCTATCCCCTTGCCAGGTCAATAGTTTTGGATATCGCACCAGTGATCGGTGCGGCAATACACGCTGCCGCTCAAATACTTGGCCCACTACCCGAACCTTTCTTAAAGCAAGTATTCTCAGGTGCTCGACAAGTAGCGCTCTAAAAGAAAGCGGTCACAATGTCTCACCACCAAGCGATGATCGCTGCATTTGAAACTCGGCATGCAAAACGCATTGGTGTACATAAACTTGAAATTAAAGTCACATCTGATCCTTCTTTAGCTAAGGAATCTTTTCACCTGCGAGCAAAAAAAGAAGCCACCAAAGTTTCGGCAGAGATTACTTTTGCCACAGACCCCGGGCTTCGTTGGGCGCTCAATGCGTTCTTGAAATGGCTGGAATCCGATCAAAGAACAATTGATTTCACCGATGCCCCTGCATTCGGCGTTCGTGGTGTGATCGAAGGTTTTTACGGGAACCCTTGGACTCACCAACAGCGCCTTAAAGGAATTGAATCGTTTGCAGATTTTGGGATGAATTCTTACATGATGGCGCCAAAGGATTCTCCGTGGCAACGATTCGACTGGCGGAAACCATTTGACCAACCGCTCCTTGATTCAACCGCAGAACTTGTCGAGCGAGGCAATCTTCATGGCGTGGGAATTTCGGTCTGCGTATCCCCTGGTTTAAGCGTCAAATACTCCGATGACGCCGACGTAGAGGCGATTATGATTCGCTACCGTCAATTAGCAGCTATTGGCGTAAAACATTTCGGATTGCTTTTTGACGATATTCCTTGGGAATTACAATTTGACGAAGACATTGCCCAATATGCAACAACCGCTAAAGCGCAAGCAAGTTTTACTAACCGTGTCTACGCTGCCCTCAAGGCTATCCAACCAGATGCTCGTTTAACTGTTTGTCCTATGGAATATTGTGGCCGCGGCCCTCAGCCGTATATTGCAGAGCTCGGGAATTCGCTCAATACTGAAATTGATTTGATGTGGACAGGACGTCAGATATGTTCGGCTTATCTTGATATCTCTGACGCGATCGTGTTCCAAAGCGATGCCAAACGCCCACCGCTCTATTGGGATAACTACCCCGTCAACGATGTTGCCATGACGCACGAACTACATGTCGGTCCTTATCAAGGGCGCGAAGTGGGATTAGAAAATCACTCCTCCGGACTATTTTCCAATCCGATGGAACATTTTGAAATCACGCTCTTGCCGCTAGCAACTATCGGCGATTATCTCTGGAATTCACATACCTACGATCCACGTACATCCTGGGATCGCGCACTTGCTCTTATGGTTACCCCCGAAAACGATTACGCAGCGATCCGTCGCCTGCTCAAGAATTCTTGGGGTTCATGCCTTAATGGCAACGCCGCACCGGATCTTGGCGCCATTATGGGCCCTGCCGTTACTGCATGGCGAAGTGGTAAGCCAGAGCAAGCCGCTGAAATATTCCGCAAAGCGGCAGAAGTAATTATCCGCGACCACATTCATCTTACGAGCCCACAATTTTCGCGCCCAGATCTCATCGCTGAAATTGCTCCATGGCTATCTAAATACAGAGCGGGTGGTGAAACTTTCGAAAAACTTTCTATGGTGCTTTCGCAATGCTCATGGAGTAAAGAAACTGGCCTCAAAGGGCCGAAGGGGCTAACCGTTGAAGTTCTGACAATTCGCACCGCATTTGAGCAAATTCAAACCCGTCTTTTTGGAGATGGGCTGGATTTAATGATGGGCGAATTGTTTGCAGAACTAAAAGCTTCAGAAAATCTCTAACGAACCCAGTACCAAAGAATTGCAGGACGTGCATCAATAAGTTCAATCCAAGGCCCAGGTCCCACATCCCAAGAATCTGCTTGAATCAAAGTCCCCCACCAAGAAACACTTGCGAGATAACTGGTCGTTAATAACGCTTGTGGGCTATTGACCAAATAGGGCATTCTCTCTTCTAATCCACTGTCTGAATATGACCAACTTCCGAATTGACTATCGAGAGTAATATCTGTGTTGGTACTCGATGTAGAAACAAAACTATATGGCTGGTTAGCTGTCCAAATTCCGCCAGCAGCATCATAACTACTAGCCTCCATTCGGTATTGGAAGCCAGTTGCACTCTTTTTTATGTAATCTGCGTAACTAAGAATCGAATACTTCCCACCTAGCTCAGTTAGGTCGGTTGGATCAGACGGCGCTGATACTGAGTTTATTGATTGAGCTTGATCGTAACTCCAAAGATTAGCCGTATTAGCAAGTATTAAGGTCCAGCCACCCCCATCACGATCCATGTCTGCATAGATTTGGAATGGCATCCCACATGAAACATCTGCAAGTGATATCCATTTCAAGCCACTGCTCGACGCTGGATAATCCTGCAATATTTGATAAGCACTTGTTCCTGGTGTCG
This sequence comes from Actinomycetota bacterium, assembly GCA_009699205.1. Lineage (GTDB taxonomy): Bacteria > Actinomycetota > Actinomycetes > Nanopelagicales > Nanopelagicaceae > QYPT01. The sequence goes on from WLOP01000006.1 coordinate 114,639, forward strand.
AAATAGTTAAGCCATCACCAGTTCCGTTAACAATTCCTGGAGCACATGGGGTCGCAGAGCCCGATCCAGTAGGTGAACCGCTTGGCGATGAACTCGCTGACTCAGATGGCGAAGCCGTTGGATTAGGTGATGTATCACTGGATTCAATGGTGAGCTTATAGAGCGCACTCGATGATTGAGTAGGTGAGGTAAAGGTAATGGTGAAGCTTGATGAATCAATCGTCTCAACAGTAAATCCACTCTGAGGAGTGGT
>WLOP01000007.1 GCA_009699205.1 Actinomycetota bacterium
CATCGCTTCTCTCCAAATTCATCGTGCAAGGTGCTCCCGTATGGACCACGCACGGCAACTTGTGAGGAGGCCGATGGGTTAACCCTTACAGGTGCAAGGGGAGAGTGCAAGGCAGGGGGTTGGGCAGACCCAACCTTTTAGGATGAAATATTCTCTCAATACTTCTTAAGGGTAAGGAATTTATACTTACCACGCTCGCTTCGACTCTTTTAGAAATAATATCTCTGGCCCTAAATCCACCGGAGGGTTGTTTCGAGGCTAAAGTTTTGCATATGAGAGTCACAGCCCCCTGCCTCAGGGGCGATACCGAGTGCTAGCCCTACGGAGATTTCTTGGACTTGTTCTCATCATGCCGTTCCTATCTATTATTCCTATTGCACCAGCCCAAGCCGCCTGTACCGATAGTGGTTCAGGAACAATCGCCAAATTTCTTTCTGTGGGAAGTTGTAACTGGACTGTGCCCGCCGGAGTAACGAGTGCACAAGTATTGATTGTCGGTGGTGGTGGTGCGGGTGGATCAGGAACTTATGCAGGTGGCGGTGGTGCGGGACGCGTTGTTTACTTTTCAAGTTTGGCGTTAACTCCCGGAGCTTCAATGGCTATCACTGTCGGCAATGGTGGCGCGCTAAATAACACAGCGTGGGAAGCAGATGTTTCCCGTGGAGGTTCTGGAGGAGACTCTTCATTCTCGTCTTACACTGCAGTTGGTGGTGGTGGTGGTGCCGGAAACACAAGTGCCGCGAGATCTGGTACTCCGTTATTTACAGTCGATGGTTCATACGGTGTTCAAGGCGGAAGTGTCGGTGGACAGGGTCAGGCGAATACTGCTACGTACTCATCAGGTAGTCCTACAACTGCTCCAGGTACATTAAATTCCAAAGCAACGCTCAATAGTGTCACTGCCGATAACGCCACAATCTTTTCTTATGGAAATAAATCCGGAGCAATGCCTGTCAGCACAACAGTTTGGGGTGGATCAGGTGGTGGAGGAGCCGGCGGTGTTGGTCAAGACGTGAGTGCCTGCAATATTGGCGGTAACGGAGGAATTGGAATTACTACGGCGGCAATTTCAACGCTGTTAGCATCGGCTTCATTAGGAGTTCTCTCAGGTGGCTCTCGTTACATCGCTGGAGGCGGTGGAGGTGGTGGCCGAACTAGTTATAAAAACTGCGGTAACGGATCAGTTTCCACCTACGCGATAGGAGGCACTGGCGGAGGCGGCAACGGTGCAGTGTGGTCTGGAAGTTCTGCCCCTGCTGCCTATGCTGTAAATGCTGGGAGCGGAACAGATAATACTGGCAGTGGTGGTGGCGGTTCCGGTTGTATTTCAGCATGCAACACTTATCCTCAAACAACTGGCAAAGGTGGAACAGGTTTCGTTTTAATCAGTTACACCGTGGCTTCGAAAATTGATCAAGCACCACTCACACTCTTCTCCACCTCTGGCGCTTATGGAAGCGCACTCACCCTGACAACATCTGGCGGTAGTGCAGGTGCTAGCAGTTATGCGCTCACCGGTAGTGGCGCCACCGCATCGGGATGTTCGATCTCTGGAGCAACACTGACAGTGAGCTCCTATGGAACATGCAAAGTCACCGCATCGCGAGCCGGAGATGACAATTACAACATTGTCTATGCAGCAGAGACGATAGTGACCTTTGCAAAAGCTGACACTCTCACTATTACTGCAAACTCTCCTTCGGCAATTTCCTACGGAGGATCCACCCCTACCAATGGATATTCCACTTCAGGTTTAGCCGGAAGTGATGCAATCTCATCTGTGACCTATACCTATACCAACCAAGTGGGAACTGCTTCATATAACTCTGCCACTGCTCCCACTAACGCTGGTAGTTACTCCATCACTCCATCGGCGGTTACTTTCTCTACTGGCGCTAGCGCCAACTACACCAGCATTACCTATGCTGCAGGGACTTTCACTATTAATAAGGCGACACCAACAATTTCTTTAAGTTATGGAGCTTTCACAGTTGGACAAGCAGCAACGATTACTGCTGCAGTGAGTGTTGCTGGATCAGTCAATTTCATGAATTCCAGCATTTCCCTAGCTAGTTGTAGTGCTAAAGAAAGTTCGGGTTCCCTGACACTAATTTCCACATGCTCTTATACGCCAATAACCGCTGGTTCGCTCATATTTACGGCAATTTTCACACCGACTGAGAGCACTAATTACAACTCACGGACATCATCGACTTATTCAGCTGTTGCTTATGCGCTGGTGAAAACATTAGTACTTGCTCCTCCCACTCCTTCTCCCGCCCCCGTACGGTTGGTCCTCATTGGTCAGTCACCGCTAGTTCAAGTCGCCTCAGTACCAGCTCCAACAATTACAGGATTTAAATCAACTGGCGTCGGAACTCCGTCAATCACTACAGCTGCACGAAATGCTTTAATCACTATTACTGGAACAAATCTGACAGGCGCAACCCTTGTGAAGGTGAATGGCGTCATTGCAACGATCACTGCAATCACTGCTACCTCAGTTACCGTTCGTATCCCAACAACCTCTTTAAGCGGAAAAATCTCTGTCTCCACCCCTGGAGGGACGGCGACGTCAGCGAATTCCTTGGTAATTACTGCGAGTTAGCGCGTTGGGTAGCGATTTTCCTTTAGGTATTAGTTTGAAGAAAGTCGTTCATCACGCGTTGATACTTAGCTGCTTCCTCAAGAAAGGAACAATGGCCCGATTCCTCAAAGATTTCCCAATGTGAATTTGGTATTTCGCGAATGAATGCTTGGCTTGTTTTAGGTGTTGATTCATCATATTTACCCGAGATTACAAGTGTCGGTACTTTTATCTTGTGAAGGCGATCAGTGACAATATGTCCACTTAGCGTTCCTGTACAGGTTAACTCTGAATGTCCCCACATGGAGTGGTACACATTGGGTTGCGCCATCGCTTCTTCAAAATGAGCAGCAAAATCTGCAGGCATGGGAATCCTGATGACATGGCGATCGTAGAATTTATATGCGGCCACTAAGTACTCTTGAGAATCGGTCGTTCCAGCCTCTTCATGTTTTATAATCACATCTGCGATTTCTTTAGGCATTTCTAGAACAAGACGTCTCACTTCATCAAGCCATGTTTGCGTATCACCCAATGCGCTCGAGAGGATAAGCGCTTTAAGTCCTGCTGGCTGGGTAATAGCAATTTCAGCTGCTAATAACCCGCCCCATGATTGGCCAATGAGTGCAAAGTTATCTGCAATACGTAAATGGTTTACGAGTGCGTTGAATTCCTCAACAAAGATCGGAACCTGCCAAAACTCCTTCGGTTTTTCAAGAAGAGCCGACGAATCTCCGCAACCGATTTGGTCGTAGACAACTACCGGACGTCCCGTGCTAAGTGCATATCCAGCTACAGCTGTTGCACCTTTGGAACCGAAACCTGGACCGCCGTGCAGAATTATCAGTGGAGTTTTTCCAGATGTTAAGTCACCATGAACGGTGTATGCCGTGTGTCCATATTTCCATTCCATCAACATTTAGCGCTCCTTTCTTGAAGTCGTAATGAATTGAGAATGATGGAAACAGACATTGCTGGGGCAAATCAATTACCCGTACTTTGGAAAATCGCGCGTGTGTAATCCGCGCCATAACCCATCGATGGGCCCTGCCCAAGAAATTGCGTTCCAGCCAAAGACCAACCAGGTGAGAGTCCTGGTTCAGAGTTCGCCCAGACAGGGTAGGGACTTCCTGCCCAACCATAACTAGCTGGCAAATCTGGAGCTGAGTGCCAACAAATACCGAGGGGGCTTTCACCGCATGGGCTTCCACTCCACATCGAATCTGCTGAACCAAAGCCCACCGCCTTGTTACGAGTCCCTCCTCTATCGTCACTAAAGTACCAACCAGATCCGTTGGCAATATGTGCATCACTGGCCGAAGACGAATTGGTAACGGTAAAGACGTCAGCACGTGGTGCTGCGGCAAGTAACGTAATAGTTGCTGGAATTGTTTCCGGAGAAGTCGAGGCGCCTGCCCAACCTGCATACATCAAATACTCACCTGTACATGACGCCTGTATTGAGGAGAAGCTTGCGAATCCATTGTACGGACCAGACCAACATAATTCCCATCCTCCAGATGTAACGGTTGTTCCAGAAACATCAGCCTGTGGCCCAAATGGATAGTAGGAGGGCTCTGTGCTAACAGCGATATCACTACTTTCAATCGTAACCTTATAAACTTGGCTAGAACTTACCAATGGTGAATCTATGGTGATAATAAAAGAAGTTTCATCGACAGATTCGAGAGTATATCCGGACTGAGCTTTTATGAAACCTGATCCCGTCGCATGGACTATGAAACTGCTTAATCCGTTTGCTAGTTCAAGCGGAGTATTACTCGATTCTCCATAAACTTTAATGGTAAAAGTTTTTCCAGAGCAATGTCCGGAAGTAACATCAATATCTGAAACAGAAATACTCTTTAGATTAAAGACACCTGTAGCCGTACTTGGAGTTGGTTCAGGAGATGGTGTTGCAGTGTTGTCGAAAGCCGAGCTCGGAGTAATCGTGATGGCGCCATCGCAAGCAGTCGTTTGCGCAACACCTTGACCGAATTCAACAGGCCCTGAATTAATGTTGATGTTGGCAGCAAGCGTGGATCCAAGTCCAAGAACTGCGGCAAGGATGATTGAACCAAGAACAAGCTTTGTTGGTTTCAGTCTTACAGAATTCGGTTTTCCTCCACCGTTAAAATCAAAAATAGACATCGAACGATCTCCGTTTTCATCGTGCAAGGTGCTCCCGTATGGACCACGCACGGCAACTTATGAGGAGGCCGATGGGTTAACCTTTACAGGCGCAAACGCAGAGTGCAAGGCAGGGGGTTGGGTAAACCCAACCTTTTGGAGTTTATTTTGCGTGTGAAGCAAGAATTAATCTGAAGCAAGGGTCAAAATTGGCGCGTCCACTCCGGCGTTGGATTATTGGCTAGGCGACTTAGGTCGGTTTTACTCCAACCCCGTTTTCGTATTCGACAGAGTACGAATCAGGGAAATACTTCATCGTCTCAACTGTTATTTTTGAAATTGCTCCCGCGAAAGGATCTTCCGAGGAATAATAGTTTGCAAAAGTAAAACTAGAATTAGCATCGTAAGCAGTAGGATAAGTAATATCTAATCCTCCTGTGTCAGAACTTGAACTTACTGAGCCATAGTTATTGTCATCGAGTGTTGCATCAAAAATTATTGCGACATCACTATTGGCAAGGTAGGCGTTATTTTGGTAAGGATCACCATCTTCTACGGTCCACATCAATGGAGATGTAATCGTATCTGCCTGAGACTCGTAACCATCCTTTGTATATGCCGCGTAATCTGGATTATCTGTATAAGCCTTAAAATCTAAAACAACTCCATCACATGTATTTATCCACGAATTCGCATCGGTGTCGTAGTACTGCCCAGGGTGATCTGCTGCCGCAGCAGCTGCATCGGCATAATCGAAACTCGAAAGATCCGAATCATCAAACCCAGTGCCCACGGGCGTCAAGTTCAAGTCAGAGACTTGAACATAATCAATTCTAAACATCGAAAGTTCGTTGTCATAACGCGTAACAGGGGTAATAGTGAAGCCATCGGAGTCGCAACTTGTTGTTTGCGCAACACCTTGTCCGAATTCTACGTTTGTGTCGTTGTTAAGGGTGATGTTGGCCGCCAAAGTAGATCCAAAACCAGCGAGTGCGGCTAGGCCACCAATCCCAAGAGTTGCCGTCAATTTTTTGCTGGAGGTACGTTTTTCTGGTAAAGAATCGTCAGGATTTGAATTGAACTTTAAAATCTCCATCGCTTCACTCTCTTCTCATACCTAGAATCCATCTTCTCCACTATGGCGGGCCATCCGCTCCATAGCGCCTTCGCTTATTTAAGCACAATTACCCCGAAGAAGTAACCCTGGTAGAGGTGATTTAAGAGGCACTTTTACGCCCTCTTTAAGTGCCTGGCGCAAAACTTTGCCGTTTTCATTTCTCGGAATCGAGGAGATCTTAAACAATGCCTGCGGAACAACCGGGACTTTCTTCCCAAGAACCTTCCCAAAGCGCTCGAGATCAAAATCATCATCCGTCACGAGTGCCAGCCCTAAAATTTCAATACCCGAAGGGTCGAGCATGGCAAAAGCTGCGCAATCGATTACGCCCAATTGGGCTTGGGCTATTTCTTCCACTGCCTCAGCTCCAATTTTGACTCCGCCGAGGTTAAACACTTCGTCCAGCCGCCCCTCCAGCACCAATGCACCGGCGCTATTGAGATAACCATAATCACCGGGATAGAAAAACCCTTCGCGGAAAAATTGTGTAGTGGCTCCTGGGTTTGCGTAATAGGAATCCGCCATGCCTAATTTGCGGTATCGCACTTCCCCAATAACTTTTGGACCCACCACTTCGTTCTTCTCGTCCACTATTTGTAAAGTAACTAACGAGTCCATCTTGAACTCGCTGATCTTGTCGCGATTTATTTCGCGACTTGTTATTAGTCCGGCTTCCGTTGAGCCGTAGATATCAATAACTGTGCAATCTAGGTGGCTATGGATTCTTTCGATGAGAACTTGAGAGGGATGGCTGCCGGCCAAAATTATGGTTTTCAAGAAGGGAAGATTCGTGCCGGTATTTGTAAGTAATTGTAAGAAAGTTGCAATCTGCGCTGGTGAACCCATGAGCGTCCTAATGGGGTATTTGCTCAACACTTTTGGCAATCGATAATCGACAAATCCAGAACTGAAAAAGGACCTTCCTGAAACAAGGGAATTAATCGCATGGCGATAGGTGGTTCGAGCGCTCAGAGGGAACAGTCCCATCACTTCAGGTTCTCCGGCACAGTCGAATGCACCGACCTCGGCAGCAATTGATTCGAGCTGACCAGCCGTTGCCATTGTGTACTTGAGGGTGCCCGTAGTCCCGCTCGTTGCAAATAATCTAGCCGGATCTGAAAGTTTGGCATACCCAGGAATCGATTCGAGCTCTGGTGTGCTCTTCACTCGTTCAAGGAAAGGCTCATCGATGATAATCGTGCGATTCAAAGCAACCAGCTCATTGGGGAGAAGCGAAATATTCCAATCAATATTAAGTGGTGGGTTTGAGCGAATCAGTTTTCCGCTCGCGAAAGATACAGTTCCCAGGAAATGAAGGGCGAAGGTTGTAATAATTCCTAAATAGGAAGGTAACGTTGTATTGACTAGATGCCCTCTTGTAATTCCTTCCTCTTGTAGCACTTTCGCCATTCTGTGAGAGAGTGAATCCAACTGCGCAAAGGTAATTTCGTATTCTTCGTCGGCAAAGGCAATCTCGTTGGGTTTAGTTCGTGCCCAATGGCGCATTAACTCATCAAATTTACCGGCATCCACTATTTTTTCTCAAAGTTTTCTCGTAGTTCTTCTCTTAAGATTTTACCGTTCTCATTGCGAGGAATCGATTTCGTCGGAAAATAGAGTGTGGGCGGGTAGATAGATTTATTCTCCATAGTTTTCTTGAAGAGCGCAAGGTCGAAATCCTTGTCAGTGACCAAAGCTAATGCCAACTGATCAACGCCTGATTGGCTCATAATCGCGAAAGCTGCACAATCCAATACACCTAACTGCGCCATAGCAATTTCATCAACATTTTCAGGGTTAACTTTAACTCCCCCAAGATTGATTACTTCATTGCTTCGCCCTGCTAGAACCAATCGGCCTTGAGTGTCAATGAAGCCCAAGTCACCGGGATAGAAAAAGCCCTCGCGGAAATATTCGGCAGATGCTTCTGGATTGTTATAGTAACTCAGCGCCATTCCTTCGCGACTGTAACGGATACTACCAATGGCACCTGCGGGCAAGATTTGATTAGCTTCATCAACTATTTGAAGTGTGACAGCAGGGTTAATTACGCCGGGTATTGACGACTCTTGGGTAATAGTGCTGATTGCCACATTTCCTGCTTCGGCAGACCCATATCCATTCAACACCTCACAGCCTATTTGCGAATTTATTCGAGCTAGCAATTTAGATGAAGGCGTACTTCCGCTCATCACGATTGTTTTGAGGTTTGGAAGTTGGGTATCGGTATGCATCTGAAGATTGAGAAAATTTGCTATCTGCACTGGCGATCCTAATAACGTTCTTATTGGATATTTACGAAGCATTTTAGTTAATCGGTAATCCCTAAAAGAACATGTGAAATATGGTTTTCCAGCCACAAGGCCCCGCAATGCGCGCACATAATTTGCACCCATCGCGAATGGGAACAAACTCAGAAGCGGATCTTCACCGGCAAAATCACTCTTTCCAGAGCGGCCGACCAGCGATGCGAGTCCATCGCTGGTAACGGCGAAATACTTGCGAGAGCCTGTGGTGCCGCTCGTCGAAAAGAAGCGCACGATATCGCTGCCGTGGGAATACCCGGGAGCATCTTTCATCTCCGGACCTGCCACTACGGTGGCTAGTAACGCTTCATCAAAGATGATGGTTCTTTCAATTCCGACTTCGGGATCCAATTGCAAAGTTATTAACCAATCTGGGAAAACTTCTGGATTAAAACCACCCCGTCCGATTTTGGACATGGTTTTTACGCCAAGTAAATGCAGTGCAAGCGTCGTGCTCCATTCCAAATACGATGGCAAGGCAACGCAAACTAAATCCCCTTGCACTATCCCACGTTCGGTTAAGTGTGCAGCAGTCTTGAGAGCCAAAGAATTAAGTTGAGGAAAAGAGAGCACATATTCGTCATCAGCAAAAGCCAAACCATTAGGTTCATCTTGCGCCCATTTAGCCAGGATTCCAAAATCAAACATCCTTGGCTCGCCTCCTCATATATGGTCTAAAGTTAAAACATATAGGGCTATCTAAAGAGAATATGCCCCACACTCACCCGCGATTTAGTAAAGCCTAATAGTTTTAACTTGTTGGAGATATAGGAAATCTCAGAAAGAGCAACATTGCTTTCGCTCAATTTGGGCAATTTGAGTTTGGCCACAGCGTCATCGCTCACCCCAGTAACTTTGGCGATTGTCTTGCGGTACGTCGCTTCATTTTGAGGAAGATTAAGAAGGTGGTTTATTTCAAGAATTGCTTTTTGGAAAGCTCTCATGGCCGCCGGTTTTTTTGCAACAATTGTGGCAGTACTGACATAGACCACTGCAGCTCCCGGCTCAAAGTAATACGCCGATGGGTAACCAATAACACGAGCCCCGCTGAGAATGATTGATGTGGCATAGGGATCACTTGGAACTACCGCATCAACATCCCCGCGATCAAGAGCGGCAACCATTTGAGCATCCGTCATCGCCAGAAATTCTGTTTTGTAAGAATTAGCAGCATTAGCTCGCATAGCTAAAATAACGCCTGCGTGATCTGGGCCCCTAAAAGATTTGACACCGATCTTGCTCTTCTCAAGATCTTTCCAACTTTGTATAGCCGAGCTTTTCTTTACCAGCAATACAGTTTGCATCAATAACTGGCCCGGATAAAGCGGCTCACGCTTGGCACGCGCTAACTCTTCCGCAGAATACCCATGTCGTGGCGCAATGATTTTGGCTGCAAAATCTCCATTGGCCATTGCTGAAACGATATTAGAAGGAGTATTCATAAACAGATCAAATGACTCTCCGACTAATCCAGCCATTCCGATTTGTGCAGAAGCAACGCTTGTCGTCTTAATCTCGAGACCATATTTTTTGAAACATCCCTGGTCAATACCCCATTGAGCAGTAGGCATATTTGCTGGAATCGAGGCAAGTGACAAAGTTCCCAGATATTTAGGCGCCTTAGACGGCTGACTACACGCAAAGATTGTATCGGCGTTGATTGGCAAGGATGCACTTGAAAGAATGAAGGCGGCTGTGAACGCCCCTAACAAATATCTTCTCTTAAACATCCCGTGAATCTCCAAATCCCTTTGCATCCTTGAGAAGCTCTTCCAAGTTTCCTCGCAACACTTTGCCATTCTCATTGCGAGGAATAATATCAGTCTGGATATATTTCTTTGGAAGATGGGCAGATTTCTTCTCCATAGTCTTTTGGAAAATTGCGAGGTTAAAATCTTTATCAGTAACCAGAGCCAAGGCAAGCTGTTCTACTCCTGTCTGGTCAGTTAACCCAAATGCCGCGCAATCAAGTACGCCTAACTGGGCTCGCGCGACCTCATCAACTTTCTCCGGATTAATCTTTACCCCTCCGAGATTGATCACTTCATTGCTTCGTCCCCCGAGAACCAATTTGCCATCGCCCTCAATTGAACCGATATCGCCCGGATAGAAGAAACCATTTCGAAAAGACGCGGCGGTGGCTTCGGGGTTCTTGTAATAGCCCTTCACCATTCCCTCTCTTGAGTAACGGATATAGCCGAGAGTGTCAGCAGGAAGAATCTGGTCGTTTTCGTCAACGATTTGCACAATGACACATGCATTTATGTAAGACCCAGAGGGAATTTCATCGGTTACTTCTGCGAGAGTGACATTGCCCCCTTCTGTCGAGCCGTATGCATTAAATATTCGACAGTTAAGGGCACTCTTAATTCGCGCAATTATTTGAGCTGAAGGCGCGCTACCGCTCATGATTATTACTTTCAAATCTGGCAAAAGTGTTCCGGTTTGCTTTTGAACATCTAAGAAAAGCGAAACCTGTAGAGGCGATCCCATCAAAGTACCAATTGAATATTTGCGCATGATCTGAGGGAGGCGGTAATCCATTGATTCACAAGCAAAGAAAGTTTTTCCCACAGTTAAACCTTTAATAGCACGTCTAAAACTTTGACGAGATGCCACAGTATGCAGGCCCATGATGTGACCTTCTCCAATGAAATCATATGGACTTTTTTGAATTGGAAATCTCTCTAAGTCTCCGGCCGTCACCATTACATACTTAGTTTCACCTGATGTGCCACTTGTTCCAAAGAGAATTGCTGGATCATCTGATGATGCATAGCCCGGTATAACTTCAAGTTCTTGGCATGCCATAATCTTTGATACAAGTTCCTGGGAAAACATTATGGTTCGTTCGGCAGAAATTTGCGGATGAGCTCGATTGGTAATCATCCATTTTGGCGTGATGGCCGCAGGGAACTTTGTAATTCCGTTTTTTGAAAAGGCAGTCGCTCCAAGTAGGTGTATGGCTAGCGTAAAAGCCCAACGGAAATAGGGTGTCAATACGGTACAAACCAAATCACCTCTAGTGATGCCTACCTGGGATAGATGAGAAGCAATTTTTAATACATCTGCGCGCATCCGCGAAAAGGTAACTTCACTATATTCATCGACGAATGCGATTTCGTTCGGCTTTTCAAGCGCCCACTTCTCGAGAACACTAAAATCGTACATCCGCTCTACTTTCGCAATCCAAGGTAAAGGTCAGTACGCAATTGTGAAAAACGTGCTTCAGCGCGCGAAATAATCTGTTCTCGCGGGCGTGGCAGATCAACATCAAACTCCATACCGATTCCTGCTGGTGAACCTGAGAGCGTGATTACTCTGTCGGCCATGTAGATTGCTTCATCAATGTCATGGGTTACCAGAATCGTCGTCACTGCGTGCTCATCTACCAACCGAGCAATCAAGTCTTCTAACTCTAAGCGCACATGCGCGTCAACCGAAGCAAATGGTTCATCAAGCAATAGCAATCTTGGTTGAGTCACTAGGGCTCGTGCTATGGCAACGCGCTGTTGCATGCCTCCGGAAAGTTGCCACGGAAAGAGATGCGAAGAATCCTCCAAGCCAACAGAAATTAAGACTTGTTTTATTTTCGCCGCTTTCTCCTCTTGAGATACATTGAGAGCCTTGAAAGGTAAGGCGACGTTACGCGCCACAGTTAACCAAGGAAATAGGGAACGGGAATAATCCTGAGTAACAAATCCCAATCCAGGATGCGGACCATTTACTACCACTGAATCAATCTGCACTTGCCCGGCGGTTGGTAGCGATAATCCAGAGATCAATTTAAGAAGTGTTGACTTACCGACCCCTGAAAGACCGCAGATTGCCAATACTTCACCTGAAGCCACTGCGAAAGAAATATCGTGAAGAACTACTTTTTCAGAGTCTGAATTTAAGAAACTCATTGAAATCCCGTTTACACGAACTTCATAGCCGCTGATCGATCCGATTTTCATCGTATCTCCTTAGATTTGAAATACCAAGGAGCGATGCGCCGTTCGAGAATGAGGAATGCTTCGTTGAGGAATAACCCGAGTGCTCCAAGAATCAATATTCCCGTCCACATATCCTCAATCATAAAGGTTTGTTGGGAATGTATGACGAATGCGCCTAAGCCGATACCAGATCCCAACATTTCGCTTATCACCATAATGAAAAGAGCTACTTGCACTGCAGCCTGCAATCCCGCCAAAATCTGCCCAGTAGCGGCAGGTAACCTCACCGAGAAAATAGTGCGATAAGTGCCGTATCCCATCAAACGGGCGTTATCTAAGAGTTGTTCATCGGTTGTAGCCACCGCTCGTAATGTGACCATCAGAACCGGGAACAGCACGGCAACTGACACCGAACATATACGGCTGGCGGTACCAATCCCAAGGAGGGCCATGATCACCGGCACTTTTGCCACAGCGGGAATACTGCGAATGAAATTAGTAATTGGTGTAAATACTGCTCGCAAGAATTCTTGCGAGCCGATAACGGCCCCAAGCAATATACCCAAGATTGCGCCAATGAAGTATCCGCCAAGTAGCGTCGTCAAACTCGATTTAAGAGAAGTGCTCACCCAATCCCACGTTAACGTCGATCGAGCAGAAGTAAATATCTCACTTGGAGCTGGAAAATAAGGATTAGTGGAATTCTGGAGAAGCATTTGCCAGAGCACAATTATTAAAAAGGGAAACCAAACCCTTAAGAAAAAGCTTTTCACAATAGTTTTCACACTGATCGCCGCCAGCGGAATAACTGGTTCTCGATAGTTGTGAAAAGTCTATAAATCCAGACCCCTACCACTCCCATAACAAGTACATATGAAAAAAGACGTGGATTATTTGCATTCGTCTCGGCAGTCAGTAGCCCTAGACCTAACCCTGGCGTTCCCGCGATAATCCCAGTAGCAACTACTGTTCCAAAGGCTCTGCTAGCAGATAGGCGCAATCCAGTACTTGCAAGGGCGATAGTTGAAGGTAAATACACCAACCATATTTTTGTAAAAAACGACAAGTTCATCACTTTGGCTACGTCAAGCAATCGTGGATCTGTTTCGCCTATGCCTCTAATTATGTATGTCACGAGTTTGAAAGTAACCACAAATGCGGCCAATAGCACCGCAGTCTTGGCAGATGACCCCACGGAGGCAACCAATAAGGGAAGGAACACTACAGATGGTATAGATCGAACAAAATTAAGAACTCCTCGAGTTGCTAACTCACCTGACCGATTGAGGGCAACCATGATGGCGATTGTCGAGGCACATACAACACCGACTACGAACGCGATCGAGGTAAGAAGAAGAGTGAGAATTAGGCTATTCCAGAATGCCACCGAGATAACCAACTGTGCCAAATCTGCGAGAACAACCCAAATATGGGGGAAATATGCTGCGCCAGCCAGAAAAGAAGCCGCTTCCCAGAGGATGAAAGAAATCAGCAGAGTGCAGAAGAGCAAAATTGGTTTGCGCTTTACAGCCATCTGCACCTTAAACATTATCGGAATAATACACGAGCAAGGCTCACTCTGGTTTTTGTGAACCCTAAAAGTTTAAGTTTATTTGGAATATAACTTATATCTTTGAACGCGACGTTCCGCTCCATCATAATTGGCAACCGCACTTTGGCGGCAGCTTCTTGACTGACGCCAGTTATCTTGGCAATCGTCTCTCGAAATGAAGACTCGTAATGACTTTGGTTGAGAAGATGGTTTATCTCCAACATCGCCTTCTGGAAAGTCTCCATCAACTTAACTTTTTTTGCCACAATATTTTCAGAACTTATAAATACCGAGGCAGGACCAGGTTCAACATAATATGCCGACGGGTACCCAATAACCCGGGCGCCAGCCAGAATTGTCTCGGTTGCATATGGATCACTCTGCACGATTGCATCAACATCGCCTCTATTGAGTGCAATTGTCATCTGCGCATCAGACATGGTCAGAAATTCAGTTTTGTAGGAGTTGGCACCAACGCTTTGCATCCCGAGCAGAACTCCAGCATGATCTTGGCTTCTAAAAGTCTTAATTGCGATTTTCCGCTTTTCTAAGTCACTCCAACTCTTGATAGGTGAATCCTTCTTTACTAACAACACGGTTTGAAAAAGAAGCTCGCCGGAATAGAGAGGTTCACGTTTTGCTCTAGCAATCTCATCGGCAGTATACAAATGGCGAGGTGCCACGATTTTGCCCGCAAAATCTCCATTGGTCATCGCTTGTATGAGGTTGGTTGGGGTTGTTAACGCTAAATCAAAACTTGCACCAATCACACCTGCAATTCCAATTTGAGCAGAAGCCACTGGATTGGTTTTAATAGTTAATCCATATTTTTTGAAACATCCCTGGGCCAAACCCCACTCAACGCTGGTGAGCTGAACGCTCTGCCCGGCTACAACCAAAGTCCCTAAGTTTTTAGGGACTTTGGGTGGTTGCGTGCAAGCAAACGGGGTTGTATCGGCATGAGCAACCAAGGTTGGAAATGAAAGCAGCCCCAAGCAAAGGATCGCAGTTAGGAATTTACTTGCTCTTTGCATAGGGAAATTATCTATTTATTGCGATGAGAATGCGAATAGAAGCAGTTGAGAAGTAAAGGTGCGGCTAAAACTCTTCGTGTTCTGAGGCGAATTAGGGTTAAGGCGCGATTCCAGGGCTGTTATTCCAAGACAAGTATCCGGCTGGGAAGTACTTCATGGATTCCACGGTGATTTTGCTAATACCTAGTGCCGGGTCTTCATCTTCGTTCTGGATACCAGAATACAACTCAGCACCATGATGGCCATTTTTTGTGAAGAATTGGTAACTAGATTCCGCAACGAAACCTGTCCCACCAGCATCATCCGGAGATGTGATACTTATGTAATAGGTTTCATCAAACCAATAAAAATCACCTAACAAATCCTGTGTGCCGTAGTTGCTACTGTAATTACTATCCGTTGAGTCGAACACTATCGCTACATCTGCGTTGCGGGCTTCGATAGAGGCATTTAGGATGCCACCGGATGTGTCATAAATATATTTGCTGCCATCCCATTGAGGGCTAGTATCTAGAATAGTCCAATACATAGGTGAGGCTGTATCGGTTGGAGCGGGGCCGGAGACATCGTTGGCGTAATAATCGTACCCGTCGACAGTATTGATCGAGTATGTCGGGTCATCTGTGTAAGCCTTAAAATCTAAAACTATGCCATCGCAAGTATTTTTCCATTGGCTATCGGCGTCATCAAAATATTGGCCAGGGTGAGCAGCTATTGCAGCAGATCCATCATATTGTCCATAAGTTTTCGTCGATGGATCATAAAGTGAGGTATCTGATCCGACTGGGATGAGATTAAGTTCAGAAACCTCTACGTAATCCAAACGGAAACCATTAGTAGCGTTATCAAAATATGCAACTGGTTTAACGTTAAATCCATCGGCATCGCAAGTAACAGTCTGCGCAACACCTTGACCGAATTCAACTGGCCCTGAGTTGATACTTATGTTGGCCGCAAGCGTGGATCCAAGCCCTGTGAGAGCAGCAAGTCCGCTTATGCCTATGACAGCTTTTGAACTCTTAGAGCGTTTAGGGGCATAACTATCTTCCCAAGACTCTTCGCTGCCATCGCCCAGATTTAAAATCTCCACTTGAGCTACTCCCATAATAGAAACTTACACACTTGCGTTGCGCGGCCTATCTGGCTGACAATCGACAAATATCTGGAGTATTCAATCACTTTGAGGCGGAATATCAATCCACAATAAGGGGGGGGGTGGCACTTTTTCTGTCAAAGAGCGCAAAAAGGTTGGGTCTACCCAACCTTTTTGCGAAGTATTTTTGAGAATTAGAGCACACCCCGATAATTCACCCACCAGATATTGCCCACGGCAGAATTGGATCGATTTATCAGAGCAACTCTAAAAATGAGCCGACAGAATTACTTTTTTGCGTGCAAGCTCAAGTAAGTCTATAATGGTCATATGAACACCAATCTGACTGTGAAGAAATGGTCCCAGCGTGATGCAAGACGCTGCATCCTCATCCCAACCGACCTTGATCACAAATATTCGCGGGGCGTATTAGGCGTCGTGACTGGGTCTAGGCAATATCCAGGTGCGGCAGTTCTCTCTACACGTGCTGCAGGTGCAACAGGAGTCGGTGCACTTCGATTCATCGCACCAAATGAAAGTTTCGAGTGGCAACCGCTAAGGATTGTTGAGCAATTAGTCGCACATCGCTCCCCCGAAGTTCTTTTCACGAACGGGAAAGTTTCGGCTTGGTTATTGGGATCTGGAATTGGCGAAAAGAGTCCTGGAGGGTGGGCTAATCGCCTACGACATCGAGATTTACGTAAGGCTGTTGCGCAGAATCTTCCAACCGTCTTGGATGCGGGTGCACTCTACTTAACTGGGTCAATAAAAGCGCCGACGTTAATCACTCCTCACTGCGCAGAACTTGCTCGGCTTTTAACTAATCGAGGGACTTCTGTTACTTCAAGTGCAATTGAAGGCGATCCAAAGAAATGGGTTCAGGCTGCCGCGTCACAACTGGGTGTCAGTGTTTTGCTTAAGGGGTCAATCACTTACCTCGCCGATGCTTCGCAACTTATAGCGCTTCCTGCTGCAACGCCATGGTTAGCCACAGCAGGGTCCGGCGACGTCTTAGCCGGAATCATTGGTGCACTTGTTGCAACCAATGCGCAAGCAATCGCCAATGAAGAGGTATCTATCCTCGAAGTCGGTGCGTCGGGTGCCTTGATTCACGCATTGGCTGCAGAGCACGCATCCAATGGTGCGCCTATTTCAGCGCTGCAAATTACCGAATCTATCCAACAAGTCCTGCGAAAGATTCTGGTCAAATAAGCAGTTTTTACTTCTCAAGTACCAGCGTTGATTGTGGTGGGATCGAGACAGTATTTGCCTTCTTCAAAGTTGAGATCGCCTTAACCCCAGCGACTGAACCTTGAACGACAATTTTCCAGTCTCCCTTTGCAGGAAGTGTCAGCGTTACCGCTGTGGCATTTGGATTATGGGCGACAACAACTGTGCCCCAAGAATCCTTGACTGCCGAACCCTTTAACGAGTAGGCAATTACGTTATTGGAGGTAGTCAAGAAAGTTAAGTTCTTTTGAACTTGTGGGGTGGTACTGAAACGGAAAACCGGATGTGCTTTACGAAGGGCGATGAGGCCCTTGTAATAGCTAACGGTCGCAGCGTTAGTGCTGCGCAGATTCCACTTCAGTGAATTAACGGCATCCGTAGATTGATAACTATTGGAGTCTCCATCTTTGCTACGCAAGAACTCTTGACCTGCCTGCATAAAAGGAACGCCTTGGGCAAGAATCGCGATTGATGCCGCTAAACGATCTAATTGAGCAATTGTGGAAGCACTTACATCAGGAACGCTTCCTAATAGCTTGTCGTAGAGAGTCAAGTTATCGTGGGCTTCTACGTAATTAACGGACTGTGTTGGATCAACCGTAGTCCAGGTGCCAATGTAGTCACGGCTATAGAAAACATTGCCGATAATTCCAGTTTCGACGCTGGCCTTTGCTGCAGCCTTACCTGTTGCATATCCAGTGTCTGTTCCGTTGAATACAGAACCCTTAATCGCATCGCGAATTTCATCGTTAAATGCAGCAATGCCGACTAATTTACCAATGTTCTTCTGACTGCCTCGAACCTCTTCAGGAAGACCCGACGTATTCCAGCCTTCTCCAATAATCAAAATAGTTTTATCGATCTTGTCGACAGCGGCACGAATCGCATTCATCGTTGTAATATCCATAAGGCCCATAAGGTCAAAGCGGAAACCATCGACGTTATATTCCTTAGCCCAATACTTCACCGAATCAACAATAAATTTACGGACCATAGGACGCTCTGACGCAACGTCGTTGCCACATCCGCTGTTGCTCATTAAAGAACCATCTTCGTTCTTGCGGAAGAAATAACCAGGAACGATTTTCTCTTCACTAAAGGCAGCTGCATCGTAAACATGGTTGTACACAACGTCCATCATGACGCGAAGACCTTGATCATGAAGTGACTGAATACCGGTCTTTAGTTCTGTGATACGTGCAGTGGGGTTTGAAGGATTGCTTGAATATGAACCTTCAGGAACGTTGTAGTTCTGTGGGTCATATCCCCAGTTAAAGCTTGGACTCGTTTCATTAACCGAGGCGAAGTCGAAAACCGGCTGAAGCTCAACGTGGGTAACTCCCAAATCTTTAATGGCGGCAACGCCAGTTTTCGTTTTGTCGCTGAGCGCAGTATTTACATCTGTAAGAGCTAAATACTTACCTTGGTGGTTAGCAGGTACGCCGCTGGAAGAATCAATCGAGAGATCGCGGATATGCAATTCGTAAATTACAGCATCAGTTGATTTGCCACTGAAAGTAGGTTTTTTCGCCACCCATTTCACTGGGTTCGTCTTGGCAAGATTGACGACAACTCCATGTAGGCCGTTAACAGTCGTTGCCCGAACATAGGGATCCACTGCATCATTTACTGTGGAACCTAGTGTGACTCGATAATCGTAAATGGTTCCATTTTGGTCTCCGGATAACTTTGCAACCCAAGTTCCCTTAGTGGAAGCAGTCATAGGAGTAACTTTTGCATCTGCACTTGCCGTAGTGGCAGTTGCATAGGTCAACAAACTCACTGCACTAGCCGTTGGCGCCCACACTCTAAATGCAGTTTCTGTAGCGGAATAGGTATTGCCTAAATCATCTCCTGTGTAGACAAACTTTTCATTAAATCCCGAAGATTCAACAATCTTTCCTGCAGATACCTTTGCGCTGCCGTAATCACTCTGGTCAAGGGTGTAATCGGCCCCGAGAGTAGTATCTGCACCCAAGGTAAGTGCGAGTTGAGTGGCGCCATCTGCCCCACCATTAAGCGCTTTGACTGCGGTAATTGGTAGGGCGGGAGTTAATGTAAATCCTTCTGTTGCTGTCCCTGCCAAAACCATTTTCTGACTTAAACTGACGGTGATGGTGCGAAAGTCATCTACTTGTGCCGATCTAATTTCCTTCTTAGAGGTTGGTTGGGCAGGGTAAATAACTGGGTCGCCTTGGACTAACCAGATCTCAGTATTGCCGGAAGATTCGAATTGCGTAATGAATCGATCAACTTCAATATCTTTCTTCAGCCAATTACCTTTTCTTACAATGATCCCGATGTTGTCGAATGCATCCATCCCGGTGATATCTGCGGTGAATACTTTCCCAAAAGCATCATTGCCCGTGAACTCACTCCCGGCTGCTGGCGAAATTGCACCATCGGTGCCAGTTATCAGGTTCTTCCAGAGCCACAAATTCCACGTGTCGTAATCCCCGGCAGCTCGTTGGTAATGGATTGTCAGATGGACAGTCGCTGGCGGTGCGGCAATAGCTTGCCCAGGGATGAAGGCGAGGAGCAGCGCGGAGACAATCCCGAGGATCGCTACCTTGGTTGCAATGGTTATTGGCTGCATGGCACGTGTCATGAAATTTCTTCCTTTTTAATCCAAGAGGGAGGGATTGACTTCGCAAATTAAAGCACGGCCTACGCCAGTGGTTACTTAAAAAATGGGAAATCTCAATCTTTATGGCAAATTGTTATAGAAACCTTGAATTTTCAGTGAGGTTTCCATTGAGTGGCACCCCTCTGGCAGCCCCTGATCTCAGAGTGCTGAATCTGACTGGGGTGCTACCGTTCTAATGAAAGGCAATGAGAGTGTTGCTGCATCTACCAAAGTGATTTTCTGGATTATCTCAAAACATTAATCAAAGTTTAATTCAAAAAAGTAACGCGCACAATTTGCGTGCGATAAAACATTAGGCAATCTTTATAAAATCTCTCACTGGGGATTTCCCCAGCGTTAACTTCTGCCGAACTCGTCATTAGAGAATAGCCTTGCAACAACATGAACATCCGCGTATTGCTTATCAACGATGATGCATTTGAGTTAGTCACTCTTGCAGCAGCGATGCGACTACACGGAGTAAATGTTGTTGGCGAAGCAAGCGATTACTCAGTAGCAGAAAATCTGTTCCGAACTCTAAAGCCTGATGTTGTTGTCATTGATGTGCAATTCAATTCACATGGCGGAGTTCCATTCGCGCAAGGTTTGCGAAAATTATCACCAAAAGTTGGCCTAGTTCTAACGACAGCCTGTCCCGATTTAAGACTTCTGGGTTTAGTTACAAAGGAAGTTCCAACAGGCACGCAGGTGGTTCTTAAGCGCTCTGTCGGCGATCTAGATGTCATCTGTGATGCAATTCCGGATTCTATTGATGCCGCAGCTAATAAAACTGAAATGGCTTGGATGAATAATCATTCATCGTTACATGAAAATTCTTTTATCTCAATTCTCCACGATTTAACAGATATTCAAATTGAGACGTTGCGATTACTCGCTACAGGAATGAGTAACTCCGAAATCGGGCGCACACGTTTTGTCAGCGAAAAATCCGTTGAGCAGATTGTCGCTCGCATTGCCCAACACCTCGGAATCGCCCCAGATCGTAAGCAGAATCTGCGAGTTCTTATTGCCGGCCAATACTTTAAATGGATAGGCGCTCCGCGCCACTAAGGACATTTTCTTCCAGCACAGCAACATCAGGTATCGTCACCATCATGAAAATCGATGAGTTGCGCGCCCAATGGGTAGGTGTACTCGATGAACTCGAGCGCGTAGATCGAATCGCTTGGTTGGCCTTCTTCGACGCCAGATTGAAATCTCTGGATGAATTGGTGCTTCACCTTGATTTTTCAGATAGCCAAAAATTCGCAATCAACCACGAATATGCGCCATCGCGCGAGAAACATCGCCAAGCCCTAGAGCGATCTATAGAAAAAATAACGGGGGTAAAGATTGTGGTGGCGCAAGGATGAAACTGCGGCCAATAGCAATTCTTACCTCTCTATTGCTCACCTCCACGCTCGTTAACTCTGCCACGCCCAGTCAAGCCATATCAACAGTTGTTACCAATGGCCCAGGGGCACGAGTCCATGGGATGGATATCAGCAAATGGCAACACCCCAATGGAGCACCAATTAATTTCGCGAAGATGTATCAAGCGGGTATCCGCTTCGTAATGATCAAAGCTTCCGATACACGAGATTCCTCAGATGCTGACGCGGTGAAATATCTAGCAACCGATCATAAAGCGGCGCAGGCTGCTGGAATTTTTACTGGGTTCTACCATTACGCAACTTTGCCAGATTCAACTAATGCAACAGTCGTGATCTCTGATGCAAAGGCACAAGCACAAAAAGCGCTGTGGAGGTTGGCGACTTTGGGTGGCTATAACTCTTTAGACCTTTCTTATGCATTGGATTTAGAAAATAGTTGTGTGCGCGTTTCATCAGGTGGCACCTGCGCAAAACATGCACCAAAAAATATCGTTTCTCTTTGGGCAAGTACGTGGTTATCAACGTTCGCTAAGAAAACGAATCGCTTACCCTTTATTTACTCAGGACCACATTTCTTAGAAACCTCAACTGTGCGAAGCAGTGCGCTACGTAAATATCCACTCTGGATTGCTCATTACGGAATTAATCCCGCAACGGCCCAAGCCCAACCATCGCTCAAAGCTGTGGGATGCTTTGTCCATTCATGGACCAACGCTGATTGCACCGCCCAATGGACATTTTGGCAATACACCTCATGTGGACTAGCGATACGTTATGGAGTTCCTGGAACGCGCGTTGATCTTAATGTTTATCGCGGCACCCCTGATGAATTTCTCAAGCTAGCAAAGGGCGAGTGGGCACCTGCCATCGCAGACCAAATGCCGATCAAGGAACCAACGGTAACTGTTATCAACTCAACACGTGCCAGCGATACGAATGCTGTTGTGAAATTTAAAGTAACGGTAACTCGCCCTACTGGATTGCCCGTCGTGACAGGTACCGTAAAATTCACTATCGATTCTGCAACACCAATTATCCCAAAGCCAGTTCAAAGTGCGGTCAGGCTCGCAAGTGGAAGTTGGATCTTAAACGTGAGTGGCATTCCTGCTGGTAGTTGGTCAGGACAAATTGTTTTTGCAGACCTCACAGGAACACATGAAACCAGCTCCGCGCCGGTAACTTTTGATGTTGCTCAAGGCGCGACACCAACTCCAAAACCAACACCTAAGCCCACTACTAAACCCCCCGTTGTTGTGGATTCTTGCAAGAATCAAATTATTAACTGACGCGCAACTGGAACTGCGGCAGGAAACGCCATTAGAGTAAGCGCAGCGGCGGGAGGAATTTGTGTCTTACATCGGTAGCTTGGATCAAGGAACAACTAGCACTCGCTTCATAATTTTTAACCGCGCTGGCCAAATCATCGGTCAAGATCAATTAGAGCATCAGCAAATCCTGCCCCAAGCAGGTTGGGTCGAACACGACCCCTTAGAGATATGGCAACGAACTCAAGAAGTTATTGCAGGAGCCATTTCCTCTGCCAAGATATCTGCCTCTGAATTAACAGCAATTGGAATAACAAATCAGAGAGAAACCGTTGTTGCCTGGGATGCAATCACGGGTCAACCATTTGCGAATGCGATTGTTTGGCAAGATATCCGCACAACTGAATTGCTTTCCAAAATAGCGCAGGCGGATCAGATCAAATTGCGTGCAAAAACTGGTCTCCGCATTGCTCCATACTTTTCAGCCTCGAAAATTGCATGGCTGATTGCCAATACCCCTCACTTGCAAGAAGCAATCGCGCTATCACGAGCACGTATTGGGACAATTGATTCGTGGTTGATGTGGAACCTTTCTGGCCAGCACATCACCGATGTCACCAACGCATCCAGGACGATGCTCATGAACCTAGAAACTCTCGATTGGGATGATGAACTACTTTCTATATTCGATATCCCCCGTTCTGTCCTTGCTGAAATTCGCCCCTCTTCGCAAATCTATGGGCATACTTTAAAGAGTGGAGCATTTGGCACCGAAATTCCTATAGCTGGAATCGTCGGCGACCAGCAGTCTGCAATGATCGGGCAGAAATGTTTTTCTAAAGGAGATTCAAAGACCACTTACGGAACAGGCAATTTCGCGCTAATTAATACCGGAGGTGAAATTGTTCATTCCACTCACGGACTTCTGACGACAGTACTATTTAAAATTGGTGATGCTCCCGTGCAATATGCACTGGAAGGATCCGTGGCAGTGACTGGATCTGCGATTCAATGGCTTCGCGATCAATTAGGAATTATTAGCACTGCATCAGATGTAGAAAATTTAGCTTCCAAAGTTGAGGATTCTGGTGGCGTCTACTTTGTCCCGGCATTCTCTGGCCTATTTGCTCCCCACTGGCGAAGCGATGCCCGAGGAGCGATAGTTGGGCTCACTCGTGCAGCAACAAGTGCGCACCTTGCTCGCGCCGCGCTCGAAGCTATCTGTTATCAAACGCGTGAAGTGCTTGATGCAATGGCAACTGAAAGTGGAATCACTCTTGCGAGCATGCGGGTGGATGGTGGAATCACATCAAATAAACTTTGTATGCAGATGCAGGCAGATATCTTAGGTATTGAAATTACCCGTCCCGATATCGCCGAAACTACAGCTTTAGGTGCTGCCTTTGCAGCTGGCTTAGCTGTGGGATTCTGGTCCTCAATTGATGCAATTCAGAAACTTGATACTGGCCAAAGTTCCTGGTTTCCGAAAAAATCCTCAGAATTTCGAGAAGCCGGGTATTCGCAATGGAAGAAAGCGGTAGTTAGAACATTGGATTGGGTAGAGTAACGCCACCATGTCAGAACAATCCGAAAAGAAATCCCTTAACTCTGGAGTCATTCGAAATAATCGAGTGATGTCGGATGGCCGGACGATTCGCTATTACGACACTCAAGGGCAATCCCGCGAAGTTGCAGATCGTCGCGAAAAAGAGGATCAACCAGGGATCGGTGAATTGCGTCTGGATGCGCTAGTCAACGAATGGGTAGCAATTGCGCCGCACCGCCAAGGGCGCGTTTTTCTTCCACCGAAAGAGTTATGTCCACTCTGTCCAACAAATAGCGAACTGCTTACCGAAATCCCAGAACCTACGTATGAGGTTGTCGTTTTCGATAACCGGTCACCGTCGCTACGTCCTCCGCTAGATGGCTGGTCGCTGCCAGTGTTGCAAGGTCCAGAAACATCTGAACCCACATCGGCAGGAAAGTGCGAAGTCGTTTGTTACGCCCCAGATCATGGATCTAGTTTTGCAGATCTGAGCCAACGACAAGTTCGTACAGTCTTAGAAGCTTGGCGCGATCGCACATCTGAACTTTCGCTACTGCCTTTCATCGAGCAAGTTTTCCCGTTTGAAAATCGTGGTGAAGAGGTCGGCGTGACTCTTTCTCATCCTCACGGTCAAATTTATGCCTACTCTTTCTTACCTCCGCGCGTCGAGAAAATGCTGGCAGCGGCGAAGGAACATAAAGCGCGCACAGGTCGAACTCTCTTTGATGATTTGATTGCTCGAGAAATTACAGATGAAGTGCGCATAGTTGCGCAAAATGAACATTGGCTAGCTTTCGTTCCATATGCCGCAAGGTACCCATTTGAAATTCATGTGGCACCGCGTACTCCAGTGGCGGACTTGACCGAACTTAGCTCTGAAGTCTGCGATGCGTTTCCAGAAATTGCTCTCGAAGTCACACGAAGGCTTGATGGCGTCTTTGGAATTCCCATGGCTTATATTGCTGCGTGGCATCAAGCTCCAGTGCGTCAAGGACGGGATTTACTTCGACTTCATTGGCAAATTACAAGTGTGCGGCGCGCTCCAGGAAAACTTAAATATCTAGCAGGATCTGAATCAGCGATGGGCGCATTTATTATGGATATGAAACCAGAACAATCAGCGGGCCAGCTACGCGAGGTTGTATTAGGAGACCGGAATAACCTTTAGTACTTCTACGCCACCAATATCTCCAAGAACGTTGAGCAAATCCGTGGGATCGCTGCCTGGGATGGCAACTGTAATCTCATCAAAACCACGTCCCTCTTCGCTCTTCATCACAACAAGTCCGCGTATATCCCCGCCAACAAAACCAATCGCGGAAGCAACTGCCCCTAAAGATCCGGGACGATCTGGAAGTGAGACATGCAATCTGAAGAGTGCCATGTCGCAACCTTATCTTGAAGCGTTAATTAGATGGCGCAGATCCCAAAGTTAGCTTAAGTGTCTTTGAAGCACCGGAGGGTAGCTCAACGATAAGCGTTACTACGGCACCTGGCGCATAAGAGCGAATACGTACGATTGCAGAGGTTACGTCAGAAATTTTGAGGCCATCGACGCTATGAATAATCGTCCCCGCCACAATTCCCGCTTTATCAGCTGCTTCTCCTGGCGTTATAGAAAGAATCTTTGCGCCAGAACCGGTGTAATTTGAATCAAATGAAATTCCCATGAATGGACGTGTCGATGCGTGGGTAGGTGAATCAATAATTTCTGTTGCGATTCGCTTTGCTTGATTAATTGGAATTGAGAAACCTAAACCAATGCTTCCGCTAGTGCTTCCAGATGTCAGCGTTGCGATTGCGGAGTTAACGCCGATTATCTTGCCTTCTGCATCCAAAAGTGCGCCGCCTGAATTACCAGGGTTGATCGCAGCATCCGTTTGGATTGCGTCAATATAAGACTCAGATCCCACGCTACCTGTAGTAACCGGGCGGTTCATGGCAGAGATAATTCCACTTGTCACGGTGCTAGCAAGGCCAAGTGGAGAACCGATAGCAACTACTGGGTCGCCGACGCTTAACTTCGAAGAGTCACCAAAAGCTATGACTGGTAAATTCCCCTTGTTTATTTTAATGACTGCCAAATCGTATGTCGTATCGCGCCCAACAATTGTTGCACCAATGGTGTCTCCATTATTGAATTCGACGGTGATAGTTCCGCCGCTGACAGCAGATTCAACGACATGGTTATTTGTTAAGACATAACTCACGGTTGCACTCGTACGAATTATCGAGCCAGATCCTGTACCGCTACCCGTGGAATCCACGACGTTAATGGAGACAACGCTTGGAGCCACTGCAGCAGCAATAGATTTAACGCTAATGCTGCCGGTGCCAATATCTACCAAGGTCCGTGTTTTCGAACATGTTCCATCGACCGACATATACATCGCTTGAGTCCTGGTATCAACGCAGGCTTTCACCGTTGACGTTGGAGCAGTGACAGCCGTTGCAATTGTTCCGACCGCCATTGCCCCGAGAGCAAAACCTAAACCAACTTTGGCGCCTGTCGACCGTAGCGAAGTTAATATCATGGGCCTAGTATCCATTCTCTTCCTGTGAATTTAGTGAAAACTTTCTTGAAAGATTGAAAGATCAGGCTTGCACTACCCAATCACCGCTGATAGCAACCCTGATTTTCGCTAAAGGCGTGCCAGTTGGACCTCCGAGTACAGAAGCACCATTAAAGGGGTCGTAAGTCGCTCCATGACATGGGCAGATGAGCGCCTTATCGGCCGCAGAATAACTCACGGTGCAACCTTGATGGGTGCAGACTTCCGAATAAGCAAAAACACCGTTCTTGGTTCGGAAAACGATCGCAGGTTGTCCATCCGCGAGCGCGAACTCGTAACTCTGCCCGATAGGTAAATTCGCAACTTTAACAATTCCTGTTGTAGTAGTTGACCCGGACGATTGCGCAACGCTACTTACATTCTTCTGCGCTCCGCGCCCTAGGAGCGAAGCTAGAACTGCAGCGACAGTAATGCCTCCCACACGAATTGCTCCTCGTCTATCTAAATTGATATTGATTTTTCGGCGTTTGCCGATGAGCGCTAACAAATATGAGAGCCAGAGAATTGCATAAGCGGTATCGCTAGCTAAGAAATATGGCTTTACATGCCAGGTTGCAGCTATCCATAGACCTAACGACATGGTGAAACCTGCAAAGGCCACAGCAGTAGGTGCAATCCAGAGCAAAGTAGCAAGGCCGAGGGCGAACTCAGCGAGCATGACAAAAACTCCAACGAGAGTTGCACGTTCAATCATGTGCTTAAAAATGAATCCCATCGGGGATGAAGTTGAATAGGCCGTGAGTTGCTTACTGATTGAAGTGGATCCGACTTTGCTCAAGAAGTTTGGATCGGTGGCCTTATCCCAACCGCCATATATCCACGTTACGCCGAGCCATAAACGGATAACTCGGATTGAAGGGGACTGCACGCGCCATGAGGAGACAACGCTTCGGATAGATGTTCGCAGATATGCCATGGCCCAAATCCTAAAGGCCTATTCTGAGAATTGCTCCCTGACTTGGACTCGAACCAAGAACCTGCCGGTTAACAGCCGGCTGCTCTGCCAATTGAGCTATCAGGGACTACATGCGGTGCGGCGCAAACTCTAGCGCACCAAGGCTCGAGCCTCTAAATCAGCTTTCTACAGCTCGCCAATCGCTAAATCATGCATATTCCTGCGGGCAGATTCCAGGGCGACCAGATCGCCAAAGAGGGTCGTGTACTCCTCCTCATTTGTGACCGGGTTGAGGCGTTGCAAGGTGGATTTAACTTCTGCAATCGTTCGGCTCATAGTGACTTCACGCAATCGAGCGATGATGCTTTGTACATAACGTTGCGAAACTTCGCCATCTTCGCGAATGGGCTCCACCGAAAGTTCAGCAACTAAAGATTTCATCGTGGAATCTTCCACTTGATCCATACGGAGCGCGGAATCCCCATGTGCATTAATGACTTCGCGAAGTTTGATATAGGCAGGGTGCGTAAAGGCATTGGATTCAATATCACTCCAACCAACGCAGAGTTCGGGCATCTGCAAACGCGCTTTTAAGACTTCGCGCTCAAGCGCCAATCGAGGCTCGTTGGGATTGGGTCGCCAATCAACGTTTGCCTGCTCCTCGGATGCTTCTGGCGATGCGGGGATGTTTTTTGCACCGCGCGCAACCACGGCAGAAACCATTTCAACTTCTACTCCGAGCCAGCCAGCTAATAAACGTGCATACTCAGGACGTAAAGATTTATCTCGAATCTGCGCTACAAGTGGAGCAGCAGCATTAAGTGCATTGACTCGACCTTCGGCAGTCTCCAAATTATGAAGATTAATCTCTGTGCGAATTGCAAACTCAAAAAGTGGGACTCTCCGTGCAATCAAATCACGTAACGCAAGATCTCCCTTTTGTTGACGCAGATCGCATGGATCAAGGCCATCAGGTTCGACGGCAACAAAAGTTTGAGTAACAAATTTTTGATCATCGCTAAATGCACGTAGCGCCGCCTTCTGCCCTGCTGCATCTCCATCGAATGTGAATATGACTTCACCGCGGAATGCATCATCATCCATCAATAATCGGCGCAGAATCCGGATATGGTCAGCGCCAAATGCGGTACCGCATGTTGCAACAGCAGTAGTAATGCCCGCCATATGCGCAGCCATAACATCGGTGTATCCCTCAACGATGACTGCTTGGCGCTTCTTGGCAATCTCTTTCTTGGCAAGATCTAACCCATAAAGTACTTGGCTCTTCTTATAGATAGGGGTCTCTGGGGTGTTGAGATATTTTGGCCCGGTATCTACTTCATCGCTTGCTAACTTTCGCGCGCCGAAACCAACAACATCCCCTGACGTATCTCTAATTGGCCACATGAGACGATTTCGAAATCTATCGATCGGCCCGCGTTGTCCCATCTTCGAAAGCCCTGCTAATTCAAGTTCGTCGATTGTGAAACCTTGAGAGCGCAGAACTTTAGTAAGACCATCCCATTCATCGGGTGCGTAGCCAACCCCGAATATTGCGCAAGCAGCTTTATCGAATCCTCTTTTGGAGAGTAGGTCTCTGCCAAATTGTGCACCAGTAGATTCGTTAAGTTGCGATTGATAAAAATGAGCTGCGGCAGCATTAGCTGCGATAAGTCGCGAACGTTGTCCTGGTGGGGAAACTGGACCGCTACCTGATTCGTCGTAACGCAATGTATATCCGATACGTTCTGCAAGGCGTTCAACAGTTTCTGTAAAAGTTAAGTGATCGATTTTCATCACAAATGCAATGACATCCCCGCCAGTTTGGCAGCCAAAGCAATGGAAATATCCTTTGCTTGGGGTTACGTGGAATGAAGGAGATTTTTCATCGTGAAATGGGCACAAACCTTTTTTCTGCCCGCCACCTGCGTTCTTTAATTGAACGTAGTCGCCCACGATTTCATCGATTGGGGCGCGGTCGCGAATATAGGCGACATCTTCATCTTTAATTCGGCCGGCCATAACGCCTACTCTATCTGTGCGCGCAAACGCTCATGAAGAGCATAAGCGCCAGGGTCGGTAAGGCTGGCTACGTGGTCGATCACTACGCGCAATCGCTGCGCATCAGAGGCGGCTACCTGCCATTCATCGAGCAATATCGGATCAATGTTGACTGGAGCAGATGCCATCAACATCTCTACGAGGTCAATAATAATTACGCGCTGTTTGGCATATCTCTCTTGCGAGATAGGGGCGTTAATTAAGTAGTGCCCAGCAACGGCTTTGAGAAGACCTACTTCGATACGTTGCTCGCGAAGCACTTCGAGGTTGGCGTTGTAACGGACCAAGGGTTGATTGCCATGGACCCGACGAGTTTCAATCTCTGCAGAGAGAACAAACCGACCTATGAGCTGGCTTGTAAGATCTTTAATCCTTGCTAGGGCTCGATGGGTCCCATCGTAAAAAGAGGGCCAGCAAGAAAGGCTTTGTAGGCGAATGAGGGCTGCAGAAGTTTCTTCCTCGGTCGCATCGAAAACATACCCAGCTTTCATGACGCTATAAAGCTGAGGCAGATCATTGGAAAAATTATTGACATCGAGTTGGTGCGCGACAAGGCCATCCTCTAAATCATGAACAGAGTAGGAAACATCATCAGACCAATCCATAATCTGAGCTTCGATGCAGCGACGATTATCAGGGGCGCCTTGGCGCATCCATGTAAAGATTTCGAGGTCATCGCTATACACACCAAATTTGCGCGGATTTTTTGTGCTTGCCCACGGATATTTTGTTACTGCATCCAATGATGCGCGAGTTAAATTCAATCCGACTGATGTGGTATTTGCATCAACTGTCTTAGCCTCCAAGCGAGTGAGGAGACGAAAGCTCTGAGCATTTCCCTCGAACCCTCCACAATCGCCAGCAATCGAAGCCAGCGCATCTTCACCATTGTGACCAAATGGTGGATGTCCTAAATCATGAGCTAAGCAAGATGTATCCAGTAAGTCAGGATCGGCGCCAAGTGAATCACCGAGTTCGCGACCAATCTGTGCAACTTCTAGCGAGTGGGTTAGGCGGGTGCGTTGAAAATCGTTCTCCCAAGGGACAGCAACTTGAGTTTTTGCACCCAACCTGCGAAGAGAGGCTGAATGAATGACACGCGCACGATCGCGCATAAATTCGGTACGGCCGGCGCGTTTTGCAGGTTCGAATACGAAGCGATCAAGATCGCTGGCGCTGTAGCTGCTTGTTTCGCTCACGTTGGTAACCCTATTACTGGTTGAGGTGGTCGCTGACATGGATACCTTGGCGTCCTAGCGTCACGTAAGCCAAATACGCACCAGTTTCGCGCAATAGATAACGCACATTGAGGTGCGAAAGCGAATTTGGACCAGTACGTGCCGGAGAACAGAGCGCCTTGGCACCAAGATCTTTAGCCATAGTTATCGCGCGAAAGCAGTGATAAGGATCGGTCACGATGATGACGCTCTTGAGTTTGAGTCGTTTCATCTTGGCAACATAACTTTGAGTACTGACAAAAGTATCTCTACCTTTTTCGATCGAAATAACCGAGGTAGCTTTCATTCCATGGTCAATCAACCAATCTCGACTTGAAGCCGCTTCGGTGGTTCGATCGCCAGGTGCGCCACCTCCTACTGTCAAAATAATTTTCGCCAACCCCAAATCATAAATACGTTTTGCTTCGACTGCCCGTGCTTCTAATACTGCACTTGGTCGGCCATCAAATTGTGCTGCGCCGAGAACCACAATTGCATCCGCGCTCTTTAGATTAGGGTGATGCGCCACCCATAACGTCGAACTTACAACAAATAGCGGGACGACTAGTGCTAACAAAGAAATTGCTGCAACTACTTTTCTGGCAATCTTAAAGAGAAACATTTTCAGCCTCCCGAGAACGCATCTTCGAGTTCAACCTCAGCCATCTCGTCAGGATCTCGCAACCAACCATCTGGCAAAGTCACAGGGCGACCATGACTTGTGCGCCCGCGTGGTGCATCCCCAATTGCAATGGGATACGGCTGATCATCGAGTTGATCAAGGAGCGAACGAAATTCTTGTAAAGATGCAACCATGCCAAATTGGCGTCGTAGCGCGCTATGAACTCTAAAACCCTTGAGATACCAGGCCATATGTTTGCGGAGATCTCGGCAACCACGTTCTTCGGATTCGAAATAATCAACGATTAACTCCCCGTGACGAAACATGATTTCGCGCACCTCGTGCAAGGTTGGTAATTGGCGCGATGAATCTTGAGCAAAGGCCGCAACTAAATCGGTAAAGAGCCAAGGGCGTCCGAGGCATCCTCGCCCCACTACTACGCCAGCGCACCCGGTTTCTTCAACCATTCGCAGACCATCGCTGCCGCTCCAAATATCACCATTACCAAGTACAGGTACGCCAGTTGGTTTGAGATGCTCAACCAGAGCAGAGATTGCGCTCCAATCGGCTTTGCCTTCATACATCTGTTGAGCGGTACGAGCATGTAAGGCAACCCATGCAACTCCTACCTGAGCTGCCGATGTAGCCGCCTCTAAATAAGTTTGGTGATCGCTATCGATACCGATACGCATCTTTACGGTGACAGGAATTCCAAATGGTTTAGCAGCTTCGACCGCTGCGGAAACTATTGAAGTAAATAAGCGACGTTTGTATGGAAGCGCCGCGCCTCCACCTTTTCTCGTAACTTTAGGAACGGGGCAACCAAAATTCATATCAATGTGATCGGCTAAGTTTTCACGACCAATCATTGTTACTGCTGCTTTCATCGCCGAAGCGTCGACGCTATAAAGTTGAACCGAACGTGGCCACTCCCCTTTCCCAGGGTTGAGCATCCTTAAAGTTTCGGGTCTACGCTCAATCAACGCGCGAGCGGTAACCATCTCAGAAACAAAGAGCCCTGCACCTTGTTCTCGGCATAACAATCTAAATGGCGCATTTGTAATTCCTGCCATTGGCGCAAGAACTACACCTGGATCGATTTTATGGTCGCCACTTGCAAGTGGCAGAGTGAGCGTTTTTATGAGCCTAGGAGGCGCGGAGCTAGCCATGCCTCAACTTGGTCGAGTGCGATGCGCTCTTGTCCCATGGTGTCGCGATCGCGAATCGTGACTGCTTGATCTTCCAAGGTGTCAAAATCTACTGTGATGCAATAAGGGGTTCCGATTTCATCTTGACGTCGATAGCGGCGACCAATTGCTCCTGCATCATCGAAATCGATATTCCAATTCTTGCGAAGTTGGGCAGCTAGATCGCGCGCTTTAGGCGAAAGATCAGCATTTCGAGAAAGCGGCAAAACTGCTGCCTTTACTGGCGCTAGACGATGATCAAGTTTAAGGACGGCACGTTTTTCCATCTCACCCTTGCTATTTGGCGCTTCATCTTCAGTGAATGCATCCATCAAAAATGTCAGGGTGCAGCGATCAACGCCGGCTGCTGGTTCGATGACATATGGTGTCCAGCGCTCGTTCTTCTCTTGGTCAAACCAAGAGAGATCTTTACCTGAAGCTGCCGAGTGCGCCTTCAAGTCAAAATCTGTGCGGTTTGCAATCCCTTCAAGCTCTCCCCATTCGGTACCAGCGAACTCAAACTTGTATTCGATATCTGCGGTGCGCTTTGAATAGTGAGATAACTTCTCTTTCGGATGATCGTAAATTCGAAGGCGATCAGGATTGATTCCAAGATCTTTGTACCAAGCTAAACGAGTATCAATCCAATACTGATGCCAATCTTCATCGGTACCAGGAACTACAAAGAATTCCATCTCCATCTGCTCGAATTCACGAGTGCGGAAGATGAAGTTTCCAGGGGTAATTTCGTTGCGGAAGGATTTGCCGATTTGACCGATACCAAAAGGTGGCTTCTTGCGTGAAGTAGTCGCCACATTGTCAAAGTTAATAAAAATACCTTGAGCAGTTTCTGGGCGGAGATAAGCAAGACCTGACTCATCTTCCACTGGTCCGAGGTAAGTTTTGAGTAAACCTGAAAATTGTTTTGGAGTAGTGAACTGACCTTTGTTTCCGCACGCTGGGCAATTTACTTCTGCTAGAGATTCGGCCTTGCGCTTGTTCTTCGTTTCGAATGCTTCTTCAAGGTGATCGGCGCGATAGCGCTTATGGCAGGAAGTACATTCAGTGAGCGGATCGGAAAAAGTTGCAACGTGTCCTGAGGCTTCCCAGACTTCGCGCGCCAAAATCACACATGAGTCGATACCGACAATGTCATCGCGTCCGGTAACCATTGATTTCCACCATTGGCGCTTTACGTTATTTTTTAATTCAACACCGAGTGGACCGTAATCCCACGATGCGCGAAGCCCACCGTAGATATCGCTGGATGGGTAAACAAAGCCTCGGCGCTTGGCCAGGCTAACGATATTTTCTAAGCGATCAGTGGCCATAAGGGTGCAATCCTAAGCGATGAGTTCGTTTTCATAGGCACCGGGTTCATCAATTGCCCGAGCTAATAGTGGGATTGCTTCCATCTTGACGCGCGTTGAACTCAACGCTCTGCGATAGGAACCGACATTTTTCCATTGGGTCATTAACACCCAGAGAGTGGGATCATCAAGATTTTGTCCTACTTCGCCATCAAGATAACCATCGCATTCGGCAAGGGCGCTTTTCGCTCCCTCGATCTGCTGGGCAAAGGAGCGAGCATCGGCTAAAGAAGTGGTGAAACGGGCAATTGCAAGCATGGTTGGAGCCTACCCCTGGTTGCGGTATGAAAATGACAACCATTTTCATTTCTGTTAGCCTGCCCGCATGAATATCGCGATTGCTCTAGCTGCCCTCACCGCCTTCTCGACTACCGCCGGAGGGTTCTTGGCAATCCGCTCTCGCAATCGCTTGCACTTAGTTCTCGGGCTATCAGCTGGTCTGCTCCTTGGTTTAGTGGCATTTGATCTACTTCCGGAAGTTTTCACACTTAACACCGATACCTTCGGAAATGTTCGAGTTGTTTCGATTGCATTTGTCGCCGGATTTTTGCTCCTCCACTTTGCTGAACAAATCTTCGGATCTCATGAACCTATTGAGAATTCAGTAGACCACGATCACAGCGTAAATATCGCTGGCACCCTTGGTGCAATTGCGATGGGTGGCCATGTATTTCTTGATGGGCTAGCTCTGGGTATTGCTTTCCGAATCAGCAATTCACTCGGGCTTGCAGTCTTTATCGCAATTCTCTCCCACGCTTTTAGCGATGGTCTCAACACGGTATCGCTGCTGATCAAGAGCGGACATTGGAGCAAACGAGCAATCTCACTTTTGGGTCTCGATGCGGTGATGCGCGTTAGCGGCGCGGCACTCGGAACTTATGTCACGATCAGCGATCCAGTTCTTGCAATCTATCTGGCTACTTTCTCAGGATTCGTAATTTACCTAGCAACATCACATATTTTGCCTGAAGCTCATTCGCGCAACCCTTCTCGAATCACCATGCTTGCCACAGTCCTTGGGGTATTTGCTATGTGGTTAATTGTTGGAAATATATGAGTCGATCCAATCCCCGAGTACTTAGCACCCTAGAACGTGCTGGAGGATTTGCTAGCGCGCAAGAGATTCATAAATTGATGCAGCGCGAAGGCGAGAAGATTGGCTTAACAACGGTTTACAGGTCTCTTCAAAGTTTGCTCGGTGACAAGATTGTTGATGTATTACGCCGCGATGATGGCGAGGCTATCTATCGCCTTTGTGGCGATTCTCATCACCACCACTTAGTCTGTAAGAGCTGCGGAAAGACTGTAGAAATAGAAGGAGGGGCAATTGAAAAATGGGCTAAAGCCGTAGCCCTAGAACATGGATTTCGGGATATCGGCCATAGCGCTGAACTCTTTGGTACTTGTGCGGATTGTTAAGCTTTTCCAAACCTTCGATCCCGCTTGGAATATTCTTCGATAGCTCGCCACAAAGTAGTTCTATCTACATCCGGCCAAAGAACATCCATAAAGACAAATTCAGCGTAAACAGATTGCCATGGCAGGAAATTGCTCGTACGCATCTCGCCTGAGGAGCGTAGAAAAAGATCGACATCTCTCATCTGCGGTTGGTCGAGATATTTTGCGAAAGTTTTTTCGGTAATTTTATCGGCGTTAACTTTTCCACGTTTAACATCGCGCGCAAGCGCAGTAGCGGCATCAACTATTTCTGACCGCCCTCCGTAGTTAACGCACATATTGAGTGTGAGTACTTTGTTTCTCGAGGTGAGCTCTTCTGCAATTTCTAACTCATTGATTACGCTAGCCCAGAGACGTTTAGGGCGGCCTACCCACCTGACTCGTACACCCATTTCGTGCATCTGATCGCGACGGCGACGAATCACATCACGATTAAAGCCCATCAAGAATTTCACTTCATCCGGAGAGCGCCGCCAATTCTCTGTGGAAAATGCGTACGCGCTTATTTCTTTTACTCCGATTTGAATCGCGCCTTCAACTACATCAAATAGCGCTGCTTCACCTGCTTCATGTCCAGCTGTTCTTTGTAGTCCGCGCTCTTTTGCCCAGCGACCGTTGCCATCCATCACGATGGCAACGTGTGCCGGAATCTTTTGCGGATCTATCTTTGGAATCTTCATCGTCGCTCCACAAGTGGAAGGCTACGAAGTCCGCGCTCTAAATGCCACTGGAGATAGGCAGCAATCAATCCGCTTGCTTCACGTTGATGCTTGCCTTCGCTGGCGCTGGCTTTTTCCCAATTCATAGTAAGAAGGGCGTCCATAAGTTCTAGCGTTTCGGGGGCGGGAGTAGCACTTGCTGATGGGCGACAATCCACGCAGACGCTTCCACCTCCGACTAAAGAGAAGTATCGATGTGGCCCAGGTTTCTCGCACCGCGAACAGGTGCTCATCGACGGGGCGTAGCCACCAATAGCCAATGATCTCAATAGGAATGCATCGAGAATCATTGAAGAGTCATAGCGACCTTCGGCAAGGGCTTTAAGTCCCCCAACAACAAGCGCAAATTCTTGAGGCGCTGGTTGTTCTTCCTGAGAAGTAAAACGCTCTGCAGTTTCCAATATTGCCGAAGCGATTGTCCAACGTTGATAATCGTGGGAAATCATCTCTCCGTAATTCATGATCGCTTCAACTTGAGTAACGGTGTCGAAAGTTTTCCCGACATAGAGTTGTATATCTACATAAGAACCTGGTTCAAGGCGCGCTCCAAATTTCGATTTAGTGCGGCGCACACCTTTAGCAACTCCACGTATACGCCCATGTTCGCGCGTGAGCATTGTGACGATGCGATCTGCTTCACCAAGTTTTTGCGTACGTAAGACAACTGCTTCATCGCGATACAGTGTCATGTCGCAACCGTAATGGTAGAACTAACGAATAGCGCGGTTAATCGCCGAGATGACCGCTTTAAGTGAGGCGGTAGTTGTGTTTGGGTCGATACCGACTCCCCAGAAGACATCCCCTTCGATGGCACACTCTAAATAGGCGGCTGCACTTGCATCTCCACCCGCTGAGAGCGCATGCTCGTAATAATCTAATACACGAACATCGACTCCATGGCTCTGAAGGATTGAACAGAATGCCGCGATCGGACCATTACCTTGACCGGTGAGTTCTTGAAGTTCACCGCGATCAAGTATGGAGACAGATAAGAAAACATCTTCATCAAGAACCGATGTTTGAGAGAGCCCTTTGAGACGGAATCTTCCCCAAGGCGCAGATTGGGTAGGCAGGTACTCGTCTTCAAAGATATTCCACATATCTGCTGGCAGAACTTCTCCACCTTCGGAATCAGTTTTGGCTTGTACAACTTTGCTAAATTCAATTTGTAGTCGACGTGGTAAATCCAAATGATGTTCATTCTTCATCATGTACGCCACGCCGCCTTTGCCTGATTGGCTATTAACGCGGATGACCGCCTCGTAGGAGCGACCAATATCTTTGGGATCTATCGGTAAGTAAGGAACTGCCCATGTGTGCTTATCTACATGAACGCCTGCAGCCTTTGCATCTTTCTCCATATGCTCAAGACCTTTTTTAATCGCATCTTGGTGAGAGCCAGAAAAGGCGGTGAAAACTAAATCTCCGCCGTAAGGATGGCGCTCAGGCACGCGTAATTGATTGGCATATTCAACGGTGCGGCGGACTGAATCAATATCTGAGAAATTAATCATCGGGTCGATTCCGTGGCTTACTAAGTTCATACCAAGGGTCACCAGGCAAACATTTCCGGTGCGCTCACCGTTTCCGAAAAGTGTTCCTTCAATGCGATCTGCACCAGCTAAGAATCCAAGTTCTGCGGCAGCGACTCCGGTGCCACGGTCATTATGTGGATGCAAACTAACAATGACGCTTTCCCGATTATTTAAGTTACGACACATCCATTCGATTGAGTCGGCATAAATATTGGGAGTTGCCATCTCAACTGTGGCAGGAAGATTCATGATCGTCTTCCATTGAGGAGTTGGCTTCCATACATCGTTGACCGCATTGCAAACCTCGAGGGCAAATTCAAGCTCTGTACCTGTATAAGACTCTGGGGAATACTCAAATGAAATGAGTGTTTCGGGGACGGTAGCAACAAGGTCTAAGCAAAGTTTGGCGGCATCGGTTGCAATCTTCTTGATACCTGCTTTGTCTTGACCGAAAACTACCCGACGTTGCAAGGTTGAGGTTGAGTTGTAAAGGTGTACAACGGCGTGCTTGGCACCTTTAATAGATTCATATGTCCGACGAATAAGCTCTTCGCGAGCCTGTGTTAGGACTTGGATAACAACATCATCGGGAATCAATCCATCTTCAATAATTTTGCGAACGAAGTCAAAGTCTGTTTGGCTGGCGCTCGGAAAGCCAACTTCAATTTCTTTATACCCCATCGATACAAGCAACTTAAACATTGCAAGTTTGCGAGGCGTATCCATCGGATCGATGAGCGCTTGGTTGCCATCGCGAAGATCAACCGAACACCACTTAGGTGCATGGGTCATTTTCTTCGATGGCCAGGTGCGATCAGGTAAATCGATGGGGATAAAACTGGAGTAGCGATTAAAAGCCATCGCACTTGGTGTCTGCTTCGGAAAATTCATTTCATCTGCTCCTTTTTTCGCGGGACCTGTGGGTTTTACCGGTATGTCAGAACCCCGCGACGAGGGGACCGGTTATAGGGCCCCGCCACGGCAGCGAAGGAGGAGGCTGCGTAACTTCATGCTCTTAGGGTAGCCGTCAAAGGTGAAAAGCAGCAAATACTTTCCCTTAAGGCTTTAAGAATGGGCTTTAAGAATCGGCTTTAAGAATCGGCTAAAGAATCGGGAGATAGCGATCTAACTCGTAGGCTGATACTTGGCGACGATAGTCATTCCATTCGGAACGCTTATTTCGCAACACATACTCAAAAACGTGCTCCCCGAGTGTTTCGCGGACAAGTTCGCTTCGCTCCATCACTGAAATTGCTTCATTGAGGTTACTTGGAAGCGACGGCGCCTCTTTGGACTCGGTGAGTTCATAGTTCTCCGCTACACCTTTAAGGCCCGCAGAGAGCATCACTGAATAAGCCAAGTATGGATTACAAGCTGAATCCGGTGAACGGAATTCAATTCGAGTTGAATTCTCCTTCTTTGGTTTGTACATAGGTACTCGAACTAATGCGCCACGATCATTGTGTCCCCAGTTAACAAGGGCAGGTGCTTCGCCTCCTCCATGCAAACGCTTATAGGAATTTACCCACTGATTTGTGACCGCAGTTATTTCAGGTGCGTGACGCA
The DNA here is from genome assembly GCA_009699205.1 of Actinomycetota bacterium. Lineage (GTDB taxonomy): Bacteria > Actinomycetota > Actinomycetes > Nanopelagicales > Nanopelagicaceae > QYPT01. Next base: position 39,022 of record WLOP01000007.1, read on the forward strand.
GAAGTCCGGCAATGAATGATCTGCCCACTGGAGATAAATTAAATTCTGCCTTTGCATCATAAAATGCATTGCGTTCGCCTTCAAAGAGCGAGACGTGAGTATGCATTCCCGAACCTGGATGATCGGTAAATGGCTTGGGCATAAAGGAGGCGTGGAAACCTTGGTCCAAAGCGACCTCTTTAATTACGTGGCGAAAAGTCATGATGTTATCGGCCGTGCTCAGCGCATCTGCATAACGCAAATCAATTTCCTGTTGACCAGGAGCGCCTTCATGATGGCTGAACTCAACGCTAATCCCCATCGCTTCAAGCATCGTGATTGCTTCACGGCGAAAATCGTGACCGACAACTGCAGGCGTGTGATCAAAGTAGCCACCGGAATCAACTGGAACTGGCGCCTTTCCGGCTTCCGGACGCTCTTTAAATAAGAAGAATTCGATTTCAGGATGCGTATAACAGGTGTAACCCATCTCGGACGCCTTAGACAAAGTTCTACGTAATACATGTCGAGGGTCTGCATGAGAAGGAACGCCATCTGGCATCACGATGTCGCAGAACATTCGAGCAGCACCTGGTGCTTCGGTTCGCCATGGCAGAAGTGAGAAAGTACTTGGATCGGGTTTTGCCAACATATCTGATTCAGTGATGCGGGCAAACCCTTCAATGGCTGAACCATCAAAACCAATACCTTCAGCAAATGCATTCTCTAGCTCTGCTGGAGCAATCGCTACAGATTTCAAGAAGCCGAGAACGTCGGTAAACCAAAGTCGGACGAAACGAATATTGCGTTCTTCAAGGGTGCGCAAGACAAACTCTTGCTGCTTATGGAGTTGGGGATCTGGATGTTCGCTCATGACCCCATCGTGCCAAACTCTCGTTACGGCAGTGTTAACGAAATTTAGATGACAAAAAGCCCTGAGAGATCAATCGTCGTACGCTCAGCCACGTCCTGCGTCACCAAGGTATTTGCGCCAATTACCGCGCCATTGCCGATCGTGACATTTCCAATAACCCGCGCCCCGGCTCCCACTATTACCCCGTTGCCCAAAGTCGGATGGCGCTTTCCTTTATTGAATGAGCGCGCGCCTAAAGTGACGTCGTGATACATCATCACGTCATCTCCGATAATTGCAGTTTCGCCAATAACGACGCCCATCCCGTGATCGATGAAAAAACGACGGCCAATCTTGGCCCCTGGGTGAATCTCAATACCAGTTGCTGTTCGAGTTAAGTTAGACCAAACTCGCGCAACCAATTTGAAATTATGGTTCCAGAGCCAATGCGCCATCCGATGACCCCACACTGCATGAGGTCCCGGATAGGCAAGGAATATCTCTAAACGATTGCGTGCCGCAGGATCACGAGTCAGCGCATTATCTAGATCTTCAAATATATGTAAAGACAATTTATAACTCCGCCAAATCTTTGTAGAGCACTGTAGATAGATAGCGCTCTCCGAAGGATGGAATGATGACAACGATGATCTTGTCTGCAAACTCTGGGCGCTTGGCAACTTGCGATGCAGCCCATAGCGCAGCACCTGATGAGATTCCGGCAAGAATGCCTTCTTCTGCGCCGGCGCGACGAGCTGTCGAAAGTGCATCCTCGTTTGCTACATCGATAACTTCGTCATAGACCTCACGATCGAGAATGTTCGGAATAAAGTTGGCGCCAATTCCTTGAATGGGGTGGCCAGCAGGTGAACCGCCGGTAAGCAGTGGAGATGCCGCTGGTTCTACCGCGATGATTTTAATAGCTGGGTTGAGCTCTTTAAGGCGTTGCCCCACACCAGTAATAGTTCCGCCAGTTCCAACGCCTGCAATAACAGCAGCTACTGTGCCATCGGTATCGCGCCAAATTTCTTCAGCAGTTGTCTTTCGGTGAATCTCTGGGTTCGCACCGTTTTCAAATTGACGTACAAGAACGGCGCCATCTGCAGCACCAATCTCTTCAGCTTTAGCAACCGCTCCGCGCATACCTTCTGCGGCAGGGGTCAGAACTAGTTCGGCGCCAAAGGCGCGGAGCAAGGTACGACGTTCCTTTGACATGGAATCTGGCATCGTCAAAATTACTTTGTAACCACGAGCAGCCCCCACCATTGCAAGTGCAATACCGGTGTTGCCTGATGTTGCTTCAACGATTGTTCCGCCTGGCTTAAGCTCGCCGCTTTTTTCGGCGGCATCAACCATCGCGATTCCGATGCGGTCTTTGACAGTGCTTGTTGGATTATAAAATTCAAGTTTCCCGTAGACCTTGGCTTTTGCGCCATCAGTGATGCGGTTAATGCGAACGAGAGGTGTGTTACCTACTACTTCGGTGATGTTTTCATAAAGCTTCATATTTCCTCCTGATAGGTGATTTGGGCATGAAAACTAAAACTAAGAACTCGGGTAAGACAGTTATTAGTTAGTGCAAGCGCAAGTAACAGCGCGGCCGAAATCAATCACGCGACGACGCGTGAAGAACCAATCTTTGATTTCTAGCATCTGCAAATTTTAGCCGCTTATACGCAAAACGCCACTTGCGAACCTTTCGCAGCTACTCTCTCCAGGATGAGGTAATTGGAAGGCGGCGATCTTTTCCGAAGGCGCGCGAAGAGACCTTGGTGCCAGGTGGATACTGGCGACGCTTATATTCGGCCTTATCTACCAGCGAAATAACTCGAGCAACAAGGCCAGCATCAAAACCAGCAGCCACTAGATCGGCGCTGCTTGCATCGCCATCGACATAACGGAGCAATATTTGGTCGAGCAAGCTGTATTCGGGAAGTGAATCTGAATCCTTCTGACCTGGCCGTAATTCGGCGCTAGGTTCCTTATCTATTGAATTCACAGGAATGACCACCGAGCCCTGTGTATTTCGCCATCTAGCTAAAGCCCAGACATCGGTTTTGTAAATATCTTTGATCGGCGCAAAACCGCCGACGGCATCGCCGTAAAGGGTTGAATATCCGACGGCAAGTTCGCTCTTATTCCCAGTAGCCAAAATGAGATGACCCTCCTGATTGGAGATTCCCATAAGCGTGGTGCCCCGCACGCGAGCTTGAACATTCTCCTCGGCCAAGCCGTTGAGTGTGAGGTTAACTATAAAACTTTCCACCATCTCTTCAATGCGAACGGTTCTAAATTCGATACCCAAATTCTTCGCTAACGCTTGGGCATCTGAAAGTGAATGATCCGAGGAGTATTTGCTAGGGAGCGCAATACCCAAGACATTTTTGGCGCCAAGGGCATCTGTAGCAATAGCAGCTACGAGAGCGGAATCGATTCCACCAGAAACTCCAAGGGCGACTTTGGCGAAGCCATTTTTAAGGACATAATCGCGCAATCCCACGACTAGGGCTTGCCAAATTTCTGCTTCATCCTCCAATCGCGGCGCAATGGTGCTTTCGGTAGGAGGCAATGCTTCAATCCGATCCTGACTAATGACTACATCTGGCGTGGATGTAACAGCATCTAAATCAAGATTCACTATCAGCAATTGGTCATTGAACTGCTCTGCCCGAGCAAGGAGATTGCCCGCCCCATCAACAACGATGGTGTCGCCATCAAATACCAAATCATCTTGGCCGCCAGTCATATTTACATAAGCCAAAGGTGCGCCGATTTGCTTAGCTCGTTTCTGTACTAAGGCAAGGCGAAGATCATCTTTATTTCTCTCATAAGGACTTCCGTTAGGGACAATCACTAGTCCTGGTTTGCGATTGACCAAGGCTGCGACAGTGCCGCCCTCTTGCCAAATGTCTTCGCAGATCGCGACGCCAACATCGATTCCATGAATACGTACTACAAGAGATGAATCCCCCGGGACAAAATTTCGAAACTCATCGAAGACCCCGTAATTGGGAAGGTGGTGCTTGGCATAGCTAGCTTTGATTTCACCTTGATGGATGACAGCGAGCGCATTCTGTGGAGCGCCATGGGGTTGCCCCAAACGATTGGTGCTACCTGCGACTTCATCTAAATATCCGAGGAAAACTGTTAACTCCCCTGCTCCACCATCGGCAATACGACGAGCGATATCTGCAACCATCGATTTGCTCGCGCTACGAAAAGATGCGCGTAACGCTAAATCTTCAACTGGATAGCCGGTAACAACCATCTCTGGAAAAACGACTAGGTGGGCTTGGCTTGCATAGGCGGCCAATGAGCGTTCAACGATGAGATCGCTATTTAATTTCAGCGCGCCAACAGTGGGATTTACCTGCGCAAGTGCGACTCTGAGTTGGCTGCCCATAGAAGTAAGTCTAATGGGGGCGCTAAACTAAGCGCTCCCAGGGTCCTGATTGGCAGGCCTTGAGGCAAGGAGGATTTTCCGTGTCCCACACATCTATCTATGGTGGCGCTACGCATAAGCGCATCACAATCCGAGATTTAGCAGCAGCTAAAACACGCGGCGAAAAATGGGCAATGCTCACGGCATATGAACAGATGAGCGCGAGCATCTTTGATGAAGCAGGTATTCCCTCCCTGCTTGTGGGCGATAGCGCAGCTAGCAATTTTCTTGGTTTAGAGAACACCATCCCTGTCACGGTCGATGAATTAATCCCCTTAGTACGAGCTGTCGTCTCCTCCACTACTCGGCCATTGATTGTGGCCGACCTTCCCTTTGGATCCTACGAAGCTGGACCCGAGCAAGCACTTGCCACATCTATTCGTTTTTTCAAAGAGGCGGGTGCGCACGCAGTAAAACTTGAAGGCGCCCATATTGATTCAGTAAAGAAACTTGTGGCATCTGGAATTCCAGTGATGGGCCATCTTGGTTTGACACCGCAATCGCTCCATCAATTAGGTGGCTACCGAGTTCAAGGGCGCGAAGATGGAGATGTTATTTTCAACGCTTCTCTTGCCCTTCAAGAAGCAGGGGCATTTGCCATAGTGCTCGAACTTATTCCAGAACAACTGGCGCAAAGAATTACTGAGGCTCTTACGATTCCCACCATTGGCATTGGCGCAGGCGTTCATTGCGATGCCCAAGTACTGGTCTGGACTGACTTAATGGGCCTTACGCCGAACCCTCCAAAATTAGCTAAGGCCTATTTAGACATGCGCACGCAAATGCTGGCCGCTACCAAGCTTTGGGCCGAAGATGTAGCCCATTCACATTTCCCTGGGCCGGAGCAGACCTTTCATTGAAATCTTTTGCCTCAAAATTCACAATTGACACCACCCCTCTAAGAAAATATCGGGATTTTCGATATTTGTGGGCCTCTGGGCTGGTTTCATACCTCGGTTCCATGATTACTTATGTCGCAGTCCCTTTTCAGATCAAAGAAATGACCCATTCTTACCTTGCAGTGGGGATCAGTGGCGCGGTCGAACTTATACCTCTCATAATTTTCGGTCTCTATGGTGGAGTACTCGCTGACTCTGTTGATCGCAAGAAAATGGTCTGGGCAACGGAGGCCGCTTCAGCTCTATTGACCTTAGTTCTATTCGCCAATGCAATGGCGCCTTCACCCAGTCTGGTATTGATCTATGTTGTTGCGGGGCTCTTTGCAGCAGTCGATGGATTGCAGCGACCAAGCTCGGATGCAATCTTGCCTAGAATTGTTGGCCACGCCGATCTTCCATCGGCAAGTGCCCTCATGAGCCTTCGTCGCCAATTTGGATTTATTGTCGGACCATCAATTGGCGGAATGATTATCTCTACATTCTCAGTGGCGGTCGGATTTGGTGTTGATGTAATTTCATTTCTATTCTCATTAGTCCTACTGTGGAAAGTAGGTTCGGTACCTCCAAACGAGAGCGCCGAAAAGCCATCTCTGGCAGGCTTATTTGAAGGTTTGCGGTATGCATTCAGCCGACAGGATTTGCTCGGAACATATCTCGTGGATCTTGCCGCTATGTTCTTTGCAATGCCCAACGCACTCTTTCCTTTTTGGGCAGATCAAATCGGAGCGCCTTGGGCCCTTGGATTCTTCTACGCGGCAGGAACAATTGGTTCAATCATCGTAACTTTGACCAGCGGTTGGATTAAAGATTATCGATTCCATGGCCGTGCAATTATTTGGGCAGCTATTGGATGGGGCATCGCAATTGCCTGTGCCGGACTCGTCCATTGGCTGCCACTGGTTCTGATATTTCTCATAATCGCTGGAGGTTCGGACATGATCAGCGCCCTATTTCGAGGTGCCATCTGGAATCAAACTATTCCCGACCAACTTCGCGGACGATTAGCAGGCATCGAACTACTTTCATATGCAGTCGGTCCGCTCGCTGGCCAATTACGGGCCGCAACAATTGCATCCGCTACTTCATTAGCCTTCTCGGTAACTTCTGGCGGCGTTATTTGCATCATCGCAGTCATATTACTGGCCGGTTTTCTCCCAAAATTGAGGAAATATGACGTCAAAACGAACGAATTTGCAGTTCAAGAACGAAAAAATCGAGAATCTCTCAACTAAGAGTTCATGCCGGGTGAAATAAATCTTTAAAAATCTCGTAAATGCACAAAAAAATAAAAAAAGTATTTTGCGACACGCACTACAAAAAATGTCACAAAATGCTGGCATTGTGTGCGATTTACTGACACCCTTATCCCTGAACAGGTTCGGTGACGGATCGAACCATTCCGATTGGAGAAGTACGTGGCTGCAGCTAAGAAATCTGCTCCAAAGCGTCGCAAGAAGGCCGCTGCTAAGGCAGTAGCACCAAAGCGTCGTAAGAAGGCCGCTGCTAAGAAAGCAGTAGCACCAAAGAAGCGCAAGAAGGCAGCTGCCAAGAAGGCAGCTCCAAAGAAGCGCAAGAAGGCCGCTGCTAAGAAAGCAGCTCCAAAGCGCCGTAAGAAGGCAGCTGCTAAGAAAGCAGCTCCAAAGAAGCGCAAGAAGGCAGCTGCTAAGAAAGCAGCTCCAAAGAAGCGCAAGAAGGCAGCTGCTAAGAAAGCAGCTCCAAAGAAGCGCAAGAAGGCCGCTAAGAAGGCTGTTGCAGCTCCTGCTGCAGCTCCAAAGAAGCGTCGTCGTAAGAAGGCAGTTGCTGCCAAGTAACGACATTAAAAAGACCCGCCACGAAAGTGGCGGGTCTTTTTTATTTAATAATCTTTTTATTGCTACTGATTTTCACTCACATCTTTGCGAAGTTGGCTACTAACTTTTTCAAATATTGAAGCAAGAGCAACTTGGTCGGCCTTGCTTAAATGATCAACAAATCTTGCTCGCACACTTGCCACATGATCTGGGGCGGCAGCCACTATCGCCTTCCAGCCCTTAGCTGTCATGACCGCGAAATATCCTCTCTTATCTACAGGACATGCCTCGCGCTTTACCCATCCGGCTTTTTCCATCACTTTCATACGGTGAGAAAGACGCGAGCGCGAGAGCATCGCTATATCTGCCAACTCGCTCATCCGCATGCGCCGTTCGGGAGCATCGCTCAATTGAGCCAAAATCTCGTAGTCGGACATAGATAAATCATGCTCTTCGAGGTCTAAATCAAGGGCCTCGAGTAAGCGCCTGCTAGCAACAATGTAATTGCGCCAGGCCTTCATTTCGGTAGGGGTCAGCCAGGCAGGAGCCGTCGCCTTGTTATGTCGTACCATTGGGACAGTGTAGCCAACAGTTGAATCTTCAACTAGTTGCTTGAGCCCAATGTTTAGGAATGAGTGGAAGCGCCATGAAGAGTGGAATCGATAAGAGCCATATTGACTCGCAATTTCGCCCCCAGGATGATCTCTTCCGCTTTATGAATGGCGTGTGGTTGGCAACCTCTGAGATTCCTGCAGATCGAGCAGCCGATGGTGCCTTCTATTGGTTACGAGATCAATCAGAGAAGCAGGTTCGAGAGATTATTGAAAGCACCGCTAGCGCACCTGCAGAAGCGGGAAGTGTTGCTCGCAAAATCGGTGACCTCTATCGCTCATTTATGGATGAAGCTCGGGCGCAAGAATTGGGCATCTCCCCCATCGCCTCAGATTTAAAGCTAGCGCAATCGATTTCTAACCGAGAAGAATTCCTCACAGTCTTAGGAACGTTAGAAGAGGCCGGGCTTGGTGGACTTTTCTACGGATATATCACGACAGATAATAAGAAATCCGATGAGAACATTCTCTACTTTGGACAATCTGGTCTCAGCCTGCCCGATGAGGCGTATTACCGAGAAGATGAATATGCCCCCATCCGTGAAGGCCTGCTTGCTCATATCGAAAAGATGTTCTCCTTAGCCAATCTTGAAAATGGGGCTTCGCTGGCCAAGCTAATTCTCGAGTTAGAGACCGAGTTGGCAAGCCACCATTGGGATCAAGTCCGAGATCGCGATGCAACCTTGACCTATAACAAATTTACCTTTGCACAATTGGCGGAAATTTCAGCGGGATTTGATTGGCAAGCGTGGAATTCTGGGGCGCAAGTTCCCACTCAGGTCATGGCCAATATCGTGGTGCGCCAACCTTCATTTTTCACAGGGCTAGGGAAAATGCTCGCAGCCTTCGACCTCGACAAGTGGCGCGCATGGCTGACATGGCAAGTGCTCACCGGTTCGGCCTCCTATCTCAACTCAGAGCTAGTCAATGAGAATTTCAATTTTTATGGCACCACCCTTTCTGGAGTTCCACAATTAAAGGAGCGCTGGAAGCGAGGCGTGGGGTTGGTAGAAGGTTCCCTTGGCGAGGCAGTCGGTGAGCTCTATGTGGCAAAGCATTTCCCCCCTGCAGCAAAAGCCCGCATGGTGCAACTGGTTTCCAATCTCATCGAAGCATATCGAGTCGATATTCACGCTCTCGATTGGATGAGCGCCGATACCAAGGTTAAGGCGCTAGATAAACTCAACAAGTTCACGCCGAAAATTGGCTATCCAGATAAATGGCGTGATTACTCATCTTTGGCGATTTCTAGTGATGAGTTGATAACCAACCTCAAGGCGATTTCCCGCTTTGCTCGAGATTTTGAATATGCAAAAATCGGAAAGCCAGTTGATCGCAGCGAATGGTTTATGACCCCGCAGACCGTCAACGCTTATTACAACCCTGGCATGAACGAGATTGTTTTCCCTGCCGCTATTTTGCAGCCCCCTTTCTTTGATCTCGATTCCGATGATGCCGCTAACTACGGCGGAATCGGCGCAGTTATTGGCCACGAAATCGGCCATGGCTTCGATGATCAAGGCGCAAAATATGATGGAGATGGCAACCTCAACGACTGGTGGAGCGATAGCGATCGAGTCGAGTTCGAAAAACGCTCCAAGAAATTAATCGAGCAATACGATGCGCTCTCTCCAGAGGAAACTCCTGGATCACATGTAAATGGCGCTCTCACTATTGGTGAAAATATCGGAGACTTGGGCGGGCTTACTATCGCTCACAAAGCTTACGAAATTTCCCTAGGCGGTAAAGCTGCTCCAGAACTCGATGGCTTTAGCGGTTTCCAACGCCTCTTCTTGGGATGGGCTCAAGTGTGGCGCACCAAGATTCGCCCCGAAGAGACAAAACGTCGCTTGGCAACTGACCCACACTCACCTGCAGAATTTCGTTGCAACCAAGTAATAGCCAACCTCAATGAATATTACGAAGCGTTCGACGTGAAAGAAGGCGACAAACTTTGGCGCGACCCGGCTGAGCGAGTGCGCATTTGGTAAAGAGTTCGTTCTCATTCGACATTACCTCGGAGATATCCCCGGGTAATGGCGCACGAGCACGCACTGGCCGAATCACTACTCCTCATGGAGTTATTGAAACGCCAGCCTTTATACCTGTAGGCACTAAGGCAACTGTTAAATCAGTTCTACCTGAATCTATGAAAGATCTTGGCGCGCAAGCAATATTGGCCAATGCCTACCATCTCTATTTACAGCCCGGTGCCGATATCTTGGAGGAAGCTGGCGGTCTTTCGACATTTATGAATTGGACTGGCCCCACTTTTACCGATAGCGGAGGATTTCAAGTTCTCTCACTTGGCGTGGGGTTCAAGAAAGTATTGGCCATGGATGCAACAACATTTCGCCGCGATGATGTGATTGCTCATAATAAAGAACGGCTTGCCCACGTTGACGACGATGGCGTGACCTTCAAATCTCACCTCGATGGATCGATGCATCGCTTCACCCCAGAGGTATCGATGCAGGTCCAACATAAAATCGGCGCTGACATCATCTTCGCCTTCGATGAATGCACGACGCTCCATAACACTCGCGGCTATCAAGAGGGGGCGATAGAGCGCACATCAGCCTGGGCGACGCGATGTCTTGATGAACATTACAAATTGACGCAAGAGCGCGTTAAAAGCCCATATCAGGCTCTTTTTGGGGTCATCCAGGGCGCGCAATACGAAGACTTGCGACGAATGGCAGCTAAAGATTTAGGTTTCAAACAATCATCAGGAATTTCATTTGATGGCTTCGGCATTGGCGGCGCGCTAGATAAAGGCGCCCTTGGGCAAATTGTGGGATGGGTCAACGAAGAGCTGCCCCGTGAAAAGCCCAAGCATCTACTTGGAATTGGTGCACCAGAGGACCTCTTCGTGGGGGTCGAAGCGGGTATCGATACTTTTGACTGTGTTCTAGCTTCTCGAATCGCCCGTACATCTGCGGTATATACACGGACTGGGCGATTTAATATTTCCAATGCGACCTATAAACGTCAATTTGTACCGATTGATGACAGTTGCGATTGCTATACCTGCACTCATTACACCAGGGCTTACCTGCACCATTTATTCCGCGGTAAAGAAATATTGGCCGCGACTTTGGCAACGATTCATAATGAACGCTTTATCGTCGGCCTAGTAGATCAGATGCGCCACAGTCTTCGTGATGGAACATTTGTCGAACTTAAAGAAGAATTTATGGCTCACTACACTTTTAAGCCAGTAGCCGGTCACTAAGATTTCTTAAGGCGCAATAGCTAACGTAATCGTCCTTGTAACTGGAGCATAGGTAACTGCACTATCTGCCGGACTGTCACCATACTCAACGATATAGCCCATGTAATGGTCTTCCCAACCGTTTTCAGAGAAGTTATTCCAAAGGCCGTTATCTCCTGCCAGCATTTGTAAGGCGGGCTCGTTAAAAGCTCCGCAGTCGGAACCGTAACAATTAGGTTCGTTTCCATTCCAAGCAGCATACGTTGCCGATGCAGAGTAATTGGAAAACAGAACGTTGTATTCGGGAGCGCGATCATCTGCCCAGACCCAACTACCTTGACTGCTTCGATCGCTACCTCCTAGCCATACTTGCTGGCCGCCGACCTTTTGGTTGATATAGGCATTTTCCTCCGCAGTGGTTACGGTAGCAAAGTAACCACAGAGTCCATTGAATGAATATGGACATGAATTCCGAGATGAATTAAGGCCAGTTGAAATTATATCTCCACGTAAATTGCCAGAGTATGAAATCGAAGAACCAGTGATTGCATTAAAGGCACCCAACCAAGTGACTGAATCTTCAACCCACTGGTAATAATGGCCGTTCTCTGGGTTAAAGGCGATGTTGGCATCAGATGATGACCCGGTATCAGAAACCGTTGTAGCAATTGTTGGCGATCCAGAACAACCAGTAGGGTCATACATCATTGAATCGAGAGCTTGATTTATCGCAGTAGGTGAACCTACAAATCCAATTTCGGTTGCACTCAGACCAAGTGGATCTTGGTAGCCAAGGACAGTACTTAATCCTGGAATTGCATCATCGATAAATAAGAGGCCGCACGAAGCTACTGCCACAATGCGCACATCATTTCTGTAACCCGAAATCTCGAGTATGTCTTGAGAAGCGGACGTAAGGGCAAGATTTACATTGAGAAGTGAATTGGTGATTGGGACGTCTCCGCCATCGCCACCTAAGGAAGTTGCTCCACCGACATTTACTCTCGTTTCTAAAGTCATTTTATAGACAGAGTCAGCCGTTGCTGCGGAGTGCAAAATAGTCAAAGTGAAACCTGTTGCCGACACATCAGAAGTTGAAAAAGCCCCGCCAGATGCTGGTTTAGTGAAAGCTGACGCACTGCCGACGCCATCGGCAACTGTGAAGTAGACGTAAGGAGTGTCTTGGGTTCCGCGTGAATCGAGATTGAGTTTGGTGTTACTGCTCTCGCCATAAAATGAAAATATGAAGTCGTTTCCAGAACATGCTGCGGGTATACCTGCAACCGTGACGCTTGATAGATAGAAGGATCCATCTCCTTCAACATTTGTAAAGGATGAATGTGGAGTAATCGTCAAGGTTTCGCCTTCGGAGCAAGAAACAGTTTGAGCAACGCCTTGGCCGAATTCCACTGGTCCAGAGTTAATATTTATATTCGCTGCCAGAGTTGCACCTAGGCCAATGAGGGCGGCGAGAAAACTACATCCAAGCAGGACTTTAATTGACTTCTGATTGATTGGATGAAACTTCTTTCTAGAAGTTAGGTCGAGTATTGTTTTCATAGGTGCATCTACCCAAACGCCCTGATTGGTCGAGTCTTAAAGCCCCAAGTGCGAACTTCGGGACTGCAGACCAAAGTGCTCCCAGGAGGAGTGCCATACCAACATTGGTAGGCCGTACTACTCACGTCGTAATCTGAGGAACTCCAGTAATTCAATTGAGTGAATCCACCTATAGTCGCTCTTAAGGGATACATAAGTTCTAATTCATCCAACGATGGCGCAAACCAATCGGCAGTTGAGTTGGGGCTTACATATGCATCAGATGCTGGCCCGACACCGGCGCTGCAATTGTCGATGAGATTTTGAGTGTTGGTTGCGCCATCTCCGATAGCGATCAACATTGCGAAGGTATCGGTGTGGCCATCTTTTAACGTGCAGAAAATAGGAGTGTCAATGGCCGCGGGGGCTGCCTCTAAATAGGTCCAACCAGCATATTCTGCAGCTGAATCCACGTAGAAAACTTTTCCTCCCCCTGGTCCCACGTCGCCGACAATGCACGTGCCGCCTTGCGCGCAACTTAATTCTGAGTTCACCGTTACATACAGGTGCTCTGTTGAGGTAGTTCCATCTGCAGCAGTTACCGTGAAAGTAATTGTTCTGGTATCTCCAGGTGTAATTGATCCTGTCCCACTAATGCCTGACACTACGGCGCCAGAATCGTTAGGTGTAGCTACCAAGGCAAGGGATGTTGCGTAGTCAACGGTCAGCGTTGATCCCACTGTTGTCGATTGTCCGTTTACTGTAAGCGTTGATAAAGAGGTGTCGGATGAAAGCAGAACTGGCGGGGCTACCGGCGCGGTTTCGCCAGTCTCGATTAGAATCTTGTAAATCTCGGTGGCATCTGGAATTGGGAAGTTCACATCTGGAGCGTCACTTCCATAGCAATCTGCACCTATTTGAACTGTGAAACTTCCATTTATTTCTGACGAATTTCCTGTGGCATCACTTACGTCGTAATATGCATAGCTCCCCACTGTTGACGCAGCAAATGGTGTGTCAGTCCCGTCGTAATGAATAACGAGCTGAGTGCCGTACCCCACTTGCGCGGCAATGCTCTCGTTGTAGCAAGCGCCATAAAGAGTAAATGGTCGATCAGGATTTTCTGCATTGCTCTCGGGCAGGGCCTTGATAGTAAAGTCCACTCCGTTGCAACCTTCGGGAATATTGCTCACCGTAATTGAGGTCATGCGAAAACTTCCAGCACCAGACTCATTGAAAAAAGTTGATTGGGGGGTAATTGTTAAGGAAGGATTTGAGCCACCGCATGCAACAGTTTGACTAATCCCTTGCCCGAATTCCACTGGTCCAGAGTTAATATTTATATTCGCAGCAAGAGTCGAACTGAGCCCAATAGCGACTGCGAGAAATCCAATTCCTAGCGCGAACTTCTTGGATTTCTTCGACTTTTTGGAGTTAGCGGAGAAGTGAGAGTTATTGGATTTTTCAAAATCAAAAACAGACATTCACCGCTCCTTTCCCTTAGGTGCCCCAGCCAAATCAAGCCAAAGTTCACGCATAAGGCTCCTCTGAGGAAGAGAAAGGGTCAATCTTGAGGTTGGGAAAACCATACATTTTGGAGCGTTTAACTCCTTTTTGGGTGCCTTGACTACCCTTACCTTCCATGGGAACCGATAGAGCTGGCTTGCGCCACATCGTGGCCATTACATCGGAATTGGCTCGCTCGTCGATTCATGGCCAAACAAGCCTTAATCGGACACTTGCACTTGCGTCCGAATTTGATTCGGAATTTCTCATTGCCGGTGAAAAAAGTTTTGTGACTGATTTCGCCAATGCAATTATTTGTAATGTGAACGATCCTAAAGATTTTGCAGAAGCGATTGTTGATCTTGATCTCCGCATTCACGCTATAGCAATTCACGATGCATGCAGGCCACTCACTCGCACCGAGCAAGTGAAAAACGCCATAGCTGCCTTTTCGAAAGATGTAGATGGTGTTCGGCCCACTATTGATTTCACCGAAACTTTAAAGTTCGTTGATAGCAATTCTGTGATCGAAGAAACCCTAGATCGTTCAAGTGTTAGACGCGTTTCAACTCCCGAAATTATCCGACTCTCTGCCATAGATATTAAAGGAGAAGACTCTGGTTGGTTTGTAACGCTGACTGCTAGCGCCAAACTTCTCGACATTCCAGGAGACCCAGAAGCTTTACGGATAAATAGCGCAGATGACATTGCTTTGCTTGAATCATTTGCACATTGGAGAAAGAGCGCCTCTTAGCCAAGCAAAAGTGTTTGAGCGATATGCAAATCTTCTGCGTAGGTGATTTTTATATTACTTGCTTCACCCTTGACGGCCACACTCTTGGTTTGAGGGTAATAACGCTCCATGCAAGCCGCTGTATCTGTTCCGACAAAGTCATCGCGCTTGGCTTGAAGGTATGCATCTAGAACTTCTTTGCCTCGAAAAGCTTGTGGAGTTTGAACTCGGACAAGTTTCCTTTCCGTTCGAATATCAATCTCACGCTGATCCACTGCGATAGCAGGTAGCGCTCCTCCATGCTCATGCGCAGTCGACGCCACGGTGTGAAAAAGCTCGCTGGAAGCTAATGGGCGCGCACCATCGTGAATAACAACCACATTTACACTGCCCTCTTTAATCGCTGATGCTAGGTATTCAAGTGCGTTGTACTCAGACTCATGGCGAGTTTTGCCGCCATCGACAAATTCAATCTCCAGCTCTGGAACTTCCTTATCCAAAAGCTCTATTGCAATCTCTTTGTCGAGCGGATTAATGACCAAAATCGTCCGTGGATCATTGAAACTTTCCACAGCGTTTTTGAGCGATCGAGAAATCACTGCGGCACCATCTAATTCAAGCCAAACTTTGTTGGTGCTGTGACCAAAGCGCGAACCTGTTCCGGCAGCAAGCAGAACAACTGCCACTCGCATTTGCTTATCCATGGGTGATGACATTAGGCGTAAGTCAGACCCAATCTATCTTGGAGCCTACGCAAGATGACAATCTGACTTGCTTCGTCAAGGTCAACATCGTCATATGAGATGAACTCTCCGACTTTGATTTCTCTCTTAATTACCGCGTTTTGCATCAAGCCGATTGGTACTAAGTTTTCACGCTTGGCATCTGTTGCAATGTCGGCGTAGCCACGAATCGTGTAACCACCGATGCCATCTATGACATCGCCAGGGTTGAGATCTTTCTTCGCCATTGAAACCACTTCAGCCTGCAAGCTAGGTGAGTAGAGCGATGCCTCGCGGTCGAGAACTGCTCGCGCAATTGAGAGCGGTGCTTCGACAGACGCTAAGTGAAATGGACGATAGAGAGCAAAGTAGGGGCCAGTGCCCATGCCTAGATAATGCATCTCCTCTTTGATGTAAGGAGTGTCTGTGCGAATAATGACAAAAACTCCAGGTGCTACATCGCCCGTGCAGTAATCAACAACGCCTGCACGATCTAATACTCCCCCATCTTTTTCTAGGGCAAATACATCCTGCAAAGTCTTAATCGTCGCCGGCGGTCCATACATTCCACGCTTTGAAAGTTGGAGACCAGTTGTATTGGCAAGAGCTGCCATTTCAATCATTGTCTTGGAACCGTCGGTAAAGGAACAGAGCATCTTCGGGTTCATCTTCTTTTCTGTTGCACGCTCTCTGACTGTATCTGGCGTGCTCAAGGGCTCAAAAGGATTGTTTTTGCCTTTGCCAGCAGCAATAATTTCAAACTTCAAATCGCGAGCGAAATCGACAAGTACTTTCGCTTCAATAGGTTCGTCCCCGTGGCATACGGTGTAAATAGCGCCATTTTTCTCGGCTGTTGCATGTAACAGAGGCCCAATTGTCACATCCATTTCAACGTTCAAAACTGCGACATCCTTCTTGGCTTGCAGGCAACTGTAAGCAACGCGCGCACCAACGTCGGGAAGCCCAGTGGCCTCAACGACAATATCGAATGGGAGCTCTGCAATGAAATCTATTGTGGTTGTTCCTGCTGGCTTTCCCGCGAGGAGGGCTTGTGTAAGTTCAGTTTTATCATCGGATATTACGTAATCTGTTGATCCAATATCTGCAAATAAACTCTTGATACGCGCAACATCAACATCAACCACTAGGGCTAATTGCATTCCATCCATGCGCTCTACTTGGCAACCAAAGCCATGTCCCATCTGCCCGGCACCAACAATGGCAACACGAATATCGTGGCCTCTTCGTTGAGCAAGGTCTAAGAGTTTGCCTGAATAAGCCATGCCTGTTGCTCGATTCGCTCTAGTTGTATCCTTATATGAAATGAAATCCTACTCAAGGCTCTAAAACTGAGCAATACAGCCCTCATGAACTAGATGATAAAGAGGGACTTAGCCTTATCTACTGCGCTGTCTCGGCCATCTACTTCCAATTTTCGATAAATATGTCGCAAATGCGTTTTCATTGTATTTCCCGAAATATGCAAAGAAGCGCCTATGGCTCCTATGGACAGACCTGTTGCTAGATTTCTCAGAACTTCCAATTCTCTGCTTGTGAGCGCTTCAACTAACCCCGCTTTAAAATCTTTACTTGTCTGCAGTTCGCCCGTCGCCATGCGCGCGAGTGATTCCATAAACACTGTGGAATTTATTGTCGCTAATTTTATTATCAAATTTAGAACTCGTGGCCCTTGAACTAATAAAGTCCTACGTGCACCGTGCTCAGCAGCGATATCAATCGCTCTGCGTAAATGTTTCAAAGCTACCGATTCTGAATCAAGGTTTATAAATGTGTCATACAAGGCAAGGTAAAGATCTTGCCTTGGAGTACCTGACGCAAATCCCGAGTCTTGCGGTCGAGATTTCAGCGATTCATTCTGAAACTCCAAACTTACACGAATTTGCTCTGAAAAACGTGTCTTTGGAATGCGCCCTAACAATATTTGGCAACGCGCTTTATCGCCGACCCGATATCTTAATAACAGTTCGTCTTTATCTAAAATTGCATCGATATCAGGACAGAGAATCAGTCTCTCAGCAATCGTGCGGGAGGTCTTGAGAATTTCAAAAGCGTCTTTCACTCGGCCAAACGCAAGTTCAAGATCAGAGATCTTTCCTTGTACAAAGAAATACCAGCTCCACTGTTTCCATTTCTTTGCTAGTTCACTTAATTCTATAAGTTTGGCAAGTGAAGATTCTCGATTTAAGAATTCGCCTTCACAATGTGCCACTACATATAACGCATCAAAAGGTCCCACTACACCAACAAAACCTTGCTCTCGGGCAATTGCAATCGCTTTGAGAGCCAAATCATGCGCCTCAAAATAACGTCCTTGCTCGAAAAGTACTAGTGACTGCATGCAAGCAAGGTGGTAAGTAGATTCGATATTCCCTACACTTACAGCTAATAGATTTGCCGCGGAATTCGCTTCAATTAAAGATTCGCAATCATTTACTATGAATGCTTTGCCTGCAAGTAATCGTAATAGTGGCAACTTATCTTCAACGATGAGCGCAATCGGTGTGGGCGTAACCTCTAAAGTCATTTTTACATCATTTTCAAGCTCTGCAAATCTACCTAAGGAGAAATTTTTGTATGCTCGTGACATTGATGTAACTTGGAGGACAAATTCTCGCATGTGAGTGGAATCAGCGGCTCTGATCATCTCGCTGATGAGCGTATCTACTTGGTCGAATTCTGTATTCGCTAGGTGCCCTGAAAGTTCGGCTGAGCTTTGGAAAATTTGTGCTTCTAGCGTTGGGCCGCCCAGATAGTGGCTCCATTTCAAAAGCTGGTCGCCAAGCCCTGTTGCTGCCATTTTTCGTGCGTTTTCAGTAAAGATACTGACAATCAAGTCCCTGTCACCTGATTGATGAGCTTGACCCATTGCTTGTGACGTTTTGCCAAATTTTACTAATATATATGCCGCTTTGCGATGTAGTTGTGATTTCTCCTCTATCCGAGTCGAAAGATCAACGAGTAAGATTTCACGAATGAGAGGATTAATTCGATAACTTCTTGCTGGATTAGACGTTCTCGTTAAGAATAGCCCGCCTTTAGTAAGTCGCAAGAGGAACTGAAAAGAATCATTGGTTTCTAAAACTAAATCAGCAATCTCTGGATCTATCTCTTCAAAAATTGATAACTTGGTTAATTTTACCCGATCCTCAAGTTCAAGTGAGATTAAGGATTCATTCGCCAAATACCTCAGTGGGTCTGATCGGTTTGTGAAGTTTTCAGTCAATTCACTTATTTGCGCACCACGTGACAAATTACGAACAAGCAGCGAGGCCGCGGCGGGCCATCCATGAGTTGTGGCCATAATTGCTTGCACATAATCCTCTTCTTTTGAAACGCCATTGAAACTGAGTAATGAAGAGACTTCAACATTGCTGAAGACTAAATCTTGTCCTGTGATGAGCGATAATTGGTTTGCGTTAGAATGTTGCGAAAAAGATGTCATTGGTGCGGTGCGCCGAACGATGACAACCTTGCAAGATGGTGGCATTGAATCGATAAAAAGTTGCCCAATTGTTTGCACATCACCGACAAGTAGATGTGCGTCATCGACAACACATATGAGTTTTGTTTTCAGCGAAAGTAGTTCGTTACTACCCCTACGAACAACTTCTTCCAGGGAAAGATCGGGAGACTCTTCATACCAAGGGGCATAGCCAGGAATCACATTTCTGACCGCCTGCACCATGTGATTGGCAATGTCTCCCACACTATCGTTTTGATTGGCTGTAAACCAGATAACAGTTGCATTAGATTTACTCGCCCACTCAACAACCAAAGATGTCTTCCCGTATCCAGCCGGCGCGACAAGAAGGGCCACCCCAGATTCAATAGCCCCGAAGCGGTCAAATAAAGATTCTCGCGAGAGAAAATCAGTGGGTGACATTGGAGGCAAGGTGCGCGAAAGGGTGACTCGATCGACCAAAGGTCGAGAAGTAATCGCTCGCGTAGTCATGCCTAAGGGTGATACAAAACCATGGCAGAATCCAGCCCCACCTCACCCTCCAGGGGTGAAATATAGGGGGGATTAGCTATTTGTCTCCCGCATGTGATCCAGAATCCAGGTTCGCCAACAAGTGGGGCCACAGCGGCCGCACAGCCGAATGTAGACCGATGCATTGCAAACGCGATACGGGGTTCTCGTTCACTAAAAAGCGCGTTAACTGCTGAAAGCGTTGAATGAAGAATCATTCGACACCTACCCCTTGAAATAATTTCGCGGCGAAGATACCTGTTCCGCTAGCAGCGACCGCAGCTAATGCGATGGCGATGGCGAATATAAGAACAGCATCAAGAGTAATTTACGACGCTATCTAATCTAACCCATATTTCCAACTGTGATTAGTGGCAAATTACGAATCATCATGGGGATTGCCACATTGTGAGCGTTGCATCCATCATGATCATTGAAACCGCGAGTGCAATGAATCGCATTGCTTTCCAACGTTGTGGATTGAGTTATGGATTGAGGATCTCAGAAGTACTCATTAAGCCTCCATAAGTCAGTGAGTCCATCGTACTAATGTGGCAAAGGGATGCACTGAATCTATGAGAAACTTCTCGTTATGATCGCCACACAGAGCCTTGAACTTCGCGCAGGAGCGAGACTTTTGGTCTCCAATGTGACCGTTCGTATCAACCACGGAGATCGCATTGGTTTTGTTGGGCGCAATGGAGCGGGCAAAAGCACTCTAGCGAAAGTTTTAGCCGGCGAAACCATGCCAGCTGGAGGGCAAGTTTTACGAAGTGGCGCTATCGGTTACCTTCCACAAGATCCCCGCACAGGTGATGAAGAAGGGACAGTTGTAGAACGCATTCTCTCTGTCCGTGGCCTAGATCAAATTGTTGATCGAATGCGCCAGGCCGAGGAAGCAATGTCAACTGCCCAAGGTGATGACCTTGAAGCTGTCATGAATCGTTACAGCAGAGCAGAGAGTGAATTCAGCGCTGCTGGTGGATATAGCGCAACATCTGAAGCAGAAGCCATTGCAACAAGTTTAGGCTTGCCCGAGCGACTCTTCGATGAACCTCTCGCCTCCTTAAGTGGTGGGCAACGTCGCCGAGTCGAGTTGGCTCGTATTCTTTTTAGCGGCGCTCAAACACTCCTGCTCGATGAACCTACAAACCACCTTGATGCAGATTCAGTTACGTGGCTCCGCGATTACCTTTCAAAATATCCAGGCGGCTTAGTAGTCATTAGCCACGATGTTAATTTGATTGAAACCGTGGTTAATAAAGTTTTTTATCTCGATGCAAATCGCAACGTCATTGATGTCTACAACATGGGCTGGAAGAAATACCTACAGCAACGTGAGCAAGATGAGCATCGCCGAAAGATTGACCGTGCGAATGCAGAAAAGAAAGCTGCCATCCTGGAAAAGCAGGCAGAGAAGTTGCGCGCAAAGGCAACGAAGGCAAAAGCTGCTCAAGGAATGTTTCGCCGCGCCGAGAAATTGCTCTCTGGCCTAGAAGAAGTGCGCAAGAGTGACAAGGTTGCTAAGTTGCGTTTTCCTACGCCATCGCCTTGCGGTAAAACTCCGCTCACTGCGACTGGGTTGAGTAAGTCCTATGGCTCACTTGAAGTATTTACAGATGTAGATCTTGCGATTGATAAAGGTTCTCGAGTTGTCATTCTTGGACTCAACGGTGCAGGCAAGACAACGCTTCTGCGGATGCTTGCCGGAGAACTCGAACCAGATACTGGTGAAGTAGTCGCTGGTCACGGATTAAAAATTGGTTACTACGCCCAGGAACATGAATCTCTTGATTACGAACGAAGCGTTCTTGAAAATATGCAAAGCTCATCCCCTGATATTCGCGAACCCGAAGCGCGAAATGTGCTCGGCTCATTTCTCTTTTCAGGGGACGATGTCCATAAGCCAGTCAAGGTTCTTAGCGGTGGAGAGCGCACTCGTTTAGCCCTGGCTACCCTTGTTGTCAGTGCGGCTAATGTTCTCCTCCTCGATGAGCCAACAAACAACTTAGATCCTGCATCCCGCGATGAAATTCTTGGAGCACTCGGTGAATATCAAGGTTCGGTAATCCTGGTTTCACACGATGAAGGCGCCGTTCAAGCACTTAAACCTGACCGCGTGCTGTTGCTTCCAGATGGCGATGAAGATCTTTGGAATGAAAGTTATCTAGACCTTATCGAAATTGAGTAGTTAGGCGCTCTGAGTCGCTGGCCGCACTGGTAATTTCAATCGAAGAGCGAAGAAGCAGACAGCAAGTAAACCAACAAATAAGAGCGCGACCCACAGTACCCAAAGCCCAGCCCCGAGAAGCGAACCAGCACAAGCTGGCCCCAAAATCATTCCCACTTGCCACGCATTTGTCGATGCCGAGTTATAGCGTCCTCGCAAATGGTCTGGCGCTAACTCATTTACAAGTGCCGGCAAAACTGGCGACCAAATCATCTCTCCAATTGCAAAAACAAATTGACAAAGTAACATTGCAAGAACTGCGTAACTCTTAGCAAATCCTCCGATAGCCAGGAAAACCCACGCCGATGCCCAGAACAGTGTCGCTGCCGCAAGCGCTTTGGCACGAGAAAGTTTCTGTAACCGCTTTGTGACAGCTAACTGAAAGATTGCAATCATTCCCGTATTGATTCCATAACCCCACGCCAATTGAGACGGTCGCACGCCAGCAACACCTGTCGCAAAAGAGGCGTAACCCACTTCCAGTTGGCTATAGCTCAGGAATATTGCAAAGAGCGCCACAAGCCAGACTTTTCTAAAAACTTTATCTTGAATGACGTCGCTCCACCCTCCATCAAGTTTCGCATTTGCTTCTCGCCGTTCCTTGCTACGTCCACCCACTTTGCCAAGGGTCAAGATAACTGCAAGGTAAACGAGGTAGGAAATTCCATCGCCGATAAAGAGAACTTGAAAGGTGAGGGGTTTATCTAATGACACTACGAGAGATGAAACCATTCCGCCTATGCCAAGCCCTAAGTTCATGATCGCAAATTGCGATCCGAAAATACGTTCTCGCAGATGAACGGGGGTGAGTTCCGCGTTGAGTGCACTTTGGCTTGGCCACATGGCAGATTGCCCGATTGCGCATATGGTCATCACCATGAATGCTTGTGGGGCATTCGTGACAAAGGCCAACCCCGCGTAACCCAACGCGGAGATGACAAGGGAAAAAATCAGAACAATTTTTGGTCCCCATTTATCAGTGAGCGTTCCAACAGCTGGAGCTGCAATAAGAGATATGAGTGCGCCGTAGCTAAAAACTAATCCAGCAACTGAAATTGGCATATGGCGGATCGAGTGAAGATAAACAAAGGAGAAGGGCAAAACCATGCCATTTCCCAGAGCGCTTAGCGAGATACCAAACAATATTCGCCTCACTGCTGGAGGTAGCTTTTGGTTACTCAATTGCGCTTGCAAACTGACTTGCGTAAAGATCGTAATAGAAACCTTTGCGAGCCATTAATTCATCATGGCGACCTTGCTCGAGTAAGCGCCCCTTATCCATAACTAAAATCGTATCAGCGTCACGAATAGTTGAAAGACGATGGGCAATGACAAAACTCGTGCGTCCTTTTCGAAGTCTAGTCATAGCTTGTTGGACAAGTACTTCAGTTCGCGTATCGACCGAACTTGTAGCCTCGTCCAAGATAAGAATTGCAGGATCTGCCATAAACGCTCGAGCAATTGTGATTAATTGACGTTCGCCATTAGAGACGGTGGAATTGTCATCTGTAAGTTGTGAGTCATAGCCATGAGGTAATGAACGCAAGAAGTGGTCGATATTTGCAGCCTTGGCTGCTTCAATTACTAATTCATCCGTCGGTTCATCACTACCGAAGGCGATATTTTCGCGCATAGTCCCGGTAAAGAGCCAGGTATCTTGCAGAACCATTCCGAATTGTCGGCGCAGGTCATCACGAGTGAGATCCCGAATATCGATTCCATCCAAAGTGATCGACCCTGAACCTATTTCGTAGAAGCGCATAATCAGATTAACAAGAGTTGTTTTCCCTGCGCCTGTCGGACCCACAATCGCTACAGTTTCGCCAGATTTAACGGTGAGCGAGAAATCTTCGATTAATGGTTGATCAGGTGAATAGTTAAACGAAACGTTTTTGAAGGAAATCTCGCCTTGGGCACGATCTATATAAGCGGCATCGATTGGATCTGCGATCTCTTCTTGGGCATCTAACATCTCAAATAATCGTTCTGCTGAAGCAACACCTGACTGGACGGTATTCATTAAACCCGCAATTTGAGCCAGCGGCATTCCAAATTGGCGTGAATACTGAATAAATGCTTGCACATCGCCCAATGACATGCCACCGGTTGCTACTCGATATCCACCAAGTACTGCGATTCCTACATAAATCAAATTCGAAATCAGAGCGGTCGTTGGTTGGATAATGCCTGACATGAACTGAGCCTTAAAACTTGATTGATTGAGCTTTTCATTAAGGTGAGAAAAATCAGCAATTGCTTGTTCGCGCCGCCCAAATACTTTGACCAAGGCATGGCCAGTATGCATCTCTTCAACATGGCCGTTTAGTTTTCCAGTCCAATCCCACTGCGCAATAAATTGTTTCTGAGACTTCTTGGCAATCTTGATGGAGAAAAACATACTGAGAGGAATTGCGATAATGGATACCAGTGCGAGTTCTGGACTGATCCAAACCATCATTGCTAGTACAGAAATAATGGTCAATAAAGAGTTCAGAATCTGCGAAAGCCCCTGCTGTAGCGAGTTAGAAATATTATCGATGTCATTGGTAACGCGGCTAAGAAGGTCCCCACGAGATTGGGTATCAAAATAACTTAGTGGCAGGCGACCAATCTTCTCTTCAGCCAGGCGCCTCAATCGCAAGACTGATCGTTGTGTCACGCCCGCCATTAAGTAGCCTTGTAGCCACATGAATAGCGACGAGAACGCGTAGAGAGCGATAGCCAAGAGAAGAATCTTTGAAACCGATGCAAAGTCGATTCCTTGTCCAGGGATGACTGAACTTTTTTCAAGCATATCGGCCAATCGGTTTTCACCTTTTGCCCGTAAACCAGCAACTGCATCTACTTTTGAAATACCTGCAGGCATTCTGCGGCCAAGAAATCCATAGAAGACATAGTTAGTTGCACGTCCTAGAATTTTTGGTCCGAAAGATCCAATTACCACGCTGGTGGTGATTAAGGAAAGAACGAGTGCCAGAGTTTTTCTCTCTGGACCTAACTCGCTAAGAAGGCGACGAAGTGAGCCTTTAAAATCTTTAGACTTTGATGGAGGAGCGCCAAACATCCCCATCATCGGACCTCGTGGTCCAGCTCCAGCGGCAGGACGGTGTGAACTCATGATGCTTCCTCCGGACTCAATTGCGAAAGTACAATTTCGCGATAAGTCGAGCAATCCTTCATCAACTCATGATGTTTACCGATGCCAACGATGTTTCCGGCATCAAGAACAATTATTTGGTCAGCATCCAAAATGGTACTTACTCTTTGCGCTACAACTATGAGCGTTGCATCCTTTACATGTTCGGCAAGGGATTCACGCAATTTACTATCGGTTGCATAATCCAAGGCCGAGAAGCTGTCATCCAAAATGTAGATATGAGGGCGCTTGACGACAGCCCGAGCAATGGAGAGACGCTGGCGTTGACCCCCAGAAAAATTAGTCCCTCCTTGTGCGACGTTGCCTTCAAGCTTTTCCGGTAACTCTGAGATGAAATCCTCCGCTTGCGCGATCTTCAGCGCGTCCCATAACTGACTATCAGTGGCGTCGGCATCTCCGTATCGAAGGTTTGCTCCTACTGTGCCACCGAAAAGAAATGCTCTCTGAGGAACTAATCCGATCTCTGCCCAAATCGATTCAAGGCTTTGATCTTCAACTTTTAAACCATTAATTAAAATTTCTCCGTTTGTGCAATCGATAAAGCGCGGAATCAGATTGAGCAACGTAGTTTTGCCACTTCCAGTACTACCAACAATCGCAGTCATCTCCCCCGGCTTGGCTGTGAAAGTTATACCCGTAAGCACTGGATGTTCGGCTCCTGGATATCTAAATTCCACATCCTTGAATTCCAAAATTCCTGTGCGGTGTGTTGGCACTTGAGGGGTTGAAGTTTCGACAACAGAAGATTGAGTTTGGAGGACTTCTTGGATTCGTTCAGCACTCGCTGCAGCTCTCGGAATCATAAGCGACATCATTACGGCCATCATTACGCTTGAAAGTATCTGCATGATGTAGGCCAAAAAAGCGGTGAGATTACCGATGGGCATCTCGCCAGCATCGACAAGTTTCCCGCCAAACCAAATAACAGCAACGCTAGAAATATTCAGGATGAGCATGAGTGATGGGAACATGATTGCGAAGGTGCGCGTCACGCTCAATGTTGTATGCATGAGGTCTTCGCTAGTTTCGGCAAACCTTGCTTCTTCGTGTTTAGTTTTCACAAATGCGCGGATAACGCGAACACCACTTAACTGCTCTCGCAATACTAAGTTGATTCGATCGACCTTAATCTGCATAACCCGGAATAAGGGAACCACGCGACGGAGCAGTGTCCAGATGAGGAGCGACATAACTGGTACCGCAACGAGCAACAACCCAGAAAGTTTCACATTTGTACGTAGGGCCATAATCACTGCGCCAATGCCTGTCATCGGTGCACTTACCATCATGGTTAGCCCCATAAATAGAACCATCTGTACTTGCTGCACATCGTTGGTATTGCGCGTAATCAGCGATGGGGCACCAAATTGATTGAGTTCGCGAGCAGAAAAACGCTCCACTGACGAAAAGACAGCACTTCTGAGATCTCGGCCAAAGGCCATCGAGACTCTTGCGCTGTAATACGCCAAAATAATTGAAGCACCCATAATTAGTACAGCTGCGCCCAACATAATCGCACCGATTTTCCAGATATACCCGACATCTCCTTGGGCGACGCCATTGTTGATCAAATCTGCATTAAGAGTTGGCAGATACAAGTTGGCAATTGATTGTATGAGCAGGAGAAGCAAAATAAACAGAACGCTCGCTCTGTATGGACGAAGAAAGGTCTTAAGAATGCTAATCAACACTCAGGCGGCTCCAATGGGTATATCCGAAGCCTACTGCGCAGAGAGTTATTTTTCCTCCGCTTTAAAAAAGCCTATAAACCGAGGCTTTTGAGCCAGAGATCTGCCATCAATTGGTGCCCCAGGACAGTGGGATGAATTCCATCTTCAGCAAATTGCGCCATTGGAGCGGACTTAATCAGCTCTGTAAAGTATGCATCGAAAGGAACGAGTACAGCATCATATTCCTTGGCCAAACGATGGACTACATCGATTTTGGGATCTAAATCTTCGCGCCACCCATTCATCTCATCCCGGACAGGTAATAGAAAAGGCTCACACAAAACGAAGCGAACATCGCCTTGCTTGCGGGTTGCATCTAGCACTCGGCGATAACTCTCTTCAAAATCTGCTGTGCTAGTTGGGTCGTTGTCGTCATATCTACGCCACGTGTCATTGATGCCAATCGCTATTGATACAAGCGAAGGCTGGTGATCGAGCACATCAGTTGTCCAGCGACTTTCCAAATCGAGTAAGCGGTGTCCGCTAGTACCCACGTTAATTATTGTTCCCGCTAACCGTCCGCTTGTGGCAATCTCATTGACATAACCGTCGCCAAATGGTGGCTCGACATCACGACCGCAATCTGTGACGCTATCGCCAATAAAGACGCTTATCTGACTCATGGGCTCCCCTAATCGCAACGACACCGGACAATCTGTAGTGGCCTCAGCAGGGTTGAGTTTAGAGCAACTCTTGCCCAAAGAAGGGATTTCAATAACTCTATAATTCGGATTAAGATGTGGGTATGGAACTGCAGAAAATCATTCTTTACTATGGTTTCACGCCGATTTCTGACCCTGAAGCTGTCCGCTTGTGGCAACAAACTTTATGCGAATCTCTCAATCTAAAAGGGCGCATCCTAATCTCCAAGCATGGGATCAACGGAACCCTTGGTGGAGATATCTCTGCGCTGCGTACTTACGTAAAAAACACGAGGAAATATCCTGGTTTTAAAAAGATTGATTTTAAATGGTCCTCTAGCGAGGGTGATGATTTTCCACGCCTTTCCATCCGTATTCGCGATGAGTTAGTCGCATTCGGTAACCCCAACGAATTGGTAGTCGATGTGAACGGTGTTGTCGGTGGCGGAAAACATTTGCGTCCCGAAGAAGTGGATCAGTTGGTGGCAGAGCGTGGAGATGAAGTTGTCTTCTTTGATGGACGTAATGCCTTCGAAGCCAAAATCGGAAAGTTTCGCAATGCGGTCGTGCCAGATGTTGAAACTTCTCGCGATTTTGTCAGCGAAATCGAAAGCGGAAAGTATGACCATCTTAAGAAAAATCCTGTTGTCACCTATTGCACCGGTGGAATTCGCTGCGAAATTCTCTCATCGGTAATGATCAACCGTGGGTTTGAAGAGGTCTATCAAATTAAGGGTGGAATTGTCCGCTACGGCAAACAGATTGGCGATGACGGGCTCTGGGAGGGCTCGCTATTCACCTTCGACGATCGCATGGCAATTGATTTCAGTAAAAAGGCGAAGGTGATTGGTGAGTGCGAGAAATGTTCATCCCCCACCAAGCAGTTTTATAATTGTGCCAACGCAAGCTGCCACAAACTTGTCCTCCTCTGTGATGAATGCTCTGCACTAGACGTCAGCAAAGGCTGCGGCCATACCAGCACGCGCTATAACAACGCTGAGATGATTGGCTGAGCCCTGAGATAAAAGTGATGGGCCTTTGGTAGGATTTGCCATCGCATTCCATTAGGTCCGATAGGGGTTAAATATGGCTATTACACAGACTCGCAAGGTTGCAATCGCGCTTACGATCGCGGCCCTTGCCCTCACAGGTTGCAGCAAAGGTTCCACTAACGGAAATGCCGCGCCAGATCAATCTTCATCTCTCACCGAAACAAAAGCTCCTTCTGCCACCATCGACTTCGGCGGAGACCAAACTCTTAAAACAGGTGTTGTTATTACTGTTACAGACCCTGTCTCATTCACTCCTGGTCAATTTGCATCCAACTACGTTAAAACACAGGTAGCAAATAAATTTGATGTGACAATTAATAATGGCGGCACAACTGATGTTGATATGACGACAGTAACAATTCTCTCCAAGTCAGGTTCTAACAATTGCGTCGACGTACTAGATGGCGACAGTGGAATCATTGGTGCGCCAACAGATCCACTAGCAGCCGGTGCAACAGCAACATTTAGTTACGGAATTGCTTGTGATGCAAAGGTTGGAGACCCACTGAACATCTCAATCTCAGTTGGAGCAGATGTTATTAACGTAGATGGAAAACTTAACTAAATAAACTTAAGTAGTTTTCTTAGTTGGCAGGCTCCGGGAAATGGCAAGCGATTGTCTGTCCCGGAGCAATCTCTACAGTCTGAGGAACATCTGTAAAGCACTTTGCCTGGGTCTTCCAGCAGCGAGTATTGAATACGCAACCAGCAGGTGGGTTCATAGGGCTTGGTAAATCTCCCTGCAAGATAATTCGCTCGCGCATCCGTTCAATCTTAGGATCTGGAATAGGTACGGCCGAGAGAAGTGCCTTTGTGTATGGGTGGCGAGGACTATTAAAGAGCGATTCTGTTGTTGCAGTTTCCATTACCTTGCCAAGATACATAACAACTACGCGATCTGAAATATGTTGCACGACAGAAAGATCGTGCGCCACAAAAAGATAGGAAAGGCCAAGTTCCTTCTGCAGGTCATCAAGTAGGTTTACAACTTGTGCTTGAATAGAAACATCGAGAGCAGATACTGGTTCATCAGCAACAATTAGCTTTGGTCGAAGCGCTAACGCACGGGCGATTCCAATTCTTTGCCGCTGTCCCCCGGAGAATTCATGAGGAAAACGATTGATATGTTCTGGGTTTAAGCCCACCCGATCCAAAAGGTCCTGAATCGCCTTTTTGCGACCGCCCTCAGGCTCAACGCCGTGAATGATAAAAGAGGACTCGATAATTGTGCCAACGGTGTGACGCGGATTGAGGGATGCAAACGGGTCTTGGAAAATCATCTGCATCTGTGAGCGAAATGGCTTCATATCTTTGCGTGAAAGATGAGTTATATCTTCGCCATCGAAAAGCATCGCGCCTTCGGTTGGCTCATAGATCTTCATTACTGTCCGGCCGACTGTTGTCTTTCCGCAGCCAGATTCACCCACAAGCCCGACAGTTTCGCCATGTCCGATTGTGAGGTCCACACCATCGACAGCTTTAACGACAGCTTTCTCACGAGAGAAAAATCCGCCAGCTGTCGTCTTAAAGTGCTTCTTTAAACCTTTGAGTTCAAGAATATTTTCGCTCACTTATTTCGCTCCTGATTCATTCTTAGCAAGGAGTTGATGAAGCTGGGTCGTAGATAAATGGCAGCGAGCAAAATGATCGGTACTCTTTTCGTCGAGATTTGGATTGGTGGTTTTACAAAGATTGCCTGCAACACTGCTTGCAAATTGGCAGCGGGGTTCAAAAGCGCATCCGCGAGGCAGATTAATTAGCGAAGGTGGTTGCCCCGGGATTGCGCTGAGGCGATGAGAACCTAACTTATCTACACGGGGAATCGAATTGAGCAGTCCTACGGTGTAAGGCTGAAGTGGGTTGTAGAAAGTTTCGTCAATGCTGGCGTTTTCAACAATACGTCCCCCGTACATAACGCACACTCGATCAGCCACTTCGGCAACAACGCCAAGATCGTGGGTGATCAAGATGATCGCCATATTAAATTCCTTTTGCAAGCCACCAAGGAGTTGCAGAATTTGGGATTGCACAGTGACATCCAGTGCAGTTGTAGGTTCGTCAGCAATTAAAAGTGATGGATTGTTCACAAGCGCCATGGCAATCATTACGCGCTGTCGCATACCGCCAGAAAATTGATGAGGGAATTCGTTCACGCGCTTATCAACATCTGGAATTCCAACTAAATCAAGCATCTCTTTAGCGCGGGCAAAGCCATCTCGCTTGGAACCTGAGTTGTAGAGCCCCCACGCTTCAGCAATTTGATCTCCGACAGAGTAATAAGGGTGCAGTGCAGACATTGGATCTTGGAAGATCATTGACATTGTCTTGCCACGCATGCGACGAACTACCTCGGTTGGGGCCGAGATCACATCAACTGGCCCTGATTCAAGGTTGATAAATGCCTGGCCCGTAATCTGAGTGCGTTGAGGATTGTGTAGGCCCATAACGGCGAGGTTGGTTACTGATTTACCTGAACCGGATTCACCAACAATTGCTAGGGTTTCGCCGAGGTCAACGCTGTAAGAAATATCGTTGGCAGCAAGTACAACACCATCTTCGGTCGGGAAGGAAACAGAGAGATTCTTAACTTCAAGGAATTTACTCACGATTGGCGCACCCGAGGATCTATGAAGGCGTAGGCGATATCTACGATCAAGTTCATGACAACAACAAAGGCTGATGCCAAAAGCGTGGTGGAGAGAATAATTGGTAAGTCATAGGTTTCTGTTACAGCTTTTACGCTGAGGCGGCCAAGACCCGATAGACCGAAAATACCCTCTGTGATGATGGCCCCACCAAGCAAACCTGCAAAATCCAAGCCAGCAATTGTCACAATTGGTGCCAACGCTGCGCGGAGTGTGTGCTTGCGAAGAATAACCTTTTCGCTCAAACCTTTTGCTCGCGCCGTTCGGATAAAGTCTTCGCTGGAAGTTTCAATAACATTCGAACGAGTAAATCGAGTGTAGGTAGCGGCATATGCCAAAGCCAAAGTTGCACACGGAAAGAAGAAGGTTTTTAGCCAACCAACAGGATCAATGAAAGGATTATGCCAGTCCCCAAGTTCAAGCGGGTTCACGATATTAAATTTCAACACTACGAAGAGCACAATCAAAATACCTGAGATAAATGTGGGAAGCGAAGTTCCTACCAGCACGAAGACCGAACTAGCTTTATCTAAGAATTTGCCTTTATTTTTGGCCGCAATGACGCCAAGAGAAATTCCAAGCGAAAGCCACATAATGAAAGCGCCAAGAGCCAAACTCAATGTGATTGGGAAAGCCTCGGCCAATATTCCAGTCACGCACTCGTGGCGGTTAAAGGAATATCCGAAAGAAGGTGCGGGGCACTCAGCACCTTGTGTGTACACGCGGCCATGAAAGAGACCTTGGATAAATCTCCACCATTGCTCCATGACCGATACGTCTAGGCCCAAGCGATGGCGATTTGCTTCAATAATGTCTGGGGTGCACTGCTTGGTGCAATTAAGGCGTGCTGGGTCGATTGGTAGCCAATCGAAGATAAAGTAAATCGCGATACTTACAATCAGCATCAATACAAGGGTGTAGAGCAACCGGCGTGAAATGTACTTAAGCAATCTGTCGCACCCTTTCATACTCTTAATTATTAAATTTACTTTTAATTCCGTTCCACCAGTGTGGGTGGCTATTGCTAGCCACCCACACCAGCGTTAGAAAAGTTCTACTTCTGTATTACCTAAAGGATTAACCTTATGGCTTTACGTAAAGAGCACCGAAACCGAAGTTTCCTTGTGGCTCCCAGTAGAAGACTCCGCCGACCTTAGATCCCCAAGTTTCTTGAGTCTTTGAGAAGACGGTACGGATGTACCAGTATTGGTCCATTCCGTATTGAGCAAGCTCTTTCCACATCTTTGCTTGCTTATTGCGATCAAGCTCTACAAGGGCCAAGTTTACCTTCTTGATAAATGCAGGGTAAGCAGCAGTGTCCTTGTTAGATGTGTAGTTACAGCAACCTTCGCCCCAAAGTTCTGGGATAACAGTTGATGCGTTTGCCCAGTCTGCGCCCCAGCCTGACCCGATGAGGTCATACTTCTTGGCGTAGTTCTCAAGTTGGCCGTTGTAGCTACCTGATGGGACATAGTCGAACTTAACAACGATTCCAGCAGCATCCATTGCAGCTTTAACGATAACTGCAACCTTCTTGCTGGTAGCTGTGTCAGTACGAACATAGGAAATACCTTGTGCTGGATCTGTTGCACGTGCATATGCATCTGGGCAAGAGACTTTAGCCTTCTCTAGGTATTTCTTAGCTTCAACTGCGTTTCCTTCGATCTTCCAAGCTGCATCATGAATATTTCCAGTGGTTGGAGCATAGTCAAGACCAAGAACTGGCTTGACCGGGCTATCACCTGGTTGACCGTAGTAGGTCGATCCGCCTGAAAGGTTGATCAATGACTGATTATCGAAGGCAAAGAAAATCGCCTTACGAACATCTAGGCAGTCAAGGTGTCCAGCTGAGTTATTAGCAGCTAGATATGAAGTGTATGGATCGTATACGTTCGCACGGCGCGAAGCATTCTTTGGATTTTCGAAGAATGCGATGTTATTCGCAGGTTGTAGACCATCCATATTGATTCCGTTTGGAATCGAATCTTTCATTGTGATCATGTCACGGACATCTTCATCCATGCCGAACTTCACGATGATCTGATCTGGATATGGTGTACGGAATGGATCTGATGCCTTGTTCCACTTAGCGTTACGGACCAGAATCATTTCGTCATTGATCTTGTACTTCTGAATCTTGTAAGGACCATCTGAGAATGGACGCATATCGTACTTATCGCCAGTGTCTTTTGATTTCTTTACTGGTGAAAATGATGGATATGTCATCGCATAGTTGAAGTCACCTACGGTGCGGTTCAAGTGGAAAGTGATTGTCTTTCCATCTTTAGAACATACAACAGCCTTGTCATAGAGATCTTGACCAGTCTTGACGTATGGACCCTTGTAGGCTGAAGAACCATCTGCCAACTTTGCAATCTTAAACATTGCGATTGCATATGTTGGACCTTCTGTGTAAGCCTCAGTTGCGAATGTACGAGAAATTCCGTACTTCACATCGGCGCACGTGATTGCTGATCCATCTTCCCAAGTGATACCTGAGCGAAGTGTGAATGTCCAATCCTTAGCAGAATTGCTTGGCACACCGGTGTTAGTTGCAAGGTCACCAACGAGTGATGATCCGGCAGATCCAGCAACAGGCTTGTATGAAACCAAGTTGCGATATACGTAAGAGTTAAAGAACGCGATGTCGCGCCCTGTGTAGTTACGTTGTGGATCGATATTTGGGAATTGCTCTGAGTGTGTATAGAAATACAAGGTGCCGCCAGTTACTGGGGCAGCGCTTGCAGGCGCAGCAGCGCCAACCGAAACCACAGTAGCAACCATTGCGGCAGCTGCTGCAGAAGCGATAACGCTACGTACAGTTAGTCTTTTTAGAGACATTACTCCTCCTAGTCAGTTTCTCTATATCGCGGCCGCGATATAGAAATTTCACTTACCTTGCTAATGGATGTAAACGCGTTTACCCCATGCAGGTTAACAATGTAAGTGTCTCTGCTGTTGAGCAGAAATCTATTTATTTCTCCGCTTTCGGATCGATTGCATCGCGAATTGCATCACCTAACAGGTTCAGCGCAAGCACGATGATGACCAACATGGCCGATGGAATGATGAGATAAGCAGGGTCTGTCTGCCAGTACTTCACTGAGTCAGAAAGAACCAAACCAAAAGTCGAAGCAGGGGGCTGAATTCCAACGCCCAGGAATGAGAAAACAGCTTCCGCTGAAAGGTAGCCGGGCAATGAGAGCGAGAGAAAAACAATTGCTGTTGGCCACAAGTTGGGAAGTAACTCTTTGGTGATGATGCGCCAGTTTGAAGCACCTTGAGCTTGAGCCGCCATGACAAAGTCACGCTCGCGCATACTGAGCGCTTGGGAGCGCACTAAACGTGCAAAGCCTGGCCAGCCGAAGAAGACGAAGAAGATAATGAGAACAATGATGCGAGCGCCATTACCTGTAGCAATTCCTGTGGCTTCAACGCGTTGCACCATTGGGATACTTAAAGCAATGATCATGAAAAAAGATGGAAAGGCAAAAAGTAAATCAGAGAATCGGCCGATAAGTGCGTCAATTCGCCCTTTGTAATAGCCGCCCGCGATACCGATCAACATTCCTAGGCCGATAGAAGCAACGGAGGTGATAAGTGCGACGGTGAATGAAATTCGCGAGCCAGTAAAAAGCATAGAAAAAACATCGCGTCCAGCACCTGGCTCAAGGCCAAATGGATGCTTCCACGAAATTCCCCCGCCAAAGCCAATAGGCATAGCTTGATCGTTGAGGCCATCGAGATAAAGGTCAGTAGAACTTAAGCCCCAGAGTTTGATAATGATTGGAGATAGAAAGGCAGCTGCAATGAAAAATATAACGACATACGCTGAATACATTCCCGTGCGATTGCGACGCAGGCGCATCCACGCAATTTGGCGAGGGGAACGTTGAACGAAAGTTGATTCAACGCTCTCCTCAACTGCGAGATCTGTGCTTGACATCGTTAACTCCTCACAATCGCACGATAGGAATACGCTTTACTCAAGGGTAGATTCCTGAACAAGCGAAGAACCTAGGTCACGGGGGTAACCAAGGCGTAGGCCTGAAGAGTAGCCGCAAAGCGCACAAAATGGAATACAAAAGGGGGGATTTGTCCGCTTTTTACGCTTATAGAAAGCCTACGTGGCGGGGTTATCTCTCCTAAATTCACTCGCCGACATCTCGAAAATATCCTCTGGGCCATCTACCTCATCCATCTGTTGACCGACCCTAACGAATCCAAATTTCTTGATAAGGGCAATCGATGGCGCATTATCTGGGCTCACCGTGTATCGCAGCATCTGCACGTGGGGTTGCGTCAGAACCCATTGCCACATGCCAAGCAACGACTCATAACCAAAACCACGATTACGGAATGGCTCTTCGAGCCCTAAGCCAATCTCAATCATCCCTTGCTGATCCGGGGCTCCATGAAAACTTGTACTTCCAATAATCTCTCGAGTCTCAGCCAAAACTATCCAACGCACGAACCATTTATTTACCGATTCGTTCTCGCGCACTTGCGGCACGCGCCACGGCAAGGGGCCCTTGTCATCAACTAGAACACGAAATGGATTGCTATAGGTGTGCCCTATATATATGGAATCACTCTCTGGAGTTTCAAAAAGTGTGAACAGCTCATTGGCGCAGATGTGATGGAGTTCAAGGCGCGGCGTGTAAATAACTGGCTCTTGGGTCAGCGAGAAATTCATAAAGGCATTCTCTCATGGCCGACATGAGAGTAAAGGTGATATCAAAATCAGTCGATAAGAATTTCCTTGAGAAGTTCGGTGACGCGCCTCTTAATTTCATCCCGAATCACTCGAACTTGTTCAATCCCCTGCCCAGCAGGATCTTCTAGAACCCAATCTTCGTATCGTTTTCCAGGGAAAAATGGACAGGTGTCTCCACACCCCATCGTGATGACTACATCAGATTCTTGTACCGCTTGAGTAGTCAAAATCTTTGGAACTTCCGTTGAAATATCAATACCCTCTTCGGCCATGGCTTCAATCGCGATTGGGTTGATTGTTTCTTTTGGAGCCGAACCTGCAGAGAGAACTTCAACTCGGCCACCAGAGAGTTGATTCATAAATCCTGCGGCCATTTGTGAGCGCCCCGCATTATGTACGCAAACAAATAGAACCGTTGGCTTATTGATAATAGTCATGGGCTTACTCTATCCATCGAATTTTGTTATTGCGTAGGAGTAATAGTCGACAGGGGCGCCATCTTCGACAAAGAGGTTACGTAGTACGCCCTCAAAAACCCACCCGGCTTTCTCAAACGATTTGCGCATCCCGATATTGCCCTCGGTGGTAGACCCTTCAACTCGGTGATGCCCTTGGGCGAATGCATAGCGAGCAACTTCCTTGAGCGCTTGGGTGCCAATTCCTTTGCCTCTGACTTCTGGCAAAAGTTCTAGCCCCATTTCAAGCGCGCCTTCGGGCATAGTGAAATCGCAATGTCGAAGCTGCATGTCGCCAACTAGCACGCCGTCGGCTTCGATTGCCAAGTGAAGGTAATGCTCATGCCATTGACCAGATTGTTCAAAGCGAGCGCGAAATCTTTCGACCCGTTCAAGAGTTGTTAGCTCACGAATTCGGCAAGCCTCTTCGAACTCTTCGCTTCGATATGGACGCAGAATTACCATTAAGCGAGTGTGTAACCTGCAGCCCTGACGGCGCTTTCAATTGCGGTGGCGTCCAGATCGCTCTCGGACGTCACAATTGCATGTGCTTGCTCTGCGCTTGCAATTACCTCAGTGACTCCGGCAATCTTTTTGAATTCTGCAGTGACTCGACCCTCACAATGGCCGCAGGTCATTCCCTTGATATTTATAGTCTGTGTAGCCATTGCTCGTCTCCATATCAGCGGATTGGATACTTTAGTTTAGCCTTAATTTGAGTGGTTCTAAATCGGTTCAAACCCCAAATGCGTCCGAGATGGTGACAGTTGTCAACCCTCTATCGTTGAGGATGTTGAGTAGCGAGTCGTAGTGGTTGTAAGCAACCAAATTGTTGGCATGGCCGAGCACGATCTTCTTATTGCCCATGGAGTTATTCGCGAGTTTCATAAATTTCGGACCTCCCACATTGCCTGCATCTCCGAATGAGCCCGACCAGAGAACTGGCGAGGTATATCCGAGTTCGGCTGCCGCCTTAATGACTCGATTATTGATTGCTCCATAGGGAGGTCGGTAGTAAGGCCGCGCATCGACGCCATAATTTTTCTTCATAAAAATGTGACAATTCATTAATTCTTTCTGAACATCTTCACTGCTTAAAGTTGTCAGATCGGGATGATGCGTCGAGTGATTAGCAAGCTGAATTTGCCCACTTTCGACAAGAGGACGAAGTATTTTCATATTGCTCGTCCATGGGCCCATCGAAGAATAAACAAAGAAGGTCAGACGTAAATCATTTGCCTTTACGAATTCGATATAGCGTTTAACCGAATCATGACTGCAACCATCATCTACCGTCCAAGCCATTCGTGGATAATCAGCCCGTGGAAGTTCCACGATTGGAGTTGGTAACGCGGCATCTGCATTGCTACTAAACAAAGGCGAAGCCGCCGCAGCAGCAATCGAAGCAGCGGTTGATTTCAAGAAAATTCTACGTTCCAATGCACTCTCCCTTTGCATGGTCACCAAACTCTTGCCCTAATTCTTCTCGTTTTAGCCCATCTGTCCAATGGACACTCAAGAGCGGGGTAGCCAATTCGCCGAGCTTTAGCGGCCAAACTTGGCCGAGTAGACTTCGGCAATGTTGGAACGATGGACGCTTGCAGTAATTCGAAAACGTGCCCTCGTTCTGGGAACTTGGTTAATCCTTGCCGCTCTGGGGATTCTAGCTAGCGCCAATCTCACCGGACTTTTGACCACATCGATCTCTGTCCCCGGAAGCCAATCTGCGAAGGCTGATCAAATCTTGACCGGCGCATTCAATGAAAACGTCGAGGGCACCTTCACTGTTATTCTGAATTTTAAGAAAGCTTCACAAGCGCAGCTCGATGGCATAAATGCAAAAATCGCGAGCGCAACATCTCAGATACCGACGGCAAAGGTCCAACAGCACAAAGCAATCGGCGGAACCCTTGTAACAACAATCAGCACATCTTTCACTTTGATTGACGCCGCTTCCTACACACCAAAATTACGAAAAGCTTTGATCGATAGAGGTTTGGCCGATGCTCTTGTTACCGGTCCCCCTGCAATCAACTTCGATGTGACGCCAGTTCTTGCCGATGACTTACATAAAGGTCAACTCATCGCTTTAAGCCTTGCATTGCTATTGCTATTAATCGTCCTAGGTTTAAGTTGGGCAATTTTCATCCCATTTATCTTTGCAGGAGCAACAATCGCGGTAACACTTGGAATCATTTACGTGATTGCTCAGAAATTTCTGATGGTTCTTTACATTCCAAATGTTATCGAACTCATTGGTTTGGGATTAGCTATTGACTATTCCCTGCTCATCGTCCATCGATTTCGACGTGAAATTCTTGGTTCAGGTGGCGCAGACAATGGCTCGGTAGAGAGAACCATAATCCGAACAATGGAGAGCGCGGGTCGCACTGTCGCACTCTCTGGAATTGTCGTTGCTATTGGGTTATCTACCTTGCTTCTTCTTCCGATTCCATTTCTTCGCTCTTTGGGCATCGCAGGGCTACTTGTCCCGGTTATTTCCATCTCTGCCGCACTCACACTGCAACCCGCACTGCTTTCATTTTTCGGGGCCAAAGCAGTGATGCCACTTAGGTTGAAAAACTTGCAATTTAAGGGGCTGCTAAGCAAAGGCGAGTTAATGGATGGGTTTTGGGCGAAAACTTCGCGCCATGTGATTAGGCGCCCCAAAATAATTCTGCTTGCAACGGTGGTACTTCTCGGGGCTTTAGCTTCAGCAACTCTCTGGCTAGAAGTTACACCTAGCTCACTAACAGCCCTTCCAAAAGGTATTGAATCCGCGCAAGCGTTGACCTATGCAACAGATCGTGCCGGGCTTGGAGTTATCACCCCCAATGAGATTGTGATTGACCTTGGTTCTGCCGCAATGGCGCAAGATCCTGGGGTCATGTCTGCACGAAATGCTCTTGCCGAAAAAATCTCAAGCGACCCGGAAGTTTTCTTGGTTGCTAAAGGAGAGAGCGCTCCATATGTAGAAAGTTCAGGCAGATACTTAAGAATCTTCGTGATCGGACGTCATGAAGTAGGTGCGCCGCAATCGCAAGCCTTGGTCAAAGAGCTCAGAAATATTTATATACCTGCTTCAATATTCCCTCAAGGAACGAAGATTTACTTAGGGGGTGCGCCAGCTCAAGGCGTTGACCTGCTTGATTCGTTAGCGAAATCTTTGCCATGGATAATTTTCTTGGCATTGGCACTTGCATTCATTCTATTAGTGCGTGCCTTTGGCTCCATCGTTCTACCACTCAAAGCCATTGCCATGAATCTTATTTCCGTTGCGGTCGCCTTTGGCTCCATCGTTCTCGTATTTAAATTCCATGTAGGACAATCGTTTCTTCACACGTATCACCTGGAACAACTTGAAGCTTGGGCGCTCATCTTTATTTTTGTACTGATATTTGGACTATCCATGGATTATGAAATATTCGTCGTCTCTCGTATGAAAGAAGCGCGCGAAAATGGAGCAAGCAACTCCGATGCCATTGTTATTGGAATGGCGAATACGGGTGGGGTTGTATCAGCAGCCGCAGTAATACTGGTAGCCGCCCTGGGCGGTTTAGTATTTGGACACTTTGCGGGCTTGCAGGAAATTGGAGTGGGGCTTGCTTGCGGAGTATTAATCGATGCCACGATTATCCGTGGTCTGCTAGTGCCAAGCGCGATGGCTCTCTTTGGGCGTTGGAACTGGTGGCTTCCCCCAAGAATTGCTCATTTAGCAAAGGTTAAAGCCTCGCTTCTCGAGGTTCGAGAAGCGAGGCTTTAACCTTTGCTAAGACTACTTCGTGATTGTGATCGCGAAGTGGAATGAAGGAATTTGATATCCAAGTGCCAACCCTGGGAAGTCACGATCTGATGACAACACAGGAACCATTCCGTACGGCGTATTCGCAAAAGATGGTTGGTTGGTATAAAGAAGTGGATGCATATCAATGATGTGGGTGCCTGGGGCACCTGTTGCCATCATATGGAAGACAACATAACCATTTGAGTTAAATCCACATCCATATCCAATATATGTATTGTCGTAAGTAACAGCCAAGGTGTTATCTAGCTGACTCCAGCCGACACCCTTAAGGCTGATAGTGAATTCTTCTCCAGCCTTGAATGATGTTGCAGGTGCTCCAGATTGACCACGTGTCAGAGCTTCTGGTGTTGTTGATAGATCAGCTTTGGCAAGGCCCAGACCGATCTGCTTTCCAGCTGCGTTGTAGAACGGCATGATGCTCTCTTTCACGTAGAAAGAAACTTGAGCTTCAATCACTTCGCCCTTCTTGACCTGAACTACGTGCCATCCACCTAAGTTATCTGGAATTGTGAGTTCCTTACTGATGGTTCCATTTGTTACATCAACGTTGGCCATTGGGACGCCGTTATAAGCCCAGCATGTACCTGTGCAGTTAACGCGGTTACCGACAACAGTTGCCCAAACAATTTGGTGGGCTCCAGTTGAAGTCATCCCTGTAACGTTAAGCGTTGTCTTTGTGAGAATAGATCCACTGGTCTTGGTCAAAGTAGCAACAGCTTTTGTATCTGGATCAAGTCCGGAAGTTGAAAGCATCGTACGTGCGGAAACAGTTGGATCCACTTTTGCTGGCCAAGTAATACTTGGAGCTGGTGCGCCAGCATCCTTTGTCACAGTAAATACTGCGCTTCCACCATTGGTAAATGGAATTGGCGATTGAATAACGTTGAGATATCCAAACGTTATTGCGTTTTTAACTTCTACGTAATGCTTACCAACGGGCCCTGCGGCACGAATAACAACCTTGCCGGTTCCGCGAGTCCATAGTGACTGCAATTCACCAGCGTAGTTATTGTCCCAATGGACTGCTGCACCTGCTGTGTAGAGGTTCGCCCCTAGTCCTGTGTAAGTCAAAGTAATAGGTGTTCCGATGGGACCCTTTGTTGGCGAGATCGTGAAGGTTCGGTTTGTTTGGAATGCGCCGTGACCAACTGCATCGCCATCGACAACTGCGAAGATGTCATGTATTCCACCAAAATCTGATGGGATGGTGATCTTCTGTGAGAATGCACCAGCAGCATCTGTCTTAATCGTCATTAAATCAACGTTGAACTTGGTGTACTTAGTACCCATATAGTTCACGGTATTTGGTTGAATATCTGTAACCCAGGTTCCTTCAGCCGTAGACCATGTCAAAGGAATCGACGCATTAGCTGGAAGCCCTGTACCGGAAATCGTGACTTTATCGCCCACGAATCCTTGGTTTGGAGAGACTGTAAGCGTCTTCATCGTAGGTGGGGTGGTAAATGTTGCATGCTTAACGCCAGTAAATGGCAACGCTGGTACATCTGGTAAACCAGATGGGATCGTGAGTGCGATTGGGACTGGCGGCAAACTATCTGCACCTACCGCAGGGGAAACCATTGCGATAGAAAGCACCGCGGCTACTCCAACGCGTAAAGCACGTGCGCTGTGGCGTTTTGTTACTTCTCTAGTTTTCATTTTCTCTCCTTAAATTCTCCGTTTGAGCTAAGTGAGTTCTAGCTCCTGTTTTTTTACTAACTACCTCTCCTAGATAAAACTGAAGTCCGAGTCAGTTGATTTTCGTTCAAGACTCGGACTTCAGCTCACCCTTCTTACAATTTATTTCTTAGGCTGGAACCGCATAAAGAGTTACTTGAGAAGATGGCGTGAAGTTTGATTGCCAAGTTCCTACTGCACCTTTGAGCGCAGGAGTAACTGTCACTGTGCGGTAATAGCTGACGCGCTCGTAAACGGTCTTTCCGTCAACCATGACGCGCTTTCCGTCAACTTTCTTGGCGACAAGCTTGGTTGAAAGAATCTTTACCTTGGTCTGATCTTTAGCAACCATCGTCACTTTGTAACTGATAAGTCCAAGAGTGCTGTACTTAGGAGCTACTGTTCCGGTTGCCAAGATGCCCGTCCAGAATGCAACACCGCTGTGGTTTCCGTAAGACATTTTGATTTTGTCAGGAACCCCAGCAACTTCGATGTACGCCTCGGCCGTGTTAGATGAATCCATCACTGCTCCGCCTAGATCAGCATTGTTGGCATAGACGCGGAAAACAATCGTTTGTCCGATGATGAATTGGCTGGTGATTGCGCAACTGACACCAAAGCGTGGGGCAAGAGGTCCTGAGGAACCGCTTGCAAGGACAGTGTCAACATAAAGGTGGATAGGTGAAATAACGCCTTGAACAGCTAAACCAATCTTTACTGTCAAAACATTAGAATCTACAGCCGTGAAATTAGCGACATCAGTTGGGGTCAACGTTGCTTTAAGCGCAGTTGCACCTGCTGCTGCAGGCACCCACGAGCACTTAGCTACGAAGGGAGTAACTGTTGTTGTGGCTACCGCCTCGCAACCTGTGACAACTGCATCGGCTGCATAGAACTTTACCGCTCCAGCTGTGCTTGCAGTTGCTGTAATGACAGCAGGATCAAGTCCAAAAACAGTACTGCCTCCTGAAACTACAAGTGTAGGCGTCGTCGCTGCATATGCGGCCGATCCCCCTGCCACTGCGCCTCCAAGAAGTACAAGAGCACTGGCGACAATGCTCGAGACGATTTTTCTCATGTAATTTTCTCCTTTTTGTTTTCTGCCGTGGTTGGGGTTATTTAGTTTTAATGTTTCCGGTCATTACTAATTCGATATCTTTAGTTTCGTTAGTCCCAGCGTTTGTGGAACTGATCTTGAAAGTACCTTCAATATGTATGGTGCCCGTGGCTCCGGCAAACTTTCCGATTCCACTTTTAATTACAGCATCACCTTTCACAGTTACCGTTGTTGGGGCAGCATCATCCTTGGCGCAGGCTTCGGATTTAGTGTCAAATGAAGCTGTAAGCGAATTCCCGCCTCCACTAAGAGTTGCAGTTCCATTTATTGGGTTGCACTGCTCTTGCGGAGCTGAAGAACCTGTGGCTTTTGTGAAAGTCGTCAGACCAGCGTTGCCAGCACTTGATGATGAGCCCGTCACTGATGCTGAAACGTCGCTATCACTCCAGATCATCGCAATCTTGCCTGTGTAGGTAGCCTTGAAAGCAATAGTTCCACCGGTACTTGCAACGGTTGGTGTTGCTTTTGGTGTTGCTTTTACCACTGGTTTCTTAGTAGACCAACCAGTAGGGCATTTAGCTGTTGTAACTTTCTTTACTGCAGTGCCTTTGTAGCAGGTAATTGTTTTCTTCGCTGCTGCGTTAGCCACCGATCCTGAAGTTGCTAATAGTCCAAATACTGCAACAATTGCAATCAATTTCCCTACTGTGGAAATCTTTGACATTTTCATTTTCCCGTTCTCTCTCTCCGCGAGTTTGAGCTGTTGTGATAGGGAAATCCTGTCATCCGTAATTTTTTTAAAGCCTTTTTTTGTGAGGACTACCCCTTCAATGTGTATTCACTAAGTCACAAAAAGGCGAAAAAAGCCATATAAATCACATCTGTGAGCCTGATGAAAATCGTCGTGAAAGGGGTGTGCTCTGCCTCACTAAGCCTTAAAAAGGGTAAAAAGAAAATCTCTCTACTGACGAATCATTCTTTGATAAGACCTGCCAGGATGTCTATCACTTGCTTTTTCTTCACCCATTTTTATAAAACCTAATTTCTCATATGTACCAATCGCGGGATAACTATCTGTCCACACGCCTAACCCTTGAATTTGCCAACTTTTCTCTACAGCATGCAAATCTAAATATGCGAAGAGCGCGGCCAGTACGCCTTTCCCTCGCTGCTCAGGTCTAGTCCAACATCCACCGACCCAACATGTTGCGCCAAAATCTCCCGCTAAATTTTCAATAGACATATAACCAACATCATCTCCAGCGATTGAAGCAACCAGAAAAGTAAGTGTTTCAATTTTCGCACGCCATTGATCTTCGCTAAAAAGACTTTCAACCGCATGGTCGCCGCCGAATGCAGCCCAATCTAACTCCAACGAAGCCAACCGTAAGTTCTTAAGGCGATACCACGATTGAGGAGTTAACTCTTCGACAGTTATCATCGAAACTCCTAACTCAGGTTAGATGTGCTTGACGCCGGGCAATATTATCGGGCTATGCGTACCGTATAAAGTTCGGACTACCAGATTTAAACTCTATCGCGTTGCGTGAACCAAAGAATAGGCGTTCATGCACTTCATGCCGCCTAAAGTTCGCCTGAGCCTCGTGGCGTGAAAATAGTGGGAACTTCATGAATCTCTGCTTTGCTCTTCTTGCCCTTAATTCGATCAAAGAGCAAATTAGCAGCAATTGCAGCCATGGCAGAAATATCTTGAGTAACAAGTGAAATTCCTGGTTCAAGGAATTCAGCGAATGGTAAATCGTCAAAACCAACGAGGGCCACTTTCTTGCTAAGGCGACGGGCGCTTAATGCGCGAATTGCTTCCATCGTGACAAAGTTCTGCGAAGCAAAGATTGCCGTGGGTCGATTTTCTCCTTGCAATATCGATTCAGTAAATTCCTCGATACCTCTTTTATTGTCAATTCCGTGATGAACGAGCGACTTATCAAAGGCTATCCCAGCTTTCGTGAGAGCAGACTTATATCCAGCGAATCGTTCGACAGCGGTGTAGATCTCTTGACTATCGCCCATGTAGGCAATTCTTTTATGTCCTTGCTTAATGAGATGAGTGGTCGCCTCAACGGCGCTCTTACGGTTTGTTGCTACGACAGTATCCGCGACAAAGTTGTTCGGGGGGCGGTCAACAAATACAAAGTTCATTCCAGATTTCCGTTCTTTTTCTAAGTACTT
This sequence comes from Actinomycetota bacterium, assembly GCA_009699205.1. GTDB lineage: Bacteria > Actinomycetota > Actinomycetes > Nanopelagicales > Nanopelagicaceae > QYPT01. The sequence continues at coordinate 83,657 of WLOP01000007.1, forward strand.
ATGATCACTTGTTGTTGGCACGATAATCAAGCCATCAACGCGTCGAGAAATGAAAGCGGAGATTAGATCGGCTTCTCGTTCGGGCTTTTCATCCATGCTCCCCGCGATTACATCAAAACCTTCCGCTCGTGCTTGATCTTCAATTGCACGATGCAAAGCTGAAGAAAATGGGTTTGATACATCTTTCAGTAGTAGCCCAATAGTGTTAGTACGACCATCCATCCGCCGCAAATTTCCGGCAGTTAGGTTGTGACGGTAATTGAGGTGCTTGATAGCCTTTTCAACCGCTTTAACCATTGCAGGGTTGACAGTCTGAACACCATTGAGGACCCGAGAAACTGTTTTTATGCTCGTTCCGGAAAGTGCCGCAACTTCACGAATCGTGGGGCGCTGGGAATTATTGTCGCGCTTCATCAGGGTTACAGTGTATTCAGACCTGTAATCGTTCCCAGTAACTTCTCTGCATCAAATTCAGATGTCGGAGCGTTGGCCACAATCTTGCCAAGGCGCAATACAACGATGCGATCTGATACATCAAGAACGTGTGGCAAGGTATGTGAAATAAAGACAACTCCGAGGCCCTTTGCGCGCGCCGCCTTCATTACCTGAAGAACTTCGCCAGCCTGTCTGGCGCCTAGGTGATTAGTTGGTTCATCGAGAATAATTACCTTTGACGCCCACGATACGGCGCGTCCAATGGCAACAGCTTGACGTTGTCCGCCCGATAGTTGCGAAACCGAACGGTTTGATTCCGGCACGGCAATACCCACGCGCTCAAGGTCTTTATGAGCTTCTTTATGCATCGCCTTATTATCGAGGAATCCCAATTTTCCAAAAGGTCCAGCAACATATTTTTCGCGGCCTAAGAAAACGTTGGCGCTGACTGTGAGATGTGGGGCTAACCCGCTATCTTGGTAAAGAGTTTCAACGCCAGCTTCGATGGCATCACGAGGTGAATCCCATCCCTGAGACACGCCATCTAAGAAAATTTCTCCGGATGTCGGTTTGTGGGCACCGGAGAGAATCTTCACGAGAGTTGATTTTCCTGCGCCGTTGTCGCCAACTAGTCCTACGATTTCACCGGCGTTAATTTGAAAATCAGCGCCATCTAGAGCTACGACAGAACCATATTTCTTACTGACATTACGTACTTCGTAAAGCGGGGCGCTCATTTAGATCCCCCTCTCGAACCATTCTTATTTCCTTGAAGTAGTACCGCGGCCGCAATCAAAATGGCAACGACAACTTGTTTCCAGTCTGGAGCGACACCGATAATTATCAAACCACTTGTAGTCGTTGTAAGGATTAGTGCGCCAAGGACAGTTCCAGAAATTCGACCAATTCCACCAGTCAGTGCAGCCCCACCAATTACCACTGCCGCGATTGCATCAAGTTCTCCGCCATAACCAGATGTTGGCGCTCCTGAGCCAAGGCGGCAATAGAAGAACATTCCAGCCAATCCAGCAAGCAATCCAGAAAGCGCGTAAACCTTAAGGTAGTGGCGATTAACGTTGATACCAGCTGTGCGTGCCGCAAATTCATTGGAACCGATCGCGTACGTATATCGACCAAACCGTGCAAGGTGTAAAAACAATCCGCAGATGATCACAATTCCTACAACGATAAGTCCGGGTGTTGAAAATGGTCCAAACCATGGAACGCTCAGCTCTATCGCTTTATCAGGTCCACCGCCGACAGGAGCTCCACCGGAATATACGATTGCAAGACCTGCAGCCGCTCCCATTGTTACGAGGGTTGCGATGAAGGGGACAACTTTAGTTTTCGTAATCAAAAACCCATTGACGAGGCCAACTGCGATACCAACAAGAGCGGCAACTAAAGTTCCAACGGCAATTGCAAGCCACTGGTTGTCGCCATTAGTCATCATGTGTTGCATCTGAAATGCTGCCACTACGCCAGAAAGACCAACGGTGGAGCCAACAGATAAATCTATGCCGCCAGAGATTATGACGAAAGTCTGTCCTAGTGCAATCAGTACTACAGGTGCCCAGTCAAGCAAAATGTTCCCGAAAACCGCCATACTAAAAAAAATTGAATTAAACGCAGTGAAAAAAGCAACCATCGCGAACCACACCAGAAGCAGCAAGAATTGCTGATTGCCAAAGAGCATCCTCACTTGCTTCAAGCTCTTGGCGTCGGTGCCAACTTGGTTCATTCTTCTCCTTCTTAATTCACGATCATTACCGGGTGGAAGGTCGGCGCCCCATTATGGCGGCGCCGACCCGTTTCACACTAGAGCCACTACCTACTTGGCTCTCCCCCGTGTGACTTACTTCTGCACGTATGTGTACTTCTTAAGCGCTGCCGCTGTAGAAGTCTTGGACAGAACTACGTTAGGGATAACAACTTCCTTTGTAATTCCTGTGGCAGAACCTGTGTTGAAGTACTTAACTAGCGATTCGATAGCAAGCTTTGCTTCAGCAGCAGGATCTTGAGCTACAAGAGCTGTAAAGATTCCCTTTGCAATCAAGTCAACGTTTGTCTTGTATGCGTCATAACCAACCAAAGCAATTTTGCCCTTAAGGCCCTTTGCTTGGATAGCTGCTGCTGCACCGGCTGCGTTTGTTCCATCAATCGCAAAGATACCTGCGAGGTTGGGATACTTTGTCAACCAGTTTGAAACGTTGGTGTTTGCCTTGGCAGGTGAAGACTGTGAGTAAGCCTTGTCCTTGATCTTGATGCCAGGGTACTTAGCAGCAAGGCGCTTTGTGAAACCATCAAGACGAGCAACGTTTGTAGTTGCAGTAGCTGAAGTTAGACCAACAACAACTTGGTAAGTCTTTCCAGCTTTGTACTTGATTGCCTTAGCAAGTGCGTCTGCAGCTTTAGCGCCACCGTCAGCATTGTCGCCTGTGATGAAAGAAAGTACGTTTGTTAAGTCATTAACGCGAGTGTCAACGTTGATAACCGGAATACCTGCATTATGAGCTTTAGTAACAGATGCTTGGAGTGCAGTTGGGTCCGTTGGGATTAGAACAAGCGCATCTGGATTCATTGCAAGAACTTGGTCAACCACAGGAATCTGAGTTGCTGGTGAGTACTCAGATGGATCTCCCTGCCAGATAAGTTCTACGTTATTTGCAGCAGCAGCAGCTTCTGCTCCAACTTTCATTGCCTGGAAGAAGGGATCAGATTCTGCACCCATAACGAATGCAATCTTCTTCTTAGCAGCTGCTTGCGCAGGTGCTACTGCAGTACCGGTGATTAGTGCACCGATAACACCAGCAGAAATCGCTGCTGTTAAAACTTTACGTAATGAGAACATTTAAGTCCCTTTCCTTAGGTTAATCGACGTGAGGGTCGAAAGCGGTCAACTTTTGCCCCACGCATTTATGAGACAACGTTGTCCCGAACCATAGACCCGTGCTAGCGTAGGAGGGCAAGTGGAATCCACGCTCAAACGGTAACAATTTCGTTATTCATTAGCTTGGACAGAAAGCTGAAGGCACAGCCCTTTGCTTAGGAGAGGACTACCAATGAGTACTGAAGAATGGAAAATGCAGACCCTCGCCCATTGGGCAACCCTTGATCTCGAAGGGTATTGCAACAAATTGGGGATTAGCTACCACATCAATTTCAAGGACCCTTTAGAGAGATCGGCTAGCTCTGTCAATCCATTCGCAGGAAAGAAATTCACTTGGATGGCGAACTCAGCCATCGCCTTTGGAGTCCTTCATTTGCATCCAGTAGATACACCGCAGGCTCAAACAACTTGGGAAGAATGGTTCATCCACTCTGACGGCTTGCACCACCACGTTTTACGTAATTACATTTTTGATGACGCCACAGATAGTTGGTTGGGCGAAGACCCTGACCATCCAGCAGAAGTTTGTAATATTCAATGGCACCTATACAACGACACTGATATGCGACCTCTAGACCTTCGATAAATTAGAAATCGTGAATCAGTACTCGTTGTAACCTTTGCCTTCAAAAATATCCGGTGCACACCTTTGGATTCGAGCAATCTGAGTCTTTTCTTGTTTTGCGGAAGTGAAATGCAAAATGTAAGCCCGCTGGCGCCCTGGTGTTAACTTATTGAACGCAACCGCCAATCCAGGAACCTTCTTGATCTGCTTGATAATTTCAGATGGGACAACAAAATCCTTGCTCTGCTTAAACTCCACTTTCAATCCAGCTTCTTCGATAGCTATTGCTTCGGCTATATAGGCCTTCAAAGTTTTTCGCATCTTGAGTATTTCAGCTTCACTTGTGAACCGGATTTGACGCCCTGATTGAACATTTTCCGTCTGCTGAATCAGAATCTTCTTCGGGTCCTTCATGAGGGCGCCTTTGAAAAATGCGTAAGCACAATAGTATTTAAAGCCGTGGATGAGGATTACATTTCCATTGTTCAGGGTGTAGCAAGGGTGTCCCCACTTGAGATCTTCGGTTAGCCCTGATTCGAGAGCAATTTTCCGTAGCGCTGCAAATTCGGGTTTCCACTGGGTGGCTTTACGAATGTAAACATCTACTCTCGAATTCATGGCTGTACTTTACACACTCAACGCAAAGTGAAGTATTACTAATTCCAGTTCTCAATTTTGAGTTCGGAAGCTAAAGTGAACCTTACAAATCGCTGCTTCTAACCCAATAGCGGACGCAACTCAACTTTTCTGTTGCAACTTCGAGATCCCTCGGCAGCAAGTTCCTTGGCAATTTCAATGGAAGTTGCTTCAATGATCCAAAACCCGCTGAAGTACTCTGCTGATTCAATAAATGGCCCATCGATAAATTGATTCTTTCCCCCACGATCATCTACAACCGTTGCAGTTGCTGGAGAATCGAGTCCTCCTGCAAATATCCGCTGTCCGTGTGCCTGTAGCTTTTCGTTGAAGGAATCAATAGCTTGAATTTCCTGCGGGCTATGTGGCGAGCGAGTCTGGGTATCGATCACTGATATCAAAAATTTCATGGGGCGATAATACTTTGACTTAGAAAGTAGGCAAGTTCGCAGGGATTATGGAAGTGTCACAGGAGAGCGCGCATAGACCGCAAAGAAATCACGACTGCTTGGGTTGAGATATCTATCTACCTCTCGCTTAAACTTGAACAGTTTCTCAGGGCTTGGTTGAGTAGCAGACGAATACCACATGTATGAAATCCAATCGGGATTGATATCAAGTTCCATGGCACGAACCGCGCCGGCTGCCTGCAAGACATTTGCAAGCGACTTTACCGATAACGCATTTCCTGCGACATAAACAATATTCCCATCTGCCGTTACTCCAGCACCTGACCGCGCAACATAGTAAGCGTTCTTAACGGTGAATCCCCATTTGCTCTGTTCATTCTCGTCAAGGTTTGGGGTCACCACACTGTTATCCACCAATAAACTTAAGTTTTGTCTCACGGATTCGACAGTTGCTGACATCTTCATATCTTTGCCCCAGCTACCAATATCAGCATGTCCATCCGCGTAAATCACGAATGCAGCTGATCCAACTTTCAGAGGTTGGGCCATAATCCCTTCAGTGTAAAAGCCGCCTCTTGAATCTTTAAATTTGAAACCGCTATTAAAGGTGGCGACTAAACCATTGAGATCAGCCTTGGTGATTTGGTCTGCAGTTTTATAGTTTGACAATTTTCCTGGTTCTAGAAATCCAGGATGCAACACAAATCGCAGTTCAGTTTTACTCATGAGTGCAATTGCTGCTAGATATGAAGTATGCGCTTCGTCTGGACGTATATAAGCGATACGTAGTGCAGGTTTACCATTTACTTCGTAGACCGTTTTAAATTTCCCTTCCCCTGGCAAAGCGGGTGAAACCAGAGGGACAATATCTTGAGATTTCAAACCATCATCGACCACGAATTTATTTAGTAAAGTCGTGTCTGGTTTTCCACCCAATTTTGGCGGATGCAATTTGTATTGAAGATTTTCTGCAAACGTGATCACGTTTCCTAGGTGATGATCACGGCCCCATTCAGCCAAACGCGCTGCGACGCTATCTGTTCCCGGTGCAGTTAAGGCGGGTGTTACTGACCAAGAGGTTGTACCCAGAAAAATAAGAATTATGAGCGCTGGTATTGAGAATCGCTTGGTTCTAAGGAATTCCTTAAAACTCATCCTAGGTAGATGAATCCTGATTCTGCGCATTGGGTGAGCCTACCAACCAATATTCAATCAGGCTTCTTATACCTATCCCAAACGACGAAAAATAATCTCAGGTAAATTTCTGAAAATAATTGCTACATATCTCAAGATTGTCGGTGCATAAGCGATTGTCGATCTACCCTGCAGAAGTTTGGCTCCAATTTTACCGGCCTGTTCAGCGGAGATTGAAAATGGAGCCGGTTTCATCCCCTGAGTCATGCGAGTTAGCACGAATCCAGGACGCAGAATCTTTATCTCAACACCAGAATTCTTCAACTTGTGCGATAAACCACGAGCGTAGAAATCAATTGCTGCCTTCGTTGAACCATAGGCAAAATTATCAATTCTGGGACGCTCCTGTGCAAAAGATGAGATTACTAGGATCTTGCCATGACCTTGCGTCACCATCTTTGAAGCAATCAAATAAAGAAGATGGGCTGTTGCGAGATAATTTACCTCGATGACTCTTAAGAGGTTTGCTTCCTCGGTAGTTGATTCTTGATTGCCAAGGGCACCTATAGCAATGATTGCTACATCTAAATCCTTCGTGAACATCGAGCTAACAACTTCTCTGCGCGCATTTTCAATTGCCGCGTCAAATCCCGAGGTTTGCCGATCAAACCTAATAACTTCTTCAATACCATCTTGAGGAAGCGATCTTAAAACTGCATTACCTATTTCGCTGGCGCCGCCAATAAGAGCAATTCTTTGAGGAGTTTTGAAACTATTTAGCACAGCCCCAACCTCCTTGCCTGGTCTGAGTTCCACAATTTCTGCGGATCCATTTCATCGCGAATTTCTTTCCATTCATTTAAATGTGGGTACATTGCGGGCAAGTACTCAGCACGAAGTCTTGAATCCTTAACTAAATAGACTCTACCTTTCCTATTAACTAATTCTGCGTCAAATTCATTCAATGTCCGTTCTAAATTTGGTATCGAAACTGGAAGATCCACGGCTAATGTCCAACCAGGAGACGGGAAGCTCAAATAACCCGGCGACGAAGCGCCAAAGCGCTTTAAAACTCCAAGGAAAGAAGCAGCTTTCAGCTCTCGTAATTTTGCAAGAACGGTGAATAAGAACTCCTCTTCCCCGTCGGGAATAGAAAATTGATACTGGAGGAAGCCATCTTCCCCATAAACCCGATTCCAATTGTTCACACCATCAAGCGGATGGCAGAATGCTCGAACGCTTGATGTGCCGCTGTTGAGTGGCTTCTTAAACCACATCGAATTGAATGCCCCGACAGTAATAGGTGTTATCAAACTGCCCTTGGGCTTAAGTGGGAAATTGATTTGCTTAGGCGAATTGCGGAATTTCTTGCTGAAGGATTCCGCAAAATCTCCCATCCCAACTATGCCTCGACCACAATAGGAACCTGACAAATCTATCCATGCAACAGTGTGGTCATGTTCTAGGTCCGCGGTTTTCAAATCAAACAACAGCTCATTTAGATCACAACTTCGCTTTTCATGGACGTTGAAATGATTTCCTTCGACTGGGCTTAATTGGAGTTCGGCTTCGACAATAATTCCAGTGAGACCCATACCACCCACTGTTGCCCAAAAATGTTTACTTGTGGGACCCGTTGGCTGAAGCTCGCGAACGCTTGAGTCAGAATACATAACTTTCATACTCATAACCATCGAAGAGAATGCCCCTGTTTTGTGATGAGATTTTCCATGGATATCTGCAGCGATTGCGCCCCCCACTGTTACAAATCCAGTGCCGGGAACCACCGCAGGAAAATAGCCCGCTCGCAATGCAATAGTTTCCAAACTAGCAATACTCAGCCCGGCTCCAACTCGAATGACACCACTGGTCGGATTCATCGATACTGATTGAAGTTGATGGGAAGACAAATGCAGGCCCCCTGAATTCAAGGCCGAATCACCATAACTCCTTCGAAGGCCGACGGCTAGTGCGCCTCGTTCTCCCCCAATAGATCTGATTGTTTTCTGCATTTCCACGATATTTTCCGAACGATCAAAACTACGGGCATGGATACTTCTTCCCCATCCGGTGCTCGAAGATAAAACTTCATCCATCAGTGACTCGATTTATATACAGCGAGAAATAACAATGCAGCGGTCGAAAATGAACAAGCAATTAGGTATAGATCCTTGAGGATGAGTTCCTCGGGAGCTTCACCATGCCCTTTGCTGACCAACCACAGGTATCGAAAAATTCCCATTGTTACAGGAATCAAAGAAATTTGGGCATACGGATGGATTTGATTAATGGAGAAGGACCATAAGCTATAAGAAGTTAACGTTATCGCGGTAGAAATGGCGAGAATTAATTCCAAAAAGTTGGGCGGATATTCGGCTATCACCTTGCGCGTTGAGGAATTTTTAGAATTGGCACCTTCTGCAATCCTCTTAGATAAGACAATTACTAGTGAACCAAATCCAGTAACTACAAGAAACCATTTCGTAATAGGCAAGTCCGTGGCAAATCCTCCTGCTATTGCCCGCAATGTAAAACCGAAGGCTACGATCGAAAACTCGATAACTGGCTGATTCTTTAATCCAAAGGAATATAAGTTAGTAATAATAAAATATGCCAGCAGCAGGAATTGGAAATTATATGGCAAATAGGAAGCCACATAAAACCCAATTATTACAAGTGAAATAGATAGAGCTAATGCTTGATTTTTGGATACTTCTCCTGAGGCAAGTGGACGAGATTTCTTTTTCTCATTTGCTCGATCGATTTCGATATCGCAAATGTCATTCACTATGTAGCAAGCGCTCGAAATAAGTGCGAAAGCCACAAATGATTGAGCGACGATAACCAACTCACGAGAAGCAAATAACTGGCCGGCAGCGAATGGGGCCACGAGAAGCAATACGTTCTTGCTCCATTGTTTGGGTCGCATCAATCTGATTAGGGATGGAATCAGTTGCATAACTTCAATCCTAACTCAAAGTCCCTCAGCACCAGCGCTTGAGCGGCAATCGGGCGAGGAAAGTATGTGACGGATTATTTTGGCCACCGTCCATTCAGGATTAACTACGTATGCACCAAGGGCTTCGTCTGGAAGTTCGATAACTAGTCGCTCTTGGCTTTCAAAACACAAAACTCATTACCTTCGGGATCTGCCATAACTACCCAAGTAGTTTCGAGGTCTGAAGATTGTCCGATTTCAATCTTTTTGGCTCCAAGTTTTTCTAAGCGCGCAACCTCTACGTTTTGGTCGTCCGGGCGCAAATCTAAGTGCATCCGATTCTTAATTATTTTTGAGTCCGAAACCTTCAAAAAGAGAATGTCGGGAAAGCCTGTCTTCATGGGATCTCCCAGATCCCTTTCAATCCACCAGCCAATGTCATCGCCATCTTCGCTAACAGACCAACCCAAAACTTCGGCCCAAAAATGGGCAAGCGCCTTTGGTTCATGAGCGTCTAAGGTGATGCACTGAATTGTTAATGTCATGGCGAGAATAGTAAAAGAAGAATGACTAAATCTAAAGAGCCTAGGTCACCGAACGCTAATTTAGTGAAGAACCGCCCTGTAAGCCGGAGGGTACAATTCACCCCATGATTTCAGTCGAAACTTCGATCAAACACCTTGCCTGGTCTAATCAAAAGTTCTTCTCATACTTTGCTACACAGCCAGAAGTGACCTTTTCTTTACGAGCAGCTGATGGTGAGTGGGGCATCGGCACATTGCTTTCCCACATCGCAAATAGCGAATCTTGGTTTCGCTACTGCTTGACTGAGGTTGATTGGTCAGATTTTCAGGACATTACCTCAGGAGCCATGATCAAGGATTACCTACAGATAATGGCAGAGCTCGACTCAGTTTTGTTAAATGAGACAAGCAAGCCAGATGGTGAGCTCGCAATTCAGGCTGGTGACAAAGTTATTCATGCGACTCGTTCTTTATTACTTTCTCAAGCAGTTATGCATGCGGCAGAGCACAAAGGACAGATTGCAACCATTCTTAAGCAGCATGGTCATCACATTGATTTGGATGCTCTAGATGTATGGAATTTCATTACTGCAAGAAAATGATAAAGAAGAGTCGCACTATGAGCCGGAAGAATTCACTCCTGCTGGTGGTGTTGTTGGAAAAACTTCAATATTCCAGAGAGCTGCAAGAGGCAGTGAGTGAATTGTTTCTAATACAGCATTGTCATCTTCACCAAAAGCCTCAAGAAACACCGTGCGCTTTGGCATCGCTACCTTGATAAATCCAAGCTGGCAACCGGCCTTGGTTGGGAAATTAGTCGGATGTCCCATCAAATTTCCCGAATGGATGAAGCCGGCTTTGTAAAGAAAACTAAGAACCTTGAAGATTCCCGTTGCTTCGATGTCTCCATAACGGCTAAGGGAAGAAAAATCGCCGAGGCTGCTATTCCTCTACAGTCCAAAGAAATCAATCATTGCTTCAGCGAGGTGCTCACACAGGCTCAGATGAAGTCTTTGATCGAAATATCTGAAGCAATCTCTAATCACATGAAGGCAAACCATCCCATTAACAAGAAGGTAGATAAATAAATGAAAATCGCACTCGACATATTCGGAGCACTTCTCGCATTTGCCGCTATTGGATCAGCTGTATCAAAGCTCAAGCGGTAAACAAAAGAGCAGAAAGGTCATTACAAGGCTCAATAGCAGAGTTCTTGTATTATTTCCGCCATGACATTTACAGGACTTAACTTCATAGGCATTCTCGTAGCATTCGGATTCTCATTCGTTAGCGGCGCAATTTGGTTTGGACCTAAAACCTTCTATCCAATCTGGATGAAAGAACGTGGTGTTGCCAATGGCCAGCTAAATTCGCACCAGAACAAGCCAGTTCTCCTCTTCGGCGGCACAATCCTCGGCGTGCTTATTCAGACTCTTACTCTGGGTCTGATCATCAACTCACTCCAGCACGCTGGCACGGATATCGGTACCGCTGATGGAGCAGGAATTGGCTTCGCACTTGGTGTGGGAATCGCGGCATTCGCCTCCCTTTCGCATCGGCTCTTCGGTGGAGAAAATATCAAGGTCTGGCTCATTGAAACCACAAACGATGCGCTCAACTTAACTATCGCTGGTGCAATCATCGCATTCTTAAACTAAGAATTTCTTTAAGAGGTTGTGATGATAGTTCTTTTGTAAACTTTGCCTTTTGCATCATAAGTAATCCATGTTCCGGTTTGCTCACCATTTTTGAAACTACCTGAACGCATGATTACCCCAGTCTTTCGAAACCATTTCCATTCGCCATGGAGGCTGCCTGCCTTGAATTTACCTTTGGACTTTAATACTCCATTTGTGTAGAACTCTAGGTACTCACCTGTTTTCTTGGGATACGAATCATTAATTTGCAGAATTCTTTCTGTAAGAATCTTATTGACTAGCGCCTTCGGAATATTGTTTCCAACCTCAAAGTGAATGGATCCTTTAGTTTGCACATATTTCTCTAACTCCTTTTTAAGCCGAGAATTAAATGACCCACTATTAGGAAAAATACTGTTGTGAGACTTATAACCATCAAAGCCAATTACTGGCACATCCTCAATTAGAAATGTTGGTATACCGTATTTAATAATTTGTTCTGATTTTGGAAGTTTGGAAGCTATGTGATTGCGCAGATCCGTAAGAATCTTCTTTTGGTCGGGCCCGAACTTCTTGAGGTGAGCAGATACTTGTGCTTTAGACATAAGAAAATAATATTCCGTTCTTGGGCAAAATAGACAGAGTCGCTCTAAAAGCCAGAATTACTTAACTGCGGCTTCCAGTTCACTAACGATTAACTTTGACATTCCCATCATTGCATTCATGGCTGCCGCTGACCTGGTCGGGTCAGGATTTCCGAGGCATTCACCGAGTTGTTTTGGGATTATCTGCCAAGAGAGACCAAATTTGTCCTTGAGCCAACCACATCTTCCTGGTGTCCCGCCATCTGCAGTAAGCGCATCCCAGTACTTATCCACTTCTGCTTGGTCATTGAACCAAAGCATGTGGCTAAGTGTTGGCATAGGGCGATAATACAAGAGTCGCCTTATAAGCGGGACTTGTTTATCCTCATTTTGGTTTGTAAGTAAATGAGTAGCTACCCGCCACAGGATGACCATCTTCCGAAACAATCCTGTAGGAAACCAGGTACTTCCCATGTGGCAAGCCAGTCTTCAATTTTGTTGAGATTCGAGCGCCACCAACAATTGACCCACCAACATCCACACGCACTTTCTTTGCGTTTGTGACAGTCAATCTATTGATCTGCTTATCTCCAAAACTCAAAAGGTTGCCATCAAACTCGAGCCAGACTAAACCGGGAAGAACCTTTATAGTTTGATTCTTTCTTGGGACGCTCGAAGTCAACTGAGCATGAGCGTTAGCATTTTGAATCCCCACCAAAATTAAAGTTATTGCTATTACAGCGCAAGTCACTTTCTTCATTTTGAGTTAGCCCCCAGTCGAGGGTTCGACTGGGGGCTCTCCCTTTCTACTTAGTTGTAGGTGCTGCGATTGTGGAGACTGTTGGGGCTGGCCCAAACTCAGTGTCTACCGTTGCTGGCTTAGTGCTTCCGTCAGTGATGGTCCACTGCAAGTACAGAGGCTTCTTGCCAGGGGCATAGCAAATCTGAGTGGTGGGAAATGCGATTGTCTGTGGTGTTGCATCCCACTTGAGCTTCAATCCGAAGTCATAGAAAGTTCCATCATCAATAGCATGGCTGACTGTCTTGGCCGTCCAAGTCACTGTGTAATTGAGTGGAGCATTCTTTGCGTCGACTTCAGCGCTTGCAACCACTGAAGTTTTGAAACCATAGTGGAACTCTGGGGTCGGCTTCCCAGCAGAAGCTGGAACAACAACCTTGAAGATGCTTGTTGGGTACTTGAGGTCTTTGTAAGTACAGCCATGACCTAGTGAGAGCCAAAGTCGACTCGATTGACCAGCAACCAAAGTGAAACCCTTTGACTGCGAGGAGACATGTGCCGAAGCTGGCAATATGGATCCGGTTAACAATGAAATTGAAATGCCAAATACTGCTAATGCTTTTTTCATGATTTCCTTTTTTTGTAATGGAAAGAGTTAGCGGCGTTTCTTAGCGAAGTACCACCAGGCAGCTATCGCCAATAGGACGATTGCCGTTTCAATTATGTGCATCTGGTGCACATGAAAAAATGTGTCGTAATCATGATTCATATAAATATCCACTTCAAAGGTGGGCCTCGAAATTTCAGGAAGGAAGTGAGCTGCCTGATCTGAAAGATGGAATTACTACCTGTATTTGTGTAGCGGATAAGTTCAGGGAAAGAGAGAATTAAAAATAATCTTGCTGGGACACGGGCTACAAAGGCCGATGAAATGAACTCCCGCGCAAATTCAAAATATGAAATCACCAGGTACGAAATCACTCCAGAAAACAGGTGAGCCAAGGACATTCTTGACTCGCTCTGGTAACTGCCCCCGCCTAATAAAAAATGGCTGGTGCTCTGAATGAAAAGAATTAGTAGGGCCAGAGTTGGTCCCTCTAGCTTGATACCCCGAATACAAAAGAGTGCAACTCCAATGCCCAAGCCTTCCCAGAGAAAGTTGGGGGTCTGTATTAGCGACCCACCTGCAAGTTCATGAGCTGACAGAGCTGAAAGGAGCAGAACTTGAAATCTGATAAATAAAGTCATCAGTAGAGCTCCGCATTCATAACGGGATTATAACCATGGAGATCGGCATAGAGGTTGTTGCTGGGATGAAAGCGTCAATGTGTAATTGTTGAAGAAGAGTCGCCCTGTAAGCCGGAGATACAACGGTTAAGCTAAGAGTTGGTACTTCTATTCTGCCCGGTAATTGCCTTATGGCTGCCATCACACCACGGTTTGTCTTTGCTCAATGAGCAGCCACAAAATTTCACATTTTCTTTAGTTTCTAAAATATTACCTTCAGCATCTACAAAATCTACAGCTCCGAGAATTTTAATAGAACCGCTTACTGGGTTGATGTAAATAGTTGGGTTTGCCATGTGTATCCGCCTCCTTA
>WLOP01000008.1 GCA_009699205.1 Actinomycetota bacterium
AACTACGGTTCAGATTTCACCACTCCTCAGAGTGGATTTACTGTTGAGACGATTGATTCATCAAGCTTCACCATTACCTTTACCTCACCTACTCAATCATCGAGTGCGCTCTATAAGCTCACCATTGAATCCAGTGATACATCACCTAACCCAACGGCCTCGCCATCATCGTCGAGCAGTTCATCGCCGTCATCGTCGGCTAGTGCATATTGGGCTGTAGCAACTCTTCCTGCCTTTACTAACTCCGACTGGGTTAACCAACCTACTTATGCCTTGTCTTCAGATGGGACAAAAATAGTCGCCGCTCTTGGAGACGCTCTCTGGCGTTCGATAGATTCTGGTTTCTCATGGTCAGACATCACTCCATCCACTGCTCTAGATGTGAGCACCCACCCATTTTCAGCTGCCTGGTCTTCACCTGATGGAAATAATCTGGCAACAGTTCAATTCAAAGGTGACCTTTACATTTCTTCAAATGCCGGAGCCTCTTGGACTAGCTCTGGAATAGAAGAAGCAAGTATCTCTTTGAGTTTATCCAGCGATATGCAAAAGATTTTCATCGGTACACGTGAACATTGGACTGGTTCTGCTTGGGCTGCCGGCGGCACCGTTCTTCGATCAGTAGACGGTGGTGCCAACTGGACCAGTGCTGCAAGTTTCTTTTTAAACACGGAAGTTAGATCTGTAAAAACAACTCTTGATGGTTCTAAAGTTTGGGCATTAGGAGAGTTCGACTTCTGGCAATCCCAAGATGGCGGTATGACTTGGTCGCTAAATAGCCATGGAGGAACCAATTGGGGCTCTTGTTGCTGGGTGGCGGATTCATCTGACGATCTCAACACTATTTTGATTGGAGCCAATGGAAATGGCTTCTACTTGTCTAAAGACGGCGGAGATACTTTTACGCAATGGAATCCAGATCCAGTTTATTACGGATATGGGTTAGGAGTATCTCGGGATGGTACAAAGCTTGTGGCCCTAAATCTTGGAGCTACCGAACCCGGCAATTTAGTTTGGGTATCTCAAGACGGCGGCACAGTCTGGGTGCAACAAACATTAAGTCAAGATACGTGGCATGGCTTAGCAGCGATATCTAACTCTGGAAATACGATTGTCTTAGGTACCGAAATTGATATCGATTGGTTCGATACCCACTCAGGTTCGACTTATATCTACCACGGAGTCAATTAAGAAAAGCGCTATTCAACTGTCCAGGTATCGCCGCTGTTAAGCAGTTTATGTAGATCTCCTGCGCCATCCTTTGCGATGATGTCGCTAATTTGAGTATTTACCTGCGCCGAGTAACTTGCGCGTGCAACATCACGAAATATTCCCACTGGAACGTGGTCTAACTCAGATGCTGATAGACGAGAGAGCGCAAAGGCATAAGAAGGATCTGGGTTATGGGCATCGTGGATAATTAGGTCTGCCTCATTTGTGTTTACTAATTCAACAAGTTTAAGTGATCCGTTTTCTCGGATAACGCCATGGGTTTCAGATTTGATTGCTTGTCCATGAACCATCTGAAGAAGGGCGGCGCCTTTTGTGGAAGGATCTTTAACTGAATCAAAAGCGCCATCGTTGAAGATTGGGCAGTTTTGATAAATCTCAATGAGAGCAGATCCTTTGTGAGCTGTGGCAGCACGGAGAACCTCAGTGAGGTGCTTGCGATCGCTATCGACGCTCCGGGCAACGAAGGATGCTTCTGCGCCAAGCGCTAAAGAGATTGGATTAAATGGCGAATCAAGTGATCCAGCAGGTGTGGATTTTGTAATCTTGCCTTGCTCACTCGTTGGTGAGTACTGACCCTTTGTTAAGCCGTAAATACGATTATTAAAGAGCAAGATTTTGAGTTCGATATTGCGACGAAGTGCATGGATTAAATGGTTTCCACCGATTGAAAGCGAATCACCGTCACCGGTGATGACAAAGACGCTCAGGTCGGGACGTGAAATCGCAAGCCCTGTGGCAATGGTTGGTGCACGACCATGGATGGAGTGCATGCCGAAAGTTTCTAGGTAGTAAGGGAACCGGGATGAACAACCGATACCTGATACGAAGACGATATTTTCGCGGGGGATACCTAGTTCGGGCAAGAAGATTTGCATCGTGGACAAGATGGAATAGTCGCCACAACCTGGGCACCATTTCACTTCTTGTTCTGATGTGAAATCTTTCTTTGTGAGAGCGATATCAGCCATGGAGCACCGCCTTGATCGAATCGGCTATCTCTGCAGTGGTAAAGGGAAGTCCACGTACCTGATTAAGAGAGATGACATCTTTCAGGAATTGGCTACGCAAAAGCATTGCTAACTGTCCTAAATTCATTTCCGGAACCATAACTTTTGGGTACTTCTGCAGAATTTCACCAAGGTTTTTAGGGAAAGGATTGAGATGACGTAGGTGGGTCTGGGCAACTTTCTCGCCGCTGGCGCGTAGAACTTCGATAGCTGATGCAATTGGTCCGTATGTTGATCCCCACCCAAGAACGAGCAGCTCTGCTTCGCCAGATGGATCATCTATTTCTAAATCTGCGACTTCGATGCCTGCAACCTTGGCTGCGCGGGTGCGCACCATGAAGTCATGGTTTGCAGGGTCATAAGAAATCTCGCCGGTCTTATCTGCTTTTTCTAGGCCGCCAATGCGATGTTCAATTCCTTTAGTGCCAGGAATTGCCCAAGGGCGTGCGAGAGTTTTTGGCTCGCGCAGGTAGGGCATGAAATTTTCTTGAGTTTTAGCGAACTCCACATGCAAATCCGGCAGAGAATCAATGTCAGGGATCATCCATGGTTCAGAACCGTTAGCAATGTAGCCATCAGAGAGAATAAATACTGGGACTCGATACGTTGTTGCGATGCGGGCAGCTTCGATTGCAATAGCAAAGCAATCACTAGCGTGCGAGGGTGCAAGAACAACTGCAGGAGATTCGCCGTTGCGCCCAAACATCACCTGAAGTAAATCTGCTTGTTCGGTCTTTGTTGGCAATCCGGTAGAGGGCCCACCGCGCTGTACATCGATGATAATCAGCGGCAGTTCGAGCATTACGCCAAGGCCAATCATTTCGCTCTTAAGGGCAACGCCTGGGCCTGAAGTTGTGGTGATGCCTAGTGCTCCACCGTAAGAAGCACCAAGGGCTGATCCGACCGCAGCAATTTCATCTTCTGCTTGAAAGGTGATGACACCAAACTTCTTATGTTTTGAAAGTTCATGCAAAATATCGGAAGCAGGAGTGATGGGGTAGGAGCCCAAGAACAATTGCAATCCGCTGCGCTGTGATGCTGCGATCAAACCGTAGGCCATTGCAGTATTTCCGCTGATGTTGCGGTACTTACCCGCAGGCATCTTTGCCTTGCCAATGTCATAAGAAACAGCGAAATCTTCGGTGGTCTCTCCGTAGTTCCAGCCAGTTTTATAAGCAAGCAGGTTCGCTGCAAGAATTTCTGGCTTGGTTGCAAACTTTGCCTTCAAGAAATTTTCGGTGGACTCTGTGGGACGGTGATACATCCAAGTCAACAAACCAAGAGCGAACATATTCTTTGAACGTTCAGCTTCTTTGCGAGTAAGTGACAATTCTGATAGCGCCGCAACAGTTAAAGATGTTAGGCCGACCGCATGAATCTTGTAGCTTTCGAGTGAGCCATCTTCTAGTGGATTAGTTGCATACCCAACTTTAGAAAGATTTCGCGTGGTAAATTCATCTTTATCAACGATGATTGTCGCTCCGCGCTTTAATTCTTTGATATTTGCTTTAAGAGCGGCAGGGTTCATGGCTACCAATACATCTGGAGCATCGCCTGGAGTTTGTACGTGGTGATCTGCAAAGTGAAGTTGGAAGGATGAAATTCCGTGGACAGTACCTTGAGGTGCTCGAATTTCAGCAGGGAAGTTAGGCAGAGTAGATAAATCATTTCCTAGGCTTGCGGTATCCATAGTGAAACGATCACCGGTCAGCTGCATGCCATCGCCACTATCACCAGCAAATCGAATAGTTACTTGATCTAGCGACACTACTGGCTTGCTCACACCCTTTATCTTGCTCACTTTTGGCCGCTTTGACTAGGTATTTGCCTTAACTTGGCAGAGATTTTCCTCTCAGTGCTAGCACACCGCTCATTAGGTAGTCGACAATCTCAGCGGCTCCCCAGCCTTGAGGGAATCGTTCTAAGGCGCTGTTAATTCCTGCAAGGTCTGCACCAAGAGTTACAAGGGGTAATTCGGTATACCCAGTGCCACGGGTATTTGCCAGCCCTATATCGGCCATAAGTGCGTTACATAAACATTTTCGCCCTAGAGCATCTTCGACTGTTCCACCTTTGCGAATAAAGACATGTACTGGTTCTGCAGCACATCTATATCCGACGGTTCCTGGCGTTCGTTCATAAGGGATGCGTAGATAACCCAAATCGCAAAGCCGAGGTCTTTGCGTATAACTTTGTGAAGTAGAAATTGTGTCGGGCAGCGAGACGACTTTAAATGGAAATCCGGTGGGCGAAGCAAACGGATCGGTGCGAACCTCTAATGAACCATCACGAAGATTTTGCATCATCTCATCGCGTAACGTTGCGGTTAGACCCGTTTCTTTCGCAAGAGCAAATAAGGATCCCACTTGTACGCCAACTGCGCCAAGTGATTGCGCTTTCTCGACTAATTCTGGGGTTGAATATCCACCGGCAAGCCAAAAAGGCAAACCAACCTTTGCAACTTTTTCAAGATCAGCTTCATCGCGGGGGCCGAAGACAGGCTGTCCGTCTTCATCCAAAATCATTGTTCCACGGGGAGGAGCGTTATGTCCTCCTGCGTTGAAACCTTCAACGATGAAACCATCAGGCTTGGTGATTTCGTCTTTAGCAAGGTAGGCGGCAAGAACATGTGCTGAAATAATCGCCAAGAATTTAGGGCGGAGAAGTGGAGGCAGAGTTCTATTTGTGAAGATTTTTGGATAGAAGGTTGATTTATATTGTGAAGTTGCTTCATCGACGGTGATATTTAAGGAAGCCGCTTGATGCGCTGCTAAGTGATTGAGAAGTTGAGGTATTTCCGCGGGAATACCAGCGCCCATCAATACAAAATCAACGCTCGCCAACATTGCGCCATATGCGGCGCTGGGCGTGCCCATTTGAATCTTTTCTAAGTAATTAATACCTACAACGCCATCGTGCCCCTCTTTCGCTAGCCATACTTCGGCAAAGTTTGCGAGGACGTTGAGTTCGAGTGCGTCAGGGTTGGGCTTGATAATTAATTTAGGAATAGTTGCGTATTGCAAACCTTCAGCAATTCCACCTTCGCAGAAATAGCGTTCCAAAACACGTTCTGCAATTTCTGGAAATGGAAACGCAGCGGCAGCTCTGCGAAGATCACCAGTGGGGTCACCATCTTGAAGCCTGCGCGCAAAGACCGCGTCAATTGCGGTTCCGGAGACAACTCCAAGTTGGCCCTTGTGCGATACCGCCCGTGCAAGTTGCCAAGAAGATACGGCAATGCCCATCCCACCTTGGATAACTATGGGAAGTTCTTTCTCGAGCGTATTCACTGAGTCAGCGTATAGGTCAAGTTTCGTTACTAGCCCGTACCTTTCCGATTTTAAAGGTGATTAAGCGCTAGCCCCAGTGAGTATTGGCACATTCTCAAGAATGGCCCACTCTTGATCGCTAAATAGACGCGATCGAATTATGAATCTAAATCCCTCGGGTGCTTCGAGTGAGAAACCACCGCCTCGACCTGCAACAGCGTCAATCGTTAAATGTGTGTGCTTCCAATATTCAAATTGTCCTAACGAAATCCAGACTTTTATAGGTGCAGTGATTCCTTTAATAACGAGATTGCCAAGAAAAACATCGGAACCTCCAACCCTGAATTCGCCAGCGAGGTAACACATCGGGGATGAACCATCACAACAACCACCTGATTGATGAAACATTAAAGGACCGTGCGCTGCGGTTAATTTCCGCAACAATTCTGCAGCTTCCTCAGTCACATTAACGCGAGGAGGAATTATCTCTGTAGCAACCATACCTAGAGCCTAATACTTCCGGGCAGAGTCACGGGGGCTACGCCTATTCTGCGCAACCCCCGGGCTCCGACTAGTGGTTAAAAGAATCCAAGCTTCTTCGGAGAGTAAGAAACAAGGAGGTTCTTTGTCTGTTGGTAATGATCGAGCATCATCTTGTGAGTTTCTCGGCCAATACCTGAAGACTTATAACCACCAAACGCTGCATGCGCTGCATAGTCGTGATAGCAATTTGTCCAAACGCGACCTGCTTGAATCTCGCGACCTGCGCGATATCCCGTGTTCATGTCACGTGTCCAAACGCCAGCACCTAGACCGTAAAGCGTGTCATTGGCGATCTTCATTGCTTCATCGAATCCATCGAATCGCGTTACCGATACGACAGGCCCAAAGATTTCCTCTTGGAAGATTCGCATGGAGTTCTTGCCTTCGAAGATTGTTGGTGCAACGTAGTAACCACCTGCGAGATCGCCAGGAAGTTCCACACGATGTCCGCCGGTGACGAGATTTGCGCCTTCGGCTTTTCCAATTTCTATGTAGGACAAGATTTTTTCTAGTTGATCGTTGCTCGATTGAGCGCCAATCATTGTGTCTGTATCAAGTGGGTTTCCTTGGATGACTGCCTTCGTGCGGACAGTGGCATCAGCAAGGAATTGGTCATATATGGAGCTCTCGATAAGTGCACGAGATGGACAAGTACAAACTTCGCCCTGATTGAGGGCGAACATTGTGAAGCCTTCGAGCGCCTTGTCGTAAAAATCATCCTTAGCTTCGGCAACATCTTTGAAGAAGATATTGGGGCTTTTGCCACCTAATTCGAGGGTGACAGGAATGATGTTCTCGGCTGCATATTGCATGATCAAACGACCTGTGGTTGTTTCACCAGTGAAGGCAACCTTTGCAATGCGACGTGATGATGCAAGTGGTTTACCTGCTTCTACGCCGAAGCCGTTAATAATATTAAGGACCCCTGGTGGAAGGAGATCTTTAATGAGATCCATCCAGAAGTGAATCGAAACTGGTGTTTGTTCGGCTGGCTTAAGAACTATGCAGTTACCGGCAGCAAGTGCTGGTGCAAGTTTCCAGACAGCCATAAGGATTGGGAAGTTCCAAGGAATAATTTGCGCAACAACCCCCAACGGTTCGTGGAAATGGTAGGCAACGGTGTCATCGTTAAGTTCGCTTAACGCACCTTCTTGGGCACGTAACGCGCCTGCAAAATATCTAAAGTGATCGATTGCAAGTGGCAAGTCCGCAGCTAAAGTTTCGCGAACAGGTTTTCCATTTTCCCAAGTTTCGGCAACTGCTAGCGCTTCGAGATTTGCTTCCATACGATCTGCAATCTTAAGCAAGATATTGGATCTCTCAGTCACAGAAGTTTTACCCCATGCACGAGCTGCAGTATGTGCTGCATCAAGTGCGAGTTCGACATCTTGTGCGTTGCCTCGAGCAACTTCGCAGAAAACCTTTCCGTTGACTGGACTTACATTCTCGAAATATTGGCCTGAACTTGGTGGCACATACGCCCCGTTAATCCAGTGGTCATAACGTGACTTGTATGTTGCAACAGAACCTGGTTGGCCTGGCGCAGCGAAAACTTTTCCCATTATTTCTCCTCAATAAGGGAAGCACCATCGCCTCTCCTCGTTGCCGACACGTTAAACCTGTGTATTAGACGCCACAAGAGCGAACCCTGAGTGGCAGCCCTTAATTGAATCCAGATTTGCATATACCCCTAGGGGTATGAGAGAGTAAGCAATAACAAGCACTAAGGAGAACCCCATGGCAAAGAAGACGTCATCAAGCGTCCTCACCGATCCCGCTCAACTTGAAGCCCTCACCAAGCGACTCAAGCGAGCACACGGCCAGCTCGGCGCAGTCGTTCGCATGCTCGAAGAGGGGCGCACCTGCGAAGAGATTGTTACGCAGATGGCAGCTGTTGGTAAAGCGGTGAACACGGCCGCTTTTACTTTGATTGCAGCCAATCTAAAAGAATGCCTCGAAGAGGGCTCTACAAATGGTCCTGCCGTATCCGACAAACTTCAAAAACTTTTCCTAACACTGGCATAAAGATGAAAAAACTTGCCCTAGCAATCGTCGCCGCTTTAACACTTACTGCATGTTCATCAACCGGAGGAGCTGTAACAACCATGAACTCATCAGAATTTTCTGCAAAAGCAAAAGAACCCGGCGTAGTGGTACTCGACGTTCGTACCCGAGAGGAGTTTATCAGTGGTCATATCGAAGGTGCCATCAATATTGATGTTGAATCAACGACATTTGCTAACGAAATTGCAAAGCTCGATAAATCTCAATCGTATGCCGTCTATTGCCGAAGCGGACGACGTTCATTGGTTGCAGTCGATCAGATGGAAAGCACAGGATTTAAATCAATTGCAAATCTAAAGAATGGAATTGTCGATTGGGTAGCTAACGGGTATCCAGTTGTGATGAACTGATGAAAATAGTAATTATTGGTGGAGTTGCGGGCGGTATGTCTGCTGCTACACGTTTGCGGCGCCTGAATGAGAACGCAGAGATCATCGTCCTCGAAAAGAGTGGTCATGTGTCGTATGCAAATTGTGGCCTTCCTTATTTTGTTGGGGGAGTAATTGAGGATGAATCCTCCCTCTTGCTACAAACGCCAGAATCACTTCATGCCCGATTTAAGCTTGATGTACGCGTTCTGGTGCAAGCGACCGAGATTGATGCGCGCGCTAAAACTCTCAAAGTTTTGAGTTTAATTACAGGCGAATTTGATGAGATTTCATATGACAAATTGATCCTTAGCCCGGGGGCAACCCCCATAGTCCCATCGCTACCTGGCATAGAAAGCGCTTTAACTTTGCGCACCGTGGAAGATGTGGAACGAATTGTTGCTGAAGTCGCAAAGAAACCTAAGAACGCTGTAGTCATTGGTGGCGGATTCATCGGGGTAGAGATTGCCGAAAACCTCGTACATCGTGGGATTGCTACTTCCATTGTGGAAGCAACACCACAGCTTCTAGCGCCGCTTGATCCTGAAATGGCGAGCATGGTCGCGGATGAAATGGTTCTTAATGGAGTTCGAGTATTCCTCGGAGATAGCTTGGCATCTATGGATTCAACTTCTGTCACACTTTCAAGTGGTGAAGTTCTATCAAGTGAGATGACAATTTTGGCAATCGGAGTCCGTCCTGACACATCACTTGCGGTAAGTGCTGGACTTTCTATTGGTGAACGTGGAGGAATCTTAACCAACGATTTTAACCAAACGAGCAACCCTGATATTTATGCCGTGGGAGATGCCGCACAGAAAGTGGATTCGATTGATGGTGGCCCTTCTTTAGTGCCCCTTGCCAATCTTGCTAATCGCCACGGTCGCGTCGTAGCCGATCACATCAATGGATTAACAGTGAGATCCGTTTCAACAATCGGCACAGCCATAGTCAAAGTTTTTGACTTAATGATTGCAACTACTGGTTGGAACGAAAAGAGATTGATTTCGGCGAAACGTCCGTATCAAGCCATACATACACATCCGGGATCTCATGCAGGTTATTACCCAGGTGCTCAAACGATGTCTCTCAAACTCTTACTTGATCCGACCACTGGTGCAATTTTCGGTGCGCAAGGGATTGGCAAAGAGGGCGTTGATAAACGTATAGATGTCATAGCAACTGCAATGCGAGGCGGACTTACGGGACCACAGCTTGCAGATTTAGAACTTGCTTATGCGCCGCCATTTGGTTCCGCGAAGGATCCAGTGAATATGTTGGGCTATATCGCCGAAAATCTCTTATCTGGGCTGACAGCAAACGTTCAATGGCACGAAGTCGAAGCTTTTAGGGAAAACGGGTACATCTGCGTTGATGTGCGAACCGCTTCAGAATTCGCCCGCGGAACGATTCCGGGTTCGATAAATATTCCAGTAGATGATCTTCGTCAACGCTTCAACGAAATCGAAGGCAAGAAAGTCGTTGTTAACTGTCAGGTGGGAATGCGCGGACACACTGCGGCTTTGCTCTTAAAGGAGCTGGGCTTTACCGCCCTCAATCTGGATGGCGGATACCTCACGTGGAGTAAATCACCAGCTCGTTTTATACCGGCAATGATCAAGTAGTAAGCCCCAAAAATAACTCACTAGAGAAAAGGAACGAATATGTGCAGCAAGACAACGTGCAGAAAATGTGGAAAACCAACATGGAGTGGTTGCGGAAACCATATTGAGCAAGCGCTCTATGGCATCCCTAAGAGCCAACGTTGTTCATGCGATAAGAATGCACAAACGACACCAGCGCCAGGAAACGGAAATTTCTTTACACGTTTACTCGGCGGGAAATAATTTCATCTCCTATTTTTGAAGTAATTGAGCCACGCAAGAGCCGAACCAATAATTAGGTAAGGTGCAGCGCTTGCAAGGGATGCGATGAAATCTAAGCCGACGCGGGATGGATGCAATCCATCAATGAGTACAAGTGAGAAAAGTAGAAAGGTTGCAAATGCAATTGGCGGGGTGACTGCGCATATATATGCAGTTCCGGTTCGACCAAAGCGCATGCCGCCGAGAACGACAGCACAGATTGCTAGGCCAGTGAGAATTCCGATTCCGTGGCGCAAAGTAAGTTCAATGAGAACAAAGAGCGAAATTATCAAGAATTGAAGTACGGCGACGCCAGGCTTTGTTAATCCGGCTGCCGAAATTTTGACTGGCGGGCGTTGAATCGTGGGGGAAGTCATTAGTTCTCCTCGTCTACTTCTTCTGCATCAATAAAATCTTCGGGGGCATCGAGAGCAAGATTACTCTTGAGTTGTCGCACATTCTCTGAAACTTCAGGGAAGGCCTTAAGTTTACTGGCATCCCCGGAAACCCCTAAGTTCAAAATCTTCTTGGCCGGGCTCAAAACTGTGCTCTCTGCTGTTGGAATCATCTCGTTATATGCCTTAAGAGTGCTTTTAAGTCGATCTCCGACGGTGACAATCTTGGTGTGAAGCGCTGCAACATTTTTGAGGAATGTACCTGCAAGCTCTTGAATCTCGGTCGCGCTTTCAGCTAGGCGATTGCGACTAAAGATATATCCCACTGTGCGCAGAAGAGCCATCATCGTAGTTGGCGTTGCGATAGTGACACCTTTAACGAAGGCGTAGTTGAGTAAATTGCTGTTAACTCGAAGTGCTTCGGTCAGGATTGATTCAAAAGGCGCAAAGAGAACGACAAAGTTTGGAGAGGAATCCTTATCCGCGTAACCACGCTTGGCCAAAGCATCAATATGTTTGCGGAGATCATCTGCATGTTGTGTCATCAACTCTTCACGTTTATCAGGATCTGACGTCTCATATGCTTCAAGAATTCTGTCGAAGGGAAACTTGGAATCGATAAAGAGCATGCTGGAACCAGGCATAGATATCGTGATATCGGGAATGCCTGTCTTCTCATCATCTGTTTTGAAAGATTTTTGTCGTGTGAAATGTTCACCTTCGATAAGACCGGATGTCTCAAGTAACATTTCCAATTGCGCTTCGCCAAATTTCCCACGCTTTTGCGAACTTGTGAGTGCACCAGCAATCTTTGTCGTCTCATCCAACAGAGATTTATTTGCTTGTGCCATGTTTGTTAAGTCCTTGCGAATTCCTTCCTCCGCCGCAATGCGACTACGGTCGGCTTCGCGAGCTTGAGTAGAGAGAGATTCGACAGATTTCTTCATGGCTTCAAGTTCGGTGGCGACGCGGGTAGTTTCAGTCTGCGCCTTTTGCATGGAGGCGATCTGTTTTTCGAGGGCTTCTACGGCTCCGGCTCCGCGATTTTTGGAGAAAAGGACCCCCGCAGCGATACCTAGGAAGAAGGTGGCGATAGCTATAGATATGGTCATGGGCCTATCGTGGCAGGAACCACTGACGAACCCCCGTAGGCTCTACTCCTCATGAGTCTTTCTATCGGAATTGTCGGGATGCCCAATGTGGGTAAGTCCACCCTTTTTAACGCTCTGACCAAGAACAACGTCCTAGCTGCCAACTATCCCTTTGCCACCATCGAACCCAACGTAGGAGTCGTCGGAGTTCCCGATGCGCGTTTAGCGGTACTCGCTGGCATCTTTGGCTCGCAAGCGCTCTTGCCCGCTGTCGTATCTTTCGTGGATATCGCCGGAATCGTTAAAGGCGCATCTGAAGGTGCTGGGCTTGGAAATAAATTCTTAGCAAATATCCGCGAGACCGATGCAATCTGCCAAGTGATTCGAGTTTTCAATGATGGCGATGTTGTTCACGTCGAAGGTCGCGTCGATCCAGCAAGCGATATGGAAATCATTAACACCGAACTCGCGCTCGCCGATTTGCAAACAATCGAAAAAGCGTTGCCTCGTCTTGAAAAAGAGGCGCGGGTAAATAAAGAGCGCGTGCAAGTTCTTGAAGCAGTTAAAGAAGCCGAGAAGTTTCTCAATGAAGGCAAGCCGCTATCTAGTAGCAAGATCGATCTCGCTCTGATTTCCGAATTACAGTTGATGACAGCAAAACCATTCCTTTATGTCTTTAACGTAGATGCAGCAGAACTTAATGATCAAGAACTTCGCAAAACTCTTCAAGCACTCGTTGCGCCAGCTGAAGCGATTTTTCTTGACGCAAAAACCGAAGCAGAACTCGCAGAGCTCAGCGATGAAGATGCACTAGAACTTTTAGAATCGATTGGACTATCAGAACCGGGCCTTGCAACATTGGCTCACGTGGGTTTTCGGACTCTAGGATTACAAACTTATTTAACTGCAGGTCCTAAAGAAGCGCGCGCATGGACAATTCACGTAGGCGACACTGCGCCAATGGCCGCAGGCGTTATTCATACAGATTTCCAGAAGGGCTTCATCAAAGCTGAAGTTGTTTCCTTTGACGATCTTGTAGCAGCAGGATCAATGGCTGAAGCCAAAGCACATGGCAAAGTGCGGATGGAAGGTAAGGAATACATCATGCATGATGGAGACGTCGTTGAATTTAGGTTCAACGTTTAGCTTTTACGCTCCTGTGTAGTGCTTTTCGATTTCAGTAAGCGCCTTATCTAACATCTCAAGACCTAGCCGCGCATCTGCTTCTGAGATGTTGCATGGTGGTGTCATATGTAGGCGGTTGAAGTTAGGAAATGGCATGAGGCCATTCTTCTTGCAGGCAGCGATAAGTTCATTCATTGCAGGACTCGAAGCACCGTAAGGCGCAATCGGTGTGCGTAATTGGCGATCGATGACTATATCCATTCCCCAGAAAACACCCACGCCTCGCACATCACCAATGACCTTGTGCTTCTTTGCTAATTCGCGAAGACCAGGACCCAAGATTGTTTCGCCAATGTGTGCGGCATTTTCGACGATCTTCTCTTCTTTCATTGCATCAATCGTTGCGACAGCAGTCGCGCACGCGAGCGGATGGCCAGAGTAAGTAAGTCCACCGGGGAAGACGCGATCATCGAATGTCTTTGCGATGTAATCAGGAATGATGACGCCGCCGAGTGGGATGTATCCCGAAGTAACGCCCTTAGCGAATGCGATGAGATCGGGCTCGACGGATGAATGCTGGAAGGCAAACCACTTACCCGTACGTCCAAATCCAGCCATGACTTCATCGGCAATCCAAAGAATTTCATACTTGTCGCAAAGTGCGCGGACACCTTCGAGATAGCCCTTAGGTGGCACGAGGATTCCTGCAGTACCTGGAACAGTTTCGATCATTATCGCTGCAATTGTTTTTGGACCCTCAAAGATAATTGTTTGCTCAAGATGTTCTAGTGCTCGCTGACATTCCTCAGCTTCAGTTGTCGCCCAGAATGATGAGCGATAAAGGTATGGTCCCCAAAAATGAACGTGGCCAGAGCTATTCTCGTTAGGGAAACGGCGTGGGTCGCCAGTTGCATTAATCGCTGAACCGGTGTTGCCGTGATACGAGCGATAAGTAGAAAAGATTTTATGCTTTCCTGTATGCAAGCGAGCCATACGGATTGCATTTTCAATCGCATCGGCACCAGCATTAGTAAAGAAGACCTTGTTAAATTTTGAACCTGCTAATTCGACGATACGTGCAGCGGCTTCATTGCGCGCGATGTTGGCATGTTGTGGCGCAATAGTGGTTAGTACTGCAGCTTGCTCTTGAATGGCCTTAACAACCTTTGGATGTTGGTGGCCAATGTTGGTGAAAACCAATTGGCAAGAAAAATCTAAATAACTTTTCCCGTCGTAATCCCAAAAATAGGAGCCTTGCGCACCAGCAACGGTCATGGGAGCGATTTGAGCTTGGGCGGACCAGGAGTGAAAGACATGTTCTCTGTCGGCGGCGTAAACGCTCGCGCCAAGGGTTGGATTAGGAACGGGTTTGATCATCTCAGTCCTCCTAGGACCTTCTCGTAAAGCGCTCAATAAGGGTTCATTAGCGTCACTATAACGTCTGAAGTAAAGTGAGCATATGACCCACATTACGCACTGGATTAACGGCTCACTTTCTACCCAAAAAGCAGATCGTCATGGCGATATTTACAATCCCGCGACGGGGCAGGTAACAGGCAGTGTGGACTTTGCAAATGCGGCAACGGTCGATGCAGCGGTGGCCGTTGCAACCAAGGCCTTTGAGCAGTGGCGCCATAGCTCTTTAACTAAACGGGTCCAAGTTCTCTTTGCCTTCCGCGAATTGCTACACGTCAATAAAGAGAAGATTGCCGCGCTTATAACCCAAGAGCATGGCAAAGTTTTGAGTGATGCTGCTGGCGAAGTAACACGTGGGCTAGAAGTCGTTGAATTTGCGTGCGGAATTCCCCATCTACTCAAAGGTGGATTTTCAGAAGAAGTTTCAACTGGCGTTGATGTTTACTCCATCCGCCAACCATTAGGACCGGTAGCGATTATTTCTCCATTCAATTTCCCCGCAATGGTGCCGATGTGGTTTTTCCCTGTTGCAATAGCTTGCGGCAATAGCGTAATCGTAAAACCATCTGAGAAAGATCCAAGCGCTGCGATGTTTTTGGCTCAACTCTGGAAGGAGGCCGGACTTCCCGATGGTGTATTCAATGTTGTTCATGGAGATAAAGAAGCTGTCGATGCGCTTCTGACGCATCCAGGAATTAAATCCATTTCATTTGTTGGCTCAACACCAATTGCACGTTACGTGTATGAAACAGGAACTAAAGCTGGAAAACGTGTGCAAGCACTCGGGGGCGCCAAGAACCACATGGTTGTTCTGCCTGATGCAGATTTGAATCTTGCTGCCGATGCTGCAATCAACGCTGGCTTTGGTTCTGCGGGCGAGCGTTGCATGGCGATTTCTGCACTAGTTGCAGTCGAACCAATTGCCGATGAATTGATTGCAAAAATTAAGGAACGTATGGCAACGCTTAAAACTGGCGATGGCACCAAGGGTGCAGATATGGGACCACTCGTTACTGCGGTTCATAGAGAGAAGGTGGCTTCCTATATTGCTGCTGGTGAAAAAGAAGGTGCAACTCTGGTTGTAGATGGACGTGACTTAAAGGTTGAAGGCGGTGGATTCTTCCTTGGACCCACTCTTTTCGACAATGTAACTCCTTCTATGTCTGTTTATACCGACGAAATCTTTGGTCCAGTCCTGAGCGTTCTTCGCGTTAATTCATATGATGAAGCTCTGAAGTTAGTGAATGATCATCAATACGGAAACGGCACTGCGATATTTACAAATGATGGTGGAGCCGCACGCCGCTACCAAAATGAAGTTGAAGTGGGAATGGTCGGCATAAACGTTCCGATTCCAGTCCCAATGTCTTATTACTCATTTGGTGGATGGAAGAATTCACTCTTTGGCGACTCGCATGCACATGGCATGGAAGGCGTTCATTTCTTCACTCGCGGTAAAGTTGTCACGAGCCGTTGGCTAGATCCCAGCCATGGTGGAATCAATTTAGGATTCCCTCAGAACACGTAATTTTTTCACGCCTAATAATCAGACGATTTAAGGGTTATACGTGCTGGATGCTATTCTGCACCGCTCTATTGATGTTGATACAGAGCACAATCGAGTGGAGCTGAGGGTCAATGTCTAATTCATCAAACGCGCACCTGGCAGGATTGCCAATCAAAAAGCGCGAAAATTTGCGTAACGTTGCGATCATCGCCCACGTAGATCATGGCAAGACAACCCTCGTTGATGCCATGTTGTGGCAGTCGGGCGCATTTGCCGCCTATAAGAAACAAGGCGAAGGCCAAGAGCGCATGATGGACTCGATGGACCTTGAGCGCGAAAAGGGCATCACGATTCTTGCAAAGAACACCGCCGTTAAGCGCGGAGAGACCATTGTTAACATTATCGATACTCCTGGCCACGCCGATTTCGGTGGCGAAGTAGAACGCGGACTTGAAATGGTTGACGGCGTTATCTTGCTCGTCGATGCTTCAGAGGGTCCACTTCCACAAACGCGTTTCGTTCTTCGTAAAGCTCTTCAGAAAAACCTTCCAGTAATTTTGCTTATCAATAAAGTTGACCGCCCCGACTCACGTATCGCGGAAGTTGTCGATGAAACTTACGAACTATTCCTTGACCTAGATGCCAACGAGACACAAATTGAATTCCCAGTTGTCTATGCATCCGCTAAAGCAGGACGCGCTTCTTTGAAGCGTCCAGCAGATGGTGGAATGCCAGAAGAAGAAAACCTCGATATTTTGTTCGACACTATCTTCTCTGCCATCCCAGCCCCTGAGTATCACGAAGGCGCGCCATTGCAGGCACATGTAACAAACCTCGACTCGTCACCATTCCTTGGTCGCTTAGCTCTTTGCCGCGTCCGCGAAGGCGTCATCCGTAAGGGTCAACAAGTAACTTGGATGAAAACAGATGGAACAACAGAGCGAGTAAAAGTTTCTGAACTTCTGATTACCGAAGCTCTCGAGCGCGTACCTGCACTTGAAGCGCATCCAGGAGACATCATCGCTGTCGCAGGTATTGAAACGATTACTTTGGGCGAAACGTTGGCAGATAATGACAATCCTGTAGCGCTACCGCTGATTATCGTTGACGAACCTTCAATCTCGATGACTATTGGTATTAATACCTCTCCTCTTGCAGGAAAGAGTGGATCCAAGCTCACCGCTCGCCAAGTCAAGAATCGTCTTGATGCAGAGCTCGTTGGTAACGTTTCATTGCGCGTGCTCACAACAGAGCGTCCTGATACTTGGGAAGTTCAGGGACGTGGAGAACTTCAGCTCGCTGTTCTCGTTGAAATAATGAAGCGCGAAGGTTTCGAACTTACCGTGGGTAAGCCACAAGTTGTTATCAAGATTATTGATGGCAAGACACACGAACCTATGGAATCGTTAACAATTGATGCACCTGAAGAATATCTCGGAGTTTTGACTCAATTGATGGCACTTCGCAAAGGTCGCATGGAGCAAATGGTTAACCATGGCACCGGATGGATTCGTCTTGATTACCGTGTTCCTTCACGTGGTCTTATTGGTTTCCGTACCGAGTTCCTTACCGAAACTCGCGGTACCGGTTTACTTCACCACGTCTTTGATGGCTATGAAGCTTGGCACGGAGATATCCGTACCCGCGGAACTGGATCTCTAGTTTCAGATCGCATGGGCACTGTTACTTCTTACGCACTTTATGGCACACAAGATCGCGGAAGCATCTTCGTTGAGCCAGGCGATGAAGTTTACGAAGGCATGGTTATCGGCGAGAACTCACGTTCTGAAGATATGGATGTCAACTGTGTTCGCGAAAAGAAGCTCACGAATATGCGCGCATCCGGTACTGACGAATCAGAGCGTTTGATTCCGCCTAAGAAACTCAACATGGAAGGCGCTCTCGAATTCTGCCGCGAAGATGAGTGCGTTGAAGTCACACCTGCTGTGGTTCGTATCCGTAAGGTAATTCTCAATGGCGACGAACGTGCTCGTCTCACGGCGCGGGCTAAACGAGCCAACGTCTAACAATCCTTCTCCGTTAGGCTGTACCTATGTCTAAAGTCCTCGCTTCATTGCCGGTAGGAGAACGCGTAGGTATCGCTTTCTCTGGTGGGCTCGATACCTCTGTTGCCGTTGCATGGATGCGTGCAAAAGGCGCCATTCCTTGCACATACACAGCAGATCTTGGGCAATACGACGAACCAAATATCGGCGCAGTCCCAAGCCGCGCTAAAGAATATGGCGCAGAACTTTCTCGTTTAGTTGATTGCAAAGTTGCTCTCGTTGAAGAGGGTCTAGCCGCAATTGCAAGCGGGGCATTTCATATTCGCTCTGGCGGAAAGCAGTATTTCAATACAACTCCACTGGGTCGCGCCGTCACTGGCACATTACTCGTGCGCGCGATGTTGGACGATCAAGTTGAAATTTGGGGAGATGGTTCAACTTATAAAGGCAATGACATCGAACGTTTCTATCGTTATGGGCTACTCGCTAATCCAAACTTAAAGATTTATAAGCCATGGTTGGATGCAGATTTTGTTCGCGAACTTGGCGGGCGCAAAGAGATGTCCGAATGGTTGGTTGCCAACAACTTGCCTTACAGAGATAGCGTTGAGAAGGCGTACTCGACAGATGCAAATATTCTTGGAGCAACTCACGAAGCAAAGAAACTTGAAGAGCTTGATGTTTCGTTAGAAATAGTCGATCCAATCATGGGCGTGCGTTTCTGGGATGAGAAAGTTGCTATCGCATCCGAAGATGTCACAGTTAGATTCCTACAAGGTCGCCCAACGGCGATTAACGGAAAAGAGTTCACTGATGTAGTTGCACTGATGCATGAGGTAAATGCCATTGGTGGTCGACACGGGCTAGGTATGGCCGATCAAATCGAAAACCGAATAATTGAAGCCAAGAGCCGCGCAATATATGAAGCGCCAGGAATGGCCCTGCTCTTTATCGCGTATGAGCGTTTATTAAGTGCGATTCATAACGAAGACACGATCGCGAATTACCACGCTGAAGGCCGCCGCCTAGGCCGCCTACTTTATGAAGGCCGTTGGTTAGATCCACAAGCTCTTATGTTGCGCGAATCTTTGCAACGTTGGGTGGCATCAGCGGTAACAGGAGAAGTAACTATTCGTCTTCGTCGCGGCGATGATTTCTCAATCATCAATACTCAGGGCCCTGATTTTAGTTATCACCCTGAAAAGCTTTCGATGGAACGCACAGAGAATGCTGCTTTCGGTCCCGTTGATCGCATCGGCCAATTAACAATGCGCAATTTGGATATTGCTGACACACGCGCCAAACTCGAGCTCTATCGTGCGCAGGGCCAACTTGGCGATGGCCATTTCACTTTGATCGGTGAACTTGAAAGTGGCGGGGCTAAATCCATCGCCTCATCAGATAACAAGAAGAGTCCTGATGCCAACGCACCTCTTAATCGCGCGGCGATGGAATCTGGCTCGGATTAATTTTCATGGCGCATGTTGAACGTTTTGGAACATATGTAATCTTGTCGCTTTCGCGAACAGAGAAGATATTTGCATTTCACGGCAATATTCAAGTGAAATTTAGCGAACTCATTTCAGTAAAGCCAGTGAAGAAAGTCTGGACGATGAAAGTTCTTCGTGGGTTCAGAGCCCCGGGGACTGGACTCCCATTTGTAGTGGGACTGGGCACACTGCGCCTACGTCGCGGCAAGAATTTCATGGCCGTTTATGGCCGCAAACCTGGATATGTATTTACCTTCTCTAAGGGATCCTTCAATCAGTGGATTATTACCCCTGATAACACTCCAGAAGAGATGGCCGAATTATTTGACGGCGTCTTCCAGCCGATTGTCACCTAGGTCGGGTTGAATGGCGCCATGGGTAAAGAAGCGGCGCAGAAGGTAAAGCTCTCTCGTCGCGCCCTTGTCGCCAAAGAACTTTTGCTCACACCCACGCAAGAAAGCGTGATTAATCATCGTGGTTCACCGCTCATAGTTTTAGGCGGACCTGGCACTGGCAAGACAACACTTCTTGTGGAAGCAGCACTTGCTCGTATTAACGAAGGCACGGATCCAAACTCGATTCTTATGTTGACCTTTGGTCGCGAAAGAGCCTCCGAACTGCGCGATGCCGTTGCGCTTGGGACTAATGCGATCATGAAAGAACCGCTCGCACGGACATTTCACTCTTTAGCTTTTTCAATTCTCAAGATGAAAGACAATCCAGATGCGCCAGATCCCATTCTTATGTCTGGCCCCGAACAAGAGAGTTTTATACGTGATCTCTTGGAAGGTGACCAGGATTCCGGTAAAAATTATTGGCATCAAGATTTAGGGCAAGCAATCACTACTGATGGTTTTGTACGCGAACTACGTGACCTTTTCCTACGAGCTTCAGAGCGCAATCTCTCTCCACAATCCCTTAAAGAATTAGGTGCAATGTACGGTGAGAAGTACTGGGAAGGCGCATCTGGATTCTGGAAGCAGTACCTTGAGACTTTGGTATTGATGGAAGAAGGCGCACAGGATTCTAAGAAGCGGATCGACCCAAGCCAGATTGTTGCTGAAGCGCTTCATCATTTGCAAACTTTTCCAAAGATTGCCCAAGAACTTCGCGCTCGCTTCACCACAATATTGGTGGATGAATTCCAGGAGAGCGATCCAGCACAGAGAAAATTACTTCGCGAACTCGTAGGCGCAGATGTAGTTATCTTCGCCGATGGCGATAGCGCTGTAGGACGTTTCCGTGGCGCAGACCCAGATCAACTCACGCCCGAACTCGATCATTACCTCACGACCGGAAAACAGATCGTCCTCAATGAAGTATTCCGAAACCTTCCTCGAATATGTGATGTGGGGCTTGCAGTTGCATCAGAATTTCGTGGCAGCGCGCCTGCTCGCAAACGAATCTGTATGACGCCTCCAGCGAGCACAGATCATCAGCCAGTAATTGTTGGGCGCTTCCGTTCACAAAGCGAAGAAGCGCAATTTATTGCCTATCAATTCCGTCATGCACATCTCATTGAAGGTAGGCCATGGAGCGAGATGGCAGTGATTTTGCGCTCTGGTGGCGCGCAAGAATCGACTATTCGTCGCGCCCTCACTCAAGCCTCAATCCCGGTCACATCTGACCTTGAAGCGCTCTCGCATAACCCTGCAATTAAACCCTTCCTTCTCTTGGCGCAGATTGCAATCGGCGAAAAAGAATTAACTCTGCAGCGATGCGAAGAATTATTGATCAGCGAATTTGGTGGCGCAGATTCTGTCTCCTTACGCCGGATACGTCGCGCGCTCATTGCGGCCCGCCCTGCAGGGGATTTACGTACAGGTTCTGAGATCCTCATTGCGGCAATTAAGAATGGTGAAATTCCTATTGAAGGGGCCCAACCATTAATTCGCATTCACGAACTTCTTTCCAAGGCGCGCAAGGTGGCAAAACGTCCACGTGCTCAAGGAGAGGATTTGCTCTGGGAAATTTGGAATAACGCGCTCTCTAGTGACAATGAAAAGCTCTCCGAAAGTTGGCGACGCCAAGCATTGCGTGGCGGTGCACGGGGAGCAAGTGCTGATCGTGATCTGGATGCGATGATGCAACTCTTTGAATCGGCTCGCCGATACGCCGAACGCTTTCCTGGTTCTGGCCCATCTAGTTTTATCCGACAGATTAGCCAAGAAGATATTTTGGGCGATGCGATTGTCGCTAAAGGACAGCGCCCCGATGTTGTTGAGATATTGACCGTTCATTCGGCTAAAGGACGCGAATGGGAAATTGTTGCAGTTGCTGGATTGCAAGAAGGTACGTGGCCCAATTTGCGACAACGTGGATCTCTTTTAGGTTCCGAACGCCTTGTCGAACGGGCGCGTCACGGGGCTCTTGCTCGCGCCGAACTCGATGCTCTCACTGCAAGCGGGTTACTCGAAGATGAGCGACGCCTCTTTCATGTTGCAGTGACGCGTGCGAAATCTCAACTTATTCTTTCGGCAATCTCAAAGGAAGAGGACGAACCTTCCGCGTTTTTTGAAGAGGTTTCATCTTTGATATTGGGTGAGTGGAGCGATGAACCTGAGATGACTGCGGTTCCACGACCTATTACGCCGGCGGCACTTGTGGCAACGTTACGTGGCGAAATCGAACGTGGTAATCCCAAAGCAGCGGCAATATTGCAACGTTTGAGCAAAGAAGGTTTATCCCTTGCAGATGTTGATTCTTGGCATGGAGTTTTACCAATAAGCAGTTCGGGTCCTGTCGTAAAGCCCGCAGATTTGATCTCTGTTTCACCCAGCAGCGCTGAGAGCTTTCAAGAATGTGGTGTGAAATGGTTTCTCGAACGCAGCGGTGGCACCAACGGCGATAGCACTGCACAAATACTTGGCTCAGCAATTCACGCATTCGCAGCGCTGATGGAGCAGGATTCGACGATAACCGAAGCGGCGTTAATTGATAAATTAAAGAGTTCGTGGAAGTTAATTGATCCATCTGCGGGTTGGCTCGGCGCAACACAGTTGGATAAGGGCGTGAAAATGCTCGATAGATTTATTCGCTATCACAAAGCATCGATAAATACTGTTGTAGGTGTCGAAAAAGAATTTGAGATAATAATTGGACGTGCAAAGATTCGCGGAAGCGTTGATCGACTCGAAGTTAGCGCATCCGGTGAGCTATTTGTTGTAGATTTTAAAACCGGTGCGGTGGTTCCCACCGCCGAAAAAGCCAGAACCAATATGCAGATGCAGGCATACCAACTTGCTGTCATCGAAGGCGAATTCGCGGACCTTCATGAGAGCCGCACTAGCGCTGGTGCCGAACTCGTCTTCCTAGGTAAAGATGCAGTCGGAATCATTACCCGTAATCAAGGACCAATTGATGTCGATAGTCTCAAAGTAGAAATTGAGAATATCGCTGAAGGCATGGGGGCTGCGATTTTCACTGCAACGATTAATTCGCGTTGTCCACGTTGCCCAGTCCGCAACTCTTGTCCTATCCAGAGCGATGGAAGGGCGGTCTTCGAATGAGTTCAGAAATTCGCTATAGCCCAATTGCTATCGCAGAAGCGCTTGCCCGTGTTGATAGCAAAGTACGAACACCTACCCCCGAACAGATTGCGATTATTCAAGCTCCGCTAGAGCCTGCTGTTGTTATTGCGGGCGCAGGATCTGGCAAGACTGAAACTATGAGCGCCCGAGTTCTCTATCTCGTTGCAAATGGAATCCTGCAACCCAATGAAATCTTAGGTCTCACTTTTACTCGCAAAGCAGCTGGCGAACTCGGAGTTCGTATCCGAGGGCGTTTGCGACAATTGCGAGCTGCCGGCCTTTTGCCTCAAAACATAGCTATTGACGCTTCTGTCATGACCTATCACTCATACGCCGGACGGATACTTTCTGAGCACGGAATTCGCTACGGGATTGATGCAAGCGAGGAACCATTGGGGGATGCCGCGATTTGGCAGATGGCATCTGATTTAGTTACTCACTGGCAGGACGAGGAGTTCCGATCTACGAGCGCTTTGAGTACGGTGATTAAAGATGTCATTGGGCTTACGCGATTAGTTTTGGAGCACGAATGCAGTTCCGAAAAGATAATCGCTGCCTCGCTCCCTATTCTCGAGAAGATCGAATCTCTAGGTTCTAAATCCAATGCAGAGGTTCGCAAAGTGCAAGAGGTACTCAAAGCGCGAATAAGTATCTTGCCTATGGTCGAGAAATTTATTGAGAAGCGCAATAACGAGGG
This sequence comes from Actinomycetota bacterium, assembly GCA_009699205.1. GTDB lineage: Bacteria > Actinomycetota > Actinomycetes > Nanopelagicales > Nanopelagicaceae > QYPT01. Next base: position 23,607 of record WLOP01000008.1, read on the forward strand.
GTTACTCTCATTTGATGATCAGATGTCCCTTGCAGCGAAGATTTCGATTCATCATTTAGATGTAGCAGAATTAGAACGCTCGCGTTACAAATTAGTACTCCTTGATGAATATCAAGATACTTCGCAATCGCAAGTTCGGATGCTTTCAGCTCTCTTTGGCAAGGCACATCCCGTGATGGCAGTTGGTGATCCTTGCCAAGCGATTTATACCTGGCGCGGAGCGGCGGCCGGGACTATAGGTGCATTCAATAAGAATTTCCCTAAAGGCGTTGGACAGAATGGACCGAAACAATTCTCGCTCTCCACAACTTTCCGCAATGACAAGATCATTCTGGATCTAGCTAATGCCGTTTCTGCGCCCATTCGCGAAATTCCCGAACTCGATGTTGCCCAGCTAGTAGCTCGAACAGGGGCTGGTCCAGGCGAACTTGCCTGCGGAATTTACGAATCAATCGAATCCGAAGCCAACGCAATTGCACAATATTTCTCAGCTCTCTGGTTTAGCCCTGAGCGAGCTAAAGAGGATGAAAATAAGCGAAGCTCCTTCGCGGTGCTTGTACGCACACGATCCCTCATTGCTGAAATCGAGATTGCCTTGCGTCGTTGCAACATCCCTGTCGAAGTTTTAGGAGTGGGCGGATTAATTCATGTCGCCGAAGTCGCTGATGTCATCTCTTTACTGCGCATTGTTAGCGACCCCGATGCTGGCGCTGCGCTCATGCGTCATCTCACCGGAGCTCGCTTGAATATTGGCCCAGCAGATATCGCCGCCCTAGGTCGATATTCACGTTCAAGAGCCGAATCCACACATATGACTTCAAAAGATTTCATCGCCAAAATCGCCGCAGGCAATCCTCTCCGCGAAGAAGCCGACGATCAGATACTCGGGAGCCTTATCGATGCTCTTGATGAAATTGGGCATGCAAAGAAAGATGCCTTCACTGCAGATGGTTATGCACGCCTTACTCACTTTGCAGCAGATCTGCGCAGACTTCGATCAAGAGCCGCAGGTCCGCTTACCGATCTGATTGGCGAAATCGAAAATTATCTCTCTCTCGATGTTGAAGTAATGCTCCGAGATGGAGTCCAGAATGGGCGACGTCATCTCGACCGCTTCCTTGATGAAGCATCTAAATTTGCACGCGCAGGGGGCACGATTGGCGAATTCCTTAACTGGCTAGATGTTGCATCATCTGAAGAGGGTGGACTTAAATCAGGCGCACCTGAAGTTCGCCGAGATGTTGTTCAAATCTTGACGGTACACAATGCCAAAGGCGCCGAATGGGATGTCGTCGCAATTCCAGGACTTGCCGAAAGAGTTTTCCCGAGCCAAGGACACGAGCGCGATGATTGGCTTACCAACGAGAAACACATTCCATTTTCGTTACGTGGAGATAAAGAGGAACTTCCTAAAATTGATATCTCTCAATGTGAGAGCAATACCGAGGTGAAGAAGAAGTTTGACGATTTTGCCGACGAATGTAGTGCGATGAAATATCTCGAAGAAGTTCGCCTAGGTTATGTTGCAGTTACTCGTGCACGTACACATCTACTCTGCACCACATCTCGATGGCGCGATGGCACTCGAGCTGTTCTGCCAAGTTCTTTGTATCTCACGGTAGAAACTTTGGCGGCAAAGTCCGGGCGCGTCCTTTCAGAGGTGCAACCACCAGAGGATGGCAGCCGCAACCCTGCTACAGAGAATCCTCATAGCGGGACCTGGCCGCGCGATCAATTAGGTACGCGGCGAGAGAGCTTTGACAGAGCAATCGAATTAGTGCGCACGAGCCAACCAGATTCACTTGAGGATTTAGATGCCACTATGTGGGTGCGCGATGCACAGGCGCTCATCAATGAGTTGCATCAGGGCAAAAGCAATCCAGAGGTATTTCTACCACCGCGTTTATCGGTCTCGACTCTTGTGGCTCTTAGCGAAAATCCAGAAGAGTTGGCGCTGGCAATTCGCAGGCCAATGCCGCGTCCTCAGGATGAATATTCGCGACGCGGAACTGTTTTCCACCTCTGGGTTGAAAAACATTTCAACCAGAGCACACTCTTTGATGAAGATGATCTTGACCCAGTCGACGCTCTTGAACCCGATCAGAACCTTGAGGAGCTTAAGCGCGCATGGCTTGCAAGCCAATGGGGCAATCGCCAACCCCATGCAGTGGAAGTTCCTTTTGAAACCGTTATCGCCGGCCTGCTTGTACGTGGTCGAATTGATGCAGTCTATAAAGATGGCGAGAGTTTTGATGTGATTGATTGGAAAACTGGGTCCAAGAAGCTTGGCGTTTCATCTGCCATTCAACTTGCCGTTTACAGACTTGCTTGGGCAAAGCTACAAGCAATCAGCCTCGATAAAGTGAATGCAGGTTTCCATTATGTGCCGACATCGATAACCGATCGCCCGGTTGACTTGCTCGATGAAGAAGGTTTGATCGCCCTGATTTCGAAGTACTAGTTAATGTCAATCGTCAGCGGCATGTGGTCACTGATACCTGGATAACGACAAGGCAACATCATCACATCTTCAGAAGCAACTTTCTGGGATAAGAAGTAATCAATTTGTGCGCGCGGTTGCCAGGCTGGAAATGTTTTTACCTTTGCTAACGAGTTCCATTGATATCCCTTAGCAAAAACTTCAAGCGGGATATTGAGATCCCCCATAATTAGGATCTTAGATTTATCTTTAATTGGCAAACTTCTTGTCCATCTCTTAATCTTCATCAACTGCCACCAACTAAAGCCCGGTACGAAAGATAGATGGGTGTTAATTACAACCCATCCATTATCAAGGACAGCTGCAAGAGCAGAGCGTGGATGATCACGAACGTAAAAGCGTTTCAACTTTCCATCTACTGGAAATGCAAGAGGCGCACCGATAGGAGAGCCAGTGAGATTGAGGCGATGCCACGAGAGAACTGGAATTTTTGATGCGATACCAATTCCGTAACCCGCAACTTGTGATGCCGATTCGGAGGTAACAATTAATTCATCATCGGGGCGTGGATTTCGCCAATCCTCATCGGGAGAACCGATAAGAGAGGGAGCAAAGGCCCAATATTTCGTCTTCATTAAATCGGCAAAGTTGCCCACTTGATTCATCGATCCCGAGCGCGGTAGCAAGTAATCCACTTCCTGCAATCCGATGAGGTCAGGGGTGAGCCTGCTCATTTCAGCGGCAATCAAGGCGGCTGGGTCATCACTTGGTGAGGGTGGGGTTACGAGGCCGTGCTGAAGATTCCACGAGGTGAGGCGCATGGGGACATGCTAGTAGTGTCGCCCATCATGAGCGCCTCAGAGATGTCGGGAAAACCGGCCGGGCGGTTAAAGAATTTAACCCTAGCCCGAAGCCAGATTGATCGCGCCAGCGAGCTGCGCACCGATTCTGCGGCCATGAAAAAACAATGGGAAGACGCGAAAGTTCTTGTTGTCGTTGGCAATTCTCTCTCTGCCAATGATGAGGAGTTGATTTACTACTCACCGAGAGATTTTGGCGATGAAGGCGAAAGATACTTTCTTGGGCTAGAGCCAAGTAACGGGCAAAGTTATTTTGCGATTCACTTGCCTGTCGGCGATGAAAGATTTAGCGAAGAGAAATTACGAACGCTACGCCAAGTCGGTGCCAATCTTTCGGATTTAGAAGCTGGTCTAGCGGTACATGCAATCGCTCTAGCCAATTGGCACACCACCCACCCTTGTTGTTCTCGATGCGGCGCCCCTACTCGAGTTGATTTAGGGGGAGCGGTGCGAATCTGCACCGCCGATGAAACCCAACATCATCCACGGACAGATCCAGCGGTCATCGTACTTATTCGCGATAACGCAGATCGTATTTTGCTTGGCCATCAACCGATTTGGCCAGTGAGACGTTTTTCTGCCTTTGCAGGTTTTGTTGAACCAGGTGAATCTTTCGAGCAGTGTGTAGAACGTGAAGTATTCGAAGAGTCGGGAGTAAAAGTTCACTCCGTTTCATATTTAGGTTCGCAGCCATGGCCATTTCCCGCATCAATCATGATCGCATACGAAGCAATCACAGATGATGCATCAACGGCTAAAGCCGATGGGATAGAAATTACCGAGATACGTTGGTTCACTCGCGCCGAGATGAAACTAGCCGTAGAAAGCGGAGAGGTGCTCTTGCCTCCACGAATAAGTGTTGCAAGGCGAATGATTGAACATTGGTATGGGGCGGAAATCGAGACTGACGAAAGTTGGCGCCCATGACCCAAGAGAACGAAGTTCGTGCTGAGGAAATTTTGGCTGCGCTCGATGAAGAACAACGCCAAGTCGCTCTAGCTACTCGCGGACCTGTGTGTGTAATTGCTGGAGCGGGTACAGGTAAGACGCGTGCGATTACTCACCGCATTGCATATGGCGCAGCAATTGGAACCATGAACCCACAAAAAACCTTGGCTTTAACCTTTACCGCTCGTGCAGCCGGAGAGATGCGTGCACGTTTGCGCTCACTGGGAGTTCCGACAGTGACTGCTCGAACATTTCACTCGGCAGCGCTGAAGCAGCTTCTCTACTTCTGGCCCAGCGTTTTCGGTGGCAGAACTCCAGATTTGTTAACTACAAAAACTACCTTCATCACCGAATCTATTGCTCGCGCAGGTCTTACCTCGATCCTACCTGCTACCTCGCGCGAGCTTTTACGAGATGTTGCAACAGAGATCGAATGGGCGAAAGTTTCTATGATTCCGCCAGAGGATTACATGGAGAGCGCTAAAATTCGCGCCGAACGGAATCGCATTAGCGCTGGTCAAGTTGCGCAAGTCTACGCAGCCTACATGTCACTTCTCCGGCAAGAGCACGCAATAGATTTTGAAGATGTCTTGCTCCTGACAACTGCCATGATTGAAGAAGAGCGAGAAGTTCGCGAAAGAATTCATGACCAGTATCGATTCTTTACTGTTGATGAATATCAGGATGTTTCTCCCTTACAACAACGACTTCTTAATGCCTGGTTAGGTAGCAGACAAGAGATCTGCGTTGTTGGCGACCCTGCACAAACTATTTATTCATTTGCAGGGGCGACGCCCATTTTCCTCAATCAATTCACTCAGCGTTTTCCTGAAGCAGAAGTGATTCGCTTGACCTCGGGATATCGCTCAACCCCAGAGATTGTTTTCACTGCAAATAGCGTTCTGCGAACTGGCTCAATGGGCCAAGAAATTGTCGCAATTAATGCACATGGTGAGCGTCCCGTACTCAATAACTACAAGGATGAGGCAAGTGAAGCTGCTGGCGTAGTACAAGAGATTAAGCGCTTGGCAACTGTGGGAGTTCCACCTCAAGATATTGCAGTATTAGCGCGGACAAATGCTCAGCTAAAAGTCTTAGAAAAAGAGTGCATTGCTCAAAAGATCCCCTACCAAGTGCGAAACAACGATCGTTTCTTCGAACGTTCCGATGTGCGAGATTTCCTTAAAGGAGTTCGCCAAGCGTCAGTGATTCCTACAGAAGGAGTGGCTTGGTTAGATGAGTTGCGAACTTTGGCACAACCATTTATTGCATCTAGCGTTACCGACGGGGTCACAGCCCTTTTACATTTGGCGCGAGAGTTAGATGGTGATCCCACATTTAAACCTAAAACTTTACGGACCTACTTGCGCGAGCTCGAAGATCGATCAGAACAGAACAACCCACCAGTGATGCCCGTGACAACTCTTGCAACTTTGCACGCTGCTAAGGGCTTGGAGTGGCCACAAGTCTTCCTTGTAGGTGCGAATGAAGGAATTTTGCCCACACATGAAAACGCTGTTGAAGAAGAGAGAAGACTTTTCTATGTAGGAATCACTCGCGCTCAAAACCATCTTGTAGTGAGTTACCGCCAAAATCCGAGTCGATTCTTGCGAGAAGCAGGGTTACTGACGAGTTAGCGCTCAATTATTGATTGAATTAATTAATTTGCATCATCGTGGGGCTGTGCATTATCCTTGCCACACGCAATTATTCGATTGCAGAAGAAGAGTGTAGAAAGGACGCGAAAATGCAATTATCTATGCATAATTTAACTACTTCGCGCTCATTCGTGCTCTCTTCACATTCCTATTCGGCCACAACCACACATCGCGCCTCAAAGCGCGCCTCGTGGTATCCCGCATTTAGCGAGATGGCCGCTTGGAGCTCAATCGGATAAAACCGAATTGGGAACCCAAGGGCCACGAATCCACAAGGATTCGGGCCCTTTTTCTTTTTCCCAAAGAGGGGTGAAAGAAAGAAGTCACGAGCAAGAACGAGTAGAAGGAAGGTGAGAGCGATGGGCGTTCTCTTCAGTGAGTTATTGGTACCAGGCTGGGCACAAGAGGGGGAGATGATTGGGCTAGATGAGGTGACCGGCGCTTATGGCTCCGATATCGCTTTCAGCTTGCCATGTCACAACGCTGATCCCGAACTCTTCTTCTCGGAAAAACAAGGCGAAGTAGATGTTGCTAAGGGGCTATGCACCGCGTGCCCTGTTCGTGCGCAATGTCTTGAAGCTGCGCTGTCACGTCAAGAGCCTTGCGGCGTTTGGGGTGGAGAGTTATTTGAAGAGGGGCAAGTTATTGCGCGCAAGCGCACCGTTGGACGTCCTCGCCTAGTCAGTGATGCAGCGTAAGCGAGAAGAGGAATCTTCGAGGTATTAATTTCAAAACTATCTCGGAGATTTCTCTTGCCCCCAATTACATCCGCATGCAAGATGACGGGTATAGAGAGTCCGGTCAGTCGTGGCAAGATTATGAAAATCTATTGTCAGGCAAGCACCTAAGAGTTGAGATTTTTCTCTATCAATGTATGAGAGAAGCTCAAGAGTGATTAACCCAGCAACGTAATGTGCAACAGAGACTGGGACTTCAGAGGGCGCATGTGTAAGCCGATTAAGTTCGATCTCATCCCAGAGTATTTCGCGTTCGTGCCTTATTAATCTGACGCAGCGAAGACATGGAGTTATTCCAGGAATTACCAATGGCCCTATAAAAAGAGAAGCGCATTCTGCTGGCTCAATTACCAGATGTGGCGTGCCAGAACTCATCCATTCTTGCTGCTGATCAGCTTGTGGCTGCCCGATAGAAATTGCGAATTTTTCTCGGGCATCGGATGAATTGGCAGGAAAGAGGGAGAGTTCTCCAGCTAATTCGCTACTTCGTACTTTGAGGTTGAGGCCAATATCGCTTTGGCGAAGAAAGCCCGATGTCAGGCTTTCAGCAGAGATCGCAGTTGAATTCTTTGCGGGGATTAGTAAGGTTTCCGAGATTCCGCTGGCAAGCAATATTCCATAGAGCAATGTTGCAATTCGGCCCTCACCGAAAATCGAAACCTCCCAATTTCGTCGTTGCGCAATAACGTTAACGCCACCATCTCTTACTCCTGATATCCAGGTAGAAGCAGAAAGTTCGGGAGCGAGTTTGCTCTGCAACTGTTGGAAGCCGCCATCATTGCTGTCATCATTTTTATGAGTAGAACGATTGGGGTTGGGCGAATGAAAGCGTTGAACGCGAATCGAAGTTCGGACGGTGTCTACTAAGCCAGCGTTATCGAGAGCGCGAACGATTTCCAGAACATCATCAAGACCAGCTCCAGAGTTCTGGCTAATCTGCGCGCACGTACTCTGGCCATCCATAGCGTTAAGGATGGCGCGGGCGTGAGGTAAATCGCTTTCGATCCCATAATTAATGCCACCGATGTAAAGACCATGACCTGTGTTGAGTACAAGAACCCCTACTTTGAGCCGGGGCTCAATTTCTTTTAGATTTTCTAATGTCCTAGCGCTAGCAGAGCCCTCTGATTTGTTTATCTTTTTCATGGGTGCACGATGGCGAGGAAAACTTATTGCCGGTGCAAATATTCACATGCTGGGCCGCTACGTACTCGAATCTGCGCTGTGCGTGAGGTCGAGATCACTTAGGGCAAAAGAAAACTGGCGCCCCGTGCGGGACGCCAGTTTTCGTAAAAGTAATTCGGTGTTGGACTACCCGCGTTACTGTGCTTTTCCGAGGATGCGGTTGACCTTGGTTCCACAGACTGGGCAGATGCCCTGGGCCATGCGACGACCAGAGTCAGAGACCTTTACAGTTCCCTCGAAATCACGCTTTGCTTTGCACTTAACGCAGTAAGCGTCACCCTTATATGTCTCCGTCATTTTCTCCTCCAATCGACGCAAGCGGTTCGCGGGAGAGTTTCCCGAAATCTCGCGAGCGTGCAGGCGTCACGATACCCCTCGGCGCGCTGGAATTGGGGGTATTGCCCGCGTGGGCAGGAAGATTTTTAGCTCAGTTTTGGAGGGCGAAGAGCATCCTCGGCCGCCTCATACCCGTCTAAATAGGCCTGAGCTCGGCTCTGCGCGGGGAAACGGGCCAGAGTCGAGGTGAACTCGCCTCCGTGGTCTCCAAAGCGCAGGTGGATAGCTTCGTGGAAGAGGACGAAATCTAGGACATAGGCGGGGCGACCTTGAAGGCGGCTGGAGATTCGAATGGTGCCATCGACGTTGGTGCACGAGCCCCATCGCTCATGCATCGTCCGCCAGCTCACGCTGGTGGGTCGTTCGTGGATCTCGGGGGCATATTGGCTCAGAAGTTGATCGATGCGCGTGGAGAGAGCAGATTCGTCGAAGGTGCGCGCAGCCTCTTGAGCCCGAATCTTGGCAACCATCTCGGGGACAACGCTGCGCTCATCGTATTTACTTAATCGCGCAGGGATTGAGACAACAATCTTTCCGCCTTGACGGTATGCCGAAATGTTTCGCTTACGCCTAGCGGAGCGAATAACAATAATTTCGCCTTCCCCTATTCCTGGAAGAGAGAGTGCCGCGCTCTCTTCAATAAAGGTGCTCTCAACTCGTACTTCAGAGTTTGCTCCGTTATCTTCATCACGCATTTGATGAAAGTAGCGCAAATTCTCAGGATTTAGTTGATTCGCAGACGTTTGTCACATAAGTTTCGCTTACGAAGTCCTCGGATAACCGTTCTCTATCTGCAAGGGGAAGGCAGATAAAGAATCGTGCGCCCGGGGACTTCGCTTTTTGCCTAAAACTTTATTCGCTCAATCCTGAGAGATCGTCGGGAATTTCAACGCTCTTCAAATAGGCGCTCGCATCCGTAAGCTCTTCTTGAGTAGGCAAAATTCCACTCCAGATTTGATCGCGCCCAGCCAACTCACCTACTTTGCGGATCTCTGCCCAGAAAGCGCTAGCTTCGCGCGACATTCGTGGCGAAACTTCAAGACCAAATAGCGATGAGAAAAGTTGTTGCGCCGGCGATGATGATGCGCGGTGGCGACGCAGAGTTTCGCGAAGAGCTTCGATGCCAGGCAATCTATTTCCTGCAGCGAGAGTTGTTACATCATCCGCCCAGCCATCAATCAGCGCTAACGCAGTTTCTAGTTTACTTAAAGCATATTTTTGAGAAGGAGTTTCTTCGGGGGTGAAGACACCTTGATTGAGTGCGATAGAAAATGTCTCTGGGTTTTCGGGATCTATTGCACCCGAATCCATGGACTCTTGAATTTGATTTTGAATTTGCGAGATATCGATCCGGATTCCTTTTCCGTAATCCGAAATTGCACTTCTCATATATTCAATGAGCCAAGGGTTGTTATCAAAAAGACGAGCGACGGCGCCTTCGCGCAGCGCATGGAAAATCCGCACCTCTGATTCGGCAACACCAATATCTGCGCCCCAAGCAGCGATATTTTCAGCAATTAACGCAGGCCTTGGAGGGGAGATGAGGGGGAGCCCCACATCGTGAGCTCCTGTCACAGTTGAAGCTAAACCTCCGATGCACTGACCCAATTGGGTAGCAATTAGCGTTCCGATAAAGGTTCGGAGCAAACCAGTAACAGCCCCAATTGCTGCTGCGCCTTCTGGCAATTCTTGCTCATCAATAATGGAGCTCATTGCCTGAGCCAGTCCTGCTGCAAGTGGTTCGACGCTCTCTTGCCAACCGGTGAGAGTTGCATCCACCCAATCACTTCGGCTGAGAACAATTTTCTCATTGGAATTTGCTGGAAAGACGGTTGCTTCGTTGAGCCAGAGATCTGCAATTTCCATCGCCTCGCGCATTTGCGCGACATCACTTTGTCCTACCGGTTTGTTACCCGCAGCCGACACAAATTTCTTAGCGATGTCGCGAATGACATCTACGGGGAGCGCCTTGCCAGTGGCCGAACTTTGGAATGGATTGAGAAATCCCACAGGATTGATTCCTAATTTGGCGAACTGCTCTTGAATATCTTTCTGTAAATTCTCTGGAAGCTGATCACCGAATTGTGATTGCAGTTGTGATTGCAGCGCCGCAAAAAGGGCAGCGAAATCAGGAGGCGTTTCCTCTGAGCCATCGTCAGGGGTAAATCCAAAAGGAGTCATTGCGTCCACCATCCTCACTTCTCTGCCAACACTATCGGCCTGCCTCCTGTGGTCACATGTGAACATTCAGGATCAGCGCTTGTATCTCTATAACAATCTGATGTCACGCTTTCTTCCCCAAGCCGATAGGCTCACACCATGTCCAACGCGCTTTCAGCCCTCATCTGGTGGTTGGTTCCCATCTCAGCGTTAATTGGTGTTTTTGGGTACATCCTTTGGGTAACTAAATTTCAAGAGAAATTCCAGAATGAGACGACCCGATCAATGGGTCAGTTCGAACGTTTCCAAAGCTCATTTAGAGTTCGCGCCGAAGCAGAAGCCGCCAAGGCTGCAGCGCGCGATGAAAGCACTCCGCCGAACCTTTAGTTCTATCTCGGTACTCATGATGCGATTTTCACGACTTCCACGAGTGCCTCTTTTCATTGTCGGACTCCTGATAACTCTTAGCTTGATACTCCCTTTGCAATTTGCAGTTATCTCACCCGGTCAAGGTCGAGATGTGCTGACTTCGGTAATCACAATTAAAGGTGCACCGACATATAAATCTTCTGGAAAATTATTGGTGCTTACGGTTCTGGCAACCAGCCCCTCATCATCGCTATTTGGTTTAGATGTGATCTATTCATGGATAAGGGGAGAGACAATCGTGCTACCGCGAAGCGTTGTCTATCCACCGAATCAGAGCGCCAAAGATATCGAGAAAGAATCAACTGCTGATATGAAGAATTCGCAGGATGCAGCAGCTCTTGCTGCTTTCTCATTCCTAGGTTTCGAATCGAATCAATCGAAAATTACAACGTCAATAAATTTGGCTGATACTGGTGGCCCAAGTGGTGGCCTAGTTTTTGCTTTGGGAGTAGTAGAGAAACTCACTTCTGAAGATATCTTGGCAGGGCGAATCGTTGCAGGCACCGGAACGATTGATCCCATGGGAAATGTTGGCGCTATCGGAGGAATAAACGAAAAACTTATTTCGGCAGATCGCGCAGGCGCTTCGGTATTTCTCTTCCCAGTCCAAAATTGTGCGAGTGTTCACCATATTCCTCAAGGCTTGAAGCTCTATTCAGTAGCAACCCTGACAGAGGCGGTTGCTGTGCTCAAAAATCCAGCGTCAGCAAAGCCACATTGCACATGGCAACAAATTCGGTAGCGTTGGCACATGACTTTTACCAATCAGCCTAATTTCCCCAAGATGCCCAAGGGTCGTAGCCCTCTCGTTATTACCGCAGCGATTGTTGGTGCGGCAATAGTCGCACTTATCGCCACGAGCGGTTTTTACGCGGATTGGCTCTGGTTTAAGTCGGTAGATTTCACAACCGTATGGAAGACAGTTCTTGCAACTAAGGCAGAACTCTTTGCAGTCTCAGGCCTGCTTACTACTGCAATTATCTTGGCAAACATCGCACTAGCTTTTCGCAAGCGCCCGCTCTATGCGCCTATCAGCATTGAAGCTGACAACCTCGAGCGATATCGCGGACAAATTGAACCTATTCGTCGATTCCTTACTATCGGCTTGGCGATTGCACTCTTCTACTTCTCTGGTTCAGCTGGATCTCAACTCTGGACATCTTGGCTTCTATTCAAGAACTCCACTCCATTTGGAGTTAAAGATCCACAATTTAATCTAGATATTTCATTCTTCGCTTTCAAGTTGCCTTTCTGGCAATCACTTCTTGAATGGGCAATTTCTACACTTGTGTTAGCGTTCATCGCTGCAGCGATCGTTCACTATCTCTATGGCGGAATACGTCTACAGACTCGTGAAGATCGAACAACTGTTGCAGCGCGAGTTCAGCTCTCGGTGCTCTTAGGATTCATCGTCCTTCTTAAAGGAGCTGCCTATTGGCTAGATCGCTATCACTTAGCTTTGGCCGAGGGAAAATTAATTACAGGTCTCACTTACACCGATGTAAATGCAGTACTTCCGGCTAAGGCAATTCTTGCCGGGATTGCAGTTATATGTGCACTTCTTTTCTTTGCCAACATCGTTCGCCGCTCTTGGGTACTCCCAGCTGCTGGCGTCGCCCTTATGGTTATCTCCTCTGTGCTTATTTCAGGTGTTTACCCTGGGGTCATTCAGCAATTCCAAGTAAAGCCAAGCGAATCATCAAAAGAGGCCCCCTATATTCAGAAGAATATTGATGCCACCCGCGCCGCTTACGGAATCGATAATGTAAAAGTCACTGATTACCAAGCGACAATTGCTACCTCAGCAGGTCAGCTTTCGAAAGATGCGTCCACGATTTCAAATATTCGCTTGATGGATCCGAATGTCCTTTCTGCGACGTTCCGTCAATTGCAACAAATCAAGCCTTATTACACTTTCCCTGAGTCCCTTGATATTGATCGCTATAAAGTTAATGGGGTAGAGCGTGATGTAGTTGTTGCGGTGCGCGAACTCAACATTGCCGGAAATCCAAGCCGCAACTGGATTAACGATCACCTCATGTACACACATGGATTTGGTTTTGTAGCAGCTCTCGGAAATGCTCGTGATGCAGATGGCAAGCCTTCATTTGTCGTAGGGGATCTTCCACCCACTAAGGGTCTCGGTACTTTCGAGCCACGGGTTTACTTTGGTGAAAATGTTCCCGACTACTCAATTGTTGGTGGCGCAAAGGGAAGTGTCGCTGCTGAGTTTGACTACCCAGATGATTCTTCAGCCAATGGGCAAAAGAACGTTACCTATACCGGTAAAGGTGGAGTCCCGATGGGATCGCTCTTTAATCGATTGGTCTTCGCAATTAAGTATCAAGAAGGGAGAATTGTTCTCGCTAATTTGGTGAATGCTGATTCCAAGATTCTTTTCGAGCGAAATCCACGCGATCGCGTTGCAAAAGTTGCTCCATGGCTAACGCTCGATGGAGATCCATACCCAGCTCTCGTCGATGGCAGAATTACCTGGATTGTTGATGGCTACACCACAAGTGCTGGATATCCATACGCAAAGAAGACAACTCTTTCTAGCGCAACTTCAGATGCACTTACAACGAATTCAACATCTATCACGGCACAAACAAATGCTTCCATCAACTACATTCGCAACTCTGTAAAAGCCACTGTTGATGCTTATGACGGAACAGTTACTTTGTACCAGTGGGATACAAAGGATCCTGTACTTGCTACGTGGAGCAAGGCATTCCCAGGAACCGTGAAACCAAAGAGCGCTATTTCAGCTTCATTGCTCGATCACATCCGTTATCCAGAGGATCTCTTCCGAGTTCAACGTGACATCTTAAGTTCCTACCACGTCCAAACTGCTAGCGCGTTTTATGGTGGTCAGGATTTCTGGCGCGTACCACGTGATCCTTCAACTTTCGGCGCCAATGCAAGTGCGCAGCCTCCGTATTACTTAACTTTGCAGATGCCTGGTGCAAGCAAAGCATCGTTCTCGTTGACAACACCATTTGTTCCTCGTGGTGGGCGCGAAAACTTATCTGCCTTTGCAGTAGTTAATTCTGATCCGGGGCCCGATTACGGCAAGATCACTGTTTTGCAATTGCCTCGCAGTACAAACATCGCTGGACCATCTCAGGTGGCTTCAAACTTTGAAGCAAAACCAGAAGTAGCTAATTCGCTTTCCCTGCTTCGCCAAGGTGGATCAGATGTTGTACTCGGAAACCTCCTGACACTTCCTGTTGGTGGTGGATTGCTCTACGTACAACCTGTCTATGTCCGCGCAACCGCGAACACAGCGTCTTATCCATTGCTCCAGAAAGTACTTGTCTCCTTCGGTGATCAAATCGGATATGACGACAATTTAAAGGGCGCGCTGGATCAAGTCTTTGGTGGTAATTCAGGAACTACTTCAACTGGAAGCACGTCAGGAACTACTGCAACGACAGGAAGCAAGAGTGCAGATATTGCATCTGCAACTGCCAGCGTTACTCAAGCATTTAAAGATGCAACAACAGCACATACAAAGGGTGATTACGCCGCAGAAGGTAAAGCACAGGTACGCCTTAAAGCAGCTATCGCAGCGCTAAATGCTGCATTAGCGCGAAAGTAATTTCCTAGGATTTGCCTCTATAAGAGCAATTGCCTACGATTGCGCTTACCGACGCGGGGTGGAGCAGCTCGGTAGCTCGCTGGGCTCATAACCCAGAGGTCGTAGGTTCAAATCCTGCCCCCGCTACTAAGGAGCGTCTACTTAACTGTAGGCGCTCTTTTTCTTTGCTTACTTACCGCAGGAGCAGTGGGACTCTTCAGCTTTGTTCTCTTGGCAACAACCGCCGCCTCCGCCGCATTTACATTCTTTTTCAACTACAACAAGTTCAACTTTTGAATCAGTCATCTTGAGCCCCATTTACTTAAGTTCGATATTTATCGATTTCTTAAGAGTAGATGCATTCGCTGAAAAATTCGCGGGGAAAAGGCGCAGATTACAGTGCTATCACTTAATCCGTAACGAATTGGTCACAACAAAGAAGCTTGAAAAGGCCATCGCAGCAGCTGCATACATAGGCTTGAGTGCGCCGACGCCAGCAATAGGAATCCCCACAAGGTTATAAGCGAAGGCCCAGGTAAGGTTTCCACGAATTACTCGCATAGTTTTGGTTGAAAGGTTGAGGGCGGCAATAACGCCGCTTAACTCGGGGCGCATAAGCGTGATATCTGCTGTTGCGATAGCAGTATCTGTTCCAGTTCCCATTGCAATACTTAAATCCGCACTAGCTAGCGCTGCGGCATCGTTGATCCCATCGCCAACCATCAATACTCGGTGCCCTTGAGATTGGAGGAATTTTACGTGTTCTACTTTATTTTGAGGGAGCGCTCCTGCCACCACATGGTCTGCATCTATACCTACTTGTTTAGCAACGCTCAAGGCAACTTCGACGCTGTCTCCGCTTACTAACCAGGGTTCAATTCCAGAGTTACGGAAGGATTGAATGGTCGAAATTGCATCGGGTTTAATTTCATCTCCCACTGCGAATGCAGCAAGTGCAACACCATCCCAGGCGAGTACAGAGACCGTGAGTCCTAGGCTTTGTGTATCAGTAACCCATTGCGCAAGTTCTGGGTGAAATGGAGTCGTGCTATGTGCCACGGCAACAGGAGAACCAATGAGAACTACAGGGGAGAGCATTCCTAAATTAACACGACCAGCAGCGCCAGAACCTGGTGCCACTGAAAACTCTGTAACAGTTGTTGCTTTTATCCCTTGGAGTTTGATCGCTGCAACTATTGCCACGGCAACAGGATGCTCGCTTTGAGATTCAATAGAGAGAGCGGTCGAAAGTATCGTGGGAGCAAGAAGTAGATCCGTATAACGCAGACCAAGGGGCGCGCCAGCCTGAGGAAGCACAATCGATTGCAACAAGGACATCTGCCCACCAGTGAGAGTCCCCGTCTTATCGAGCACCACGGCATCAATTTTCTTTGCAACTTCTAACACTCGAGGTTGACGGATAACAATTCCGCGCTGTGCCCCACGGCCGGAAGCCACTAATAAAGCAACGGGCGTCGCTAATCCAAGGGCGCAAGGACAAGCGATGACCAGAACTGCGATTGCAGAGGATATTGATTCTGCAAGCGAATGATCTAAGTAACGCCAAGTAAAGAAAGTTCCAATTGAAATCAAGGTGACAACCGGAACAAATACTGCGGCGATTCGATCCGCCATCGCTTGTATAGGTGCTTTTGTTCCTTGTGCGCTCACAACCATCGCAGTGATGCGTGCTAATTCGGTATCAGATCCGATACGAGTGGCTCGAATAGTTAATCGACCGTTCCGATTTATTGAAGCTCCAATTACTTGGGAGCCGGTTGATACATCTACAGGTATGGATTCGCCAGTTAATAGAGAATTATCAACAGCGCTTGTTCCCGAAGTTACTACTCCGTCGGTAGCAATTCGCTCACCAGGTTTAGTGACGAATTCATCGCCAATCTCAAGGTGATCTATGGGAATGAGCACTGTTTCGCCGTTACGTAAGACCGCGACCTCTTTGCTGCCAAGTGCCAATAAAGTAGAGAGTGCGCTGCTGGCGCGCTTTTTGGCTCGAGATTCTAAGAAACGACCGGCAATAACGAACGTTATAACCGTGGCACTTACTTCTGCGTAGACATCACCGAGCGCTGTGGCATTGGCATAAATTGACCAACCGAAAGCTGAGAGTGATCCAAGAGTAATTAAAGTATCCATTGTGGGATGTGTGATATTTCTGATGGCGGCACGATGAATAGGTATCGCGATTATCAAAACGACAGGAGCGCTTAGGCCAATCACTAGCCATGATGTAGCCGATCCAAGGGGATGTTGCACGCCGTACAAATCTAATTGGCCGATAATCCACGCTTCGATTCTGTGATGCCAATGCATATTCATGGAGATTGCTAATACTGGAATTGTGAAAAGAACTGCAAAGAAGAGCGAAGTTGCGGACTTCTTGCTATGGAGTGCTACTTGGCTGCTATCTGAAATCAATGAAGCAGAGTATCCCGCACTCTTAACGGCGCTTATAAGTGTCTTGATTGGCATCTCTGCCGGAGCCATGATGTGCGCAGTTTCGGAAGCAAAGTTTACAGTCGCCGTCACTCCATTGATCCCGTTGAGAGTCCGCTCAATAGCAGCAACACATGCAGAACAGGTCATCCCCTCAACTCTTAGCGTTGTGGGTTCGAGAGCGATTGTTTTAATTTCCATTGAGATGCTTGACCACTTTCTCATGGATTGCACTGTTGGTAGAGAGGCCACTTCTATGTGTTGGACCAGGTTGGCCCGAAACGGAGGTAAATCTTCCGCCAGCTTCGCGAACGATGATATCCAAAGCAGCCATATCCCAAATTGCAAGTGAAGGTTCTACCGCGATTTCTGCAGCTCCTTCTGCGACGAGCATATGAGACCAAAAATCCCCAAGGCCGCGAGAGCGCCCACAAATATCTATGAGAGAAGTGAACGCACTTTTCTTTTCTCCCCAACCAATGAAATCTGAATATGTAATGCAAGCATCTTCCAAATTAGCAATTTGCGAAACAGAAATCTTTTTAGGTTGCTCAGCGTTAAATACTACGAACGCCCCATTGTCTTTGGAGGCATACCAACGTCGATTCAGCGCTGGTGCACTCGCTACACCGACTACTACTTCCTCATTCTCAACTAAAGCAATAAGCGTTGCCCATGTAGGGACGCCACGCATAAAATTCTTTGTTCCATCAATGGGGTCCATCACCCAGTAGCGGGATTTACCCTCCACATTATTGCCAAATTCTTCACCCAATAATCCATCTGCGGGCCGTTCTATTTGGAGAACTTCACGCAAAGCTTTTTCTGTAGCTCGGTCAGCATCTGTAACTGGGGTGTTATCTGGCTTAGTAATGATTTCTAGATCCTGGGCTAAATATCGCGCCGAAGTAATTTCATCAGCGATATCTGCAAGTTTGAGCGCTAATTGAAGATCTGCGGTAACCATTTGATTTATATTCTAGTCGAGCTTGATATCTAGAAGGCTTCGTAAACTATCAACTCGAGCTTGGCGGGCAGGAATTCCTGTGCCATTCGGGCAAGCCCATTCGGTGAGGGCGCATCCTTGCTCAACATGCGAGCAATGAGGCATACATTGAGCGATTACCTCGCGCAAATCTTCAAAGGTAGCCACAATGCGGTTGGGATCTATATGCGCCAAACCAAAAGCACGGATCCCGGGTGTATCAATAATCCACCCATCACTTAATTTGAGCGATGGAGAGAGCGGAAGTGCAATTGCACTTGATGAGGTGTGCTTTCCTCGGCCTGTAACAGCATTCACTTCACCAATCACGCGTTGTGCATGTGGAACGAGTTCATTAATTAACGTTGATTTTCCGACACCTGAATGGCCTACGAGAACAGATGTTTTGCCATACAGGATTTTTCGTATCTCTGTTATATCTGCACCCTTGCTAGTTGTCAGAACCGGAATCTCTAGCGCGCGATATTCATCAAGAAAAGTAGGTGGTTGTTCAAGATCAACTTTTGTTACGAGGATAAGGGGCGCGATTGATTCATTGAATGCACTCACTAGAAAACGGTCAACAAGTCCTTTCCGTGGTTCAGGATTTGCCGCGGCCAAGACAATTACCAGTTGGTCGATATTGGCAACAATGACGCGCTCGACCTTGGCCACGTCGTCAACCGTTCGGCTGAGAGAGTTTTTTCGTTCCTGAACTGTGACGATTCGCGCTAAAGAACCAACGGATCCTGATGTATCACCAACAATGCCAACAAAATCACCGACTACAACTGATTTTGGCCCTAGCTCCCGCGACTTCATTGCAGTAATAATTGTGCCATCGGTAGTGATGCACGTTGTTCGTCCGCGATCTACGGTAGTTACTAAAGCTTCTATCGCGTCGGAATAAGAGGGGCGGTCCTTGCTACGTGGGCGGGTGCTCCGACTTGGCCTGATTCGTACATCAGATTCATCGAATTCGCGCGCGCTCATAGTTTCTTATTCAACAATGCTCGACCAAAGGGCTGCAAAATCGGGCAATGTTTTTGCGGTTGTGGCGATATTTTCAACCTTGATTCCAGGAATTGCTAAACCAAGAACTGCGCCAGCGGTAGCTAGGCGATGGTCCTCGTAGGTATGAAAAGTGCCACCATGCAACTTCGCAGGCTTAATAAGCAGTGATGTCTCATCCTCTGTGACATCGCCGCCCAAAGCATTTATCTCACGCGTGATTGCTGCAAGACGGTCTGTTTCATGCAAACGTAAATGACCAATACCGCGAAGATGAGATGGTGAATCAGCTAGCGCAGCAAGTGCGGCTATGGCAGGTGTTAATTCCCCCACGTCGTGGAGGTCGATATCAATTCCGTGAATTGCGCCGTTGCCAGTAATTGTTAGGCCATCTGTCCCAAGGGCGATAGAAGCGCCCATCACTTTTAGAATAGTTTTCAGTTGGTCACCAGGTTGGGTAGTGATCTGTGGCCAATCAGCGATGGTGATTTTGCCGCCGCATACCATTGCAATCGACAGGAACGGTGCTGCATTGGATAAATCTGGTTCGATTGTTATCTCTTGCCCAATAAGTTCGGATGGATGGACTCTCCACACTTTATTCTCATGATCAACATCAACTTGCGCTCCGAAATCTTGAAGCATCTGGCAAGTCATATCAATGTGGGGTGTTGAAGGTAAAGAGGAACCAACATGTTTTACGGTGATTCCAAGTTCTGTCGATGGCCCAATGAGGAGCAGGGCTGAAAGAAATTGGCTCGATGCCGATGCATCGATAGTGATTTCGCCTCCACGCAAAACTCCAGTTCCATCTATTTTTAAAGGCAAGCTATATCGACCTTCGTGTTCGATATTCACACCAAGCTCTTCAAGAGCTTTAATCACTGGAGCTAATGGTCGCTCGTGAGAGCGCAAGTCACCGTCAAAAGAAATTGTTCCAGCGGCAAGGGCCGCAACTGGCGGCAAGAACCGCATTACTGTTCCGGCGTTGCCCACATCAATTGCAGCAGGACCGCGAAGTTTCCCTGGTGTAACTCTCCAAGAGCCATCACGAATGTCAATCGCGCAACCTAACGAGATAAGTCCATCTTTCATCAACGTTGTATCGCGAGAAATCAACGGGCGATGCAAAATTGAAGGCGTATTAGCCAAGGCGGCTAAGACCAGGGCTCGATTTGTTACTGACTTTGAACCAGGGATATGCAGGCGCGCGTCGACGGAGTTTCCTCCACGAAAGGGCGCCGACCATAGTTCACTCATGTGCTCAGCCTACCGTTGCCAAAGTTCTGGCGATTGCTCATAGGCTATTGCCCATGTGTGGGCGTTATGCGCAATCGGCTTCGATGGCCGAATTGGTCGAGGAGTTTGGAATAACTGGATCGACCCCAGAAACTCCTTTGCCTGCTAGCTGGAATATTGCGCCAACTCAAGAGATTTACATTCTTCGTCAATCTCCATTGAATCAACAATTGGATTTAGCAACAGTGTCGTGGGGTCTTATTGGACATTGGCATAAAGATTGGGCGAATGCACGCGCTTCACAATCACACGCGATAAATGCACGCAGTGAATCTATTTTTGAGAAGCCAACATTTAGAGATTCTTTTCGCAAGCATCGTTGCCTAATTCCGGCAGATGGGTATTACGAATGGGCGACAGAGTTGGGACGATATGCGCCCAAGCAACCTTTCTATATTTCCCGTAAGGATGGTCATTCATTATCAATCGCCGGAATCTGGAGTTCATGGGTGGCTCCTAATGGAGAGCTCGTAGAAACTGCTTCAATTATCACCCGTGAAGCAGTTGGTATCTTGGCGCCAATTCATCATCGCATGCCTGTGATTATGCCTTCCGATCGCTGGGAGAGTTGGCTCAACCCTGAGAACCGAGAAGTTGAGGAGCTAAAAGCGCTCATGGAATTTTCTGAGCCCGAACGTGGTTTACAGGTACATGCCGTATCAAGCGCAGTTAATACAGTTGCCAATAATGGGCCGACCATGACTGATGAAGTAACTCTTGGCGAGCCAGAAACTCTCTTCTAGGGGTAGCCTTTATGACGATGACAACTGATTTAGTAAAGGAGAGCGCGCAGGAACGGAATGCGCGCTTCGAACGTGATGCTCTGGCATTCACCGATCAGTTGTACTCCGCTGCCATGCGATACACCAAGAATCCACACGATGCTAAAGACTTAGTTCAAGACACTTATCTCAAAGCCTTTTCGTCATTTCACCAATTTGAACCCGGCACCAATTTAAGGGCTTGGCTTTATCGAGTCTTAACTACAACTTTTATCAACTCGTACCGAAAAGGACAGCGCCAACCCCTAATAGCCGACAATGAAATTGAAGATTGGCAATTAGCTAAGTCTGCTTCTCACACGAGCGATCAAGGTAAGTCGGCTGAAGTCGAGGCGCTGGAAAAATTACCAGATAGCGATATCAAGAGAGCGCTTCAAGAAATTCCCGAAGAGTTCCGTATCCCTGTTTACCTTGCCGATGTAGAGGGTTTTTCATACAAAGAGATCGCTGAAATAGTTGGAGCGCCCACCGGAACGGTAATGTCTCGATTGCATAGAGGACGTAAAGCTCTGCGGACTTTATTAACGGATTATGCAAAGGAACGTGGATATGTTGTGGAGGAGAAGCCATGACACCTCATGAATTATTCGGACCTCCTTGCGTAGAAGTTCTTAGCGCGGTGGTGATGTTCGTCGATGGGGAAATCTCTGATACTTCGCACGTTCAGCAAATTGAATCTCATGTCGAAAGCTGTATTCCATGTCGCAATGAAATTGCCCATGAACGTCGCATGCATCAGTTAATGAATGAAGCCCTTCAACGATCTTGTTGCGAAAAGGCTCCTCAAGAACTTCACGATCAAATTGCTGCGATTGCCCATCAAGGGGCGACTTTCTTTACTGAAGTAACAATGACCGAAATATCAATTGAGATTGATGAATTTGGTCAGGTCGAGCGCCACGAAATAACCATTGAACACTCTCAAGAATTTAGATTGCCTCCTCAAGAGTAAAGATGGAAAACATGGCTGGGATTATTGGGGCTGTTGGCTTTTCGGTAATGACAATCCGCCCGGCAGATAGCGCGGTCGCAATGGGGCTCGGTGATTTGCCGATTGCGGCTCCGGCTCATTTCGTAACTTTGCTTGAGAGCGCAGCTTTAGCTGCCCTGGCCGATCATTTACAGCCTGGAGAAACCACTCGGATGCTTTCGATTGAATTACATTGCTTAGATGCTGTGGGAATTGGTTGCCAATTAAGAGCAACCGCTACCTGTACTGAAATTGTTGGGCGCGATCTCCACTTTGTTTGCGATATTTATGAGGGCAATCGACATATTGCGCAGGCACAAATGACACGAGCGACAGTGGAGCGAGTATCTTTCCTCGCACGCACTGCCGCTCAGAGCCTTAATTCACAAATATTTCCTCAGTAACTTTATTTTTTAGTTGCCCAGAAAATTTCTGCAATCTCATCGATTTTGGAAATTAGCTTTTCAGCAACTGCAACATCATTTGTTCCCTTGGTTCCAGCAGCACCTGCGAGTTTTGTTGTCTCGTTGAAGAGTGCGTTGAGCTGAGGGTAAGCCTCGAAATGGTTTGGCTTGAAGTAATCTGTCCAGAGCACCCAAAGGTGTTCTTTGACCATATTTGAACGTGCTTCTTTGATCGCAACTGCGCGAGCTTTGAAATCTGGGTCGCTGCTTGCGGCGTACTTCTCCATGCAAGCCTTGACGGATTGGGCTTCAATCTTGGCTTGGGCAGGATCGTAGATGCCGCAAGGTAGATCGCAGTGGGCGAGAACAACTCTCTTCGGTGTGAACATATTTCTCTCCTCGTTTGTTTGGCGGATTGATGTAGTGACGGCTTGGGGATTTTCCATTCGTGATCTTGGGTAGTGCTTGGGTAACAAAAACTTTGATAGATGTGAGAATACAGCCCATGAAGGCATTTCGCAGATTTGGGGCTGTGGCGGTCAGCGGGGCCTCGATGGCGCCAAAATATCGCAACGGTGACTGGCTCCTGGTGCGCTGGGGCGGGGGTTTTTACGTCGATCACATAGTTGTGATTGAGCGTGAAAGTTATCCAGGGATTTTCTATATCAAGCGAGTGAAAAGCATAAAAGGTAATGAAGTATGGGTAGAAGGTGACAATCGCCAAAGTAGCGAAGACTCACATAAATGGGGAGCGATTTCACCAGAGGAAATTGTTGGCAAAGTCCTTTTCAGATATCGAAAAGGTAAAACTCTTAGCGAGTGAAGGCTTCCATGAGTAGAGCTTTTTGCTCTTCCTCATGAACGTAATGATTGCCCGTTGCCGGACTTGCTGTTGCTCGACGTGAGATTCTCCGCAGAGTACGACCATTGAACGTTTCTAATGTATTAAGTGAGATAAATGGCCAAGGACCTTGGTTTGCAGGTTCGTCTTGCACCCAGAGCAAATTAGCGCGGGGGTGCTTAGCGGCTTCTTCAGCCAATTCACGAGATGGAAGTGGATAGAACTGCTCAACGCGGACAATTGCAGTTCCTGCTTCGCCAAGACGTGTTCTCTCGGCGAGTAGATCGTAATAAATACGACCGGAGCAGAAGATAACTCGTTCAGCGTTTACAACGGTTGGGTCCACGATCACTGGTTGGAAATGTCCTTGAGTAAATTCTTTGAGAGAGGATGCGGCTGCGCGCAAGCGGAGCATTGATTTTGGAGTGAAGACGATCATTGGGCGATGCGCAGGATTTTTGGCATGCCAGCGAAGTAAATGGAAATAAGAAGATGGCGAAGATGGTTGAG
The DNA here is from genome assembly GCA_009699205.1 of Actinomycetota bacterium. Taxonomy (GTDB): domain Bacteria; phylum Actinomycetota; class Actinomycetes; order Nanopelagicales; family Nanopelagicaceae; genus QYPT01. The sequence goes on from WLOP01000008.1 coordinate 47,199, forward strand.
CAACTGTCATATTTGCTTCAGCGCAGAGTGCCAAGAAACGTTCGATGCGCGCAGAAGAATGGTCAGGGCCTTGGCCTTCATATCCATGAGGCAATAGCAAGACGAGCGCTGAACGCTCGCCCCATTTTTGCAGTGAGGAAGAGATGAACTCATCAACGATTGTTTGAGCACCATTACTAAAGTCTCCGAATTGGGCTTCCCAAAGGACTAAAGCCTCGTTGCGGGCGAGGGAATAGCCGTATTCAAAGCCCATAGCTGCATATTCTGAGAGCAAGGAATCAATGACGAAAAATTGGTTTTCATCAGAAATCAAGCCACGTAGGGGAGTCCAATCGCTACCGTTCTCTTTATCAACAATTACGGCGTGACGGTTACTGAATGTTCCACGCTTTGAATCTTGGCCAGCAAGTCGAATTGGCATTCCCTCGAGAAGTAGCGAACCGAATGCAAGAGTTTCACCCATCGACCAGTCGATAGTTCCATCGTTAAGCATCTCGACACGTTTAGCTAACTGAGGTGTGAGTTTTGGATGAACGTTGAAACCCTCAGGCACTGCAATTTGAGTCTGCGCAATCTTTCTTGCGACTTCTTCGCTGATACTTGTGTCGACGCTTTGAGGAATTGGTGCGATAGGTACAGCAAAGTGGGGTTCATCTTGTGGCTCAAGATCATGGACCGCAGCAAAGACGCCCTCAAGTTGTGCCTGATAATCGCGCGCGACTTCTTCGGCTTCTTCAACGGTAATATCTTTGCGGCCTATCAGCGCTTCTGTGTAAAGCGTACGAGTCGATCGCTTCGCATCGATGAGTTTGTACATCATTGGTTGCGTAAAGCTAGGTTCGTCGCCCTCATTATGTCCACGACGTCGGTAACAGACCATGTCAATCACGACATCTTTATTGAAAGCTTGGCGATACTCAAAGGCTAAGCGCGCTACACGTACGCAAGCTTCTGGGTCATCAGCGTTGACATGGAAAATTGGGGCAGAAATTCCTTTAGCAATATCTGTTGCATAAGTTGAGGAGCGCGATGCATGAGGCGAGGTGGTAAAACCAATTTGATTATTAACCACTAAGTGGACTGTGCCGCCGGTGCGATATCCAGGAAGTTGGGAGAGGTTGAGAGTTTCAAATACAACCCCTTGCCCTGCGAAAGCAGCATCCCCATGCACCAATATTGGAAGCACGGTGTAAACATTTCTGATATTCATTTTGTCTTGCTTTGCCCGCACAACGCCTTCAAGTACAGGGTTTACCGCCTCTAAGTGGGATGGGTTAGCTGCCAAATAGATCTTTGTCGTTGCTCCCGATTCGGCGGTGAAGATTCCTTCGGTCCCAAGGTGATACTTAACGTCGCCCGTCCCGTGGACAGCATTCTTGGCATAGTTGCCTTCGAACTCTTGGAATATCTGACCATAGGATTTGCCAGCAATATTGGCGAGAACATTGAGACGCCCACGGTGTGGCATACCAATACAAACTTCATCGAGTCCTGATTCTGCGGCCGCAGAGATAACGGCATCCAATAACGGAATCATTGTTTCGCCACCCTCAAGTGAGAAACGTTTTTGACCTACATATTTAGTTTGCAGGAAGGATTCAAATGCTTCGGCACTGTTGAGTTTATGGAGGATGCGCAACTGTTCTTCGCGTGGAGGTTTGGTGGCGCCGATTTCTAATCGTTCTTGAATCCACTGGCGCTCAGCTGGATTTTGAATGTACATGTATTCGGCACCAATAGTGCGGCAATAGGAATCACGCAGAATTCCAAGAATCTTTCTCAATTTCATAAAGCTTTCGCCGCCGAAACCACCTGTCGCGAATTCGCGGTCAAGATCCCAGAGAGTCAATCCGTGCGAAACTACATCTAAATCTGGATGTGAACGTTGCTTGTATCTCAGAGGATCAATTTCGGCCATGAGGTGGCCAAAAGTTCTGTAAGCGTGGATTAATTGCTGAACTCGTGCAGTCTTATCGATTTCATTGTCGCGCGCGAATTCGATATCTGTTACCCAACGGATTGGTTCGTATGGAATGCGAAGAGCAGTGAAGATTTCATCATAGAAACCATCGGCGCCAAGCAGGAGGTCATTAACTTTGCGCAAGAAATCTCCTGATTGCGCCCCTTGAATAATGCGGTGGTCATAAGTACTTGTAAGAGTGACAACCTTGCTGATTGCCAAGCGATTTAAAGTTTCTTCGCTAGCACCTTGGAATTCTGCTGGATAATCAAGTGCGCCAACGCCCATGATCATTCCTTGACCCACCACAAGACGCGGCACCGAGTGAACTGTTCCGATTGTTCCGGGGTTGGTGAGCGAAACGGTTGTTCCGGCAAAGTCCTCAACAGTTAAAGCGCCGTTGCGAGCTTTCGCAACTGTTGCTTCATATGAAGCCCAGAACTGAGCGAAATCTAGCTCCTCGCAACCTTTGATTGATGGAACTAGAAGTTGTCGAGAACCATCTGCTTTTGCAATATCAATGGCAATTCCAAGATTGATGTGATCAGGGTGTCCCACTGCAGGTTTGCCATCGAGTTGTGTGAAGTAAGAATTCATTTCAGGCATCGCTCGGAGTGCTTTAATCATTGCAAATGCAATGAGGTGCGTGAAGGAAACTTTTCCGCCACGAGCGCGCTGAAGATGGTTGTTAATGACAATTCGGTTATCAATTAATAATTTAGCGGCAATAGCACGCACACTTGTTGCTGTGGGAACCGAGAGTGAAGCTTCCATACTTTGTACAACACGTCCTGAAACACCACGAAGCGCTTCAACTTTTCCAGCATCTGGATTGGCGAGCACAGGTGCAGGTTTTACAACTGGGTCAGCGGGGGTAGTCGACCTTGGCGCCGCTGGCTGAACAACTCCTCGAGCTGAGGTAACAATTGGAGCTGAGGTAACAATCGGAGCAGGTGTAACAATGGGAGCAGGTGCAACCGGTTGCGATGATTTTGGAATTGGAGGAGTGCCGCCCCGTGGAGCTCCTGCAATAGGGGTGGGCGAATGAGTCGCGCCGTTCTCTTTGATATCGGCAAAGAGGGCGTGCCACTTGGGATCTACCGCTGCTGGGTCGAGTAGAAAACGTTCATACATCTCCTCGACGAGCCACTCATTAGCTCCAAATTGTTCGGCAAATTGATCGCCAGGCACGGGCGGTCTCCTTATCGATTCGAGTTTCTACGAGTGAGCCCCCGTAGCGTACCGATTAGCAAGGGCGAGGATAAATTGAAATTGGCCTTGCAGTAGCGATTTTGCGCACAGTAGTAACTTTTTTTGGGGTGCGCGCTTACTTCTTTGCTGTAAATGGAGGCGAATCGGGGAGTATCGAGAGAGCTAGGGCAAAGGTGATTCCAGCGAGAAGGGCTAGGCCAACTCCGCTCACCCAGAGGTGGGCTTGGAGTTGGAAATACGCGACGCCAAGAGCGATGCCGTTAGCCAGGACGGCAGGTGCGCGACCGTAATTACGTGCACGTCGAAATTCTCGCGCCGCACCTATTAATCCAAGACCTCCTAAGAGCGAAAAGAGGATGACTCCAATTACCGCGCTCAGCGCTTGCACGTCGGAAGTTAAGGATTTAACGAGGAGGAATCCGCCTAGGGCAAACACGATTATCGCTTCGACTGAGAGAAGGGTTGCCACGATAGACCTTCGCCAATTCTTATCGGCAAAATTACTTCTCACATTCTTATTTATCATGCTTCATACAATAGCAAGGTAGGTGACAGATGCACTCGCATGATGGGATACAGGATTCTTTCACTCGCCTCTCTGCACCGAGCGCACTCTATGAACACCTTCGCCGTGAACTCTCTCGATGTGAGCGCGATGGAAGCGCTCTTTGGCTCATTCGGTTTGTGCTGAAAGCGCACTCGCCATATGAGTTCGAGGTACTTTCCTTTGCACAAACTCTTCATGAAATTTGTCGCGTCGAAGACCTCTGTGCACGAACTGGTGAATTGGAATTCATTCTCGTCCTTAGAAGTGATGAGAAGGGCGCCCATATCGCTCTCAGAAGAATTTGGGAGAAATGGCAGATCGATCCCGAATATTCCGCTCTCGAATGCAGTTCTATTTCGAGCAATACTGGCGAAGGCGCCTTAGAACTTCTCAACCGCTTGGAGTTAGAACCAACTCTTACCTCTCTCTGAATCAACCTGCAAGTAAGCGCAGAAGTGGAGCTGTGCAAAGGCTGGCTATCCACGTACAAAATGTTTCACACACACTGCCAACGTCGAGACTCTTAAAGTCACCGCATGTCATTAACGGATATGGAAATTACCTTCGGCGCCCTGGCGCCATATATGTGCGACCGCGAAATTGAAGAGATCTGGATTAACTCACCCGAGAGAATATTTATTGCGCGTGGTGGACTTAACGAACTCACCAACCTGATGCTCTCTGCCGATGAGGTGCGCAATATCGTTGAACGGGCGCTGATGTGGAGCGGTCGACGGCTAGATCTTTCGCACCCATTTGTTGATGCCAGGCTGCCAGACGGGAGTCGACTGCACGTTGCGATTCCAGAAATTACGCCCGAGCACTGGGCAATCAATATTCGCAAACATCTCATGCGCAATTTTTCGCTTCAAGACTTAGCTTTCTCAGGCGCAATGACTCCTCAAATCGCCACAGTGCTCTCCGATTCAGTGACTGCTGGCGTCAATATCCTCGTTAGCGGCGGCACTCAAGCGGGAAAGACAACGGTGCTCAATGCACTTGTGTCAGCGATTCCAGTTCAAGAACGCGTTATAACAATTGAGGAAGTATTTGAACTTCGACCTAATCTTCCAGATGTTGTGGCGATGCAAACTCGAAGCGCCAATCTGCAAGGCGGGGGAGAGATTGCACTGCGCCGCCTCATCAAAGAATCTCTCCGTATGCGCCCATCAAGAATCATTGTCGGAGAAGTCCGTGAAGCTGAAGCGCTAGACCTTTTAATAGCACTCAATTCTGGGCTTCCTGGCATGGGAACTATTCACGCAAATTCAGCGCGAGATGCAATCGTGAAATTACAAACTCTTCCCCTATTAGCCGGTGAAAATATCTCCCAGAAATTCATTGCACCAACGGTGGCTTCGGCAATTGATCTAGTTATTCAAGTTGCTCTCGACAATACTGGCAAACGACGAATCGTCGAAGTGGCATCACTGAGCGGGCGGGTAGAAAACGACCATATCGAAGTTGAAACTCTCTGGCGTTGGCAAGGAGAGAAATACGAACGTGGATTGGGAACGCTCCCTCACATAGAAAAATATAGAAATGCAGGAATTCTTCTTAATGAATGGGCGACTCAGTGATTTCACCAATCTTCGCGTCACCTCTACTTATCGCACTCATCTCCAGCGCTTTATGTGGGTTCGCGCTTTCGCTAATAGAACCTCCGGCAACTGCTCGGGGAAAGAACGCCTTACAAAGGAGTGGCTTGCATAAGAGCACTTTGGATAGAAATTTCGATAAAAAAGTTCCTGTGCGCCCCACTCACACAATTACTACCAAACTGGCGGCGAAGAAACGAGAGTTAGTTTCAGTGAGCCTTGCTACCTTGACCGTCACGGCGATTGTTCTGTTTTGGACTAATTCCCTTGTAATAAGCGCGCCATTCACCTTCTTTTCAGGGGTGATTACGTGGATCTATCTAAAGAGAGCTACTGCCAAGACAAAGCGCGCATTGGATAACGTGTGGCCAGAGGTGATCGATCACTTAATCTCGGGAATTCATGCTGGGCTTTCGTTATCAGAGGCGATGGTTGGCTTATCTATACGTGGCCCGGAAGTTACCCGTGAGGCATTCCTGCAATTTAGCAACGATCTTCGAAGCGGATCTGACTTCGCTTCGGCTGCAGAAAAGTTGAAAGCAAACTTCAACTCCCACAGCAGCGACCAAATCTTGGAGGCGATTCTCTTGGCTAAATCACTTGGCGGTTCTGAACTGCTTCAAATATTTCGAACTCTCGGAGATTTCCTTCGTCAGGATTTGGCTCTGCGTAAAGAGATTGAGATTAAACATGGATGGATTATGAGTTCGGCGCATATGTCATCTGCAGCGCCATGGTTGTTATTACTTCTACTCTCCAGTCAGCCAGGGACAGCAGAAGCTTTTGCTCAACCAGGTGGCATCGCAATATTGCTTGCAGGAATTGCTTCGACCGTCGCGGCATACTTTTGGATGGGGCGATTGAGTCAACTGCCCCAAACTCCTCGGGTCTTTGGATGAAGCGGGACTTTGCCGAAGATGAAACTGGTTCGATTTCCATATTAATTATCGGTCTCTTCTTGCTCACCGTGGCGCTACTTTTTCTTATCACCGATGTTGCAACCGTGGCAGTGGCAAAGCGCTCTCTTGTACAAGCCACAGAAGCTGCAACTTTACGTGGTGCGCAGAGTTTAGATCTTGCTTCGTATTACAACGGAAACTCTGGCGTTGCGATTCCCCTTGATTGCAATGTTGCTCGCGGAAAAGTTTTTGATGAGATACAGAGTTGGGCGAGTACTTCAGGGGTAATGCGCCGCCCTGAGATCGTGGATGTAGCTGTTGAAGAGTTCGCATGTTTTGATAACTACATACATATCAGTGTGAGCGCACGTGCGCTCTTACCTTTTAGGTTGCCACAATCTTCTCTGGTCGATATTGAGATTTACGCTAGCGCAGGGGCAGCAAGTGAAAGGTCAACGAGATAGTGGGTACTCTTTGCCTATGGCCGCGCGCGAATACGATCTCGAGATTGCTGCGATCGACGCTACCTTGGTTTCCATTGAGAAAGTGCTCAACCTTCCTAAATTGCGCCAAGATGCAATCACTTTTGAAGAAGCAGCAGGCGTGCCTAACCTTTGGGATGACCCCGATAACGCGCAAAAGGTGACGAGCCGACTTTCACGCGTTCAAAGCGAGATTAAACGCCTAGTAGATCTGCGTCAACGGGTTGAAGATTTGCCCATACTCATTGAACTTGCCCAAAATGAATCAGATCAAAGCGCTCTGGCAGATGCTGAACGCGAACTCGATAGCGTTACCAAAGCGATCAGCGAACTCGAAGTGCAGACTCTACTCAACGGCGAATATGACGACCGTGATGCACTCATAACAATTCGCTCCGAAGCAGGTGGCGTGGAAGCAGCTGATTGGGCTGAAGCGCTCATGCGCATGTATCTACGTTATTGCGAGCGCCATAGTTATAAAGTGGACGTTCTCGAAACTTCCTATGCAGAAGAAGCTGGAATCAAGTCAACAACTTTTAGAGTTTCTGCGCCATATGCATACGGAACTCTCTCTGTTGAACAAGGTACACATCGCCTAGTGCGCATCTCACCCTTTGATAGCCAGAGTCGTCGCCACACTTCTTTTGCTGGAGTCGAGGTAGTTCCAGTAGTTGACCAAAGCGATCACATTGAGATTGATGAAAAAGAAATTCGTATTGATGTGTACCGTTCGTCGGGCCCTGGTGGTCAAGGAGTAAACACCACCGACTCTGCTGTTCGAATTACACACATGGCAACAGGGATTGTCGTCTCTTGCCAGAACGAGCGGTCACAAATTCAAAATAAAGCTACAGCGATGGCTGTATTGCAATCGAAACTTTTGGAGCGACGTCGCCAAGAAGAGGCCGCAAAAATAAATGCTCTGAAGGGCGACAACAGCGGATCTTGGGGAAATCAGATGCGCTCGTATGTTTTGCATCCTTACCAAATGGTCAAAGATCTTCGTACCGATCACGAGACCGGCAACACTGCCGCAGTATTAAACGGTGAGATTGATGATTTCATTGAAGCCGGTATTCGTTGGCGCCGAAGTTCAGCACCTTCGCAGGAGCGCTAAAAACCGCTTCACTTTCTCCGCACTCATGTGAATAAGGATGAGTTCACGCTATTTAGCGGTTGTATCCAGAGGAAATAGCTGGGGATTCCACTCTCAGCTCTCAGGGAATAGGTGAGATATCCCCTAAGAAATCCTCGAAAAGACGCAGTTTTATCCCTGCTGAGCCTGAGCCTTTGCCTAAACTATGCATGTAGATGTCCGTATCGAATCTTTTGGAGTGCTTGTGATCCGCTTTGAGAACGTCAGCAAGATTTATCCTGGGCAAGAGAAGGCAGCCCTCGATGGCGTCAACCTCGAAGTGCTCAAAGGGGAGTTCGTTTTTCTTGTGGGGCTTTCAGGTTCCGGCAAGTCAACATTCCTTCGCCTGGTTCTGCGCGAGGAGTATCCAACCTCGGGGACTATCCATGTAGCGGGAAAGAATCTCAACACACTTTCTAATCGCAAGATTCCAGAGCTACGCCGCCAAGTTGGCACTGTATTTCAGGATTTTCGCTTACTGCCCAACAAAACAATTTTTGAGAACGTTGCTTTCGCTCTGCACGTTCTGGGCTATTCACAGAAAGAGATTAAGCGCGAAGTTCCTGAGGTCCTAGAACTTGTGGGACTTGAAGATAAGAGCGATCGCAGACCTAATGAGATTTCTGGTGGCGAACAACAAAGAGTTGCCATCGCACGTGCCTATGTGAGCCGTCCCGCAATCTTGATTGCCGACGAACCCACAGGAAACTTGGATCCTGCAACAAGTGTAGGAATTATGAAATTACTTGATCGCATTAATCGCGAAGGTACGACCGTTGTCATGGCCACGCACGATTCGGGAATCGTGGATCAGATGCGTAAGAGAGTTATCGAATTAGATGGTGGCTTTGTCATTCGCGATCAGGTTCGCGGTGTTTATGGGTATACGGGTTAAGGGAGAAGTCAGATGCGCGCTCGTTTTCTAGTTAGCGAAGTTGGTATTGGCCTTCGCCGTAACCTCACCATGACATTCGCTGTCGTAGTTACAGTTGCAATTTCTCTGTCATTGCTCGGCATCGGCTTGCTCTCGAATGCACAAGTGAATGCAATGAAAGATTATTGGTACGACAAGATCGAAGTCTCGGTCTACCTATGCGGATCTCTATCAGAATCACCTTCGTGCTCTGGCGGAATTGTCACAGCAGCCCAGCGCATTCAAATTCAGCAAGATTTAGAGGCTTTGCCTGTGGTGCAGAGCGTTTATTACGAATCTCAAGCTGAGGCCTTTACGCGTTTCCAGGAACGATTTAAAGATTCAGCCATTGCCCAGAATGTAACGTCAGATCAATTGCCTGAGTCATTCCGAGTGAAGTTGAAAGATCCCACCCAATTTCCAGTAATTGTCAGCGCATTTTCGGGTCGCCCCGGAGTTGATGTTGTACAAGATCAACGAAGTATTCTAGAAAAGTTCTTCCGACTTCTTGGAGTTCTTCGCAATGGCGCACTTCTTGTGGGACTTGCATCTGTCCTTACTGCCGCCCTTTTAATTAGTAACACTTTGCGCATCGCCGCCTTCAATAGACGGCGTGAGACCGGCGTTATGCGACTAGTTGGCGCAACCTCGTTTTCGATTCAACTTCCATTCCTTCTTGAAGGCGTGATCTCGGCAATATTAGGTTGGGGTATCGCCACTGGCCTCTTGGCAGCGCTCAAGAGCGTCATCGATTCTAAAGTTGCTCCACTACTTTCCTTCACCAAGTTCTTTGGTTGGGGCGAAGTCTGGGTCTCATCGGCATATCTGCTTGGTGTCGGGCTCGTCGTTTCTATTTTCGCCTCAGTATTTACACTTCGCCGCTACCTCAAGGTCTAAACTCCACGTTATGTGGGGTTGCGCGTCATGGTAAAAGAGGTCGGTCGCAAACTCATCGCGCAAAATAAAAAAGCGCGTCATGATTACTCAATCGAAGATGTATTCGAATGCGGGTTAGTTCTTACCGGAACTGAAGTGAAATCACTTCGTCAAGGTCGCGCCTCGCTTATCGATGGTTTCGCCATGATGCAAAACGGTGAGCTCTGGCTTAGCGGAGTACATATTCCTGAATACACCGAAGGGACGTGGACTAACCACGTTCCCCGTCGCGATCGCAAACTACTCGTTCATAAAGATGAACTCAATCGTTTGGCCGGAAAAATTAAAGAGGGTGGATTAACTCTGGTTCCGCTTTCGCTCTACTTTAAAGATGGAAAAGCGAAGATTGAATTGGCCGTAGCGCGTGGTAAGAAATCACACGACAAGCGCGCTGCCCTGATGGAACGTCAAGCAGGTCGCGAAGTGGAGCGCGAACTTTCGCGTCGTAAATCTGGAAAGTCTGGAGAGCGCTAAACGCGATCCCAATAGCGCTTATTTCGCCTTCGAAACTCACTCAATTACCTAATGTCTTCTCCATCTTCTACAATTACCACGCGGGTTAATCCTGCGCACGACCACAACTCCATAGCGATGCAGTAACGCTTCAATTCTCAATAATCTTGGGGGTGAACGGTCTCGACTTTGGATGTTGGGGCAGGGGAAGCGGGCCGAGGAAGCCAGGATGATCTCGTTAACCAATAACCTGTGCAAAAAACTAAGCGCCAGTACAACTGCCGCTGACTTTGCTCTCGCTGCCTAAGCGAGCTCCCTAGTCCGTTAGCCCGAGTGAGCCTTCGATTCGGGACCTAGCGCCGTAAGAGGGCTTTTCATGGTGTTGGTTTTGCGGACAATGCCAGAGAACAGTTCTGCAAATGAGTTCGTCGGATACTTGTGTGTAAGAGATCCGGAACTGAGAAAACGATAAACGCACTACGCCCGTAGAAGCCCTGTTTTGGTACCGAAGGACCCGGGTTCGATTCCCGGCACCTCCACTTGTGTAATTCTGTTCTTAACTTACTTCTTAGCTCTGCCCTGCTGGGCCCGAACCATCATTGCCTGAAGAAGTACCCGTTGGCCCACGGAATCTAAAATTTGGAAAGTGCTCACGCTTTATTGCATTCACTGAAGTAAGCAAGCCCATGATCGCAATGAATTGTGCAGTGATTACCCTGCTTGAAGTAAAGAGCCCGATTGATATGAAAATTCCCACTGCTGCAAGAATTGTGAGAAATACTTTCCGTGTCATGTCAGCAACATTGTTCTTAAGGTGTAGATAGGTAAGAGCGAGTGAAATCGGTCCGCTAAAAAGTGCTGTCGATAGCAAGATGAATGCCAAGAGAGCCAAAGAATACATAGTTAGAGGCTAGTCCATTGGTCATCAATTGCAGAGAAAAGGACCATATCTACTTGCCTACCATCATCGCGTGTCACCTTCTTGCGAAGGGTGGCTTCGAATTGATAGCCGGCGCTCAATAGGAGCGCTTGCGAAGCTTTATTTTCGGCATCAACGAGCCCTTCAATCCTTCGAAATCCCATCGCGGTAAAACCGTAATGAGTAAGCGCCTTAACCGCGCGAGTTCCAATTCCTTTGCCGCGCATGGGCCCAGCCATCCAGTAACCAATTTCTGCACCGTGGTCGTTGAGATCTACTGAGTGAAATGAGATGACTCCACAGAACACTTCTTCACCAGGGTATCCATGGGTAATAACAAATCGAATTTCGCGTCTACTATCAAAGCCGGCGAGGCCCCCCGTGTAGAAAGAGGCAGCATGCTCGCGAGTGTAATTTGTTGGAAGGGTTGTGAAGAGCGCAATCAATGGATCTTGACATGCCTCATAAACATCGAGTGCATCAGATTCTTCTGCAGGGCGCAAGGTAATTAGCCCATCTTGCAATGTGGGGATCTCGCTTGGCCACCAAATCATGGGCTAAGTATTACCTAAAGAGCTTCGAGTGCGTCGCGCGCAGGGACGAAATACTTTTTTCCTAGGGGCGAAATCCATTGGCATGAACCATCGGAGAAACTTTCTAGTTGCCATCCGCCATGAGTTTTAAGTTGATGATGGCGTCGGCAGAGTGCTCCAAGATTCTGCGGAGACGTTGAACCCCCGCCCTCCCAACTTTGCGCATGATCGAGATCGGATAATCGCGCCGGCGCTCGACATCCGGGGAATCGACAGGTTCGATCTCGCGCGATGAGAAAATCTACGAGCGCTTGAGGCGGTTCATAATTTTCTCGCCCATAATCTAAAAGTGCACCCGAAGTTGGGTCGGTGATAAATCTTCGCCATTTACCGTCGGCAGCCAATGAACGCGCAACTGATGCCGGAATTGCTCCATACCCAGAGAGTTGTCCAGGGTTTTGAGCTAAGCCCATCAGCGTTGGCAAATCAATGGTGACGTTTACGGTGATGGGTCGCCGATGCGGACGCACTGCATCACTGGATTGCGAAAGTACCCAAGCGGCAATCTCGGTGAGAGCATCTGCACGTTTCATATCCATACTTCTGCCATCACTGCCAATTTCCTCGTCAGAGATTGTTCCGGCATTGGGATCGTTATCGGAGCCGCTACCTGAATCCTTATTCGAGCGCTTGGGCGAACCTTTAAGAACAAAACTTTCGATTGCTGACATAACAATCTGAGCATCTTCGGCTGGCAAAATCGCCACGATCGTTGAGATCCCATCGCTCTCGCGATAGCAGGAGACTCGACGCGTATCACGTGCCTTAGCAACAGCCGTCGCAAATTCTTCGGGTGCAAATTGGGCAAGCGTGGTGCGGACTTTGTTAGCAACTTGAGCAGGGGTATGAAACTCTGCATACGCAAGAGCGCGCTCTTGGATTGTGTAGAGTGCAAACTCCGAAAGCCCATCGCGAATCGCCGCTGATGTTTCGCGAGCAATCACAGTTGCATGAGCAGTAGTTAAAATTGTGTCATGACAGGCACGAAGCCTTAAATTTGGCCAATCTGGCTCAAACCTGTCTAGGGTGATGGGGATTGTCGGTTAGTGCGGATAGAGTTCAAGCATGTGTTGGAGATCAAATGCCTAAGCCGAGCCTCAAGCCGTACCTCAACAAGTTCAACTGTGGGGATGCCGTGGAGGTTATGCGGGGAATGCCATCCGAGAGCATTGACGCTGTGGTGACTTCACCGCCATACAACCTAAAGAACTCAACCGGAAATGGCATGAAGGACGGTAGAGGCGGTAAATGGTCCTCCGCAGCTCTTTTGGATGGGTACCAAGATCACGCCGACAACATGTCGCATGATGATTATGTGGCGTGGCAACGCGAAGCGCTCACGGAAATGATGCGACTTCTGAAACCTAATGGCGCAATTTTTTACAATCATAAATGGCGAGTCCAAGCGGGTTTACTTCAAGACCGTTCCGACATCGTTGAAGGATTCCCAGTTCGTCAGATAATCATTTGGCGCCGTAAAGGTGGAATTAACTTTAATGCTGGATATTTTCTACCAACTTATGAAGTCGTTTACCTTATTGCTAAGCCTGAATTCAAATTAGCACCAAAAGCCAATGCGTTTGGTGATGTTTGGGAATTCACTCAAGAGATGAAAAATTCTCATCCCGCACCCTTTCCATTAAAATTTGCTGAGCGCTGTGTCGCGTCTACCCCAGGAAAAATTATTTTAGATCCGTTTATGGGTTCAGGAACAACAGCCCTTGCGTGTGTTAATCAGGAAAAAGATTTTATCGGTATTGAAATATCTCAATCCTACTGCGATTTAGCCAATGAGAGACTTTCTAAACATACGACTCAGGATGAGTTAGCACTTTGAAGACTTTCACCAAGGAGAGTCTCAAAGCTGAACTTAGAGAAATTGCTGAAC
>WLOP01000009.1 GCA_009699205.1 Actinomycetota bacterium
GGATGAGAAAACTAAGGACAGTGAAGCAAGAACGATAAAAGCGACATTGGTCCGTTTCATAAAGGAACTTTACGCATAGGGCTCAATTAATGATAGGTCTACCGCCCACTCTGTCTAACCTTCACCCTTCGCTCAGATACAAAAGTTAAATCTCGACACCAATGTATTTGGTCTCGAGGAATTCGTGGATTCCGTCGAAGCCACCTTCGCGGCCTAAACCACTCTGCTTCATTCCGCCAAACGGTGCTGCCGGATCTGAAACCACTCCTCGGTTAATAGCAACCATTCCTGATTCAATTCCTTCAGCTGCCTGAAGTGCGCGCTTAAGGTCCTTGGAGAAGATGTAACTAATTAAGCCGAAATCGGTCTCGTTTGCGAAGGCAATACCTTCGGCATCGGTATCGAAAATAACGATTGGCGCGACTGGTCCGAAGATTTCATTCTTCAAGATGACGTTATCAACTTCGCAGGTAAGCACAGTTGCAGGATAGAAGGCGCCATCACCTTCTGGGACCTTGCCGCCAGTGCGCACCTTTGCGCCACCGCTAACAGCTGAATCAACCAATGCTGCAATCTTGTCTCGTTCTTTAACGGAAACACTTGGCCCTAAATTCACTCCGGATTCCATACCAGGTCCCATAACAAGGGCTTCCATTGCTTGAGTAAATTCAACGGTAAAAGCTTCGGCAATTGCACGTTGTAGGTAGATACGGTTCGCAGCTGTGCAAGCGGATCCACCATTGCGCATCTTTGCAATCATTAAACCTTGTACCGCTGCTGGAATATCTGCATCATCAAAAACGACGAATGGTGCGTTGCCGCCAAGTTCCATGGAACAACGGATCACTCGATCTGCCGCTTCATGCAAGAGCACGCGACCGACTTCTGTAGAACCTGTAAAAGACAAATTCTTGATACGTGGATCGTGAAGCATCTTGCTAATTGATGCACCGACTGGTGTAGGCAAAATGAGATTAACTACACCTTTAGGTACGCCAGCTCGTTCGAGAATATCTACAATTGCCATTGCGGTTAGCGGAGTTTCACTCGCGGGTTTAAGAACTACAGTGCAGCCAGCTGCGAGCGCAGGGCCGATTTTTCTCGTCGCCATCGCGGCTGGATAGTTCCAGGGAGTAATGAGAAGTGAGACGCCGATTGGTTGGTGGGTGACAAGAATTCTCTTATCGCCACTTGGTGATTTTCTAAAGTCGCCTGAAATTCGTACCGCTTCTTCTGCAAACCAGCGGAAGAATTCAGCGGCATAAGTAATTTCGGCTTTGGCATCAGAAAACACTTTTCCGTTTTCGCGCGAAACTAATGTGGCAAGTTCATCGGCTTCGGCGATCATGATTTCGAAAGCCTTACGTAAGATTTCTGCGCGAACTCGAGGGGCGGTCTTGGCCCACGGGGTAAAAGCTTCGTAGGCTGCCGCGATTGCCGCTTCAGTTTCTACTTCACCAGCGGTGGCTACTTCGGTAATGAGGGATCCATTGCTTGGGTCATACACGGGCATCGTCCCCGAGCCATCAACCCACACACCATTTATATATAACTTTGAGCGCATATGGCGAGCATACGCTCTAAGATGGCAAGAGTGAAAAGGGTTAGTACGTCGTATCGGGGGAAAATTCGTGCCTAAGTCATGGACCGATGGTGCTCCAGCGCCGGCTGTTCTTAAAGAACATGCACACCTAAAAGATCCCTTCCTTTATAAGGTCAAGCGTCGGATCCTCGGTAACCCCCTCAACCGTCACTCTTTAGGGCATCAACGTTTGGCAAAACGTTACGCCCTCGGAATTCTTTCTAGTGACTGCATCTCCTCTTCGGCATATGGCAGTGAACAGATCCTGATTGCTCTCTTGCCTGCGTTTGGTCTTGCTTCGTTTGCGCTGATGATGCCAATGACTGCTGTGATTATTGCAATCCTCATAATTGTGACACTGAACTATCGCAACGTTATCGCCGTGTATACAAAAACTGGTGGTGCATACATGGTGGCGCGAGATAACTTCGGGCCGACAACGTCGATTGTTGCAGCAGTTGCATTGATGCTCGATTACATCGTGACCGTTGCAATTCAATCTGCTGCTGGAGTAGCTGCCATTATTTCAACTTTCCCATCTTTGCATCCGGGCAAGATTTATATGACCTTAGGCGTAATTATCCTTATTACTTACGGAAATCTCCGCGGTGTCAAAGAGGCGGGCAAATCTTTCGCTCTTCCTACTTATCTTTTTGTTTTCGCGATGGCGGTCGTCTTTATTACCGGTTTATACCGAGTTGTGAGTGGCAATCTTCCTGTTCTAGATACAAACTTGCCAGGCGCTGTAGCGGTGGGGCAAGCGCAAGGGCTATTAACTTTCAGCGCAATATTCATTCTGCTTCGCGCTTTTGCAAATGGTGGTTCATCTCTCACTGGGCTTGAAGCAATTTCCGATGGCGTTGCACTTTTTAAAGTTCCAGAAGATAAAAATGCGCGCCGCACACTTGTTGTAATGAGCTCCATCCTCGGCACCCTTGTCGTGGGAGTTTCTTGGTTTGCTCAGAGAATTCATGCGATGCCTTATGAGAGCGGAACTCCGACGGTAATTTCGCAGATTGCTAAGGCGGCACTTGGAGACGGCGCCGCAGGTAAGACATTCTTTATCTTCGTACAGGCTGCCACGATGTTAATCCTCTTTGCTGGCGCTAACACCACATATAGCGCTTTTCCAATCCTTTGTAATTTTGTTGCTACAGATGGATATCTGCCCCATCAATTAAGTAAGCGCGGACACCGCTTGGCATTCTCGAATGGAATTATTTTCCTTGCGGGAGCAGCGATGTTATTGGTTCTCTTCACCCGCGCTTCCGTAGATCACCTTGTGGCTTTCTACGCGTTAGGTGTATTTACAGGATTCACTTTGGCTGGATTCGGTATGGCAAAGCACGCTTACGTTCACCGCATCGGTGCATGGAAAGTGAAGATGGTTATCAACGCGCTTTCGGGCTCAGTTTCTGTCGTCGTAGTCTTTGTTTTCGCGATAGTGAAATTTAGTGAGGGCGCTTGGATTGTCTTGGTCATTGCTCCAATTGCGATTGTTTCGTTACTGCGCCTTAATCGCCAATACCTCAAGGAACAATCGGCACTCAATCTTCCATCTACTGAATCTCGTGCGACTTCAATTAGTCGTCACGATGTAATAATTCTGGTGGATAGTGTTGACGTTGCAACTGTGGGTGCGGTGCGTTATGCACGTAGTTTGAATCCACATTATTTGAGTGCAGTTCACTTTGTTATAGATGACCAACGTGCCGAGGAAATCCGAAAAACTTGGGCAGCAACGTCAGCTCTCGACGATGTCATGTTGGAGTTAATCGATTGTCCTGATCGTCGACTTCCAAATGCCGCGATGGATTACGCAATTCGTGCGACTTCATCTTTAGATACAGAAGTTACTTTGCTGCTTCCGCGTAGATCGTATGCTCCAGTTCTCGGAAAACTTCTGCATGATCAGACCGCTGAAGAAATAGCACGTCCAATTTCGCAGTTGCCGCGCGTAGTTGCGACAATTGTGCCATTCGATGTTGCTCAGATAATCTCTGGTAAATCAATTCTGGTTCATGATGAGCCAGAGGAGCCCATGGTTCATGTTGAGGCTGTGCCAGTTACTGCCGCTGAATTTAAAATCGGTGCGCCAATGAGCCACTATGCAGAGAATTTAATTCCAATTGGAAAAATCACTTGGAGAACTCGAGCTCACGTCCAAGGGCGCGTGACCTCGATACGTACCGCGCCAAGTGGTGCCGCACCGAATGTTGAAGTTGAAGTATGGGATGAAACCGGTGGGGTTACTTTGCAATTCTTGGGACGGCGCGAGATTGCGGGCCTTGATGTTGGCTCACAATTGCGGGCAGAAGGAATGGTCGGTGAAAACGATGGAGCGTTAACAATTCTCAATCCATCGTATGAAATTCTGATTTAACTGGCGGTGGCGGTGGGATTTGAACCCACGGTTGAGTTTCCCCAACACGCGCTTTCGAGGCGCGCTCCTTCGGCCGCTCGGACACGCCACCAGAGATGAGGATACAGCAAAGAATTTACTTAACGTTGCCCTTTAAAAAAGCTTGAAAGCAAAGCAGAACACTCATCACGCAAAATTCCACTTGTTACTTCCGTTTTATGAAGTGCACGCGGATCTCGAAGAAGATCCCACACCGAACCAACCGCACCAGCTTTCTCGTCCCATGCTCCGAATACTAAATAGGGAATTCGTGACTGAGCGATTGCGCCAGCACACATCGCACAAGGCTCTAACGTGACAACGAGTGTGTGCTCTTCCAGTCTCCACTTTCCAAATTTCTCTGCAGCAGCGCGTATCGCAACTATTTCGGCGTGGGCGGTTGGATCTCCAATTTCCTCACGTCTGTTAATTCCAGTTGAAACAACTTCACCATCCGAATTGAGAATTACTGCCCCCACGGGAACATCGCCACTTGCCTTCGTAGATTCTTCCGCGATCTTTATGGCAAGACGCATAGCCTCGGTCGTATTCATTAGAAGATCTTAAAGGTTAAGTAACTTGCGGAATTCTTCACCGAAACCTAAACGCGTTGCAATCGCATCAAGTTGTTCATCTGGAAAAAGTTCTGCATCATCACAAAGCGCTGAAATTTCCATGTGATTCATGCCGAGGTCAGCCAAAATATCAAGATGCCCTGTCGGCATTGGTTCGTCGTCTTCATCGGGGAAAGGCAGATCTGCTAGTTCGATAAATTCTGCAGCTGCCTCATAATCGAACGCGCAAGTAATATCGCTGAGAAACATACTTATGTGCGCACCGAGAACACGAATCAACATAAAGAACTCTTCATCGATCGCCAAAAGTGCGATTGCTCCGCCATTTGTACGTTGACTTTTTAACGCATCAATAATGTGGGCTAAGTCATGTGCGCTAGGTAACTCGGCAAGGGTCCAGCGCCCATCTTCATGCCAAGCGGCTACGGCGATATCTACTTCGTTACTCACCAGTTGCCTCCTCGCTCGCTTCCCCTAGGTTGCATCCTGACACTTATTTATTAGGAAAGAAAGCCCTGTATGGTAGGAAGCATGAAAGTCCACGTCGCCAATCACCCTCTTATCTCGCATAAATTAACTGTTTTGCGCGATGAAAAAACTGATTCGCCAACTTTTCGACGCCTCGTCGAAGAGCTTGTCACTCTCCTTGCATATGAAGCAACGCGCGACGTGCGCACCAAAACAGTTACTGTGCAAACTCCAGTAACTCAAACTCAAGGTTTAAAGATGGCCGAACCTCGCCCTGTTGTTGTTCCAATTTTGCGCGCAGGCCTTGGGATGCTCGAAGGAATGGTTCGACTCGTTCCCACTGCAGAAGTTGGATTCCTCGGAATGGTGCGCGATGAAAAAACTTTAAAAGCTAGCACTTACGCTAACCGACTTCCTGATGATCTCTCCGGTCGTCAATGCTTTGTGCTTGACCCAATGCTTGCCACTGGCGGAACCCTAGTTGCAGCAATTAACTTTCTGATTGAAAAAGGCGCAGATGACATCACTGCGATTTGTATCCTTGCTGCACCTGAAGGAATTGAATATATGGAGAAAGCGTTCGAGAATTCATCTGTGCCAATCACAATTGTGACGGGCGCTTTGGATGAAAAGTTAAATGAACATGGTTATATCGTCCCTGGTCTCGGGGACGCCGGCGATCGACTATACGGAGTTGTATAAATGGCATCAACAAGTCCTGGCTACGGAATTACAATTCGCATCGAAGGTGCACCTAATTCACAACCCGTCGCACTTGTCACCGCGGCGATTACTGGAGCAGGTGCAACGATTACAGCGCTCGATGTCGTTGAATCACTCATGGATAAAGTCGTTGTCGATGTCACCTGTGACACCGTTGATGCCGCTCATGCCGAGACAATTACCAAAGCGATCGATGCTCATCCAGAATTAACTGTCCGCAAAGTTAGCGATCGCACATTCTTACTTCACTTGGGCGGAAAACTTGAAGTTCAATCTAAAGTCCCCCTAAAGACTCGTGATGATCTCTCGCGCGCCTACACACCCGGTGTTGCTCGAATTTGTCAGGCGATTGTTGATGACCCTTCCGATGCCCGGCGCCTGACTATCAAGCGCAATACGGTGGCTGTTGTAACTGATGGATCTGCAGTTCTAGGCATGGGCAATATCGGTCCCGCCGCAGCCCTTCCTGTCATGGAAGGTAAAGCTGCTCTCTTCAAGCGCTTTGCAGATGTGGACGCATGGCCAGTTTGTTTAGATACTCAAGATGTTGATGAAATTGTCCGCACGGTACAACTAATCGCGCCTGTATACGGTGGTATCAACCTCGAAGATATTTCCGCTCCGCGCTGTTTTGAAGTTGAACGTCGCCTTCGCGAACTTCTTGATATTCCTGTTTTCCACGATGATCAACACGGAACTGCGATTGTTGTTCTTGCGGCCCTTCGAAATTCTTTGAAGTTAGTGAAAAAAGAGTTATCAGATTGCAAGATAGTCATGAGTGGTGCTGGCGCTGCCGGTACTGCAATTGCACGATTGTTGATGCAAAGCGGCGCAAAGAACATCATGGCATTTGATACCAAAGGTGCAATTCATAAGGGCACGATTACTAATGACCCTATGCGTCAATGGTTTATCGATAATTGTAATCCAAATGATTTTGCTGGGACTCTCCATGAGGCCATGGTTGGCGCAGATGTCTTCATCGGCGTAAGCGCTGCAAACATTCTCAAAGAAGAAGATGTCTCATCGATGGGTAAGGATGCAATTGTTTTCGCACTTGCAAATCCAGATCCCGAGATTGATCCAGCTATTGCTCGCAAATACGCAACAGTTGTCGCAACTGGCCGTAGCGATCAACCAAACCAAATTAACAATGTTCTTGCATTCCCAGGAATCTTCCGTGGATTGCTTGATGCAAACGCTCACAAAATTACCGATGAGCTGTTAATCGCTGCGGCAGAGGCAATCGCAGATTGCGTAAGCCCTGAACAGCTCAATGCTTCATTTATCGTCCCTAGCGTTTTCGATCCAAATGTTGTGAAGGCGGTTACACAAGCAGTTAAGAATTGCGTGTGATTGAATTTGCGGCATCATTTGATGCCCAACTTCTTCCTATTGCACCATTTTTGATCTACCTGCTCATCGCAGTCGTCATTTTCTTTGAAACAGGCGTTGTTTTTGCCTTCTTTTTGCCTGGCGATTCAATTCTTTTTAGCGCTGGCCTAGTTGTCGCGGCTCGAAATGACTTAAACATTGTTGTACTAGCCGCGATTATCTTCCTTTCAGCATTCTTCGGCGATCAGATTGGATATGTACTTGGCCGCACGATTGGGCGTCCATATCTTGAAAAACGTCAATCTCCCAGAATTAAATCCATGGTGGCGCGTTCAGAGCACTTTTATGAACACAGCGGTTGGTGGGCGGTTGTTGCAGCTCGATTCTTCCCTTGGATCCGCAGTTTCATTCCACCTGTAGCTGGCATCGCAAAAATGAATTACTACAAATTCCTATCTGCCAACGCTCTCGGCGCGTTACTTTGGGGCGTGGGAATCACACTCGCCGGTTTCTATGCCGCGCGTTTCCCTTGGGTCAAGAGTTCGTCCTACGGCCTTGCCGCCTTCTTCATCGGCGGTTCATTAATTTCGGCTACGTGGAATTATTTTCGCGCTAAGCGCAAGTGATTTGTTCCGCCGACTAAGACTCCAAAATAAGTCATAAGAATTCCGGTTACTAAATACCAACTGATATGTACGCTCGCTGTTGGTGCAAAATAGTCAATAAGCAGGGAACCTACTAATTGGCCGCCGACAGATAGAAGTGTAAAAGTTAAAACTCCAAGGTGCTGAACAATTGTTGAAGAGAAAGCGATATATACAACACCTATTGCACCACCCGTGTAAATCCACCATGGCCCGAAGGGTAGAGAAACGAAATGTGTTCTATGCGTAAGAATTCCAAGAATTGAAAAGAATAATAGGAATGTAGTTCCGGTAATGAAGTTCAGTAATGACGTGGTGAAACTCTGTTCCGTGAATTCATTAATCTGCCCATTGAATGCCCGTTGGAAACCCACAATCGCACCCGCTAAGCCTGCAAGGCTCACTGCATAAAGAGAAAGATTTCGGGCGTCGATTCGATCTAACACCGAGAGTAAAACGGCAAGGATGGTAAATCCCGCGGCCAGTACTCGTCGAAAAGTTATATGTTTCTTGCCTCCGCCGGTCATTCCTAATCGATCAACGCCTAACGACGCCACCGTTTGTCCTGCGATAGAAGCCACCGAATAAATGGCAACACCAATCAACGGCACCATTTGCGTTTGGATCGCCACAAATGATCCACCCAACATGCCTGCCAATAGCCTCCATGCGGGTAAGGATTTGGCACGAACGGCGCTTCGTAACTTTACGGCTCCAGTTTTAATTCCAGGGATAAAGAGAGATGCCAAAGTTATAAGTATTAACCCTGAGCCGAATGAAACTAAAGCTGCTTCGAGACCGTTGTCCAGTCGGCTTGATAATTCTCCATTTGTGCGCGCCTGCAGTGCAATCATCACACCAGAAAGAATCGCTAAGAGGTCAAGACGCATTGGGAAAGAGTACTAATTCTCCAGGGAAAGTGTTGCCGATAACCATTCGGCTTCAAGGGTGACCAGGGAATCTTTGGTTGAAGCAATTCCTGCAGCAAGTTCAATAAGGCGCTCAGGCGTGAATGACACTGCATCTTCTTCTGCAAGTAATGATGCGAGTTTGATGTTTGCCTTCTCAATTTGGCGGTCAAGACGAGCGATATCTTTCTTTATTTGGCGTTCTTGAGCCGCGTTCGAAACTTTCTTCACAGATGTTTCTGCTTGATTAGCAAGGTCAATCATCGATTCGCGTTGCTCTAGATACTGCTCAACACCACGAGGCAGGTCTCGAAGTTCGCCGTCACCCAACAAACCAACAAAGCGATCGCAAACTCTCTCAAGAAAATATCGATCGTGCGAAATAACAAGGAGTGTCCCGCCAAAGCTATCTAACAAATCTTCAAGTTCTGTCAGTGTTTCAATATCAAAATCATTTGTCGGCTCATCAAGCAAGAGAACATTTGGGCTATCCATCAAGAGGCGAGTTAGCTGCAAGCGGCGTTTTTCTCCGCCTGAGAGATCTCCCACTGGAGTCCATTGGGATTCGCGATCAAACCCCAGCCGCTCACACAGTTGCGAAGCTGAAAGAGTTTTACCGTTACCTAATTCCACATGAATAGCCACCTCTTCCACCGCTTCTAGTACTCGCCACATGGGATTGAGTTCGTCTAAATGCTGGGTAAGAAATGCTGGTTTAACTGTAATTCCCGTAACTAATTTGCCTGCGGATGGTTTAATTTCTCCAGCTAACATCCGCATTAGCGTTGTCTTTCCCGCACCATTGATTCCGACAATGCCGATGCGATCTCCCGGGCCAACATTCCAGTAGATGTCATCCAAGATTTCTTTCTCTCCTGCGCGCACTTGTGCGTGCTGAACTTCATAGACAGTCTTACCTAGTCGATTAAGTGCAAAGCGAAGAAGTTCGGTCGTGTCTCGAGGTGGCGGTTCAGATGAAATTAATTCATTAGCTGCATCGACACGGAATTTGGGTTTTACAGTTTGAGCCGGAGCGCCACGACGTAACCAAGCGAGTTCTTTCCGGATTAACTGATTACGCCGTCCTTCCATTGCTGATGCTTGGCGAGCGCGCTCTGCTTTGGCTAATACGTATGAGGAATATCCACCGTCGTACTCCTCAATCTTGCCTCTGACAACTTCCCACGTCCTGTCTGTGACAGCGTCAAGAAACCAACGATCGTGGGTAATAACTGCTACCCCTAAGTTCTTCCGTTCATTAAGGTGGCGCGATAACCAAGCAACACCTTCAACATCTAGATGGTTTGTAGGTTCATCTAAGAGGATTAAATCCAAATCATCGATGAGTAATTTTGCTAAACCTACACGGCGGCGTTCGCCCCCCGAGAGCGCAGCAAATTGTCTATCTAGGAGTTCATCTGAATGCCCACCAAAGAGACCGTCAAAAATTTCGCGGATTCCTGATTCGCGCGCCCATTCATGTTTGGGCTTATTTCCTAGAACAACATCTCGAACACTTGCCGATGGTTCTGCAATGTCTACCTGTGACAACAGACCTATATTCATAGAGCCCGCGCGAGTTACCCGTCCTTTATCAGGAGCTTCGATCCCGGCAATGACTTTTAATAAGGTGCTCTTACCGCAACCGTTACGACCGACGATCCCTATTCGATCTCCATCGGAAATTCCCAGGGAAACCTCATCAAGTAATTGCTTGATATCAAAGGCTTTTGAAACGCCCTCAAGATTGACTAAGTTGCGCGCCATGATGGGAGAACCTACCAATAGGATTACCCAATGTCGCATTGGATAGAAACCACAGCTCAATGGTTGGTGAGCCACAATCTTCAGGTTCCGCTATTTGCACTGCTCATCCTCCTTGCTTTTGCTGAAGCTGCTGCATTTATTGGATTTGTTCTTCCAGGTGAAACTTCGCTTCTTATTGGAGGAGTTCTCGCTCATGAAAAGGTGTGGCCCGTATGGCTATTCCTAATATGCGCAATCATTGGAGCAATTGCCGGGGACTCAGTTGGTTATGAAGTTGGTAAACATTTTGGTCCTAAAATTGAAGTTTCCCGTTTAGGCCGCTTAGTTGGTGCCAAACGTTGGGCACTGGCGCAACACATATTCGACAAATATCACGGTGGAGCTATCTTTTTTGGTCGGGCGCAAGCATTGCTTCGTGCCCTTGTTCCTGCACTTGCTGGCATGAATAGAGTGCCTTATCGAACATTCCTAAAATGGAACGCTGCGGGGGGAATAGTTTTCTCGACAGTTGTCGTTTTGCTTGGATATGAATTTGCAAGCCAGTTGACGAAATTGGAAGCGGCTCTCAAGTACTGGGCTATCGCCTTCTTAACTATTGTTATCACCTTGATTCTGATTCTTAAGCGCAAATTAGAAAGTAAATTAGAAACCGATTAACTACCAAGAAAAGGTTAAAAGATGATACGTATAAACCGTCGCCAACTCATTGCTCTGGGGACTGCACTGGTACCAAGTTTTTTATTGCGAAATAGCGGTTCAGCAGAAGCTGCAACCGCCGGCACTAAAGTAACTAAATCTTCGACAATCAAGGTTGGACAAACTAAAGTATTCACTGGTCAGACAACATCGGGCCAAAGAATGGAATTGATTCTCACTAGAACTAAAAAGGGTCTTTTTGCACTTAATGGTGCCTGTACTCACCAAGGGTGCGCCGTTAGCCCACAAGGTGCAAAGTTGATCTGCCCTTGTCACGGATCCATTTTTGCTAATGACACGGGTGCATGCATTATGGGACCTAATGGGGCACCAAAGAATTCGTTACTGCCCTTAGCTAAATTCACAACCACAGAAAAAGGCGGTTATATCTATATTAAGTAGCGCGTGAAATGACTTTCATACGCTTGACCAATTAGACTTACCAAATGCTGAAACATGACGAACTCCGTGATGATGTTCTGGTCTGCTCCTTTTATACAGATGATGACTTCTATCGGGGACATGCCAAGCGCTTACAGGTGAGTTTAGAGAAACTTGGAATTGAAATTGTCCTCCGTGAGATCGTTAAACAACCAGGCGAAAACTGGGCTCAACTATGTCGCAAGAAAGTTGGCTTTATTGCTGAAGTCTGCGCAGCAAATCCAAATAAGAAAGTTTTTTGGATTGACGTAGACTGCGATCTCTTTGAAATTCCTGATTATGTAATGAATTTCTCTGCCGACATAGTTGGCTTCCAACGTGGGTTCAGCACGCCGATGAAGATTGGTTATGCCACCCGCACCCGTTTCTGGGAACCATGCTTCTGGGGAATTAACACAACCCCTCAAGCGCGAAAAATGATTGCGGATGCTCATGCTCTTGAGGAAAAATCAACTCTCACTGCGACTGACGACTATTTCTTTGAAGAAGCCTGGCGTGCTAACTCTACAAATTTGAGTTTTCAGATCATTCCTTCGAGTGGAGTTATTGGTAAAGGCCGCCATTCCGAACTTTCACGAAATGCTTTCTTCTATTTTGGTTCAAGTGGCAATGTTGCAGAATTCAAAGGGAAAGTGCAACAACACTCAGGTGGCGATTATCGGGCACCTTTTAATCCTCGAAAAATTGCTCTTCGATATGCAAAGAAAGTGGAGAGGAGGCTTTCTAATAAGACTTCTTTCGTGCTTCGTGCTTTCGTTGATGGCATTGGCATTACAGGACTTCTCACCGCTAAAGGTGCCAATGAGAAATCTCCTAACTCTGAGGCAATTTCCGGCTTCTTGCGAAGAAGCCTTAAGACCGATAGCGGCCTAACGGTAAAAGAAATTGAAGATTTCAAGGCACAAACAATTCTTAACCCTGCTGAACGCTCTTCTTTACGAGCTGCTGAAACTTATCTCGCGTATAGCAGCCGCAAATCAAATGAAGAATTTGTCTTAGCTTGGTGGCCAAGGCCATTCCCGGGAAATTTCGGGGATTGGTTGAGTCCATATATTTTTAGCCACTACACAGATAAGAAGATTGTTTTCCAGAATCCCTCCCGCCGTGCACATAAAAAGCACATCATCGCTATCGGCTCAATTGGGCGATTCATCAAGAAGAACTCGGTAGTTGTGGGTACAGGCATCAGCAGCCCCGAGAACAAGTTGCAAAAGAAGGCTCACTACATCTCGCTCCGAGGTCCAATTACCGCTGAATTACTTGTTGAATCCGGTGGGCCCCGCGTGACAAGTTTTGGTGATCCAGCGATTGTCTTATCTCGAGTATTCCCAGTTTCGCGCTCAACCACGAATGGCCGTGTTGCATTTATCCGCCACCACGCTCACCGCCAACTACCTGTTAATCTCACGGAAAATATGGATGAGATATCGGTTCTCCTCTCGCACCCCACTGAAATTGAAGAGTTTCTTCGCCAACTGAATTCTTATGACTCTGTTGTCACAAGCGCAATGCATGTATTTATCACCTGTCAAAGTTATGGCATTCCATGCGCCCTTATTAAGTTTGAACAGTTCAAAGAAGCGGTTCACGGAACGGGAATCAAATACCCTGACTACTCCCTCGGTGCTGGCCTAGACGAGGTAAATCCTCACAGCGTTGCGTTGGACTTTAGATCGATTGATTTTGCTCCTCTCACTTCCGTGCAAACTCCTTCTAGCGCCAAAATGGATGAGGTAGAGAAAGCAATTAGAGACGGTTTAGCACTTTTCGATAAGAAGAAGAAATGATTTTCGCAAGCAAACGCTTATATGAAGCTTTTAAGCTTCTCTTCCCGCCTGGAAGATTTAGATATCTTCTAGTGGGATTAGTTCTTCTCGCAGCAATTATTTCTTTGACCGAAATGCTTGTAGCTAAGCTCTTCTCTACTATTGTGCTGGAATCTCATAAAGGTGATACGCACGCCTTCATCAAGAACTCGATTCTCTTCTTTGCTGTTTTCTTGATCACTCGAACTGCTCACTTCGTTCAGAAGGTTTATCGCGTTAGCGTTTTTGATAAAGCATTTCTATCTTCCGAAACTAAAGTTGCCAGGCTTGCAGAAAGTTGGCGTTGGGCTTTAGCTTTTGAACTAACTTCAGTGCTAACTTTATTGACGCAGTTAATCGTGATTTCTCTCTATTTTGTCTATATGAATCCTCTCATGGGGCTAATGAACTTAACCTTCTCTCTTTTGGTAATGCAATGCTTAGGGTTTCTTTTCAAGCGGCAATTAGCCTCACAGCTTGGTTTTGTTGAAAAGAAGAAGAATAGAGAGCATGTTGAAACATCAGTGCGTGTCGCCAGTCGTATTCGATCCGGTGAAATCGGTGCGCTCATAGCAGGTATCGGCATGCTCTTCGTACTCGCGGCTCTTCTTGTCCTTAGTTATAAGAACGTCATTACCGCTTCAAACACCATAGTCTTCTTCTTTGGCATCAGAATGCTCAATCACAGCCTTCAATCAATATCTTCAGGGCTCATGCGTTTTGCTAGGGCAAGTGCTAACAGTGACGAGTAATGAAAACGATTTAAACAGTGGCGAAGAGGTTTTAACTTTTGGTTTTTCAACTCTAGCTCAGCGCTATGAAGATATCGTTCTGCCTGAAGCTAAACCTTTTCAAGAAATCTTGATTGTGGTCCAGAACCCGACTGGCCTTTCCATTAATCTTCATTCGGAGCGAGAAGATATCCGAGTTGTTGAGCTCAAGAGTCTGGGAGTTGCCAAGAGCCGCAATGTTGCCATTTCGCAGGCTCGAGGGCGTTACATGATTTTCGCTGATGATGATGTTACTTTCAAAAAAGATGGCTTGATTGAGGCGTTGGAATATTTTGAAGCCAATCCAGATTGCACTCTTATTCTTGGCAAGACCGTAGATGAACATGGGCACCCACGAAAACGCTATCCGGTAAAGCACGAAAGATTGACTCGTTACAACAGCGCTCGTGCCGGAACTATTGAAATGATGATCCGTATAGAGGCAATCCGAAGTGCTGGAATTACATTTGACGAGAATTTTGGTGCAGGGGCTGAAAATTTCTTAGGTGATGAATATATTTTTATATCTGATTTAGTAAAGAAGGGGTTGCGAGCTGATTACCTCCCAATAGTTCTTGCAGAACATCCTGCAATAAGTTCGGGAAATGTCTGGGAAACCGAAAGGGACTTAAAGGTACGGGCACAAGTATTTAAAAGAGTTTTTGGAAAATGGGCTTTTTTTATTCGTATTGCGCTAGTTATTAGACAAATCCCGCGTGGGTTAAGTATTTCAAGGGCGCTCTTTTTCATAAAAGGTTAAGAGTTTTACGCGTAAACCGCATCCGTTGCATTAACTTTTTTCGCTGGTAGACTGCACCTATACAAAGCTCGGTTAGGAGCCTAGTTCGTGTATTCCAGCAGATCTGGAATATGTATGAACTTATAAAAATGCATACCAATGTCAACCATTCAAAAACATTTCGCTCAACACCTACTCATTCAAGGCCTCTGTCAGAAACAAAGTTAAGCGCTCTACTCGATCAAGAGTGGGCCCGTTTTAAAGATGGCACCACAGCCTCAAAGGATGAAAGCAAATTAGCAGTTGGTGTGCTGCCTTTAGGAGTTCCCTCAAGTTTCCAACATTGGGATCCCTATCCAATCTCCATTGTTTCGGCGCAAGGCGCCTGGATGACAGATGTAGATGGGCGCCGATTGCTCGACCTTTCAATGGGTTTCGGAGCAATGCTCGTAGGCCATCTCAATCCAGATGTCGTCAACGAAATCAAAGCGACACTTGAGGTCGGAACGCTCTTTGTTACTCCTTCGCCTATCTCTCGAGATGCGGCTCAACGAGTCTGTAAACGCTTCGCAATCGATCAGGTGAGATTCACAAACTCTGGCACCGAAGCCACTATGTATGCCGTACGTCTGGCAAGAGCTTTCACAGGTAAGGGCGCGGTAGTGAAAATTGAGGGTGGCTACCACGGTAGCTATGACCCTCTGATGACTTCAGCAAAACCTTCATTGGATAAAGCTGGATCGGCCGAGGAGCCAACTCCTGTCTATCAGGACGGTTCAGTCTCTGGAGAAGTATTTGTCGTTCCTTATAACAACCTCGAAGCGCTCGAAAAAATATTCCGGAAATCTGCTACCGACATTGCCTGCTTTATTCTTGAACCAGTTCTTGAAAACTTAGGAATCGTCCTCCCAGATGCTGGATATCTTGAGGGCGTCCGCGAACTCTGCGATCAACATGGCGTTGTTCTCATTTTTGATGAAGTTAAAACTGGACTTACTGCAGGGCCACAAGGCGCGGCACAACGTCTTGGTGTTCAGCCAGATCTTATTTGTTTAGCTAAATCTATTGGCGGCGGAGTTCCGTTGGCTGCCTTCGGTGGCAA
The DNA here is from genome assembly GCA_009699205.1 of Actinomycetota bacterium. Lineage (GTDB taxonomy): Bacteria > Actinomycetota > Actinomycetes > Nanopelagicales > Nanopelagicaceae > QYPT01. Next base: position 15,957 of record WLOP01000009.1, read on the forward strand.
ACAGAAATATATGGATGCACTTAGCGATGGACGCTTTGCACACTTTGGTACTTTTAACGGAAATCCATTGGCTATGGCTGGTATCCGTGCCGTTGACAATATTTGTACAACGCAAGCACTTGAACGTGCAGAATCGTTTAACCTTCAAGCCCTTGAGCGAATCAGCAGGATTATTGAAGAGTATGAACTTCCTGCTCATACTGTTGGTTTTGGTGTGAAAGGTTGCGTCACTTGGTCACCAACTCCAGTACGTAACTATCGCGATTACAAAGCCACAGATTTCACAATTGCTGAGCTCTCTTGGCTTTGGTCGCTCAATCGCGGAATCATCACGCCTCCAGGGTTAGATGAGCAATGGCTCATCAGTTTGGCTCACGGCCAAGAGGAGATCGATATTCTCGTTGAGGATTTCCGTCTGCTCGCCGTGGCACTAAGGAGCTAATCACTCCAAGGGTTGAGCTACTCCCATTGCTGGTTTAGACTCGCAAATTATGGCAACCAACAAAAAGGTCGATGCGACTATTGATTTAGTCGCCAAATCAGCTGGGGTTAGCCGTGCGACAGTTTCGCGCGTTGTTAACGGAAGCGCCAAGGTCTCACCTGAGACCGAGAAAGCTGTTCGCCGCGCCATTGCAAAACATAATTTCACACCTAACGTTAATGCTCGTCGCCTTGCGGGAGGTCGCAGTGGTTTAGTCGCATTAGTTCTTGAAGAGTCGAGTGAAGAGTTCTTCCTCAACCCATTTTGGGGTTTTGTTGTTCAAGGATTTACATCAGCAATTACCGATGCCGGCATGCAGGCACTTCTCCTGATTCGACCAAAAACTGGAACTGAAGATTCACTCTTTGAATCCTTACGAGTTGCACAAGTCGACGGTATGGCGCTATTTAGCTGGCACCGACCAGTAAAGAGTTTCGAGAAATCAATTCCAGCAAATATGGCAGTTGTTTTCGGCGGCGACCTAGGTGGATCTGAAAAATTCGCATACGTCGACGTTGACAACGTTAAAGGCGGATATTTAGCAACAAAACACCTGATTGCGCAAGGTTGCAAGAATATTGTGACTATTACCGGAGATTTGAAACTGCAATCCGGGCGGGATCGTCTTGAAGGATTTGAAAAAGCCATGACTGAAGCGGGGCGCACAATCACATCAGTCGCAATTCTCAATGGGGACTACTCGATGTCTCGCGGAGAAGCTCTTACGCGCGAACTCATCAAGAATAAGGTTAAGTTCGATGGGATTGTTGCAGGCAATGACCTCTCTGGTGTTGGTGCCGTCAACGCTTTATTGCAAAAAGGTTTCAAGGTCCCAGAGGATGTAAAAGTTATTGGGTTCGATGATTCACCTGTGGCTGCCCGCAGCAATCCCGCGCTTTCAAGTATTTATCAACCCACTCGCGAATTAGGTGCAGAAGTGGCTCATACCTTGATTGCGATTCTTGCTGGTAAGAAGCCAGAGAAGAAGATGTTGCCAGTAAAGTTAGTGGTACGAGCTTCTACTGCTAAGAAATAGTAAATCAAGCGCCATTGTTGGCGATGATCTCCTTGTAACGTTTGGCGCTCATTTTCGGAGTACGTTCCATGGTCTTGTAATCGACATAAACTAAACCAAAGCGCTTGCCGTACCCTTCAGCCCATTCAAAATTATCGAGCAAGGACCAAGCGAAATAACCTTTAATAGGAACTCCCGCTGCTGCCGCATCATAAAGTGATTCCACATGGCCAGATAAATACTTGGTCCGCGCAAGGTCATTAATGTTTCCATCTGCCTCTTTGATGTCGTCATAAGCTGCACCATTTTCGGTCACCATGATGTATCCGAATTGCGGCCAAGATGTGTGAACTCTCTTTAATACCTTTCCAAGGCCTTTTGGTGTTACTACCCATCCCATCCCGGTCAAAGAACCTGCTAGATCGGCTGGAGGTGAGGTGTCGGCTCGCTGTGGGAATGGTAAAAAACCCTCATCTAGGAAAGGTTTATCTTCCGGACGAGGACTTCGAATAAAGCTATCGCTGTAATAGTTGACGCCTAGAAATTCATTCTGGCACTTTAAAAGCTCGTCATCCCCCGATTTCAGTACAGATGTAAGTGCCTCTCCATAGTAAGCGAGAATATTTTCAGGGTATTTTCCTGTTGTTAACGCATCAATCCACCATCGGTTCAAATTGGAATCCATAAGAGCTGTTAATTCAACGAGATCTTTATCCTCTGGGTTCTCCAAATTGTGGTTGGTCATGTTTACCGTTATACCTACATGCGCCTCTGGTTGCACACTCTTAATCGCGCGTGTACCTGCAGCATGAGCAAGGGCTGTGTGATGAGATGCGGCAATTGCTAATTTGTAATCCTTCTTGCCGGGGGCATGCACTCCGTTTGAATAACCTAACCAAGAGACACACCAAGGTTCATTTAAGGTAATCCAACTGTTGATGCGATCACCGAATGCTTCTGCGCATGCTTTCGCATATTTTTCAAAAGCATCTACCGTGGCACGGTTAGCCCAGCCACCCGCATCTTCCAATTTCTGTGGCAAATCCCAGTGATAAAGAGTGACCATCGGTTCGATGTTGGCAGCGAGAAGCGCATCAATTAATTTGTTGTAAAAAGCAAAGCCTCGCTCTTCGCGCACTTCATCACCATTAGGAAAAAGTCGCGGCCAAGCAATCGAGAAGCGATAGGCCTTGACGCCGAGGTTTTTCATGATTGCAATATCTTCTGGATAGCGGTGGTAGTGATCGCACGCACTATCCCCAGTATCGCCATTAACAACCTTGCCAGGAGTCCTACTAAATGTGTCCCAAATGCTGACTCCGCGGCCGTCTAAGTTCGCAGCTCCTTCGATTTGGTAACTCGATGAAGCAGTACCCCACAGAAAATCTGATGGCAATTGCGAACTCATATACCTAGCGCTCCATCCGTGGCTCTTTTGTGACTTTGAAAGTTATTGGAGTTTATCCATATTTCACGCTGATTGAAAGCGGTTTCACGGGAAATTAAGGGTAGATTTAAGGCTATGAAGCAAAGTGCGTGGGGAATATATGCAGGAAGCGGGTTAGCGAATGGCTCCTGAGAGCCCGGTGCTTTCCTGGTCAGAAAGTTTTGATGAGCCCACCTTGTCACCTCAAAGATGGAACTTCGACGAAGGTGATGGGTCAGCCCACGGCCTTGTGGGTTGGGGTAATAATGAACTTCAGTTCTACACCGAAAATTCTTTAATTGTTAATAAAGGATTGAAAATCAGAGCTAGTAAGCAAAGCGAGGATACAACTCTTCAATGCTATTACGGCCCCGCCAAATGGAGCAGCGGGAAGATTCACACCGCCAATAAAGTTGCATTCAAATACGGACTCATAGAAGTTCGGGCGCAAATGCCAAAAGGAAAAGGAACTTGGCCAGCGCTCTGGTTGCTGGGAAACTCTCTTACTGAAGGAATTAAATGGCCGTTCTGCGGTGAGATAGATATTTTTGAAGGTGTCGGCAATAAACCTCACACTGTAAGAGGAACCATTCATGGCCCCGAATACTTCGGTGAAGAGGGCATCACTCACGCTTTTGATTATTCCGACGAACTTTCATCTAGCCTTCATACTTACGCTATTTCCTGGGAAGAGAATCGAATCGCTTGGCTCTTTGATGGCCAACCATATTTTTCTCTCACACCGGATGATCCACGCCTAGTTGGCAAAGTATGGCCTTTTAATGAGAGCCATTACTTAATAATCAACTTAGCTATCGGCGGTTGGTTTGGTGGTGAGGTCGATCCCGACTTAACTACTGCCGAACTAAAGATTGAGTGGATACATCATTCGAGGATAAATGGAGTTGGCGAAGTTTTAACTAGTGCTTGATTACTTCGCCTACTCCATTAATTGAATAAACGCGGATGTAATCAAAGGCAGTGGTGGCAGAAGTTACAGATGAATCTACTGCCCCTGGAAAATTTCCACCCATAGCTAAATTGACGATGAGGTAAAACTCGTGGTCAAAAACCCAGTCATCATCAGTCTTTTCAACGGTTTTATAGGCAACCCCATCCAAATACCATGTGATGTGATCTGGCAACCAATCGATTGCGTAAGTGTGAAATTCACTAGAGAAACCATTCGGCATTTCTACGGTTCCTCCACGCCCTAAACCACCCGAACGTATGCCATGCAAAGTTCCATAATTAGTAGTAGGTCGCCCGCCCATTAATTCGGTAACATCGATTTCTCCACAGACAGGCCACCAATGTTTATCGATATCTGCACCCAGTAACCAGAAAGCGGCCCACGTTCCTTGGCCAACAGGCCCTTTTATGCTGGATTCAATTCGTCCGTACTTAAAACCTACTTGACCTTTTGTGACAAATTTAGAGCTTATCCATTCACAAGGTGTCCCGTAATAGCAGGAGAAGACATTTGCTCCTGAGCGTGCGGCATTAATAGTTAAGACTCCTGATGAATCAATCTGAGATTGTGTTTCGGTATACCACTGGCGTTCACCGTTGCCCCAACCTTGGTTATCGAAAGCTGTTCCATCGCTATTTTGTGGAACCCAAATCTTGGGGTCCACCGTATTTGTTGCAGATGCATTGAATTCATCAGACCAGATCAGTGAATAGTTATAAACAGTTTTTGGTATAAGAATAGAATTAGAATTTTTCTTAAGTGTTGTGAAACCTTTTGCAGTATAAGAAGCTTGAACGCTTATCTCTGTTTCTGCATCTGATGATGTAAGAATATAAGTCGCCGAGTGGGCACCTGGTATATCGAATATTCCGTTAAACCATTGATAAGTAACTTTGGCAGAAGTTGGGACCATAGCCCCTGATGAAACTTTCAGCGCTTTATGTTGATCATCTTTAAAATCAATCGTTAGCTCGCCGGCAACAAATACTTGCCCCAAGGTGACTATGTTGGATTTTCCTTGTAGAGATGTTCCATCTGGGAAAGTAGCAGTTTCAATGAATTGCAGTGACTTACTTCTTTGTTTGGTAGTGAAGACATAAGTAGTCTTGGTAGCGCCGCTTATGGCCTTGCCGCTGAGAAGCCATTTATAGGTACTTTTTGCTGTGCTACTCCAACGTGCGGGCGTCGCGAGCACTGTCATCCCCTTGGCTATTGGGGCGATTGAGGGAGCCGTCACCATGGATGACGAGGTTGCCGACCCTGACGAAGGGATCAGGGTCGACATGGCCAGCGCTGCTATCAATGCAACGCTGGCTCTCCTCATCAATTTCTCCATGGCGTTAAGTCGTTAACTCCGGTTATTTCACTACGACGGTAGAGGTGTAGCTCTTCCCATCGATAGTAATTTTCACGGTCTTTTTTCCTTTGGTAACCACATATTTAAGTACCTGGCTGGCACTTGTGATTGATGCACTTAGCCCAGCCTTAAGCCCAGTGATAGATACTGCAGCAGTTTTACCATTAGCGTTCTTAACGGTGATATTCATCGTGTACACCGTTTTACCTTTTACGGTTGCCTTAGTTGCTTTCGCAGTTACAGCAGGAACTAGAGGCGCTACCGGCACTCCATAGAAGTGGAATTCGACCATGTCCGCGATATCTGTGGCTCCACCAGTAATCTCTGGGAAAATCTGGCTAAAAGTTCCGCCAGTAGTTGGGGCAGCTGTCAACGGAGTTGCAGGTTTTGCTTCACCATTCACATCTGTATTCTTAAGATCAAAGAGGACAAAACCAAGTGCATCGGTTGTGCCTTCAAGAAGCGCTTGGTCATTACCTTGTGTGGAATCTTTTGTAGCATCCGTGGCTGTCTTTCCATCTGTAATTGAGGCGTTAGAACCGCTATATGCCTTGTTCACATGCAACTTCACTTTTGTATTTGCAAGCGGTGTCTTGCCGTCATCACCAGTTACTTGGTAGACGAGAGTGAGCTTGGATCCCACTGGCGCATAGACCTGTCTAAAGTGCAGCCCTGGGGCGTACCAAGTATTTTCAACAGTAAATTTCTTCTCTAGATCTTCGCGATGGATTGAATTCGTATCGGTCAACCCTGGAGAAACTAACCGAATTGTTGGATGAGTTGCAGGAACAACCTCTGGGCTAGAATCCGTGTAATAGTGGAATTCAGTGATGACAGAGTGATCAACCATCTGTCCAGCCACCTGAGGCAACATCTGTGAATGCAGATCTGTTAGGTCCCCATCAGGGAGTGTTGGATCAGTCAGTTTCGCTGGCTTCTTTTCGCCTAGTGGAGCTTTATCTAGGTCAATGATTGCAAAAGTTACGTTTCCAAATGCATCGGTTTTATGTGTCACATTCGCTTGATCCACAAGTTGCTTATCTACACCAGATGTGAAGGAATTATCAACCTGCAACATGGAAGTCGAGATGCTGTAACCTTTGTTAACACGCAACATCACGTCTTGATTAACCACTGGTTGACCGTTTTTATCGACTACATGGTAAGTGAGATTAACTGTTGATCCGATAGGAACATAGGCGCGTTGGAATACTAATCCCTCTCCGTACCACTTCATCGAAACCCAGTATTCACCCAGCGCTAAGTTCTTAGCTGAATCAGCTGTATTCGTCGCATCAAGCACAGGGCTGATAAGGGTGATTACGGCATCCTGGGGTGGAGTTCCTGCTGCGTGAGCAGGTACTAACCCAGTGCTGGCAATTCCAGTTGCTAGTGCAGTAGTTGCAACCACTGCCTTAACTTTCATCCAACTGATCTTCATTGTGCGACCTTTCCCTAGTTGTTCATCTTGGATTTCTAACCTTTTACTGCTCCATCCATGACTCCGCTTACTAAGCGACGTCCTACAAAAATAAAGAGTATGAGCAATGGTGCGGTAGCTAAAAACGCTCCACCCATTTGAAGCGCATAATCAAGTCCGTACATAGGCTTGAGTTGTGTGAGAGCTACCTGCAAGGTGAAGTGCTTGGGGCTTTGCAGAATAATCGTTGGCCACAGATAATCGTTCCACGCAGCTAAAAATGCGAATAGTCCTAAAACAAAGCTGCTTTGACGAATGATTGGTAGTACAACGCTCCAAAATATCCGTGGAACAGAAGCGCCATCAATGCTCGCAGCCTCCAATAACTCATTAGGCACTTGAGCATCAATAATCTGGCGCATCCAAAAAACACCAAAAGCCGTAACTAAGGCAGGGACGATAAGACCCAGAAGTGAGTCCATAAGGTGCATATTTCCGATGAGCATAAATAAAGGAATTATCCCGAGTTGGCTAGGCAACATCATCGTGCCGATAACAAATAGTATGAAAAATCTTCTTCCTTTAAAATTAAGTTTGGCAAATGCAAAACCCGCAATTGCAGAAAAAATTACTTGTGCGCCAGCAATTGAGAGACCTACAATAAAAGTATTACTTAACGCGCTCCCGAAGTAGACTCCTTCGGCATGCATCACTTTTTGGGCAACAATTAGGAATCTTCCACCGGGAACAAGTGATGGTGGACTCTTGGACACCTCGGCGTTGGTATTAGATGCCACAACAAACATCCAATAGAAGGGAAAAATAGAGAGAAAAGTAATCACTGTCAGAAAGAAATAATTTATAGGTGAAACTTTACGCCAGCGTGGAACCTTTTGGTTCATCGGGAACCTGCATCAGAGATTTTTCGCGTAATTAGAAAATTCACTGCAGAAATAATCATGACAATGAAAGTGATAACAATTCCGATCGCAGCTGCGTACCCATATTTATTATTAACAAACGCCTGGTTATAAAGGAATAAGGTAAGCGTAAGGAACTGCTTGCTTGAGCCTCCATCTGGAGCAAACTGTTGAGGTTCTGCGAATACTTGCAAACCGCCAATAGTGCCGACAACGATTACAAAGGTGATTGTGTTTCTTAACCCAGGAAGTGTTACATATACGAACTGCTTCCATTTACTTGCACCATCAACCGAGGCTGACTCGTACAATTCATCTGGGATCGCCAACATTGAGGCTAGGAATATCAAAGTGTTATAGCCGATCCATCGCCAAGTAATCATGGTTGCAATCGCAATATGGCTAGGGATGACACCTTCAATAAAATCTATATGGTGGCCAAGTCCAAAAAGGGTGAGGACATAATTGATCATTCCAAAATCGCGGCCAAATAACTGTTGGAAAACAATGGTAATTGCAATGACAGAGGTGATATTAGGTACCAAGAGAATCGTGCGCCAAAAAGACTTTCCTTTTAGGCGCTTGTTGCGCAATATTGCTGCAAATCCAATGGCCATAAACATCTGAGGAAAAGTGGAGAGCGCCCAGATACTGAATGTATTTCGGATTGCCAGCCATAAATCCGAATCGTGTATCAAGTTATAGAAATTATGCAATCCTGCAAAAGTTGAACCACCCAGTGGATCCCATTGAAAGAAGGAGATGTAAACCGAGTAGATAACAGGTGCGAGTCCAAATACAAGGAACATAAAAAAGAATGGAGCTACAAAAAGAAAGCCCCAACGGCCATCTAAGGAGGCTACTCCAGGAAGTACCTTTGCCTCTTTTGGCTTCTTGTTTTTCCAAGGGGACAGAGGCGCTTTACGACGCCCCTGTCCACTCTTGGTTACAGACATTTCATCCCTATCTTTTTACTTTGGATGGTTATGGGTTAACAACTTTTTGGAGATCTTTCATTACTTGCTCCCATGATTTTGCTGAAGTCATTTTCTTAGCGGCTACCCGGCCTAATCCTGCCCCGAAGGCTTGATCGATTGCGCGTTGTAGTTTTCCTTCGAAGATTGGCTTCAGCTTCGTAACGCCTTCTGTATAAATCTTGCCGACAGGAGCGTTATTGAAGAATGCATCTTTGTAATTTAGTAGAGCGGCATCGTCATAAAGACTTGAAGCGGCGGGGAATAGACCGTATTTCTTAAATACGTAAAGCTCCTGAGCGGGCGCCAAATACCAAGAGATAAAGTCAAAAGCCGCTTGCTTCTTATCTGACCACGCCGGTACCGCTAACTGAGTACCACCTTGGTTGCCTCCGCTTACTGGAAGATTTGCGATATCCCATTTACCTTTGGTATCTGGAGCTTGTCCTTTTATGTAATCCATCATCCAGGCTGGAGCCAAAATGGTGGCAAAAGTGCCCTTATTCATGCCTGTATTCCAGTCAGCGGTGTACTGACCGATACGAGTTCCAATACCTGCGGTGGTAGCTTTAATTGTGGTGTCCCACGCATTTTTAATTTGAGGATTGGTTGTGTAAATCAATTTACCTGCATCGGTACCGTTATTTTGGTAGTACTTAGCAGTTCCTTGGTTCAAGATTGCTGCATAAATTGTTCCGACGTTATCTATGAAGCCCATTCCGGACTTCTTTTGAGTCGCGCTTAATTTCTTCATATATTTTTGCCCGGTTGCAATAAATGCATCCCACGTCGGCCATAACTTGCCGACTGCTACACGATCTGTTGGTAAGCCCGCTTTCGCAAAGAGATCGACACGGTAGGCGACTTCAAGCCCGCCAACATCTGTCGGAATACCGATAACGCTGTCGTTATAACCAACTCCGTGCTCCCAACGCCATCCGAGATAATCCTTTTTCATATCTGTTGCTGATTTACCGGCGACAATGCCACCGGCAACGTTTGCATCAGATGTATGCATCTGTCGCAAATCTTGGAAGCACTGTGGGTATGAGCGCCAGTAGCCAGAGTAGGAAACTTCAATCGCGACAACATCTGGAGGAGTTCCAAGGCGCTTTGTGCGAAGGTAATCAGCGCACGAGGTAACAAGAGCTGTGCCATTGAGTGGATCTAGATCCGACTTCTTAATTTCTAATGTGATCTCTGGGTGCAAGACTTTGTATTGTTGAACTAGGTCACGTTGAATCACGTCACCGAAAGTCCAAATTGTAATTGTCATGGGTTCGGCAGCAGCTTTAGCTGGCGAAGAGAATATCCCCACTGAGACAAGGACGGCAGTACCTATAGCCAATGCCGATTTGGCGCTCCAACCTTTGCGCATGCCATGCTCCTTTGGTCTTGAAGAATTCTGGACTAGCGTAGAACAACCTTCGGAGGAACCTTCTAGCAAAATAGGCTATTTGCTTCCTATGAAAGCGGTTTCACAGTATCGTAGTTAACTGTACGGGCGCCCACTTGGCAAGAGGGTTTCGGATAGGTCGTAGAGTTCCCTAGAGATTCCCCGACGAAGGAGGAGCTGTGGCACGAGTAAATCTGAGGCGAGTCATCGCGATCCCTGTGCTTGCTGCCCTCTCTGGGGTACTTCTCGTGGCGCCGCCAATTTCTGCCGGCGCAGCAACGACGAAATACAAACTTTTGTGGGCCGATGAGTTCAATGCGAAAAAGGGAACCTTGCCGAGTTCTAAGTCTTGGGATTTCGACCTCACCAATGCTTACGGCTGGGGCAATTCCGAACTCGAGTACTACACCAAGAAACCGGGAAACATTTCAACAGATGGCGCTGGACACCTTTTAATTACCGCCAAAAGAATTTCTGATGTTTCGGGGATGACCTTTGGAACTGATCCAACTTCCGATCAAATCTTGAACTCATGTCCAGAGTGCCAATTCACAAGCGCCAAAATCAAGACGGCTAACAAATTAGGTTTCTTTTATGGCCGAATTGAAATGAGAATGAAGAATGCCAGCGGAGTCGGAACTTGGCCAGCTTTCTGGATGTTGGGTGATGACATCCTTCATGGAAGTCTATGGCCCGAATGCGGCGAGATCGATATTTTAGAGACTCAAGGACGTCTACCCGAAATTGCTTCTGGCACTATCCATGGACCAAATATCGGTCCAAATGCTGGAGCGGGGTACGGTGGAAATTACAACAACTTAACTCCACTAAGCGATGGGTACCACACTTATACTTTTGATTGGAAAAAGAATCAGCTGGATTTCTTGGTAGATAACAAACTCTATTTAACAATTACTCCGCAATCAGTTTCACCGGGTCGTTGGGTTTTTAACCATGAATTCTTCTTGATTCTGAATTTAGCAATGGGTGGTTTATTTACAGGCGATATCGACCCCGCCTTAAACCAAGCACAATTATCGATTGATTACATCCGCTTCTACTCAATCAATGGCGTTGGAAGACTTATAAAACACTGATTTCCCGCACGGTTTCCTCTACACCTGGATGTGCTCTAACAGACAGTTTTTTGAGTGCTACGACCTGTTGCCGCCCTTCTCTTCCGGGCGAATCTGAGGAAACTAAAGGTGTACACGTTTTGTGTACCTGAGAAAGGCCAAAAAATGACAAGGACGTATGTAGTCACAGGAACCGCCTCCGGAATAGCAGCAGAAACATCTGCTCTATTAAAGGAGCGAGGATTCACAGTTATTGGCGTAGATATTCATAACGCAGATGTGAATGCTGATCTGAGCACCTCACTGGGGCGAAAAGAAGCTGTGAGAAAGGTATTAGATTTGAGTGGCGGCAAGATTGATGCAGTAATTGCATGTGCCGGACTAGCTCATCCGATTGCCAATACAGTTTCGGTTAACTTTTTTGGCGTAACAGAATTCTTAGATGGACTCTTGCCAACTCTTACAAAGAGCGCAGCACCACGTGCAGTTGTCACAAGTTCAATGGCATCACTCATGCCGAATTCCCCAGAGTTGGTGGATGCAATGTTGGCTAACGATGAAGCTAAATCTGTTGCAATCGCTCAAGGACTTGTTGATCAAGGACCTGAGATCGCTTCACTTATATATGGATCGACAAAACGCGCAATCAGCAGATGGATCCGTCGCGAATGCATTAAACCTGCCTGGGCAGGGGCGGGAATTCCATTAAATGCTGTAGGCCCAGGAATAGTTGAGACTCCTATGGTTGCTGAAATGATTGCAACACCGGAGGCGCGGACTGCTATTGCACAAATGGTCCCTATGCCACTTAATGGGTACATCAAGCCAAGACAGATTGCCTATCTATTAGCGTGGTTAGCAAGTGAAGAAAATACGCACACCACTGGGCAGACCATTTATACCGATGGTGGATCTGATGCGACGCTTCGCGGAGATGATGTCTGGAAGTAAGTATTAGCTCCAAGAAGTATGTAGGGGACGGCCCTCGGCATAACCTGCCGAGGACTGGATCCCGATAACAGATTTTTCTGCAAACTCAGTCAGGTTTCTAGCTCCTGCATAGGTGCATGAAGATCGAAGCCCGGCGATGATTTGATCCAATAAATCTTCAACCCCTGGGCGCATTGGATCTAAGTACATGCGCGAAGTTGAGATTCCTTCTTCGAAGAGCGCTTTGCGAGCGCGATCAAATGCATCCTCTTGTGAAGTTCGAGCAGCAACTGCTCGCGCGGATGCCATTCCGAAAGATTCTTTAAATAGCCTGCCGCTGGAATCGCGTTGAAGATCGCCAGGGGATTCATATGTTCCAGCAAACCAAGAACCAATCATCACGTGCGAAGCTCCAGCTGCAAGTGCTAGTGCAACATCGCGAGGGTGGCGAACTCCACCATCTGCCCACACTGTTTTACCCAAGGCCTTTGCTGCTTCGGCACACTCAAGTACTGCTGAAAATTGTGGTCGGCCAACTCCTGTTTGCATACGCGTCGTACACATAGCTCCTGGGCCGACACCAACTTTAATAATGTCAGCTCCTGCTTCAATGAGATCTCTCGTTCCGGCAGCTGTGACAACATTTCCGGCAACGATTGGGATTGAAGGGTTAATCGCACGAATGGCTCGCAAAGCCTCAATCATCTTCTCTTGATGGCCGTGCGCTGTATCAATTACTAAAACATCAGCGCCAGCCTTAATCAGAGTTGCCGCTTTACCTGCCACATCACCATTAACTCCGATAGCAGCGGCGATACGTAACTTCTTATGTGCATCAAGAGCTGGGGAGTACAAGGTGGCACGTAGCGCACCAATGCGAGTCAGAATTCCGACGAGCTCGCCTGTCGCTGAAATTACTGGGGCGAGTTTGCGTCTTTTATCGTTGAGGAATTCAAAAGCCGCACGGGCATCTAATGAATCTGGCATCGTCACCAGATCGCGACTCATAACTTGTTGCAACTGAGTAAAGCGATCTACGCCATCACAATCTTCTTCGGTGACAATCCCAAGTGGTTTCTTGTTTTCGACTATGACAACTGCACCGTGGGCGCGCTTGTGCAACAAGCTAATTGCATCACCCGCTGTCTGTGTGGGGCCAAGGGTGAGAGGTGTATCGAAAAATATGTGGCGCGACTTAACCCAAGCGATCACATCTGTCACCACTTCAAGTGGAATATCTTGTGGAATAACGACTAGCCCACCACGTCGAGCAATTGTCTCTGCCATGCGGCGGCCGGAAATCGCAGTCATATTGGCTACAACTATAGGAATCGTTGTCCCTGTTGCATCACTGCAGGAAAGGTCAACTTCCATGCGACTTGAAATAGTTGACCGGCTCGGAGCCATAAATACATCGTCATAGGTGAGATCGAAGGGGGGTTCGGTGAGAAATCGCATGCTTAAACCTCTTCCATCTGGTTCCCTCTGGCGGCAATACAAAGTACCTGCGAAAAGCGAAATAAACACTGGAAAGGTTGGGTAAACCCAACCTTTAAGTATCTTAATAGTACATACCTCGTTAAGGTTTCCGCATTGTATAAACCTAGGCTCGGGGGCCACGCTCATGACACTAAGAAATCGCATTTCAAAACTACTTGCACTCGTAGCACTAGCTAGTTCGCTGGTTACTGTTCCTGCTCATGCTGCAGATCTCATGATTGACACCAAAAAGATCACCTTACCTGCCGGAGTAACACTGACCGATTTCAAAGTTGTAAAAATTGAGGGTTGCACCGCGATTTCCTATATGTTGAATACAAGTGATAGCTCGAACTATGGAAAAGTTTTCAAGCTCGCCGATTTCAAAGTTGCTGGGCTCCCAAGTGGCGCATCTGACAATCTAAACCCATCTGCTTACGATGGGTTTCGTGACACCGCACAAGAAATCACACCGTGTTTAACTGACGCTGATCTCTCCGCCGAAACTGGGACTCTCTATTTCTCGGGGGTTGGCACAGTAGAACAATTTAATAACTTTGCATTTCCTAAAAGTTTTGGTGATATACCTGCGAAATTAGAGAAACTCGGATTTGCTGTAACAAATGGCTATCAAAGTTATGGCGGAAGTGGTGTCGATGGTTCAAATCACTATATCTATGTCGAAGGAAAACTTAAAGAGGGCGTAGCTCCGTTTGTTATTAAGATTAAAAATCCGACTTTCAGCGCAACCGGAATAACACCTGTTTCGCTTACGAATTCTGATAATGGTGTCAAAATCACAGCCGATACCTATGAGATCAAACTTGGCCAAACCAAATTTGATACCATGATTGGTGACTACCAGGAAACTAAAGTCACTGCGGATTTCGCAATTGCTGCTGAAAATACTTATAAAACAAATGTTCAAACGCCTGCAGGGCTAGAGGTCACATTTGATTATGCTAATAATTATTACAACGCTCAAAGTAAATCAACTGGGTTTTACATTAAGTTACGAAATACAACTATGAAAACGATTTCATTTGACCCGAGCGCTCTGCAGATAACCCAAACAGTCAATGGGAAAACCTCAGTTATCGCTAAACCGGCTGCCGATTGGGGATATATTTCGCTTCGTCCAAAACCAGATTTTGTTCCAGAAGGTGAATGCTATTACGACTGTTTTTCAAACTACTTGAATGCTGATGGAGAATATCTTTACGATTCGACCCTTGAACTCAAGGGGAAATTGGTTCTTGCCGTCCCGTCAAAAATTAACACCAGCAAAGTTAAATTACCCGCTGGATTCAAGGTTGCACCTCCTGACTTTAATAACTTTTGGTACGACGCTAAAAAGAAAGTAACCAATGTGGCATTGGAAGTGTCAACAGAGAAATATTTGACTGACCCGCCAGCGTTAGCGATTGCGAAGCTTTCGATACTTGGTGGAAAGATTGATAGAACTTATCCATATGTAAATGGCTGGGCGAATGAAAAAGCTAAATTGCTTACTTACGGAGTTACCATTGGAACCATGAAAGGTGATGCTCGTAAGGGTAAGACTATTACTGTTGGCGCGACAGTGTCTACAGTGGCACGAACACCACTTACAGATACTGCTGTTGCTGAAGCCGGATTAGATCAAAAGAATGTATGGATCAGCGCTCCCGCGGTGGCACAACCGGAGCAATGGAAATATAATTCAAAAACCAAGAGCACAGAAATTTCGGCTTATGTGCAGACTTACAAACTTGCCGAGCCAGTTGATATCTATTTCTGTAAACTAACGATCACAATTGATGGTGTCTCAGTGACTCCAGCCTCTAAGCCTTGGAATTTGATTCAAGGTAAGGAAGATAATTCTTGGGCACTGATGACTATTGCTTCTGTACCTGGAGATATTCGGGTTAAGGGTAAAGCTGTGGTGATCTCAGGAACGTTTACTAGCGTTCCTTGCTCGTAAGGTACCTAGCGCAATATTAATTGCCAGGGCTGGGTTGCTCTTGGTTTATAGGTTGTGCGACCAGTAAACCAAGAGGCCCCTCGTGACTTCAAAACTGCGGCTTGAAACCGCTTTCAGGGCTAATTGAAAGCGGTTTCAGAGCAAATTGCAAGGGCTGTGATGGGATTTTCTTGGCAATTTTTCGCCAGATTACGCTCAATACACGTGACCTTAGCTGGTTTGAAGAATCTTTAGGATTTCACAGGGTTTCCCTATTGTGAAACCGCTTTCAGTGGATTTATGATTCCTCCGTTGTGTGTGCGCACAGCTGGTGACGGGTGTCATCGAGCGCACACATTATTTGTTTGCACTTATCGCACCTTCACATGATTTACATGAAATACACCCTCGTGAAAGGAAAAGAAATGAAAGTTAAGAACAATTTAAGTAAGAAGGTGATCACGCTATCGGTTGCTTTTGCGCTTTCTTCTATTGGCATGGTCGCATTGTCTGCGCCAGCAAATGCATTAGCGGCCGCTACCCACACGGTCACTTTTGATGCCGGTGGTAGCGCGTATAACACGCTAGGTGCATCGCCCACAGATTTCTGCGGGGCGACCTCCTCCTTATCTTCTAATGTGGATTTTTCTGGAAATGTTACGAAGGTAGTGAAAGCTGTCAATGCCGCAAACTTTGCTGGAACACAAATCGTCACTCTTGCAGCTGGTTCTGTCTTTACAACCGGCCACCACACAATTAGTTTGAAAGTAAACGTCCCTGCTGGTGGAGCAGATGTAATGATGAAGTTACCTGATGGCAATACAGGATGGTCTCTATACAAGAAGGTGACTGCTGCAGCCGGCACAAGCACTCTGACATTTGATTTTGATAATCCTGAGTCAGCAGGTGCATATACATACCAAGCAGAAGGTTCCGGAGCAATTGCAACTGGTACATACCGCAATATAGTTATTATCTTTGACCCAGCAAACGCACTTGCCGTTGATGATGGTGGAGATGCAGAATGGGGATCTGCGTGTGAATGGGGTGGCGGCGGAGCCACATCAGAGGAGACTTACTACATAGACGAACTTTCCTACTCGTCGATGGATGTTTTCGCACTAGACCCAGTATTCGGCACACCGGTTGGCATGAAAACTGGTTCCGAAGTAGGTGTAATAATTCCAATCACTAACTACCACGCAGAGTGGGCGTACACAGTTTCATCTAGCGTTGGGGTTGCTTCTTTTGTCGCTCCAAATGTGAATGTTTCTGGTTTGGCTGATGGAGAATCTTCGACCCTCACAGTCACAGTTACTGATGGGGTGGATACATCCATCGCAACCTTCAAAACTGGTTACACGGTTCCGCTAGTTCTGTCAGCCGCTCCAACAGTTACTGTTGATTCGGCCGCAAAGACAATCACCTGTAACAACGCTCAGTTCAATAAAGCACCTACTGATGTTGCATATTTCTTGTACATCAACCGTGTACTTATTGGCGGAAAGAAGTCAGGTAGCACTAAAGGGTTGTCGTACTCCAACCCTGGAGTCAGTCTTTCAACTGATGATGCCACACTCACGAGCGCAACCTGGGCATCCAACCCAGATTGGAACGCGCACTCACTTGCTCGTGCTTCCTGTGTTGCTCAGAACTTCTTGGGGACCGGACAGAGAGTTACAAAGAGTTCTGATCTTTTGACCCTCACAAGAACTGGCAAGTTCGTTGCTAAAGCAACATGGAAAGGCACAGTCACAAGTGAGACTCCAGCTGGAGCAACTATGCGATTGATCTCTCCTGTACTTACCAAGGATGCGGATGGAAAGGCTGTTGACTACTTTGACTGGACATACAACGCTCTCGATAACGATTGGGCGAAGTATTACGGACCTAAGTTGGCCTTTATCTACAAATACATCACCGCTGGATCGACCATGACACTCAAGTGGCATGTCACCAACACAGATACTGGTGCACCTCTTACCAACTATCCAGTCTCTTTGGTTATTAATAAGAACTATGGCGGAGTAGAAAACGTCTCCTTCACTTATCAATTCAGTGGAGAAACAAAATCAATCCCTGTATCGCTCTCAAATGGCGGTTCTGGTGAAACTAAACTTGCAGGTGTAACTGACTCGAACGGTGATGTCACCTTCGTCATCACTAACTCGAATACAGCAAGTTCAGCAGAGCCAACACCAGCTGCTATGAACGCGATGCAACCAACAACGGTAGATAATTACCACTCACAAATCACACTAACTGCTGGACTAGCTCAAGATAAGGAATCCATCGACCTGTTGGAATTCCACTTCATTAAGCCATAACCATCGGTTGGTTCCCGCGAGGGTAGATTGAAAAACCTCGGCCCTGGAGTTCACTCCGGGGCCGAGGTTTTTTTATCTTAATTACGCGTAGGTGTAGATGGGCTTTCCTAAAATCTCTTCATCGACCGTGATTCCTAATCCTGCGCCTGTTGGTAATTCGCCAAGGCCACCGGAGTTCTTGCAACCCCATTCAGTCACTCTCTCCTTCACCATAGATCCAGTGAAAAAACCATTCATAAAGAAGCGCTCGGGTGTGCTCGCCGATAAGTGTGCCATTGCTGCCGTGACAATATCTCCGCCGCCTGAATCTTCGACGGTAAGCGCTAGACCAAGTGCCATACTTAAATCGCGCGCCTTCTTTACTGGAGTTATTCCGCCAAAGCGCGAGATCTTTAGCATCACCGCATCCATTGCATTCATCTCATGGGCTCGTAGCACATCGCCACTTGTTAGCAGGCTCTCATCCAGGATAAATGGGTGGCGAGCGCGAGCTTTAACCCGTGCACTCTCCTCCATTGTCGCGCAGGGTTGTTCTATATAAATCTTGAGGCCATCTAGAGCCGCCACGATCTGTACTGCTTCGTGTTGAGTCCAATTGCCATTTGCATCAAAAATCACTTTCTCAGCGCCATCGAGTACCGACATGCATGCCTCTACTCGCTTCAAATCAGTCTCGTAATCTCCACCGACCTTCATTTGGAAACGTTTGTAGCCTTGTGATTTCCACTTCACGCAATCGTCTTTCATCTCTTGCGGGCTAGCCATGCTGATAGGTGCATAAAGCGGAATCTGGGTTCTATGTGTCCCACCTAAGAGATCACTCACTGACATCTTGGTCGATTGTCCGAAGAGATCCCAACATGCAATATCGATTACGGCCTTCGCGTAGTAATGGCCCTTCATTGTTTTTTCCATTACTTCATAAACAAGTTCAGGTGTTGCTGGATTCATCCCTATTACCGCGGGAGCTAAAAGCGTGAGGGCAGCACGTGCGCCTTCACCATGTGCAACTAAATATCCTGGCGAAAAAACACACTGCTCGCCCCAGCCAACTAGACCGTTATCAGTTTCAATACGGACAATTGTGGAATCTTGACTAGCAGAAACTTTGCCGCCCGAAATAACAAACTTCCCAGCGGACATCGTGTACGTTTTTTGAAAAACATCTATACGTTGGATCTTCATTAAAATCCTGTCCTCGCCCTTGAGTATGGTTAATAGTATGCCCACGAAGTAGCATTCCTGCTATGAAGCGGCTCTTGGCATTCTTTCTGGCGGCGAATCTGATCGCTTTAGGTTTTTCGTTACCGGCACACGCTGGAGGCATCGCCGGAACCAAATGCGTATCACTTGGTGCCAAAACGATCTCTAAAGCAAAGACATACACATGTATCAAAATTGGCACGCGCCTCTATTGGACCCTTGGATCCAAGACAATTTCGGTGAAACCAACTCCCACGCCGACGGCTACTCGTTCTACTTCGCCCACACCGACACTAACTCCAAGCGCTGCACCCTCTGCATCGCCAACTCCATCAACAATTATTGAAAAACCTGTGGTTGATGGATTAACAATTGGAAACCTACTTTGGGCAGATGAATTTAAAGGGCTCTTTGGAAGTGCTATTGACTCAACAAAGTGGGTCGCTAGGAATTGTCATCGTGTTCCGGCAAATGGTGGAGGTGCTTGTTTTGATGGTGAGGATCAATTCTACGCTCCATCGGCAATTAAATTAGATGGAAGCGCATCCGGTGTTGCTGTAATTAACACAACGCGAATCAACGGATCCAAACCATCTGATGCTGGAATTTGCCTTTCTGTGTCATGTCATTTTGTAAGTGGAAGATTTGATACTCAAGGTAAGGCACTTTTCCAATACGGATATATTGAAGCTCGAATAAAAATGCCTGCCGGTAGCGGTAACCATCCAGCTTTCTGGATGTTAGGTAACTCAATTAACCAAGTTGGTTGGCCACTATCTGGTGAAATGGATATCACTGAAATCCATAGCAATGATCCATTCGTCTCCACTGCTGCTACCCATTACTCCACATCAGCGATACCAAATATATGTTGCGATAATCATTTTTACACGTGGGCGGGGTTGAATATGGGAGTTGATCTCACACTGGATTATCACTCATACGCAATTGCGTGGCTGCCTAATCAGGTTTCGTATTATGTTGATGGGCGCAAAGTATCAACTACGACGCCTGTTGACCTTGGTGGTTATTGGCACTTTAATGACAAATTCTTTTTAATTCTCAATAACGCCGTAAACACTATCTTTAGCGGCTCATCCGACAATCTTCAATCTTCAACTATGTCTATCGATTGGGTCCGTGCTTATCAACTCAACGGATACGGGACGGTAACCACACGATAACTCCAGCATAAAAAAGTTCGACCCCTCAAGTGAAAGGCGAGAGAGGTCGAACTCGTGCGCGCGAAGGGATTCGAACCCCTAACCTTCTGATCCGTAGTCAGATGCTCTATCCGTTGAGCTACGCGCGCTTGTAAAGCGAGTGAAGCCTACCTGTTTTTTACAGGCCTCCCAAATGCAATAAATGCGCACGTTCTACAGCCTTCACGCGGGGCTTTCCTAATGGTTCGCCCATCTCAACCTCCGCTGTGTTGATCTTCTCCCAATGGCTCTGTGTAACTATCGGATGGCCAGTTAATAAATCAGTCACATCGCCATTGTTTTTGGGGTTCGCAGGCAATTGAGAAATCAGTAACTTGATAACTTCACTGGCATCGCTCTTGTTAGTTCCAATAACGCCTGATGGTCCACGTTTGGCCCAACCCACTGCATAAATATTGGTGCCCTCCACGTGTCCTTCAGTATTTGCGACTTTGCCTTTCAGGTAAGGAACACCACTAATGCTTTCTGCCTCGTATCCAATTGCGGAAATTACTAAACCGCATTTTATGGTTTTAGTTTCGCCAGTAGCTACAACTTTGTCACCGTCGATTTTATTGACTCCAAGAACTATTTCTTCAACTCGATCTGTTCCATGAATTTCAAGAGGCGCTAGTAGATATTCGAATTCGAAGGTCCGTTCGTGGTTTGTTGGTGCCATATCTGCCACTAAAGACATTGCATCGAGATTACTCTTTACATCCTTTTCTGGAGTTTCGCCCACTCGTGCGCGTGCATCTTCGATATCACTTTTATGGATAATTACATTGGTATGTTCAAGTTTAGAAAGTTCGCGCAATTCCGGAGCGGTGAAGGCAGCGTGCTCTGCACCACGACGAGCGCACAAGATGACGCGACGTATTTTGCTGCGACGCAGCACTTCTAACGCATGATCTGCTGTATCGGTCTCGTCCAATTCGTGTGGTTCGAGGGCCAACATACGAGCAACGTCCATCGCCACGTTTCCTGCACCGATAACAACTGCGGTATCACAATCGACCAATACATCTAGATCTTTGTAATCAGGGTGTCCGTTGTACCAAGGCACAAAATCTGCCGCAGAGAGTGAACCCTGCAAATTCTCCCCAGGAATACCTAGTTTGCGGCCTAGGGAGGATCCTGTAGCGATGATAACTGCGTCGTAGCGTTCAACTAGATCAGCGGTATTGATATCTGTTCCTAATTCAACGTTTCCGAAGAGTCGGAAATTCTCGCTGGTGGCAATCTTTTCGAATACCTTCGATACTGTTTTAATCTTTGGGTGATCTGGTGCCACACCACTGCGTACTAAACCCCAGGGGGTCGGAAGCCTTTCAATCATGTCGATTGCAAAAGTTCGTTCTTCGTTTCCGCTATTTTGCAGAGCTTGGGCTGCAAAATAACCCGCGGGTCCTGCTCCAACGATTGCGATTCGATAGATCGACATTTTTCGCTCCCTACATGTACATAACCATGGGCACTCCCATGCAGAACCTATATAAGACTACACAATTGAGTTAAGGATTGAAATTTCCTGCGCTGAAAGGTCAACCACTTGAATAATCTCTTTAAGTTGTTCAACGGTTCGAGCGCTAGCAATTGGTGCCGAAATAGTCGGTTGCGAGCGCAACCATGCCAAAGCCACCGCAGGGATTGTCGCCGCGTGCACATTGGCCAATTCCGTCAATTGCGCCAATACTGCCCATCCGTGTTCGTTCTGGTAATCCTTTACTCCACCTGCACGTACTGATTCGACAACGACTCCGGGTTGGTATTTTCCAGTTAAGAACCCACGTGCTAATCCATAAAATGGAATTCCTGAGATGTTTTCTTTGAGTAATAGCGGGACCATATCTTCTTCATACTCTGAGCGGGTCAGAAGGTTGTATTGATTTTGCACGGCAATATATTTAGCTAAATTATTTTCCTGGCTAACGTTGAGCGCCTGGGCTAAACGAGCAGATGTAAAATTGGAAGCAGCGATGTATCTTACTTTGCCTGAAGTAACGAGTTCGTTAAATGCTCCCAATGTTTCTTCCATCGGGACTTTTTCATCGTCTTCATGTGCGTAGTAAAGGTCAATGTAATCGGTTCCAAGGCGACGTAGTGAATCTTCTGCAGCCAGTTTTATATTTGATGCAGACAAGCCCGGGCGTTTAGAAGATTTCGCCACTTTAGTCGCAATAACCACATCAGCACGGTTACCGCGAGCCTTCATCCATGAACCGATTATCGTTTCACTTTCGCCCCCGACATTGCCTTCTTTCCATTCAGAGTAGGCATCTGCGGTGTCGATAAAGTTTCCACCTGACGCAAGGTAGGCATCGAGCACGGAATGAGATTGGCTCTCATCTGCACTCCAACCAAAGACATTTCCGCCGAGGCAGAGTGGGAATACTTTTAGATCGGTTTGTGGAAGTGTGATTCTCATTTATGAATACTAACCATAAAGAAATCCTCTGTGCAGATGCCCGATTTTTGCTAGATCCACGGCAAAATATGAGCAAAGGAGAGCAAACTAAAGGCCAAGAACTTGTTTTTTCTTCCCGTCAAACTATTGGGTTCCATTATATTTTCGGATACCCTCCCTGAATGAAGGATTTACTGAGGTTTTCTTTACTTACCTCACTTATTGGTGCCCTCATCGCGGCACCAGTGACTGCGCAAGCAGCGGATAAGTCATATCCGTTGCATAATCCTAAAATCAATATCTACCACAATATTTATGTAGTCAGTGCGCAAATGCAATCCGGTACTTGTTTCAAAGGGGGCCATCTGGTCTTCCGCGGGCCTGATAATAAAATTGTTAATCACGCCATAGATAACACAAAAATCTATCCATTCGTATACCTTGATTGGACGGTCCTATCAAATTCGCCTTCATGTGTTGCAGGTGGCAATGTTACATATTCTGACGGCCCAGGAGTTTTTCTGATCAAGGTGGCTGAGATACGAGATTACGCTACAAAGGAAGTACTGTGGAGCGCAGCGCTAAATGAAATTACTGCTGTTCCGACATCCGATCCACCTTTGGAAAATCCTCTCTTCGCGCTAACTGCAGTGAGGACTGTTCCTCCACAAAATGATTCTCCAAGTTCGACTCCCGTACGCTCTGGCCCCATGGGAGTTATGGATCTTATTGAAATTAGCTTCTCGCCTGAGGGAACTAGTTCTATCCGCCCTCTGACTACACAGAATGGCTACGCGATAATTGGCAGAACTAAAGATGCATTGCTTGTTCAGAGCACTTTATTTACAGGATTGGCTACATTTGCTGAGATTTGGATTGTTACCGCGTCTGGTTGGAAATTTTGGAGTAAACAGGGAAGCGGCCTTTTCTCAGTAAGGGCGATAACTTTATCAACTGATCGAAAGTCTGCACTAAGCCTTGGTATGCAAGGGGGAGCATTAGCGTCTATAGAAAAATTGCAATCCGTGGGGGGACCAATTCGGCCACCAAAGGTATTTGAGACGAGCAAAAATGGAGGAGGCTTTATCTGCGGGCTAATAAATGATTCCGCCGATAAATACGCATACTTCACCCAAATAACTAAAACAAAGACTTATTTGTATCAAGCCGATCTAAGAACGCTAAAAATTAAGCGGTTAGGTGCCACCGAAAATAATTTTTGTTTAGAAACTTTTGATAGCTCTGGCAACATGGTTGGTGAAGCGCGGTCTACATCAGCATCGACAACCGCACATTCGATCATGGTAGTTTCCTCTTCGACTTACAAAATTATGACAGAGATACCCACTTCAACTTTCGATGTTGGTGTATTGGATGGTCATTCGATTGCGGTAGTTGATAACCTCGCAGTAATAACACCTTCTCGAACCAATTCTTTAGAGGTGATAAATCTGACTACTAACGAGGTTCAAAGTACTATTGAGTCTGTTGGCCTTCTCAACTTTCTTACTGCCTTACCGCCAAGTTGGATTGCCAACACAGCAAGACCAGCGCTACATGATTGAGTGGCGGAGACGAGAGGATTTGAACCTCCGAGACCCTTTAAGGGGTCTACCTCATTAGCAGTGAGGCGCACTCGACCGGGCTATGCGACGTCTCCGAGTTGCATGTGTGAGTTTACATGCATTTAGTAGCTACTTTGGAACACCTTATTTAACGTTGAAGTTGTCGATTTGACCTTCGATTTTGGACATCGGATACGGATCTGGCCGTATATATATGTAACCAGGGCGCACACAAGGGTCCCCACATTCAACAGGACCAGTTGCTACATATAACTGATAGCCGCCAGGGCCAACGCATTTGTAGTGTTTGGCATCTGCCGCTTCCTTTGAAATTACGAAACTAGAAGGTGTAAACCCTAACTTTGTATAAGGCTCGAAAGCTTGAGGTGTAACGTGTTCAAATATAGATTGATAAACAACTTTTCCACCTGCCAAATTTGCCTCATATGCGATTTGCACTGGGTCCATTGGTCCTACCGTTCCAACCAGTTGTCCAGATTTCACTTGTGAGCCTTCTTTTAGACCTGGAATTACATCCGAGTGATAAAGCCTTACGATCCAATGCGAATTAGATTTGGCTTTGATAATAATTTGCAGTCCTACTTCTTTGCTCGAAGGATTATTTGGATTCGTTCCTTCTGGTCGTGTCGAATACTCTCCATCAAATGGGGCGTAGAGATTTATGTTGGGATGCCCAGGAGTTGGTTGTGAACGGTATGCCTTTCCGTTTTTAAAGTGTCCGTAATTCCCATAGTGATTGAGAGTCCTGCATGTTTCGCCATCCCAGGATTTGTAGGTGTAATCGTGGCCGACATTGGATCTATAAGGAGTGAGCGCATATACCCGATCCACATCCCAAGGCAAGTGTGTGATCTGAGGAATTTCAGCCATTTCTTTAGGTCCAAAATTCTCTAAAGCATTCATAGATCGTTTAGCTAGTTGTGAACCCACAAGAAGAAAGATGAGGACGACTATCAAAAATATTTTGAGTTTCTTGTGTTTCTGTAAAAGCTGCCGTGGGCTCCTCATCTCTGCAGGATAGAACTTGCGATTGCGCTAGACAATTGAATTGAGCAATTGAATAGGCTCAAATTAAACAAGTAGTGCTGCCCCCGATTTATGGTTTTGGGTGAAAGTTGCTACCAAATCTCTGCTGTGTACTCTTATCCAATGAGCGAAGAGGTAAAAACCCCACCAAAGCGTGCCCATGATGTGGCCCCTTCCCCGCTTTTTGCCGAATTTATGAAGACAGGATGGAGTCCGACTCCACTTGCTGGCATGAGCGCGAGCGATGTAACTGCATGGACAGTTGCCCGCCGAAACAAACTTTCGGAAGCTTTCCCAGGAATTCGCTTGGTAATCCCCGCAGGCAACTTCAAAGTCCGAAGTAATGATTGTGATTATCGCTTCCGCCCTCACTCAGCTTTTGCTTATTACACAGGCGTGCAAGGTAGCGAAGCCACTGCTGATGCTGTATTCGTTATGGAACCTACAGGTGCAGGACATCAACCTCTTCTATTTATTAACCCTAGATCTACGCGCGACACAGATGCCTTTTATCGCGATGCACGTTATGGCGAACTTTGGGTGGGTAGGCGCTACACCGTAGATGAAGCACAAACTCGATATGAGATTGAAACACGCACTGTCGCATCTTTGGAAGATTTCCTTAAAACTCCAAAGGAATCTCTTGTAATTCGAGATCAAGACAAATCCGTGGACACTATTGTTTCGGTACACGAGCGTGATGCAGAATTTGCGACTTTCGTCTCCGCGCAACGGTTGATTAAGGATTCCTACGAAATTAACGAGATGCAAAAAGCATGCGATTCGAGCGCCAGGGGATTTGCAGACATTGTTCGCGCACTTCCTGCTGCTGTGGCGACTCCCCGTGGTGAACGAGTCGTTGAAGCGGCTTTCTTTGGTCGTGCTCGCATTGAAGGAAATGATTTGGGTTATGAAACGATTTCTGCTGCTGGTTCGCATGCTTGTGTTTTGCATTGGATTCGTAATGACGGGGATGTCCGTCCGGGTGAATTAATACTTGTTGACGCTGGTGTGGAGAGAGATTCTTATTACACCGCCGATGTCACACGGACGCTTCCTGTAAATGGAAAGTTCACCCCTGCACAACGTTCTCTCTATACCTTGGTTTATGAAGCACAAAAAGCAGGATTTGCCGCGATCAAACCTGGTGTTGAATTTGCTGAAATTAACCGCGCATGCCAACGGGTTCTCGCACAAGGTTTATTTGATATGGGAGTCCTTACAGTGAGCGTTGAAGAATCTATGCGCCCTGAAATTGGACTTCACCGCCGCTGGACTTTGCATGGAGTAAGCCACATGCTCGGTATGGATGTCCACGATTGTGCTCAGGCACGTAAAGACCAATATCTTGAAGGCAAGTTAGAAGTAGGTCACGTGCTGACTGTCGAACCAGGGCTTTACATCCAATCTGATGATGAACTATTCGCCCCTGAATTTCGCGGTATCGGTATCCGGATTGAAGATGATGTTGTGGTGACCGAAACCGGATGCCGCAACTTAACTGAAGCTCTCCCACGCCACCCCGATGAAATTGAAGCGTGGATGGGCTCGATTCTTCGTTAACTTCCTATGTAATGACCTAGCCACACTGCGCCAAGCCCCAAAGTAGTTGATAAGAATAGGTTGAGTAACCCGCTCTTATACTTTTTCAACTCCATGGCTAGATATAGATCTAGTATGAATGTTGACCACGTTGTAAAACCCCCTGCGAATCCAACGAGTAAAAAGATATGTAGATTATCTGCAGGGCCAATAAGTAATCCGATAATGAAAGAACCAACGACGTTGACTAATAAAATCCCCAATGGGAATTTTGTGAACTTACGTAGATATTGATCGACGATAAACCGAACCGGTGCCCCGATTGAAGCTCCAAGTAGAACGAGTAGTGCTTTCACTTGCGCACCGGAATAAATTTGCGCGATAGAGAAATCACTATTGCCACGATCAAAAGGCTGCAAATCAAAGTAAGAAGAAAGTACGCAGCTCCGCCTTCATTTGGATGCAAAGTCATAAATGCCAGAGCTGAAAACGTTGTGAGGCCGCCACAAAAACCAGGAAGCAGTAAATGGCGGTAGAAATCGTTGCCGTGGCGCTCTAGAAAAACCAACAGGAAGCCTGCAAGGGCCACACCAAGTAGATTCGCTATAAATGTTCCTGTGCGAGAATTTGCGAACGCAAGTGATAAAAGCCAACGCACTAATGATCCAATTGCTCCGCCGAGTGAAACCCAACGAGCCGACTTTAAAATGGCGTCGCCTTCGAATAGAACTTTCGCAAGAAGCTTGTGACGATTGTGATGATTAGGCTGGCAAAAAGAGCAGACCAGAAATCTTTAACATCTAAGGAATCGCTCCAGCGCGCGGTAAGAGAGAGCATCGCTGCGTTGATGACGAAGATGAATAACCCGAAGGTAAGAATTGTTGCGGGAAAAGTTAAAACTTTAACAATCGACCCTAAGATCGCATTGATAAGCCCAAAGAGAAGGGCCACCCAAAGATAGGTTCCGACTCCACCGTTTACTGTGATGCCTGGGACGAGCGCGGTAGCTGCCCAGAATGCCAAAGCTAAAGCTGCCCAACGAAAGATTAAACGCATGTATTAAACAATACCCTCGCGTTTACGGATTTTGGAGCCCAACCACCGAACAGGATCATATTTCACGTCAACTACGCGTTCCTTCATGGGGATAATTGCGTTATCGGTGATGCGAATATGTTCTGGGCAAACCTCTGTACAGCACTTGGTGATGTTGCACATTCCTAAGCCGTGCTCGTCTTGTGCAGTGTGTTTGCGGTTTTTTAAGATATCGAGTGGGTGCATATCGAGTTCGGCGATACGGATAAAGAAACGTGGTCCAGCAAAGGACTTCTTATTCTCTTCGTGATCGCGAATTACGTGGCAGGTATCCTGACATAAGAAGCATTCGATACATTTGCGGAACTCTTGCGAGCGCTCCACATCTACCTGCTCCATACGTGGTTCACCTGGCTTCATGCCAGCTGGCATAACGAGAGCAGGAATTTCCATTGCTTTCTTGTAATTAAAGGAAACATCGGTGACGAGGTCCTTGATAACAGGGAAGGCACGAAGTGGTGTGATGGTGATGGTTTCACCTTCAGGAAACGAAGCAACTTGCGTCATACAAGCAAGGCGTGGTTTTCCGTTAATTTCCATTGAACAAGATCCACATTTACCTGCTTTGCAATTCCAGCGAACTGCAAGGTCGCCCATCTGTGTTGCTTGCACGCGATGGATTATGTCAAGAACAACTTCACCGTGATTGGCGTCGACGGTGACATCTTGCAATCCACCATCTTTACTATCCCCGCGCCAGATACGTAGCTTGAGTGTGCGTGCCATTAGTTGGAACCACCTTTCGCAATTTCCTGCGGCGTCATGTATTTCTCGAGTTCGTGAACATCAAATAGGTCAAAGAGTTCTTTTGGTAACACAGGCAATGGTTGGGCTTTTGTATTTACTTTCTCACCATCGAAACTTGAGATGTGGTTAACCTGGCGCCACGTTGAGTTCATACCAGGGAAGTCATCGCGAGTATGCCCGCCTCGTGATTCTTCACGAAGTAGAGCGGCCTTTGCTGTGCTTTCAGCAACAAGCAGCATGTTGTCTAGATCGAAAGCTAAATGGAAGCCAGGGTTAAATTTGCGATCACCAGAAACAGCAATATTTGCACTGCGCTTGCGGATATCGGCAATCTTTTCTATTGCTTCTCTAAGTTCGGCACCGGTGCGGATAATGCCCACGAGATTATGTGTGACTTCTTGTAACTCTTGGTGGAGCGAGTATGCGTTCTCTCCGCCTTTTCGTGCGAATGGTGCTTCGATCTTCGCCGCGGCCTTAGCAATTGCCGCATCGCTCACAGGGTTTGCCTTATTTGCCTTCACATAATCGGCTGCGCCTTTACCTGCGCGACGGCCAAAAACGAGAAGGTCGGTCAAGGAATTACCGCCAAGGCGGTTTGAGCCGTGCATTCCACCAGCAACTTCGCCAGCTGCAAAGAGTCCGTCAACGCCAATTGCCGCTGCGCTATCTGGGTCTACTTCAACGCCGCCCATAACGTAGTGACATGTAGGGCCAACTTCCATTGCTTCCTTAGTGATATCTACGCCTGCAAGTTCATAGAACTGGTGCCACATAGATGGAAGGCGTTTTTTAATAATTTCTGCAGAGAGACGCTTTGAAACATCTAGGAAGACTCCACCGTGTTCAGTGCCGCGCCCTGCTTTAACTTCGCTGTTGATTGCGCGCGCAACTTCATCGCGTGGAAGCAGCTCGGGTGGGCGACGATTATTATCTTGATCCACATACCAACGATCTGCTTCTTCTTCGTTATCTGCATATTTATCTTTAAATACATCTGGGATGTACTTAAACATAAAACGCTCACCGAGTGAATTGGTCAAAATTCCACCTTCACCTCGTACTGATTCGGTGACAAGAATTCCTTTTACAGAGAGTGGCCAGACCATGCCTGTTGGATGGAATTGTAAGAACTCCATATCAACTAAGTTTGCGCCGGTTTTAAGTGCAAGCGCGTGGCCGTCACCTGTGCCTTCCCATGAGTTAGATGTAATTTTGAAAGTTTTACCAACGCCACCTGTGGCGATAACAGCAGCGCTGGCTTCAATAAGAATATCTGCGCCAGTTTCGCGCCAATATCCGTAAACGCCAGCAACCTTGCCGCCCTCTTTAAGAATTTCTGTAACTGTAAGTTCTGCGAAAACTCTTAGTGAGTCTGTGTTGCCTTTCTCTTTCAACTCTTCTTGCTGAAGTGCAACGATTCTCTGTTGCATTGTGCGAATGAGTTCAAGACCAGTGCGGTCGCCAACGTGGGCTAAGCGAGGGTATTCGTGTCCACCAAAATTGCGCTGTGAAATCTTTCCTTCTTTTGTGCGGTCAAAGAGCGCGCCCCACATTTCAAGTTCCCAAATACGATCTGGTGCTTCTTTGGCATGTAATTCAGCCATGCGATAGTGGTTGAGGAATTTACCGCCGCGCATTGTGTCCCTGAAGTGGACCATCCAGTTGTCATTGTCATTGACATTACCCATGGAAGCAGCAGCGCCGCCTTCGGCCATCACTGTGTGGGCCTTGCCGAAGAGGGATTTACATACGATTGCCACAGTAAGGCCCGCTTCGCGCGCTTCAACAGCGGCTCGCAGGCCAGCTCCACCAGCACCAATAACTACAACATCGTACTTATAACGTTCGAGAGCGCTCATGAAATTCTCCTTGATGCCTATTAAAAGAAGTAAAGGTTATGGATTGCGCCGGATGAGACCGCACGAACATAAACATCTGACAGGGCTACTCCAAAGAGTGAGATCCATGCAAATGTTGGGTGCTTGTGGTTAAGAATCGAAACCCATGTCCAAAGTTTGTAACGCACTGGGTGTTTAGAGAAATGCTTGAGACGTCCGCCAATAGTGTGACGGCAGGTGTGGCACGAAGCTGAATACAACCAGAGCAACGTTGCGTTTGTGAGCAAGACAAGTGAACCGATGCTCATATGTCCCCATTGACCTGATTCATTTCGAAATGCCAAAACTGCATCAATAGTTAAGAGCACATTGAAAACTAAACCTGCAAGGAAGAACCAACGGTGACCGTTTTGCACGATTAAAGGTGCTTTTGTTTCTCCTGTGTACGTTGCATGTGGTTCTGCAACTGCACATGCAGGCGGTGATTGCCAGAAGGAACGGTAGTAAGCCTTGCGGTAGTAGTAGCAAGTCATTCGGAAGCCAAGTGGAAAAATTAATATAAATAAAGCGGGTGAAATTGCCATTCCGAAAATCGCAACATTGCCGAGCGGTTGACCCAATAGCGATGCTTTTGTATCACAGGCTGCTGTAAGGCAAGGTGAATAGAATGGTGAAATCAATGGTTCAGCAAAATAGAACTTCGCTTCAAACGCGCGAATAGTTGCGTAGACAATAAAAGAGAGAAGAACGGCAACGGTGATTGTTGGTTGTAACCACCAACGATCTGTCCGAAGTGTTCGTGCTGCAATTTTTGCTCGCGAAGGTGAGAAAACTCCGGACATGAACCAGCTCCTTTGGGGTAGCGTCGTAAACGCCGATGTCCTAGTTTCCCGTCACCTCCCGTCTATTGCTAGGGGAAAGCGGGGGGTGCAGGCTATGAAATCAACCACACGTAAAACTGAGCGGAGGGCGAGGGATTTGAACCCTCGAAGGTTTCCCTTGCCGGTTTTCAAGACCGGTGCACTCGGCCGCTATGCGAGCCCTCCGCGGGGTAATGTACCCGACCTTTGCTTAAGCAGGAAGTTGAAGTAATTCCTCGAGGATTATCGCTACGCCATCAGCTGTGTGAGCGGGGGCGACGCCTTTTGCGTACTTCTTTCCATCTGGGTGCCCATCAGCCATTGCATATGAACGACCACACCATTGGAGCATTGAAAAATCATTTGGGTTATCGCCAAATGAGACACAATCTTTTGCTTCGATTCCTAAGCGTCCAGCCATGATCGCCAACGTTGTTCCTTTTGAGACACCAATCGCTGAAATCTCAAGGTGGGATTCATTGGGATTCGAATGTGTGATTGTTACAAGATCGCCAACTGCTTCTGTGGCTAAATGCATCATTTCATCTGATGTCAGCTCTTGGTTTGTGCACCTAGCCATCAGTTTCAAAGCTGGGGACTTCATAGCTTTTTCGATTAAATCTTGACCGATCTCATCAAGACCAACATCGTAATGAGCGATGTAACCTTTTTCGCGGTGAAAGTAATCGCTACTTTCGACAGCAAATGAAATCTGGGGAATAGCCACGCGCAATTTCTTTACTGCCTCAATCTGCGCGTCGACAGAAATTCCCCACTCCTCCAATACTGTGTCGCTCTTTAAGTCATACAACATCGCGCCGTTACAACAAATTGCTGAACCGAAAGCGAAAGTTGCATCTATATCTCGCATCCAACGTGGAGGACGCCCTGTTGCAAAGAAAACTTCAACTCCCATTTCGTGAGCTTGTGTAAAAGCATCAACAGTTCTTTGGGAAATCGCTCCGTAGTGCGGAACAATCGTTCCGTCTAGATCGGTAGCGATTAATTTCGGTCGATGGGTCACACAAGCTCAAATCTAGAAGTCCCCAAGAATGGTTGGAGCGCTACAGGAACATTGACGGTGCCGTCAGCGTTTTGGTGATTTTCTAGAATGGCAACAATCATTCGTGGAATCGCAACAAGGGTTCCATTAAGTGTCGCTACATGAGATGTAGCTTCAGCGCCTTTCATGCGGATATTTAAGCGTCTAGCTTGAAATTCGAGGCAGTTGGAAGTGCTTGTAACTTCACGGTAAGCCTCTTGTGTTGGAATCCACGCTTCGCAATCAAATTTACGGGTAGCACTTGATCCCAAATCTCCTGAAGCAACATCAATAACCCTAAAAGGGATTTCCATTGCGGTGAGAAAGTCTTTTTCCCACTGGAGCAAACGTTGGTGTTCAGCAACCGCATCCTCTGGCTTGCAAAAGGTAAACATTTCGACTTTATCGAATTGATGCACACGAATAATGCCGCGCGTATCTTTGCCATATGTGCCAGCTTCACGTCTGAAACATGTTGAATAGCCGGCGTAGCGCAATGGAAGTTTTTCGACGTTGAGTACTTCGTCCATATGGAAAGCTGCCAACGGTACTTCGCTGGTACCCACCAAATAGAAATCATCCTTTTCTAGATTGAAAACATTCTCTGCGGCTTGACCTAGGAACCCCGTGCCCTCCATTGCTGGAGGTTTCACAAGCACAGGTGTAATCATTGGAATAAATCCAGCTTTAACTGCACTGCTAATCGCATAATTTACAAGAGCGAATTCCAGTAGTGCACCTACCCCAGTCAAGTAATAAAAGCGCGCGCCTGAAACTTTGGCACCACGTTCGGTATCTATGGCGCCAAGTAACTTGCCGAGTTCAACATGGTCTTTGGGCAGAAAATTATCTTTTGTGAAATCACGAGGCGTTCCCACGTGTTCCAAAACGACAAAATCTTCTTCGCCGCCAATGGGTGCCTTTGGATCGAGAATATTTGAAAGAAGTAAAATTTCTTGATGAGCGGCGACTTCTGCTTCGCTCTTGCGAGCTTCAGCCGCTTTAACGGCGGCTGATAAAACTTTTCCTTTTTCTAGAAGCGCCTCGCGTTCTTCGCCTTTTGCTGCTCCGACGCTCTTAGAGAAGAGATTTTGTTCGGCGCGTAGCGCTTCATAATCAGCGATTGCGGTTCGGCGCGCATCGTCACTCGCTAGAACGCGGTCAACAATTGCTGGATCTTCTCCGCGCCCCTTTTGAGAAGTGCGCAATACATCTGGGTTTTCACGAAGATACTTAATATCAATCATGAAAGCGCTCCTTCTCTTGGGTATGAACCTAAGAATCTTATGTCCTGGCAAATAATTTTTAGCCCGGCAAGAGCGTTAGCCACGGGTGCGTCTTGGATGTGGCCTTCTACATCGATAATGAAATGGTAGTGACCGAGCTCTAAACCTGTGGGCCGGCTTTGAATGAAAGTTAAGTTAACTTCTTGCTTCTTGAATTCGGTGAGGATTTCCAAAAGAGCACCTGCGTGGTCGATTGCAATGAAAACGGCAAGTGAGGTTCGGTCATGCCCGGTGGATGTTCCTAATTGACCAGGTTTGGTGACAAGGACAAATCGAGTAACCGCTCCTGGGGTATCGCCAATATCGTTAGCAAGAATTTTCAATCCATAACGTTGAGCAGCAACAGGCGCTGCGATTGCCGCGTCGTATAGACCGCTCACTAAAGCTTCTGCTGCCGCTGCGGTAGAAGCAGTTGGGATGATTTCTGCCTTTGGATAATTCTTAGCGATGTAGGCGCGACATTGAGACTCTGCATGCGGGTGGGTCGCAATGCTCTCAATATCTATTTTTTCATTTCTTGTCATAAGTGAAAAAGTGACAGGAATTGTTACCTCTCCCGCAATAACCAACGGGTCACCTGTTGCTAATTCATCCAGCGTCCGAGCCACTACGCCTTCAACAGAGTTTTCAATAGGGACAAGTGCAAATTCCGCTTCGCCTTTTCGGACAGCATCCAAAGTGGCGGTGACATTCGCGTATGGGAGTAGTAAATCTTGTGGTTGAGAAATTTTCTGTAGGGCTGCCTCAGTGAAAGTCCCCGCGGGACCCAGGTAGGCATAAGTGCTCATTGCTTAAGGATAGCCGAGCACCTTGCGGGCTAGAGACGGTTTATTTGTGATGATCACATCTACCTGATTTAACGCACAGAATTCGAGATCTTCTACAGAATCGACTGTCCATACGTAGATTTTCTTCCCTTGTGATTTTGCCGAAGTTACAAAATCTCCCCTTTTTTTGAGCATTGCAATGTTTGGTCCTAACCCTTTGGCTGAAGTGAATTTTGAGCGGAGGGAGATGAATGGGGGGCGTAAGAGTAAAACTGATTCAATATCTTTTGGCACTTTCTCCAGCGCTAACCAAGAGAAAGAGATAATTGCGCACTTCACATCTACATTCGAAATTAGCGACGAAACTACTGTTTCTATCTCCTTTCCTTGTGGGACAGGATGTTTAGTTTCTATTGCCAATTCTTTCTTGTGGTTGATAGCAAGTTCAATTAATTCTTCTAACTGCATTACGGCAGGATAAACCTTCTTCATTTCTTGAAAAGAAATAGCGGCAACCAATTCTTTTGATCCTGCGATGCGTTCCATACTCGAGTCGTGCCATAAAACCGGAACTCCATCTTTTGTCAGACGAACATCGCATTCAAATCCATCAGCACCTTGATCGATGGCTGCCAAATAAGCAGCGCGGGTATGTTCTGGGAAGTGACTGGAGGCACCGCGATGGGCATATATTTTGGGAATCACGTGCGCGAGAGGGGAGTTGAACCCCTACACCCTTACGAGTACACGGACCTGAACTGTGCGCGCCTGCCATTCCGCCACTCACGCTATCTGACCTCACATTATCACCGTTAGGCTTAGGAGGTAGAGGTAGAACATAAAAGCTAGATAGCGATGATGGGAGGAAGAGATGGCGGTTATAACAAGTAGACACTTCTCTACCTCGGCGCGCTCTGTTACTGGGTTAATCCGACCAGGAAATGAGGATTCGGCATTACATCACTCGCATCTACTTGCTATAGCTGATGGCATGGGCGGTCATGCTGGCGGTGAAATCGCCTCTGCTATTGCAATCAATACTCTTGCGCAGATTATCCCGGTAATTGATTCCGGTTCGATTGATTCTGATTCTGTTGAAGATTTACTTATGAACTCTCTTTACGACGTTAACGCTGAAATTCGTCGCGTCGCTGATAATGATGAAGAGCTGCTTGGAATGGGCACCACTTTAAGCGCGCTACACCTGTACTCGAGCGATAAAAGAAGCTTTGTTGCGCTGATACATGTCGGCGATACGCGTGCATATCGGTTGCGAGATGGTGTTCTTACTCAACTCAGCCATGACCACACTGTGATTCAAGAGCTTTTAGATCAAGGAGTATTAAAGGTTGGCGAGACTTCTGATCATCCTCAACGTTCAATGCTCACCCAAGTCTTAATGGGTGATAATTCGATTGCACCGGTACTTATGATTTATGAAGTAGAAGAAAAGGATCGTTTCTTGTTATCTAGTGATGGGTTACATGGAATTGTTTCGGAGGCAGAACTTTTAGAAGGTGTACAAATTGCCGACAAAGACGAAGCTGTTACCTTTTTAATTGACACCGCATATAAAAATGGAGCTCCTGATAACGTCACTGTTCTTGTGGCTGATATAACGGTGGGTGTAAGCGAAGGCAGTTCAATCTTTTTGGGCGCTGCGCAGGTGGGTCACAATGGATAAATTATTAGGAGAGCGCTACAAACTCGGTGAAATGATTGGTACCGGCGGTATGGCTGATGTTTATATCGCCCAAGACCAACGTCTTTCACGTGAAGTTGCAATCAAGATTCTCCGAAGTGACTTGGCGCGGGATCCTTCCTTTGTGGCACGGTTTCGGAAAGAAGCTTTAGCTGCTGCTGGACTCAACCATCCTGGAATTGTTGCCGTGTATGACTCTGGCGAAGAACCAGCCCCTTACATTGTTATGGAATTGGTCTCCGGTTACACACTTCGTGAATTAATTCATAGTGGCGAACATTTACCCCTAGAGCGCGCCCTTGAAATCGCAGAAGGAATTCTTTCCGCACTTGAATATTCTCACGAAAGAGGAATCGTTCATCGAGATATAAAACCTGCAAACGTCATGATTACAGATCAAGGTGATGTGAAGGTTATGGATTTTGGAATCGCTCGTGCTCTCGATGACATAGGTGCAACTTTAACTAGTACATGGAACGTTGTAGGCACTGCGCAATATCTCTCTCCTGAGCAGGCAATGGGTGAGACTGCCGATTATCGCAGCGATCTCTATTCGCTTGGCTGCCTACTTTATGAATTACTTACAGGGCGCCCTCCATTTTCTGGAGATACACCAGTATCAATTGCGTTCCAGCATGTATCTGGTGCGATTATTCCTCCGCGCCAAGTGGCACCAGAACTTCCTGAAGGTTTAAATATCGCATTACTTGTTTCGCTAGCGAAAAAACCAGAAGATAGATATCAAAGCGCATCTGCGATGCTGGCTGATATTAGGAAATTACGCGCTGGGCAATCGGTATCTACAAAGGTGGCTCGCAAGCCGATAAATAAGAAGCGAGTTCTCGCACTTATGATGAGCGTGCTTTTAGTCGCAGGAGGTATTAGTTATTCTGTTTTAACTTCTGGCACTGTTGCTTCTAGTTCTCTTATTGAAATTCCTAATGTTGTAGGGCTTAATCAAATTGATGCTACAAACCTCCTTGCGGATTTCACCGTCACAATTTTGCGTTCCCATGACGCTCGTATCCCCAAAGATCGTGTAGCTAGTCAAAATCCGTTAGCTACTTCGAAAGCCAAAAAGGGTACTGGTGTTGTTCTCACTCTTTCAGATGGGCCAGGAGATGCAATTGTCCCGGACAATCTTGTTGGTCAATTACTTATAGATGCGCGTGCTGCTCTAACGGCTGCTGGATTAGTCGTTTCCCGTACAGAGGCCGTTACTTCAGATAAACCTCAAGGAACTGTTTTGAAAGTTACACCGAGTGAAGGCACAACTCTTGTCGCCGGTGGTGGCGTGCTGTTGCAAATCGCAAGCGGCGATATCGAAGTTCCTCTCGTGCTGGGAGTTGATGAAATTTCAGCACGTAACATTCTGACGCAAGCAGGATTCTTAATTACACAACTCGAAGCTTATGATCCCAGCCAAGATTTGGGAATTGTTTTGGCTCAAACACCCGATGCGGCAATAACTGCAACTATTGGTTCTTCAATCACTATCACTGTAAATCGTCAACAGTAGATAATTACTTTCCTACAACTGGTGAAAGTCCGAAAGATTTACTGCGAGCATCTAGATCTCCACATTGAATTAACCAATTAGCGAGCATGTCATGTCCGTGTTCAGTAAGCACTGATTCTGGATGAAATTGAACACCTTCGATAGGAAGTTCTTTGTGACGTATTGCCATAATAATTCCATCACTAGTTTCGCCGGTAACTTCTAAAGTTTCAGGAAGTGTTTGACGTTCGATTGCCAGTGAGTGATAGCGCGTAGCTTGAAATGGGTTAGGGATATTTGCAAGCACACCAATATCTTTATGTTGTACTTGTGATGTTTTTCCGTGCAGTAGTTCTGGGGCTTGCGAAACAGTTGCGCCATATGCCACTGCGATTGCTTGATGGCCTAAACAAACTCCAAAAAGTGGAATCTTTTTCTCCGCGCAATAACGAACCATCTCGACGCTCACACCGGCGCGCTCAGGAGTTCCTGGACCAGGAGAGATTAATACGCCATCAAAATCATCCGCGGCTTCCACAGAGATTTCGTCATTGCGTACAACAGTGCATTGCGCTCCAAGTTGTGCGAGGTACTGCACAAGGTTGAAAACAAATGAGTCATAGTTATCAATGACGAGGATTTTTCTGGCGGGCATAGGCGCAATCTTCTCCTATAAAGCTTGCGTCCCGCACTTGCCATAGGTGAGGTCGGGCGTGTTACCCTGCGCCATGCCTAAATCGAAGTTGCGCAAGAAAGTAAAAGAGACTGCCAGCCACACAGAGCAGGTAGTTAGCCATACCCCTGCCCCGTTGGAAAGTCCTGGTTGGTTAGCACCAGTGATGGTTGCCGCTTTCCTCGCAGGTTTGATCTGGATCGTTATCTTCTATGTCACCCAAACGGCCTATCCAGTGCCTCATATCGGCGCCTGGAACATGCTTATCGGGTTTGGATTTATCGCGGTAGGTTTTTCGCTCGCAACGAAATGGCGTTAATTACACCGGTGTAATTCTCCACATGGTGGATAACTGCTGTGGATAAGTTATCGCCTTTGGCGGAGCAATATTTTCGAGGCAAGAACGCCGCCTACAAGACCACCTAGGTGGGCATGCCAATCAATTCCTGAGAGCACAAATCCCATCGCAAAGTTAATTCCGATGATTACCAGAATACTTTTTACATCGGCGCCAATTCTTTTGCCTACTACTGCCATCGCTCCAAATAAACCAAAGAGCGCTCCTGATGCACCTACAGAAGCTTGATTGCTGGCGTTGAGATATAAAGAAGTGAGGGAACCAGTAGTTAAGGATATGAAAAAGATCGCAAGAAAACGGTTGCGTCCAAAGGCGGCTTCGATTGGATTACCTAGAACAAGTAACGCGTACATGTTAAAACCTAAATGCATCAAACTGCCATGGACGAGTGCGACGGTGAGAATTCGATACCACTCACCTGTTGCTACCCCATGAATCGCGCCATCACTCAAGATTGCTTTATTTATTAAGAGCAGACGGTCTTCTATTGATGGGTTGAGAAGTTGCAGTAAGTAAAACCCACAAATTACCGTGATAAGGCTGGTAGTTGTGGTGCGTTTCACGCGAAGGTTATTGAGTTAATCGTTACTGGCGTTGAAGGGCGATCTTGGTTATCGGTTTTAACGCTACCAATTGCATCGACAACACCTTGGCTGGCTTTATCTTTTACCTCGCCGAAAATTGTGTGTTTGCGGTTGAGCCATGTTGTCGGCGCAACGGTAATGAAGAATTGAGAACCATTTGTTCCGGGACCTGAGTTAGCCATCGCTAAAATGTATGGGCGGTCAAAAACCAAATCTCCATGGAATTCATCTGCGAAACGATAACCAGGTCCACCAGTTCCGCGACCCAATGGATCTCCACCTTGAATCATGAAGCCTTCAATGACGCGGTGAAAAATTGTTCCGTCGAATAGGTTCGCTGTGGTTTTTTCACCATTGCGAGGATCTGTCCATTCGCGAGCGCCGGTTGCGAGTTCCACAAAGTTTGCAACTGTTTTCGGTGCATGGTTTGGGAAGAGTTCGACGACGACGTCGCCCATGGATGTGTGCAGGGTTGCTGAAGTTTTTTGTGTCATGTGGAGACTAGGGGAATCGAACCCCTAACCCCCGCCTTGCAAAGGCGGTGCTCTACCAATTGAGCTAAGTCCCCGTGGTTAACGGGAGTGGGCCTTGGAGGACTTGAACCTCCGACC